>NZ_ML214297.1:0-1200000 GCF_004698125.1 Halosimplex halophilum
CTGCCGGGCAGCCACGCCACACGGGGTAACGGCTGAACGCATCTAAGCCGGAAACCCACCTGGAAAAGAGATACCGCCGAGGTCACTCGTAGAAGACGAGTTCGATAGACTCGGGGTGTGCGCATCGAGGCAACGAGATGTTCAGCCCGCGAGCACTAACTGACCGAAGCCACCAATCATACCGCATTGGATACACGGACCCGTGATACGGGTCCAGGCGGAACCTGGATTGCACGTACATTACGGTCGTCGCCATCGAATCACCGATACTGGCGTCCCGGATATTGTCCGGGCGCGCGGTTCGATTCCGCGGATCGGCGTTAGGGCGGCCATAGCGGCGGGGTTACACCCGTACCCATCCCGAACACGGAAGTTAAGCCCGCCTGCGTTCCGGCGAGTACTGGAGTACGAGAGTCTCTGGGAAACCTGGTTCGCCGCCTCCACTCATCTTCCGGCCATCATCCGGCCGGGCACATTCATCACCCTCGACCAGCCACGGCTGGTCGGGGGTTTGCTATTTTTATACGCGGAGCGACAGCCGTATTCGCAGTGCGGCTAAACCGGGCCAAGCAGCTCGTTCGAGGATGAAGTACGGTTCGGGGTCGACTTCGGCGGTGACGGGACGGGGGATCGGGAGGCCCGGGCCGGGGACGAGTGTGGCTTCAGAGCTGCGCTCGCGGCGGAGAGGGCTACTCCACGCTGTGGTCGAACTCGACGCGGTCGATCGAATCGTATCCCGTCGCTTGACCCGGCGGAGACTCCTCAAACTTTCTGCGGGCCTCTTCTTTACTGTCTGCGGCGACAGGGTGGTGTTTCTCTTCTCCGTTCTTCACGTAATACACTTCGTAGTAGTCGACCATGGCCGTAGAGTCCGGTATCGGTCAGGGGGACAATATAGATTGTGGCAGCTGGAAAATATGACCCTGGTCAGCGTGATAGTACGTGGACGATGTGCCCTCAGACAGCAATCGAATGTCCACGGGGTCTGTTCGTCAGGTCCGATGTCGAACTGAACTCGCCGACAGAGAGCGACTCATTCGAGGCGTTCGGCGTGTTCGTAATCCTCCGGTCGGGCTTCCGGTCGCTCCCCGTCTAGTTCTATTTGCCACTCCTCTAGCGCGCTTGGATCGTTGAGCGCGTTCGTGAGCGTGGTTCTGACGCCGAGAACGTTGACTCCGTAGTAGTCATCCGGGACGCCGTGAAGGTACTGTAACGCCGTCTTGAAGAGGCTACGCATCCCGTCGTCGTTCTCGAAGTCGAAGTGTTTGTACGCGCCGGCGGCGACCTGGACCATCCCGTGGAGGAACTTGCTCTCGACGGTGCCGCGGCCGTAGTTGTACCACTCGTCCTCGAAGCAGTCGTGCGATTCGTGGTACTCGCCGGCGTTGAACAGGGCGACGCCGTGGACGACCGCGCGCCGGAGCGTGCCGTGTTCCCACCCGTTGGACGCGCCGCGGTCGGCCCGCCACCCGGTGGGATCGCCCGACGTGGGCGGCCCGACGCCGTAGTCCCGGGTGTGTTCGTCCATCGGCGGACACTCGGGGCGCCCGGAGTGTAATCCCGTCGGTCCGGGCGACGGTCGTGGAGAGTCGACCGACCGGCGCGCGGCGGAACCCGTGGTCGTTAACCCGCTACCGCTCGACGGGGGAGCCATGGACGCCGCGTTCGAACACGAAGTCCCGGTCCGCTACCGCGACCTCGACACGTACGGGCACGTCAACAACGTCGTCTACGGCACCTACTGCGAGGAAGCGCGGGTGGCCTACGTCGAGGAGGTGCTCGGCCTCGACGAGATCGACGAGTTCACCGCCGTCGTCGCGTCGCTGGAGGTCGACTTCCGGTCGTCGGTGACCGAGCTGACGACGGTCGACGTGGGCGTCTCGGTCGTCCGGATGGGCGAGTCGAGTTTCACGATGGCGTACGAACTCCGCCAGGGGGGCGAACTGGTGGCGGAGGCGGAGACGACACAGGTGTTCGTCGACCCCGAGACCAGGGAGTCGCGGCCGATCCCCGAGGCGTGGCGCGCGCGGGTCCGCGAGTTCGAAGGGCTGGACGAGTGAACGGGGCGCGGCTCAGACGGTATCGTCCGGGTCGTAGCTGTCGGCCATCCGCGTGGCTTCGGCGGCGTAGCGCTCGCGTTCCTCGGGGTCGGTGACGGTCCCGAGGTTGCGCGGAGGCACGTCGACCGCGGCGGTCGTCTCGCGCACGTCGCTTGTGAAGCTCGTCAGCGCGCGCTCCTTGCGGAAGTACCGCCGGCCGTCCGGCGTGGCGTAGACGAGGATGATGATGTTCTGCTCGTCGTCGGAGTAGGTGCGCTCGACGAGCCAGACGCGGACGGCCTCCTCGCTCGCCGTCGAAGCCGTTCCGCTCGTCGGGGACACCGGGTCGTCGGTCATACCGACGGGTAGGCGCCCGAGGCGGATAGGCGTTCGTCGGATTCCGACGGCGTGGGAGTCGACGGGTCAGGTCTCCGTCGGGTCGGGTCGCTCGCCGACGGTGACCTCGACGCGCTGGACCTCGCCGTCGCGGAGGACCGTCAACTCGACGGTGTCGCCCGGCTCGGTCTCCGTGAGGAGGTACGTACCGAGGGCCTCGCCGCTCCCGAGCTGCTGGCCGTCGATGGCGAGGATCACGTCGCCGCCGACGGGGACGGGACGGTCGCCGACGGACTCGACTTCGGTCGCGCCCTGCACGGCGTCGGCCGAGGGGCCGTCCTCCAGGACGGAGACGACCGCGAGACCGGCGGTGCGGTTGAGGTCGTTGGCGTCGGCGACCGCGGGGGTGACGGGCGTCGTCCGGACGCCGAGGAACGGGTAGTCGAACTCGCCGTCGGCGACGAGCTCGGGGACGACCCGCTCGACGACGGACTGGGAGACGGCGAAGCCGATGTTCTCGGCGCCCTGCCGGGCGATGCCGGCCGTGTTGACGCCGACGACCTCGCCCTCGCAGTTCACCAGCGGGCCGCCGGAGTTGCCGGGGCTGATCGGCGCGTCCGTCTGGACGACGTCGGGGATCTCGAACCCGAGTTCGGTCGGCAGCGTCCGGTTCAGGCCGCTGACGATCCCGTGGGTGATGGTCTCTTCGAGGCCGAGCGGGTTGCCCAGCGCCGCGACGCGCTCGCCGCGCTGGGGGGCGTCGGCGATCGAGAGCGCACTCGTCCCCGCGGGCGCGTCGGAGACGTTCACCACCGCGAGGTCGGCGTAGGCGCTGCGGCCGACGACCGACCCCGACCGGAACTCGCCGTCGTCGAACTCGATCTCGACCGCCGCGGCGTCGCCGACGACGTGGGCGTTGGTCACGACGTAGGTGTCGCCGGTCGCGTTCGCGCCGGTCGCGTTCCCGGCGTCGTAGACGAACCCGGAGCCCTGCCCGGAACTCGTCCGGACGGAGACGACCGAGTCGGTGGTCTCGTCGAACAGCGACTGGTAGTCGCAGGCTGGCTGTTCCTGTTGGGTGTCCGCGACGGGTGCCGCCCCGGGGGCGAGCGCCAGCACGCCGCCGACGCTTCCCGCCGCGAGCAGAACCGTCAGGAGTACCGCTGTCGTTGTCCGTTGCATCGTCTCCGCGTTGCCTCGCCCCGCGGAAGTCACCCCGAATCGTTTCGTCGCGTTGGCACGGTCAAATCGCGGTCGGGAACGGAGTTGGGAGCGGTTACTCGCGCGACCGGCGCGGCGGCGTCGATAAGCGGTCGATACCGCCGTCGTCGGTCAGCGGGAGCGTCCGTCGGTCGCAGGACGGCGAGACCGTAGCCTATTCAAGCGGCTCAACCGAACGTCCGCGTGCGTGCGAGGGTAGCCAAGCCAGGAAACGGCGGCGGACTCAAGATCCGCTCCCGTAGGGGTCCAAGGGTTCAAATCCCTTCCCTCGCACTGCAGGACCCACGCGGTCCCTCGCCAGTGCGGAAGGCCCGCGGGGCCGAACGGACGGCCTCGGTGCGAGCGGGGTGCGCGACGCGCGCCCCGCGAGCGGAGCGGTCTTCCCTCGCAAACTTCTCACGGAATCGTCCCCCGAGCGAAAGCTCCGTCCAGAAATCCCGCCGCCGGGGGCAGGTTTATGGGAATCCAGCGCGGAGAATGCGGTATGGCAACGGACGACACGGCGGCCAACCCGCTGGACGTGCCACCGCTGGAACACACCGCCTTCTTCGACATCGACACCAGGGACGGCTACGTCCGCATCGACCAGTCGTGGGGCGACCAGACGCTGTACACGCCGGAGGAAGCCCGCGAGATCGCCGAGTCGATCCTGGAGCGGGCCGACGAGGCCCAGGGGTCGGAGTAGCGACCGCTCGTCACCCGCCGCCCATCCGGTCGGAGAAGTCCCAGGTGTACGCGCGGTCGACGTCGATCCGGATGCGCACCTCCTCGCGCTCGGGTGAGAGCAACTGCCGGGCGAGCTTCGAGTCCGTGTCGCCCAGGTAGCGCTCGACGAGGTCGCGGAGGACGGTCTTGTCCTTGTCGGGGGCGACGGCGGCGGTGCCCGCGCCGCGGACGCCGCGGTAGGGCACGTCGTTGGTCGAGATCTCGAAGGCGATGTCGGCGTTCTCGCGGAGATACCCGACGACCGTGGCGTTCGCGCCGGTGGCGCACTCGACGTGGCCGTCGCGGTAGCGGTACCACAGCGAGAGCATCCAGAGGCCGCCCGCCGGCGTGTGGGTCGCGAGCCGGACCGGGATCGTCTGCTCGTCGAGGAACTGTTCGGTCCGCTCGCGGTCCCAGTCGCCGGTGATCTCGTCCATCGGGGCTCTACCGGACGGTCGGACGGCAGGGGGATAAATGGTCAGACCCGTTCGAGCGCCACGCGGAAGTCGGCGCCGCCGGCGTCGCTCTCGCGGACCTCGACGGCCCCGCCGTAGGACTCGGTGAGCGCGCGGACGAACCCGAGCCCGAACCCGGTCCCCTCGCTGTCGGGCCCCTTGACGCCCATCTCGAAGATGTCGTCGCGGAGGTCGGGGTCGATCCCGCTCCCGTCGTCGGCCATCCCGACGACCAGTCGGTCGGACGCGGGCGCCTCGGCGTAGATGTCGACGGTCACCGCGCCCGCGTTGTGGACCGCGGCGTTGGTGAGGACGTTGGTGAACACGGAGTCGAGCAGGTCGCCGGCGTAGACGCGGTACTCGAACGCCGCGGGGTCGAAGGCGACCGACAGCGACCCGTACTGGTCGGTCGCGTCGCGGACCGTCTCTTCGAGCAGCGGGCGCAGGTCCCGCGGCTCGGGCTCGCGCTGGGATTCGAGCGTCGAGACCAGGTCGCCCACCCGCTCGACGAGGTCGGCGGAGTTGCTCGCGGCGCGTTCGATCCTGGCGACGTACTCGCTGGCCTGTTCGTCTTCGACCATGTCCGCGACGGCGTCGGCGAACCCGGCGATGACCTGCAGGTCGTTGCCGATGTCGTGGCGCAGCAGGCGGTCGTACAGCTCGACCATCTCCTTGCGGGTCTGCAGATCCTGCCGGGCGCGTTCGAGCCGCTCGCGCGAGCGGATGTTGCTGATGGCCGTCGCGGCGTGGGTCGCCAGGATCTCCATCGGCCGGACGACCTCGTCGCCGAACGCCTCGGCCGAGGTTGAGCGGACGACGATGACGCAGATGGTCTCGTCGACGATGCCCTCGGGGACCGCGAGCGTCGCGGTGGTGTCGTCGTCGGCGTCGCGGCCGGCCGCCTCGCCGGTAGCGGTGACGGTCTCGCCGGTCCCGTGGGCCCGCTTCGCCACCTCGCTGGGCGTGCCGCCGGCGGAGACCTCGGGGTTCGTGCTCCCGGCGACGTGGGGGTCGCCGTCGCGGACCTCGACGACGGTCACGTCGCTCAGCTCGAAGAGGATCGTGATCGCCTCCAGCGTCAGCGAGACGACCTCGTCGACGGACTCGCACTGGTTCAGCGCCTGTCCGTACTTGTTGAGGTCGGCGACCTGCCGCGCGAAGTCCTGGCGCTGTTCGAATCCCATGAGGCCCCGAGTGGTTGTCCCACCTTCGGAAACTCCCAGGTAAACCCTTTCCCCGCCGTTATCAGCTGTGAGACGGGGCGGTCGCGGGCCGTCGGCCGTTCGGCACGGCGGACCGTGCGTTCGGCCGGGCCGGCCGTCGGTTCGTCGACGCCATCAGTCGATCCGGTAGCGCAACAGTGCGGCGATGCCGCCGAGGTTGCGCAGTTGCTGGCCGGGGTCGAACTCGCCGGAGAAGACCGTCACTTCGCCGCCCTTCTGCTCGGTGGTCTCGATGAGCTCGTCGACGTCGATCTCCCAGTCGCCCTCCTCGCCGCGCTCGGCGCGCAGGCGCTCGTCGAGGACGAGCAGCTGGTCGATGGCGCCGAACTCGGCGGCCTCGGCGACCTGGTCGGGGCCGTAGGCCACCTCCGAGCCCGTCGCGATGCGCTCGGTCAGCTCGTCGACGAGGTCGGCCTCCGCGGAGATACGGGTCTGGGTCTGGACCTCGTCGACGGCGCCGCGCTTGAGGACCTCGTGGACGCCCCGGTCGCCGACGCCCGTCGTGTCGACCGTCGTGACCTGCGCCGGGAGGTCGAAGGCGTTCTCCTCGATGTAGTCGAGCGCGTCCCGCTTCGTGAACCCCGGCCCGGCGAAGATGACCGCCTCGATGTCCATCCGTTCGAGGATCTCGCCGAGTTCCTCGAACAGTTCCTCGCGGGGTCGGGCGCCGTCGCCCCACGCCGCCTTGCCCGTCGGGCCCGTGATCGACGCCCGCTCCTCGGTCCCGTACTGGGCGACGGTGTGGACGTGGGCTTCCCCCTCCTCGACGGTCGCGATGGCCACGTCCGGGTTCTCCGCGGCCTCGACGGCCTCCTCGAGCCGGTCCTCCTGGTCGGGCTTCCAGACCTTCTCGACCTCCAGCTCCTCGAAGGGCTCGACGTTGAGCGTGTGGTGGAAGTCGAGCTGGTCCTCCCGCGAGCAGTCGACGATGACGCCGCCGACCCGGAGGCGGTTGGCGAACTTGGCGAACTCAACGGTCTCGACTTCGAGTTCGACCCACATGTGCTCGCGCTCGCCGCCGGTGTCGCGCATGTCGTCGTCGTTGCGCTGGATGCGCCGCGTCGTGTCGCCCGAGACGAGGTCGCCCGGCTCGACGACGTAGGTGAGATGCCAGAGGTCGTCCAGGCTCTCCGGGACGAGGGTGACCCGCTCCCGACCCTCCGTCGTCGGGTGGCGGTCGTTGACCTGCATACTCGCATCTCTGCCTCCGGCGGCAAGTGTGCTGTTATTCCGCGCGACGGGAGCGTCCGCGACGGTGGCCGCCCGGAGCGGGGCTGCCCGCTCTGCCATCGGACACCCACCGCGGTCCCCGAATGCCTGCCACGGTCCCCGACCACTCACCACGGCCCCGTTCGGCGCTACGGTTTTCACTCCGCACCCGCTAGTTCGGGCGACAGTGACCCACCCACCTTCCGGGGCCGGCGGCGCGTCGCTCGGCCCGAACGACCCCGTCGAAGCGGCCGACGGCTACTCGCGGACGGTCTACCGGGAGTGTGACCTCTGCGAGACGGTGACCGACCTCACCGAGTCGCACGGCCTGTTCGTCTGTGGCGCCTGCGAGGAGCAACTGCTGCCCTGACCGCCGCGTCGGTCGCGAGCGAGGCCGTCCGCGACTGTGTCGACTGTGTCGACTGTCCCGGCCCTGTTTCCGGGACCTTCTTGCCCTCGGGTCGCGCCCGTTGGAGTATGACCGAGACCATCGACGGCAACGCGGTCGCCGAGGACGTGCGCGACGAGGTGAGCGAGGCGGTCGACGCCCTCGAAGCCGAGGGCGTGACGCCGACGCTGGCGACGGTGCTGATGAGCGACGACCCCGCCAGCGAGACCTACGTCTCGATGAAACAGAGCGACTGCGAGGAGGTCGGCATCGACACCGTCGACGTGGACATCGACTCCGACGCCGACGCCGAGGAGCTGTACGACACAATCGACGAGCTGAACGCCGACGACGACGTGAACGGCATCCTCGTGCAGATGCCGGTGCCAGACCACGTCGACGACCGGCGGGTCCTCCGCAGCATCGACCCCGAGAAGGACGTGGACGGGCTCCACCCGGAGAACATCGGCCGCCTGGTCGCCGGCGACGCCCGCTACAAGCCCTGCACGCCCCACGGCATCCAGCGCCTGCTCGAAGCGGCCGACGTGGAGACCGAGGGCGCGGAGGCCGTCGTCGTCGGCCGCTCGCGGCTGGTCGGCAAGCCGATGGCGAACCTGTTCATCCAGAAGGCGGCGGGCGGCAACGCGACGACGACCGTCTGTCACTCCCGGACGGAGGACCTCGCCGAGCAGACCCGGTCGGCGGACATCCTCGTCGCGGCGGCGGGCGTCCCGGAGATGATCGACGGGTCGATGGTCGGCGAGGGCGCGGTCGTGATCGACGTGGGCATCAACCAGGTCGACGCCGACACCGAGAAGGGCTACGAGCTGGTCGGCGACGTTGACTTCGAGAGCGCGACGGAGAAAGCGTCGGCGATCACCCCGGTCCCGGGCGGCGTCGGCCCGATGACCCGCGCCATGCTGCTGTACAACACCGTCAACGCGGCCGCGCTGCAGTCCGGCGTCGAGCGCGCGCTGTAACGGGTTTCCCGCCCCGTCCTTTCAGAGGTCGACCTCGAACCCGTCGAGCCGCCGCTGGGCCTCGGCGAGGGCGGTCTCGTCGTCGTCGGCCAGCGCGCGGCCGATGGCGCGGACGATGTAGACGAGTTCGCCCGCGCTGCGGGGGGACACGTCGCCGTCGAGCGCCTCGATGCGCTTCTGGTGGTCGCGCAGCGTCGCGAGCAGGGACCCGACGGTCTCGTCGGGGTTGTCGTCGAGGTACCGCCGCAGGTCCGAGCGGTAGGCGTCGACCGCGCGGGCGTAGGCGAGCCCGCGGACCGTCCGCATCGACTCGGGTACCGCGTCGGCGGGCGGGCGCTCGCCAGCGTCGGCCCCGCGGAGCAGTTCGAGGAAGTAGTACCCCTCGTCGTCGGAGAGGCGCATCGCGCGGGCGACCGCCTCGCCGGCGAGCCGGAGCTCGGCCGCCGCGAGGTAGGTGTCGTCGAGCGGGCGCAACTCGCCGCCGCTGACGAACCCCGACCGGCGGAGGTACTCCCGGCAGCGCTCGGCGGCGGCCTCGGCCACGTCCGCCAGCGGCTGGTCGTCGACGAGCCCCCGGATCTCGGTCAGGTCCAACTCGGCGCTGCCGGCGGTGTGCTCGGTGGGGTCGTCGAGCCCGACGCTCCGCATGCTGCCGCAGTCCGGGCAGACGACGCTCCCCGTCTCGTAGTACGACCAGCGGGTCCCGCACTCCTGGCACTCGCGCTCGCCGCGGATCTTCATACGTCGGCCTTGCGGCCGAACGCCTAAAGTCGACGCGGTCGAACGGCCGAAACGGCAGTCGTGTCCCCGCTCGCACCCCGGCCGGAAACACGTTAGCCGACCGTCAGATGGCGATGCGATCCTGGGTCGGTATCTTTAAGTTGTTCCCGGCCGGATGTACAGGTGACGCTTCGCTTGGAGGGCCGAAGCGTCAGCGGGGACCAATTCAGGGCGGCAAGCGGCCGCGTGGGTTTTTCCCCCACACGGCCGCTTTCCATTCCTTTCGTGACCTCGACTCGCGAGCCGAGGCTACGCTCGCTGTACCGGATCGGACACCGGCGCGTGCAGTGTGCGGAGCCGATACCCCGGGGGCGCGCCCGGTAGGTCGCCGTTACCGCCACACAGCGGTCGCTCCGTCGCCGGTCGTCACCGGGACGACCGTGCGTCGACCGGAACCAGCCGTCGAACGGACGGGCGGCGGGCGAGCGACCGCGTCACCTGATCGACAGCGAGTCGTCGGACGCGTCGGCGTCCTCGTCCCACTCGAGTTCGAGTTCCAGGCCGAGCTCGCCGGGGCCGTCGGCCGGTCCCTCGCGCTCGACTTTCACCTCGAACTCGACCTCGCGGGGCACGTCCACCGTGATGGAGTCCGCGCCGGTTTCGAGCGTCAGCGGTTCGCCGGTCTCCAGTCGGTCGGCGACGGTCCGGAGATACGAGGCGGTGTCCGTCCGGGAGAGTCGCCGCTCGTCTTCGAAGAGGACTGTCTCGGGCATACTCCCCGTACGCGCCCACCGGAGATAAGTGTCCGCCCCCGTCGGGGCAGCGCCGCCGTCCGTCGACCGGCGGGACGACGTTTCGAGGGCGATACCTGAAATCCAGCGAATACGAGCGCTACCGCGTATTCGTCAGCGGATTTAGCAATGGGAGAGCGGGTAACGCCGGAGTAATCCGGGCGTTCGCATATCCTGCCCCGCTCATCAGTCGATATATTTATCAATATCCGACAGTAAATTACGAACGGACATTACCGATGTACGACCTGACAGGATTCCAGCGTGACCTGCTGTACGTCATCGCGGGGAAGGAGGAGCCACACGGGCTGGCGATCAAGGAGGAGCTCGAGGAGTACTACGAGAAGGAGATCCACCACGGCCGGCTGTACCCGAACCTGGACACGCTCGTCGACAAGGGGCTCGTCGAGAAGGGCCAGCGCGACCGGCGGACGAACTTCTACAGCCTCACCCGGCGCGGCCGCCGCGAGATTGAGGCCCGCCGCGAGTGGGAAGAGCAGTACGTCGACCTCTAGGGGTCACCGCGTGACGTATCGCCGGACGCGTCCGGTCCGTCGTCGCTCCCGGCGGCTTCCCCGCCGGGTGTAGTGGCTTCGTCGTCCGTCGGGGGGGATCCACCGGCGGCCGCGTCCGCGTCGCGGGTCACGCCGTCCCCGCTTTCGTCCTCCGTCGCCGACCCGTCAGCCGCTGCGCCGTCGCCCTCGTCCGGTCGGTCCCGGCCGAGCAGGGCGGGGACGACCACTCCGCCGAAGTGCGTGAGGAAGACGAGGATCATCGGCCCGAGGAACAGGCCGTACCAGCCAAAGAGTAGCGGGCCGAGGATGTACGCGAACATCACGCTCCCGGTGTGCAGCGACCCGCCGGTGACGTACGGCCGGACCATGAGGTCCGGGATGACGTCGACGACGACGAACGAGACCGCGACGAAGGCGCCGACGAACACCCAGCCCGTCCCCTCGGTGAACGCGGTCGCGGCGAGGTAGATCGAGACGGGCACGTAGACGAGTTTCATCCCCACGACCGGGATCAGGCTGGCGATACCGGTCAGCAGGCCGACCAGGGCGGCGTACGGGACGGCGACCTCGGGGGGCGCGAAGACGTTGAGGACGCTGTAGGTGATCGCACCGACCGTCGCCGTGACGACGGCGTTGAGGATGTTGCCGGCGAAGATGAGTTCGAGGCTGTCGTCGACCTCGCGGGCGAACTCCTCGAAGACGGTCGGGCCGTCGTCGTCGAAGTCGGCCACCCAGGCGGCGAGCCGGTGGTCGTCGCGCAGCAGGTAGAAGGCGACGGCGAAGATGACGAACAGGTGGAGGAGCCCGGTCCCGAGAAAGCCCAGGTAGCTGGTCCCGCGGGAGAGCAACGGGCCGACCAGGTCCATCCCGCCGGCGCCCTCGAAGACGCCGCGGGGGTTCTCGACCGCCTGCGTGACGTTCAGGTAGGGGTCGGCGACCGCGATGTACTCGCCCAGGTCGGTCGTCCCGGCGAACTCCTGGAGCTCCTGGACGCCGATGGCCGTGGCGTACAGCAACAGTAGCACCGCCGGGAGCGCGAGCGTGACCAGCGCGAGCGCGGCCGAGACGGACCGCTGGCCCACCCGGTCGCGGATCTCCCCGTGGACCCGCCGCGTCGAGTAGTAGATGAACAGCGCGAACACGAAGGTACCGACGAACGAGTACAGCACCCACAGCAGGGCGAGCCCGAGCACTATCCCCACCGCCGCCCAGCCGATTCGCCCCCAGTCGGGGTCGAACTCGAACTCGACCATCGTCCGCGCAGTGGGTCGGATCGGGCATAAAACGGCCAGTCCGGTCACGGACCCGGCCGGGGTAACGCCCCGCTATTTATACGTGAGAACGGCATACGTCGGGCAGTGTTCGGAGTCGCGCAGTTGTCGTCGGTCCCGCTGGACCAGGAGGTGCTCCAGATCACGCTGGCGGGCGTGCTGGGCCTGTTCCTCGGGCTGGAGCGGGAGTGGTCGCACAAGTCCGCCGGCGTGCGGACGTTCTCGCTGATCAGTATGCTCGGCGCGGCGTTCACCGTGCTGGGCTCGACGCCGCTGGTAGTCGTCGGCGGCGCGCTCGTCATCGTCCAGGGGACGCTGCTGGCGGTCAGGGGGTTGCTTGCCGACGAGGCGGAAGACGAGGGGCTGTCGCTGACCACGTCGATGTCGATGCTGGTCGCCTACGCCGTGGGGACGCTCGTCGCCAGCGCCTACACCATCGAGGCGGTGACGGTGACGGTCTTCTCCGCACTCCTCCTCGTGCTCAAGCGGGAACTGCACAGCTTCGCCTGGGGGATGACCCGCACCGAACTCCGGTCGGCCGCGGAGTTCGCCATCCTCGCGTTCGTCGTCTACCCGCTGTTGCCCGCCCGGAGCTACGAGGTCGGCGCCGCCGACCTGATGGTCGAGGTCGAACCCCGGGTCATCTGGCTGATGGTCGTCACCGTCGCGGCCATCGGCATCGTCAACTACGCCATCGTCCAGACCTACGGGAGCCGCGGCATCGCCGTCACCGGCTTCTTCGGCGGACTGGCCTCCTCGACGGCGGTGGTCGGCGCGATGCTCGACCACGTCGAACAGCGCCCCGCGGTGAGCTCCTACGCCGTCGCGGCCATCCTGCTGGCCGACGCGGCCATGGCCGCCCGCAACCTCGTCATCGCGCTCGTCTTTACCTTCGAGACGGGGCTGCTCCTCGGGGCCGTGGTCCCGCTCGGCGCGGTGATACTCGGGAGTATCGCCATCGCGGGCTACACCGCCGACTGGACGGAGAACCTGGAGATGGACCTGGAGAGCCCCTTCTCGCTGCGGAACGTCCTGAGCTTCGGCGGCCTGTTCCTGGTCGTCATCGTCGCCGGCGGGCTGGCCGCCGCCGAGTTCGGCCGGCTGGGCTTCTACGTGACCGCCGCGCTGACGGGGCTGGTCTCCAGCGCCGGGGCGACCACCTCGGCGGTGATCCTCTACCGCGGCGGCGGCCTCTCCGGCGAGGCGGCCGTCTTCGCCATCCTCCTCGCGACGGCCTCCAGCATCGTCGTCAAGGCCGGGCTGACCTTCGCCGGCCCCGACCGGGAGTTCGCCGTCAAGACCGCGACGGTCAGCACGGTCCTGCTGGTCGCCGCCGGCGCCGTCACGGTCGGCGCGACGCTGTGAGGGGCTGGTCGACGCCCGGGACCACCGCGACCGGCGGCCGACCGGCGAGCGCCCGTCAGATCACTTAACTTGCGACTGTGCCTCACTGCCGGCATGGACAGGGACACGGCGGAGCCCGCGGTGTCGTCGATCCCCGGCGAGCGCGCCCGGGAGTGGGTCGAGTTCCACCACGAGACGGCCGCCCCGAGCACCTACGTCTACGAGTTCGTCTGGGACTACACCGAACCGGCGGAGGGACCGTTCTGCACCGACGTCGACGGCAACGTCCTCATGGACTTCACCAGCCACGTCGCCGCCTCCCCGCTGGGGTACAACAACCCCAAACTGATGGAGCGCATGGAGGGGTTCGATCTGGTAGACCCCATGAAGATCGCCGGCCAGGACTTCTACGTCGCCAGCGGCGAACTGGGCGACCACCCGTTCCCGACGCCCGCGGACCTGATGGACCGGCTGACCGACCGGAGCGCGCAGTATGGAATGGACACCGTCTTCCTCTCGAACTCCGGCGCCGAGGCCGTCGAGAACGCCATCAAGATCAGCTACGACCACACCGGCGCCGACTACGGGATCACCTTCCGCGGCGGCTTCCACGGCCGGACGCTCGGCGCGCTCTCGCTCAACCGCTCGAAGTCCGTCTACCGCCGCGAGTTCCCGGAGATCTCGAAGGTCCACGACGTGCCGTTCTGCGACGACCGCACCTGCGGCCCCGACTCCTGCTCCTGTGGCTTCTTCACCGGCGAGGGCTCGCAGTTGCGGAAACTGCTCGACCCGAAGCGCGGCGCCGTCCACCCCGACGACGTGGCCTACCTGATCGTGGAGCCTATCCAGGGCGAGGGCGGCTACCGCTTCCCGAGCGACGCGTTCGCCCGGGAGATCGCCGACCTGTGCGAGGAGCACGACCTGACGCTCGTCGCCGACGAGATCCAGTCCGGCGTCGGCCGCACCGGCGAGTTCTGGGCGTCGGACCACTACCCGTTCGACCCCGACGTGATCGCGAGCGCGAAGGGGCTGCGCGTCGGCGCGACGATCTCCCGCGAGGAGGTGTTCCCCGAGCAAACCAGTCGACTCTCCTCGACGTGGGGCGCCGGCGACATCGTCTCGGCGCTGCAGGGCGCGCTCACGCTCGACGTGATCGACGACTACGACCTGATGGACAACGCCGTCGTCCGCGGCCGGGGGTTCCTCGAATCGATGCGCGACGCCGACCTCGGCCCCGTCGTCGACGTGCGCGGGAAGGGGCTGATGCTCGCCGTCGAGTTCGACACGAAGGAACGGCGCGACGACGTGCAGGCCGCGGCGATGGAGCGGGGGTTGCTGACGCTCGGCTGCGGCCACAAGACGCTGCGCGTGCTCCCGCCGCTGGACGTGACCGAGCGGGAGATCGACCTCGGCGTCGACCTGCTGACCGCCGCCGTCGGTGACGTGGCCTGACCGCCAGATCGGGGACGCGGCCCGACCGCCCTCGCTCGATTCCGCCGGGGCCGGTCGAACTCCCAGCCGGTCGAGCCCTGGGTCCGTCCAAACGCCGACCCTACTCCGGGGTAATCGCCGAATAGATATTCGGATCCGGCCAGACGGTCGGCCGTGTTCGCGGTCGTCCCGTGGTTCGCCGGAGCGTCCCTGCCCGGAGCGGTGGGGTTCGCGGTCCTGCAGGCGGGCGGGGAGGCCCCGCTCTCGAACCCGTGGTTCTACGCGGGGGTGTCGGCCCTGTCGCTGCTGGTCGGGTCGGCCGTCGGGATCTGGGTCAGCCCGGCTCGGCGGTGGCAGGCGGCGCTTCTGGCCGTCGGCGGCGGGTCGCTCGTCATCTCGCTCGCCTTCGAGCTGTTCGGGCCCGCCTTCCGGAACATCGGCGAGTACCCGGCCTCCGGCTACTTCCTCGTCGGCATCCTCGTCTTCGGGACGCTGGACGTGGCCATCGACCGCTGGGCCGACGACGACACCGAGGAGAACGGCGTGGGCCTGTGGGCGAGCGTGACGACGGACGGCATTCCCGAGAACGCCGCCATGGGATCGCTGCTGGCCGGCGACTTCCACGGCGCGCTGGCGCTGCTGTTCGGCCTCGCTGTCACCAACGGCTCCCAGTCGATGATGTCGGGCACGAACATGGCCGAGACGCACGGCGACCGGAAGACGATGGCCGGCTGGGTCGTCACCGCGGTCGTCGTCGGCGGGGCGGTGATCGCCGGCTACCGCCTGCTCCCGCCGCTCCCGGACTACTGGATCGCAGCGGTCCGCGCGTTCGCCGCCGGCGCCATCCTCGCCAGCCTCGCCGGCGAGATCTACCCCGACGCCTACGAGGAGGCCGGCCCGTACGTCACCCTCGCGACCGCCGTCGGCTTCCTGGTGACCTTCCTGCTCTGAACGGTGTCTTCGGGGGTTGGAGCGTCCCGGTACGGGTCGCCGTGGGAGTCCCGCACCACGGCACGAGAGCGGCGCGCTTTTGCCGCCGAGACGAGTTCGCCCGTCCATGTACGAGGTCGAGGTCAAGGTCCGCGCGGACCACGAGGCGGTCGAGCCGGCCCTGGAGGCCGCGGGCGCCGAGTTCGTCGACAGCGTCGTCCAGGCGGACACCTACTACGACGCGCCCCACCGGGACTTCGCGGAGACCGACGAGGCGCTGCGGATCCGCCGGGAGCACAGCCCGGCGTCGGACGGGCCCGGGGACGAGGGCAGCCCGGAGACGACGAAGATCACCTACAAGGGGCCGCTGCTGGAGGCCGAGTCGAAATCGCGCGAGGAGCACGAGACGACCGTCGCCGACGCCGAGGCAGTCGTGGGGATCTTCGACGGCCTGGGCTTCGAACCGGCCGCCACGGTTCGAAAGGAGCGGGCCCACTACCGCCTCGACGGCTACACCGTCACGCTCGACAGCGTCGACGGCCTCGGCGAGTTCGTCGAGGTCGAGACCGAGACCGCCGACGACGACATCGAGACCGCACGCGAGGGCGCCCGCGCGGTCCTCGACGACCTCGGTCTGGATCCCGACGAACAGATCCGCACCTCCTACCTCGGGCTCCTCCTCGCGGATGATGCGAGCGAGTAATTAGATCAGGCGTTCCGGTTTCCGCAAGTTATACGAGTGGGGGTATCCAACGCGGAGACAATGACGAACAGGAACGTGAGCGTCCAGCCGGCGGCCGGACGGGCCGTCGAGGACCAGGAAGTGGAGATCGTCGAGCGGAAGGGGCTCGGCCACCCCGACTCGATCTGCGACGGCATCGCCGAGAGCGTCTCCCAGGCGCTCGCACAGACGTACCTCGACCGCGTGGGGACGGTGCTGCACTACAACACCGACGAGACGCAGCTGGTCGCGGGCAACGCGGCGCCCGCGTTCGGCGGCGGCGAGGTGCAGGAGCCCATCTACCTGCTGATCGTCGGTCGGGCGACCAAGGAGTACGAGGGGACGAAGATCCCCGCCGAGACCATCGCGCTGGAGGCCGCCCGCGACTACCTGCAGGCGAACTTCCCGCACCTGGACGTGGGGACGGACGTGATCGTCGACGTGCGCCTCGGCGAGGGCAGCGGCGACCTGCAGGAGGTCTTCGGCGAGGAGGGGTCGGTCCCGATGGCCAACGACACGAGCTACGGCGTCGGCCACGCCCCCCTCACGGAGACCGAGGAGATCGTCCTGAACGTCGAGCGCCGGCTCAACGGCGAGTACAGCGACGAGAACCCGGCGGTCGGCCAGGACATCAAGGTCATGGGCAAGCGCGAGGGCGACCGCATCGACGTGACCGTCGCCGCCGCCGCGGTCGACGCCCACGTCGGGAGCCTGGAGGAGTACCGCGAGACGGTCGCGGGCGTCCGCGAGTACGTCGGCGAGGTCGCCGCCGAGTACACCGACCGAGAGGTCACCGTCCACGTCAACACCGCCGACGACTACGACGAGGGCGCCATCTACCTCACGACGACCGGCACCTCCGCCGAGCAGGGC
Source organism: Halosimplex halophilum (assembly GCF_004698125.1). Taxonomy (NCBI): domain Archaea; kingdom Methanobacteriati; phylum Methanobacteriota; class Halobacteria; order Halobacteriales; family Haloarculaceae; genus Halosimplex; species Halosimplex halophilum. Next base: position 17,153 of record NZ_ML214297.1, read on the forward strand.
GACGACGGGTCGGTCGGCCGGGGCAACCGCGCCAACGGCCTCATCACGCCGAACCGCCCGATGAGCATGGAGGCCACCAGCGGCAAGAACCCCGTCAACCACATCGGGAAGATCTACAACCTCCTCAGCACCGAGATCGCCCAGTCGGTCGTCGCGGACGTGGACGGCATCCGCCAGCTCCAGCTGCGGCTGCTCAGTCAGATCGGCAGTCCCATCGACGAGCCGCACGTCGCCGACGCGACGCTGGTCACCGAGGACGGCGTCTCCGTCGCCGACATCGAGGACGAGGTCGCCGCCGCCATCGACGAGGAACTCGCGAACGTCACCGACATCACCCGCCGCGTCATCGACGGCGAGCTCTCGACGTTCTGAGCGGCCGCCGCCGGACGAGCGTCCGGTCGGCGGCCCGTCGCCGCCGGCCGCCGTACGAAGGCTGTTTATACGCGGGGTCGTCAACGGGTAGCCATGCACCCGCCGGGCGCAGACGTGGTCGTGGTCCGCCACGGCGAGATCGGGACCAAGAGCCAGCACGTGAGCGCGAAGATGGAGCGGCGGCTCCGCGAGAACCTCCGTGCGGTCCTCGACGACCGCGGGCTCGACGCCGAGATCGAACAGCGGCGCTTCCGCCTGTGGCTCCACACCGACGACCCCGAGGGCGTCACGGCCGCGGCCGCCGACACGTTCGGCGTCGTCTCGGCCAGTCCGGCCGCCCGCGTGGACGCGACCCTCGAATCCGTCCGCGAGGGACTCGCCGAGGCCGCCCGCGAGGGCTACGACGGGGGAACCTTCGGCGTCTCCGCGCGGCGGGCCGGCGAGGAGTCCGCACACCCCTTCTCCAGCGCGGACATCGAACGCGAGGGCGGCAGCGCCGTCTGGGACGCCGCCGAATCTCGGGGGGTCGACCCCGAGGTGGATCTGGACGACCCCGACACCGAGTTCTTCGTCGACTGCCGGGCGGACGACGCGCTGGTCTTCCTGGAGAAGCGGGCCGGCCCCGGCGGACTGCCGCTCGGGACCCAGGATCCGCTCGTCGCCCTGCTGAGCGGCGGGATCGACTCTCCGGTCGCCGCCTGGGAGGCGATGAAACGCGGCGCGCCCGTCGTCCCGCTGTACGTCGACCTGGGCGACTACGGCGGGGTCGACCACCGGGCGCGGGCCGTCTCGACGGCCGAGGCGCTGGCCCCCTACGCGCCCGACTACGACATGCGCCTCCGGGTGGCGCCGGCCGGCGACGCCGTCGCCGAAATCGCCGAGGCCGTCGACGCCGGGCGGATGCTCGTCCTCCGGCGGTTCATGCTCCGGGTCGCGGCGGCCGTCGCCGAGGAGTACGGCGCCGTCGGGGTCGTCACCGGCGAGGCGGTCGGCCAGAAGTCCAGCCAGACGACGGCCAACCTCGCCGTCACGAGCGCCGCGGTCGACCTGCCGGTCCACCGGCCGCTGCTGACCGTCGACAAGACCGACATCACCGCCCGCGCCGACGAGATCGGCACGTTCGACGAGTCGACGATCCCGGCCGGCTGCGAGCGGCTCGCGCCCGACTACCCCGAGACGCGGGCGCGGGTCGGCGAGATCGAGGAGCGGGAACCCGACGGCCTGGCGGAGCGGGCCCGCGAGGTCGCCGAGGGGGTCGAGGTCCTCGACGGCGGCGGCGTCGGCGACCCCCCGGAAGGCGAAACCGCTTAGGGGCGCCCGCGTCTCGACCCGAGCATGACGCGGGTGTGTCTGGTCGGCGACGAGGACGTGAACCTCCGCTACGAGCTGCTCTCCCGCGAGACCGCCCGCGAGGCGCTGGCCACCTACGACCTGCGCGAGCCGTTCGCGAACGCGGTCGGCCTGGAGACCGTGAGCCTCGGGGCGGCGGTGGCGCTGCTGAACGACCTCGACTGGTACCTCGTCCGGTTCGTCGACGAGGCGATGGTGCTCGAACCGAGCGTCAGCGAGGAGGAGTGGCTCTCCCGCGACCTCGCGACGGCGCTCCGGGACGACGCCGTCGCCCCCGACGAGGCCGCCCGCTTCCTCAAGATCTACGGCCTCGAACCGGCGAGCGCCGCCGGAGAGGAGACCGACGCGGGCGACGGCTCCGAAGCCGCCGACGACGGGCCGACCGCCGGCCGGGACGCCGACGGACCCGGACGGCTCGTCGAGCCGATGTACGTCACGCGGACGGGCGGGGACGTTCCGGAGTACGACCTCCGGGACGTGGCGGAGACGGTCGTCGAGCGCGTCACCGAGTCGGAGTTCGGCGCCTGAGGCCGGCCGTTCGGCCGCTCGCCGCGGCCGGACCGTGCCGCCAGCAGATTTATGCGACGCGCTGTCACACACGGCTAGTGTGTCATCGCCCCGATCGGTCGCGGGGGTCGTGGTCGTGCTCGCGCTCGCGAGCGTCCTCCCGGGACCGGCGGGTGGCGTCCGGACGGACGGCGGGCCCGGCTCCCCCGCGCCGTGGGGAGTGGACGGATCCGAGTGGGTCGGCGAAACCGGGTGGGCGGCCGATCCGGGGCCCGCGGGTTCGGTCGGGGACAACGAGACCGCACCCGCGGTCGTCCAGACGGTCACCTACCGGCAGGTGCCGAACGCGTCGGGGACGATCCTGGCGACCCAGCGCTACCGGGTCGGGGCGAACGTCTCGGCGCTGGTCGTCTACAACTACACCCGCGGGCGAGTGGTCAACGCGACCGGGTTCGCGGAGCGGCCGAACGGCCGCTGGGTCTGGGACGGGAACACGACCGACCCGTCGGTGCGGCTCCGGGTCGGGGTCAACCGGTCGAGCCGGCAGTTCGGCGGCCTGCGGTGGGTCGACACCGGCGACTGGGCGCTCGCCAACCCCCAGACCGACTTCGCCTACCGCGACGCGGGCCGCGACCGGTGGGTCTACTCCTGGGCGCCGAGCGCCCGCGTCGACCGCCGCACCCGCGTCGGGGCCGACCAGCGCGGCTTCGCCGGCCCGTCGATCGTCTACCTCGGCGAGTTTGAGGCGTCGACGACCAACGCGACCGCCCAGCGGATCAGGCTGGTCCGGCCGACGACCGCCGACCTGGCCGACGAGCCCGACCGGGTGCTCCGCGTGCTGTCGGTGGCCGCCGACCAGCTCCGCGTCGGCGCCCGCGACGAGGTGGTCAACGCCTTCGCGGGGCCGCGGCCGCTCCGCCACGGCGGGACCGCCGCGCTCGGGACCGGCGACGGCCAGGACTTCTGGGTGTCGGCCGGCTCCGACGCGGGCGTCCCGCCCAACACCTGGATCCACGAGTACGTCCACACGCGCCAGTCGTTCGTCCTCGGCCAGGAGATGACGTGGTTCCGCGAGGCGAGCGCGAGCTACTACGCCGCCGTCCTCTCGGTCCGGGTGCCGCCGACGCGACCCGGCGAGTTCGACCGGTTCCGCGCGAGGCTCGGGACCGAACGCGGCGCGAACGCGACGCTGTCGGACCGCTCGTCGTGGTCGACCACGTACGTCCCCTACGCGAAGGGCGCCCGCGTCCTCGCCGCGCTCGACGGCCGTATCCGGGCGTCAACCGGCGGGAACCGGACCCTCCAGTCGGTCTTCCGCCGGCTGAACGACCACGAGGGGCTGGTCACGTTCGACGTGTTCGCCGCCGCCGTCGCCAACGCCAGCGGCGAGTCCCACCGCGAGTGGCTGGACGACCACGTCCGCGGCGGCGCGCCCGTCTCGCCGCCGGCGTCGCCCTACGCCTACACCGCTCCCGGCGGCGAGTTCGACGCGGACGGCGACGGACTGACAGCCGCGGCCGAGCGCGCGAACGGGACCCACCCGTTCGTCGCGGACACCGACGCCGACGGCGTCGACGACGGGGTCGAACTCCGCCTCGGGACCGACCCGACCGACCCCTACTCGACGCCGGCCGTCGGGAACGGGACGCTCGGGAACGCGACCGCCGCGAACGCGACTGCGCGGGATGCGACCGCCTCGCCGACGGACGGGGCGGGCAGCGGAACGACGGGGTAGCGCCGGGCGGGGAGCGGGGCGGCGCCGTCCCGGACGGGACCGGCCCGGAACGGCGCTTTCAAGGTGCAGTCGGCCCGCGATCCGGGTATGACCACAGTCGCCCTGCTCGTCAGGCCGCCCGAGCCTGGGACCGTCCTCGACCGCCTCGTCGACAGCGGGGCGGTGACCGCCGCGGAGGCGGCAGACCTCTACGCCGCGATGGCCCGCGACGTGGCGGTCGCCGTCCGGGCCAGCGGCGGCGACCTCCTCGTCAACTACCTGCCCGTCGGGGCCGACGACCCGACCGAACCCGCCGAGGACGAGGAGTCGCTGGACGCGGTGCGCTCGATGCTCGCCCCCGCGCTCGACGACCCCGACGCCCCCCGCTACGAGGTGCAGGTCGGCTCGTCGCTGTCGGCCCGCGTCGGCAACACGGTCACGCACCTGCTCGACCGCGAGGCGGTCCAGAGCGCGGCGGTCGTCCGGCCGTCGGCCCCCTTCGTCCAGCGCCGAATCGTCGACAGCGCCGCGATGAAGCTCCGGCAGTCGGAGGTCGTCCTCGGCCCGGCGACCGACGGCCGGGTCTCCTACGCCGCGTTCACCGAGCCGGTCGACTTCGAAGACGCGTTCGCCCAGCCGGCGGTCGAGACGCTGACCGACCGCGGCCGCGACGCGGGCCTGGACGTGGACTTCTTGGAGACACTCCCGGTGGCGGAGACGCCCGGCGGCTTCGCGACGCTGGTCTCCCAGCTCCGGGCCCGCGGCCGGGCCGACCTGTGGGTGCCGCCCCACACCGCGGCGGTCGTCGAGGACATCGGGCTGGTCGCCACCGCGACGGCGGACGGCCTCGCGGTCGGGCGGGACTGAGCGGCGACCCGATCGCCGCGATGGTCGCGGGACGCAGGGCGTCCCGCGGGGCTGACCGACAGGCCTTAGGGTCGACGGCGAGAACCCCCGACCGCGGTGGGATAGCGAAGTGGCCTAACGCGCCTGCCTTGAGAGCAGGTGTCCTCACGGACCCAGGGGTTCAAATCCCCTTCCCACCGCTTCCTGTCGCGAACACACCGGCGAGCGCCTCGTGTGCTCGCCAGCGTGAGCGACGATCGCGGCGGCGGGATTTGAACTACGGCAGACCGACGAGGGGAGGTCTGGCATCGAGTTCGAATCCCCTTCCCACCGTGTTCTGCCGTGTCGCTCCCGGCGGTGAGCGACCGCGCCCGGCACCCCTCGACCCGCTCGATCGCCGCGTGAGCGCCTCGGGAGTCGAATACTGGTTCGACGACCGTCGATATGGCGGCCGAAAGAAGACGAGTTATGAGGGAGGAGCACACCGATGGAGATAGCGACCGCGTAACAATGTCAGACAGCTACGACCTGGTTATCGTCGGCGGTGGAATCAGTGGGGCATCGCTCCTGTACACGACGGCGAAGTTCACGGACATCGACTCCATCGCGCTGGTCGAGAAGGAGTCGGAGGTCGCCGCGATCAACTCCCATCGGACGAACAACTCCCAGACGCTACACTTCGGCGACATCGAGACCAACTACACGCTGGAGAAGGCCCGGGAGGTCAAGGAGGGCGCCGAACTGCTGGCGGGCTACCTCGAACACCACGACTCCGACCGGGAGATGCACTCGAAGCGGTCCAAGATGGTCCTGGGCGTGGGCGAGGAGGAGGTCGCCCAGCTCGACCGCCGCTACGACGAGGAGGGCTTCGGCGAGCTGTTCCCGAAGCTCCGGCCCATCGGCCGCAAGGAGATCGCCGACCTCGAACCGAAGGTCGTCGAGGGGCGGGACCCCGACGTGGAGATGCGCGCGCTCCAGACGCCGGACGGCTACGTCGTCGACTACGGGATGACGACGAAGTCGTTCGTCGAGCAGGCCGCTGAGGAGGCGAGCGTCGACATCTACACCGGGACCGAAGTCACGAGCGTCGAACCGACCCGCGAGGGCTACGAGATCGCGACCTCCGAGGGGGACTTCGAGTGCGAGGCGGCGGTCGTCGCCGCCGGCTCCCACAGCCTCCAGATCGCCAAGGAACTCGGCTACGGCCAGGACAAGGTGCTGTTGCCCGTCGCGGGGAGTTTCTTCCTCGCCGACGACCTGCTGAACGGGAAGGTCTACACCCTCCAGATGAAGAAGCTCCCCTTCGCCGCGGTCCACGGCGACGCGGACGTACACGACGGGTCGATCACGCGGTTCGGCCCGACGGCCAAGCTCGTCCCGACGCTGGAGCGGGGCCGGATCTCGACGGTCTCGGACTTCCTCGACGTGTTCGGCCTGAACGCCGCGGCGTTTCTCAGCTACGCGAACATCCTCTCCGACAGGGTGCTCCTGCCCTACGTCCTCCGGAACCTCGTCTACGATCTGCCGGAGGTCGGCCCCCGGCAGTTCCTGCCCCACGTCCAGAAGGTCGTCCCGAGCGTCGAGCTCGACGACATCGAGCGCGCGGAGGGTTACGGCGGCGTCCGCCCGCAGATCGTCGACACGAGCGAGCGCTCGCTCGACATGGGCGAGGCGAAGATCGTCGGCAAGGACATCATCTTCAACATCACCCCATCGCCGGGCGCCTCGACCTGCCTGAAGAACGCAATGCGGGACGCCCGCACCGTCGTCGACTTCCTCGACGGCGACTACGCCTTCGACGAGGAGGCGTTCCGCGCCGAGACCATCGGCCACTTCCCGACCGCCGACGCCGGCGGCCCGTCGGTCGACGCCGACGGCGCGGCCGGCGTCGCCGCCGACGACGACTGAAAACCGCTACTCCTCCCCGTCCTGCAGCTCCCGGATCGCGTCCTCCTGTTCCTTCCGTGCGATCCCGCCGCTCTCGGCGTGGCGGCCCGTGTACTGCGAGTCGGGGATCGCCGACCAGACGGAGCTCTCCCCGGTTTCGGTGGTCCGCGCGAACCAGACCGCACAGACGACGAGGTAGGCGACGATGGCCAGCGCGAGGCTCGGGACGTAGGCGTTCTCGGCCAGTCCCAGGCCCTCGACGAGGAGGTCCAGCAGGGCCGCCGCGCCGGTGACGACGACGCCACCCAGCAGGAAGAACACCGCGACGACGCGGACCCAGCGGGGCACCGAGAGGTCGACTGTTCGGGCCATCGTCGGACGTTCGGTGCGACGGGGAAAAGGTCTTCTGGCCGACCTGTCCGTTCGATTCGACGTGCGTACTTACCGTCGGCATCCGCGCGCCTGTGGCGCGCGGTTCGACCACCGGAGCCGTCGGAGACGGCGGAGGTGGCCTTTTTCACCCATGTTTTTGCCGGCGGGGTTCCCCGCAGGGAGCGGAGCGACCGAGGAAACTCCGCCGGCAAAAAGATGGCCTGTACTGAACGTCCCGGAGCCCACCAAAGACTCTCGTCGCGGGGCCCGTAGGTCGGGTATGGTCGAGTGCGCGGAGGACGGCTGCGGGGCCGAGGCGGTCGTGGAGTTGCACGTCCCCTGGGCCGACAACCGGCGGGTCTGCGCCGGCCACGCGCGGGTGATCGCACGGCAGGACGGCGTGGTCGCGGACCCGCTCGACGGCCAGGAGGACGAGTGGCCCTGAGCGGTGGCGGGTCGGAAACGGGTCGGCGGCGAGCCGGGCGAGGCGAGCCGCCGTCAGTCCGGGCCCGAGGAGCCGCGCATCCACTGGTCCGACCGGTATGACTGGGCCACGTCGAGACAGCGCTCGACGAGCGGGTGGGGGTCGTAGCTGACGACGCCCTCCTCGCGGTCGAAGTCGACGATACCGGCCTCGTCGAGTTTCGGGAGGTGCTGGTGGTGGAGGGTCGAGCGGAGCGCGTCGGCGTCGACCCCACACTCGGTGGCGACCGCTTCGACGAGCGCCGGGAGTTCCAGCGCTCCCCGGGGCGCCGTGCGGAGCACCTCGATCACCGCCCGTCGCCGCCGGTCCGCGAGCAACTCGAAGGCCGTGTCCAACTCGTCGTCTTCGTCCCCGTCGTCGGCCGTCATCGCCTACGACTTTGTGGAAACGCTGTATAAAAGACTACCGTGCTAACCCGGAGACCGTAGCCGAATCGACAGGTCGGTCACCCGGCCGCCGGACGACGGACTGACGGACGGGCCGCGAACTGCGGGTGGCGGGTCGTCGACACCCGACCTCAGACCGTCGTCGCGAGCATCACCTCGTCGAGGTACTCGCCGTCGATCCTGTAGTGGTCCTCGCGGACGGCCTCGACCTCCCAGCCGTGGGCTTCGAGGAAGTCGATGGCGCCCTCGTTGGCGTCGGGGACGCTATTGTAGATCTTCTCGTAGCCGTTGTCGCTGGCCCACTCGACGCCCCGTTCGAGGAGTTCGCCCCCGATGCCGTGGCCGCGGTACTGTTCGAGGACGCCGACCGTCAGCTCGGCCGTGTGGTCGAGCTTCTCGGTCTCGTGGGTGGTGAGGTTGACCCAGCCGACGACCTCGCCGTCGACGGTAGCGACGAAGAACACGCGCGACTGCAGTTCGTTGTGCCGCAACAGCACCTCCTCGGACTCGACCACGTCGGCGACCGTCTCGGCGTCGACGTAGGTCCCGTCGCCGATGGCCTGGCGGATCACGCCCACGAGCCCCGTCAGGTCCTCCTCGCGGGCGCGGCGGATCGTCACCTGGAGCCCGTCCGAACTGAACTCCGTCTCGAGCTCGTCGTCGTGGGCGATCCGCAGCTCCCCCTCCGACTCCAGCAGGACGCCGTCCCGCTTGAGGATGGCGACGTGGTGGCCGAACGCCCGCGGCTCCATGTCCAGCGCCCGCCGGGCCTTCTGGGGCTTCACCGACCCGTGGCGCTCGACGTAGTCGTAGATGTCGCGCCGGTCGTCGTGGTCGAACGAGAGCTCCGCTGTGAGTTCCATGTGGGATGATACCACGCCACGATACTTAGCGTTTATCACGGTTGATCGAGATAGAATACGTCCGGCGCGAGGAAGGTCCGTTGCGGTTTCGCCGGGAACTCGCTCGCCGTCAGGACTCGCCGGGTCCCGTCCCGGACGCATCGCCGTCGCGCTCGGGCACGCCGGTCAGGATCCGGGCCACGTCGGCGACGTCGTGGGTGTCGAGCAGCGCCTCGGCGGCCGTGCGGACGGAGTGGTCGGTCGCCAGGTCGACGCCGTAACAGCGGGCGTACAGTTCGAGGTAGGTGTTCAGCGCCCGCTCCAGCCGCTCGAACTCCGCCTCGCCGAAGCGGTCCCACTCGCCCGAGCGGGCGTCGACGTAGACGGCGACCGCTTCGCCGACCCCCTCCCGGCAGAACGCCATCGCGCGCTCCTCGTCGGGCGGGTCTGCCGGCGGATCGAACGACTCGCGGGCGGCCGCCGCCTCGTCGGCCAGCTCGTCGATGCGGTCGCGGTACTGTGATGGCATGGGGTGAGAGAGGGGACGTGAGAGTCGGGAGCGACGGTGTCAGCCCTGTTCGTACTCGACGCCCTTGCCGCCGCGGGGGTGGGTCCAGTCCGTGTCGGCGACGACGGCGCAGGTGCCACACTCCACGCAGGGCTGGGTGTCGAGGCTGACGACGTGTTCCTCGGTGCCGTTCGACCCGACGTACTCGTCGCGGTAGCAGCCCCCGCCGAAGTCCTTCGCGCTGACCGGACAGGCCGTCACGGCCGTCCCGCTGGCGGCGAAGGAGTTGTCCCGCAGTTCGATGTGAGGGTTGCCCTCGTCGATGTCGTAGGTCAGGTCGCCGATGCGGTCGTCCAGCTCCGGCGGCTCGACCGTGTTGACCCCCTCGACGGGCTCGCCGAGCTCCTCCGCGATGACGGTCGGGACGGTGACGTAGCCCATCCGCGTGTCGGGGAGCATCCCCATCAGGAACGGGGAGTTGAACAGCGACTCGGCCCGATCCCCGAGCGCCGAGACGGCCGCGCGGCCGACGGCCGAGTCGGCCACGGCGTTCATCGCCGAGGCGACCGGGCCGACCTCGCCGAGCTTGCCGAGCGTCCTGTAGCGGGTCGGCCGGAGCTTGTCCATCACGCCCTCGTTCTCCAGTTTCGCCACGTAGCGCTCGCCCGCCGCCGACGTGTCCCCGCGGGACTTCGCGTCGACGAACGCCTCGGCGGCGAGCGCGCCCGCGGTGACGGCGTGGTTCATCCCCTTGATGATCGGCCCCTGGGCCTGCATCTGCCCGGCCGCGTCCCCCACGAGCAGGAGCCGGTCCCTGTAGGGCGAGGGGTGGGCCACCTTCTTCGAGTCCGGGACGAGCTTCGCCGAGTACTCCAGCTCCTCGTAGTCGTCGCCGAGCCAGTCCGCCAGTAGCGGGTGAGTCAGCAGTCCGTCGAGCAGCTGCTGGGGCTCGGCGCGCTCGTCGGCGATGGAGTCCAGGTGGAAGACGGTCCCGATCGACAGGGACTCGTCGTTCGTGTAGAGGAACCCGCCGCCGCGGACGTTCCGGAACAGATCGCCCGAGAACAGGTGCGCGACGCCCTCGTCCTCGTCGACGTTGAACCGGTCCTCGATGGCGCCGTCGGGCATGTCGACGACCGCCTTGACGCCCTGGAACCACTCGTCGGGCTCCTCCCAGTCCATCAGGCCGGCGTCGCGGGCCAGCTCGGAGTTGACGCCGTCCGCGGCGATGACCACGTCCGCCCTGATGGGATCGAGTTCGTCGCAGGTGACGCCGACGATCTCGGCGCCCTCCCGCAGCAGGCCGTTGACTCGGACCTCGGTCAGGAGGCCGCCGCCGGTCTCGCGGGTCATCTCGTGGACCTCGCGGGCGAGCCACGAGTCCATCTTCCGCCGGAGCACGGAGTCGGCCCACTCGGTGTCGTGGTGGTGCAGGTCCCCGAGGTCGAACGTCTTCACGTTCCGCCCGGCGACGTTGTGGATGTAGTGGTCGGTGACCTCACGGTCGCTGGCCGCCTCGCGGAAGCCGGGGAACAGCTCGTCGATGGTGTACGGCGAGGACTCCTCGGCGTAGAGGAGTCCGCCGGACACGTTCTTGGAGCCGGCGTCGACGCCCCGCTCCAGGACCAGCGTCTCGATACCGTTGCGCGCCAGCGTGGCGGCCGCCGCCGCGCCGCCGGGGCCGGCGCCGACGACGACCGCCTCGTAGTGTTCGTAGTCGTCCGTCATTGTCAGTCGTCGCTCGCCTCCGCGACCGCCGCAGCCAGTTCGCCCGACTCGACCGCCTCGGTCAAGCGGGGCAACACCTCGAACAGGTCGCCCTCGATGAAGTAGTCGGAGAAGCCGCGGATGTCCGCGTCGGGGTCGGTGTTGACCGCGATGATCGTGTCCGACTCGTCCATCCCGACCTTGTGCTGGATCGCCCCGGAGATGCCCGCGGCGATGTACACGTCCGGTTCGACGACCTGCCCGGACTCGCCGATCTGGCGGTCCTCGCCGATGTAGCTCTCGACGTGGCCCTCGAAGTTGTACGAGGAGGTGATCACCCCCCGCGAGAGGCCGAACGCGGCGTCGTCGAACGCGTCCACGAGGTCGAGCCCGAGCTCGATCCCCTCGGTCGGGGCGTCGCCGATGCCGCGACCCATCGCGACGACCACGTCGTGGCCGGTCAGGTCGACGCCCGAGTCGAGCGTGTCGAACTCCGTCACCTCGACCTGGAACCACTCGTCGTCCAGGTCCATCCCGTACTCGACCACCTCGCCCTCGCGCTCGGGGTCGGGCTCGGGCAGGTCGAAACTGCCCGGGATGACGGAGGCGCCCTGCGGGTGGAAGTCCCGGAACGGCTTGTCGATACAGAGGATCGTCGAGTACTCGAACCCGGAGAAGTCCGGGCGCTTCATGTGCAGGATGCGCTCGAACTCCTTGCTGTCGCCCGGTTTCCCGGTCTTGGCCGGGTTGGAGATCATCGCCTCCTCGATGTAGAGTCCGGAGCAGTCCGAGGCCAGCCCCGAGTCGAGTTCGCCCTGCACCAGCGCCGAGAGGTCCCGGCCGTTGTTCGTCGCCGGGAACACCGTGTACCGGGGTTCGTCGTAGTCCTTCCAGTCCACGTCCTCGTGGCCCTCGTCGGCCACCTGCCCGCCCGCGCGGGCCATCGAGCAGAAGATCTCCGTGTACGGCTTGTGCCGGAACCGCTCCAGCCGGTCGTCTTCGAGGTAGACGACCCGGTCGGCGCCGTACTCGATGACCTGCTCCGTGAGGTCGCTCACCTCGTCGCCGATGAGGACCGCGACCACGTCCTCGGGCTCGCCGTCCTCGTCGCCGCCGTACTGGTCGTTGTAGTCGTCCATCAGCCGGCGGGCCTTGCCGAGCATCTCCATCGACACGTCGATGAGCTCGCCGTGCTGGGTCTCGCAGTAGACCCACATGTCGCGGTACTCGGCGTCTTCGAGGCTCTCGACCCACTGCTTGTCGTTGGTCGGGTGGTCGAGGTCGGGGTGTTTCTCCTCGGGCGGGACGTACTCCAGCTCCTCGCCCTCCTCCTCGCCGCTGCCCTCGACGGACTCGATGCGGTCCTCGATCTGGCCCTTCGCAGTCTTGCGGTCCTGCCCCTCCTTCTCGCGTTCGAGCAGGTCTTCGAGGACCGCCACGTCGTCGATGTCGCGGACCATGTTGGCGATGTCCGCGACGGTCAGGTCCTCGAGGTCGACGGACTCGGGGTCGACCTCCCCGTCGTCGCCCTCGACTTTCTCGATGCGGTCCTCGATGAGCGTCTTGACGGGAGCGCGGTCCTCGCCCTCCTCCTCCAGCTCCAGCATCTCCCGCAGCTCGTCGGCGTCGTCGATGTCCTTGATCTCCGGGCCCAGTTCGGCTATCTCGTGGTCTGTGGGGTCTATCTCGGGCATGGTCAGTCACCCGCCGCGTACGGTTCGAGTTCCTCGACGACCCCTTCCATCTCGGCGTCGTCGTCGGGGTCGACCACCGTGGCCTCCCGCTCGCTGGGGGCCTTCGGGATGGGGTCGACGCCGGCGACGATGGTCGGCGAGCCGTCGAGCCCGATGTAGTCGGGGTCGAGGTTCAGGTCGGCGTGGTCCCACATCGTGAACCGGTCCCAGTCGGTCGGGTCGAGATCCGAATCGTCGTCGAGATACTCCCCGAACTCGTCGGCCCGCTGTTGGGTGGTCTCGCGCAGGTCCTTGTGTTTCAGCCGGTGTTCGGCCCGGCGGTAGGTGGGCTCGAACTCGGGGTCGGCGACGACGAACGCCGGCAGCGGCGCTTCGACGGTCTCGATCTCCTCCACGTCGCCCTCGACGAGACGCTTGGCGCGGAGGGTGCCTTCCTCCTCGTCGATGTCCAGCGAGATGACGTGGGTGACCAGCGGCATGTCGAGACACCACTCGGTCTGGGGGCCGGTGTGGCCCGTCTCCCCGTCGGCGGTCTTGAAGCCCGCGAACACCAGGTCTGGCGGCTCCTCCAGCTTCTGGATGCCCGTGGCGACGGTCATCGCCGTCGCCCATGTGTCGGCGGCGCCCATCTCGCGGTCCGAGAGCAGATAGAGGTCGTCGGCGTACACGTCACGCATGCCCTCCTGCAGGACCTCCATGTAGCCGGGCGGCCCCATGCTCATCAGCGAGACGGTGCCGCCCCGCCGGACCTTCGTCTGCAGCGCCGCCCTGAGCGCGTGTCTGTCGTTCGGGTTCATCACCGTCGGCGTCTTCCCCCGCTCCAGGTGGCCGTCCTCGTCGAACGAGACCTGGCCCTCCCTGAAGTCGGGGACGCCTTTGGTCAGTACGACACTATGCATATTGGTAGCACACAGTTTGGTAGCCGAGTGGACAGTGGGTAAGTTTTTCGTCCACCGAAACCCACGGATCCGGGACGCGTCCCGGGATCGTGATCGGTCCGCGGAGACGCGGCTGTGCGGGGCCATTCACGGGTCGGACGACGAGGGCGACGCGACTGACGATGCGGCGGCGGTAAAAGTACGGGACGCGACTACCGGAAAAAGTGCGGGACGCGACGGCGGTCGGCCACCGAACCGGGACCGGTCAGATGCGGCCGGCGCGGCCGGGGTCGACGTCGATGGCGTCGACCGGGCAGACGTCGACACAGAGCATGCAGTCGATGCACTGGTCCTCGTGGGCGGGGTCGGCCTTGATCTCGCTCTCGGGGTGGTCGGGCGTGTCGACCCACTCGAAGACGTCGACCGGGCAGTCCTCCAGGCACGCGCCGTCGGCCAGACAGATGTCGAAGTCGACGGCGACGTGCGTGCCGTGGATGCCCAGCGTCTCCGGTTCGTCGACCGGGCCCCAGACCTTGTGGCCCTCGTGTTCCTCGGCGATCTCGCGGTTGGTCTCGAACTCCGGATCGATGGCCATGGTGTCTACACGGTCCACTCGTGTACACGTAAACCTTGCCCCGACCGACCGCCCGACCGCGCCCCGATCGGTGCGAGCGCCCGTCTCGCGGCCGAACGACCCCACGTCGAGCGGCCTCGGGACGGACGACGAAGTTCCCCGATCGCTCGCGACGCCGAGGCCGGTCAGCGGTCCGCGGAGGTGAGGATCGTGTTCGTGACGAGCCTGACGATGGCCCGGCGGAGCCGTTCGGTGACCGCCTGGTCGGAGATGTCCAGTTGCTCGGCCAGCTCGACGGTCGTGCAGTCGCGGGGGATGTCGTAGTAGCCCTCCTCGACCGCGAGGACGATCGCCTCCCGCTGGCGCTCGGTCAGCCCGAACCACGGCCCCAGGTCGGGTTTGCTTGGGTTGTACACCCTGATGACCTCGAAGCCGATCTCGCCCTCGCGGCACCGCTCCTGGAAGGTCGACATCGCGTCGTGGGAGGGAAAGCGCAGCTCGAACCGCCAGGACTCGCCCGTCCCGGTCGCGTTGAGGATGTAGGCGTTGACCGCGCGGATCGCCCGGAAGACGGCGTCGTTCTCGACCGACCACTCGAAGGTGTAGAGGACGCGGTCGTCGTAGGTGTCGATCTGGACGAGGTCGTCGACCGAGGGCGCCTCGAACACCGCCGCCTCGAACGCCTCGAAGTCCGCACCGTAGACCCAGAAAAAGGGGACCGCCCGCTCGCCCGTGGGGACGAGCGACTCCAGCTCGACCGTCCCCGAATCAGACACGTCCATGATACGTCCCAGCTCGAACTCCGTCGCGGGAATGCTAATCTCGGCGATGACGCTCATATAGACAACGCTTCCGTGTTACACGTCCCGCCCGAAAGCGCCCCAGCATGACACATCATGCAGCGTTATCGTTCGTGAATACGGCCGCGTCAGCCGGGGCTGTAACTCGTTTCGTGACACTGGATCGCCCGCTCGGTCCGGGCGGTCCGGGGACGGCCGGACACGCGCGAGCGGTCACGGGTGGGCGTAGTAGGCGACGGCCGGGTCGCTGTCGAGGTCGTCGAGGCGGGCGAACCCGACCCGTTCGAACTGGACCGTCTCGCCCTCGTCGTAGTCGCTGACGCCCGGCTCGGCGACGCCGGTCACGTCCCCGTCCATCGTCCGGAGCCGCAGGCGCGGGCCGTCGGCGGGGGCCCAGTGGACCACGTCCACGTCGCCGTCCCGCACCACGTCGAGGTCGTCGCCCGTGGCGACGAGCCCGTCGCCCTCGTAGCGGACGGGGCCGTACCCCTTGAGCCAGACGCGGTCGCCCTCGGCCGGCAGGTCGGCCGTCTCGACCACCACGCCCCCCTCGACGGGGATCGACCGCCGACCGCGGTCCTCGTGGTTGGGGTGGACGAGGGGTTCGCCCTCGTCGGGACCGCCAGAGACCGGGAGTTCGACGCTCCCCTCGGTGCCGGGGCCCTCGGAGCGGACGAAGAAGGCACGGTCGGTCTCCTCGTCGATCATGTCCCGGTTGTTGGCGTAGATCGAGGACATCGCCAGGTCGACGTTCGAGGAGGAGGTCCCCAGTTCCACCATCGCGTCGACGATGGCCTCGCCGCGGATGCCCCGCCGGCGCAGGCTCGCGATGGTGGGCGCTCGCGGGTCGTCCCACCCCGTGAGCTCGCCGGCCTCGATCTTCTCGATGATGGTCGAGGTGCTCATCGGCACGTCGTAGGCGTCGATCTGGACGTGGCCCCAGTGGACGACCTCGGGGTACTCCCAGCCGAAGTAGTCGTAGACGAACGCCTGGCGCTTCGCCGAGTCCTGCAGGTCGATCCCGCGGATGATGTGCGTGATCCCCGTGAGGTGGTCGTCGATCCCGCTCTGGAAGTCCAGCATCGGCCAGCAGCGGTACTCCGCCGCCTCCTCCCGGGGGTGGGGCGTGTCGATCATCCGGAAGGCGACGAAGTCCCGTAACGCGGGGTTCTTGTGCTCGATGTCGGTCTTGACCCGCAGGACCAGCTCGCCGCTGTCGTACTCCCCGTCGACCATCGCCTCGAACTCCTCG
Source organism: Halosimplex halophilum (assembly GCF_004698125.1). NCBI lineage: Archaea > Methanobacteriati > Methanobacteriota > Halobacteria > Halobacteriales > Haloarculaceae > Halosimplex > Halosimplex halophilum. Next base: position 33,326 of record NZ_ML214297.1, read on the forward strand.
CGAACTGTCTCGGTGTCCTTGTCGCGGTGGGGACAGGGCTCGGCCGAGTTCTTCAGCTCCGAGAACTCCTCGCCCGGACACGAACAGGTGTAGGCCCCGCCCAGGTCGATGAGTTCCCGCGCGTGGTCGTAGTAGATGTCGAGCCGGTCGCTGGCCTTGATCACCTCGTCCGGTTCGAACCCGAGGTAGTCGATGGCGTCGAGGATCTCGTCGTAGGCGTCCAGATCCGGACGTTTCGTCTCGGGGTCGGTGTCGTCGAACCGGCAGAGCATCCAGCCGTCGTAGATGTCCTTGTACGTCCCGATGACCGCGGGCATCCGCGCGCTCCCGAGGTGCCACGGCCCGTTGGGGTTCGGGGCCAGCCGCATCCGCACCTCGTCGTACTCCTCGACGTTGGGCAGGTCCGGGAGCGCCTGGTCGTCCTCCTCGTCCTCGGCCGCCAGTTCCTCGACGCGCTCGGGCGCGAGTTCCTCCAGGCGCTCGCGCTTCTCGGCGGCGTCCATGTCGTTGACCCGCTCGACGACCGGCGCGACGACGCCGGCCATCTCGTCGCCGTACTCGCGGAACTCGGGGTTGTCTCCCATCAGCGGGCCCATGATGGCCCCGACCTGCGCGTCGCTGTCGTGTTTCAGCGCGTTGAACAGCGCGTCGACCTCGGCGGCCTCCTCGGCCCGCTCGCGTACGTCGTCGTCCATTACGGGGAACTTCTGGCCCCCGCGTAAAAACCGCGTTGGGTTCGGCCGCGGGTCAGTACTCGCGCTCGATGAGGTAGTCGGCGATGTCCTCCAGCCGGGCGCGGGCGTCGTTGTCGGGGAGGACCCGCAGGTTGTCCTTGCCGCTGGCGATGAGGTCCCGGGCGGTCTCGCGGGCGTACTCGATGGAGCCGGCCTCGCGCAGTTCGTCGACGGCGGCCTCGATCTCGGCCTCGTCGACGGCCTCGACGGAGTCGGTCTCGACCAGGTCGTCCACGTCGACGCCCTGCTCGCGGGCGTGCAGCGTGATCAGCGTCTGCTTGCCCTCGACGAGGTCGGACCCGCGCTGTTTGCCCAGCTTCTCGCTGGGCGTCGTCAGGTCCAGCAGGTCGTCCTGGATCTGGAAGGCCCGACCCACGTCGAGACCGTAGCCGTGCAGCGAGTCGACCGTCTCGTCGTCGGCGCCGACGAGCATGGCCGGGATGGCCGCACTGGCGGCGTACAGCACCGCGGTCTTGAGCTCGACCATCTCGAGGTACTCGTCGGTGGCGACGGCCTCGCGGGACTCGAAGTCGATGTCCAGCGACTGCCCCTCGCAGATCTGGGTGCAGGTGGTCGACAGCTCCATCAGCGCGGCGTTGGTGCGCTCGGGGGCGGCGCCCGTCTCGACGAGGTACTGGAAGGCCTTCGAGTAGAGGGTGTCCCCGGCGAGGATCGCCGTCGAGAGGTCGTACTCGCGGTGGACCGAGGGGACGCCGCGACGGAGGTCGTCGTCGTCCATGATGTCGTCGTGGATGAGGGTAAAGGACTGGATGACCTCGACGCCGACCGCGGCCTTGAGCACGTCGACGGTCCCGCCCTCGGCGGGGAACGACCGGTAGTCGGCGGTCTCGGGGTCGACGTCGGCGTCGGCCAGCGACTCGGCGACCAGCAGGAGGACGGTCGGCCGGAGTCGCTTGCCGCCGGCGTCGAGCAGGTACCGCGTCGCCTCGTAGAGCCGCTCGGGCTCGTCGATCGGCAGCTCCTCCGGGATCGCCTGGTTGACCCGCTCGCGGCGCGTCGCGATGGCCCGCTCGACGGCCGCCTGGGACTGTCGGCTCATGCTACTCGACCAGCTGGATCATGTTGCCGTTGCGCGTGACGTGCAGGTCACGGCCCAGCTTGTACCCCTCGCTCTCGGCCAGGTTGACGTAGTCGGAGAAGCCCGAGAGGTCCTGGTGGGCGGGGATGACGTTCTGGGGCTGGAGCGCGTCGAGCATCTCGTAGTGGCCCTCCTTGTTCAGGTGGCCCGAGACGTGGATGTCGTCGTAGATGCGGGCGCCCTGCATGCCCAGCAGCTTCTCGGACTGGTAGCGCTGGCCCTCGTTGGTCGGCTCGGGGATGACCCGCGCCGAGAAGATGACCTTGTCGCCGTCGTCGATCTCGTAGGGCGTCTCGCCGCGGCCCATCCGGGTGAGCATCGCGCGCGGCTCGCCCTGGTGGCCCGTCACGATCGGCAGGAAGTTCTCCTTGCCCTCGTTCATGATCCGCTTGAACGTCCGGTCGACGGACTTGCGGTGGCCGTACATCCCCAGGTCGTCCGGGAAGTCGACGAAGTCCAGTCGCTCGGCGGTGCCGGAGTACTTCTCCATCGAGCGGCCCAGCAGGACCGGCTGACGGCCGATGTCCTCCGCGAACTCGACCAGCGAGGTGACCCGCGCGATGTGGCTGGAGAAGGTCGTGGCGACGATGCCGCCGTCGTAGTCCTCCAGCGAGTACATCACGTCCTTGAGGTGCCGGCGCGCGACGGACTCGGAGGGCGTGCGCCCCTTCTTGTTGGCGTTGGTGCAGTCCTCGATGTAACAGAGGACGCCCTCGCGGCCGATCTCGCGGAACCGCTTCATGTCGATGGGGTCGCCGATGACCGGCGTGTGGTCCATCCGCTTGTCGAGGCCGTAGACGATAGCGCCCTCGGGCGTGTGCAGGACCGGGTTGATCGCGTCGATGATGGAGTGGGTGACGTTGACGAACTCCAGTTCGTTCTGGTCGCCGATCTGCATCGTCTCGCCGGCCTCCATCTTCTGGAGGTCGTTCTGGACGCCGAACTTCTCCTCGCTCTTGATCTGCTGTTTGACCAGCTCGATCGTGAACGGCGTCGCCACGATGGGCGCGTCGTAGCGGTGGGCCAGCTTGGAGATGGCGCCGATGTGGTCGAGGTGACCGTGGGTCGGCACGATGGCCTTCACGTCGCCCTCGAGGTCGGACATGATCCGGTCGTCGGGGATCGCGCCCATGTCGATCAGGTCGAGGCTGTGCATCCGTTCGGTCTCGACGTTGTCGTGGATGAGGACCTTCGAGAGGTTCAGGCCCATGTCGAAGATCACGACGTCGTCGCCTGCGCGAACTGCCGTCATCTGGCGGCCGACTTCCTCGTAGCCGCCGATGGTTGCGATTTCGATTTCCATGGTTTGCACTCCGAGGAAGGCTCGCCCGCGACGGCGGTGCGACCGGCGAACAGTGGACGCTGGCGTGACTGGCTCGCTCCGGACCGTCCCGGTCGGTCGACCCGCGAGCCGTCGGGCGGTCCCGGCGGCCCCCGCGTCACCGGCGCGGTCGGAGCCCAGTCCGCATCGGCGCCCGATGCGTCAGCCGGCCGCCCACTCCGCACCCGGGCGGCCGTATGCTCGGTTACCTCAACCTATACGGCGAGGTTTTAAAAAGCGTGCGACTCGTCTCCGAAACCTGTCACTCCCCGCCGACGTGGTCCGGTCCCGTCGTCCAGCCGTCTCCGCTCTCGTCGTCCCCGTCGTCGCCGCTCTGCCCGTCTCCGTCCCCGGTTCGGCCGTCTCCGTCGCCCGCGCTCCCCTCCTCGTCCCCGCTCCCGTCCGGTGCCGATGAGTCGTCGGACCCCGGGGCCAGCGGATCCCCGGACCCGTCACCGCCGGCAGGCGCCAGCGGGTCGTCGCCGCCGCTCGAAGCCAGCGGGTCCCCGCTCTCGTCCGGCGCCAGCGGGTCGTCGGGTTCGTCCCCCCCCGGCGAGTCGTCGGGCTCGCCCTCGTCGTCGAGGGGGAACGGCTCCGGTTCGTCGGCGGGGTCGTCCGGGACCGCGGCCGGCGTCTCGTCTCCGGTGGCGGCCGGCTCGTCGGACTCTCCCCCGCTCCCGGGGGCGACCGGGTCGCCGGACGCGTCCCCGTCGGCACCCGCCAGCGGGTCGTCCCCGTCCGATGTCTGCGGGGCCCCGCTCTCGTCCGGCGCCAGCGGGTCCGCGCCCCCGGGGTCACCTGACGCACCGTCGCCGGCGTCCCCGTCCGGTCCGCCGGCCCCGGCGTCCCCGTCCGCGTCGCCGTCGTCTCCGGGCTCCCGGGCCGCGTCGCCGGGTTCTCGGGCGGGGTCGCCGGGCTGTCCGAAGCCGAGTTCCTCGGCGATGTCGCTCTCGCTGGCCACGTCTTCCGGCGACTGCTCCGGGTCTTCGGCGCCGTCGCCAGCCCCGTCGCTCGCGCCGTCGGCGTCATCCGGGCCGGTCGCGGCGTCGGTACCGCTGTCGAATGGGTCGGCGTCCGTGCCGCCGTCGATCGGGTCGTCGTCGTCGCTCCCGGGCCCCTCCGCTGGCCGGTCCGCCTCTCCCGTCTGTCCGGACTCGGTCGGGCTGTCGGCCGGCGTCTCCCGCTCGCTCACGGTTCCGGGCGACACCCACTCGTCGGCCGTCGTCTCGCTGGAGCCTTCGTCGGCCGCGGGCTCGGTCGGTTCCGACACGCCGTCGGACCCCTCCTCGCCGCTCGGTTCGTCGGGGTCGGCCCCTCGACGCTCGTCGCCGTCGGCGCCGCGGTCCGCATCGACACCCCGGTCCTCGTCGGTCGCCGCGGGACCGGTCCGGGGCTCGGCGGCTCGTTCCCGGGGTTCCGGGTCCGGTCGCTCGTCGGCGCTCGCCTCGCCGCCCGACAGCGGGTCGTCGCCTTCGGCGGCCGGGCCCGCGGCGGGCGCGCCGCCCTCGTCCGTCCGCTCCGGGTCCGTCTGCGCGTCCTCGGTCGCCCGCGGCTCCTCCGTCGCGTCGTCCCCGGTGTCGGCGGACGACCCCGCGGCGGCGGCGACGCCCGCCCGCGTGCCGTCCGCGACGAGCTTGTAGGCGAGGCCGGTCTGGCCGGCGCCGTAGCCGAGGACGCCGAGGACGACCGCGAAGCCGCCGGCGGCCGCCCGGGCGCCGTCCGCGGACACGTCGAACGACGCGAGGGTCCCGTCGGTGAGCAGCCAGAGGCCGCCGCCGACCAGGGCGGCGCAGACGGCTACCAGCACGAGCCAGTACGAGAAGAGATAGAAGCCGTATCCGAACGCCGCGCGACGGGGGACCGATGTCATATCGCGACCATTGCATAGCCCGGCCTAATAGGTTACGCCGTTCGTATCGACCGCGAGACTCGCGCGGTGGGGCCCCGCCTCACCCCTCGCCGGCGACGACGGTCCCCGGCGACCCGCCGGCGACGAACGCGTCCAGCCCGTCGGGGCCGAAGACGTGCGCCGGCGCGCCGAGCGCGAGGAGTTTCTCCACCTTCGCGGCCATCCCGCCGGTCACGTCCGTCGCGTCGCTCCCCCCGAGCGCGTCGGCGGCGTCGGCGAACCGCTCGATCCGCTCGATCACCGCGCCCTCGGCGTCGAGGACGCCCGGCACCGTCGAGCAGAGCCCGACCCGGTCCACGTCCAGCCCCCCGTCCGCGGCCAGCGCCACCACGAGATCGTCCCCGCTCGTGACCGTGACACCGGCCCCCGACTGGACGACCCCGTCGCCGTGGAGTACCGGCGTGAACCCCTCCGCCAGCATCGTCGCGACGCTCCCCGTCGGCACCGAGAGGTCGCCGTCGGCGCCGCGGCTGGCGAGCGACAGCGGTCGCACCGGGAGCGCCTCGACCCCCGCCTCGTGGAGCGCGTCGAGGACGGCGGCGTTGAGCCGCCCCATCGCGTCGTGGATCGCGCGGGCGTCCGCCGCCGACCGGGTCCCCGAGTCCGCGCTGACCCCGCGCTCGGCCGCGGCGTGGTGACCGAAGCTCCCGCCCCCGTGGACGAGGACCAGGTCGCCGTCGAACCCCGCGACCGCCTCGGCCGCCCGGGCCAGCGCGTCGTCGTCGACGGTCTCGGGCGAGTCCTTCTCCGTGACGACGCTCCCGCCGAGTTTGAGGACGGTGGTCATTCGAGGCGGACTCCCTCGGTGTCCAGCGCCGCGCGGAACGTCTCCTCGCAGCCGGGCAGGTACCGCAGCGCCGTCTCCGTCTCCTCGGTCTCGTCGAGCGCGACGACGCAGCCGCCGCCGCCCGCCCCGGTCAGCTTCGCCCCGAGCGCGCCCGCGTCGCGGGCCGCCCACACCATCGCGTCCAGCGACCGCGAGGAGACCCCCAGCGCCGACAGCAGGCCGTGGTTGAAGTCCATCAGCTCCCCGAGTTCCGCGAGGTCGCCGGCCGAAAGCGCCTGCTCCCCGTTGCGAACCAGGTCGCCGATGGCCGCCACGGTGTCGGCGGCGAAGTCGTAGGAGTCCTTCAGCTCGCGCACGCCCGCGACGAGCGCGCCCGTGTCGCCCGCCCCGCCGTCGAAGCCGACGACGAACGGGAGCTCCGGCGCGTCGAGCGAGCGGCAGTCGTCGCCCTCGACGCGGACGGCGCCGCCCGTCGCCGAGCAGAACGTGTCCGCCCGGGAGGCGTTGCCCTCCTGGACCGCGAGTTCGGCCCGGTAGGCCCGGTCGGCGACCTCCGCCGGGGTCAGCTCCGTCCCCAGCTCCTCGGCGGCGGCGTAGATGCCCGCGGCGGTGACCGCCGCCGACGACCCCAGCCCGGCGCCGAGCGGGATCTCGCTCTCGATGGTGATGTCGAAGCCGGCCCCGGGCGCGTCGGCGGCGTCGCGGGCCTGCTCGACCGCGGCGTCGACGTAGCCGGTCGCCGCCTCGACGAGCGACTGGGAGACGTCCACGTCGGGGTCGGCGTCGGTCGTCCCGCCGTACTCGACGGTGAACCCGTCGAGGCTGAGGTCCTCGGCGTGGACGCGGAGGTGGTCGTCGGTCCGCCGCTCGACGGTCACCCGCGCCCGGCGGTCGATGGCGCAGGGGACCGCCGGCTCGCCGTACACGACTGCGTGCTCCCCGAAGAGGTACACCTTCCCGGGGGCGCTCGCGGTAACCATGTCCGCTCATCGCACCTGCGGGGAAGTAATGGTTTCCGAAGGGCGGGGGACGGCGCCCGCCCCCGATCCGTCCGCCCGGTCAGAGGTCGATGTCGGTGTCGTACTTGACGTAGTTGCCGATCCAGCCGCCCAGGGCGCTCAGGCCGACGGTGTAGACGAGGACGAAGACGAAGATGATGACGACCACGAAGCCGCCGACGGCGAACGGTAGCGCCTCGCCGCTCCCGAGCGAGACGAACCCGAGGAAACTGAAGATGAGGACGGCGATCCCGAGGAGCGGGATCGACGCGATGGCACCGGAGATGGCGCCGACCTTCAGCCCGTCCGAGCGGGTCCCGCCCTGGAAGTAGCCCGCGAGCGCCCCGCCGAGTACCGGCGCGAACGGGATGAAACTGCTCGCGACCGCCGAGACCACCGCTCCCACCAGCGCGTTGACGAACGTGTTGCCTTCCTTCATGCGCCCCCGTTCTCCCACCTCTGACTTAAAAGTGTCACTCGGTCAAACCGCGGGGCACTCGACCGACTCGCGCCCGCGCGGCCCCGCGACCGCTCACAGCGAGACGGTCACCGAGTGCCAGCCCGTCGATCCGCCGGGGTGGGCGCCGCTCTCCTCGCGCGTCTGGCGCTCGCCCGTCCCGTCGGTCGCGCGGACGACCACGTCCTTCGGGCCCGAGTCCGGCAGCTCGGCGACGTGGCGGAAGCGCCGCCAGGCGTGGGGCGAGGGCGGCTCCTCCAGATCCGCGTCGGCCCACGTGTCGCCGCCGTCGAGGCTCACCTCGACGCGGTCGATCCCCCGCCGGCCGGCGTAGGCCACCCCGCCCACCGCGACGCGGTCGCCGCGGCGCTGGACGCCCCGGACGTACGACAGGGTGTTGACGACGGCCTCCTCGACCCAGCCGCGGGCCTCCCAGTAGGCCTCGTGGTCGCCGGCGCTGACCTCGATGGTCTCGACCCACTTCGTCGACTTCATCCCGTAGCGCCCGGGGATCAGCAGTCGCGCCGGGAAACCGTGCTCCTTGGGCAGGGTCTCCCCGTCTATCCCCACCGCGAGCACGATGTCCTCGCGGTCGCGCACGGCGTCCCACGGGATCGCCTCGGTGTAGCCGTCCGCCGCGCGGGTCACCACGTCCTCGGCGGCGTCCGGGACCCCTGCCTCCGCCAGCAGCGCCCGGACGGGCACCGCGCGCCACTCGGCGGTGCTGATCAGGTCGCCGCCGACGGAGTTGGAGATACACGCCATCGTGACCGTCATGTCGCGGGCCTCGGGGTGAGTGACCACGTCCGAGAACGACAGCTCGTAGGACTCCTCCACCGCGCCGCGGACCGACAGCGACCACCGGCCGGCGTCGACGCTCGGGTTGGAGACGTTCTTGTCGACGACGTAGTGGTCGGCGGCGGTCCCGACCGCCGGGGGCATCCCCGCGAAGTCGTAGCCGAAGTCCGGGTCGGTGCCGGTCTCGGCGACCGAGACGACGACGTTCTCGGTGGTGCTGCGGGATTCGAGGCGCTCGCCGTTCCCGGAGGGCGTCGCCGTCCGCCCGGAGTCGGGCGTCGTCGTCCCCTCGTCGCGCTTCTCGGCGACCGCGTCGAGCGATTCTCCCGGTTGCGGCCCGTCGCCGGCGGTCGCCGGCCGGCCGAGGCTCCGGGCGACCAGCCCGCCGCCGGCCGCCAGCCCGACCGCGCCGCCGAGGTTCCGGAGCGTCCGGCGCCGACCGACGCTCGGGCGGTGGGGGTCGCCCAGGGCCCGGAGGAGGCCCGGCGGGACCAGCGCCAGCGCCGTCGCGGCGGTCCACCGCCAGAGGACGCCGTCGCCCGCCGCCCGGAAGCCCGCGGCCGTCAGGACCACCGCGAGTATCGAGACGCCGGTGACGAGGTAGCGGTCCTGCCTGCGGGTCGTCCCGTACCCCTCGGCGAAGGCGGCGATCCCCGCGGCGCCGGCCACCGCGGCGATCGCGATCCCGGCCATCAGCGCGGGCTGTGCGGCCGCGCCGAGCGTCTCGATCGCCAGCGTCGCCACCGCGCCGGGCGCGCTCTCGATGACGACCTGCGCGGCGACCGCCAGCGGATGGCCGCCCACCAGCGGCGCCGCCGCGAGGATCCCGACCAGCCACACGGCCGCCGCCGCGGCCCAGCCGACGGCGGCGCGCTCCTGTCCGTCCATGCCCCGCCCTCAGGACTGGCGCCGGTAATACTTTGTGCGCCGCGGCACCCTCGCGTCCGAGGTCGCCGGGCGGTCGGACCCCTCGCCCGCTACGCCGGCGCGAACCGCTCCTTGTAGGTCGCCGAGAGATAGATCAGGACCGGGGTCCCGACGACGGTCGGCCCCAGCCACCGCACGACGGTCGGGAGGAACCCGAAGTTGACGGTCGCGAACGCGGTCACCGTCGCGATGTAGGCGGCGCCCATCCGGGTGACGTGCTCGGGCACCCAGGCGCCGCGGTCGCGCTCGCGCCGGAACTTCAGGGCGTCCGTCCCCGCGAAGACCGCGCCGATCCCGCCGAACACCAGCGCCATCGGCGCGAACGAGTCGCCGCCGAGCGCCAGCACCCCGCCCATCGCGAGCAGCGGGACGCTCGCAGCCCCCACCAGCCCGACCGCGAGCCAGTCGACCGCCGCCGCCCCGTCGGTCGGCCGCTTGCGCCCCAGCACCCGGTAGCCCGAGAACGCGAAGTAGAAGCTGAACACGGCCACCAGCGCGAGGAACCGGCGCAGGAACGTCGGGTCGAAGGCGAACAGGACCAGCGCCGACCCGGAGACGAACGCCATCGCGTAGACGTACGCCCGACCCAGCCGGCGGTGCCGCCGTCCGCCTTTCTCCGTGAGGAACGCGCCCAGCCCCGCGAACAGCGCCACGAACCCCGCCGCGATGTGCGCCCACAGCGTCAGTTCCTCGGGCGTCATTCCCGGCCCTCCGCCGGATCGTCGGCTCGCATACCTCGTCGTTGTGCGACCAGCGACTTAAAATTACTGAGTGAGTACTTACTTCGTAACGGCGACCGGAACGTCACTTCGCCGGGTCGCGTCGGGGGCTCCGAGAATCCGGTCGAGCGGGGGTCAGTCGGCGAGCAGTCCGTCGACGTAGCTCGACCAGCCGGTGTGGAGGTCGTCGCCCACGTCCATGCCGAGCGCGACGTGGATTCCGGTCGAGCCGTCGCCGGCCGCGAGGAGGAACGCGGCGGTGGCCTCGGGGTCGACCGGGCGGAAGACGCCGGCCTCGACGCCCTCGCGGACCGTCTCGGCGAGCACGTCCAGTTTCGCCGACTGGAGCGCGACGAGCGGTTCGCGCAGCGTCTCGTTGTGCGGCGCGTGCGAGAGCAGTTCCATCACCGCGACGTGCAGGTCCGCCTCCTCCTCGCCCGGGGAGAGAAACATCCGCTCGCACGCGGCGCGGAGCCGGGCCTCGGGGTCGGCGGCCTCGATCCCGTCGAGTTCCTCGCCGAACCGGCCGACCGCGAACGCCAGGAACGCCGCGATCATCTCGTCTTTCGTGTCGTAGTAGTAGTACAGCCCGGCTTCGCTCTTGGGATAGGCCTCGGCGATCTTGGCAGTCGTCAGCCGTTCGTAGCCGTGTTCGGCCAGCGCGTCCCGCACCGCGAGCGCGACCTCCGCCCGCGCCTCGGCCGGCACTCCCTCGTCGCTCATACCCGTGAGTGAGCGCTCACTCGCTTTCAGCGTTGTGCTACGACCGCTCGACGTGCGGAAAACAGCGCGAAACGCGCCAAAAACGGGGTTAAATCTCGGTCTCGAAGTCGTCGAGACCGTAGCTGGGTTCGGCGCCGCGGCGGTCGAGCGTCTCGTTGGCCAGCAGCCAGTAGACGACCGACAGGGCCTTGCGCCCCTTGTTGTTCGTCGGGACGACCAGGTCCACGTTGGAGGTCTGGTTGTTGGAGTCGCACATCGCGATGACGGGGATGCCGACGGTGATGGCCTCCTTGACGGCCTGGGCGTCGCCGATGGGGTCGGTGACGACCACGACGTCGGGCTCGATGTAGCCCTCGTAGTCGGGGTTGGTCAGCGTCCCGGGGATGAAGCGGCCGGTGCGGGCGCGGGCGCCCACGGCGTCGGCGAACTTCTCGGCGGGGAAGCGGCCGTACTGGCGCGACGACGCCACGAGGATCTGCTCGGGGTCGTAGTTGGCCAGGAAGTCCGCCGCGGTCCGGATGCGCTGGTCCGTCATGCTCACGTCGAGCACGTACAGGCCGTCGGTCCGGACGCGGTGGATGAACCGCTCCATGTCCTTGGTCTTCTGCTGGGTACCGATGTGGACACCCGCGGCCAGGTAGTCCTCGACGGGGATGAGGAGGTCAGCCTCGTCGTCGGGCATGACGTCCTCGTCGAGGGCGGGCCCCTCGTCGGCCTCCTCGGCCGCGTCCTCGTCCTCGGCCGCCTCGTCGGCGACCCGCTCCTCGGCCCCAGTGGCCGGTTCCTCAGTCTCTGTCTCGGCCGCCGCGTCCTCGTCGACCTCGGGGTCGACGTCGGACTCGCTGGCGTCGAGACCTTCGTTTTCGTTTCCGCTCATACTGCGTTGTCCTCGATTCGGATGAGTTCGTTCAGCTTGGCAGTGCGCTCGCCCGCGACCGCGCCCGTCTTGATGAACGGGGCGTCCGTCGCGACTGCGAGGTGTGCGATCGTCGTGTCCTCCGTCTCGCCGCTGCGGTGGGAGACCACGTGTCCGTAGGCGTTCTCGACGGCCAGTTCGATGGCGTCGAACGCGTCCGACAGCGTCCCGATCTGGTTGGGCTTGATCAGGATGCTGTTGGCCGCACCCTGCTGGATGCCGTCGCCCAGCCGGTCCGTGTTGGTCACGAACAGGTCGTCGCCACAGACCAGCGTCCGGTCGCCGACCCTATCGGTGAGGTCGGCGAAGCCCTCGTAGTCGTCCTCGTCGAGGGGGTCCTCGACGTACTTGAGGTCGTACTCGGCGACGAGGTCGGCGATGTACTCGACCTGCTCCTCGGTGGAGCGGACCTGGTCGGAGTAGACGTAGCCGCCCTCCTCCTCGTCGTACATCTCCGCGGCGGCCACGTCGAGGCCGAAGCGGATCTCGAAGCCGACCTCGTCGGCGACGGCCTTCGTCGCCTCGTCCATGATCTCGAAGGCTTCGGCGTCGTCGATGGAGGGGGCCCACGCGCCCTCGTCGCCCTTGCCCGCGGGCTCGTCGCGCTCCATCAGGATGTCGTGGACCTTCTGGTGGACCGCGGCGTTGGCGAAGATGGCCTCCGACACGGAGGGCGCCCCGACGGGCGCTGCGAGGAACTCCTGGATGTCCGTCGCGTCGGCGGCGTGTTCGCCGCCGCCGACGATGTTGCCCAGCGGGACCGGGAAGGTGTTCCCGCGGAAGGTCCCGCCGAGGTGCTGATAGAGGGGGGCGCCGGTCACGCTGGCGCCGGCCTTCGCGGCGGCCATCGAGATGGCGACCGCGCTGTTGGCGCCGATGCCCGAGAAGTCGTCGGTGCCGTCCGCGGCGTGCAGTGCCGCGTCGACCTCGCGCTGGTTGCCCGCGTGGACCTCCCCGACGAGTCGGGGGACGGCGTCCTCGCGGGCGGCGGCGATGGCCTCGCTGGCCGGCAGCTCGATGGCCTCGTACTCGCCCGTGGAGGCGCCGCTCGGCGCGGCCGCGCGGCCGAAGCCGCCCTCCTCGGTGAGCACGTCCGCCTCGACCGTCGGGTTGCCCCGCGAGTCGAGCACGCGACGCAGTCGAACGTCGGTGACGAGCGTCATTGCTCACCCCGCCGCACGGTGAAGGGGAGCACGCCCGCGTCGTACTCCTCGGCGGCGATCAGGATGGGCTGGGTCTGCTCGGTGTCCACGAGGACGGGCGCCCCGTAGGCCACCTGCAGCGCTCGCGCGCCGATGATGCGGGCCTTCTCGTAGCGGTTGTACGACTGGCTCATTGGTAGGGGGCGACGATGTCGACCAGGTCCTTGTGCGAGACGAGCATCCGCCGGCAGCAGTGCCGCTCGACGCCCAGCTCGTCGAGGACCTTCTCGGGGTCCTCGGGGTCGTCGGCCTCGCGGGTGCGGGCCTTGAACTCCTCCCAGTGCTCGCCGACGACGTTGCCGCACGTGAAACACCGGACCGGGACCATCATGGCGAGATCACCGGTAGGACTTCTGGTAGCGGGCCCGTGCGCCGGGGCCGCCCCACTTCTTGGACTCGCTCTGGCGCACGTCGTTGACGAGCAGCGAGCGGTCGAACTCCATGTAGGCGTCGCGCAGCTCGGCGTCGTTGGTGTGCTGGACCAGCCCGCGGGCGATGGCGGTGCGGGCCGCGTCGGCCTGCCCCATCACGCCGCCGCCCTGCACGTCCACCTCGACGTCGACGCCCTCGCGGAGGTCGTCGTCGGCCAGGCGGAACGGTTCGAGCATCTTCAGCTGGGCCAGCTCCGGCTCGGTCAACTCGACTGGCTGTGCGTTGATGCGCACGCGGCCCTCGCCCTCGCGGATCGTCGCGCGGGCGACGGCCGTCTTCTTCTTGCCTGATGTGTTCGTTACCATGTTTGCTTGGCTCCCAGCGCCTCGCTCACGTCGCCGAGCGAGACGAACTTGATGTTCGACAGTCGGTCCAGCGAGGTCCCGTCGAGGACTTCGCCGTCCTCGTCGTAGGGGTTGCCCACGTAGACGCGGACGTTCTCGAACGCCTCGCGACCGCGGTCGGTCTTGTAGGGCACCATCCCGCGGATCGACCGCTTGAGGATGCCGTCCGGCCGCTTCGGGTAGGCCGGCCCCTGGTCGGAGCCGACCTCGCGGCGCGTCTCGAACGTGCCGATCACGTCGTCCTCGCTGCCGGTGACGACCGCCGCCTCGGCGTTGACCACCGCGACGCGCTCGCCGTCGAGCGCGCGCTCGGCGACCTGCGAGGCGACGCGACCGAGGATGCAGTCCCGCGCGTCGACGACCACGTCGGCCTCGAACTCGGCGAGGCTCATCGGATCACCCGCACGTTCGATCCCTCGGGATTGTCTTCGAGTACCTGTTCTAGCGGTGCCGCCTCGCCGACCTGGTCGATCTTCTGCTCGGCGGTGCCGGAGAAGTCGACCGCGGCCACGGTCACGTCCTTCTGCAGGACGCCACTGCCGAGCACCTTGCCGGGCACCACCACGGTCTCGTCCTCCTGGGCGTATCGCTCGATACGACCCAGGTTGACTTCCGCGTGGGTGCGCCGCGGGCTCTCCAGGCGCTCGGCCACGTCGCCCCAGACGTCGCCGCCCGAGTTCCGGGCGGTCGTCTTGAGGTCGGCGATGAGGCTACTGAGTCTCGGATTGCTCTTGCTCATACGTTTCTAGAAAAGTGCAGGGAGCAGGATTTGAACCTGCGGACCCCTACGGGACAGCGCCCTGAACGCTGCGCCGTTGGCCTGACTTGGCTATCCCTGCTCGCGATTTCTACTTTCGTCGGCCCCTTCAAACCGCTTTCGATCCAGACGCTCGCCGCGCCGGACCGCCGCTCCGTCCGCGCGTTCGCAGCCGGACGAGCGGGGCGCTCGTGGCCGTCGGAACTGCTGCCCGACGACCGGATGCGAGCGCCGTGGGTTCGAAGGGGTCCGTTCATCGTTACAGTTGCACCGACTGTCGCAGTTCGTCCGCGCGGTCCCGCAGCGAGTCGACCGCCCGGACGACGAGTTCCTCGACCGTCAGCGACCCGTCGGTCTCGACGTGGAAGACGAAGGCGTTGGGCACGTCCTCGACCTCCAGCTCCTTGCCGGGGTAGCGCTCGGTCAGGTCGTTGTCGAACTCCTCGGTGGCCACCAGCTCGCCGTCGTCCTCGATGACCCCGCGCAGGATGTTGGGTTCGTCGTCGGCGAACTCGCCCTTGTCACCGACCACGTTGACGCGCTGGAGGTGCCGGTAGCCGACGGCCACGCCGCCCTGGTGTTTGGCGTGTTCCCGACCGCGGTCGAGCACCGCGTCGGCCTCGACTTCGAGCCGCTGGCCGGCCTTGAGGTCGATGATCGGGATGTTGTCGTCGGCCGGCTGGACCATCTCGTCGCTGGAGACGATGTCGCCCGAGTACGCGGTGACGGTCTCGGTCGTCTCCTCGCGGCTCGGCCCCTCCACGTCCAGCGCCAGCGTCACCTCGTCGCCGACCTCGAACTCGTCGGCGGGGGTGGTCAGCGGGACCAGCCCGAGCCGGAGTCCGATCTGCTCGTCGAACATGACGCTGGAGTTCTCCACGACGCGCAGCTGGTCGATGGAGAAGGTGGGCACGTCCGCGATCATCGCGCGGCGGATGCCGTTGGCGAACGCGGGGGTGATCCCCCGCACCAGGAAGCGGGCTTCCCGGTCGCCGCGTTCGACGAACTCGACCTCGTAGTCCTCCATCGTTAGAATCCCGCGTTCTTGGGACCGCGGGTGCCGTCGTGGGGGATCGGGGTCACGTCCTCGATGCGACCGATCTCGAGGCCGGCTCGCGCCAGCGCCCGGATGGTCGCCTGCGCGCCCGGTCCGGGGTTGGTCTGCTGGTTGCCGCCGGGTCCGCGCACGCGGACGTGGACGCCCTCGACGCCCTGGGCCTGGACCTCCTCGGCGACGACCTCGGCCATCTGCATGGCCGCGTACGGCGAGGCCTCGTCGCGGTTCTGCTTGACGACGGTCCCGCCCGAGGACTTGGCGAGCGTCTCGGCGCCCGTCTCGTCGGTGATCGTGATGATCGTGTTGTTGAACGATGCGTGCACGTGGGCGATGCCCCACTTGTCGTCCTGCGTTTCGCTCATGTTATTGCTCCTCCGCGCGTTCCGGGTGGAGTTCGTCCGTCAGCGGGCTCCCCGAGTCGAACTCGACGGCGCCCTCCTCGCTCACGTCGACCTTCTTCGAGGGGCGCGTGACGCGCTGGCCCTCGACGGTGATGTGACCGTGGGAGACGAACTGGCGGGCCTGACTCGTCGTGTTGGCCAGCCCCTTCCGGTAGACGACCGTCTGCAGCCGCCGTTCGAGGATGTCCGTCACGTCCAGCGACAGGATGTCGTCCAGCGAGTCCGTCTCGTCGAGGACGCCGATGCGCTTCAGGCGGGCGAGGAACTCCTCGGTCTCCTTGCCGGCGCCCTCGGCGTCGGTCTGGCCCAGCAGCTTCCGGGCCTCCCGGCGGTAGGCGCGCAGCTCGGACTGGGCGCGCCACAGCTCCTCCTTGTTCTTCAGGCCGTACTGGCCGACGAGGCCGGACTCCTCGCTGATGCGCTCGCCCTGGTAGGGGTGGTTGGGCGTCTCGTAGAACTTGGTGTTGCTACCGAGCGCCATTACTCCTCATCCCCCTCTTCGGCGGCGGCTTCCTCGGCCTGCTCCTCCTTGATGGCCTCGACGTTGACGCCGATGGTGCCCTCGGAGCGGCCGGTGGACTTGGTTCGCTGGCCGCGGACCTTCTGGCCGCGCTTGTGTCGGACCCCCTTGTAGGAGTCGATCATCTTCATGCGGTTGATGTCCTGACGGCGGGTCAGTTCGAGGTCGTTGCCCGTCTCGTGGGTGGTCTCGCCGGCGAAGAAGTCGTTCCGGTGGTTCGTGAGCCACTCGGGCGCCTCCTCGGCGAAGCCCTCCACGAGCGAGACGATCTCGTCGATGTCCTCCTCGTCGAGTTTGCCGAAGACTGCCCGGCGGTCGATGCCGGCCTCCTCGGCGATGATGCGGGCCGCGCGATGGCCGATACCGTTCATGTCGGTGAGCGACCGCTCGACGGACTTCGTGCCGTCGAGGTCGGTCTGGCCGATGCGGACGAAGTACTGGATGTCCTCCTCTTCCTCGTCCGGGTCTTGGTCTTCTGCACTCATGTGTCTGTGATTCGGGTGTGAGCGTCGTGGCGGGGATTCGAACCCCGGAGGCTGTACGCCACAGAGTTAGCAACCCTGCGCCTTGGGCCAGGCTTGGCTACCACGACACGCACTGCGGCGTGCGGTTGTATACTGTCGCCCTCGCGTCGCGTGACCGTCGGTCACGTGCGGGACTCGGGGCCCGGCGCCCCTGCACGAGCGTACCTGAATTACCTCCTGGCCCCTATTTAAACATCACGGAGTGGGCCCGACGCGCGAACACCTGGCACGGTCCCGGACCGGAGGGTCGCCGTCACCGCTTTGGCCGCCCGGCACGACGTGTGGCTATGGCCGACCCCGACACCGAGTCCGTCGATCCCGGCGACAGCGCGGCCGTCCGGCGGGCGCTCGAACGCTTCGCGGGGACCGACGCGGTCTCCGAACGCGATGACGGCGCCGTCGTCGCGCAGTTCCGCGGCGTCACGCACGTCACCGTCCGGCCGGACGGCCGCGTCGAGACGGGGATGCCCCTCCACGAGTTCTCGGGGATCCCCGACCGGCTGGTCGTCGACCACGACGCCGGCGAACTCCACGTCGAGCGCGACGGCGTCTCCTACACGTTCCGGCGGCCGTGATCCGACCGAGCTAACACGTCGGGAGTCGACCGACCGCCGATGACGAACTACCCGCCCGACCATTGTGGCTACTGCGGAAGCGAACTGCGCGACGCGGACCTCGCGCCCGGCGCGTACGTCTGCGAGTCCTGCGACCGCTACGTCTTCCACAGCCCCACGCCCGGCGCGAGCGTCACTGTCGTCGACGGCGAGCGCGTCCTGCTCGTCCAGCGGGCGGTCGGCGACGACGCCGGCCAGTGGGGCACCCCCGCCGGCCACGTCGACTGGGGCGAGTCCCCCGACCACGCGGCCGCGCGAGAACTGGAAGAGGAGACCGGCCTCTCGGTCGACCGCCGGGACCTGACGCTGGTGGCCGGCCGCGGGACCTGGCCCGAGGCGGGCAAGCACATGGTCGCCTTCGAGTACGCGGTCCACCGCGACGCGACGGACGGAGTGTTGGAAGCCGGCTCCGACGCGCAGGACGCCCGGTTCTGGTCGGCCGAGGAGTGGCGGGCCGCCGACGAGCGGATGCGCGACGTGTCTCGGAAGCGCTACGGGACGACCGACGTGGACGAGATCGTCGAGAAAACGTTCTCTGAGTTGGGTTGAGGAACGATGTGGTTTCGACAGCAGAAGACAGCAAGCGATGAAAGCCCTCGGCGCGCTCACGGTCGCTGAGCGACATACCCTCGCGGCCGGAGGCCGCTTCGGGTAGGGGTCGCTCAAGCGACTGAACTGCACGCGAGCGCGCCTCGCCCTTTCAGTCCGCCAGGACGGCACCGCTACCGCCCCGCACAGCACCGCAGAGAGCCACACACCTCCCCAGCCGATTGTGCTCCGCGCGCCTGCGGCGTGCGGTGCTCATCCCTCGCGCGGTTTGCGTCGCGCGCACAAGAGCGCGCGACAGCGCGCGCCACGTGGAGGGGTACCCGGGCCGACACACGTCCCTTCCGGGAAGAGTACCCGGACCGACACACGTTCACGCGGAAGAGGTAGTTGTAAGGGGTGGCCGGGGGAACTCCGGGCAAGATGACGGGTCCCGACGAGACGGTAGACAGGAAGGACGACCACGTCAGGATCGTGCGGGAGGAGGACGTGGAGGAGCCGGGGACCGGGTTCGCCGACGTGTCGCTGGTCCACGAGGCCCTCCCGGAGATCCACCGCGACGAGGTCGACCCGAGCGTCGACTTCCTCGGCCACGAACTCGCGGCGCCGGTCGTCATCGAGAGCATGACCGGCGGCCACCCGAACACGACCGAACTCAACCGGGCGCTCGCGGCGGCCGCCGAGGCGGTCGGCATCGCGATGGGCGTCGGCAGCCAGCGCGCGGGCCTGGAGGACGCGGACACCGTCGAGTCCTACTCGGTGGTGCGGGAGGCCGCGCCGACGGCCTTCCTCTACGGGAACATCGGCGCCGCGCAACTGGAGGAGTACGGCGTCGCGGGCGTCGAGCGCGCGGTCGAGATGATCGATGCCGACGCCGTCGCCGTTCACTGCAACTTCCTGCAGGAGGCGGTTCAGCCCGAGGGCGACGTGGACGCGCGGGGCTGTCTCGACGCCATCGAGCGGGTCGCCGACGGGCTGTCGGTCCCCGTGATCGTCAAGGAGACGGGCAACGGGTTCTCCCGGAACACGGCCCGGAAGCTTGCGGACGCGGGCGTCGATGCCATCGACGTGGCCGGCAAGGGCGGCACGACGTGGTCCGGCGTCGAGGCCTACCGGGCCGCCGCCAGGGACGAGCCCCGCGGCGAGCGCCTCGGCGAGCGGTTCCGCCGGTGGGGGATCCCGACGGTCGCCAGCACCCTGGAGTGCCTGGAGGTCCACGACACGGTGATCGCCAGCGGCGGCGTCCGCTCGGGTATCGACATCGCGAAAGCCGTCGCGCTCGGTGCGACCGCCGGCGGGCTCGCCAAGCCGTTCCTCTCCCCCGCGGCCCGCGGGACCGGGGCCGTCGTCGAGGCCGCCGAGGACCTGATCGCCGAGCTGGAGACCGCGATGTTCGTCACCGGATCGCGGACGGTGGCGGACCTCCGGGACGCCGACGTGGTCGTCGGCGGACCCACCCGGGAGTACCTCGACCAGCGCGGCGTCGGCTACTGAGAGCATCGAAAGACCGCCTGTGCCGCCGCCGGAACCGCGCCGCCGCGGCCCGACCGGCGGGTCGGTCGCCGGTTTCCGCTGGCCTCAGTCGTCGCTCTCTGCGGGGGTCTCGTCGACGGTCGGGTACGCGCCGCCGCCGGCCGGCGGGTCGTCCAGGTACTCCTCGTTGACGACCCACTCGCCGTCCTCTTTCACCATGTACTCGCCGTAGTAGGGGACGCGCTCGGCGACCGTCTCACGGAACGTCTCGCGGATCTCGGCGCGGCTCATCTCGCCCATCGACCGCAGGTCGTCGTTGCGGTTCAGACAGCCCTTCAGATACCCCTCGTGGGTCACGCGCACGCGGTGGCAGTTCGCGCAGAAGGTGGGGTTCTCCACCGGGTCGACGATCTCGACCATCCCCGCCTTCGACTCGTCGACCGACCCGTCCGCGCCGAGGATGTCGTCGCCGGCGAGGTCGCTGTCCTCCGGTGTGACCCAGTAGCGCCGCCGGTCGTGCATCTCCCGGCGCTCGACCCGGTCGGCCTGCTCTTCGAGCCAGTCGTGGACGCGTCCGATGTCGACCGCCCACTCCGGGTGGCCGGCGATCTCCGGCATGTACTCGATGAGCTGCAGGCGCAGCCCGCCGTTCTCCGCGACGTGTTCGACCATCTCCGGGACGTACCCCGCGGTCTGCTCGAAGACGACCATGTTGAGCTTGACCGGCGCGAGCCCGGCGGACAGGGCCGCGTCGACGCCGTCCATCACCGCGTCGTAGGCCCCGGCCTGGGTGACCTGCTTGAACGTCTCGCGGTCAAGCGCGTCCTGTGAGACGTTGACCCGTTCGAGCCCGGCGTCGACCAGGTCTCCGGCTCGGCCCGGGAGCATCGTCCCGTTCGTGGTGAGCGAGACCTCCATCGCCTCGGGCGTGCGGGCGACGATCTCCTCCAGGTCGTCGCGCAGGAGCGGCTCGCCGCCGGTGAACTTCACGGAGTCGACGCCGAACTCGGCGGCGACCTCCAGAAAGCGGACCACGTCGTCGGTGGACATCTCGTGCTCGCGGGGTGCCATGGGGCCGCGCGTGTCGCCCAGCCCCTCGTTGTGGCAGTAGACGCAGTCGAAGTTACACCGGTCGGTGAGCGAGACGCGCACCCCCGTCACCTCCCGGCCGAACTCGTCCGCGAGCATACCGGCTCTTTCGGCCCGGCGGTAATAAGGCCGGTGCCCGTTGCAAGGTTTCTACAGACCCGACAGCCGCGGCCGAGGCCGATGGCCGCGGCGCAGGGATCGCCGCCGGCGACAGGTTCAAACCGCCGTGACACCCAGTCCCGTGTCATGACCTCGGGACGGCGGGACGGGGCGTCGGACGGAGACGGATCCCCGGACCGAACGTCGGCGGACGAAGCCGCGACTGGTGCCGCGGATCCCGACCCGGACGGGCCGGCGCCCAGCGACGCGTTCGGCGCGCTGGGCGGGGAGACGCGGCTGGCCGTCGTCGAGGCGCTCGACGAGGCGTCGCCGCGGACGTTCTCCGACCTCGTCGACGCGACCGGCGCGGACACCTCCGCCGGGTTCGCCTACCACCTCCGCCAGCTCACCGGCCGGTTCGTCCGCCAGCGGGCCGACGAGCGCTACGAGCTGACCGACGCCGGCCGGTCGGTCGCCCGCGCGCTCGCGGCCGGCACCTACACTGCCAGCATCGACCGCGAGCCCGTCGAACTGGACGAGCCGTGCCCGCTGTGCGGCGACGACGGGCTCGTCGCAGCCGTCGCGGACAACGTCACCGAGGTCGGCTGCGAACGCTGCGACGGGACTGTCCTCCGGCTCTCGCTCCCGCCGGGCGGCTACGCGACCCGCGACGCTGACGGCTTCGCCGACGCGCTCGACGCCCACCACCGCCGCCGCATCGAGTCGTTCGACGACGGCGTCTGCCCCGAGTGTACCGGGACGGTCTCGACCCGGGTCGAGCCGGTCGTCGACAGCGTCGACGGCGACAGTGGCGCCGACATCGACCGCGACCAACTCGACCGGGAACACGACGACGGCGAGCACGTCCCGGTCCAGGCGGTCTACGAGTGCGACACCTGCGGCGCGGACCTGCGCTGTCCCGTCGCGCTGACGCTGCTCGACCACCCCGCCGTCGTCTCGTTCTACCACGACCACGACCGGGACGTTCGCGACCGGCCCATCTGGAACGTGGGCAGCGAGTGGCGCGAACGAGTCGTCTCCCGCGACCCCTGGTGTATCGTCGTCAGTGCCCGCCTCGACGGGGAGGACCTCGTCTGCTACGTCGCGGGCGACGGCCGCGTGGTCGATCACCGACGGGACTCCCACGACGACGGTCCGGAGACGAACTCCGGCGTAGCCGACGATGGACCCGCGGACACGACCGCCGACGTGACTTCCCACGCCGGATCGGAAACGGTCGAGGCGGATTCCGAGGCCGTGAGCGCCGAGGACACGGCTGCAGAGTCCGGTACCGCCGGGTCCTGACGCTCGGTCGCGATCGTCCGCCCGGTGTTACGACGCCCCGTCGAACCCGGCGTCTGCCAGCACTGTTTCGCGCCGGTCGCGGTCGAACGCGTCGAAGCCCGCTTCGTCCAGCACGGCCACGTCGACTTCCTCGGCGGTCGGCGTCTCGTCGCTGCTCTCCGCGAGCGCAGAGAGTGCGAGCGAGAGGCCCGCCGGAGTGTCCAGCCCGCGCTCGTACTCGGCTTCGAGGTGGTCGCGGACGGCGTCGCTCCCGCGCCCGACCGCCGTCGCGCGCCACTCCGTGGGCGTCCCGGAGGGGTCGATCTCGTAGAGCCGCGGGTCGACATCGGTTTCGGCAGTTCCCTCCATCGCCGGGGACGCCTCCGGGACGCCGCCGACGAGGAGCGCGGCGCCAAACGGCCGCGTCCCGCCGGTCTGGGTCGACTCCTGGATCCGGTCGGCGACGGCCTTCGCCAGCGGTTCGACGCCCGGCGGCTCCCCGTAGCGCAGCCGCTCGCGCTGGGCGAACTGCCGCCCGAAGTCGACGAGCCGCCGCGCGTCGGCGACGTGCCCGGCTGTTGCGACGCCAAGCCGGCCGTCCAGATCGTGGACCTTCTCGATGCTGTCGGTCTCCATCAGCGGCGACCGCGGTCGGGCGTGTGCGGCGAACACCACCGCCTCCTCGGTCGCCACGCCGACGGCTGGGCTCCCGCGCTTGACCGCCTCGCGCGCGTACTCGACCTGGTACAGCCGACCGTCGGGGGAGAACACCGTTACCCCGCGGTCGTACGCCTGCTGGTCGTTCGATTGCATCAGGCCACCTCCTCGGCGGCGTCGGAACCGTCAGCGGCTCCCGCCTCGTCGTATCCCTCGATGTCGACCCCGCCGGCGGTGACCGTCGCGATGGTCACGCCGTTCCCGCTCGCGGTGTCGCGCTCGCTCGCCGCTTCGACCGCTGCGACGGCGGCGTCGGTCGCCTCGCCGAGTTTCGCCCCGGGGTCGAACCGCCGTTCGAGCACGCCGTAGGCGACCTGCATCCCGCTTCCGCCCGCGGCGTAGTCGGTCGCCATCACGCTCCCGCCGCCGTCCAGCTCGTAGACGTGGCTTCCCTCGCTGTCGACTCCACCGAGGATCGGCGCGACCGGCAGCCCCCGCACGAGGTGGCCCGCAGTCTGGGAGAGCGCCCGCATGCTCATCCGCTCGTCCCGGCGGGACTCGTAGAGGCTCGTCTCCGCCCGCAGCGACCGGACGAGGTTCTGCGCCGGCCCGACCGACCCCGAGATCGCCAGCGCGGCGCTCGGGTGGACCCGCGAGACCTTCTCGGCGTTCTTGTTCGTCGTGAACTTCCCACCGAGGCTCGCCCGCTGGTCGGCCGCCATCACCACGCCCTCGTCGGCTGCGACCGCGACGATCGTCGTCCCCGTGTCGAAGGTCGGCGCGTCGTGGTCGGCCTGGTCTCCGTTCGGGAGGTTGTCGTGCGGTAGTTCGTGGAGCGGTTCGTCCGCGGGACCGAAGTCGAGTGGCGTCATCGACAGGGTGTCGGGGCCGGACAGAAATATATGTTAGCTAAAAAATGATTTAGCGGCGAGTGAGCGTGGGAAGTGGTATGTCGGTCGGGGAACTTCAGTTAGCCGTCTCATTATGGAGTGTGAGGTTTCCCGTTCTCCTACTCAAACTATAGGCAAATTCTATCTCATTAGAGGTCATATTCCGTTCAGTCTCCCAATACTGTTCCGTAAATTCTACGGCATCAATTTGACCGGTATAGTATTCCCGAACCAATGAATTATTTACATAGATGGACTTTGGCGCAGAACCAGTATTATTCACCTCAATAATCTGAAGACCTGAAGTTATCTTCCCGTCAATTTTTCCCGTATCGTAGTGAGCTACAGCTTGCGAATAACCACTGGTTACAAGCGTGTTAATCTGTTTAACCCGTTTAGAATCATTCTTTGATCGCGCAGTCAGATTAAGGATCATGACTAGAGAGTTCTCTTCTCCGACTGTCCAACCCTGGATTCTAATGGGTGTTTCAGCATCCACTCCAGTTTCTCCAGCTACCACGCTGACAAAATCATGATATTTTTTATTCGCATAAGTTTCTGTTGAAGTTGAAGAAGTTGATGCCGTCGGAGGCACTTCCGTCGGAGATTGTGTAGGCGTTGGGACCGATGTTGGTGTTGGTGAAAGTGTTGGTTTAGAAGTTGGTACTGGAGAAACGATCTGTGTCGTGGTCAACGGTGTTTCCTGAAACGTTGTGGTTGTGATATCTGACCTTTGAATCTCGGTTGAATTTGGGGTTGGTGTATTCCCAAACTTATTATTTCCACCCTCACTAGACCAAAAGTGGATCCCTGGATTAGTAATAATGATCGTAGATACAACTAACACAGGGAGGAGTACCAGCCCAACTTGTTTCACCCATTTAGTACTTAAACTGATGGCCATGAATTTATTCATTTTGTTTAAATCCCTGCCCGATACCGATCAGGTGGTACCCGGCCAGTTTTGGTATTTGTAGTACCTGTATCGTTTCCACTGTTGGTCGTGGTCCCCGACTGTTTTTCTTGTATCGTGTTACGTATTCTATCGGGTATATTTCCGAGATCGCCACTACCAGCGTTTGACGAAGTGCCAGAATCTCCATTGTTAGATCCAGTAGTCTCAGTTGAGGAATCATCGTCATCAGAACTTGATTTATTGTTAGATGGCGAACCTCCAGAAAGATTACCTGATTCACCAGACATAGAAATAACTCTTCCATCCGAATTCACCTCAGATTCCGGATCGACGCTCACAGTATCGACACCTAGCGCCTCCTTGTACGCTTCCTGGCTGTCGAAGGTCACCATGTCGTCCACGGAGTCGTAGGACACGCCGTCGTTGTTCTGGGCGAACTCCTCGTCTACGTTCACCTGGGCCCACTGGACCGACCCGTCGTCGTCGGCGTCGGAGATGACGATGCCGTTGCTGTCGATCGTCATCCGGTCGTTGTCGCAGTAGCGGTCGTCGTCCCTGTTGTAGTGCGAGCATTCCGACCCATCGTCGTCGCCGCCCGAGTCACCGCCGGAAGTGGACCCGCCGCCGGAACCGACTCCGATCGATCCACTGCCGCCGCCGCTACCGGGTGAACTCGGGGCCGTGACCGTGACGTTCTTCGTCGCCGTGCGCTGGCGACCGAGCCGGTCGACGGCGGTGACCCGGAGCGTGACGGTCCCGTCGTGCCTGAACGCGTGGAGCCTGTCGACCGACGCGCTCTCGCCCGCGAGCGTCGTCCGGTTGACTCGCCGTCCGTCCGCTCGCCAGACGACCGCCGCGAGGTCGTTCGCACCGGCCGAGACGGTCGCCGTGTACTGCGCGACGGCGCCTTCGACCACGCTGTCCGGACCGCTGATCGACACCGACGGTCCGTTCGACGGCTCGACGTGGACCCGGAGTGTGTCCGTGCTGGTGGCACCGTCCTCGTCGGTCACCGTGACCGTCGCGTTGTAGGTGCCGGTCGCGCGCGGGACGAACCGCGTCCGCCCGCAGGTCTCGCACGACGGCGTCGTGTAGCTGCCGTCGGGTTTCTCCAGCCGCCAGCGGTAGCTGTCGATCTCCCCGTCGGGGTCGCGGGACCCGGTCGCGTCCAGATACACCGTCGCGTTGGCGCTGACGGTCCGGTCGAGCCCCGCGTCCGCCAGCGGGGCTTTGTTCCCTCCGCCGTCCGGGCCGCTCCCGGCCGCTGCGACCGCTCCGCCGGCTACCGGACCAGCGGCGAACGCCGCGCTGACGACCAGCACGGCACTCATCACGACCGTCGGAACCCCCTGTTCCCAGCGCATCGTTCGGTTGTCGAGAATTGCTTTCCCGCTATCATAAAAATGTTCGCAGTAATGGCAGTACCCATATCACGACCGGCCGACCGACCGCTTGCGGCGGAATCCAGCCGGACAACGGTCGCTCCACAACCCTTTTCGCCGGGACCGCCGGAAACCGAACCATGGACGAAGACGACGTGCTCGACCGTCTCCGGACGGTCGAGGACCCGGATCTGGGCGACGATATCGTCTCGCTGGGGCTGGTCAACTCGGTCGAGTTGGACGAGGAGGAGGTGCGCGTCTCGCTGGCGCTGGGGGCGCCGTACTCCCCGACCGAGACCGAGATCGCGGGACGGGTCCGCGAGGCGCTGTCGGACCTGGACCGGCGGGTCGAACTGGAGGCGGAGGTCGACAGCGGGCTCGTCGCCGAGGGGTCGGTGCTGCCGGGCGTCGAGAACGTCATCGCGGTCGCGTCGGGGAAGGGCGGGGTCGGCAAGAGCACCATCGCGGTGAACCTCGCGGCGGGGCTGGCGCAACTGGGCGCCCGCGTGGGGCTGTTCGACGCGGACGTGTACGGGCCGAACGTGCCGCGGATGCTCGACGCGGATCAGCAGCCCCAGGCGACCCCCGACGAGACGCTCGTCCCGCCCGAGCAGTACGGGATGAAGCTGATGAGCATGGACTTCCTCGTCGGGGAGGACGACCCCGTCATCTGGCGGGGTCCGATGGTCCACAAGGTGCTCACCCAGCTGTGGGAGGACGTGGAGTGGGGGAGTCTCGACTACATGGTCGTCGACCTGCCCCCTGGGACCGGCGACACGCAGCTGACGCTCCTCCAGAGCGTCCCCGTCACGGGCGCGGTCATCGTCACGACTCCCCAGGAGGTCGCCATCGACGACGCCCGGAAGGGCCTGGAGATGTTCGGCGAGCACGAGACGCCCGTGCTGGGGATCGTCGAGAACATGAGTTCCTTCCGCTGTCCGGACTGCGGCGGCGAACACACCATCTTCGGCGAGGGCGGCGGCGAGGCGTTCGCCGAGGAGGCGCAGATGCCGTTCCTCGGCGAGATCCCGCTGGACCCGGCCGTCCGCGAGGGCGGCGACGCCGGCGAACCGATGGTGCTCGACGAGGACAGCGGGACCGGCGAGGCGTTCCGGTCGTTCGTCGAGAACGCGGCGAACAACCAGGGGATCGTCCACCGGCGGCGCCACGCCGACCGGCGCTGAGCGGCTACTCGTTCCGTCCGGGATACTCCAGCGCGTTCCGGTCGACGCTGTAGACCGTCGCGCCGTCCCACTGCTTCTCGACGGTGACGCCAGCCATCGACTCGAAGACAGCCAGGTCGTCGCTCGTGTATTCGTCGCGCTCGTTGGACCCGACGTAGACGTACTCGACCTCGTAGACGTCGAGGTAGTAGGCCCGCTGTTCGGCGGTGCCGGTGTAGATGGTGTTCACGTCGTCGACGCGGGCGCGGTAGGCCTCGCCACCGCGGTAGCCGACCTCGTGGGCCCACCCGGCCAGCGTCGGGACGCCGGTGAGGCTCGCTATCGGGTTGGTCCACCGATACATGTCCTGTCCGGGGGCCGAGGCGGTGTTGGGCTGGCCCTCCAGGTCCTCGAACCACTGGATCGCGGCGTACTCCTCGGGGTGGGTCTCGTTGATGTAGGTGAACCCGTCGAGCGTGGGGTCGTCGGGGTGGTTGTACCTGCTGAAGTAGCTGTCGCCACTGAAGTGGCCGCCAAGGGCCAGCGCGCCGTACAGCGAGGTCGAGACGACCAGAACGACCGCGAGCACGCGGAAGACCCCGGCCCACTGCTCGCCGGACAGCGCAAGCTCGGGCGAGTGGTTCTCGACGAGGTGGGCGAGGACCGCGCCGGCGGCGACCGCCCAGAGCACCCACACGTCCGCGTAGGTCTTGAACACGGTGTTCATCCGCCCGGGACCGGCCTGCTCCTTGACGTAGACGAACTCGACGATGACGACGATCCCGGCGCCGGCGACGATCAGGAGCGTCTCGAAGCCGACCACGTCGCGGAGCCGCACCGGCTGGCCGGCGTCGTCCGCTGGGGCAGCCTCACCCGTCGCGGGGCCGCCGTCGGTGACCGCTTGCCGGGCGGTCCCGGCGGCGTCGGCCGTCGCGCGAACGACCGCATCGGCCTGCGACCGCAGGAGCACCCACGCGCCGGCGATCATCGGGCCGAACAGTGCGAGCGCTGCCCCGCCGCCGATCCAAGCGACAGCGAGCGCGAGCGCGAGCATCGTGGCCGACTCGCCGAGGTCCCCGCGGTCTATCCTGGGCAGCGCGTTGCGGGCCAGATGGAGCGCAAAAAGCAGCGCGAAGGCGCCGTGGGCCAGGAGGAGTTCACCGAGCGAACTCCTGTCGGTCCAGAAGGCGATAGTCCGGCCGCCGCCGCTGGCGGTCCCCAGCCAGAACGGAAGCGACCAGACGAAGCCCGCGAGGACGACAGCGACCGCGCCGGCGAGCGCGACGCAGTGACGGGACAGTTCCCGCTGCCACTCCTCCCCGCGCGGTACCCGTTCGGCGAGCGGCTTCGGGAGCAGGGATACCGGGTCGGCTGGCGCGAGTGCGAGCGTGAGGAACGTCAGCCCGCCTGCCGTCGCGAACGACCAGGTGTTGACGACCGCGAGCAACCCCGCGAGCGGCGGCACGACGGCGAACACCAGCAGCCGCCGGCGCATCAGGTCGGCCTCGGGCGTGCGGTAGTAGCTAAAGAGGAGCGCGGCGACGAGCAGGACGAACGGCGTGCTCATCATGTGGGCGTGCATGTCGCCGTTGAGCCAGGCGAACAGCGGGAACTCGTTGATCGTGTTGTACCCCCCGTCGCTGATCACCCGGCTCGCGTCCCAGTAGCGGAACGCACCCGGTCCCTCGCGGCCGACGCGGCCCAGCTCCGTCCCGGTGAGTCCGGCGAGGAACGACGAGATGCCGTCCGGAAGCAGCCAGGCGACGACCTGAACGGGCGTCGAGATATTGCTCGCGAACCCGACGAAGAAGGCGCCGAACGCGCCCGCGCGGACCCGGGAGACGCCGCGGCTCGCGGCGACCGAGCCCGCGAGCCCGTAGGCGGCGGTGACGACCATTCCGTAGAAGCCCGCGAGCGCGAGGTTGTAGGCGAACCGGGGTTCGGTGCCGGTGATCTTCGTCAGCAGCGCGGCGATCAGGTGGCCGCCGTAGTAGTACTTCACCGGCCGGCCGGCGAACCACATGTCCTCCGGGGGGAGGCGGCCGGCGCGCAGCAGCGACTGCAGCATGCCGAAGTCGAGGAACTTCTCGCCGAGGAACGGGTGGACGCCCGCGTCGACGGCGCGGACGGCGATCATGAACAGGAACGCGACGGTGAACACGGCTGCGGCCTCGCCGTAACGCCGGCGGTCGAACAGCGGGACGCCGTCCGTCTCGCTGGCGCGGTAGAGGGCGGCACCGGCGGCGGCCGCCAGCGCGGCGAGGCCGACGAGCAGCCCGGCGGTCAGCGAGAGGTGGCCGACGAGGTAGGCGACGATCCACAGGACGGCCAGCGCCGCCGGGAGCGCGACGCCCGCGCCGCGGTCGGCGAGGCGGGGGAACAGGGTCGCCGCCAGCGGCATCCCCACGGCCAGCAGGGCGAGGTAGGCCACGAGCCACCAGAGGACCAGACCGTACTCCATTACCAGTGTGGCCGTCTCCGGAGCCTATACCTCTTGTGGACCGCCCGACCGCCCGCGCATTCGCCACCTGCTCCCGGAATTCGGTACCCTTCCGTCGTCGAGATGTCGCGTTCCGAACGGTTTTTACTCGCCGCGGTGGTCACGGCAGACAATGAGCGCGTCCGTCGGTCTGGTGGTCCCCGCCTTCCGTCCCGACGTGGACCGGCTCGCGGCCTACGTCCGCTCGCTCGACGCCGAACTCGCGCCCGAGGCGATCCGGATCGAACTCGACGACGCCGACGAGCGGGTCGTCGCGGCCCTCGCCGACCTCCCGGCGACCGTCAACGTCTCGCCGTACCGCCGCGGCAAGGGCGCCGCCGTCACCGCCGGGTTCGAGGCGCTGGAGACCGACGTGCTCGGGTTCGTCGACGCCGACGGCTCCACCGCGCCGGGCGAGTTCGCCGACGTGCTCGCCGCCATCGAGGCCGGCGCGGACGTGGCCGTCGGCTCCCGGCGCCACCCCGACTCGACGATCACCAGCCACCAGACGTTCGCCCGCCGCTTTCTCGGCGATGGCTTCGCCTGGCTCGCCCGCCGCATGCTCGACGCCGACCTCTACGACTACCAGTGCGGCGCCAAGGCCATCACCGCCGAGTCGTGGGAGGCCGTCCGGCAGCACCTCTACGAACCGGGGTTCGCCTGGGACGTGGAGCTGGTCGCGATGGCCGGGGCGCTGGAACTCGACGTGGCCGAGGTACCGCTCACCTGGGAGGACAAGCCGGGCTCGACCGTCTCGCCGGTCCGCACGTCGCTGCGGCTCGCCCGCGCACTGGTCTCCTCGCGCCACCGCGCGAAACAGATCCGGAACAGCCGCGTCCACAACGCCATCGCGGCGACCCGCGAGGACCCGACCGCACTGGTGGACAAACATGACTGACGGCGAGCGGTCGGCGCGGGCGCGTCTGTCGTCGCTCGTGTCGGGGATCCGGTTCGGCAAGTTCGTCTCTGTCGGGGTCGTCGGTGCGCTCTGCGACACGGCCGTGCTGGTCTTCCTCTCGGAGGTCCTCAAGGCATCCGCGACGCTGGCCTGGGCGGCCGGCGTCGAGACGGCGATCCTCGTGATGTTTCTGATCAACGAGAACTGGACGTTCGCCGACCACGGCGAGGGAGACCGGGGGTCGTTCCTCTCGCGGCTCAAGCGTTCGCACGCCGTCCGCGCCGTCGGCGTGACGACCCAGTTCGTCATCTGGTGGAGCATCTACAACCCGCTGTTCGTCGACCTGTCGTTCGGCGACGTGGCGGTGCTGTCGAACGCGGCCGGCGTCGTCGGGATCGCGTCGGTGCTCTCGGGACTCGACCTGTGGCTGCTCGTGGCGAAAGGCACCGGCATCGCGGTCGGCATGCTCGTCAACTACGTCTTCGAGAGCCTGTTCACCTGGCAGGTCCACGAGGCGTGACCGCGGGACTAATTCACGGACGGCGAACGAATCACAACCCTTAATGGGCGGTCGGGGATATGAACAGGTAGCGGGATGGGATAGCCAGGAGATTCCGGCGGGCTCATAACCCGCAGATCGGTAGTTCAAATCTACCTCCCGCTATCATTCTGCGACGCGTTCCTCGCGAGGCGTTTCATCGCCGAGCCCTGCGAACGCGTCGTGATTATCACTCGGAGTAGATTTGAACTGGACGAGTCGCGCGCAGCGAACGGAGCGGGCGAGCACGTCCGCCTCCGGTTCGAATCTACCTCCCTGTATTCCCGCAACATCACCGCCCAGCGAGGCGATTCGGACCGCCCGACACGAGCGCCGGGAGACTGGTCCCGGGGCTGTCACGACTTCGCGGGCCGACTTCACGGCTGAGTGACCACAAACGGAGAGTACTTAGGGCCTCGCGACACAGACACGTCACGTATGCGTCACCCGAGTCTCACCGCGCGGATGGCGATCGTGGGATCGATCCTGTTCGCGTTCTACGCCGTCGCCGCGGTCGTGGCGATGGGCGCGTTCTCGGTCCCGCTGTGGCTGGTACTGGTCGGCAGCGTCCTGTTCGTCGGCGTCCAGTACAAGGTCGGCAAGTGGGCCGCGATCCGCAGCGTCGGGGCCGAAGACATGCCCGAGGAGCAGTACCCGGAGATCCACCGCCAGGTCGAGGCGCTCTCCGAGGAGATGGGCATCGACAAACCCCGGCTCATGATCGCGCGGATGGGCGTGCCCAACGCCTTCGCCGTCGGCCGGAAGGGCGCCGGGACGGTCGTCGTCTCGCGGGAGCTGCTCGCGACGCTCGACGCCGACGAGGTCGAGGGCGTCCTCGCCCACGAGCTGGCCCACATCGCGAACCGCGACGTGGTGATGATGGTGCTCGGCCAGGGGATCGCTTCCATCGTCGCCATCGTCGCCCAGTGGGTCGTCCTGCTGACCGGCGACAACGACATCGCGGACTTCTTCCTGGCCATCGTCGTCGGCCAGATCGTCCAGATGCTCGTCATGCTGTTCGTGATGGCCATCTCGCGGTACCGCGAGTACGTCGCCGACAGCGACGCCGCGGGCGCCATCGGCTCCGGCGAACCGCTCGCACGCGCGCTGGAGAAGATCAGCCGCGGCAACGAGCGCGCCAGCGACTCGGCGATCGACGAGCAGGTCAACGCGCTGTGTATCTTCGGCGAGGAGCGCGGGCTCGCGCGGCTGTTCGCCACCCACCCGCCGATGGAGAAGCGCATCGAGAAGCTGCGGAGCTGAGATGGACTACCGCACGCTCCTGGCCGCGGTCCTCGGCGCCGGCCTCGGCGCCGTCCTGATCGCGGTGCCGGAGGCCGTCGTCCGCGCGCACACGGTCGGGCGCGTCCCGGGCGATCGGGGCGGCGAGTACGGCAGCGACGACGAGTTAGACGGCCGGATCCGGCGGCTCGTGCAGGCAGTGGGCGCGGCGCTGATCCTCGCGGGGCTGTACTTCGGCGCGGTCGCGGCGGGAGTCGCGTAGAACGGAAGCGGCTACCGGGTCAGTCGTCGCCCTGGTCGTCGACGATGACGACCTCGCCGTCCTCGACAACGACGTTGATGAGCGTCTTGGCCTCGTAGCCCGCGTCGGCGAGCTTGTTCTGGCCGTCGTCTTTCTTGATGACGCAGACGATGTCGACGATGTCGGCGCCGATCTCCTCGAGGGCGCCGGTGATGCCCGAGAGGGTGCCGCCGGTCGAGAGCACGTCGTCGAGGACGAGCACGCGGTCGCCCTCGTAGACGTCGTTGACGTACATCTCCGACTCGGAGTAGCCGGTGACCTGCGAGAGCGCGACCTCCCCGTCGAGGCCGTACTGGCGCTTGCGGACGACGACGATGGGGATGTCGGTCATCAGGGAGACGGCGGTGGAGATGTGGATGCCCATCGCGGCGGGGGTGACGATCTTGTCGACGTTCTCCAGCTCGGCCTTGCGGATGATCTTGATGACGATCTCCCGGAGCAGCTCGGGGTGGAGCATCGGCACGCCGTCGCTGATCGGGTGGACGAAGTAGTGGTACCCCTCTTTTTCGACGATCGGGGCGTCGAGCAGCGACTGCTTCAGGCGGTTCATGCCCGGGGAATGACCACGGGGGGCCAAAAGCCTGACTAGCTACGCCGACGCCAGCAGGTCCGCGAGCCAGTCGACGACCGGCAGGACGTGGGGCCCGTACCGGAAGTACACGAGCGCCGAGCAGAGCGCCAGGTCCGTTCCGAGCGCCGCGGCGAGCCCGCCGGCGGCGGCCGTCGCCGGGTCGAACCGCTCGTCGAGGGCGCTGCCGGCGGCCGACAGGGCGAACGCGCCGCCGACGACCAGCCCGACGACGGCGTGGAGCTGGAAGGCGCCGCCGCGGCCGAACGAGCCGACCGTGACGACGACGAACAGCAGCTGCGCGCCCAGGAGGACGCCGCCGAGGTAGCTCCACAGGACCGTCCGCCCGCGCTCGGCGAGGACCCGGCGGGCCCACCGCTGGCGGGCCAGCGCGTAGACGGCCAGGACGTACACCGGCAGGAGGTACCGGACGGTCACCTGCGCGAACAGCGGGAGACTCGGGAGGTAGACCAGCGTGAACAGCACGGCGAGGACGGCGACGAACGCGTCGGTGGCCGTCGTCGGAGCCGTGCGGACGGTCCGGACCGTCCGTCGAACGCGGGCGCCGAGCGGTTCGGCCGCGTCGCGGCGAACGGCGACGGCCGCCCGGCGGCCGCCGGTCGCGGCCAGCGCGGCGACGCCCGCGAACAGCGGCGCCGATTCGAGGACCGAGAGGTTGATCGCCTGGTCGTTGTCGTGGCGGCCGATGTAGCCGTCGTAGCCGGCGCGGACGAACGTCCGGTACAGCGACTCGGGGTCGGAGACGAGCGACTTCGCGCCGGCGACGAACGGGCCGAAGAGGAGCCCGAGCCGCTCGACGGCCGTCGCGGCGAGCGCGCGGACCGGGGCCGGCAGGAGCGGCGCGGCGCCGCCGCCGCTCGCGGCGCTCCCGTCCCCGGCGCCGTTCCCACCACTACCGCCGCCGAACGTGGCGTCGGCGGTGGGGGCGCCGAACTCCGAGAGCATCCGCGGGGGGCGGACCGGGTCCCCGGAGATGGCTGTGTTCGTCACGAAGAAGGGGACGAGCGACGCGGCGAAGGCCGCCCCGACGACGGCGAGGGTCCGCCGGTCGTTCGACGGCGCGGTCGGCAGGTCGACGGCGACCAGCGCGAGGAAGAGGACGAACGCCTCGCCCGCGTGGACCCAGGTGCAGAGCCCGACGAGGGCGTAGGCCAGCGCGCGGAACCCGGTCGGCGAGAGCAGCGGGTCTCCGGCGGCGTCGGCGCCCCGGGCGTCCGAACGACTCCGGTAGAACGCGTAGACGACGCCGACGACGAGCGCCGTGACGGTGACGTGGCGCTTCGGGATGGCCGCCCAGAACGCGACGGGCGTCGCGAGCGCGGCGCCGACGGCCGCGGCGACGCCGACCCGGCGGTCGTGGACGCGCGCGAGGAGTCGATAGACCGTGGTCGCGATGAACGCCGCGGCGAGGACGGTCCCGAGCTGGAGCGCCGCGAGCGCCAAAAGCTGTGCGGGGATCGGTTCCGCCAGCGCGGCGTTGCCGGCGAACGCAGCGAGCGCGAGGACGGCACCCGCGGTCCCGAGGAGCGACTCCCGGCCGACGAGACGGCCGACCTGGACGGCGAACGCGAGCGCGAGCAGCGACCACGCTGTCGCGAAGACGAGCCCCGGGTCTGCGACCGCCGTCGCGGCCCGCAGGCCCCACAGCAGCGGGAGGGCGAACGCGACCTGCCCGTAGTTGCGTCCGTAGAGCCGCCCGTCGTGGACCTGCATCCCGGGCGCTTCGAGCGACCCGTAGACCGCCTCGTCGACGACGAGGCTCCCGTCGGCGAGCGCGACCAGCGCGTTCGCCAGCGTGTAGCTGTCGTTGATGAACACGCCGAGCCGCCAGGTGGTCCCGACGGCGAGCAGCGTCCCGAGGAAGACGACGAGGCCGAGGCGGTCGCCGACGAGCGCGCGGACGAGCAGCGTCCGGGCCGCTCCCAGCCGCTCGCGGGCGTCTGCCGTGGCGAGCGCCCGGCCCCGTCCCGTACTCATTCGCGCACCTCCACCGGGACCGTCCGGTTGGCGACGACTGACTTCCCGTTGCTGTCGCGCACCACGAGCGACAGTTCCCCCTCGTAGCGGTCGGCGTCGACGGCGTCCTCGGCGAAGGTGTCCTCGCGCAGCGACAGCGAGGCCCAGCCGGCGTCGCCGTCGCGCAGGAAGTGCGTCGTCGACCGGGAGTAGCCCAGCGCGGGGATGTCGATCCCGTAGGCGACGGTCGGCTTGCCGTCGACGGCCGCGAGGCGGACCCGCGCGTCGGGGACGGTGAGGTAGTACGACCGGGACTGGTAGCCGCGGTCGAGCGAGACCGAGGCGGGGAGGTCGACCTCGTCGACGGCGACCGACCCCTCGCCGAGGCCGGACATGTCGTATCGCGGCGTCGTCAGGTCGACGAGGCCGACGGCGGGGCCGCTGAGGACGGTCACCGCGACGATGACCGCGGCGGCGGCGTAGACGGCGACTCGACCCCGATCCATTGGCGGATGACTGCGCCCGACCGGAATAAAGCCGACGGCCGCGGCCGGCGACCGTCGAAACCGCAAAACCGAGAAGCGGTGGCCCGAATCAGGCGTCGGGGCCTTCCTGCTCGTTGAGCGTCGAGGAGGTGTCGCCCTCCTGGGCCTGGTAGACGACGCTGATCTCGTAGTCCGAACTCGCGTAGACGCCGGCGCGGTCGCCCGAGACGACGGCGCTGTCGTCGCCGCTGGCCGTGCCGTTCCAGGCGCCCGCGCTGGTGTGGTGGATCTGCGGGCCGCCGCTGTTGCGGACGAAGGTCTCCAGATCGGTCCCGCTGTCGATCGTAGTCCCACTTATAGCCGTCCCGTTGAACCCGCTCCCGCGGATGTACAGTTCGTTACTCGAGACGGAGTCGCCGCCGTCGTGCGAGACGACCAGCGCGCCCCAGTTCGAGCCCCCCGAGTTCTCCTCGATCTCCTCGTAGTCCATCCCGATCGTCGCAGTCGGTGCGCCCTGCTGTGCCTGGTTCCCCAGTCCGAGGACGAACGAGGCGATGACCGCCGCCAGAATGACCGTGATCGCTACCATCAGGATGACGCCGATGACCGGCGACACCGCGTCGTCGTCGTTGAGTAGTTGCTTGAGTCTCATGTGTGCCTGCACCCCGTCCGGCCGGCGCGAGCCCGCCGCGAGCCGGGAATGCTGTCGGCACCTCCGGCGGTATCAGTACTTAATCCCGACCACCGTTCACCGGGATCCGTGGGTTCAGACGCACCTTGAGCGGAGGCCTTCCAGATATCAGTTCGGAAAATTGGGCGCGAAGGCGTCGCAATCGCCGGGTCCGGCCGTGCCGAGCCGTGACGACAGGTCGACCGGACCGCCGGTGTGCTACCGGTCGAACTCGTCGGGGACGTACTCGTCGTCGCCGAGCTGCATGTCGGCGCCGCTGTAGGTGTGGTAGGCCGCGGCGACGGTGAACGTCGCGGCGATGACTGTCGCCCACTCCAGCGGCGTCAGCAGCGTGAGCGGGTAGAGGTCGGTCCACAGCGCGGCGACGACGGCGCAGCTGATCGACCCGAGCGAGAGGTAGAACTCCCGCCAGGGGAACTCCGAGCCCGGGACGATCTCCAGGTACACGGTCAGCTCCTCGGTGTAGGGCGTCCGCGCGACCGTGTTGTTCTCGGTGTCGTACTCGACGATCCCGGCCTCCTCCATCCTGCAGAGGTGGGTCTGCTGGAGGGTCGTGTAGACCCGCTTCTTCTGGTCGTTGGTCACCTCCTCGACCGGCCGCTGGTACTCCCAGGCGGCGACCTGGGTGGCCAGGTCGCTCAGCCCCACCGGCTCCTCGAAGCGCTTGAGATACTCCAGGACGTACCGCCGGCGCTGGTTCTGCAACACGTCGAAGATCTCCCCCTTCGACAGCTCCTCGTTCCCGTCCGCTCCGGTCGAAAACCGTCTCGTCTCGTTGCTCATGTGTCAGACCCGTCCTCGTGAGAGGTCGTCTCCGCCCCGTCGATGATGTGTGATTCTATGGGCATGTGCTAAGAGCGTTTCGGAGCCGTCGGTCGAGACTAGGGGTCGAAACCGTGACCGATCTCAGTTCTCACGAGTGAGACCGGCGCGAGAAATCAGAACCGAGAGATGAGGTCGGACCGCCCGGGCCACCGGGCGGAGAGTGGACGCCGTCGGTCAGGCCGTGGGGCCGGTCCACTCTTTCAGCGTGGTGGAGCTCTCGCCGGTCGAGCTCTGCCAGACCAGGCTGATCTCGCCGTCCGAACCGATGTAGTCGACGCTCGCGGTCATCCCGGCCTGGACCTCGGAGGTCGGGCCGGCCGAACTGTACTCGTTCCAGCTCTGTCCGAGCGCCGGGTCGGCGTCGTTGCTTCCGGCGCTCCCCTCCGACCCGCGGAGGTAGAGGTTCTGGGCCTGGATCGTCTCGCCGCCGTCGTGCGTGACGCGCAGCGTCGCTTCCTCGCCGCTGGCGCCGTTCCACTCGAAGCTGAACGATGCCTGGGGGGAGGTGTTGCTGACCTGGTCGCCGAGTCCGAGGACGAAGGTCGCGATGACGGCCGCCAGAATGACCGTGATCGCCACCATCAGGATGACGCCGATGACCGGCGACACCGCGTCGTCGTCGTTGAGTAGTTGCTTGAGTTTCATGGGTTGTCGTCACGCCCGATGCGTGGGGGGATCCCCAGCGAGGTCGCCGGCCGGACCGAGCCATCCTCGACGGTCCCGGCGGCGTTCGGTGCGTGTCACCTGTGACTCTCCCAGCACGACACATAAGGCTCACTACCGTATTATCAAAATCGCAAATTCAATCCCGGCTATCCGCGTATCGAAAACTGATTCTGGCGGGGTCCGGTCGACCGACGTGCGGTGACCCGGGGCGGCGACGGCGACCGGCGGTCGGACGAACCGCCGACGGCCGGGCGGAGACCGGACAGATCGACGCGCTGTCGGGGGAGAAAGAAATCCTTTAACGAGTTCCGGATAAGAACCAACCGAACGATTGATGCCAGCTATCTTCGTCCGAACGGCGCCGGTCGAACCGGGTGGGTCGGCCCAGTGAGCGGAGCCCGCCTGCTCGTGCCGGTCTCGGAGTCGCCGACGCTCCGGAACACCGTCGCGTACGCGGTCGGGGAGGCGCTCGACGCCGCCGACGCGACGGGCGACCGCGCCGCGGTCCACTTCGTCTACCCGGTCTCCGAGCGGCTGACCATCGGTGAGGACTCCCGGGAGACCGAGCGGGCGCGCGAGCTCCTGGAGAAGGTGACCGTCTGGGCGGAGGAGGACCTGGGCGACGACGCCGGGGCGGTGGCGGTCGAGACCGGTCTCGTCGGGACCGGCGAGTACCTGTTCAGCCCGGGCGACTACGCCGAGGTGCTCACCAGCTACGCGGACGGCCACGACCTCGACCGCGCGGTGTTCGACCCGGAGTTCAACCCCCTGGGGACGACGCCGCTGCTCCCGCCGCTGGAGGGCGAGGTCCGGCGGGCCGGCCTCGACGTCGAGGAGGCTCCGGTCCAGCGCCAGCGGCGGAGTCCGCTGCTGGTCAAACGCGGGACCGTCGCGCAGTTCTTCGCGCTGTTCGGCGTCTCCTTCCTCTTCTATCTGCTGCTGGCCGGGTCGCTGGCGAGGTTCGAGCTCGTCACGGGCGCCATCTCGGCCGGCATCGTCGCGGTCGCGCTGTGGGGCGTCTCGCTGACCGAGCCGGTCGAGCCCGTCCGGACGGTCCAGCGGCTCGCGCGGTTGCTGCTGTACGTGCCGTACCTGCTCTGGGAGATCGCCCTGGCGAACCTCAGTATCGCCTACGTCGTGCTCCACCCGTCGCTGCCGATCGACCCGAAGATGGTCGAGTTCGACGCCGCCGTGTGGTCGCCGCTGTCGGTCACGACGCTGGCCAACAGCATCACGCTCACGCCGGGGACGCTGACAGTCGACGTGTCCCGGCGGCACTTCACCGTCCACACGCTGACGCGGGACGCCCGGGAGGACCTGTTCGGCGGGTCGCTGGAGCGGGCGGTCCGGTTCGTCTTCTACGGCCGGGGCGGCGCGCGCATCCCCTCGCCGAAGGAACGTTCGACGGAGGAGGGTGAGGAGTCGTGACGCTCGTCGAGAACGTCCTGCTGGGGGCCGCCGCCGCGTTCGTCCTCACGTCGCTGGTCGCGCTCTACCGGATCGTCGACGGGCCCACGATGCCCGACCGGGTCATCGCGGTCAACGTCATCGGGTCGAACGTCGTCATCGTCATCGCGCTGCTGGCGGCCGCGATCGGCGAACCCGGCGCGCTCGACATCGCGCTGGTGTACGCGCTGCTGAACTTCCTGCTGAGCATCGCCATCTCGAAGTTCACCGTCGAGCGCGGGGGGGTGCTCTGATGACGCCCCGCGAGCTCGCGGTGCTGGGCCTGGCCGCCGGCGGCGTGTTCTTCGCGCTGGTCGCCGCTGTCGGACTCGTCCGGCTGCCGGACCTGTACACGCGCGCCCACAGCACCTCCAAGAGCGAGACGCTCGGCGCCGTGCTGACGCTCTCCGCGGTCGCCCTCTCCTTCGGGACGACCATGTCGACCGTGAAGGCGGTGCTCCTGCTCGTATTCATGTTCATCACGAACCCGACCGCCGCCCACGCGATCACGCGGGCGGCCGCCGAACAGGGGATCGAACCGTGGACGAAGGAGGACGACGGACAATGACCGGGCTGCTCGAGGTCGGACTCGTGGTCTTCGTCCTGGGCTGTGCCCTCGCGACGGCCATGCTCCGGGACGTGCTCGGGTCGATCATCGCCTTCGGGGCGTACAGCCTCGGGATCGCCGTCATCTGGGTGTTCCTCCGGGCGCCCGACGTGGGCCTCACCGAGGCGGCGGTCGGCGCCGGGATCATGACGATCCTCCTGCTCCTGACCATCGCGAAGACCGTCCGGCCGTCCGACGAGGCGGTCCTGGAGTCGGTGGACCTGCGCGCGCTGGCCGTCTCGGTCGCGCTCGTCGCGGCCCTGTCGACGACGCTCGTCGCGCTCCCGGCGGTCGGGTCGGCCGACTCCGCGGTCGCGACCGACAACGTGACCGAGTACTACCTCGACAACGCCTACGAGGAGACCCAGGTGCAGAACGCGGTGACGGCCGTGCTCGCGGCCTACCGCGGGTTCGACACGCTCGGCGAGGCGGTCGTCGTCTACTCGGCGGGGATCGGCCTGCTGGTCGTCCTCGACAGGGAGGTGCTCGGATGAGCGACGCGGAGGGGGCGCCCGTCGAGGACGAGCCCGTGGCCGAGAGCGGCGAGGGGCTCTACGTCGAGAGCCCGATCATCATGACCACCGTCCGGGTGATCACGCCGTTCGTCTTCACGCTCGGGCTGTTCGTGATGTTCCACGGGGCCGACTCCTCCGGCGGCGGGTTCCAGGGCGGCGTCATCGTCGGGACGGTCGTGCTCATGCTCGGGATCGCCTTCGGCATCGAGACGACCCGCGACTGGGTCGGCCCGCGCCTCGCGGTCGCGCTGGTCGGCCTGGGCGTGCTCGCGTTCCTCCTGATCGGACTCGGGTCGGTCGCGCTCGGCGGGGACTTCCTGGAGTACGAGGTCTACGGCATCTACCACGCCACCAAGTACGGCATCGAGCTCGTCGAGCTGGCGATCGGGCTGGTCGTCTCCGGAATCGTGACCGGCCTCTTTTTCGTCATCGCCGCGGGAGTGGGCGACAGTGGGAGTGATCTCGCATGATAGACCTCCTCGCCGACCGCCTCTACTACGTCGTCTCGTTCCTGCTGCTGGGCGTCGGGACGTACACCCTGATCGGCAGCCGCAACGTCGTCAAGAAGGTGATCGGGATGAACGTCTTCCAGACCGGCATCTTCCTGTTTTTCATCACGTCGGCGTTCGTGACCGGCGCGAGCCCGCCGCTGCTCACCGCGCCCGCGCCGCGCGTGAGCCCGCTCCCCCACGTCCTCATCCTCACGGCCATCGTCGTCGGGGTGAGCCTCACGGCGGTCGCGCTCGGGCTCGTCGTCCGCGTCTACGAGGCGTACGGCACGCTCGACGAGGACGCCATCAGGCGGGTGAGCCACGATGAGTGACCTGCCCGCCCTCGTCGTCGCGCTCCCGATCCTGGGGTCGGTCGCGGTGCTGCTCGCCGGGCTCGTCCGCCCGCGGACCGGCTGGCCGATCACCGTCCTCGCCGCGGTCGGCCAGGTCGTCGCGGTCGGGGCGCTGGCGACCCGCGCGTTCGGCGACGACCCGGTCCGCTACGTCGTCGGCGGGTTCACCGCCCCCTTCGGGATCGAACTCTACGTCGACGGGCTGTCGGCCTCGATGGCGCTGCTCGTCGCGGTCGTCTCCGTCGGCGTCCTCGCGTACGCCCGCACCGCGGGCCCGCGGTCGAACCCCTTCTACGCGACCTACCTCCTGCTGGTCGCCGGCCTGACCGGCATGAGCATCACCGGGGACGTGTTCAACATGTACGTCTTCCTGGAGATCACGGGGCTGACCGCCTACGCCCTGGTCGCCAGCGGCGAGGGCGGCCGCTCCGCGCTGGCGGCGCTGAAGTACCTGCTCGTCGGCACGGTCGGCGCGTCGCTGTTCCTGCTGGGGATCGGCTACGCCTACGTCGCGACCGGGACGCTCAACATGCACGACCTGTCGACCCAGCTCGCCGATGTCGGTTACGCGGACCCGCTCGTCCAGGCCGCGTTCGGCCTGCTCGTCGTCGGCCTGTTCGTCAAGGTGGCGGTGTTCCCGGTCCACACCTGGCAGCCGACCGCCTACGCCGGCGCGCCCGACTCCGTGAGCGCGTTCATCTCGGCGCTGGTCTCGACGGTCGCCGCCTACGCCCTGATCCGGATCGTCTTCACCGTCTTCACCGTCGACTTCCTCGCCGCGAACGGCTTCGCGGGGACCCTGCTGGCCGCGGCGGCCGTCGTCAGCATCGTCGCCGGGAGCGTCCTCGCGGTGAGCCAGACGGAGATCAAGCGGATGCTCGCCTACTCGTCGGTGTCGCAGTTCGGGCTCGTCCTCGCGGCGGTCGCCGTCGCCAACACCACCGCGCTGACGGGCGCGGCGATCCACCTCGTCGGCCACGCCGTCATGAAGGGCGGCCTGTTCCTGACGAGCGGGCTGATAGCGACCGAGACGGGCGCCCGCTCGATCGACGGCTACGACGGGCTGGCCGAGCGCCTGCCCGCCGGCGCGGGGGCGTTCGGCGTCCTCGCGCTCGCGATGGTGGGCGTCCCGCCCGCCGTCGGGTTCGTCGGCAAGTGGTACGTCGCCCTGGGCGCCGTCGAGGCCGAGGCCTGGCCGCTCGCGGTCGTCATCTTCGCGAGCACGCTGCTCACGCTCGCGTACTTCGCCCGGATCGTCGAGCGGATGTACTTCCGCGAGGCGCCCGCGGCCGACGCGAACGTCGAACCGGCCGGCGCCGAGCGCGGGACCCGGACGGCCGTCGCCACCGACGGCACCGGGCCGACGGGCGACGAGGCCGGCTCGTCCCCCGCCGGCGACGCGCTCGCCGCCGCGCGCGTCTCCCTCGGGATGCGCGCGACGGTCGTCGCCGCGGCCGTCCTGGCTATCGTCCTCGGCGTCGCCGCGTTCCAGTACGGACAGCTCCTCGAACCGACCATCGAACGGCTCCTGTCATGACGGAACTCACATCGCTCAGACCGGTCGCCGCAGTGCTCGTATCGGCAGTCGCCATCGTCCCGATCCTCGCCTCGCGCGGGCGGCCCAACCTCCGCGAGGCCTGGACGGTGCTCGCGGCGCTCGCCAAGCTGGGGATCGTCGCCAGCATGGTGCCGGGCGT
This sequence comes from Halosimplex halophilum, assembly GCF_004698125.1. Taxonomy (NCBI): domain Archaea; kingdom Methanobacteriati; phylum Methanobacteriota; class Halobacteria; order Halobacteriales; family Haloarculaceae; genus Halosimplex; species Halosimplex halophilum. The sequence continues at coordinate 75,843 of NZ_ML214297.1, forward strand.
GCTCGCCGGCGACACCTACGTCACCGACTTCGGCACGTTCGTCCCCGGCGTCCAGTTCGTCCTCCGGGCGGACTCGCTTGGGATCCTCTTCGCTCTGCTGGCGAGCCTGCTGTGGCTGGTGACCAGCTTCTACAGCATGGGCTACATGCGCGGGCTCGACGAACACAGCCAGACGCGCTACTTCGCGGCGTTCGCCGGTAGCCTCGCGTCGGCGATCGGCATCGCCTTCGCCGGCAACCTGCTCGTGCTGTTCGTCTTCTACGAGCTGCTGACCGTCGCTACCTACCCGCTGGTCGCCCACGACGAGACCGACGAGGCCCGCGCCGCCGGCCGGAAGTACCTCACCTACACCTTCGGCGGCGGCGTCGCCGTCCTCGCGGGCGCGGTGCTGGTCTACTGGCTGACGAGTTCGCCCGCCGGCCCCGGGACGACCGCCTTCGCCGCCGGCGGGATCGCCGACCTGGCGACGGCCGACCCCGTCGTCGCCCGCGTCGCCTTCGCCCTGCTGATCACCGGCTTCGGCGTCAAGGCCGCGCTCATGCCGATCCACTCGTGGCTGCCGGACGCGATGGTCGCGCCGACGCCCGTCTCCGGCCTGCTGCACGCGGTCGCGGTCGTCAAGTCCGGCGTCTTCGGCATCGCGCGCGTTGTGCTCGACGTGTTCGGGCCGGACCTGGTGGGCGAGCTCGGGATGGGGACGATACTGGCGTCGATCGCCGCGTTCACGCTCGTCACCGCCAGCGTCATCGCGCTCCGCCAGGACAACCTCAAGCGCCGGCTGGCCTACTCGACGGTGAGCCAGCTCTCCTACATCGTGCTCGGACTGGCGGTGTTACACCCGTACTCGCTGGTCGGCGGCCTGCTGCACATCCCCGCCCACGCGTTCATGAAGCTCACGCTGTTCTTCTGCGCGGGGGCGATCCACGTCGAGACCCACACCGACGACATCTCCAATATGGCCGGCATCGGCAGGCGAATGCCGCTGACGATGACCGCCTTCGGCGTCGCGTCGATCGGCATGGCCGGCATCCCGCTGGCCGCCGGGTTCGTCAGCAAGTACTTCCTGCTCATCGGCACCGTCGAGACGGGCGATATCGTCTTCACGCTCGCGCTGCTCGTTTCCGGAATCCTCAACGTCGCGTACTTCTGGCCGGTCGTCTACACGGCCTTCTTCGAGTCGCCCGGCGAACAGGACCCCAAACCACTCGTCGAGGCCGTCCTCGGCGGCCGCTTCGGCGAGCGCGACGTGGCCGCCGACGGCGGGCGGCCGGACGACGACCCCGACGGTGAGTCGGCGGGCCCGGCCGACGACCGCGGCCACGCCGACGACCACGGCTACGCCGACGACCACGAGGGCCAGGGGCCGCTCGACGACGCCGAGGCCGCGGCCCACATCGAGCGCGAACACGGTCCCGACGAGCGCCCGGCCTGGGAACACCGCCGGTGGACCGGCGAGGAGTCGACCTGGCTGATGCTCGGCCCCATCTGCTTCGCCGCGACCGGCTCCGTCGTCCTCGGGATCGTCCCCGACGCCGCCGTCTTCCTGCGGATCGTGAGACTGGTCGTCTCCGGCGTGACGGGGGTGAGCGTCTGATGGTCGACCCCCTCGTCCCGCCGTTCCTCCCCGTCGCCGTCGCGGCGCTGCTGCTGCCGTTCCTCGGCCGGAAACTCGGCCACGCGCTGGGCGCCCTCGCGTCGGCCGCGGTCGTCCCCTACGTCTGGCTGACCGACGCGGGGACCCACTGGGAGGTGTCGCTGTTCGGCTTCCGGGCGGTGCTGTACAACGTCGACGAGTTCTCGACGCTGATGGGCCTGATCTTCGGGTTCATCGCCGCCGCGGCGGTGGTCTACTCCTACTATTCGGAGGCCGACTCGGTCCAGACCGCCTTCGCGCTGAGCTACGTCGCCGCCAGCCTCGGCGCCGTCTTCGGCGGCGACTGGCTGTCGCTGATCTTCTTCTGGGAGCTGATGGCCGTGACCAGCACGCTGCTGGTCTGGTACTACGGCGGCCGGGCAGTCCGCGCGGGCTTCCGCTACGCGCTGCTGCACGGCGTCGGCGGGACGCTCCTGCTGGGCGCCGTGATCTGGCACTACGTCGAGGTCGGATCCTTCCTCTTCTCTGCCGCAGAGGGCGGGATGGCCGGCGAGGTCGCCCCCCTGCTGGCGGCGGTCGGCATCGGCGTCAACGTCGGGTTCGTCGGCCTGCACGCCTGGCTGCCCGACACCTACCCGCGCCCGCACGTCGCCGCCAGCGTCTTCCTCTGCGTGTTCACCACGAAGACCGGCGTCTACGGCATGTACCGCGCGTTCCCGGACGGCCACGTCGCCGTCGCCTACATGGGTGGTATCATGGCTGTCTTCGGCGCGACCTTCGCGCTGTTCCAGAACGACATGCGCCGCCTGCTGTCCTACCACATCCAGTCGCAGGTCGGATACATGGTCGCCGGCGTCGGCATCGGCACCGCGCTCGGCCAGGCCGGCGCGATGGCCCACGTGTTCAACCACATCCTCTACAAGGGCCTCCTGTTCATGACCGCCGGCGTCGTCATCTACCGGACGGGCAAGGAGAGCCTGAAGAAACTCGGTGGCCTCGGCCGCGAGATGCCGATCACCGCCGTCTCGTTCGCCGTCGCCGCGCTGTCGATCGCCGGCTTCCCCGGGTTCAACGGCTTCGTCAGCAAGGGGATCGTCATCTCCGCGAGCCACTACGAGTTCCCGGCGGGCCCCCTCGCTATCGGCGACTTCCACACCCTGGAACTGCTCCTCCTGGTCGGGGGCGTCGGCACCTTCCTCTCGTTCATCAAGTTCGGCTACTACGCGTTCCTCCACGGCGAGTACGACGGCAGCGTCCCCGACGCCAACCGCGGCCAGGCCGTCGCGATGGTCACGGTCGCCGCCCTCTGTGTCTTCTACGGGCTGTTCGACGGCGCGCTGTTCGCGATCCTCCCCTTCGACGTGACCAGCGACGCGGCCGTCGGCCATGTCTACGAGACGTACACCGTCGACCACGTCGTCGAGGGCGTCGCGCTGGCCGCGATCGGTCTCGTCGGGTTCGTCCTCATCAAGAAGCCGCTGTCGAAGGTGGGCCGGGTCCCCGACATCGACAGCCTGTACAACCCCGCGGCGCTGTACGGCACCCGCGCGCTCGTCGTCGGCGTCACGGAGCTGTACGCCGCGGCCGACCGCGCCGTCGTCGGCCTCGCCGAGCGCTCCGTCGCCGTGACCACGCGGCCGCGGGAATCCATCGAGGGGACGACCGGCGACGCGCCCGACTCCCTGCGGGCGGGCATCGGCACCAGCGTCGTGCTCGTGGCGCTGGTCGCCGTCGCCGTCCTCTTCGTCCTGATCGTCTGACCGGCGACCCCGTCCGGTGGTCGGGACCGCCCGACCGAAGTGGCCGTCCGCCGTCCCGGTCCCGCCACGGGTTCTCACACCGCCGCGTCGCTTTTCACACCGGCCGTCGACCCGCCGGTATGACCCACTGGACCGAATCGGTCTACCGCGAGAACCCCGACGTGTTCCGCCGCCACCTGGAGGACCGCGTCGACGACGCCGCCGAGGAGACCGAGGCCCTGCTCGCACTGCTGGCCGAGCACGGGATCGAACCGGCGTCGGCGCTGGACGTGGCCTGCGGCATCGGCCGCCACGCGGTCGAACTCGGCGAGCGCGGCGTCCCGGTCCGCGGGATCGACATCTCCGAGTCGTACCTCGACCGGGCGCGCGAGCGGGTCGTCGAGCGCGGCGTCGGCGACGCGGTGACCCTCGAACGCGCAGACATGCGCGACCTCGACGAGCGAACGGACGAGTACGACCTCGTCGCCAACATCTGGACCTCCTTCGGTTACTACGACGAGGCGACGAACCGCGAGATCCTGGCCGGCATGGCGGAGCGCACTGCCGAGGGCGGCGCGCTCGTCCTCGAACTCGTCAACCGGGAAGGCGTGCTGGCCGACTTCCGGCCCGCCGCCGTCCCCGAGGACGACGACGCCCTCGTCGTCGAATCCGCCGAGTACGACCCCGAGACGGCCCGGATGGAGACGACCCGGCGCGTCTTCGCCGAGACCGACGAGGGGTACGACTACGAGGGCGAGATGGTCTACGACGTGCGGCTGTACGCGCCCGCCGAACTCGCGGCGCTGTGTCGCGACGCCGGCTTCGGGTCGGTCTCGCTGTACACCGGTCTCGACGGCGACCCCCTCGAACGGGAGTCGACGCGGCTGGTCGTCGTCGCCGAGCCCTGACCGCGGGTCGAACCCCGAGCGGACCGCCGTTTATCACCACCGAAATCGCCCGACTGCGAAGGATCAAAGAGGTATTTGATAGCAAGGAAAACACTCATACGACCCGACAGTAGCGCCGACCATGTCCCTGCTGCGGAGGCTGTGGGCGCGCCGCCGCGAGCGGCCGGCGCTGGTCGCCGTCGCCGCCCTCCTCGCGGTCTCGCTGGCGGCCTACCCGGTCGTCGACTGGTGGCTCCGGGCGACCTTCGAGTTCGCTTCGGACTTCCGGTTCGGCGACTTCGGCGCCTACGCCGGCGCCGTCGACCGCTGGCAGGAAGGCGAGCCGCTGTACCGGCGGACCGACGACGGCGGGTTCTGGGGGACGTACCTCTACCCGCCCGTGGTGGTCCTGCTGTTCTGGCCGTTCGAGGCCCTGCTGGCCTTCCGCGACGGGGCGATGGCGTGGCTGCTCGCGACCGGCGTCTTCCTGTGGACCGGTCTCCAGGCGCTGGTCGCGGCGCTGGGCTACGACCTCCGGTGGTACGAGCGACTCGGGCTGGCGCTCCTGGTCGCGGGCTTCCACCCCGTCGTCCTGACCGCGAAGCTCGGCCAGACGGCGCTGTTCATGGGCGGGCTGCTCGCGTTCGCCGGGGCCGCGCTGGTCCGGGACGGCCGCTCGCGGCGCCCGACGGACGGACCCACCGACGCCGACCTGTGGGACCGTCCGCTCGCGCTGCTCGCCGGCGCCGCCACCGCCGTCGTCGGGGTCGTCAAGTTCGCCTGCGCGCCCGTCGGCGCGCACCTCCTCCACGACCGGCGGCGGCTGGTCGGCGCCGTCCTCGTGGTCCCGCCGGTCGTCTGGCTGTCGATCCGGTTTTTCGGCGTCGACGCGCACCAGACCTACCTCGACGTGCTGCGGTGGGGCGTCTCCCAGGGGAGCGACGGCGCCCGCTCGCCGACGCTGTGGCTCGCGCCGTACTACAAGCCGCTTGCGTGGCTCCCCGCGAACGCGACGCTCGGGACGGCTCAGGCGTTCAGAGTCGCCGCTTCCGCCGCTATCGCCGGCCTCGCCGTCCTCGCGCCGCCGCGAGCGCGCCGGACCGCCTTCGCGCTCGGCGTCGCGGCGTTCCCCCTGCTCACCCCCCAGACCTACACCTACTACTTCGTCGCCCTGCTGCCGGCGGCGGTCGTCCTGCTCGCCGTCGAAATCGAACGCGACGGGTCCCCCGAACTCGTCCTCCTGGGCGTCCTCCTGTTGCACGTCCACGCCTACGGGCTGCGCTTCCTCGTGGTCACCGTCCCGAACGCCGTCCCCGCCTTCGAGGCGCTGCGGCCCGTCTATCTGCTCCTCCAGCCCGGCCTGTGGGGCAACGCCGTCCTCGTCGGCCTCGCCGCCGTCCGGGTCGTTCAGGCGACCGACCTCTCGACGGACCTCCTGCCCGTCGGGAACACGTCGGCGGCCGGCGCGGCCGACGGGGACTGAAAAGCACTGGACCGGGTGGGGAACGAACCCCTCAGTCCAGTTCCGCGGCGAGTTCCTCGGCGATCCGCGCGCCGAGCGCCGCCTTCTCGCCCTCGAACTCGGTCACGTCGTCGGGGCGGACGACCAGCGCCCGGGTGCGGTCGGCGGCCATCACGCTCGCGTCGTTGCCGACGACGAACGCCATCCCCGCACGCTCCAGCAGCTCGCGGGCCTGCGCGACGATGGCGTCGTCGTCCCCGCCGGTCTCGGCCTTGAACCCGACGATGGGGAGGTCGGGGTGGTCGTCGCGAACCGTGTCGACGAGCTTCGGCGTCGGTTCGAGTTCGAGCGTCAGCGACTCGGCGCCCGAGCGGATCTTCGAGTCGCGCCGCTCGACGGTGTAGTCAGAGATGGCCGCCGCCGAGACGAGCGCGTCGGCGTCGGCGACCGCCCCGCGCGTGGCTTCGAGCATCTCCGCGGCCGACTCGACCGACTCGACGGCGGCGTAGGGCACCTCGTCGCCGTCGTGGACGAGGGTCACGTCGGCGCCGCGGACGTAGCAGGCGCGGGCGACGGCCCGGCCGGTCTTGCCCGACGCCCGGTTCGAGAGCGTCCGGATCGGGTCGATCGACTCCGTGGTCGCGCCGCTGGTGACGACGACGTGACGGCCGGCCAGGGGGTCCGGCGTCGCCGCGCGGGCGGTCGCCAGCGCGATGGCGTCCGCCGTGGCGATCTTGGCCTTGCCCTCCTCGACGCGCGGGTCGACGAACTCGACGCCCCACGACTCGACGCGGTCGATCGCGTCGAGGACCCCGGGGTGGTCGTACATCGGCTCGTGCATCGCGGGCGCGACGACGACCGGCACGTCCGCGCCCAGGGCGGTCGTCGCGCAGGTGGTGACCGGCGTGTCGTCGACCGCGGCCGCGATCTTGCCGACGGTGTTGGCGGTCGCCGGCGCGACCAGCAGCACGTCGGCCCAGCCCTCGCGGCCGCAGAGCTCGACGTGCTCGACGGCGCCGGTTATCTCGGTGACGACCGGGTTGTCGGTCGCGAACTCGACCGCCCACGGGTGGACGATCCCCTCGGCGGCGTCGGTGGTGACCGCTCTGACATCGGCGCCGCGGCGGCGCAGCTCGTGGGCGAGTTCGACCGTCTTCACCGCGGCTATCGAGCCGGTGACCCCCAGCGCGACGTTGACGCCGTCCAGCATCGCCCCCACCTTGGCCGCGCCGCGACTTATAAGAGGTGGCTCGCGCGGCCGGGAAGCGGGCGACGGCGACCCGGGAGACCCGCCGCTGGTCGGGTCGAGAGACGAGAGCGGGGACCGAGAGAGGGGGGAGAGTGGGTGCCCGATCCGATGGGGGATGCCTCTGACACCCATCGGATAGTCGTCGCGAGCGACCTATTCAGTGTTCCGTTCGTTCATCGGGCGCGCACGACCGCTGGATCGCGGTTGTGCGGCGCTCCGGGGCCGCAGCGGCGGATATTCGACCGCCCGGTTCCGCGACTGTCCGGGGCCTCACTCCTCGTCGGCGACGCTTGGGTGCATGGTCGGCTCGTCGGGGTGAGGGTCGGCCACGGACTCCCGGATAGCCGCGCGGGCCTCGTCCTCGCGGCGGCGCCGCTCGGCCTCGTCGATCTCCTCGCAGCCCGGCGGGACCTCCCGGTCGCGGCCGGTGAAGTATCCCTCCGGGACGACCCAGTCGTGGTAGAAGGGGCGGTCCGAGTCCTCGACGAGGGTGATCGCCACCTGGGCGCCGTGGCCGGCCGCGACGACCGCCTGGTGGTACTGCTTCGCGAGTCGCCCCGCGGCGTACAGCCCGTCGACCTCCGTCCGCCCGAGGTCGTCGACGCCGACGAACTGCTTGGACCCGCGCTGGACCAGCGACACGTCGAGGTCGTCGAGGTACGACGGGTCCGACCACGACGCGGCGACGACGTACGTGGCCGTGAGCGCGTCGCCGTCCGGCACCGAGACGGTGAATCCCGCCGTCTCGTCGGCCGGGCCGAGGTCGCCGTCCTCGGGGTAGGAGGGATCGTCGGGGTCGAGCGGCGAGACCCGCTCGACGCGGGCGTCGGTGAACCGGACCCCGTTGCGCTCGGCCTGCTCGCGCGTCGAGTCGAGCAGCAGCCGCGGGTTGACGCCGGCGGGGAAGCCGGGGAAGTTCTCCAGGTGGGCGTTGCGCCGGAGGATCGGTTCGCCGGTCGAGACCACCCGGGTGTCGAGGCCCGCGCGGGCCGTGAACAGCGCCGCCGTCAGGCCGGCCAGGCCGCCGCCGACCACGAGCACGTCCTCGTCGGTCATGGGAGTCGGTTCCCCGGGTGTCCGGTTAAGCGATGCGGCCGCGGCTACTCTCGCAGCGCGACCGCGAAGGAGACCAGCGAGACCATCACGAGCGCGAGCGCGACCGTCGCCCGCTCGTCGGGCACCCGGACCGGGACCGCGAAGTAGCCGACGACGAGCGCGACCGCGACGGCGACGGCCAGCACGCCCCCGGTCGCGGTCGCGTGGACGAGTTCGGTCCGCGTCGGCGGCCGCACGCCCCGCAGGTCGCGTTCGAACCCGACGGCGTGGACGCCCAGGTCCCAGACGGCGAGCGCACCGGCCGCGCCCGCCACGACGACGAGCGTCGGCAGCGCGTCCGCGAGCAGCGCCGTCCCGACCACCAGGAGGGCGGCGCCGACCGCGAAGCCCTCCGCCCGGCGGACGAGCGTCGCCGTCGCGAGTCCCAGCCCCCGGACGAACGCCAGCACGGCCACGAGCGCACACAGCGTCGCCACGAGCGCGGAGACGGCCACGACGACCGGGCCCGGGACCGTCCCCGTCCCGACCGAGCGGTCGAGCGCGAGCCCGGCGGCGACGCTCGCGAGGTAGGTGACGGCCACCGCGACGAGCCCGCCGGCGGCGTAGCCCACGGTGTCGCCCGGGGAGTAGCCGGTCCAGAAGACGACCGCCCGGTGGAGTGCCGGCGCGGCGGCGACGCAGAGCGACAGCGCCAGGACGACCCCGAGCGTCGCGTGGGCGACGCCGGTGAGCAACACCGCGTCGACGACGCGGCCGACCAGCGGGCGGGCGGCCAGCGCCGACGCGACCGCGTCGCGGACGAGCGCCGTCGACCCCAGGAGGAGGACGACGACCAGCGTCGCCACGTACCACCGCGGCACGTCGGCGAGCGTCAGCCTGAACGCCGCGGCCAGGTCCGACTCGGGACCGCTCCGACCGGGCACCAGCGAGTCGAGCGCGCGGGCGGCCCGGTCGGCCGCGAGGCCGGCGGCGACGCCGACCACCTGCAGCCAGACCGCGGCGGCGACGGGCGTCGCGGTCGCCCCCTCGAACGCCAGCAGGACCGCCGCGGGCGCGAACCCGGTCCCGACGAGCAGGAACCACCCGACCGCGAGCCCGAGCCCCACCAGGGCGACGAACCCGGACTCCGAGACGGTGCGGGTCAGCCGGTCGAACGTCTCGCCGTCGAGCCCCGCCAGCGCCGCGACCGCGACGGCCGCCACGCCCGCGAGCACCACCGCGTGGCCCGCCCGGCCGCGGGCGACCACGAGCCCGACCCCCGCCGCGAGCGCCCCGGTCCCGACCACCACCGCGACGCTGCCCGCGGCGAGGCGGCGCGTCCGCGACGGGTCCAGCGCCCCGACGCCCCACCCGAGCAGGAGGGCGCCGACGAGTCCGACGGCCGCGGGTCGTCCCCCGGAGAGCGCGAGCACCGCCGCCGCGACGACCGTGGCGACCGCGAGGGCGCCCCGCGCCGACACGACGCCGGCCCGCGGGTGCCCGTTCATCGCTCCCACCTCGCGGCCGCGCGGTCGACCGCGACCCGGAGCGGTTCGGCGGGCGACCAGTCGACGATTCGCGCGCGGCGAGTGCCCGTCACCGCGCGGACGCGGGCGGACCGCTCGATCCGCTCGACCGCCGCGCCGGCCGTCCCCCGCCCCGTCAGGTCCGGGCTGACGACCGTCGTCGCGTGGTCGTGCGCGACCAGCCGCTCGACGACCCGGACCGCCTCGTCGTCCAGCAGCGGCGAGACGAAGACGACCTGCGCGCCGGCCGGGAGGCCGTCGGTCAGCCGGCGCCGTCCGCCGGCGATCCCCCGGTGCCCGTCCGTCCGCCCGGCGCGGCCGGCCGCGTCGGCGCCGCCTGTCGCGGCGGACGACCGTCCGACCGTCTCGTCCAGGTCGTCCACCGTGACGTCGAGCTTCGTCCGCAACAGCGCTCGCAGGCGCAGCGACTGTTCGGTCCCGGTCGCGGGCGGAACGGTGCCGCCCGTCGCGAACCGGTCGCCCCGGCCCGTCGCGAGCACCGCGGCCCCGACCTGCGTCCCCTGGTTGAGGAGGTCGTCGGCGAGCCTGACCGCCGCGTAGCCACAGAGGTCCCGGGCGTCGGGGTCGCCCGGCGCGGCCCGCCGCCGGAGCCGGCCGTCGACGAGGAACACGACCGTCGCGGCCTTCGACTCGCGGTAGGTGACCGTCGTCAGCTCGCCCGTCGACGCGTAGCGGTTCCAGTCGACGCGGCTGGCCGAGTCGCCCGGCGCGTACTCCCGGGTGGCGTAGAACTCCACGCCCTCGCCGCCCGAGTCTGTCTCGACCCGGCCCGCGCCGATCCCCGTCTGGGCGGCCAGCGGCAGCGAGTCGACCGTCGCGTGACAGACCAGCGACTGGCCCGCCTCGAAGGTCGTCCGCCGGACCGCCTCGCCCGCCGCGCTGCGCGCGGCCGCCGTCACGTCCCCGAACTCGTGTCTGCCGCGGGCCGCCCGGAGCTCGTACTCGACCGTCAGGTGGTCGTCGGGCTCGACCGTCCCCGCCCCGCGGGCGTCGCCCGTGACCACGTCGAGGTCAGCGGGCGGCTCGTCGGCGACGCGCACGTCCGCCAGCGGGACCTCGCCGGCGTTCTCGACCCGGACCGTCACCGCGATCCGGTCGCCCGGGTTCGGGTCCGCCGGGTCGACGCGCCGTTCCGCGACCAGCGACGGCGACGGCGGCCGCGAGACCGACCCGTACGCCGCGTAGACGAGCCCGACGATCGCTGCGAGGAAGAGGCCGGTGTTCGACAGGAACACCCCCAGGGCCACCGACGCGAGCGCGAACACCGCGCCCGCGAGCCAGCGGTCCTCGACGCCCGAGGCGGTCGTCTCCGACCCGGTGGTCGCCGCCAGCGTCACGCCCGACCCGTCGCCCGAGAGCGACGACCCGGTCTCCGCGTCGGGTTCGGCGTCCGTGCCCGCGTCCGCGTCGCCGCTCCGCTGTTCCGCGGCCGTCCCGTCGGTATCTGTCGGTCCCTCGACCTCGTCGGCGTCGGTCCGCTGGTCGCCCCCGTCGCGGTCGGCCGGTCCCTCGGCCTCGTCGGCGTCGGTCGTCCCGGTAACCGTGTCGCTCACGCCTCGACCACCTCCGTCTCGACGCCGGCGCGGGCCGCAAGCTCCGCGACGGTCGCCTCGACCCGCCGGCGGTGGGGGTCGCCGCTCGCCCAGTCGGTCACGCGGATCCGGACCGGAACGGCCACGTCCTCGCCGAGATACGCCGCCGCGCGCGGGTCGTCCGTCCACTCGCCGGTCTTCAGGAGCCGCGCCGCGTCGTCGGCGTCGCCGTCGACCTCCGCTTCGAGCACGTCGACTGCGACCCCGCGGATCCGGTTCCGTACGTCGGCGCGCTTCCAGCCGTTCCGGGGCGCCTCCGGGTCGGTGAGCGCGTCGAGCGCACCGTCCACGTCGTCGCCGACCAGCTGTTCGCCGTCGCGGTCGGCGTCGTCGGGCGCGGGTAGGGACACGTCGGGACCGCCGCCGGTCGAGCGGGCGCGCCACAGCGACCACGCGCCGAGGACGAGCGCGAAGTGCGCGACGAAGTACACGAGCGGGCGGGCCGGCCAGACGACCGCGTCGACCGCCTCGGCGAACCGCTCCCCGCCGACGCCCGCGACGAGCGCCGCCGCCGTCGCGAGCGCGAGGGCGCCGACCGCGGCCGCGGCGAGTCGAGTCCGGCGACCGCCGATCCCGAGGTCGACGTCCATCGGCCGGCTGCGCCCGCGGTCCGGCCCAACCGACGGCGGCAGGTTCATCCCTCGTCCTCCCGCCGGGCGAGCACGGCCCTGGCGGCCTCGACGGCGGCCCGCGTCCGGTCGTCGGTCGCCGGCGCGCCGCCGTAGCGCACGTCCCTGAACACGTCCCTGAGCCGCTCGACGGGCTCGCGCGGGTCGCCCCGCTCGACCGCCGCCCGCGCCAGTTCGCCGGGCGTCCGCGCCTCGGGGTCGGCGACCGGCAGCGGGTCGGCGAACGCCGCCCACGCGCCCTCGACCGTCCGGATCGGGTCGTCGTCGGGTTCGGGCTCGACGGGCGCGGTCGCCCGCGCGTCGGCGTCGGGCGCGCGGCTGGCCGGACCGTCGGAGCCGCCGGTCGCCAGCCCCGACAGGACGCCGGTGACCGACAGCAGCGAGCCGCCGGAGACCGAGAACAGTCCACTCAGGCCGGCCAGCAGGCCGCCGGTCGCCCGCGACCCGCCGGCGACGACGGTCGCGAGCGCCGAGGCGGTGTCGCTCGCGGCCGACCCCGCGGTCGAGAGCACCCGCGCCGTCCCGGTCGAGGCGCCGACGAGCGCGACCATCGTCGCCTGCGGGACCCGCTTGACCAGCCCGGCCGGCGAGACGCCGGCGTCGCCGTCGCCGCCACCGCCGAACGGCCAGGGCAGGGAGACCGGCCCGAGACCCGGACCGGAGCCGGAGCCGCCCCCCGAACCGAAGGACAGTCCGCCGAGCGCCGCCGCGGCGACGACCGCGGCCACCACGCCGGCGAGCGCCCACAGCCCCAGCGCGAGGCCGCCACTGCCGGTGTCGCCCCCGTCGGATCCGGGCGTCGGCGTCGCTGTCGCCGTCGCCGTCGGCGTCGCTGTCGCCGTCGGCGTCGTCCCGTCGACGACGGTCGACGAGACGGTCGTGGCCGTCGGCGGCGCGTCGTCGTTCGCCGGCTCCGGTGCGTCGGTCACCGCCCGGCCGGCCCGTTCGGGCGTCGCGTCGGCGGCGTCACCGGGGTCGCCGGCGGCGTCGACGCCGACGAGGTCGGTCTCGTCGGCGGGCGCCGAGCCGAACCCCGAGGCCGGGAAGAGGGCGCCGCCCAGTGCGACCGCGAGGACGGCCAGCGCTACGAGGACGGTGCGGGGACCCGTCTGCTTCACATCGGACAGTCGGGGCTCCCCGTCAAAACCTTTCCGTCCGGGACACAGTTCAGCGACCGTACAGTTTTTCACCCGACGGGGTGTACGGGAGCGCGTGTCCCTCCGGAACGACCGCGGGCTCGCCGTTCGGATGGCCGCGGCGCTGGTCGTCGTCGTCGCCGCGAACGCCCTGTTCGTGGGCGTCCTCCTCACGCTGGCCGCCCCGTGGCTGGGCGCCCTCGCCGAGCGGGTCGCCCGCTCGGTCGGCCTCCCCGGGTCGGTCGCCGCGCTGTGGTGGCTCCCGGTGGCGGCCGCGCTCGTCGCCGCCAGCGTCTGGGCGCAGCTGCGCTACGTCCGCCGGGAGACCCTCGCCGCCGTCGACGCGGAACCCGCCGACCCCGACGCGTACCCCGACCTGGACAGCCGGATAACCCGGCTGGCCGCGCAGGCGGGGGTCCCGGCGCCCGACTGCCACGTCGTCGACAGCGAGACGCCCAACAGCTTCGCGCTCGACGGCGCCGGCCCGCCCGCGGTCGTCGTCAGCACCGGCCTGCTGGAAACGCTCGACGGCGACCGGCTGGACTGCGTGCTCGCCCACGAACTCGCCCACCTCCAGCACCGCGACGCGACCGTCATGACCCTCGCCTCGTTCCTCCCGGCGCTGACCGGCGACCGCTACTCCCTGCTGGATTCCCTCGGTCCGTGGGCCCGCAGCCGCGCCGCCTGGGCCGCCGGCGTCGCCGCGCTCTACCTCCTGGGCGCGGTCACAACGGGGACGACTCCCCTCGACCCCGGTTACGCGCTGGGCTTCGCCGGCGGACTACTCGCCGCGGTCGTCCTCGGCGGCGTCGCCCTGGGCGTCTTCGCCACGGCGACGACCGCCGTCGCCCGTCGGCTATCACACTACCGCGAGTTCGCCGCCGACCGGGCGGCCGGACGGCTCACCGGTGACCCCGCCGCTCTCGCCGACGCGCTCGCGACGCTGGACGACGAGACGGCCGCGGCCCCGACCGTCGACAAGCGCCTCGCCTACGACGAGGTGCGCGGCCTCTGTCTGCTTCCCGCCGGGTTCGGCGCCGACGAGCCGGCCGACCCCGACGAGTTCCACGTCGAGACGCGGTCGCACCCGCCCACCGACGAGCGGGTCGCGCGGCTGCGCGAGTTGGTCGACCGGCGGTGAGGATGGCGATGCGACCGCGGGCGGGGGACCGGCGAACCGTCAGGACAGGTCGAACCGCTCGGCGGCGGTCTCCATGTCCTTGTCGCCCCGGCCGCTGAGGTTGACGAGGATCGTCTCGTGGTCGGTCTCCTCGGCGACCCGCTTTGCCATCGCCAGCCCGTGGGCCGTCTCCAGCGCCGGGATGATCCCCTCCTCCTCACTGAGCGCGCGGAAGGCTTCGAGCGCCTCGTCGTCGGGGATCGCCCGGTACTCCGCACGGCCCATCTCGCGGAACATGGCGTGTTCCGGGCCGACGCCCGGGTAGTCCAGCCCCGCCGAGACGGAGTGGACCTCGGTGTCGTCGTCGATGACGCGGGTCTTCATCCCGTGGAGCACGTCCTCCCGGCCGTCGTCCAGCGGCGCGGCGTGGCGGCCGGAGTCGGCGCCCTCCCCGCCGCCCTCGCCGCCGTAGAACGCCACGTCGTCGTCGCGGAACGCGTGGAACAGGCCGATGGCGTTCGACCCCCCGCCGACGCAGGCGACGGCCGCGTCGGGCAACTCGCCCACCCGCTCCAGGAACTGCTCGCGCGCCTCGCGGCCGATGACCGACTGGAACTCCCGGACCATCCGCGGGAACGGGTCCGGGCCGACCACGGAGCCGACGAGGTAGTGCGTGTCGTCGATGTTCTCGACGAAATCTTCGAGGGCGGCGTCGACCGCCTCCGAGAGGCCCTGGCCCTCGCGCTCGACCTCGTTGACCTCCGCGCCCATCAGGCGCATCCGGAAGACGTTCATCCGCTGGCGCCGGGCGTCTTTCTTCCCCATGTAGATCTCCGTGTCGAGGTCGAACAGCGCGCCGACCATCGCCGTCGCGGTGCCGTGCTGGCCGGCGCCCGTCTCGGCGATGAGCCGCGACTTGCCGGCCTTTGCCGCGAGCAGCGCCTGCCCGACGGCGTTGTTGATCTTGTGGGCGCCGCCGTGGAGCAGGTCCTCCCGCTTGAGGTAGATCTCCGCGCCGTAGCGCTCGCTGAGGTTCTCCGCGTGGAAGACCGGTGTCGGCCGCCCCGCGTACTCTTCGAGGATCGCGCGGAACTCCGCGCGGAACTCCTCGGTCTGTGCCACCGTCTCGAAGGCGTCGGCCAGCCGCGCCAGCGGCTCCTGCATCGGTTCCGGAACGTGTCGGCCGCCGAACTCGCCGAACTCCTCGCTGTCGCTCATACCCGCCCCTGTCCACGCTCTCGACAATAGGTCTATCGGGCGGGCGCGGCGGGTCCGTCGGGCCGCCACAAGAGGTCCGTCGGGCCGCCACCGGACCCTTCCGGCACCCACCGGGGGCCACGCTCCGGTTCTCAGCGAGGGGGAACGGCCGGAGGCGATTATAGCGTCGGCGGCGAACGGTCGGGTATGCACTACCTCGTCGCAACGGACGGGTCGACAGTCAGCGACCGCGCCGTCGAACACGCCGCCGACGAAGCGAGCGTCCGGGACGCGGACCTGGAGGTCGTCCACGTGCTGACCCCGGAGACGAAACTGGTCGACGGGGACATCGTCCTTCCGGGCGAGGCCTCGGCCGTCGACCACGCCGAGGGGATCCTCGACGCCGCCGTCGAGACGGCCGCGGACGCCGCCGAGGGCGGCGCCGTCGCGATCGAGACGCAACTGTTGACCGGACGGCCTGCGAGCGCGATAACCGAGTACGCCGAGAACGCCGGCGTCGACGCCGTCTTCGTCGGTCACCGCGGCCGCTCCGAGACGCCGGGCGCGGTCGGGAGCGTCGCCAAGAGCGTCATCGACAAGGCGTCGGTCCCGGTGACCGTCACGCGGTGACCGCCGGCGCGGCCGGACACGGAATATCGGGTCTCAGAGCCCGAAGCGGGGACGAACTGGCACATAGCTTTATCGTGTGAGCGAGCGTACACTTCCTCATGGCTACGAGATCCGACTCGTTCGTCGAGCGCCGCGAGGGTGACTTCTGGGTAAACGCGCTGATCGGCGCGGTCGTGATGGTGGTCCTGTCGTGGATCCCGTTCGCGACGGTGCTGGGCGGCGGCGTCGCGGGCTACCTCCAGCGGGGCACCCGCACGGAGGGCGCCAGGATCGGCGCGGTCTCCGGGCTGCTCGCCGCCGTGCCCGTCTTCGCGGTGCTCGTACTGGTGTTCAGCGTGTTCAGCTTCGGCGCGGTCGCAGGGGGCGAGGCGTTCGGGGCCGCCGTCTTCGCCGCGATACTCCTGTTCGCGCTCGCGGTCACCGCCGCGGTCGTCGCCGGGACCGGCGCCGTCGGCGGCTACCTCGGCGTCTACCTCCGGGAGCGCACCGACGACGACGCCGACGACCACGGGCCGGCCGCCGTCGATCCGACCGTCGAGGTCGACCCCGAGACCGCGCCCTGAGCGGCGACCGACCCCGTTTTCCTTCCCTGCCGTCCGCACGATCCGTTCGAAACGCCCGCGTCGCGAGGCTATTAGTACCAGCGGGCCCCAGGGCGGGTGTGGACGAAGTCGAGGTCAGCACGGTCATCCACGTGCCGCCCGCGGAGGCCTACGAGTTCATCGTCGACTTCCCGCGGTACGCCGACTACTCCGAGTATCTGGAGGAAGTCCGCCGCGACGGCGACGGGTCGCCCGGCACCCGCTACGCGCTGCGCTTCGCCTGGTGGAAGCTCACCTACACCGCCCACACGGAGGTCGTCGACGCCGACCCGCCCCAGCGCCTCGACTGGCGCGTCACCAGGAACATCGACGCCGACGGCCACTGGCGCATCGAGGAGGCGGCCGACGAGGCGCCCGACGGGGTCGAGGCGGCCTCGCGAGTCTCGTTGCGTATCGAGTACGACCCCGGCTCCGTCAACGCCGGCAGCATCGACCTCCCGCGGTTCGTCTCGCTGTCGTGGGTCGTCGAGAAGGTCAAGCCGCTGATCCAGAAGGAGGCCGAGCGCGTCGTCGAGCGGATCGTCGCCGACATCGAGGGTCGGCCCCGCGAGGTCGACCTGACGGTCCACACCCGCCCGGACGCGCTGTGAGCCGAGCGGAGAGACCGGGACTGCCCCAGTCTACTCGTCGTACTCGCCGTAGTCGCCGCCGTACTTGACGAAGAAGTAGGCGAGCCCGAGCGTCGCGGCCATCCCGAAGCCGGTGGCGATACCGAGCGACTTCGCCGCGTCCGGGACCTCCGGGCGGGAGCCCCCGCCGCCGCCGGTGTCGACCTCTTCGGTCTCCACGTCGCTGCCGACGGCGATGGCGCCCTTCATGCCCTGGCCCGCGTGGGGCGCGCAGTTGTACGTGTACATCCCGCCGGTCTCCAGCGTGACCTCATAGGTCTGGCCCGCGGCGATCGTGGCGAACTCGCCGCCCTCGGTGCCGTCGAGGCCCCCGCCGTCGGGCTGGCTCTCGGGCTTGACGTTGTGGCCCGCCTCGACGAACTCGAAGACGACCGTCGTGCCCGAATCGATCCAGATGTTGGTGGGGCCGAACGCGAACCCGCCGGAGCCGACGCCGACCTCGACGGTCGCCTCGGACTGGCCGCGCAGGTCCTCGTAGTCGCCCCCGTTGGCGTCGCTGACGTAGTCGGGCCACACGGGCCTGACGTTGCCGCCGCCACCGCCGCCGGAGTCGGTCCCCTCCTGTGCGGCCGCGGTGCCCGCACCGGCCGCGGCTGCTGTGGCGCCTGCGCCGGCGCGCAGGAACGCACGCCGTGACACGTCCGCGCTCTGGTCGCTCATGCCCGGCCGTATGGACCCGCCCGTAGTGAATCCACCGGAACGGCGCCGGGCTCACGGTGATATCTCCGGCCCCGCCACACTCCCCGCGATCGGATGTTGAGGGCGTCTCCGGGCGGGACCGGCAACTCAGGCCTCCTCGAACTCGCCGTAGTCGCCGCCGTACTTGATGAAGAGGTACGTCAGCCCGAGCGTCGCGGCCATCGCGACGCCCGTGGCGACCCCCAGGGTCCGCGCCGCGTCGGGCACCTCCGGGATCCCGGGGCCGCCCCCGCCCCCGCCGCCCCCGCCGGCGTCGACCGTCGGGTAGTCGGTTCCGACGACGACCGCCCCCTTCATCCCGAGCTGGACGTGCGGCTCGCAGACGTACGGGTAGATGCCGTCCTCCTCGAAGGTGTACTCGAACGGTGAGGCCCCCTCGCAGCCGGGCTCCCCGGAGTCGAAGACCGCCTCGTCCTCGACGACGTTGTGCGGACAGCCCTCCCCGGTCCAGGTCCAGGTGAGCGTCGCGCCGTTCTCGACGTGGACCGCGGGCGGGCCGAACCCGAAGGCCCCGCCGTTGGCCTCGGTCCCGACCTGGACCTCCGGGTCCGACTCGTCGCGCAGGTCGACGACCTCGCCGGTGTAGTTGCCCACGCCCTCGAACCAGCCGTCGAAGTCCGGCTGGCCGCCCCCGCCACCGCCGGCCGTTCCGCCGTCCGCGGCCCCGCCTCCGCCGTCGGCCGTCCCCCCGTCGGTCGCCGTGCCGGCCGCCGTCCCACCGTCGGTCGCCGTGCCGTTCCCCCCTCCGGTCGGCGTCCCCTCCCCGGTCGTCGTGTCGCCGCCGCCGTCGGTTTCGGTCTCCTGGGCGGCCGCGGTCGCGCTCGCCGCTCCGGCCGCGCCGACGCCGGCCAGGCCGGTCACGAAGCCGCGTCGCGTGGTCTCTCGCATACCCCCGATCGGTCGGCGACGCGCGTGAGTCCGCGGCTTGCAACGCCAACCGGTCGGGGTCCGACCGTCCGGCGCAGTTTCCGCGCCCCCCGTCCGACCGCCGGACGGTATCGCCAGCCGCCGGACGACCTCCCGAGCCCCGAGCCCCGACCGCCGGCCGGCGGGCGACGCGCCCGCGGTGCGGTGCCTTTTTGCCGAGTCACCGCCACGCTCCGGTGATGAGCGATAGCCCGCTCGTCGGCGTCGTGGGGCCCGACGCCGACGCGGCCGTCGCGGCCGTCGAGTCCGCAGGCGGCCGCGCGACCGCGGGGACGGCCAGCCGCGTGGTCGACGGGAGCGACGCCGTCGTCGCCGTCGGAGAACCCGCGCTGCTCGCGGTCGCCCGCGCCGGCACGGACGCCCCCGTCCTCCCGGTCGAGGCCGGCGCCGGCGTCTGCTCGGTGCCCCGGGCGGCGGTCGCCGACGCCGTCGCCGACCTGGTGGCCGGCGACTACGAGCGCGCCTCGCACCCGCTGGTCGACGTGCGCGTCGCCGACCGGACCCGCGCCACGGCGCTGCTGGACCTGATGCTCGTCAGCGCCGAGCCCGCACAGATATCGGAGTACACGGTCGAACGCGGCGACGACCGTGTGGCCCGGTTCCGCGCCGACGGCGTCGTCGTCGCCACCCCCGCTGGCTCGTCGGGCTACGCCAGCGACGCCGGCGGGCCCGTCCTGGCGCCCGACACCGACGCCGTCGCCGTCGTCCCCGTCGCGCCCTTCGAGACGGACATCGACCACTGGGTCCTCCCCGCCGACGGCCTCGGCGTCACCGTCGAACGCGACGAGACCGCCGTCCACCTCCTCGCCGACGACAGGGTCGTCGGCCCGGTCGAGCCCGACGAGCCCGTCCGCGTGGTCCCCGCGGGGTCGGTCTCGGTCGCCGTCGTCGCCGCCGGCCGGTCGCCGTTCCCCCCGGCCTGAGCGCGCCCGCCCTTCGCTGTGGGGCCGTCACGGGTCGTCCCGCACCGCCTCGCACACGTTCGGCGCGCGAGCGGGGCCGAGAGCGCGCGGGATTGGAAAAGCTCTAATGGGCGACGGACGGATCTTCCCGGTATGGTTGCATACGAGCTGTTCGGACCGGTCGACGCGGTCCTCGACAGCCACATCACCGGGGAGGTCCTCGTGATCGAGGCGGTCCTCCTCGGTCTGGTGGTCCTGAACATCGCGGCGCGCGCGCTGGCGCACCGACGCCACCTCTCCCAGGCCGAGAGCGGCGACGCCGACGAACTCTCCCGGCACCCCTTCCACGTCCTCACCAACGTCGCCCTGGTGCTCGGTGGCTTCTACTACCTCACCGTCGCCCACCACCCCGGGATGGTCTTCTCCGTCATCGCCGTCTTCGTCCTCCTGACGGACATCTTCGAGTTCGAGTCCCGCAAGGTCGAGGTCCGCCGCGAGATCGACGTCGAGCGCCCCAAGGCCGCCATCGGCGCCTCCGTCGTCGCCCTGCTGTACGTCGCCTACGTCACGTTCTTCTACGGCCCCCTCGGGCAGTTCCTGTAGGCCCGCTCTCCCCCGGTTTTCCGCTCGCGACTCGCAGACAGGTATCGGAGAGACAGGGCGCGGTGCGGTCGGCGCGCGGTGACGCTGGCGGCCTCCGTGCCGCGAAGGGAAATTTTTAGCGCCGTCGACCCGTCGTACGGAGCGATGGACCGGGGCTCGCGCGAGGCGTTCAGCCGGATGGGCACGATCGGCATCGAGGAGGAGTACTACGTCGTCGACGACGAGGGCCGGCCGACCTCGGGCACGGACGAACTCGTCTACGAGTCCGAGCCGCCCGAAATTCTGGCGGGGCGGCTCGACCACGAGCTGTTCAAGTGCGTCATCGAGTCCCAGACGCCGGTCATCGAGGACCTCGCAGACGCCCGCGAGCAGTTGCTCGCGGTCCGCGAGGCGCTGGTCGACCACGCCACCGCCCGCGGGTTCGACATCGCGGCCGCCGGGCTGCACCCGCTCGCGAAGTGGCGCGAGCTCGAACACGCGGAGAAACCCCGGTACAAGGCACAGCTCGACCGCATCCAGTACCCCCAGCACCGCAACACGACGGCGGGGCTGCACGTCCACGTCGGCGTCGACGACGCGGACAAGGCGGTGTGGATCGCGAACGAGCTGCGCTGGCACCTCCCGGTGATGCTCGCGCTGTCGGCCAACTCCCCGTACTGGAACGGCTTCGACACGGGGCTCCAGTCGGCGCGGGCGAAGATCTTCGAGGCGCTCCCGAACACCGGGATGCCGACCGCCTTCGAGGACTACGACGCCTTCGACGACTACGAGCGGCGGATGCTGGAGACCGAGAGCATCGACGACCGCGGGGAACTGTGGTTCGACGTGCGCCCCCACTCGGGCCACGGCACCGTCGAGGTCCGGACGCCGGACGGCCAGGCCGACCCGGACGTGGTGCTGGCGTTCGTCGAGTACACCCACGCCCTGGTCGAGGACCTGGCCGCCCGCTACGAGGACGGCGAGTCCGGCACCGACGCCCGGCGGGAGCTGTACGACGAGCACAAGTGGCGCGCGATGCGCCACGGCCACGACGCCGCGCTGCTCGACCGATCGTTCGAGTCGACGGTCGACCTCGGTGAGCTCGTCGACCGGGAGGCCGAACGGCTCGGCGTCTCGGGCATCCGCGAGGTCTACGACGCCGAGAGCGGCGCCGAGCGCCAGCGCCGGCTGCGCGAACAGGAGGGCGTCGACGCGCTGTGTGACTCGCTGCGGCTGCAGTACGAGTGACGCCGGGGCACCGGGCCGGGCACGGGTCGGCTCCGGGTGCGAGTCGGCTCCGGATCGGGCGCGGGTCGGATCCGGGTCGGGCGCGGACGACGGGACCGGCCGCCCGTCGCGGGACGGCGGGGCCCCGACCGGTCGCTGGTGCGCTATCCCGAGATTTCGGGCGCGTGGGAACGTCGGCAAGATTTTTACCCGGCTGGGGCTTTCGTCCTCGTAGAGGCGACGTATGTCTACAGACGATCCTGCGGACGACGGCGAGGGGAGCGACGAGCCCGAGGCGGACCCACAGGACGGCGGGAACGTCCGCGAACGGCTGGAACAGGAGGCCGACAGGGCGGTGACGGGCTTCGACGAGGGGATCGTGGACATGCTCTCGTGGGTGCTGGAGACCGAGACCCGCGCCCGCATCTACGTCTTCCTCCGGCAGAACCCCGACAGCACGAGCGACGAGATCGCCGAGGGGACCGGCCTGTACCCGAGCACGGTCCGGGAGGCCCTCGCGGAACTCCACGACGAGGGGAAGGTCACCCGGGGGAAACGCGAGAACGACGGCGCCGGCAACAACCCCTACGAGTACGCGGCGATGGCGCCGAGCGACCTCGTCGGCAACGTCGTCGACGACGTGCAGGCGGAGCTCAACACCGTCTTCAATCTCGACGAGATCCTCGGCAGCGACGACGACCACCCCACCGTCGACTCCGAGCCCGTCACCATCACCGTCGAGGACGACCCCGGGGCCGCCGACGGAGACGGCGACGAGGCCGGCGACGGGACCGACGAGTGGGGCGCCACGGGCGAAGCCGGGGACACGGACGAGGGACCGACCGACGACGCGGACGGCGCCGAAGCGGACGAGGACGGCGACGACGCGACCGACGGCTGACCGTCCGGAGACCGTTCCGTTCGGTGGTGTGGCGGGCACCGGAAGCCGAAGGCACTTTACCGGCCTGGCCCGACTGAGCCAGTATGAAGGTCGCGCTGGGTGGCACCTTCGACCCGGTTCACGACGGGCACCGCGCGCTGTTCAGGCGCGCCTTCGAGCTGGGCGACGCGACGGTCGGTCTGACGAGCGACGACCTCGCGCCGAAGACTCGCCGCGAGGACCGCTACGTCCGCCCGTACGACCGGCGCCACCGCGACCTCGACGCCGAACTCGCCGAACTCGCGGAGGAGTACGACCGCGACTACGAGATCCGCCGGATCGACGACCCGACCGGCTTCGCACCCGAGCCGCAGTTCGACGCCATCGTCGTCTCCCCCGAGACGGTGACCGGCGCCAAGCGCATCAACGAGATACGCCGCGACGACGGGGTCGAACCGCTGGACATCGAGGTCGTCGACCACGTCCACGCCGAGGACGGCGAGATCATCTCCAGCACCCGCATCGTCCGCGGCGAGATCGACGAGCACGGCAACCTCACCCCCGACCGCGACGGCCGCGACGCCCCCGGGGAGACCGACGCCGAGACCGCCAGCGGCGCCGTGGACGCGACCGAACCAGTGGACGCGACCGAGGCTACGGACGCGACCGCCGACGGCGGCCCCGGCGCGGACTCCGACGACGCCTGAGTCGCGGGCGCGCCGCCGACGACCGCCGACTCGACCTACCAGCCCGGCGCGTCCAGCCCCTGATTCTCCAGCATCGCCTCGTAGCGCTGGGAGATGGTGAGCCGGGACACGTCCGCGGCCTCGGCGACGCGCTGCTGGCTGCGGCTGTCGCCCTCGACGAGCCCGGCGACGTAGACGCTCGTCGCGAGGACGGCCCGCTTCGAGCGGTCGGTCTCCGGGACGTTCGAGAGGAACAGATCGGCCGCCCGCGAGCGGGCGGCTTCGTCCATGTCGAGGCGCTCGGCGGTCGCCTCGATCTCGTCGAGCCACTCCGCGTTCTCGACCTGGTCGCGGGCGCTGTACATCACCGTGACGTTCGCGTTCGGGATACATAAATGCACGACGCGCCCCGAATCGTTCGGTTCGTTCTGCGAGTCGAGTAGTGGTTTCTGGTGGGCTTGTCGGGGAGGGAAGTCGTCTCGGAGTGGCCGCAGTCGCCGGTGAGCGCTGAAAGCCCTCGGCCCGCTCGCTATCTGGAGTCTCTACTGCAGGGGACAGCAAGCGTTGAAAGCCCTCGACGCGCTCGCGGTCGCTGTCGCCGAAAATCGAAGATTTTCGGGATGACGAGAGAGCGGAGCTCTCTCGAACCAAGCGGGATATCCGCGCTCTCCGCACCGCCCGCGCGGATAGTGCCCGCTCAGGCGACTCTCGGCGCGAGCGCGCCTCGCCCTTTCAGTCCGCCAGGACCGCACCGCACTGCACCGCAACCACCCCGCACAGCACCCCAACCACCCCGCACGGCACCGCAGACGGCCACGAGCCTCCCCAGCCGATTCGCGACACGCGAGTCGCGAATCCCTCGCGCGGTGTCGTCGCGCGCACAAGAGCGCGCTCCAGCGCGCGCCAACCGCACCGCAACCGCTCACTACAACAGCCGTCACCTGCACCGAACACGCAGACGCGACAGCGCGGAGAGTCGCCGCTCGAAACAGATGAGTAAGCGTGATTGGGGCCCACTCCCTACTTGCGGGCGTGACTCAGTGGGTCGAGAATCCGACGGGCGGGCGGGACCGGGGAGCGGTCGCACTCGCGCGCGCGTGGGCGGAGGTGCTGGTCAGGCCCCGTCGGCTGTTCCGGTCGGGCGTGGCGCCGGGCGACCAGGCTCCCGGGCTGGTGTTCGCCGGCGCGGTCGTCCTCGCGGAGGAGCTGACCCGGGTCGCGTCGGGGGCGGCCGCCTACCCGGTCCTGGGCGGGCGGCCCCTCCTCTCGACGCTCCTCTTTCTGGCGCTGGCGGTCGTCCTCGTCGCGCCGGCGGCGCTGCACCTGACGGCGGCGCTCCAGACGCTGATCCTCATCGCGGCGGCGCCGGACCGCGCGGGCGTCAGCGAGACGGTGCAGGTCATCGCCTACGCCGCGGCGCCCTGTGCCTTCGCCGGCCTCCCCTATCCGGGCGTCCGCGTGGCCGCGACCGCGTACGCGAGTGTCCTCCTCGCGGTCGGCGTGAGCGCCGTGCACGACGTGTCGCTGCCGAGGGCCGCGGTCCTGACGGCCCTCCCGGCGGCGCTCGTCTTCGGCTACGGCTTCCGGGGGTTCGCCGCGCTGTCGGAACTGACCGGCCTGACGTGGGCCGACGTGCTCGGGGCTCTCGGGTGACGGCTCCGTGCCCGGCCGACGCGGGCCCGGTCGGTGGCCGCACGCGGCGCCGCGCCCGAGGCGACCACGGCCGTTTAAGCGCGCGCCGGTCGGATCGCCGGTATGCTCACGCTGGACTTCGAGGAGTTCGCGTTCGAACTCAAGGACGGCGCGGTCAAGCACGTCGGCCCGTCGAACTCGGCGGCGACGGCGAAGCTGTACGACGTGGAGGGCGTCGAGGTGCGGGAGTTCGGCGACAAGCGCGTCAAGCTCGCCTTCGCGGACGAGGACGGCAACGAGGTGGAGGTCGCGCTGTTCCCGGAGGCGGCCGCGGAGGTCGCACGCGGGATCGAGGCGCTCGAAGACGACAGTCCGGTCTTCGAGTGATCCGTGGCGGCCTGTTTGCCGGTTTTCGGGCCTGAGGGCGCGAATATCGTGCGGCACGCGAGCGCCGGAACGTGCGGACGAGCGACGGACGCGTTTCGACAACCGTTTTAGGCCCGGGGCATTTCTACCTGCCAATGGGTTCGTGTATCATCTGCGGGAAGTCTGTCGACGGTCGCATCTGCGACCTCCACGAGGAAGACGTCGTCTTCGAGTTCCGCGGGAACCAGCCCGACCAGCTGACGGTCGACCGCTACTACCGCGGGACCGTCGACGGCTACGCCGAGTTCGGCGTGTTCGTCGACATCGGCGACAGCGTCACCGGACTGCTCCACCGGAGCGAGCTCGACCAGCGGCTCGAGAGCCTCGACTGGGAGTCCGGCGACACCGTCTTCGTGCAGGTCCAGCAGGTGCGAGACAACGGGAACGTGGACCTGGGCTGGTCGATCCGCCAGGCCGAAAACGAGTTCCGCGGCACCCTCGTCGACGACCCCGAGCAGGGCGCACCGTATCTCAAAGAGGACGAGTCGGGAAATGAGGACGCGGCAGCCGACGACGGTTCGGCTGCCGACGCGTCCGACACCGACAGCGACGCCGGAGCCGGGTCCGACGACTCCGACGTGACGACCCGCGGCGACGACTCGGAGTCGGAGACGACCCGCGGCGACGAGCGCGACGACGCGGCCGCCGAACCGCCGCCCGCCGCCGCGGCCGCGACCGAGACGCCGGCGACGGCGACCGACGGCGACGCCGGGGCCGGCTCGGGCGAGGGCGGCGCGGCGGCCGCCAGCGGGGGCGGCGCGACCGCCGTCTCCGGGGAAGAGCCGGACGCCGAACCGGACGCGGAGCCGACACACGTCGCCGTCGAGACGCTCGACGACCGGGTCGGCGAGACGGTTCGACTGGAGGGCGTCGTCGAGAGCGCGCGCCAGACGAGCGGTCCGACGGTCTTCGAGATCCGCGACGAGACCGACAGCGTCGAGTGCGCCGCGTTCAAGGAGGCGGGCGTCCGCGCCTACCCCGAGATCGACACCGACGACGTGGTCCGCCTGGACGGCGAGGTCCGCGAGCGACGCGGCGAGCTCCAGGTCGAGACCGAGGCGCTGGTGAAACTCGAGGGCGAGGAGCGCGAGACCGTCGCCGACCGGCTGGCCGACGCGCTGACCGCGCAGGCCGAGCCCGACGCGGTCGAGCCCATCGCCGCCGACGAGACGGTCGAGGCGCTGAGCGAGGACGTGCGCGAGGTCGCGACCGCGGTCCGGCGCGCGGTCCTCGAGGAGCGGCCCGTCGTCGTCCGCCACGCGGCGACCGCCGACGGCTACGTGGGCGGCGTCGCCCTGGAGCGGGCGACGCTCCCGCTCGTCCGCGACCAGCACGACCAGCACGACGCGGTCTACCACTACTTCGACCGCCGGCCGCTGGAGGAGGGCGTCTACGACATGGACGACGCGACGAAGGACGCGACGCGGATGCTCGAAGCGCGCGAGCGCCACGACGAGAAGCTGCCGCTGTTCGTCTTCGTCGCCGCCGGCGCCACCGGCGAGTCGCTCGACGGCTTCGAGCTGCTCGACCTGTACGGCGCCGGCCGCGCGCTGGTCGACGACGTGGCGGTCGACCCCGAGATCGAGGCGGCGGTCGACGCCGCCGTCGCGCCCGAGGGCACCGACGCGCCGGAGACGACCGCCGCGACGCTGGCCGCCAACGTCGCCGCCCACGTCAACGACGGCGTGCGCGAGGACCTGCAGCACCTCCCGGCGGTGAGCTACTGGGAGGACACCCCCGAGGCCTACGCCGAGGCCGCGGACGAGGCGGGCTACGACGAGGCGGCCGTCCGCGAGGTCCGCGAGGCCGTCGCGCTGGAGGCCTACTACCAGTCCTACGAGGACAAGCGCGAACTCATCACGGACCTCCTCTTTGGCGAGGGCGACGGCCCCGGCGGGCTCGCGGGCCACGTCAGCGAGCAGTTCCGCGAGAAGCTCGACGCGGAGATCGAGACCGCGGAGGCCAACCTCGACACCCAGACCGTCGAGGGGACCGACATCGCGGTGCTGGACACCGACGCGTTCACCCACCGCTACGAGTTCCCGCCGACGACGCTGCTGCTGGACGAGCTGCACCGCCGCCACCGCGACGACGTGAGCGCGGTCATCGGCGTCTCCGACGACGAACTCCACATCCGCAGCGACCGCGCCATCGACGTGCGCGACGTGGCCGACCGCGCCCGCGAGTGGGTGCCCAACGCCGGCCTCACGGCCTCCTCCGCCCGCGACGGCAAACTCGAATACATCGCCGGCGAGCGCTCGGCGGTGCTCGACACCGTCATCGACGTGGTCGCCGACGAAGTGGCCTGATACGGAGTATTGCAAGACATTCCGAGATCGACCGCACGCGGTCGTGCGGTCGACTCGGTAAACGCTTGCAATACTCCGTATGAGCGGCCGAGTATCACAGCCGACAGTCGCGGCCGAAGCTTTTTCCCCATCATTTCGTTCGTGTCGGTATGTCCGTCGTCGCCGACATGGCAGAGATCACCGCCGACCACGCCGGCGAGTCGCTCAGGTACTTCGCGGAAGTCGAGCCGGAGTCGCGGGCGGTGACCGTCCACCACCGGCGGGACGGGCTCGACTGGACCGACGCCCGCGAGCGCGAGGTCGAGGAGGAGCTCCACGAACTCACCGCGAAGGCGTCCTACGAGGCGGCGATGGACGCGACGAACGTCAACCAGATCATCAAGGTCGCCGACGACAAGGTGCTGTTCACGGGGTTCGTCGAGGACACGGTCGCGGTCGCCGCCTTCGACCGCGGGATCTTCGCGACGCTGCCGGCCATCGTCGCCGACTTCCGGGAGTACATGATCGAAGAGGACATCGAGTTCGTCTCCCTGGAACTGTAGCGACGGTTTTTGTCGGTCGCGCCGCTGGGTCGAGCCATGAGCGACGACAGCGAGGACGCGACCGTCGTCTCCGAATCGGACCTCGAGTGGGACGAGTACGACCACGGTGACCGGCAGTTCCGTCGGAAGCAACTCGGCGTCGCGGCCGGCGGCGAGGAGTTAGGAACGAGCCTCTACGAACTCGAACCCGGTAATCGCACGTGGCCCCGCCACTACCACGCCGGCAACGAGGAAGCCATCTACGTGCTCGGCGGCGAACTGACGCTGTATCTGGAGCGCGGCGCGGACGAGAACGACGGCGAGGTGAGTGAACACGTCCTCGAACCGGGCGACTACGCCGCCCTGCCGAGCGGGCCGGACCACGCCCACGAGGTCGAGGCGCGCGGCGACGAGACTGCCCGATTTCTCGTTGTCTCGACGATGAACGAGCCCGACCTGTCCGTCCTCGTCGAGCGCGACGCGGCGATGCTGTTCGCGGGCGGCGCGCCCGGTAACTACGAGGACCGATACATCTCGAAGACCGTGGACCTGGACGCGGAGGTCGACTACTGGGACGGGTAGCTCAACGGTCTAGTTGAGCCAACGGAAGCCGTTTTCCGGTGGGGAACGACTCGACGGGTATGCGACGACGCGCCTTCGTGGCCGCCCTGGCGCTCGGGTCGGCGGGCTGTCTTGGTCGGAGCGGGCCGGGGGACGACGGGTCGACCGACAGCGGAACCGACACCGAGCGACCGTCCGCGAGCGACGGGAGGACCCGAACCGTCGAACCGGCCGAGCAGCGCGCCCCCCAGTCGGACCCCGAAGCGGAATCGCCGGACGAGACGTACCGGCTCGGCGACGGGCCGCCGAGCGGCGCGCAGGCGCACGAACTCGTCGTCTGGCGGGACGGCCCGGTGCGCCCGGTGACCGTCGAGGTGTCGGCGCCGGCGGCCGACATCGCGGTTTCGCCGACGCCCCAGCTGGAACCCGGCGCGTACCTGTTGTTCGAGCTGACGGAGCGAGTCGACTACGAGGTGGCCGTCCACGTGAAGGGCGGGACGTGGTACGGGTTCGACATCGCGGCGAGCTACGTCGACTGCAACGACTCGCGGACGACCGTCCGGGTCCCCGAGTCGGATCCGGTCGAGTACGGGACGTTCACCACGTCGATGGCCTGTTCGGTCGGTACGGCGTCGGAGCCGACGGCAGACGGCGGCGACTGACGGCCACAGACTCGGCCGACCCGCCGGCGGTGGTCCGTTCCTCGCTCCGGCCGCCCGCGCTCACTCGCCTGGGTCGAACACGCCGCGGCGTAGCCCCTCGCGGACGGGGTCGTGTTCGGCGTCGGTCGGCGGCGGCGCGGTCACGAGCAACGCCTCCAGCCGACCGCCCCCGTCGGCCTTCACGCCGCGGTCGACCCCCGCGGGGACCGCCACCACGTCGCCGGGGGCGACCTCGTGGTCGGTGTCGCCCTCGCGGACGACGCCCGTGCCCTCGCGGACGTGGACGACCACGTCGCTGTCGGGCGCGTGGACCGGGATGAACTGGCCGGGCTCGAAGTAGCCACAGACCGCCTTCAGGTGGTCGCTCTTGAAGACCCCCTGCGCGGAGAACTGGTCGTCGTCGTACTCCCGTTCGGCGTCGAAGTCCGTCGCTGGCATGGCTAGAACGTCGACGCCGCGCGGAAAGGCCGCTGGGCCGAATCGGTTCGGTCCCGTCGACGGGCGCTCTCCGACCTATCCGGTGTGGAGATACGTGTTCAACTCCCGGCGCACCTCGTCGACGGTCGCATCGGTTGCTTCCGCGGGTTGTTTGTCGACCATCCAGTCTTTGAGCGTCACGACCGACCACGGGGAGACGTAGGAGGTGCGCGGCAGCCGTCCGCGCTCGAACCTGTCGTCGGTGAGTTCGACGGCCTCGTCCCGGGCCGTCGTCGTGACGACCGCCGCGACGTACTCCTGGCCGTGGAAGGGAACGGTATCGTTCGAGAGCACCAGGTACGGGCGCTTCGGATTGTCGCCGAACGGGTCAGTCGCGACGACGACCGCCCCCTGCGAGTACGCCATTCAGTCCCGCTCCTCGTCGCTCAGGTCGGGCAACTCCTCGGCCCAGCCGTCGTTCCGCGCGTACCAGTCGTCGCCGTACGCGTCGGCGGCCGCCTCGACCCCGAGGAAGGAGGCAGCGGCCGACGCGATCCGGTCGTCCTCGGCGGCCGCCCAGTACGGTTCTTTGTGTCGGACGAGCCCCGCGGATTCGAGCCGGTTCAGCGTCGGGCCGACACTCCCGCGGGGAACGCCGGTCTCCTCCGCCAGTTCCGCCGGCGTGTACCCCACGGTCGGCGTCTCCAGCAGGAACTCCAGCAACCGCCGCGCGTTGGTACCCTCTGACAGGTCGATGCGCGGGTCCCCGGGGTCGTGCGTCTCGAAGTCGACGGGCATATACGAGAATTGTACGCGAACTGTATTAGGCGTTCGGAGCGTCGCACGTCACGACCAGCGAGGGGGCTCGGAGTCGCCCGCCCGCGTTCCGGGAGCGGCCGCGAGTCAGTCCCGGACCGCGCGGATCCCCTTCTTCGCGCCGTAGTAGGCCCACTCGGCCGAGTAACAGAAGACGCAGCCGCGGAACTTCGGCCTGCTCGGCCCTTCGTCCGACTCGTTCGCGTCGGCTGTGGCGATCATGGTCGAACGGGAGGACTCGCCGGGCAAGAAAGTACCGTCGATGTGCGCGGCGACCGCACGGGTCGCCGGCGGCTCTCGGGCGAGCGACACGCTTATTCGCGCCAGGCGACGATCCCTGACAACGCGATGAGCACCGAGACGCCGGACGCGACCGACTCCGAGCCCGACGAGCCCGAGGCCTTCCTGCAGGCCTGCCGGGAGCTCGTCGACCGGATCCTCGCGGGCGAGATCGAGAGCGAGGAGGTGGAGAGCGCGAAGAAGGAGGTCTGCGGCAAGTACTCCTCGCCGAAGGTGCCGCGCAACTCCGACCTCATCGACTTCGGGCCCGACGACCGCCGCGAGGAACTGGCGGAGGTCCTCCAGCGCAAGCCCGTCCGGACCGCCTCGGGCGTCTCGCCGGTGGCGATCATGACCTCGCCGAAACGGTGTCCCCACGGGAAGTGTCTCTACTGTCCCGGCGGCCCGGACTCCGAGTTCTCCAGCGCGCAGAGCTACACGGGCCACGAGCCCGCGGCCGCCCGCGGGGTACAGAACGACTACGACCCCTACGGGCAGGTGCGCCTGCGGCTCGAACAGCTCCGGCAGATCGGCCACCCCGTCGACAAAGTAGAGCTGATCCTGATGGGCGGGACGATGACCGCCCGGAGCCACGACTACCAGGAGTGGTTCGTCAAGCGCGCCCTGGAGGCGATGAACGAGTACGACCCCGAGGGCGAGCCCGAACCGGCCGAGGACGAGAGCTTCGCGCAGGACCCCGAGGAGTACGAGTTCAGCTACCTTGAGGACGTGATCGCCGAGAACGAGACCGCCGACGTGCGCAACGTCGCGACCACCTTCGAGACCAAGCCCGACTGGTGCGACCCCGAGCAGATCGACCGGATGCTCGACCTCGGCGCGACGAAGGTCGAGGTGGGGGTCCAGACCACCTTCGAGCGGATCAACCGGGAGATGCACCGCGGGCACGGCGTCCAGGCCTCCATCGACGCCAACCGACGGCTGCGCGACTCGGGCTTCAAGGTCGGCTTCCACATGATGCCCGGCCAGCCCGGGATGAGCAAGGAGATGTGCCTGGAGGACTTCCGGCGGATCTTCGAGAACACCGACTGGCGGCCGGACTTCCTGAAGATCTACCCCACCCTCGTCGTCGAGGGGACGGTCACCTACGACTGGTGGCGAAAGGACGAGTTCGAACCGCTGGACAACGACGAAGCCGCCGAACTCGTCGCGGAGATCAAGTCCATGATCCCCGAATACACGCGCCTCCAGCGCGTCCAGCGCGACATCCCCGCCGACTTCATCGAGGGCGGCGTCTGGAAGTCCAACCTCCGCCAGCTCGCCCGCCAGCGCATGGACGAGCACGGCTGGTCCTGCGACTGCATCCGCTGTCGGGAGGTCGGCCACCACGACGAGGAACCCGATGAGGTCACGCTCGACACCGACACCTACGAGGTGGCGGGCGGCCGCGAGCACTTCATCAGCTTCGAGGACCGCGAGAAGGGGATCCTCGTCGGGTTCTGCCGGCTGCGGTTCCCGAACGACCCCGTGCGCCGCGAGTTGCAGGACGCCGCCGTGGTCCGCGAACTCCACGTCTACGGGAGCGAAGTCGGTGTGGGGCAGTCAGCGGGCGACGGCGACGGGAGCCACCAACATCAGGGGTACGGCAGGCGACTCCTCCGGGAGGCCGAGCGGCTGGCCGCCGACGCCGGCTACGGCAAACTGGCCGTCCTCTCTGGGATCGGCGTCCGGCAGTACTACCGCGAGAAGCTCGGCTACCGTCAGGACGGCCCGTACGTCAGCAAGCGACTGTGACCGGCGGTCCCGGTCACAGCTACGGCGGCGTCTCCGCCGGTCGCGTGGGGCCGTCGTCGTCGGTCACGTAGCTCCCGTAGTCGATCTCGGCCCAGTAGAGCCGGCCGTCGTAGCGGACAACGTAGGAGCCGCCGTAGTCGGTCTCCTCGACGGGCTCCTGTGCGCGGAACCGGTCGACCAGCGAGTCGAACGCCTCGTTGTCGCTGTCCTCGATGTAGTTGGTGCCGTTCAGCGCGTCCTCGACGACAGTCCGCTCGGCGTCGGAGAGGCCCGAGAGCTCGAACTCGTGACGCTCCCGGAGCGACTCGGCGTAGGCCTCGTGGCTCTCGGCGACCAGTTCGGCCTCGTAGCGGTAGACGGTCAGCGTCTCCCGTTCGGCCTCCACGTCGATGGGATAGACCTCCCCCTCGTATCTGACCGCGTCGTACTCCTGTGTCGGGGCCAGCACCGACGACTCGGCGTCGCTCTCCGTGTAGGTGGCGCCGACGCCGAAGTCGTACCCCGGTTCGAGGCGCTCCTCGTCGGGCGGCTCCTGGGAGAGCACGAACTCCAGGGTCTCCCTGTCGACGGCCGGCAACTCGTCGTAGTCGACGACCGTCCCGTCGACCGCCGAGGCGTTGAAGTCGATCCGGATCCCGACGTCGTATCCCGGTGCGGTCCCGTTCTCGGCGTAGTCGACGGCGTAGAAGCGCCCGTCGTAACGGAAGGGCAGTCGCTCGTCGACGGGCGGGTGGTCACCGACCGCCGTGGCGGTCCCGTTGTCGATCGCTCGCTGCACCACGCCTTCGTCGGCGTCCGGCGGCGCGTCGGTGGGTGCGGGACGGCTCGCTTCCTCGGCGAGCGCCCGGTCGTCGACGGGGGTAAGCGAGAGCGACCCCGCCGCCGAGCACCCGCCCAGTCCCGCGAGGAGGGCGACGAGCGCGAGAGCGAGGGTCGTCCTGCGTCTCATATCAGAGAGTCGTGGCTTCGACATGAATGTCTTGTGTAGACCCAAACCGGGATTTGACTCTCGGTCCGCGACCGCCCGACGGGTCCCGGACCGGGCGCGGCCAGTACCGTTTTCCCGCTCGATCGCCAACCACAGACAGAGATGCCAACGGAACTCGCGGACGGGGTCTGGCTGCTCGACATCGGGCTGGTGCCGCCGTTCGCGACCAACGGCTACCTCGTCGACGACGGGACCGTCACCCTCATCGACCCCGGCCTGCCCTGGAACCGCCCCTCGCTCGGGTCGGAACTGAGCGAGATCGGCTACGAGGTCGGCGACATCGACCGCGTGTTCCTCACCCACTACGACATCGACCACACCGGCGGCCTGCGGGCGCTCGACGGCGCGTTCGACGGCCCCGTCTACATCGGCGCCGACGATCTCGAGCTCGGCAGCGGCGAGCGCGACCCGAAGCTGCTCCACCACAAGGGTCTCTTTCACCGTATCGCACGGCGGATCTACCCGCTGCCCGACCACATGGACATCCGCGGCGTCGAGGACGGCGAGGAGATCGGCCGGTTCACCGCCTACCACACGCCGGGTCACAACCCCGGCCACACCGTCTTCGTCCACGACTCCGGGGCCGCCTTCCTCGGGGACCTCCTCTGGGAGGACGACGGCCGGCTCACCCCGCCGTTCTGGCTCGACTCCTACGACATGCGGGCGCTGACCGAAAGCATCCGCGACCTGAGCGAGCGGGTCCCGCCGTTCGAGGTCGCCGCGATGGGCCACGGCACGCCGCTGGTCTCGGACGGCCGCCGGGCGCTGCTGGAGTGTGCCGCCCGGTTGTAGGACATGGACCTGATTCGAGCAGTTCGTGACGTGGTGTCTCGGGTAGTCGGCCCGGATGGGCCCGAGTGACCGTGACTGCAACTGACAGCAAGCGTTGAAAGCCCTCGGCGCGCTCGCGGTCGCTGTCTTCGAAAATCGAAGATTTTCGGGATGCCGAGAGCGCTCCGCTCTCTCGAACCAAGCGGGATATCCGCGCTCTCCGCACCGCCCGCTCACGGCAGAGCCGTTCGCTTCGAGGCGCCAGCGCCTCGCACCGCGCGGATAGTGCCCGCTCAGACGACTAAAATGAACGCGAGCGCGCCCCGCCCGTTCAGTCCGCCAGGAACAGCACCGCAGACGGCCACATACCTCCCCAGCCGATTCGCTCGTTCGCTCCGCTCACTCACTCATCCCTCGCGCGGTTCCGTCGCGCGCATGAACCCGCGCGCGACAGCACGCGCCACTGCGGTTGGTCGGTAGCCGTCCTGTACTGACGGCAGGTGACCGTGAACGCGTCGGGTCCGGGTCCGTCTCAGAACTTCGCGGCGCGGAGCGCGGTCTCGATGTGGTCGTAGGGGTCGTCGGTGACGCTGGGGCCGTGGCCGGTGTGAATCTCGGCGAGTTCCGGCGAGACGGTGTCGCGGAGGTACTCGATGCTGTCGACCAGCGTGTCGCGGTCGCCCTCCGGGAGGTCCGTCCGGCCGAAACTCCCGTTGGCGAACACCAGATCGCCGGCGAACAGGACCTCCGGGCCGGCGGCGTAGAAGCAGAGGTGGTCGTCCTTGTGGCCGGGGGTGTGCAGCGCCTCGTAGCTGTGGTCGCCCAACTGGAGGGAGTCGCCGTCGGCGACGGCGTGGTCGACCAGTTCGTGGTCGGGGTCGAACCCCCACACGTCGCAGCCGAACGCCTCGGCGAGGGCGGCCGTGTTGCCGACGTGGTCGGGGTGGGTGTGGGTGAGGACGACGGCGTCGAGGGCGGCGTCGCGGTCGCGCACCTCGGCGGCGGCGTCGAACTCGCTGCCGGCGTCGACGAGGACGGTGCGCTCGCCGGTGACGAGGAAGGCGTTGCTGGTGAAGACCTGCTGGCCCCGGGCGACGTTTTCGATCACGGCCGCCCGTACTCGCGCCGGGGCGGTGAGCGTGTCGGTTCGCGACCGGTCGCCGGTCGCGGCGCCCGGCCGCGGCGGATCGACGCAGACCGCGAAAAACCGCCCGACTGCAGCTATCAGGCGCGCGAGCCGGACCCACAGGGCTATGTGTGATGAACGACAACGACGCCGTAGAGAGCAGAATGACAGGATCGGAAACGCCAGTCGTGCTCATCGTCGAGGACGAGCCCGACGTCGCCGAGACGTACAATCTCTGGCTCGCCGACGACTACGAGGTTCGGATGGCCGGGAGCGGCGACGAGGGGCTGGCCGAACTCGACGACGAGGTCGACGTGGTCCTCCTCGACCGGATGATGCCGGGGCTCTCCGGCGACGAGGTCCTAGAGCGGATCCGCGAGCGCGGGCTGGACTGTCGGGTGGCCATGGTGACCGCGGTCGAACCGGACTTCGACATCCTCGAGATGGGCTTCGACGCGTATCTCTGCAAACCCATCCGGAGCCAGCAGCTCCACGAGACCGTCGAGAACCTGCTGGACCGGTCGGCCTACGACGACCTGCTGCAGGAGTACTACTCGCTGGTCGAGAAGCAGGCGACGCTCGAGGCGACCAAGAGCAGCGCCGAACTCGCCGACAACGAGGAGTACCTCGAACTGCGCGAACGGGTCGAGGAGCTGGAGTCGGAGCTGTCCGACACCCTGGGTGGCATCGACAACGACGAGGACTTCATCGCGACACTGCGGGGTCTCGGCGATGTCGAGGAGTAGTGATTCCGAGACGATGTACGACCTGACCGACGTGCTCGACTTCGAGGCGCTGGAGTCGGTCCGCCCGGGGTCGAACATCCTCGTCTCCGGGCCGGCCATGAGCGGCAAGGAAGACCTGGCGATGTCGATGCTGGCCGACGGCGCCGAGCACGGCCAGGGCTCGCTGATCGTCACGACCGGCGACCGCGCCGAGAACGTCCTCGAGGACTTCCTCGAACGGGCGCCCGACGCCGACGAGTCGACCGTCAGCGTCGTCGACTGCCGCGGCGACGGCAGCCGCCGGGGCGAGGCCACCGCCACCGGCAGCTACGTCTACCACGTCTCATCGCCCGGCGACCTGACCGGCATCGGCATCGGGATCACCGAGTGTCTCGAGTACCTCCACAACAACGGCGCCGAGAGCGGCCGCTTCGCGCTCACGTCGCTGTCGACGATGCTCACCTACACCGACCGCAAGACCGTCTTCAAGTTCTGCCACGTCCTCTCCTCGCGGTTCGACTCCGCCGGCTACCTCGGCCTCTTCACCATCGATTCGTCCGCCCACGACGACCAGACGCTGCAGGTCATCAAGCAGGCCTTCGACGGCATGATCGAGATCCGCGAGGACGAGGGCCGCCGCGAGGCCCGCGTCCTCGGCCTCGCCGGCCAGCCGACCGAGTGGCAGGAGTTCTGACCGCCGTCGCAGTCCGGTGTCCCTGTCTCCCGAGTCCCGGCCGAAGCCAGCGGCTCGCCGCGCGACCTCGCGGGCTCGAACTCAACCGACTGACGATCAATCGTAACGATAATTTCCGGACGAATAATCGATATTAGGTCCTACAACTCACCTTGTGGAGAAGATTTATACACAGAAACGGAAGATATTGAGATGCAACGGTCGAACGCGAGCGCGTTCGGCCGGGCACGTTCGAGCCACCGGGCTGACGCCCGGACCGAACCGACGAGCATCGCGCGCCAACCAGCCACTGCCAGCCACTGCAGCCACCATCACCACCGGCCTACCACCGTGGTGCTGTCATCGGATAGGCTACTCGGCCCCGAGTAGTCGTTTTCGACATCGCGACGGGGCGGCGGCCTCGCCGTCCACCCCCGTCGAGCGATCCCCGTCAGGCGATTCACGTTCCGCCAGCGATGGCCGGGCTTTAATCCGACGAACCGCGTAGCCGTCGGGCATGGGAACGAGCGACCGGCCGGAGGGCGACCCCGCCAGCGACCCCCGGATGGACTACGACTACGCGGCGGACGCGGTGGCGCGACCGGGACTGGTCGCGGACCTGGACGAGCGGGTCGCGGGCGAGGTGCGGTTCGACGACTACTCGCGGGAGCTGTACGCGACGGACGCGAGCATCTACGAGGTGACGCCCGTCGGCGTCGTCTACCCGGAGTCGACCGCCGACGTGGCGAGCGTCGTCTCCTACTGCGCCGAGCGGTCGATCCCGGTGCTCCCCCGCGGGGGCGGCACTTCGCTGGCGGGCCAATCGGTCAACGAGGCGGTCGTCCTCGACTTCACGAGGCACATGGACGCCGTTCTCTCGGTCGACCCCGACGAGCGGCTGGCCCGCGCCGAACCGGGGGCCATCCTCGGGGAGCTGAACGCCGAACTCGCCGCCCACGACCTGAAGTTCGCGCCCGATCCCGCCTGGGGCGACAAGTCCGCGCTGGGCGGCGCCATCGGCAACAACTCGACGGGCGCCCACTCGCTGCAGTACGGCAAGACCGACGCCTACGTCGAGGCCTGCGAAGTCGTCCTCGCGGACGGGACCGTCACCCGATTCGGCGAGGTGACGCTCGACGAACTCCGCGAGCGGGCGGACCCCGAGGGGGACCTCGAAGCCCGGATCTACGCCGAACTCGCCCGGGTCGTCGACGAGGAGATCGAGGCCGTCGAGGCGGCGTTCCCCGAGCTGAAGCGCAACGTCTCGGGCTACAACCTCGACGCGTTCGTCGCCGAGGCCCGGGAAGCGCTGGACGCCGAGAACGGCGACGACGCCGCGGCTGGGGACAGCGAGCCGGCCACCGTCAACGTCGCCCGCCTGCTCGCCGGTAGCGAGGGGACGCTCGCCATCGTCACGGAGGCGACCGTCTCGCTGGAGCCGGTCCCCGAGACGAAGGGGCTGGCGCTGCTGACCTACGGGAGTCTGCTCGACGCGCTGGAGGACGTGGACCCGATCCTCGAACACGACCCCGCCGCCGTCGAGGTGCTCGACGACGTGTTGCTGGACCTGGCCGCCGAGACCGAGGAGTTCGGCGACCTGGTCGACTCGGTGCTCCCGGAGGGGACCGGCTCGGTCCTGCTCGTGGAGTTCTACGCCGAGAGCGACGAGGAGGGGCGCCAGCGGGTCGCCGATCTGATCGCCGACCGGGTGGGCGCCGCTCAGGGCGCGAACGTCGTCGACGCGGCGACGACGGAGGCCGACCCCGCCGAGGGCGCCGTCGACGTAACCGACACCCCGGTCCGGGCGTTCGCGGCCCGGGAGGCCCACGAGGAGGCCGAGCGGGCGCGATTCTGGAAGCTACGCAAGAGCGGGCTGCCGATCCTCCTCTCGCGGACGACGGACGCGAAACACATCGCCTTCCTCGAGGACACGGCCGTCCCGCCCGAGAACCTGCCGGACTTCGTCGCCGACTTCCAGGCCGTCCTCGACGAGCACGACACCTACGCGAGCTTCTACGCACACGCGGGTCCGGGCTGTCTGCACATCCGCCCGCTGGTGAACTCGAAGACCGTCGACGGCGTGGCCGCGATGGAGTCTATCGCCGACGAGGTGACCGACCTCGTGGTCGAGTACGGCGGCTCGGTCTCCGGCGAACACGGCGACGGTCGCGCGCGCACCCAGTGGAACCGGAAACTGTACGGCGAAGACGTGTGGGACCTGTTCCGCGACCTGAAGGCGACCTTCGACCCGGACTGGCTCCTCAACCCGGGCCAGGTCGTCGGCGTCGACGCGGCCGACGTGGAGGCGGGCGAGGCGCCCGACCGCGCCCGCACGGTCGACATGACCGAGAACCTCCGGTTCGACCCCGACTACGCCTTCGACGCGGGGTTCGAGCCGGAACTGAACTGGGAGAACGACAACGGGATGCAGGGCATGGTCGAGCTCTGTCACGGCTGCGGCGGCTGTCGCGGCGGCCAGGACACCACCGGCGGCGTGATGTGCCCGACCTACCGCGCGGCCGACGAGGAGGTCACCGCCACCCGCGGCCGGGCGAACATGCTCCGTCAGGCGATGAGCGGCGACCTCCCCGACGACCCGACCGACGACGAGTTCGTCAGCGAGGTGATGGACCTCTGTATCGGCTGCAAGGGCTGCGCGAAGGACTGCCCGAGTGAGGTCGACATGGCGAAGCTGAAGGCGGAAGTCGAACACGCCCACCACGAGGAACACGGCACGAGCCTGCGCGAGCGCGTCTTCGCCAACGTCGACCGCCTGAGTGCGCTGGGGAGCGCCACCGCACCGGTCTCGAACTGGCTCCAGAAACTGCCCGGCAGCGGGCTCGTCGCCGAGCGCCTGCTCGGCGTCGCGCGCGAGCGGACGCTCCCGACCTTCGAGCGGGAGTCGTTCGTCGACTGGTTCGCCGGCCGCGAGGCGGGCGTCTCCGAGGACGAGGCCGAACGCAAGGCGCTCGTGTTCCCCGACACCTACACCAACTACAGCCACCCCGAGGCGGGGAAGGCGGCGGTCCGCGTCCTCGAAGCGGCGGGCGTCCACGTGGACGTGCCCGACGACGTGGCCGCCAGCGGCCGCGCGGCTCACTCGAAGGGCTTCCTCGACACCGCCCGCGAGCGCGCCGAACGCAACGTCGAGGAACTCGCCCCGCGGGTCGCCGACGACTGGGACCTCGTCGTCGTCGAGCCCTCGGACGCGGTGATGTTCCAGCACGACTACCTGGACCTGCTCGCCGGGGCGGCCGCCGAGACGGTCGCCGCCAACGCCTACGGCGTCTGCGAGTACCTCGACCGGTTCCGCCTCGACGAACGGATCGAGTTCGACGCGCCCGCGGAGGCGCTGACCTACCACGGCCACTGCCACCAGAAGGCCACCAAGAAGGACCACCACGCCGTCGGCGTGCTCCGCCGGGCCGGCTACGAGGTGGACGCGCTGGACTCGGGCTGTTGCGGCATGGCCGGCTCGTTCGGCTACGAGGCCGAACACTACTCGATGAGCAAGGCGATCGGGTCGATCCTCTACGACCAGGTCGCGGACAGCGACGGCGACGCGGTCGTCGCACCCGGCGCCTCCTGTCGGTCGCAACTGGCCGACCGCGAGGGGGGCGAATCGCCCCCTCATCCCGTCGAGCGGGTCGCCGACGCGCTCGACACCGCCCCGGAGTGACCGCGGTCGACGCCGGCCCGCGCGACGTGTGGTAGCACACCACTCGCCGACCCGCCAGGTTTTAATAGGGGCATCACCTCTGGCTAGTTGCAATGGCGACCGGTACGGTTGACTTCTTCAACGACACTGGCGGTTACGGTTTCATCGACACTGACGATGCGGAAGAGGACGTCTTCTTCCACATGGAGGACGTCGGCGGTCCTGACCTCGAGGAGGGGCAGGAAGTCGAGTTCGACATCGTTCAGGCAGACAAAGGCCCGCGCGCCGAGAACCTGGAGCGCCTGTAATCATGGCGAAAGGTAAGGTCGACTTCTTCAACGACACTGGCGGCTACGGCTTCATCGACACCGACGACGCGGACGAAGACGTCTTCTTCCACATGGAGGACGTCGGCGGCCCCGACCTCGAAGAGGGTCAGGAAGTCGAGTTCGATATCGAGCAAGCGGACAAGGGTCCCCGAGCGACCAACCTGGAGCGTCTCTAACGATGGCGAAAGGTAAGGTCGACTTCTTCAACGACACCGGCGGCTACGGCTTCATCGACACCGATGACGCCGACGAGGACGTCTTCTTCCACATGGAAGACGTCGGCGGTCCGGACCTCGAAGAGGGACAGGAAGTGGAGTTCGACATCGAGCAGGCCGACAAGGGCCCGCGCGCGACGAACCTCGAACGCCTGTAACTGCGGATCCTGCCGCATTCGCGGCACGTCCGTCTCACCGGCGAGCGGCCGCGCCGTCCGCGACGAGTAACGTCCGGCCGGGGTTGGCCCGCTCGCAGTCCGAATATCTTCGGCGAGCGGCGCCGCTCGCCGGCATTCTCCGGGGCGATACCGTGGGACACAAGAGCCAGCGCCTCGCAGGTACGAGCAATGAGCGACGCAGACGCCGTCGACACGGACCTCTACCAGCGCGCCCAGGCACTGCTCGAACCCGGCGAGATCGAACTCGTCGGCGTGATCGTCCACACCGACCTGTCTGGCGACCAGGAGCCGACGCTCCACGAGGCGACCCTGGAGATCGGCAACTACATCGCCGAGTACTCCGGGATCGAGCCGACCGACACCTACGTCTACTCCGGCAACGACGACCCCGAGTTCGGCGTCAACCAGCACCAGGGCCTGACGCTGGACGGCGACGAGTTCGTCTGGGAGTGCCAGCAGCTGCTCCGCGAGGGCACCTTCGACGTGGTGTTCTACTACGAGGCCGACGTGGACCAGGACGGACTGGTCGAGGCGCTCCGCGGGGCCGGCTACGACGCCGTGGGCGTCGAACCCGACGAGTAGCGGGCTGACCGTTCGTCACTGAAGCTCGGACAGGCAGTGCCGACAGTAGTCGACCCCGGCCCGGTTCTCGGCACCGCAGGACGGACAGGTTACCGTTTCGCGGTCGCGGGCGGCGGCGACGGCGGTGGCGGGGTCGATCGAACTCGCGGCCCTGCCCCCCGGCGACTCCGTCTCGAACTCCCCCCGTTCGACGCGGGCGACGAGTTCGTCGTGGGCCATCCGGTCGATGAGCCGAAAGAGCCCGACGAAACACAGCGCCGGCAGGACGGCGAGGACGGCGACCGCGAGCAGTCGCGCGAGCGCCGAGTCCATGACGGGTGTTACCGTCCAGCATGCAAGACGGTTTCGCCCCGAATCCGCCCCAGTCCTTTTCCGGGTCGGCGGAGACGCTACGGCCGTGCATCGGAGAGCCCTCCTCGGGGCCGTCGGGACGGGCGTCGCCGGCCTCGCCGGCTGCCGAACCACCGCGGTCACGGGTGACTCCGGCGGGACGGCGACGCCGCCGACGTGTGACGGGCCGGTTCCGCGGCGGGTCTCGCTGGTCGACACGGGCGACATCACGGCGGTCGACGGGCTCGCCGTCTCGGCGACCGTACCGCGGGCGCGCAGCGACGCCGAGGAACCGGCGCGTCTGCGGACTACGGTCGAGAACGCCGGCGACGAGCCCCGCGAACTGAACGTCCACGAGGACGACCGGTGTCACCTGTTCGACCGGGACGGCCGGAGCGAACCCCGCGGACTCCGGCTCTACCACCCGGACGACACACCGACCGACCGGGCCGGCGAGTGCTGGACCAGCGACGCCGTCCCGCCGGACTCGGTCGAGGACCCCCTGTACGGCTGTACGACGGCCGAGCTGGGTCCCGGCGAGTCGCTGACGACGACCTACGAGGTCTGGGACGACTACACGGCGGACGGATACCTCCCGACCGACACCTACCGCATCGCCACGGGCTTCAAGATCCGGGCGAACGGGGACGACGCGGCCCGAGCGACGGATCCGGGACGCCCGTTCGAACGCGTCGAGTGGTGGCTCGACCTGCGGGTCGAACAGCCGTCCGACGGGGAGTGAGGATCAGTCGTCGACCATCCGGCTGCCGCCCGGCGGGAGGAACTCCTGGATGCGGTCGGCGCTGGCGACCTTCCGGACGAACGCGTCGTCGGCGAACCGGCCCTTGAACTCCCGGTAGAGCCGCATCGCGATGTCGTTCTGCGCGTACTGTCCCGGTTCGACCTCGATGGTCGTCTCGGCCTTCGGCTCGATGGCCGCCGGCGGGCCGCCGATGACCCGCGTCTCGGGCTCGCAGGTGATCCCGACGGCGACGCCGACCTCCGTGCTCTCGTAGTAGGTGCGGTCGCCGCGGATGGCGAACCCGCCCTTCTCCAGGAACTCGCCGCTCTCCGGGGTCTTGGACACCTGGTCCGATCCGACCTCGTACACGTCGCCGGCGAACTTGCCGTCCTTCCAGACCGACGAGTACGAGACCGCGAACTGCGCGGCCTCGCGCTTGCTCGACTCGGGGATCTCCACGTCGCCGTCGTACGATTCGGAGGGGCCGGTGGCCTTGAGGATCGTCGCGGGGCCGCCGTGGGCCTGGGCGTGGAAAAAGCGGTCCCCGCGGTCGAGGTACTTCTTGACCAGATCCTCGTTGTCGTCGGCGTCGCGCCCGCCGATGACGAGGAAGCCGTCGCTGGTGTGGAACCACCGGTAATCCTCGTACCAGTGGTCGGACTGGCGGACCGGGATCGACGGCTCGGCCAGCCAGTCCACGTCCTCGTCTTCGTCGTCCTCGTCGCTCCCCTCACCTTCACCCTCGCCGCCCGCGCTGGACTCGCCGGCGTCGGCGGCCTCCCACTCCTCCTTGCGTCGCTTCACTTCCTCCAGTTCTTTCCGGGTCTGCTCGATGGCCTCCTCGGCGCCCTCCTTCTTGCCCTCGATGCGCTTGGCCTCGCGGTAGAGCCGGTCGGCGTTCTTCTCGACGCCCTCGCTCGCCGTTAGCGTGACTCGCTCGCCGTCGATCTCGACCGTCACGGTGCCTTCGCTGCCGTCCAGCGAGACGACCGCCTCCGCCGCGGGGATGCCACGGTCGGCCCCCTCCGCGAAGCGCTCCTCGATGTCGTCCCACGAGCGGTCCTCGGCGCGGGCCGCCCGGATCGTCGAGAGGATCTCGTCGACGAGGTCGTAGTTGGCGTACAGGGCCTCGGCGTTCTCCCGCTCGCGCTCGGCCTGGGCCTCGAAGTCCTCGATGGCGCCCTGCTGTTGCTCGATGATCCGCTCGTGTTTGGCGATCTCCGACTCGAAGTCCGGGCGCCCGCGGTCGCCGCCCGCGTCGTCGCCGCCCTCCTCGTCTTCGTCGCTGGCGAACGTGAAGTAGTCGTCCAGCGCCTCGTTGAACGAGTCGAACGGCTCGCCGTAGCGGTCGTCGTACTCCGCCAGCGGGATGGGCGTCACGTCGACCCGCCGGCCCTCGATCTCCCCGGCATCGTCGGTCGGGTCCTCCGCGTCGGGCTCGTCGAGTTCGTAGTAGACTCTGGGGTCGAGGTCGCTGTCGGCCAGCCGGTCGGCCAGCCGCCGGACGGCGTCGTACAGCGCCCGCAACTGCTCGTCGGTCGCCTCCTCGATCGGGACGTTGTAGTCGACGCCCGCGAGCGTGCAGAGTTCCTCGCCGTAGAGGCCGCCGAAGTTGAGCTGGGTCGCGAGCGTCCGCACGAGGTCGGAGTCGGAGTCGCGCATCCGCGCCTCGAAGGCGTCGTAGTCGACGCCGAGCGGATTGAACCGCGCGCTCGGGAACTCGTACTGGCTCCCCGGCGCGACGGTCCGGGACTTCAGGCGCACAGTTTC
Source organism: Halosimplex halophilum (assembly GCF_004698125.1). NCBI lineage: Archaea > Methanobacteriati > Methanobacteriota > Halobacteria > Halobacteriales > Haloarculaceae > Halosimplex > Halosimplex halophilum. The sequence goes on from NZ_ML214297.1 coordinate 120,257, forward strand.
GAGACAGTCGATCACCTCGCCGGTGCCGTCGAGGATGGCGACGTTGCCGTCGCCGAACAGCTCCGCGACGACGGTCGTCGTCTCCTCGTCGCGCTCGAAGGTCAGCTCGAGGATGCGGTCGAACTGGAACTGCGACACGTCGACTAGCTCGGCGCCCTGCATCCGATTCCTGAGCATCATCGCGAAGTTGGGCGGCCGCTCGGGCGCCTCCGGGAGGTGGTCCGGGTCGGTGACGTTGACCCGCTTGTCCTCGCCGACCTCGACGAGCAACTCGGTCCGGCCGCGGTCGTAGTGGCGCATCCGGAACCGCAGCAGGTCGCGGTCGGGGTAGAGGTAGACCTTCCCGACGCCCGCGCCCTCGTAGGCCGACAGCTCGCCGGCGAGCGCCGCGAGGTCGACGCTCGTCAGCTCCCGCTTTCTGTCCATACAGTGGGGTCCGCCCTCGAAAGCAAAGGGCTTGCGACACCATCTTTTTCGACCGGGGGTGTCCTCGCGCCCAGAGGGCGGTGCGGGCACCCCCGGTCCAAAAACATGGGTGAAAAAGACCGCCTCCGCGGGGCTTCGCCCCGCTCTGGCGGATGAACCGCGCGCCTGTGGCGCCCGGATGCTACCTGCAGGTGACGGCTATTGCGGTGAGCGGGCGCGGTGCGGTTGGCGCGCGCTGGAGCGCGCATGAACGCGCGCGACCGTAGCCGCGCGAGGGATGAGAAGCGCAGCCTGCGAGCATCGCAATCGGCTGGGGAGGCTCGTGGCCGTCTGCGGTGCTGTGCGGTGCCGTGCGGTGCGGTCGCGCGGTCCTGGCGGACTGAACGGGCGAGGCGCGCTCGCGCTTGCTTGGTCGCCTGAGCGACCTCTACCCGAGCGGAGCGCGGATATCCCGCTCAGCGACCGCGAGCGCGCCGAGGGCTTTCATCGCCTGTGGTTGACTGCGCTCTCCCCGATACGACTTCCTTCCACGACAAACCCACCAGAAACACCCGATCAACTCGCCACTCGAACGGAACACGACACGGGTCACGAACCGGTCGTACGGTCCGCTCGCCGACCCGACGGCCCGACGGTCCCGGGGGGACTTCCGCATCTCCGACGATCCAGCGGAAACACGCCCAGACGGACAAAAAACGCGGCGACGACTCCCGGGAGAGTGGAAGAAACGGGGCGTTTTAGAGTCGGCAGTCCGAACCGGTTCGTATGGCTCAAGCGACACAGGAGTTCGGCGACTGGCCGCTCAAGCGGCTGATGACCGAGGTCGTCGGGTCGGGACACAAGTCCGCCGACGACATGACCCGCGAGCAGGCCCGCGAGGCGTTCCAGCGGATCCTGGCTGGGGAACCGGACCACACGACGCTGGGGGCGTTCTGGCTCGCCAACCGCTGGAAGCGCAACAACGCCGAGGAGCTGGGCGCCTACGTCGACGTGATGCGCGAGGAGTCGGTCGTCACCGCCGAACCGGACGCCGACCCCGTCGACTGCGGGGCCAACTACGACGGCAAGGGCCGCTCGGCCATCCTCGGCGTCGCGGCGGGCGTCGTCGCCGCGGCGGCGGGCACCCCGGTCGTCGTCCACAGCGGCGACCGCGTCCCCACGCAGAAACAGGACAGCTACAAGCAGATCCTCGACGAACTCGGCGTCCGCACCGAGATCGAACCGGCCGAGAGCGCCGACATGGTCGACGAGGTCGGCTTCGGCTACTACTACCAGCCGGAGTTCAACCCCGGGATCCACGCGCTGTGGGACCGACGGGACAACATGGGCGTCCGCACGTTCGTCAACACCGTCGAGACGCTCGCCAACCCCGCCAACGCCGACGTGCACCTCGGCTCGTTCTACCACCTGCCGTTCGCGGTGAAGATGACGGACACGCTCCAGGCCGCCGAGAGCCAGGACGTGTCCCGGACGCTGTTCTTCCAGGGCATGGAGGGGTACGACGACGTGCGCCCCGGGACGACGGTCGTCGGCGAGTGGTCGGAGGGCGACGAGGAACTCGACGACTTCGAGATCAAGACGGCCGAGTACGGCATGGACTTCGAGAGCGAGGATCTGGAAGTCGAGGACGTGGCCGCCGACTCCGCGGCGATCACCGAGGAAGTGGTCGCGGGCGAGCGCGGCGACCAGTTCGCCGACGCCGTCGCGCTCAACGCCGCCCTGCGGATCTACGCCCGCGAGGACGCCGACTCGATCGACGAGGGGCTGGAGACGGCCCGCGACGCGCTGGAGAGCGGCGAGGCCGAGGCGGTGCTGGACGACCTGCGGGACTTCTGAGCGGGTCGCCCGACTCCGCCGGCCGGGATCCGAAGTCCGGACCCCGTTCGCGACAGATTCTTGCGAGCGGAGGCTGATTCGTTCCCCATGGACACCTTCGACGGCTACCGCCGACCGGACGGCCGGGTCGGCGTCCGCAACCACGTCGCCGTCCTCCCCACGTCGGTCGCGGCGAGCCCGGTCGCCGACCGGGTCGCCGACGACGGGGGCCGGTGGGCGCGGGCGACGCCCCACCAGATGGGGACGAGCCAGCCCGACGCGGGCCGCGAACGCACGCGCGAGGTGCTGGCGGGGATCGGGGCGAATCCGAACGTCGGCGCGGCGCTCGTCGTCGAACTCGGGACCGAGGACATCGAGGCCGACGACGTGGCCGACGACATCGCCCGGTCGGGCAAGCCCGTCGAGACGCTGACGATCCGGGAAGCGGGCGGGACCGCCGGCGCGCTCGACGCCGGCGCCGAGACCCTCGCGGACCTGTGGGCCGAGGTGGGGAGTCAGACTCGGGAGGAAGCCGACGCGAGCGAACTCGTCTTTGCGGTGGAGTGCGGTGGCAGCGACGCGACCAGCGGCATCGCGGCGAACCCGGCGCTCGGCGACGCATCCGACCGGCTGGTCGACGCGGGCGGCGCGGTCTGCATCTCCGAGACGCCGGAGTTCATCGGCGCCGAGCACGTCGCCGCCGAGCGCTGCGCCGACGAGGAAACCCGGGAGAGGCTGCTGGACCGCGTCGACCGCCGCGAGCGCCTGGCGGACCTGATGGGCGTGGACATGCGCGGCGCCCAGCCCTCGCCGGGCAACCAGGAGGGCGGGCTCACCACGATAGAAGAGAAGAGCCTCGGCGCGCTCGCCAAGTGCGGCACGCGGCCGATTCGCCACGTCGTCGACTACGGCGAGGCGATCCCCGTGGGCGGCGGCGTGTCGGTGATGGACTCGCCGGGTTACGACGTGGAGAGCGTCGTCGGCAAGGTGGCCGGCGGCGCGCAGGTCGTCGCCTTCACTACGGGGCGCGGGTCGACGACCGGCAACCCCATCGCGCCGGTGATCAAGGTGACCGGCAACCCGCGGACGGCCGAGCGGCTCGCCGCCAACGTGGACGTGGACGCCAGTACCGTCATCGACGGCGAACCGCTCGGCGAGGCCGGCGAGCGGATCTACCGGACGCTGCTCGCGGTGGCCGGCGGCGCGGAGACGGCCGCCGAGGCGCGCCGGCTGGAGGAGTTCGCGATCAACGAGCGCCAGCCGCGGGAACTCGCCGCGGAGGGGTCATGAGCGGCGACCGAGCGCCGCGGCGGGGGCGACGATGAAGGGCGAAGTGCTGGACGGGACCGCGCTGGTGATGGCCCCCGAGGACAACGTGGCGACGGCGCTCGAAGACCTCGACGCGGGCGACCGGCTGGCCGACGCGGATCCACCGGTGACCGTCGCCGAGGAGGTGCCGTTCGGGCACAAGGTCGCGCTCGTGGACATCGACGCCGGGGACCCGGTCCGCAAGTACGGCGAGGTGATCGGCGAGGCCACAGAGCCGATAGCCGCCGGCGAGTGGGTTCACACCCACAACTGCGAGAGCCGGCGCGGCCGGGGCGACCGGGCGGCCGAGGCGGCGGACGGACCCGGAAGGGGTGAGTCGGCGTGAGCCTGCGGCAGGGGTTCGAGGCGGTCGACCGCGGGGACCGCGGCGTCGGCGTGCGCGAGAAGGTCCTCGTGCTCCCCTCGGTCATCTGCTCGCGGGAGGTCGCCGACCGGATCGCCGACCGGGTACAGGGTGCGGTCAGCGCGCCCCACGACCACGGCTGCGGGCAGATCGGAGCGGACAAGGCACAGACGCTGCGGGCGTTCCTCGGGGTCGGATCGAACCCAAACGTCGCCGGGACGGTCGTCGTCGGCCTGGGCTGCGAGTCGATCCAGAGCGACGACGTGGCGGCCGACCTCGCCGACCTGGGCGTGCCCGTCCGCGAGGTCGCGATCCAGGACGCCGGCGGCACCGACGCGACGGTTGAGGCGGGCGTCGAAGCCGTCGAGGAACTCCGCGGGCAGTCTACCCGCGACGGCCGGGGGACATCGGACGACGGCCGGGGAGCCACCACGGCGGACCTCTCGGATCTCACCGTCGGCGTCGTCTCGGGCGACCTCGCCGAGTCGACCCGCGAGACGGCGGACCCGCTGGTCGGTGCGGTGGTCGACGACCTGGTCGACGCGGGCGCGCGGGTGGTGGCGGCCGGGAGCGAGCGCGTCGTCGCCCATCCGGAAGCGGCGGCCGCGCGGGCCGACGACGAGGCGGCGGCCGCGGACCTCCGCGAACTGGCCGAGCGCCACCGCGGCCGGCCCGCGCGGGCGTCGCGGGTCGGACGCGAGGCGCGGGACCACGAGTTCGCGGCGGTGACGCGGGCGTGGGGCGACCGGCCGGTCCGGGCGGTACTGGACTACGGCGAGCGGGCGATCCACGACGAGGGGCTGGCGGTCGTCGACGCGCCCTCGCGGTTCGCCGAGGCGGCGACCGGCCTCGCGGCGGCCGGAGCGCAGGTCGTCGTCCACGTCACTGGCGAGGGCGTGGCGACCGGCCACCCGGTCGCGCCGGTGGTGAAGGTCTCCGGCGATCGGACGACGCTCGACGCCGTGGGCGACGACATCGACGTGGACGCGACGGCGACCGACCCCGCGGCCCTGCTCGGGCGCCTGCGGGCTGTCGCGGGCGGCGAGCGCGTGCGCGCGGAGGAACACGGGCTCGTTTCCTCGGCGATCACGCGGGTCGGCCCGTCCATGTGAGCGGGGCCGGCGCGGGGACGGGCGGTTCGCCGAGGGGTCGCCGCCGTCGGTCGATACCCGTCGGTGCGGACGGTACCACCAGCGTTTTCTCCGCGGCGGGCTTCCGACCGGGTATGAGTGACGAGTTGACAGCGACGCTCCACACCTCCGAGGGCGACATCGAGGTGCGGCTGTTCGAGGACAGGGTACCCAACACCGTCGAGGCGTTCGTCGACCACGCGACCGAGTCCGACTACGAGGCGGCCGAGGTCGGCCCGGGCGAGGGCGCCTGGGAGGACCCCGAGAGCGGCGAGAAGCGGGTCGACCCGCTGTACGACGACATCGAGTTCCACCGGGTCATCGAGGACTTCATGATCCAGACCGGCGACCCGACCGGCACCGGCCGGGGCGGCCCGGGCTACACCTTCGACGACGAGTTCCACGAGGACCTGCGCCACGACGAACCGGGCAAGCTCTCGATGGCCAACCGCGGCCCCGACACCAACGGCTCGCAGTTCTTCATCACGCTGGACGCCCAGCCCCACCTCGACGACAAACACGCCGTCTTCGGCGAGGTCGTCGACGGCATGGACGTGGTCGAGGCCATCGGCTCGGTCGACACCGACCCCAGCGATCGACCCATCGACACGGTCGTCCTCGAATCGGTCGAGATTCACCGGTAATACCGACCGTTCATCGCAGCTTTTGCCCAGTACGCTTATATTCCCTTAAGCCGTCAGTGTGTCTCGGACATCCACCGGTGGTCCTCTAATTCCCCGTTATAATAGAAGGGGGTAGAATATAATTTAAGATAATTTTCGACCGCCGTGGTACTGCGATTTCGGCGACAACTAACGGCAAGTTCCACCGCAATTTAAGTATCGCGCTCGGTAATGGGGACGTATGCCTCGCGACACTGACGGCTCGGACACCAGCCGACGACGATTTCTGAAAGCGACCGGTGCGGCCGCGCTCACCTCGGCAGTTGCGGGCTGTGGGAGCGACGGCGGCGACACCGCCACGCCGGGTGACGGTGGCGACGACGGCGGCGACGGGACCGACACCGGAACCGACACCGGTCCGGTGACGGTAAGCGAGTACCCCTACGGCGTGGGCGAGACGATGATCGGTGAGGCCCAGCGGGTGATGGAGGAAGCGGGCTACGGCCCGGACGACCGCTTCGAGCTCGACTGGCTGCAGTACGAGAGCCCGACGTGGTCGGAGATGGCGTCGACGATCGCCAGCCGGCTGGAGTCGGCGCACATCGACATGAACCAGAGCTCGGCGGCGTTCTCGCCGCTGCTGGAGGCCACCCGGAACGGCAACCACGAGGCGTACACCCTCGGGTGGGTCGCCGACTACCCCGGCCCGCAGAACTTCGTCCAGCTGGTCGACCCGCGGAACACGGTCTACGACGAGAACGCGGCGGCCAACGGCGCCCGGCTGTTCTGGTCGGAGGACGCCGAGGCCGACCCCGAGGTCCGCCAGTACATGATCGACCAGTTCGAGCGGATCTCGAACAACCCCGAGGACACCGAGGAGGCCGCCGAGGTCCGCGGCGACGCCGCGGTGAAAATGGAAGAGGGGATGTGGCAGGAGGCCGCGCTCATCCCGATCTACCAGGGCGTCACCGAGGCGATGTGGTACGACCACGTCGACTACAACCCGCCGGGACCGATGGAGCCCTCCCGGGCGAAGACCAGCAACTCCGTCGCGGGCCTGGAGGGCAAGGACCGACTCAGCACCATCTCCTCGACGTTCAGCAGCCTCGACCCGATCGCCTCCGGGAACACGGCCTCCGGGGGCAAGATCATGGACATGTTCGACGCGCTGACGAACTACGTCAACGGGACGACCGAGGTCGAGAACCTGCTGGCCGAGGGGTACGAGGTCAGCGAGGACTTCCGCACCTACACGTTCACGCTGAAGGAGGGCGCGACCTTCCACAACGGCGAGGAGGTCACCGCGCAGGACTTCGAGTACTCCATCAAGCGGCTGATGGTCTCGGACAACTCCACGAACGCGCGGTTCCCCGTCAGCGTCATGGGGATCGAACACGAGACCGAGGAGGTCACGGTCACCGACGACGAGGGCGACACCGTCACGGACACCGCCTCCGGCGAGCCGGAGACGACCACCCGGATCATCCCCGACTCGATCGGCGTCGAGGCGGTCGACGACTACACGCTGGAGATCACGACCAGCGAGCCGTTCGCGTTCTCGCTGTCGGTGCTGGCCTACTCGGCGTTCTCGGCGGTTCCCGAGGGCATCGTCGGCGACGTTGAGGGCTACGACGGCGAGATGGAGTGGGAGGAGTTCTCCCAGAGCCCGGTCGGCGCCGGCCCCTTCGAGTTCGTCAACTGGGAGTCGGGTAACGGCGGCGAGATCGTCATGGACACCTTCGACGACTACCACGGCGAGGGCGCCTCCTTCGACGGCATCGACGCCGCCATCCTCACCGAGACGCAGGCCCGGTACAACTACTTCCTCAACGAGAACGCGGACATCGGCGGCGTGCCCACGGCCCAGTACAACGCCGACAGCGTGACCGTCGAGGAGACCGACGACGTTGGTCGTGACCTGGGGACCTACGACCTGGAGAACGGGACCACCGTCAACTACGCTCGGACCCCGGAAATCGGCACTTTCTACGTCGGCTTCAACATGGAGCAGGTGCCCAGGCCGGTCCGGCAGGCGATGGCCTACGTCATCAACCAGCCGGAGTTCATGGCGAACGTGTTCAAGGACCGCTTCGAGCCGGCCTACCACCTGACGCCGCCGCAGATCTTCCCCGGCGGGATCGAGGCCTACGACGAGCACGTCGGCGGCTCCGAGTGAGCGAGCGGGTCCCCGGCCGCTCCCGATGAACTCCCCGCTCAGACGACGAACGTATTACGTTGCGGCCCACACAGAGAGACAACTACACGCATAACGGAGACACGCCATGAACAAACTCCTGTATATCGCGAAGCGCCTCGTCCTCGGGGTGCCGGTGGTCCTGTTCGGACTCACGATGACGTTCGTCATCCTCTACCTGTCGCCGTTCGACCCGATGACCGCGATCCTGGGTCGTGACGCGGACCCCCAGACCGCCCGGCAACTCGCGGTCTCGCTCGGCCTCCGGTACCCGAACGGCGAGCCCGTCCCCCTGTGGATACAGTACCGGGACTTCCTGATCGATACGGTCACGTTCAACTTCGGCCAGTCGTGGGTCGTCACCCGCGGCCAGTCGGCCGCCCAGCTCATCTGGGAACGGATGCCCGCGACGCTGTGGCTCGGCATCTGGTCGGTCGTCATCGCGCTGGCGCTGGGCATCCCGCTGGGGCTGTACGCCGGCCTCCGGGCCAACACCTGGGGCGACTACACCGCCTCCTTCGGCGGGATCGTCTGGCGCGCCATGCCGAACTTCTGGCTGGCCGTGATGCTCGCCGGCCTGCTGTCGGCCGGCGGCCTGCTGTCGTTCTACCGGGGGTTCCTGATACCGACCGACGTGATCGGCACCCCGGCGGCGCTGGGCAACCTGTTCGGCAGCTACTCGCTGGGCCCGGTCGGGATCCCGGTCCCCGACCCCTACAACTGGGCGGTCGCGTTCAAGTGGATCCTCCCGGCCGCGCTCGTGCTCGGCTCCTCGTCGATGGGCAACGAGGTCCGCATCGGACGGACCGCGGTGCTGGAGAGCCTCAACTCCCCCTACATCGACACGGCCAAGGCCAAGGGGGTCTCCGAGCGGGTGATCGTCGGGAAACACGTCGCGCGCAACGCGATGATCCCGCTGTTGCCGGTGATCATGGGCGAGTTCTACCTGCTCATCGGCGGGTCCGTGCTCGTGGAGCTCATCTTCGGGATCCGCGGGCTCGGGAACCTCTTCCTCTCGGCGGTCCTCGCGTCGGACGTACCGATCATCGGCGCGCTCACCTACGTATTCATCCTCATACTCGTGTTCTTCAACATCGCACAGGACGTGGCGTACACGATCATCGACCCGCGGATCGGCCTGGAGGGCCGGGAGGACTGAGACGATGTGTGCGACGATCACCGACTCGGCGCGCGACCGGGACCGGCGCGAGGAGACGCGGCTGCGCGACCGGCTGCTGGCCAACCCCGAACCGGCGCTGCGGTGGGGGGCGGTCGCCCTCGTGCTGGTCGCAGTCGAGCTCGGCGCGCTCGCCGGCGGCCTCCTGTTGCTGCTCGACGCGACGGTCATCGGGGTCACGGCGCTGATCGAGGTGATACTCGGCGCCTTCTCCCCGAGGGCCGGCGAGGCGGTCTACGCCGCCCAGCAGGCCGCCAGCGGCTTCCTCGACGGGCTCCGGTCCGCAGCCGGGAACGTCCCGACGCTGCTGTCCCGGGAGACGATCCCCAACGAGGGGTACAAGACGGGGCCGAACGGGCCCTGGGAGGGCACGTTCCTCGGGCTGCAGCCGGCGGTCGCCTGGGCGATCCGGCTCGTGCTCGTCTACCTGTACGCCGCGGTCGTGTTCTACTGGGTCTACCGCGGCTGGCTGGTCTTCCGCGACCACTACCGCCAGGTCGACTGGACGCCCCGCGACGACGTGGTCGACCGCCTGCGCGACCACCGCTGGGGCCAGTTCGGCATCGTCGTCGTCCTCGTGTTCGTGACGATGGCGCTGTTCGCCCCGGCGCTGGGGCCGACGACCGTCGAGCAGAACATCCAGTCGCCGTACAGCCACGAGATCCAGTATTACGACGCCGAGAGCGGGAGCGTCGAGACGGTGTACGTCGGCGACGCCAACTTCAACTCGAAGTCGAAGGGCCAGGGCGACCAGAACGTCGGGCCGATGACCTACGACGACTACGGCCGGTTCCACCCGTTCGGGACCCTGACCAACGGCCGCGACCTGTTCACGTTCTCGGTGGCCGGCGCCCGGATCTCGATGATGATCGGGGGGCTGTCCATCGTGCTGGCGTCGCTGCTGGCGGTCATCGCGTCGATGACCTCGGCGTACTACAAGGGGCTCGTCGACCTGGTGACGATCCTCGTCGCGGACGGGATCACCTCCATACCGGGGCTGCTGTTGCTGTTGATGGTCGGGATGGCCTTCCAGGGCCACTGGCTGACGGGGGTGCTCCACGGCGGGTTCCTCTACGCGGTGACCTTCGGGATCATCCTCTTCCCGAGCCTGTGGCGGTCGGTGCGCGGCCCCGCCTTGCAGGTCTCCGAGGAGGAGTGGATCGACGCCGCCAAGAGCTTCGGTCAGCGCCCGCGGACGACCATGCGTAAGCACATGCTCCCGTACGTGGTGCCGTACCTGCTCGTCTACGGGTCGATGACCGTCGGCGGGGTCATCATCTCGATGGCGGCGCTGTCGTTCATCGGGAGCGGGCTCGGCATCAACCCGCCGACCCCCGCCTGGGGACGCGCCATCGACATGGGGCGCAACTACGTCTCCACCCAGTCGTGGCACATCGCGCTGATCCCGGGGATACTGATCGTCGTGCTCGTGACCGGGCTCAACGCCTTCGGTGACGGCATCCGCGACGCCATCGACCCCGAGAGCGAGGGCGGCGGTGAGGAGGAGGCGGCCGCGGGAGGTGCCGCCGGATGAGCGCCCCCTACTCGGGCGACGCCGGGGCGTCGGCCCGCGACCGGGACGGCGAGGAGCCGGTCCTCTCGGTGCGGGACCTCCGGACCGTCTTCAGGACCGACCGCGAGACCATCCACGCCGTCGACGGGATCGACCTGGACCTCTACGAGGGCGAGACGGTCGGGCTCGTCGGCGAGTCCGGCTCGGGCAAGTCCGTCACCGCCCGGTCGATCATGGGGCTGGTCGAGGAGCCCGGGGAGGTCCTCCCCGGTTCGTCGATCAGGTTCAGGGGCGAGGAGATCACCGGCTACGACACCGCCCAGTACCAGGAGCTGCGGGGCAGCGGCATCGGGATGATCTTCCAGGACCCGCTGTCGTCGCTCAACCCCGTGTTCACCGTCGGCAACCAGATCAAGGAGGCGCTGAAGGTCAACCGCGGGATCACCGGCGAGGCCGCCCGCGAGGAAGCCATCGAGCTGCTCGAGGCGGTCCAGATCCCGGACGCGGCCCGCCGGCTGGGGGAGTACCCCCACGAGTTCTCCGGCGGGATGCGCCAGCGGGCGGTCATCGCGATGATGCTCGCCTGCGAACCCGAGGTGCTGATCTGCGACGAGCCGACGACCGCGCTGGACGTGACCATCCAGGCGCAGATCCTGGAGCTCCTGCGGGACCTCCAGGAGGAACGCGGCCTGTCGATCCTGTTCATCACCCACGACATGGGCGTCATCGCCGACGTCACCGACCGCGTGAACGTGATGTACGCCGGCGAGATCGTCGAGAAGGCGCCGACCGAGGAGCTGTTCGCGAACCCGCGCCACCCCTACACGGAGGGACTGCTTGAGGCGATCCCCGGCCAGCACGCCGACGAGGACCGCCTGCGGACCATCGAGGGCGAGGTGCCGACCCCCAACGAGGCGGCGACCCACTGCCGGTTCGCGCCGCGGTGCCCGAAGGCCTTCGAGGAGTGCGAGGCGGTCCACCCGGAGCTCGTCGAGGTCGACGAGAGCACGACCGACCACACCGCGGCCTGCCTGCTCTACCCCGAACACATGACGACGCCGGAGGCCGTCGCCCACCACGAGCGACTGGGCGAGGCCGACGACGAGGCCGCCGACGCGGACGAAGGGACGGGCCCGGCGGAGCCCGGCGACGACGTCGCGGCCGACGGAGGTGACCGACGATGAGCGAGATGACCCAGCAACGCGGTCGAACCGAACCGAGGGGAACCGGCGAGACGCTCGTCGAGGTCGAGGGGCTCAAGAAGTACTACGGCGGCGACGGCGTCTTCGCGGACCCGCCGGTCAAGGCCGTCGACGGCGTGAGCTTCCGGATCCAGCGCGGCGAGACGCTCGGGCTCGTCGGCGAGTCCGGCTGCGGGAAGACGACGCTCGGGCGGACGCTCGTGCAGCTGGAGACGGCCACCGAGGGCACCGTCGAGTTCGACGGGACCGACGTGACCGAGCTGACCGGCGAGCGGCTCAAGCAGTGGCGGCGCAACGCCCAGATCGTCTTCCAGGACCCCGAGTCCAGCCTCAACGACCGGATGACCATCGGCGAGATCGTCCGCGAGCCGCTGGACGTCCACGAGGTGGGCACGCCCGCCGAGCGCCGCGAGAAGGTCAAGGACCTGCTGGCCCAGGTCGGGCTCCAGCCCGAGCACTACTACCGGTACCCCCACCAGTTCTCCGGCGGCCAGCGCCAGCGGATCGGGATCGCCCGCGCGCTGGCGCTGGAACCGGAGTTCGTCGTCCTCGACGAGCCCGTCTCGGCGCTGGACACCTCCGTCCAGGCGAAGATCCTCAACCTGCTGGAGGACCTGCAGGACGAGTTCGACCTGACCTACCTGTTCATCGCTCACGACCTCTCCGTCGTGCGACACATCTGCGACCGCGTCGCGGTGATGTACCTCGGGAAGATCATGGAGATCGGGGCGACCGAGGAGCTGTACACCGACCCGGCCAACCCCTACACCCACTCGCTGCTGTCGGCGATCCCCGAGCCCGACCCGACCGTCCAGAAGGACCGGATCACGCTCCCGGGGACGCCGCCGAGCCCGCGGGACCCGCCGACGGGGTGTCAGCTGACGACCCGCTGTCCGGCGAAGATCTACCCCGAGGAGTACGACCACGTCGACCCCGAGACGTGGCACGACATCGAGCGGTTCCGCGAGGTGATCCGCGAGCGCACCCGCATCGACCTGACGGTCCGCGACCGGATCCGCCGGTCGCTCGGCGCCTTCCACCGGTTCGACGACATCGACGAGACGGTCGCCGACATGTTCGGCGACGGCGTCCCCGACGAGGTCCGCGAGCACGTCGAGCGGGCCGCCGAGCACGTCAAGGAGGGGTACCCCGACCGGGCGCGCGAGTACATGAGCACGCAGTTCGACGGCGTCTGCGACACCGAGCGGCCGGAGCTGTACCCGGTGGGCGAGACCGACCGGCTGAGCTACTGCCACCGCCACTCCGGGGAGTACGAGAGCGTCGAGTCGGTGCTCGGTCGCGGGTCCGATGGCGAGTAAGCGACTCCTGCTCGCGGAGTTCGCCGTCTGGGTGCTCGCCGTCGGCGGACTCGTCGCCGGGGGCGCCGTCCTCGTCGGCTACCTCGTCGGCGGGACGCTCGTCGCCGCCAAGTACGCCGTCTTCCTCGTCGGCGTCGCCCTGTTCGGGATCGGCAGCCTCGGCATCCAGCCGACCCCCTCCTACAAGGACGAGAAGCGGGTGACCCTGGAGTCGAAGCGCCAGACCGGCTTCGAGGCCCGGCTGCAGGAGATCCCCCCGCTGCGGGGCGAACGGGTCCCGTTCGACCAGCGGGTCAGCCGCGACAAGAAGGTCTTCGCCGCCAGCCTGGTCGTCCTCGGCGTCTCGCTCGTCATGGAGTTCGGCTTCGGGATCCGCCCCTGACCGACCGAACCGGGCTCGGCGGTCGGACGCGGAACGGCATCCCGTCCCGCCCGGGACCGACCGCCCGGTGCACCACCCTTTACTGTGTGAACGGCGTTGACCGAAGTATGCCCCACCACGCCGAGAGTCCGGACGACGTCGACCGGAAGGAGGTCGTCGCCGACCACAGCGAGGAACTCAAGACCAACTGGCAGCGGGCGCTCGAGGACATGCAGGCGATGGCCGACGACCGCGAGGACCAGGGCTACGAGACGCTGGCCGTCCCGGCGGGGGACACGACGACGCTCTCGCCGTCGATGGGCGACGACGACACCTGGGGGCTCTCCCACGTCGTCCCGGACAACTTCGCCGAGGAGGTCGAGACGTACGTCGAGCGGTCCGACTTCGAGGAGACGGGCGTCTACCAGCTGGAGAGCGGCGGGTTCGTCTTCGTCGTGACCGAGTGCATCGACCACGACGAGGAACTCGTCCTCTTCGTCGCCGGCTCCTACGACATGCGCTTCTCGGCCGGCCTCGTCCGCACCGCCGTCGAGCGCGACGAGATGTACACCCACCTCAGGACCCTCGACGGCACGGACCTGGGCACCGTCCGCCACGACGACCCCGCCGACTTCTTCCCCGAACCCGAGCAGTTCTACGCCTACGACATCACCGAGAGCGACGAGCGCTGACCTCCTGGGCCGTGTCAACACGGCTCGTGAAACTGAGTTCAGTAGCCTCGCCTACAGAAATGTATTTCAGATTACCATTAAGGGGGCGGCCGGCGTAGCATCGAGTGTGATGAGACGAACCGGTCCCCCGGTCGCTTCGGCCGGCCTGCCGACGCAGTACAGCCTGGCGCGCACCCTGCTGGTCTCGCTGGCGATGTCGCTCGCGGTCGCGGTCGCCGCGCTCGTGGTCATGTACCCGGGCGTCGCGGCGCTGGCGGCCGCGCTCGCGGCGGTCTCGTGGGTGCTGACGGCGGTGATCGTCCGCGTGCGGCTGCGGCGCCGCCCGGTCACCCGCGTCCTGATGGTCCGGGTCCCGTTCACCGACATCCACGTCGAGGTCTGACCCGCCGGCGCGCCCTCCGAACAGCCCGTTTTCCCCTTCCCGCTCGCTTCGACGGCTCGCGAGCCACGCGACCGGACCGTAACCGCTATTCCGCCGGAGGGGCGACGGACGAACGCGCGAGGGTGGCTGAGCTAGGCCAAAGGCGGCGGGCTTAAGACCCGCTCCCGAAGGGGTCCGTGGGTTCGAATCCCACCCCTCGCACTCTGTCGCTCGCAACTCGCGAGCGACTGCTCCCGCGACGCGACACAACGGTCTTTTGCCGGCGAGCGCCCAATTCCGGGTGATGACCGACGAGACGCCGGCCGGAGCGCGCGAGGCCTTCGAGGGCCACGACGCGTTCGCGGCCGCCGACGGGGGCTACCGCGTGACGACGACCGTCTTCGACGCCGAGGTGACGGCGAGCGAGCGCGACGACTACGCGACCGACTTCCGGGTGCGCGTCGACGTGCCGACGCTCCGGGCCGCTACCGAGGACGGCGAGGTCGGCGAGGCCGTCCAGTCGGGGTGGCTCGACACGCTCGAACGCCGACTGGAAGACGCGCCGATGGCCACGCGGGCCTCGGTCGACCTCGACGGCTTCGACGTGACGACCGCCGACGGGACCGTCACCGTCACCTACGAGTTCGGCTACGGCGACGCCGCCCGCGGGGTCGAGATCGCGAAGACGCTCGTCGAGTACGTCGAGGGGACCTACGTCGAGGGCGTCGTCCCCGGCTACGAGTACGGCGAGCCGGTGACCGACCTGCTGAGCGCCGCGGCGACCGACGACGACGGCGAGCGCGGCGGGACGCCGCTGTAGCTCGCGGCTCGGATCTCCGGCGCACGCGGTTCACTGGTCGCCGATCACGTCGCTGGCGATGTTGCGCCCGCGGGCCTTCAGGCGCACGTCGCGGCGGACGCGCTTCTCCCGGAGGATGCCCTCCTCGACGAGGCGGTCGAAGACGGCCTCGACCGCCTCGACCTCCATGCCGACGAACTCCGGGATCTCGAACGGCGAGACGCCCGAATAGAGGGCCATCAGGACCTCCATCTCGGTCTGGTCGAGGTCGGCGTCGGTCGCGTTCTGGAGTTCGCCCTGTCTGACGAGCGATTCGAGGATGGAGACGTGGCGGGTCGTCCCCGAGACGTAGGTCTGGACGCTCGTGCCCTCCTCGTCGGTGTGTTCGATCTCGAGGATGCGGCGCTCGTCCCCGCGGACGGCGCCGTCCCGGGCCTCGACGGTGCCCACGTCGACGAGTTCGATCTCGACGAACTGGCCGCTGGCGATAGCCAGGCCGACGTGGTCGGACTCGACGTTGATCCGGGCCTTGCCCCACTCGGTGTCCCGGACGACGCCCCCCTCGACGGCGGGGTGTTTCACGAGTGCCACCTCGCCGTCGAGCAGGGCGGTGTACAGCGACTCCTCGAACTCGTCGGCGTCGGCCGGGGCGACGAGGAACACGTCGTTGCCGGTCTGGACCGAGAAGTAGCCTGAGACGGCGGCCATCGCGTTGTTGCTGTTCTTGCGGTTCTTGACGGTGCTGACCTTCGCGAGGGCGATCTGGCGCTTGCCCTCGTTGCTCGCGAGCACGAGCCGCTTGTTCGAGAGGAGGATCCGGCCGCCGAGCCACTCCAGGTCGTTGACCTTCCGGCCGCTCTTGACGACCTGGACGAACCGGCCCTGGGTGTCGGCCAGCGGCCGCTCCTCGTCGCTCACGGTCGGTCACCTCTCTCCCCGCTCATCCGCGACCACCCAGCTTCGAGATGGCCGAGAAGGCGCGCTTGCGGATCTGCTCGTCTTCGGTCTCGTCGAGCAGCGAGTCCAGCCGCTGGCGGGAGCGCTCGCCGCCGACCTTGCCGAGCGTGAACACGGCCTGGGCGCGGGCCTGCGAGGGGGCGCCCGTGTCGTCGACGAGTTCGAGCAGCCGGTCCTCGACGCGGTCCCCGCCCAGTTCGGCGAGGCTGGTCGCGGCGAACTGGGTGGTCATCCGGTCGTCGGCCCGCAGCGCGCCGACGAGCGCCTCGACCACCCGCTCGCGCTCCTCGGACTCGGTGACGCGGCCGAGCAGCCAGGCGGTGTTGCGCTGCTGGGCGGCCTGCTGGCTCTCCTCGAGTATCTCGACCAGCGGGACGACGACGTTGCGGTCGTCGGTCTCGCTCAGCCGCTCGACGACCGTCTCGCGGATCTCGTGGCTCTGTCCGGTGGGGACGTTCGCGAGCAGTTCGACCAGCGAGTAGACGGCGGTCCGGCGGACGGCCGGGGAGTCGTCGGTCAGCGAGGCGACGAGGTACTCGACGGGCTGGGCGTTGGGGAAGTTGCCGAACGCCCCCACTGCGACCCGCCGGACCCGCTCGTCGTCGTCCTCGTAGAGGGGCAACAGTGCGGACAGCGCCTGGCGGTTCCCGATGCTGCCGAGCGCCTCGGCGGCCTCCCGGCGGACGGTCGCGTTCGGGTCCGAGAGCAGCGACTCCAGGCCGTCGGTCGCCCGGGAGTCGGCGATCTGACCGCATGCGCGGGCGGCGCGGGCGCGGACCCGCGGGTCGGGGTCGTCGAACCGGTCGACGAGCTTCGGGACGGCGTCGGCCTGTTCGAGGGCGCCCAGGCCGTTGGCGGCGGCCATCCGCAGTTCGGGCATGTCGGCGTCGAGCGCCTTCGCGAACGCCTGGGCCTTCTGCCAGTCCGCGCCCTCGCCCAGGTCGATGCCGGCGATCTCGCCGATGAGCCGTTCGATGGCGTCGCCGCCGAGTTCGTCCAGCGAGTCGACCGCGGCGGCGGTCACCTCGGCGCTGTCGTCGGCGCTGGCGACGCCGGCGAGGGCGTCGACCACGTCCGCGCGGTCGTCGTGGTCGGGGAAGTTCCCGAGCAGTTCGGCGGCGCGGGCGCGCAGCTCCGGGTTGTCGCTGCGGCGCATGACGCCGATGAGCTCCTGCACGTCGCCGTCGCGTTCGAGCTGGTAGAGTGACATCAGACGCGTCTGTAGATGCGGTGTTTCTTCTCGACCGGGTCGTAGCGGTCGCGGAACTCGGCGGGCAGCGTCTCGGTCATGCCGATCATCAGGTAGCCCGCCTCGGCGAGCGACCCGGTGATCGTCTCGAAGATGGGGACCTTGTAGTCGGCGTCGATGTAGATGAGCAGGTTCCGACAGCAGACGAGGTCGAACCCGCTCTTCTCGCGGCCGCGGATGAGGTCGTGCCGTTCGAACTCGACGAGGTCCGTCACCCGGTCGGTGACGGTGAACACGTCGCCCTCGCGGTCGACGTACGGTTCGTAGGCGTCGAGCGGTTCGAGCTCGGCCTCGATGTCCGTCGTCTGGGAGGTCTCGTAGCGGCCCGCCCGCGCGGTCCGGAGGATCTCGCGGTTGATGTCGGTGCCGAGGACCTCGACGCGTCGGGCGTCGATCTCGTCGTCGTCCAGCGCGAGCATGGCGATCGAGTACGGTTCCCGGCCGTCCGCGCAGGGGGCGCTCCAGATAGAGACGGTTCGCTGCTCGGCCGTGAGCTCGCGCAGGACGCCCCGCAGCGACTCCCAGGCCTCGGGGTTGCGGAAGAAGCCGGTGACGTTGATCGACAGCGAGTCCAGCAGCTCGGCCCGCTCGCCGTCGTCGTCCTCCAGCAGCCGCTGGTAGGCGCGGTAGCCGTCGGCGCCGGTGCGGCGCATCCGCGCGTTGATCCGCCGGTCGAGGTAGGCGTCGTTGTAGAAGCCGGACTCGAAGTCGAGCTCGCGCTCGATGTAGCTCAGCAGCTCGTCGAACGCCTGGTCGCGTTCCTGTCTCATGGTCGCCTCCCGTCGGTCGCCGTCGGGTGTCGGGCTCGCGTCGTCGACCCCGAATCCCCCGTGTGTTCGGTCACGTCGGTTCCTGCGTGTCCCAGTAGCATCAAAGCGTCACCACGTCGAGGATGTGGACGATGTTGCCGTCGCCCAGCACCGCGGTCCCGCTGAGGCCGGGCGTCCCGCTGAGGATCCCCTCCAGCGGCTTGACGACGACCTCCTCCTGGCTGTTGACGGCGTCGCAGCGCAGCGCGACCTGGCGCTCGGACTCGCGGATGCGGACGAGCATCCCCTCGTCGCCGCCCGCGCCGCCCGTGCCGACGGTCCCGGCCATCGCCTCGCTGCCGGTGCCCGCGGCCCCCGCCGAGGGCGACGCGGGCTCGTCGGTCTCCACGGCCGACTCGCCGCCGGGTGCCGCCGATTCGGCCGTCGGCTCGCCGCCGTCGGTGGCGGCCGTCTCGGTCCCGTCGGCCCCGGCGGTCGCGTGCGTGCCGGGCACGTCGAAGCGCTCGGCGAGGTCGATGACCGGGTAGATGTCGCCGTTGTGCTTGATGACGTCGTTGCCGTTGATCTGTTTGACCTCGGTCGTGCGGGTGATCTCGTCGACGTTCTTCAGCGGGACGCCGTACTCCTCGTCGCCGACCTCGACGAACAGCACCTTGACGATGGCCATCGTCACCGGGAGCCGCAGGGAGACGGTCGTCCCCTCGCCGGGGGTGGAGTCGACGCTGACCGAGCCGTCGAGCTGGGTGACCGTGTCGTGGACCACGTCCATGCCGACGCCGCGGCCGCTGGTGTCGGTCACCTCGTCGGCCGTCGAGAAGCCGGGGTGGAAGATCAGGTCGTACACCGCCGAGTCGCTCATCGCCTCGATCTCGTCGGAGGAGCGCACGCCCTTCTCGATGGCCTTGCGCTTGATGCCCTCCACGTCGAGGCCGGCGCCGTCGTCCTCGACCTCGATGATGACGTGGTCGCGTTCCCGGGAGGCGCGCAGTTCGACCCGCCCGGTCGGGTCCTTCCCGGCCGCCTCCCGTTCCGCGGGCGGTTCGATCCCGTGGTCCAGCGAGTTGCGGATGATGTGCATCAGCGGGTCGGATATCTCGGTGAGGATCGTCCGGTCGAGCTCGATGTCCTCGCCCTCGATGGTGAACTCCACGTCCTTGTCGAGCTCGCGGGAGAGGTCCCGGACCATCCGCGGGAACTTGCCGACGACCTTCTTCAGCGGGATGAGCCGCATGTCCATCACCGTGTTCTGGAGGTTCGCCGTGATCTTGTCGAGCTCGTTGAGGTTCTCCGAGGCGCCCGCCAGGTCGTCGGTCTCGACGGCCCGCCGCAGCTTGATCCGGCTGGTGACCAGCTGCTCGACCAGCCCGTGCAGGTCGTCGAGCTGGTCCACGTCGACCCGGACGGACTTGATCTCGTCGACGGAGGCCCCCTCGTCGTCAGAACCTGCCTGGGGCGCGTCGCCGGCTGGTCCGGCCGCGCCGGTTCCGGCACTACCCGCGTCGGTGGTATCGCCCTCGGCCGCGCCGGCGGCGTCGCCGCCGGCACTGCCGGCCAGCGCGTCGGTCACGTCGACCACGTCGGCCTCCGTGACGGCGCCGATGGCGTCCAGTTCGGCCGCGGCGGCGTCCGCGTCGGGCGCGTCGAGCGCGAGCGCGAAGGTGTCCTCGAACTCGCCGTCCTCGACGGCCTCGCGGTCGGGGTCGGCGTCGAGCAGGTCGAACGCGTCGGTGATCCGGTCGAGGGCGAGCATCGCGTCGACGCCGAGCATGTCGCCCTCGCCGACCGACACGTCCGCGCGGACGACCCGTCCCTCGGCGTCGCCGGGCGACACGTCGAATCCTTCGACGGCGGCGGAGTCGGTGTCCGTCGCGTCGGTTGCTCCCGCGGGGCCCTCGACGGCGTCACCGTCGGCGGCGGTCGGATCGGGCGTCCCGCCGGACTCGGCGTCGAAGTCGCTCTCCTCGAGGACGGCCCGGAGCTGGTTGACCATCTCGGTCGTGTCGGTCGTCGACTCGCCCTCGGCCTCGATCTCGCGGACGATGGCCTCGATCATGTCCACGCCGGCGAAGATGAGGTCCATCCGCTCGGGGGTGACCGCCATCTCGTCCTGGCGCATCGCGTCGAGCAGGTCCTCGATGGCGTGGGCCAGGTCGCTGGCGTCCTCGAAGCCCATGGCGCCGAAGTTGCCCTTCAGCGTGTGGGCCGTCCGGAAGATCCGGTCCATGGCGGCCTGGTCGTCCGGGTCGCTCTCCAGGTCGAGCAACGAGTTGTTCAGGTCGGTGATCGCTTCCTCACTCTCGCGGATAAACGCGTCTAGATACTGGTCGTCCATTTAGGTCACCTCGAATGCGTCGAGTACCGCCGCCGCAACGTCGTTGACCGGCGCCACGCCGTCGACACAGCCGGTCTCGATGGCCCGCTTGGGCATCCCGAAGACCGCGGACGTGGCCTCGTCCTGAGCGACGGTGTAGCCGCCGGCCTCGTGGATGGCGCGGATACCGGCCGCGCCGTCCTCGCCCATCCCGGTCAGGATGACGCCGGCGAGGGGGTCCGTGACCCGCTCGGCCGCCGTCTCCATGGTCACGTCCACCGCGGGCCTGACGTTGTTGACCGGCGGGTCCTGCGTGAGCCCGATCCGCAGGCGGCCCCGCCGGTAGCCGGTCACCTCCATGTGGTAGTCGCCCGCGGCGATGAGCGCCTCGCCGCCGCCGATCCGGGCGCCGTCCTCGGCCTCCCGCACGTCGTACTCGCTGCGGGCGTCCAGGCGCTCGGCGAACCGGCCGGTGAACCCGCTCGGCATGTGCTGGACCACCAGCACGCGCAGGTCCGCCGCCAGTGGCAGGTCCGAGAGGACCTGCTCGACGACGGTCGGTCCGCCGGTCGAGGAGCCGACGACGACGGTCGGGTTGTCGACGTACGCCGTCGCCGCGGTGTCGGGGTCGCTCGTCCCCGTTCCGGCCGTTCCGTCGGCGCCGGCGCCGCCGGTATCAACCCCCGACCCGGCGGTCCGGGCCGAGGCCACGTCCGAGGTGTCGGTCGGGTCGACGGCCGCGACGGACCCGACGACCTCGACGAGCTGGTCCTGCAGGCGGGACATCTCCATCGACACCTCGCCGCCGGGCTTGCGGAAGAAGTCGACGGCGCCCTTCTCCAGGGCCTCGAAGGTCACGTCCGCGTCCTCGTCGGTGTGCGCGGAGAGCATCAGGATCGGGGTCGGCCGGGTCGCCATGATGCGTTCCGTCGCCTCGATGCCGTCCATCTCGGGCATCTCCACGTCCATCGTCACCACGTCGGGGCCGGTCTCGGCGACCGCCTCGACGGCCTCCCGGCCGTGTTTCGCCTGGGCCACCACGTCGATGCCGCCCTCCTCCAGGATGTCGGAGATGACGCTCCGCATGAAATGCGAGTCGTCGGCGACCACCGCGCGCGGCGAACCTACCATATCGAGCCCCCGGTGACGGCTCGGGCGCGGCCCGAACGGCGTCGCCGGAACCCAGCCGGAGCCGGCACCATACCTACTCACGTGTGGCGCCAGCGCCGGGATAAAGACTCCGCCCGCCGTATCAGCGATGATAACCCGGGAGACACCCTTAAGTCGCCGTCGCGGGCTCTTTCGGGCAACGGGTACACATGGCATCAGGCACTCAGGACGCGGCCCCGGCGGCGACGGACGGACAGGTGCTGGAGTTCTCGCTGGGCGCGGAGACCTACTGCGTGAGCATCGACTACGTCACCGAGATCGTCGACGCCGGCGAGGTGACGACGGTCCCGAACTCCCCGCCCCACGTCCGCGGCGTGATGGACCTGCGCGGGCGCACGACCTCGATCGTCGACCCGAAGGTCGTCTTCGGTATCGACGGCGACGGCGCCGAGCGGCGGATCATCGTCTTCGACCCGGCGATCGTCGACGACGGGGGCGCCGCCGGCTGGCTGGTCGACGAGGTGTATCAGGTCGTCCGGGTCGACGGGTCGGACGTGGACGACTCCCCCTCGCGGGACACCGACGCCATCCGCGGCGTGGTCAAGCGCGACGACGAGTTCGTCATCTGGGTCGACCCGAAGGCCGTCCACTCGGGCTGACGGACCGCGCCCGCGCCGTCGGACGCGCGCTCCGGTAAGCAGACCGTACCGCCCTCGGCCGATCCCTCCCGCCGCCCCGTCCGATCTCCGGTATCGCCCGGCTCGCCAACTGATCGCATGAACAAGACTTTTTACCACAGACACCGGATGCTCCACCAGCCGAGCGCCGCGAGGATCCACGGAAGACATGATCGAACTAACGAAAACCGGAATCGACGGGTTGGACGAGATCCTGAACGGTGGTATTGTCAAGAATTCGACGACCCTGGTGAGCGGGAACCCCGGGGCGGGCAAGAGCATCCTCTGTCTGCAGTTCATTTACAACGGCGTCGAGAAGTTCGACGAGAAGGGCATCTACCTGACCTTCGAGGAGGACGAGGAGGACCTGCGGGAGGCCGCCGAGTCGATCGGCTTCGACAGGTGGGGCGAGCACGTCGAGAACGGCGACATCAAGGTCTACGACAAGAAGGTGTTGCTGCGCGAGAACGACTTCTCGTCGTCGCTGGAACTCCTGCTGGACGACTTCGAGGACAACGACTACGACCGGGTCGTGCTCGACTCGCTGGCGATGTTCGAGCTCTTCTTCGAGACCGAACAGGAGAAACGCACCTACCTCCTGAAGTTCACGGACATCCTGAGCCAGAACGACCTGACGACGCTGATGACCAACGAACAGGGCGCGGTCTTCCCGGAGACGGAGATCGGGCTGGAGAACTACCTCACCGACGGGAACATCTACCTGATCCAGACGCCGACGGAGTCGGGCGTCAACCGCTACGTCTGGGTGGCGAAGATGCGCAAACAGGACATCGAGACCGACATCTTCCCGATGGAGATCTCCCAGGGCGGGATCCGCGTCCACCAGAACGCCAGCGCGTTCTCGATGATGAGCGAGGACGACAACCCGCTCTGACCGGCCCCGTTCTCACGAACGTAACCGGTTATTACGTTCGAAAACGCGTCCGGTGAACTGTCTCGGGCCCGTTTCGTGTGGATCCGCCCTCCCGCTCACGCTCCGGTAGGCGGCGGGTACTGGCAGCGATAGATTTATACTGCGGTGAATATACGCTTTGATAACGGATGGCTTCAGCCGAGATCCTCCAGACCCTGGGGAACAAATACAGCGCAGAGATCCTGGACGCGACCGACGAGCCCCAGTCCGCCCAGGAGCTGAGCGACGAACTCGGGATCCCGATCGCCACCTGTTATCGCCGGATCGACGAGTTGACCGAGCACGACCTGCTCGAACTCCACGACAACATCCTCTCGGACGACCGGCGACGCATCAAGGTGTACCGGCGCAACGTCGACCAGGTCCACATCGACTTCGAGGAGTCGCTGACCGTCGAGGTCGAGGAGCGGACGGAGGTCACGAACAAGCTCGACGAAGCCTGGCGCACCCTGTCGGAAGGCTAGTCCGGGCGTGCGCGCGTCGCAGAGCGGTGTCGTCCGCGTGCCGTCGCCGGGTCGGCCGGGGTCGGCGGCCCCGTTATCACGAGGGATATTTTCGAGAGTGGATTTAATACGGGGTGTCGAGAACCCCGAGTCAACGTGGTCACAGTGATCGAACTACTCTACGCCGTGTCGACGGTCGTCTTCGTCGTCGCCGGGCTGACGATGGTAGGCATGGCGATGCGCGCGTACGTGCAGACGTCCCGACGGGCGATGCTCCACCTCTCGCTGGGGTTCTCGCTGGCGGTGGCCGGCGCCGCCGCGACGATGATCAGCGCCTTCCTGACCGGCTTCGCGGGCCCGCGGTCGCTGCTGCTCGTCAACAGCGGGCTGACGACCTTCGGGTACCTCTTCGTCATGTACAGTCTGGTCACCTACGAGTGAGCGCCGGGGCGGTAGCGTTATCATATTTTCAAATAATACTAGACTTCTCGACGACCGCCTGTTTCCACCCCGATACCTCCAAATCAGCAGCTATAAACTATCTAAAGCCTATTTTTCCTCGCTGAAAACGTCCCGCGATCCGGTAGGGCTTGATTTTAATATCGATAATTGGGGGATCACCCTTAATATGGAAGCGTGGAATCCTCGGAGTAGAGTCCGGGGCGGCGAACGGCTCCCGGGCGGAGAATCCCATGCTACACAACGAACGCAACGAACGAGACCGCGGGCAGGTCGGTATCGGGACCCTCATCGTGTTCATCGCGATGGTCCTGGTGGCGGCGATCGCGGCGGGCGTGTTGATCAACACTGCGGGCTTCCTGCAGACGAAATCAGAGGAGACGGGCCAGCAGTCCGGACAGCAGGTCACCAACCGGCTGCAGGTCTCGGCGGCGACGGGGTCGAACCTCAGCGACTCGTCGGTCGGTGTCGTGAACCTGACGCTGAAGAAGTCCCCGGGGGCGAGTAACATCGACCTCGAGAACGCGACCGTCCAGTGGGTCGGTCCCTCGGGTACGTACAACCTGGTCAACGCCAGCGTCGACGCGGCCGGCGCGGACGGCCACTTCGGTATTGTCCCGTTCAAGGACGCGGACCAGTCACACCCGGTCCTCAACGACCCCGACGACCGCATGGTGATGGTCTTCGACCTCGGCCGCGACGACGTGGTCTCTGACGACCGCACGTCGCTCGATACGCGGGTGGGTCGCCAGACCGGTGAGGGCAGCGGTGAGGGCGATACGTTCTTCGGTGACCAGGTCCCCGAAGGCGCGTCCGTCAACGTCAAGATCACCACCAAGTCCGGTGCGACCACGAGCGAACAGCTGACCGTCCCCGAGACGATCTCGGGCGCCGAAGCTGTCCAGCTCTAAACCTGTCGGATAGCGGATATTCGACGGAACTAAACCCTTTTATCGCGGACAGTAGCGTATGGCCAAGGGCGACGACGAACCGATCGACGGGGACGACGGCCCCATCCTCTCGCCCGACGAGCTCGACATCACCGACGACGAGCACGTCGCCGAGATAGACGACGGCCGCTACGTCGTCTCCCCGGGCGACCCCATCGGGGACGTGCCGTCGGTCGACGACCGCTCGTCGACCGAATCGGCCCCCGAACCGACACCTGAACCGGCCGCAGGACCGGCGCCGGAGCTGACCGAGGAGGCCGTCCACGAGTTCCTCGCGACCCAGTTCGACGACTCGGGGTCGCGGTACGGCTTCGACATCACGGCGACGTTCGACGGGGCGACCCGCCAGCGACAGATGGTCTCGAACGACGTGGTGACGATCTTCGAGAGCCTCGTCCTGTGGTACGCCCAGCAGATCGACGGCAAGACGCCCGTCGAGGAGGTGCTGGGGATCCTGCTCATGGAGGCGAACGTCCCCGTCCGCTACCCCCCCTCCAGCCTCCGGCGGCTGCTCGAATCGACCGAGCTCTCCCCGGACGACTCGATCGCGGACCTCATCGCCGCCGTCGGCGACGAGGACGGCTTCCGGATCTGAACGGATCCGCCCCGGCGCTCGCCGCGGCCGGACCGCCCGACCGCGGTCGACCCGACCGCCGCCGGGTGCTATCAATCCCGATAATTTACGGGAAGCCTTTATCTCCCGTTTCACAGTACACGTGGAGTGTTAGGCCCATGTCAGACGTATTGATAGCCGACGACTCGGAGTTCATGCGAAACCTGCTGCGGGAGATTCTGGAGGAGGACCACAACATCGTCGGGGAGGTGGAGAACGGCGTCGAGGCGGTCGAGACGTACAAGGAAGCCGAGCCGGACCTGGTGATGATGGACATCGTGATGCCGATCCGCGACGGGATCGAGGCGACCGACGAGATCAAGACCTCGAACCCCGACGCGAACGTCATCATGTGTACCAGCGTCGGCCAGGAAGAGAAGATGAAGGAGGCGGTCAGAGCCGGCGCGGACGGCTACATCACGAAGCCGTTCCAGAAACCGAGCGTCATGGAAGCCATCGAGGACGTCGTCCCGTCATGAAGGTCGACGTCCAGTCGCTCGGGACGTTCAACCGCCTGGCCCACGAGGGCGCCGAACAGGCCACCCAGTCGCTGTGTCAGATGACCGGGCTGGACGCCGTCGTCGACGTGACGAAGATCACGCTGGTCGACCGCGCGGACGTGGGCGAACAGCTGGCCGACGGGGAGTACGTCGGCGTCCAGTTCGCCTTCGACGGGGAACTGGCCGGCGACACGGTGCTCGTCTTCGACCGGGCCGGCAGCGAGACGATCGTCGAATCGCTGGTGCCGGGCGGCGCCGACGACGAGGCGATGGCCCGCTCCAGCGTCGAGGAGATCGGCAACATCATGATGAGCGGGTTCATCGACGGCTGGGCGGACTTCCTGGAGACGACCATCGAACACTCCCCGCCGGAGTACGTGACGGGCAACGGGGCGGCGATGCTCCCGGAACCCCCGGAGGGCGCCGAGCGCGACCAGGTGTTCGTCTTCAAGAGCGAGATCGAGTGGGTCGGCGAGTCGGTGAGCTTCTACATCTACATGTTCCCCGAGTACGACCCGCTCGCGGACGTGATGGCTCGCACCGCCGACACCGAGGACGACGCCATCCCGGTCGACAAGCTCGAGGTCTTCAACGAGATGACCAAGGACGGCACCCAGCAGGCCGCCGAGAACGTCGAGATGATGACCGGGATCGAGACGGAAGCGGAGGTCACCCGGCTCAGTTTCGCGCCGATCGAGGACGTGCCCAAACAGATCGGGACCGACACCTACGTCGGGACCGTCGTCGAGTTCACGGGCGTCCCGAGCGGCTTCCTGCTCGTCCTGTTCGACGAGGCGTCGGCGGTCCACATCGCCGAGGCGATGATGCCCGTCGAGATGGACGCCGACGAGCTGACCGACCAGCACAAGGCCGCCATCGAGGAGCTGGGCAACATCATGACCTCGGGGTTCGTCGACGGCTGGGCGAACGTGCTCCAGACCTCGGTCGACCACACGCCCCCGCGGCTGGTCCACGACATGGGCCGGGCGGTCGTCGACCCCCTGGCCGCACAGGTCGGTCAGCACCAGGAGCACGCCTTCATCATCGACTCGGAGATGCGCACCGACGACATCGCCTTCGGCGCCGAGATCCACGCCCTTCCGAACGAAACGGAGTTACGGCAGGCGCTCGACGAGCTACTCGTCGAACGAGCGGACGAGACCGAGGCCGACGTGGAAACGATCTTCTGACACATGAAAGTCTACGACGGGACGACGACCGAGAGCGAGCCCGCGACGCGGCCCGAGCGGGTGAAAGTCGGCATCGCCGAGTCGAAGGTCGCCGACGGGGAGGCACACCTCACGACCAGCGGGCTCGGGTCGTGCCTCGGCGTGGCGGTGTACGACCCGGCGGCGGGCGTCGCCGGTCTCGTCCACGCGATGCTCCCCTCGATCGACGAGATGGAGGGCGACAACCAGGCGAAGTTCGCCGACTCCGGGATCCGCGCGCTCGTCGCCGACATGGAGCGGCGGGGCGCCGACCGCGAGCGCATGACGGCGAAGCTCGCCGGCGGCAGCGACATGCTCGACTTCTCCGAGAGCGGCTCGGGGATCGGCGCCCGCAACGTCGAGACGGGCCGACGGACCCTCGCCGAGTTCGACATCCCGGTCGTCGGCGAGGACGTCGGCGGCGACCACGGCCGCTCGCTGCGGCTCGAAACCGGGTCCGGCGACCTCGTCGTCAAGAGCGCGAACCGCGATCCGATCACGCTGTAGGGATAGGAACGATCACGCCGCAGGATGGGAGAACGTCCGACGCGCGTCCGACGGGGGCGCGCCCGGGGCTCCAGGGAACGCACTCGTTTCTCGCTTTCTTTCTCGAAATTTACGTCCGACCTTTCTTTCCGCCTTTCCGGCGTTGATTCAACGCTGATATGGCGGAATTAACCTCTCTGTTATCAGTAATGATACCAGAAACGGTACATTGAAGGGCGTTAGGGCGGACCTACGCACGTAATGAGTCCCGTCGCTCAGTCGCTGGGCCCGGCCCTGCCGGGCGCGTCGGACGCCCTCCCCGGACTGCTGGTCGTGTTGACCAGCGGCCTCGTCGGGATGAGCATCCGGCAGATGATCGACATCTTCGGCGACGGCGACGGGAGCGACGAGGACGACGAGAGCATGGCCGACGGCGGCCTGATGACCGAAGACGGCGACGACGAGGAGCTCGGCGGCTTCGGCGGCCTCGAGGACGACGGCGGCGACGAGTTCGGCGAGTTCGGCGACGACGAGTTCGGCGACATGGACGACGGCGGCGGCACCGACACCGACGAGCTCGAACACCGCCTCGACGAGCTGGAGACGGAGGTCGGCAGCCTCTCCTCGACGGTCAACACCGTCCGCAACGAGAACGAGCAGATCGCAGAGACGGTCGACGACGTCGAGGAGAACGTCCGGAAGCTGCTGGACATCTACGAGATGGTCACCCGCGGGGTCAACCCCTTCGCCGACGACATGGAGCCCGGCGGGATGGGCGGCATGGGCGGCGGCGGGAACTTCGGGCTGTTCGACGACGGCGACGAGGAGGAGGCGGACGAGGACCTGGACGACGAGATCGCCAACGCCGACGCCGAGGGCTTCTTCGACGAGGACCTCGTCGAGGACGACGCCCCCGAGGGAAGCGTCGACGACGTGATGGGCGGCGACGACCTCGGTGACGACCTCGGTGACGACCTCGGCGGTTTCGAGGACGACGGCGGCACGTTCGACGACGACTCGCTCGACGACGGCGACGACTTCGGCGGGGCGGACGACTTCGACGACGACCTCGACGGCGAGTTCGACGACGCGGGCGACGACGGAGGGAACGACGACATGAGCGACGCATCCGACGGGGAGGGCGGCAAGTCCTTCGCGGAACTGAAAGACGAGTACGAGTCCGGCGACGCCGAGTGGGCCGACGAGCTCGAAGAGGGAGACGACGAGGCGGACGCGCAGGACGGCGACGACGAGCTCGGTGACGACCTCGGCGACGCCGACGACCTCCTCGACGACGGGGAGTCGGACGACGACATGGCCGACGACGACCTCTTCGACGAGGTCATCGAGGACGACGGAATGGACGAAGTCGACGACGGGGTCGGGGCGGACGCCGAACCGACCGACGAGGCGGCGACGGCGCCGGAACCGGCCGAGACCGAATCGGAGCCGGAGTTGGAGTCCGAACCGGAATCGACAGCGGACCCGGAACCGGGATCGACCGCGGACTCAGGCACCCGGCCCGGGAGCGACGCGGCGGACGCGCCCGCCGAAGCGGCGGCGGGCGACTCCGACGGCAAGCCGTACCTGGCGACGATGCCGGAGGGGCTCGCTGCCGAGCTCGTCGTCGTCGAGTGGCTGGAGTACCTCGTCGACCGGGTGGGCGTCCGCGAGACGGCGCGGGCCATCGACTACTACGAGCGGATCGACTGGGTGGCCGAGCCGGTCGCCGAGGACCTGCAGGCGTACCTGCGCGGGTTCGACGGCTCGGGTGGCGAGGGCGGACTCACGATCGACCACCACACCCGGAGCCTGCGATACATCAGCCAGCTCGACGGCGACGCCGCCGAGTCCGTCGCGCTCTCGAAACTCGCGGGGTCACGGGGAGGTGGTGCCGATGGGCTTCAGCGTTAGCGGCTCCGCGGCGCTGGTGTTCGCCGGCCTGCTCATCGCCTTCGGCATGTGGCACGGCGCGGCCTCCGAGAGCTTCGAGCGGGTCTCGGAGGCCCGGAGCGACAGGGCCGACCGCCTGCTCGACCAGCAGAACACGGCGGTCGCCCTCTCCGCGACGTACGTCGACGGGACGCTCACGGTCGAGGCCGCCAACGACGGCTCGACGGCGCTGTCGCTCAACCGCACGGACATCCTGGTCGACAACGAATACGAGACCGGCTGGCGGGCGAACGCCACCGTCGACGGCGACGAGGGGACGTACCTGTGGCTGCCGGGCGAACAGCTCACCGTCGAGATCGCCACGGGCGACACGCCGAGCCGGGTCAAGCTCGCCACGGAAGACGGCGTCTCGGGTACGGAGGTGGTCGCCTGATGGGCTTCTCCGTCAGCGGGTCGCTGGTCGTGGTCCTGCTGGGGCTGTTCGTCGCCCTCTCGGCGTATTACGGCAGCGTCGCCAACGCCGGCGAGCGGCTCCACGACGCGCGGGCCGCCGAGTCCGACCGGATCGACGGGATCGCCGACTCCGATATCGCGATCACCGGCCTCGACGTGGTCACGGACCCGTCCTGCGGGATCCGCGTCGAGGTCAACAACACCGGGTCGACGGAGCTCCTGCTGAGCGACACCGACCTGCTGCTGGACAACGGCTACCGGACCGGCTGGGCGGGCGCGGCCGTCGTCGACGGGACCGCCAACGGGTCGGAGCCCGGGACGGATCTCTGGCTCCCGGGCGAGCGCCTCACGGTCGAGGAGACGGGCCTCGACGCGGCGCCCCGGTCGGTCAAGGTCGTCTCCGGGCCCGGCGTCGCCGCCACGCGGGGGGTGACCGCCTCGTGCTAGCGAGCCCCCGTGCGGTCGACTCCGCCCGGCAGCCGGCCCGCCCGACCGGCGCGGAGGTGGTCCGGCGTGGCTAGCGTCTCCGTCTCCCACATGATCCTGTTCATCGCCTCGATGCTGGTCGCCGCCAGCGTGGCCGGCGTGTTCACCGACACGGTCGGCCAGCTGAGCAACGCCATCGACGACCAGGGGCTGCAGGTCAGCCAGGACGTGCGCACGGACGTCGAGATCATCAGCGACAGCGGCTCGTCGAACGTCTACGACGACACCACGGACAACGTCACGCTCCACGTCAAGAACACGGGATCGGAGACGTTACCGGCCGACCCGGGCGCGGTCAACGTCTTCGTCAACGGCCAGTTCGAGACGGACGTGACCGTGTCGCTGTACGGCGAGGGGCCGTCCTGGCGGCCCGGGTCGGTCCTGAAACTGGTGATCGACCGCTCCGACGACCCGCTCGCGGTCAACGAGGACCACCGCGTGAAGGTGGTCGTCAACGGCGACGAGGAGGTGTTCGAGTTCCGCACATGAGCATCGCGACAAACGACCTGTTCTCGCTGGGACTGAAGGAGCGCGACCGGATCAACAAGGAGCTGGGCGGCGGCATCCCGCCGGGCAGCATCGTCCTCGTCGAGGGCGACTACGGCGCCGGCAAGTCCGCCATCAGCCAGCGGTTCGCCTACGGCCTCTGCGAGGAGGGCCACTCGGTGACGATGCTCTCGACCGAACTGACGGTCGGGAGCTTCCTCGACCAGATGCACTCGCTGGACTACGGCATGGTCGAGCACCTGCTGGACGAGAACTGCCTGTTCCTCCACGCCGACATCGGCGACGGGAACACCTTCTCCGGCTCCGAGGACGAGGGCGACCGCAAGGAGCTGCTCAAGCGGCTGATGGAGGCCGAGCTGATGTGGGAGTCGGAGGTCGTCATCATCGACACCTTCGACGCAATCCTCCGCAACGACCCCAAGTTCGAGGCGCTGGTCCGCCAGAACGAGGAACGGCAGGCCGCCCTGGAGATCATCTCCTTCTTCCGGGACATCATCTCCCAGGGGAAGGTCATCATGCTGACCGTCGACCCCTCGACGCTGGACGAGGAGGCCATCGGCCCCTTCCGGGCGATCGCCGACGTGTTCCTCGAACTGGAGATGATCGAGGTCGGCAACGACGTGCGACGGCAGATCAGCGTCCTCCGCTTTGCCGGCATGGGCGAACAGGTCGGCGACACCATCGGCTACTCCGTCCGCTCGGGGACCGGTATCGTGATCGAATCGCGCAGCGTCGCGTAACACACCAGGGAGGAGCACAGCATGACAGACCACGGACGACCCAAACCCTCGGACGAACTCAGGCAGGTCGCGTCGCGCCGACCGCACCTGATGGACCACCTGAAGAAGTTCAAGCAGATCACCGGGGAGTTCCCCACGTTCATCGAGGAGGCCGACGACGACTACGAGTCCGACCGGCCGAACGTCCTCTACCCCGTCGGCGGGCCGATCTTCTGTCACATCTACGGCGACATCGGCCAGGACATGAAATACTACGCCATCGAGCCGGAGCTCGACGACGAGGAGTCGGTCGTCTTCGAGGAGGTCCGGAACAAGCTCCTCCAGAAGAGCGTCAACAAGCCCGCCCCCACCAGCGACACGGAGTACGACGACCGCATCGAGGAGCTGCTCCAGGAGTCGACCGCCGTCAAGAGCGGCGCCAGCGACGAGAGCGGCGTCCTCTCGCGGTTCTCCAAGCTCTCGAACCTCGGGAAGGTCGAGGTCACCGAGTCGACCTACGAGAACATCCTCTACCGACTGAATCGGGACATCGTCGGGCTCGGCCCCCTGGAGCCGGTGATGCGAGACCCGGCCAACGAGGACATCCACGTCATCGGCCCCCACGAGTGCCACGTCGACCACTCCGTCTACGGGATGCTCTCGACCACCGTGGACTTCGGCACGCCCGAGGAGTACGACCAGTGGCTCAAGAACATGGGCGAGCGCATCGGCGACCCCGTCTCCGACAGCGACCCCATCGTCGACTCGACGCTGCCGGACGGCTCGCGTCTCAACCTCATCTACTCCGACGACGTGTCCGTCAAGGGCCCCTCGCTGACCATCCGCCAGGGCGACGAGGTGCCCCTCTCGATCTTCCAGATCACCAAGTGGGGGACGCTGAGCCCCCAACTCGCGGCGTATCTCTGGCTCTGCCTGGAGAACGAGCAGACCGTCTTCGTCGTCGGGGAGACGGCGTCCGGGAAGACCACCACCCTCAACTCCATCATGGCGTTCATCCCCCGGGACGCGAAGATCTACACCGCGGAGGACACCGCCGAGGTGCTGCCGCCCCACGACACCTGGCAGAAGCTCCTGACCAGGGAGGGCGACGACGAGAGCTCCAGCGTCGACATGTTCGACCTCGTCGCGGCCGCCCTCCGTTCGCGCCCCGACTACATCATCGTCGGCGAGGTCCGCGGCGAGGAGGGGCGCATGGCGTTCCAGGCCGCCCAGACCGGCCACCCGGTGATGCTGACCTTCCACGCCTCCGACATCGTCTCGATGATCCAGCGGTTCACCGGCGAACCGATCAACGTCCCGGAGACGTTCATGGACGTGGCCGACGTGGCGCTGTTCCAGAACCGCGTCAAGCAGGGCGACGACGTGCTTCGCCGGGTGACTTCCGTCCAGGAGATCGAGGGCTACTCCAAGGAGATGGACGGGGTCGTCACCCGCCAGAGCTTCTACTGGGACCCCGTCGAGGACGAGATCGTCTTCCAGGGCATGAACAACTCCTTCGTCCTCGAGGAGCAGATCGCGACGCTGCTGGGCTACGAGGACACCCGCGACATCTACGACGACCTGAACTTCCGTGCGAGCGTCATCGAGCGCGCGATCCAGGAGGGTATCCTGGGGTACCACGAGGTCAACGAGCTGATCGAGGACTTCCAGCGCGACGGCGTGGAGGGCCTCCCCTTCGACATCCACAGGACCGAGTGATGGCGTCGGCAGACGAATCCGCGGGTACGGTCGAACTCACGCTCACGTCCGCCCTCGCGGGGCTCGTCGACGCCTACGAGCAGATGCCGATGCCGCTGAACCGGTACCTCGGCGTCATCCTCGTCCCCTCGGTGGTCTTCTTCGCCGCGACGGTCGGCGCCGGCCTGCTGCTGGACCTCCCGCTGCTGATCCGCGGGCCGATCCCGCTGCTCGGGTTCCTGCTGTTCGCCTCGGCGGTCTTCTACCCGAAGATACTGCTCTCCCAGCGCAGGGCGGAGCTCAACAACCAGTTCCACCTCGTCGTCACCCACATGACGGTCCTCTCGACGACGAACATCGACCGCATGGAGGTGTTCCGCCAGCTCTCCAAACAGGACCAGTACGGCGAGATGGCCGCCGAGATCGGCCGCGTCGTCGAACTCGTCGACACCTGGAACCAGAGCCTGGACGACGCCTGCCGCCGCCGCGCCAAGCAGGTCCCCAGCGAGGTCGTCTCCGACTTCTTCGACCGCCTGGGCTACACCCTCGGCGCCGGCCAGGCGCTCGACGACTACCTCGTCTCCGAGCAGGACCAGATCATCGCCAACTACAAGACCGTCTACCAGGGCACGCTGGACAACCTGGAGGTCATGAAGGACCTCTATCTGTCGATGATCCTCTCGATGACCTTCGCGCTGGTGTTCGCGGTCGTCCTCCCGGTCCTGACGGGCACGAACCCGACGATGACCGTCAGCGCCGTCATCGTCCTCTACGTGTTCGTCCAGTCGGGCTTCTACCTCGCCATCCGCTCGATGGCGCCCCACGACCCGTTGTGGTACCACCCCGAGGACAAGGACTCGCCCGTCGAGTCGAAGATCCGCAACGCCACCGTCGCCGGCACCGCCCTCTCGGTCGGCCTCCTCCTGTTTTCCCTGCTCGGGATGCTCGGCGTCTCGCCGGTCACGCTGGACGACGCGGTCTTCTTCCTCGACCCGCTCCCGCTGCCGTTCTACGCGGCGATCCCCACGCTCCCCTTGCTCATCCCCGGCTTCGTCGTCGGCGCCGAGGAGAAGAAGATCAAGGCGCGCGACGAGGAGTTCCCCAGCTTCATCCGCGCGCTCGGCGCCACGGAGGGCGCCAAGCAGTCGACCACCTCGACGGTGCTGGAGACGCTCCGCAAGAAGGACTTCGGGCCGCTGACCGACAACGTCGACAACCTCTACAAGCGGCTGAACATGCGCATCGAGACGACCGAGGCCTGGCGCCACTTCACCGCCGAGTGTCGCTCCTCGCTCATCCAGAAGTTCTCGGAGATGTACCTCATCGGCCGCGAGATGGGCGGCGACCCGAAGCTGCTCGGCGAACTCATCTCCGAGAACATGATGGAGGTCCAGCAGCTGCGCCAGCGCCGCACGCAGGCGACCACCACGCTGATCGGCCTCCTCTACGGGATCACCGCCGCCTCCACGTTCGCCTTCTTCATCGGCCTCCAGGTCGTCAACATCCTCGCCTCGATGAGTCTCGACCTCCAGGCCAACACCGACAACTTCGACGTGGGCAGCCTCATCAATACCGAGGTGTACAACATCCCGCTCATCGAGTTCCTGCTGGTCGTCATCATCATGTTCGGCGCGATGCTCTCGGCGCTGATGATCCGCACCGTCGACGGCGGACACAAGATCAACACCTACGTCCACTTCGTCGCGCTCACCTGGGTCGGCTCGATCACCGGCGTCGCCACGAAGTGGCTGGTGACGCAGTTCCTGGCAATATAAGCCCACTTTTTCGGCGGAGAGCTCCTTGCGCGCCGAAGGCCCGCTGCGGGGGTCCTCCGCCGAAAAAACGTGGGGAATAACACCGTCAGAGCAAGCTCTGACGAGGTCTCGTTCGCTACCCTCACGAGACTGCCGGACGACTCGGTCGCTACGCTCCCTCGCGTCCGGGGAACCGCGCCTGCGGCGCGGATGCTCGGGCACCTGCCTTTCCCCGGGTCGGCCGACGAGACGGCCTCCCGGCCACCGCTCCGCGCCGCGACCACCCCGCGACCGCTCCGGCACCGCGACCGCACCGCCTGAACGGCCCCGTACAACTATCCGGGCCCCGGTCGACCACCGTGCCATGGCAGAACCGGAAGACACGCTCGCGCGCTCGCCCGTCGACTTCGACTCCGCGGTGGCCTACGCGCTCCACCCGGAGATGCGACGGCTCATCATCCTCTATCTCGTCGGGACGCTCCTGTTGCCGATCGGACTCTCGATGTTCGTGAACCCGCCCTTTATCGGCGGACTCGCCCAGATCGTCCGCCAGATCATCGGGCTGGGGATCGTGCTCGTCGGCGCGACCTTCTTCTTCGGCGGGGTCGTCGGCGCGGCGTTCAAGGTCGTCGCCGACGCCAACATCCTCGCCGCCGCGCTCTTCGAGGACTGACCGGCGGACTGTGCCGTTATTGCGGTGGCGCTCGTAGCGGGTGCCATGTGTGGCCGCTACAGCCTGTTCGCCCCGCCCGACGACGTCGAGGAGCGGTTCGACGCGACGTTCGACTTCGCGTTCGAACCCCGCTACAACGCCGCGCCGAGCCAGGAACTCCCCGTGATCACCGGCGACGAGCCCGAGACCATCCAGCGCATGGAGTGGGGGTTGGTCCCCGCGTGGGCCGACGACCGCTCGGCGTTCGAGTTCATCAACGCACGCGCGGAGACGGTACGAGAGAAGCGCAGCTTCGCCGACGCCTACGAGTCGCGGCGCTGTCTCGTGCCCGCCGACGGGTTCTACGAGTGGGCCGAGACGGGGGGCGATGGGGGCGGCAAACAGCCCTACCGCGTCACCGTCGGCGACGACGAGCTGTTCGCGATGGCCGGACTCTGGGAGCGGTGGACGCCCCCACAGACGCAGACCGGCCTCGCCGACTTCGGGGGCGGCTCCGCTCCGGACGCCGCCCCCGACCCGGTCGAGACGTTCACGGTACTCACCACCGAACCGAACGACACGATCGCGGACCTGCACCACCGGATGGCGGTGATCCTCGACCGCGACGAGGAGGAGACGTGGCTCACCGGCGACCCCGACGAGGTCGAGTCGCTGCTGGATCCCTATCCCGCCGAGCAGATACGGACCTATCCGGTGTCGACGGCGGTCAACGACCCCGCCAACGACACGCCCGCGGTGCTCGAAGAAGTCGAAGTCGGCGGGTGAACCCGAGCGGCCGGCCACGTCGGGGTCGCGACCGGCGCCGATTCGAATCCTTTTAGGGCGCGACCGGACAACGGGTCGGTATGGCTATCAAACCCGCCTACGTCAAGAAGACGGCGACGCTGCTGATGGAGCGGTATCCCAACGCCTTCGGTCAGGACTTCGAGCACAACAAGGAAGTCGTCACCGAACTCACGAACGTCGAGTCGAAGGGCGTCCGGAACCGCATCGCCGGCTACGTCACCAGCAAGCAGGGCCAGACCGTCGAGGCGTAGGCGGCTCTCTCCTCTCTCTCCGCGTCGCGTGACCACGGAGCGGCGCCCCCGTCGTCCGGCGATCGGCAATGATAGACCCTGACCGTGGTAGACGTATCCAAACAGTTTTGAAGGGCGGTCTCTCTATCCCGGATCAATGACTGTCAGCGTAGGCATCCTCGGCGCGACCGGCGCGGTCGGGCAGCGACTCATCCAGCTCGTCGACCCGAACCCGGACTTCGAGATCGCGGCGCTCACCGCCAGCGAGTCGAGCGTCGGCAAGAGCTACCGCGAGGCCAGCAAGTGGCGCATCGACACGCCGATCCCCGAAGACGTGGCCGAGACCGAGGTCGTGGCGACCGAGCCCGACGCGGTCCCGGACGACGTGGATCTGATCTTCTCGTCGCTGCCCTCTAGCGTCGGCGAGCGCGTCGAGCCCGACTTTTGCGAGGCGGGCTACGTCGTCTCCTCGAACTCCTCGAACGCCCGCTCGGACGACGACGTGCCCCTGGTCATCCCGGAGGTCAACGCCGACCACATGGACCTCATCGAGGTCCAGCGCGACGAGCGCGGCTGGGACGGCGCGCTCATCAAGAACCCCAACTGCTCGACGATCACCATGGTCCCGCCGCTGGCGGCGCTGGACGAGGCCGCCGGCCTCGAACGCATCGAGGTCGCCACGCTGCAGGCCGTCTCCGGCGCCGGCTACTCGGGCGTCTCCTCGATGGAAATCATCGACAACGCCATCCCCCACATCGGCAAGGAGGAGCGGAAGATGGAGACCGAGTCCCGGAAGCTGCTCGGCGAGTTCGACGGCGCCGAGGTCCACTGGCACGACGCCGATGTGGCCGCCTCCTGTAACCGCATCCCGACCATCGACGGCCACCTGGAGAACGTCTGGGCCGACACCGCCGAGGACATCTCTCCCTCCGAGGCCGAGGACGCGATGGAGTCGTACCCCTCGCTGGACCTGCCGAGCTCGCCCGACCAGCTCATCGAGGTGTTCGACGAGCCCGACCGCCCCCAGCCCCGCATGGACCGGAACCTCGGCGACGGCATGACCGTCTCCGTCGGCGGCGTTCAGGAGACCTCTCACGGGCTGCAGTTCAACTGCCTCGCCCACAACACGCTGCGCGGCGCGGCCGGCGCGAGCGTGCTGAACGGCGAACTGCTGGTCGACTCCGGGTACCTGTAACTCGTCGGCTCCCGCCGGCGACGCCCTGTCGAAGATAGACGACGTTTTCCCGTCCGTCCACCTACCGCGGGTATGGACGAGGGGACCTACCGCGTGCTGCCCGGCGACGAGGACCGGTGGCGCTTTCTCGACCGCGAGACCTACGAGACGGTCGCCGTCCCCCGCGAGGGCCACGACGCGCCCGTCGCGGACCTCCGACCCGGCTATCTCGTCGACGCGGGCCTCGACTGGGGCTCGGAGGAGCCCACGGTCCGCACGCTGTCGGTGCAGCGACCGACGCTCTACACCTACGTCGCCGACGCCGACCCGGTCTTCGAGGTCGCGGAGAGCCTCTGGGAGGAGACCCGCGCCGCGGGCGAGGGGATGAACGCCACCCAGACGTACAACACCGACAACGCGGTCAACGGCGTCTGTTACGTCTTCGCCGACCCGGGCCAGCCGTCGGTGTTCGACGAGTTCCGGTCGGGCGCCCGCCCGGTCGAACCGCTGGTCGACCGGGTCAACGACGGCCCCGACGAGCCCGAACCCCGCGAGGTGTTCGTCCTCGACCCCGCCGACGGCGAGTTCACGGTCGTCACGATCACCCTCTCGAAGGGCGGCCGCTTCGCCGAGACGATGCGGGAGACCTACGAGCGCGACCACCCCGACGAGCCGCTGGTCTGAGCACCGCGGCGACCCGGGCCGTCCCGCGCCGTCGCCGCTGCTGTTCCGACACCCCACTGCGAACGTCCGTCGGTGCGACACCTTATCCGTCTGTAACGCACTAGCATACGTATGAGTGTCCCGTCCGCCGGAGCCGCCCTCGCTGGCTCCGCCACACCCCTCCAGTCGCTGCCCGGTATCTCGCCGCTGACGGTGATCGGGGGATTGCTCCTCCTGCTCGCCGTCGCGGCCGTCTACTCGGCGGTCGAGATCGTCGAGGCCTACGAGAAGGAGGCGCTGACGGTCTTCGGCGAGTACCGCAGACTGCTGGAGCCCGGGATCCACGTGATCCCGCCCTTCGTCAGCCGGACCTACCCCTTCGACCTGCGCACCCAGACGATCGACGTGCCCCAGCAGGAGGCGATCACCCGCGACAACTCCCCCGTCACGGCCGACGCGGTCATCTACGTCCGCGTCATGGACGCCAAGAAGGCGTTCCTCGAGGTCGAGGAGTACAAGCGGGCCGTCTCGAACCTCGCGCAGACGACGCTGCGCGCGGTGCTGGGCGACATGGAACTCGACGACACGCTCTCCCGGCGGGAGATGATAAACGAGCGCATCCGCGAGGAGCTGGACGAACCCACCGACGAGTGGGGGATCCGCGTCGAGAGCGTCGAGGTCCGCGAGGTCAACCCCGCCGCGGGCGTCAAGCAGGCGATGGAGCAGCAGACCTCCGCCGAGCGCAAGCGCCGCGCCATGATTCTGGAGGCGCAGGGCGAACGCCGCTCGGCCATCGAGCAGGCCCAGGGCGCGAAACAGTCCGACATCGTCCGCGCCCAGGGGAAGAAACAGTCGCAGATCCTCGAAGCGCAGGGTGACGCTATCTCGACCGTGCTGCGCGCCAAGTCCGCCGAGTCGATGGGCGAACGCGCCATCGTCGACAAGGGGATGGAGACGCTCGAAAACATCGGCCAGGGCGAGTCGACCACGTTCGTCATGCCCCAGGAGCTCACCTCGCTGGTCGGCCGCTACGGCAAACACCTCTCCGGCAGCGACGTGCGCGACGCGGCCGGCGCCGACGGGCAGGGGAGCCTCGACAGCCAGGGGTTCGACGCCGAGACGCGCGAGCTGCTCGGTCTCGACGACATCGCCGAGATCATCGGGGAGATCGACGAGGAGGCGCAGGTCGACATCGACGCGATGGAGGAGGAGGCGCGGGCGATCAAGGAGGGCGACGACGCGCGGGCGAGCAGGTCCGAGCCGGTCGAGGAACGCGAGTAACCGCGGGCGCAGCCTCCGGGCGGCCGTCGATTTTCCGCCCGTGCGACCCGCCGACCCCGGCCGCGCCGGCACCTCAAGGCTTATCCTCCGACCGGACGGATGACGGACTGTGGTCTCCAGAGACACGACCGTCCACCTGACGGTCGTCGCGCTCGCGCTCGCCGGGCTCGCGGCCGTGACGCAGTTCCCCTCCGACCCGGCGGTGACTGCCCTGGTTCTCGTCGGCTACAACGGCGCGGTCCTGGCGGGGGCACACCTGTATCTCGCCTGGCGCGGGGAGGATGGCATCGTCCCCGTCGCCGCGCGGTGGCGATTCGTCGCCGCCGTCGCGGCCGTCCTGTCGCTGGCCGCGCTGACCGTCCTCACCGACCCCGTCACGATCGGGCCGCTCGCGTCCGACGCGCTGCTGGGGTTCGCCGCCGCCGTCGTCGCGGTCGGCTACCAGTTCGTCGAGGCGCGGGACGGCTACCGCGAGTCGACCGCCGACGGCGCCCGCTGACCGGGTTCCCCGCCTCGGAGTCCCGGGTCGGGCTCGGACCCCCTCAGACCACCTGATTCGGGAGGTCCGCCCACTCGCCGGACTCCTCGGCGGTGGCGACGGCCTCGGCGACGATGTCGGCGAGGCGTTCGAAGTACTGGGGGGTGTGGCCGGCGTTGTGCGGCGTGATCAGGACGTTCTCGAATGTCCACAGCTCGTGGTCCTCCGGGAGCGGCTCGGGGTCGGTCACGTCCAGGGCGGCGCCGCGGATCGAGTTCCACCGGAGCGCGTCGACCAGGGCGTCCGTGTCGACCACGCCGCCGCGGGCGACGTTCACGAGGACGGCCTCGGGCGGCATCGTCAGGAACACCTCCTCGTCGACCAGGTCCTCGGTCTCGTCGGTCAGCGGGCAGGCGAGGACGACGTAGGCGGCGTCGGCGACGGCCTCGGCGATCTCGTCGTAGCCGTACACCTCGTCGGTCGGCCCGCCCTTCTCGGGGGAGTAGCGCACCCCGACGGTGTCGACCTCGAACCCCCGGAGGCGCTGGACGACCGACTCGCCGATCGAGCCCATACCGACGACGGCGACGGTGCTGCCGGCGAGTTCGTGAGCCTGGTGGGAGCGCCACTCGCGGCGGCGCTGGCGGCGCCGGGATTCGAGGAAGCCGCGGGTGAACGAGAGGATCGCGCCGAGGGCGTACTCGCCGATGTTGGGGCCGTGGACGCCCGAGGCGTTCGTGACGGCGACGCCGCGCTCGCGGAACGCCTCCAGGGGCAGGTGGTCGACGCCGGCGTACGAGCAGGCGAACAGTTCGAGGTTCTCCGCCCGGTCGAGGCGCTCCTCGTCGAGTTCGAACCCCGCGAGGACCTGCGCGTCCGGGAGCAGTTCGCGCTCCTCGTCGGGCGTGGCGGCGTATCCTACTTCGCGGTCCGGGAGCCGCTCGCGCAGGGCCGCGACGTACGACTCGGGCGGGATGCCGTGGATGTTCTGTCGCAGGACCAGCACGTCGGGCGCGTCGGCGGTCGCCTCGTCGGTCATGCCAGACGCGTTCGAGGGCGGCGGGCAAAAAACCGGCCGCCGGTCGGAGGCCGCCGCTTCAGACCCCGACGACTCCAAGCACGTCGTAGCGGAGGACGTAGCGGGCGAACCCGGCGCCGTAGGCGAGGATCCAGAAGAACACGTAGCCGAACACGCCGATCCGGAGGCGGCTGCGCCAGTGGTCCATCTGGTCGCCGCCGATCTCGTCGAGGAGCACGTCCTCGTCGTAGTCGTTGTACAGGTCGTGGCGCCGCTTGGCGGTGAAGATGCGGACGATCCCCGTGAAGCCGAACGCGAGCATGGCGTAGGCCTGCGCGCCGAGGAAGGCGTGGACCATCGCGAAGCCACCGAACTGGCTCAGCAGGCGCGGGGCCATCCAGACGAGCATCGGCACGGTCGTCAGCACCAGCCCCGTCACCACGAACTTCAGGTGGTGCATCAGCACCGACCAGGTGACCGGCTCGGTCTCGATG
The DNA here is from genome assembly GCF_004698125.1 of Halosimplex halophilum. Classification (NCBI taxonomy): domain Archaea; kingdom Methanobacteriati; phylum Methanobacteriota; class Halobacteria; order Halobacteriales; family Haloarculaceae; genus Halosimplex; species Halosimplex halophilum. Next base: position 162,515 of record NZ_ML214297.1, read on the forward strand.
ATGTACCAGGCGCCGTAGACGAAACAGGGGAAACTCGCCGTCACGGCCACCAGCACGACCGTCGCGATCACCCTGTCCGTGACCATAGCGTACGCTTTCGGCCAGTCGCGCTAAAACGTGCCGAAAGCGCGGCGATCGCGCGCGGCGACGCCGGTCTGGTTACGATCCGCCGGGTCCGTCGCCCGCGTCGCTGAACTCGTCGAACAGCGCGGCGACCCGGTCTTCGATCTCGTCGCGGATCTCCCGCACGCGCTCGGGGTCCTCCCCGTCGGGGTCGTCGAGCGCCCAGTCGCGCACGTCGACGTCGTCCTCGGCGTCGCCGAGGTCGAGCGTGGAACAGCCCATGGTGGCGACGTAGTCACAGGCGCGCAGTTCCTCGGCCGTGATCGCCCGCGGCGTCCGGTCGGAGAGGTCGACGCCGACCTCGGCCATCGCGTCGACGACCCCGTCGTGGACGCGGTCCGCGGGGTGGGTGCCGCCGGTCAGGATCTCGACGCGGTCGCCGAGGCCGCGGCGGTCGCGCTCGCGCTCGGCGAAGGCGGCCGACATCTGCGAGCGGCCGGCGTTCTGGACGCACACGAAGGCGATACGGGTCGGGTCGGTGGATTCGGATTCGGTTGACATCGTTCGGGTCTCAGTCGTTGGCCGCGGGTCGGTCGTCGGTCGGTTCGGGGCTCCCCGCCGCGGCGGTCCCCCAGTCGAGCCTGCGCTGGAAGTACAGCGCGACGTTGACCAGCGCGAGCAGGACCGGCACCTCGATGAGCGGGCCGACGACGGTCGCGAAGGCGACGCCGGAGCCGACGCCGAAGACGGCGACGGCGACGGCGATGGCCAGCTCGAAGTTGTTGCTCGCGGCGGTGAAGCCGATGGCGGTCGTCGTCGAGTAGTCGGCGCCGACCCCCTTGCCCATCGCGAAGCTGACGAGGAACATCACGACGAAGTAGACCGTCAGCGGGACGGCGATGATCAGTACGTCGGCGGGCGCGGCGACGATGTTCTCGCCCTGGGTCGCGAACATCACGACGACGGTGAAAAGCAGCGCGACCAGCGTCAGCGGGTCGATCAGCGGGACGAGCCGGTCCTCGTACCACGCCTCGCTCTTCGCCCGGGTGCCGACGTACCGGGTGAGGAAACCGGCGGCGAAGGGGATCCCGAGGAAGACGACGATCGCCTCGAACACCTGCGTCGGGGTCACGTCGAACGCCGAGATGCCGGCGACGAGCGTCTCCATGCCGAGCAGCGGGGGCAGAAAGAGCGCGAAGAACCAGACGTACACGCCGTAGGTGACGATCTGGAAGAGGCTGTTGAACGCCACCAGGCCGGTGACGTACTCGGTCGACCCCTCGGCGAGCTCGTTCCAGACGAGCACCATCGCGATGCAGCGGGCCATCCCGATGAACACGAGCCCGAGGAAAAAGTCCGGGCGCGCGGGCAGACCCGGGACGACCCCGCCGAAGAAGACGACGGCCAGCCCGAACATCAGCGTCGGGCCGATCAGCCAGTTCTGGACGAGGCTCAGGCTCAGCACCCGCCAGTTGCGGAAGACGGTCGGGAGCCGCGAGTAGTCCGCCTTCGCCAGCGGCGGGTACATCATCGCGACGAGCCCGATCTCGACGAGGTGCAGGTCCCGGATCGGCCGGGTCACCGAGGGGGCGACGTAGCCCAGCCCGACGCCGACGGCCATCGCGCCGAAGATCCAGACGGTGAGGTACTTGTCGAGGAAGTCCATCGACCGCGGGTCGCCGCAGGACTCGCAGTCGCAGTCCGGGCCGTGGGCGTGAGCGTCCGCGTTACTCATCGCCGCCGCTCCCGTCCGGCAGCTCGTCGCCGACGCTCCCCTCCAGGACGGTGACGAGCGCGACCGCGCGGTTGGTCGCGCGGTACTTCTTCCAGCGGCCGTCCTTCCGGCCGTCGACGAGCCCCGCGTCGACCAGCGCCGACAGGGCGTGACTGAGCCCGCTTTCGGTCACGTCGACGACCGCGTTCAGTTCGCAGACGCACAGCTCCTCCCCGGCCGCCACGAGCACGCGGACGAGCGTGTAGCGCGTCTCGTTCGCGAGCGCCGAGAGCACGTCGAGTTCCGCCTCGACCTGCTCGGTCCCGAGCGCCGCTTCGAGCGTGCCGAGCTCGTCGAGGCGCCGGTCGACGTCTTCGCTCCGGCACTCGCCGAGTTCGTCGTCGAGGTATCGGCGGAGCCGTTCTGTCGCTTGTGCCATTGCCAGTCGATTGAATCAGTGTTAAATTAATTGTTCCGGTCTACCTTCGTAGTGGTGCGAACATTCTGGAAAAGTGCCTTCTACTGAGGTTATAATATCTATTCCACGATATCGATGTTGAATGTAAATTCAACTGTACTCCGTCCGGAGTTCGACCGGAGGACGGACGTGCTGACAGTACCGTCGGTCCGGACGACACCCGTCGTTTCCGCGCACGCGGGCGCCGTCCGGTCTCAGGTCGGGACATCCGTGCAGTCTCCGGTCGGGACGTTCGTGCAGTCGGGTGCTGTCGCTTGCGCCGGGTCGGGGCGCTTTTACCCCTCGGGGCCGGAGTTCCGACAATGAGCGACGCCGCCGACGAACGGGTCGACGGGGCCGAGGAGGCGTCGGAGGCCGACGGCGCCGGGACCGACGAGGGGGCCGGCGAGGACGCCGAGTCCATCGAGGCGCTGCGCGAGCGGGTCGAGGCCGAGTACGACTTCGACGACTTCGGGCCCCAGGACATGGCGTCGATGTCCTCCGAGGAGTGGGAGGCGGTCTTCGACCCGGAGTCGTGGATCACCGGCGAGGAGCTGCTCGACCGCGTCGAGGCCGACCTCAAGCGGCGGGTCGCCGAGCGGGAGGTGTTCGCCCGCGTCGAGCGCCACGACGACCGCATCGTGGCCTACTCCGACGAGGGGTACGCCACCGTCTACGCCGACGGCTCCGTCGAGGGCCACGGCACCGTCCTCCGGGACGTGAAGCCGACGGTCGCGCTCGCGTCGATGGAGTCGTACGACGTGCCCGAGGCGCCGCCCGAGGAGTTGCTCCCCGAGCCACAGGAGGTCCCGGAGGGCAGCGGTGAGTTCGGCAACACGGTGTTGCAGATCGTCGCTGCGATTCAGGTGCTCGCCGGGCTCGTGCTGATCGGCGGCTGGTTCGTGTTCTTCCTCGGGATCGTCTCCCCGCCGGGCGGCGGGTCGGTGCGCTCGCTGAACGTCGTCGCGATGCTGCTCGGCGGCGTCGTGTTCCTCGCGATCGGACTGTTGCTGTTCGGCGTCGTCGCCAACGCCCGCCTGTCGGACAAGTTCCGCGCCGAGGAGTACCGCAACCGCCTGCGCGCGGTCGAACTCGAACCGGACGAGCGGCCGGACTTTCTCCCCGACGAGGCGTCCCCCGACGACGCGTCGGGGGTCCCGGGTGAGCCCTCGGACGGGCTGCCGGGGGAGGGCGCGGACGGTCGCCCGTCCGGGAGCGGGGACGGTGCGGACGACGGGTCCTGAGCGGAGCGGTCGGCGTCGCAACCGAGTCGGGGCGGGAGTGCGCCGGCCGGTCGCGCCGGAGTGACAACGATTCGCACGGAGCGGCCGCGTCGGACCGACGACGCCCCGAATATCTCCGGCTGGCGCGGGGCTAATCGCGCGCCTGCGTGCGTATTCGGTGGGTTTATACAAATTCGGTACCGACCACCCTTTGTATGAACAGACGGGACTTTCTGCGGACCGCCGGCGGCGCCGCGGGCGGCGCGTCCGCCGTCGCCGCGGGCGCCGGTACGGCCGCCGCACAGGAGGGCGGTGGCGGAAGCGTACGCCCGGTCTTCCCCTCCTACGTGAGTGACGCGAACGGCCCCGGCTACGAGGACCTGCGCGGCAGCTCGGAGGTGACGATCGAGGTCGGCGTCGGCTCCGGCGGGTTCGGGTTCGGCCCGACGACCACCTGGATCGACCCGGGGACGACGGTCGTCTTCGAGTTCGTCGAGGCGGGCCACAACGTCAAGCCCAACAGCCAGCCCGACGGCGGGAGCCTCAACGGCACCGAAGGCGGCCAGTTCGCCACGATCGCCGCGGGCCAGACCTACGAGGTCACGCTGGAGACCCCCGGCATGTACACGTACAACTGCGCCCCACACGAGGGCCAGGGGATGCGGGGCGCCATCGCCGTCGGCGAAGACGTCGAAACCGAGGAGGTCGGGGGCGGGGGCCAGACGCCGCTCAACCCCGAGCACATGGGCGTGCCCTTCCACCCGCACTACGTCGGCATCTCGACCATCGTGATGATGGTCGTCTCGCTTTTGTTCACGTTCTTCCTGCTGAAGTACGGTGAATCGCCCAACGCCAAGGGAGGGAACGACTGATGTCCTCGTCGGGAAGCACGTACGGCGACATCCACCGGTACGAACCGGCCCGCGAGAGCACGGCCGCGGCGGTCGCGCTGGTCCTGCTGACCATCGTCGAGGTCGTGTTCGTGGGCCTGTTCACGTTCGGCCTCGTGAACGGCTGGGGGTACAGCCCGCTCGGGAACATGTACCTGGGCGGTATCCTCGCCATCATCTTCGTCGACCTGGCCTTTATCCTGATGGTCTACCGCAAGGAGTTCCTGCCGGACGTGATGATCGTCAAGAAACGGCGCCGCAAGTGGGAGGACCTGTACGTCCGCGAGGAGGACGTCGACGGGACGTCGTTCGCGGACGGGAACCCTCTCGAGAGCGTGAAACGAGCTGTCTACCCCTACTACAAACGATAACTATGCCACTGGACGAAGACAAGTATCCGGGCGAGACGGGCCGACGCCGCTTCGTGAAGGGCGTCGTCGGCAGCGCCGCGCTGGCCAGCGTGGGCACCGGCGGCGCGGCCGCCGTGAACACGGTCACGTCCGCGGCGGGCGGCGGCGGTGGCCCGACACAGTACATCGCGATCGAGAACACGGACGGTCCCGCGCCCCGCGGGATGCCGATCGTCCCGCTGGAGGTGACCGACGCGGGCGAGCTCCGGGGCCTGTTCCCCGAGGCGAGCACGGAGACGGTCGGCGGCGTCGAGCGGACGGTCGCCGAGATGGACCTGGGCGGGACGACCTACTCCTCGCAGTGGTTCCAGTACTGCGGGCTCGAACAGTACCAGGGCGTCCAGCCGGAGGCGGACGCGGACAACATGATCCGCGCCTCGGCGAGCCCGCCGCCCGCCTACGAGTGGCAGCAGGACGTCGAGGGCGACACCGTCCTCACCGTCGACATGTTCGAGGACTACGAGACGTGGGGCAACGGCATCGGCAAGGAGGGTATCGGGAAACCGGCGAGCGCGACGTGGCGCTCGCAGGGCGAGGACGCCAAGACCATCCCGGTGCAGGTGCTGCGCTCGCCGAAGGTCTCGCAGATGGCGAACGGCGAGGGGGAGTTCAGCGACCTCCCGAGTTCGATTCAGAACTTCATCGGCGCGGCGACCGAACAGGACTTCATGGCCTGGATCAACAAGTGCACGCACTTCTGCTGCGTGCCGGGCTACAAGCAACTGGAGGGGAGCGCGAACTTCAACGCCGCGGACGAGGTGTACTGCCAGTGTCACCAGTCGGTCTACGACCCGTTCAGCCCGACGCAGGTACAGTTCGTGGCCCGCCCGCGGCCGGATGAGTAACAATGAGCATTGAACGCAAGGACGAACACGACCACGAATCGTGGATGGAGAGCCGGGACCTGACGGCCATCGAGGAGATCTACCTGACCGTGCTGCTGTGGCTCGACAGGCGACTCCGCATCGTCGACTATCTGGAGATCCTCGAGAACATGTACTACAAGGTCAACTTCCAGATGCCCAAGAGCCACACCGAGCAGTACAACCTGGACAACAAGTTCTGGTACTGGTACCCGCTGTACGCGCTGGGGTCGTTCTCGACGATCGCGTACGTCGTCGCGGCCATCTCCGGCGCCCTGCTCGGGTTCTACTACGCGCCCGGCGCCGGCGCCTCCAACGGGACGCCGGACCTCGCGTACAACTCCATCACCTTCATCATGACCGACCTGAACTTCGGCTTCTTCCTCCGGAGTCTCCACCGCTGGTCGGCGCAGGTGATGGTCGCGGCCGTGTTCCTGCACATGCTGCGGGTGTACTTCACGGGCGCGTACAAGGAACCGCGCGAGCTCAACTGGATCATCGGCATCGTGCTCATCTCGCTGACGATGGTCTTCGGGTACACGGGGTACCTGCTCCCGTGGGACCAGCTGGCCTTCTGGGCCGGCCAGATCGGCGTCGAGATGAGCCTGTCGATACCGTTGATAGGCGAGTGGGTGGCCCAGCTACTCTTTGGCGGGTTCACCCTCAGCCAGTCGACGGTCCAGCGGATGTACATCCTGCACGTGTTCGTGCTCCCGTTCGTCACGACGGGGCTGATCGCCGTGCACATCGGCATCGTCTGGATGCAGGGCATCGCGGAACCCCACTGATACAATGAGCGACAACGACGACAACAGCGAGGAAGTTCGCACCGACGGCACGGGCATCGTCCCGCCGGACGACGAGACCCCGACCTGGAGCGAGCGCAAGGCTCGCAAGCAGGGGCTCGCCCGGCTGACCTACGAGTACTTCGAACGCTCCCGGCGCGAGGACCAGGACCTCCGCCAGCAGTCCAGCTACGTCGAACGCGACGTGCTCGCGTTCCCGACATGGCCCCACGAGATGATCCGCAACCTCGCGCTGACGAGCTTCTTCGTCGGCATGATCATCTTCCTCTCGGCGGCGCTGCCGCCCCACATCGGCCCGCCGGCCGACTCCTCGTCGACGCCGGCGATCATCCTGCCCGACTGGTACCTCTACTGGTCGTTCGGCCTGCTGAAGCTCGGCCCGCTCAACCCCGAGATCAGCCTGCTCGGCGGCCAGAAGCTGATGGCCGACCGCACGTACGGCGTCATCGCCAACCTGGTCGTCGTCGGGTTCGTCGCCATCGTCCCCTTCCTCAACAAGGGCAGCGCCCGCCGCCCCGTCGAACAGCCGTTCTGGGCGGCCGTCGGGGTCAGCGGCGTGGTCTTCGCCTTCACCATCGCCGCGCTGTCGGTCAAGAACCTCATCCCGATGGACTCCCATCTCATCTTCGACCTGACCTTCCTGCTCCCGGTGCTGTCGGCGTTCCTCACGTACGCCGTCCTCCGGACGATGCGGGAGGGGTACATGTTCAACCTCAACCGCCGGTACTACCGCCTGCGGCCGCCGAAGTAGATGGCCGACCCGTCCCGCCCCGGCGACTCGCCCGACGCGGCCGCCGACGGGACGGACGACCCCGCCGTCGCCGACGCCGATTCTGTCGCCGCTTCCAGGTCCGCCACCGACGAGTCCGCCGCCAGCGACGACCCGGAGGGCGCGCGCGGTCGCGAAGTGGTCGTCCCGGACGCGGTGTACAAGCGCGTGACGGTCTTCTCGACGCTGTTCGCAGTGGCCGCCGTCGTCGGCGGGTTCCTGGTGCTCGACGTGGCGACCGACCGGGCGACGGCGGAGCTGTCGGAGGTTCAGCCGCTGGTCGCACTGGCGGGGGTCGGGTTGATCGCCGCCGGCGCGGTCACGTACGCGTTCTCGACGCGGTTCAGGGCCGACGGAATGGGAAACGCTAAAGAAGAAACCGACGAAAGGTCCGACAATGGCTGACGAATTCGCGAAGGGAATGGCGATCTTCTCGGCCGCGGGGCTCGCGTGGCTGACCCTCGCCGGCTGGTATCGCACGCCCAGTTTCGAGGGGAGCGGCGTCCAGCTGGTCGCCCCGGTGGAGGGGGTCAACACGGTCTACGGACAGCTCGGCGTCGCGATCATGGACGTGATGGCCTGGTTCGCCGTCTTCGGCGCGCTCACCTTCTGGGTGGTCATCCCCGCCGTCGAGGAGCTCCGCGACGCCTACGCCGAGCGCTCGAACTGAACGCCGTCGGATTCTTCGGTTCGTTCCCCACCGCGTAGCGGACGGCGCGTGTCTCTCCTCCGGTCGCTCGATATTCACCCGGATCGCACACGTCCGGTCGGGAACGTCGATAGCCGCGTGGCGGACGGTTTAACCGCGCACGGTCCGTCGGTTCGGGCATGACTCCCGAGGAACTCCGGGCGGAGATGCCTGCGCTGGACGGGGGCGTCTACCTCAACACCGGCGCCGGCGGACCCAGTCCCCGGCGCGTCGTCGAGGCGACCGAGGACGCGCTCGAATTCCACGAGTACGAGGCCCCGACCGGCGCCGGCACCTACGGCGCGCTGTTCGAGGCGCTGGACGGGACGCGGGAAGCGGTCGCCGCCCACGTCGGCGTCGATCCTCACTCCGTCGCGCTGACCCAGAGCACGACCGACGGCATCGGCCGGGTCGCCGCCGCGATAGAGTGGGAGCCCGGCGACGCGGTCGTCCGCACCGACCAGGAACACTCGGCCGGGATCCTCCCCTGGGAGCGGCTCCGCGAGACCCACGGCATCGAAGTCCGCGTCGTCGAGGCCGCGGACGGACAGGTCGACCGCGAGGAGTGGAAGGCGGCCGTCGACGGCGCGAAACTCGCCCTGTTCAGTTCGCTCACCTGGACCGACGGCTGTCGCCTCCCGGTCGCCGAACTCGCCGATATCGCGCAGGACGCCGGCGCCCGCGTCGTCGTCGACGCCGTCCAGTCGGTGGGCCAGCGCCCCGTCGACTTCGGCGAGTGGGGCGCCGACGCCGTCGCCGCCGCCGGCCACAAGTGGCTGCTCGCCCCGACGGGCACCGGCTTCCTCCACGTCACCGACGAGTTCGCCCGCGACCTCGACCCCGCCCAGGTCGGCTACATGGGCGTCGAGGACCCCGAGGCCGACGACTGGGACCTCAAGCCCGACGCGCGGCGCTTCGAGACCGGCAGCGTCTCGCCGGTGCCCTACGCCGGCCTCGGCGAGGGCATCGGGACAATCGAGGACGTCGGCTACGACACCGTCACCGACCGCATCGAACGGCTGACCGACCGGCTGAAAGAGGGGCTCGGCGACCGGCTCGTCTCCCCCGAGCGCTACGAGTCGGGGCTGGTCGCCTTCGAAGCGGACGACCCCGCCGAGACCGCAGAGCGGCTCGACGAGGCGGGTATCCGCGTCCGGGACATCCCGCCGACCGACACCGTCCGCGTCTCCGTCCACGTCTTCAACACGGCCGCGGACATCGACGCCCTGCTCGACGCGCTCTGAGGTGAGAACGGGTGGATATCAGGACGGACAGCACTCCGGGAAGTCCGTGATCACGCCGTCGGCGCCCGCCTGCTGGACCTTCTCGGTCTCCTCCGGTTCGGTGACGGTCCAGGCGGTCACGTCGAGGCCGGCGCCGTGGGCCCGTTCGACGAGCGACGCGTCGCAGGCCGCCAGGTTCGGGGCGACCGCCGAACAGCCCAGCTCCCGCGCCCGCGAGACCAGCCCCTCGCCCTCCCACTGGACGAGCGCGGTGGGCAACTCCCCCACCTCGGCCAGCGCCTCCGGGTCGAACGACGAGACGACGACCTCGGGGGCCGCGGCGGCGGCGACCCGCTCGACGGCCTCGCCGGTGCCGCGCTCCTTCAGCTCCGCGTAGAGCGCCACGTCGTCGGGGACCACCTCGACCACTTCCTCGAACGTCGGGACTCCCTGGTCCGACCCCTCGACGGAGAGCGCCGCCAACTCGTCGGCGGTGTGAGCCGAGACGGGACCGCTTCCGTCGGTCGTCCGGTCGACGGTCTCGTCGTGACAGACCACGAGTTCGCCGGAGCCGCAGATCCGCACGTCGACCTCGACGGCGTCGGCCCGCGCTGCGGCGTCCGCGACGGCCGCGACGGTGTTCTCGGGGTTGACGCCGGGGAAGCCGCGGTGGGCGATGCAGTCCATGGCCGGTGTTGGCCCGCCCGTCCGGTAGGTCTTGCGCCGGCCCGCGACGCACCTTTAACCGCCGCCGGCCCCAACCGACGACCATGTCAGCCGACTTCAACTTCGGTGACAGCGTGGTGCTCGTGACCGGCGCCGGCGGGACGCTCGGCAGTTCGGTCTGCGAGGCGTTCGCCGACGCGGGCGCGACCGTCTGCGGCGCCGACGTGGTCGGGCCCGACGACGAGGACTTCGAACTGGACACCGACCGCGACCGCGTCGACTTCTACCAGGGCGACTTCACCGACGAGGACGACGTGGCAGAGACGGTCGAGGCCGTCGTCGACGACCACGGCGGGCTCGACGCGCTCGCGAACATCGCGGGCACCTGGCGCGGCGGCACGCCCATCGACGAGACCGACGCAGACACGTTCGACTTCCTCGTGGACGTGAACCTCAAGACGATGTTCCTGGCCTCGAAACACGCGATCCCGCACCTCCGGGAGTCTGATCTGGCCGGCCAGGGCGCCATCGTCAGCGTCTCGGCGCGCTCGTCGCTGGAGGGCGGCGAGGGCGACGGCCCCTACCGCGCGTCGAAGGCGGGCGTCAGGATCCTCACCGAGACCATCGCCGAGGAGAACACCGGTGAGGTGCGGGCCAACGCGGTGATGCCGAGCGTCATCGACACGCCGATGAACCGCGAGATGATGCCCGACGCCGACCACGAGAAGTGGGTCGACCCCGAAGACATCGCCGAGACCATCGTGTACCTCTGTTCGGACGCCGCCAGCGTCACCAGCGGCGCCGCCGTCCCGGTCTACGGCGAGGCCTGAGCGTCCGGCGAGCGGGGTTCGTGCGGGACTTCAGCAGCCGCCCGCGCCGCCCGCGGCTCCGGCACCCGCACAGCTCGCACTCGCCGCGCTCGCGCCCGCCGCAGCCGCGGCCGCACCGGTCACGACCGCGGCGTTGTCGTTCCTGCTGTAGTCGACGCACTCGCCCCAGGCCACGGGCGCGACGTGGTCGTCGATGTCGTCGGCCTCCAGCATCGCCGACTTGAACGCGGCGGCGTCGAAGCCCGTCTCGGCGACCAGCCGGTCGGCCAGTTCGGGGGTGACGGCGATCCGGCGACACTCCTCGGCCTCGAACAGGCCGTCCCCGTCGAAGGTGAACTGCACGTCGTAGTGGCGGACGAACACACCGTCGAAGGCGGGGACCATCGCCCGGACCGCCTCGCCCGCGAGCTCCCACACGAGGTCGTCGTCGGGCGACTCCACGTCCTCGCCGAGCGAGAAGCGGGCGATGGGGACCGTGATCGGTTCCTCGTCGGGGCCTTCGTTGACGACCGCGACGCCGGTCACCGCGCAGTCGTCGATGCCGTAGCTTTCGGGAGTGACACGGTTCTCCAGGGCCTCGTGCGCTTCGTCTTCGCGCTCCCGGAGGTCGACGCCTTCTTCCGTCGAGTCGTCGCCGAGCAGCCGTTCCAGTAGGGAGGGCATGGCGTCTCTCCTGTCGCTCGCGCACGACTTAGCGTCTGTGGTCGTAGCCGTTTTCAGGGTCAGCGGCCGAAACCGGCGTATGGTCGAACGAGAGACGTGGGCGACGCGGGTCGGCTTCCTCGTCGCCGCCATCGGGAGCGCAGTCGGCCTGGGGAACCTCTGGCAGTTCCCGTTCAAGACGGCCGAAAACGGCGGCGCCGCGTTCGTCGCCTTCTACCTGATCGCCGTGGTGTTGATCGGGTTCCCGGCGATGCTCGCGGAGTTCGTCGTCGGTCGGCGCACGAACGTCAACGCCGTGGACGCCTTCAGGGAACTCGGCCACCGGAACTGGCGCCTCGTCGGCGGTCTCGCCGTCGCCACCGGCTTCTGGATCCTCTCGTACTACAACGTCGTCGGCGGGTGGGTCCTCCGGTACATCCTCGGGAGCGCGACGGGTGCGTACTTCGACGACCCCGGGGCGTACTTCGGCGCCGTCTCGGCCGGACCCGAGGCGATCCTCGCGCAGGCGCTGTTCCTCGGCATCGCCGTCGCCATCGTCGCGCTCGGCATCGAGAACGGCATCGAGAAGGCGACGAAGGTGATGGTGCCCTCCATCGTCGTGATCATGGTCGTGCTGGCCGGCTGGGCGGCGACGCTCGGCGGTGCGGGCGAGGGCTACGCCTACTTCCTCTCGCCCAGCCTCGACGCGATGGTCGAGAACGCCGGGACGGCGATCCCCTTCGCCGTCGGCCAGGCCTTCTTCACCCTCTCGCTGGGGATGGCGATCATGATCACCTACTCCTCGTACGTCGGCGAGGACGACAATCTCCCCTTCGACGGGGGCGTCATCGTCGTCACGAACACGCTCGTCGGCATCCTCGCCGGGCTCGTCGTCTTCCCGATCCTGTTCGCCAACAACGTCGACCTCGCGCTGACCGGCGGCGGCGGCGCGTCGGCGCTGTTCGTCGCCGTCGCGGCCGGGTTCGCCGAACTCCCGCTGGGGCGGTGGCTCGGCGTCGTGTTCTTCGTCGTCGTGCTCATCGCGGCGCTGTCCTCGGCGATCAGCCTGATGGAGGTCACCGTCTCGTGGGCCGTCGACAACTTCGACGTCTCGCGGCCGACGCTGGCGGTCGCCGTCGGCCTCGGTCTGTTCGTCCTCGGGCTCCCCTCCGCGTGGGACACCGCCTGGCTGACGTGGTTCGACAACCTCGCCTACAGCCTGTTCCTGCCGGTGTCCGTGTTGGCAGTCGTGGTCTTCGTCGGCTGGGTGATCGGTAGCGACGCGGTGGACGAACTCCGCCGCGGCACCGGCGGGCTCGGTCCCTTCGGCCCGCTCTGGCTGTGGACGCTCCGGCTCGTCGTCGTCGTCGGCGTCTTCGCGACGCTCCTGCTCGGCATCTTCGAGCTGTTCCTGCAGGACGACCCGACCGGGATCCCACCGCTGGTCGCGGGCGCGATCTTCCCGTAGAATCCCGGCGGCGACCTACCGCACCATGTACGGGTCGTCGTCGGGGAGGAACCGCCCCAGGTCCGCCCGGCGCACGTAGTCGCGCCGGCGCAGCTCGACGAGCGCCTCGACGAGCGCCGACTCGTCGTCGTCGGACCACTCGGCCGGATCCTTGATCGGCACGACGAGCCAGCCGCTGCCGGGGATCTCGGTCGCGTGCTGGCGCTCCAGGTCGACCTCCTCCGGGGGACGGGCGGTCATGTTGGCGAAGACGTGCCGCGTCGCGCGCTCGCCGACCGGCAGGAGGACGTGAGCGGTGATAGCCCGGATCTCCGAGTCGAAGATGTTCTCCACGTCGGCGTAGTCGCGCTCGCTCGGGACGCCCTCGGGCACGCAGGGGTAGAGATACGAGAGGAAGGTCTTCTCGACGACCGGCGGGGACCCGGTCTCGGCGAGCAGACCGCCCTCGGAGAGCGCCCGCTGGAGGCGTTCGCTCGCGTCGAACTCGGTGAACGGGTAGCCCGATTCGGCCCCGCCGTGGACGCCGGGGTGGTCGCCGACCACGTGGAAGTCGGCGTTCGCGTCGCCGTACCCGGCGACGAACGGCTCGCACGGCGGCGAGAAGCCGAATGGGTTCGACTGGCGGGCCGTGACGTTCTTCACGTTCCCCCGCAGTGGCGGGCCGGCCAAAACTCCGCCGGTTCCCGCCGGCTCGCCGGACGGCCCCGCCGTCGCCCCCCCGGAATCGGGAAACGCTTTTCTCCCGGACTGCCGATGCCCCACCAATGACCGCACGGACCCGCGTCGACCGGCCGTTTCCCCCGTCCGGAGGTGGCTCGTCGTGACCCGCGACGAAGACATCGAGGACCTGCGCGAGCGCAAGGAGTCCGCTCGCAAGGGCGGCGGCGAGGAGCGCATCGAGGCCCAGCACGACCGGGGGAAGATGACCGCTCGCGAGCGGATCGACTACTTCCTCGACGACGGCAGCTTCGTCGAGATCGACGCGCTCCGCGAGCACCGCTCGACGAAGTTCGACATGGCGGAGAAGGAGTTCCCGGGCGACGGCGTCGTCACCGGCTACGGCGAGGTCGACGGCCGCACGGTCTTCGTGTTCGCCCACGACTTCACCGTCCTCGGCGGGTCGCTGGGCGAGGCGTTCGCCCAGAAGGTCTGCAAGGTGATGGACAAGGCGATGGAGACCGGCGCGCCCATCGTCGGCCTGAACGACTCCGCCGGCGCCCGCATCCAGGAGGGCGTCGACGCGCTGGCGGGCTACGCCGACATCTTCCACCGCAACCAGCTCGCCTCCGGCGTCGTCCCGCAGATCTCGGCCATCATGGGCCCCTGTGCCGGCGGCGCCGTCTACTCCCCGGCCATCACGGACTTCATCTTCATGGTCGAGGAGACCAGCCACATGTTCATCACCGGCCCCGACGTGATCGAGACGGTCACCGGCGAGGAGGTGACCTTCGACGAACTCGGCGGCGCGGCCACCCACACCGGCGAGTCGGGCGTCGCCCACTTCGCACCCGCCGCCGAGGAGGAAGCGCTGGACGACATCCGCTACCTGCTCTCCTATCTGCCCGCGAACAACGCCGAGGACCCGCCGCGGGTCGAGCCGTGGGACGACCCCGACCGCGCCGACGAGAGCCTGCGCGACGTGGTGCCCCAGGCCCCGCAGAAACCGTACGACATGCACCGGGTCATCGACGGCGTCGTCGACGAGGACTCCTTCTTCGAGGTCGCCGAGCGCTACGCTCGCAATCTCCTGACCGGCTTCGCCCGCCTCGACGGCCACGCGGTCGGCGTGGTGGCCAACCAGCCCCGCGTCAACGCCGGGACCCTCGACATCGACTCCTCGCTGAAGGGCTCGCGGTTCGTCCGCTTCTGCGACGCGTTCAACATTCCCCTGCTCACGTTCGTCGACGTGCCCGGGTTCATGCCCGGCAAGGACCAGGAGCAGGGCGGGATCATCAAACACGGCGCGAAACTGCTGTACGCCTACTCCGAGGCGACCGTGCCGCTGATGACCGTCATCACCCGCAAGGCCTACGGCGGCGCCTACGACGTGATGTCCTCGAAGCACGTCGGCAGCGACGTGAACTACGCCTGGCCCACCGCCGAGATCGCCGTGATGGGCCCCGAGGGCGCCGTGAACATCCTCTACGACGACGAACTCGACGCCGCCGAGCAGGTCGAGGAGAAACGCCGGGAACTCATCGACGAGTACCGCGACGAGTTCGCCAACCCCTACACCGCCGCCGAACGGGGCTACGTCGACGACGTGCTCGAACCGCCCGAGACGCGCTCGCGGCTGATCGGCGACCTGGAGACGCTACGCTCCAAGCGGAAAGACCACCCGGACCGGAAGCACGGGAACATCCCGCTCTAGAGGTTCCCGCGGGCAGTTCAGCCCGTCTCCACGTTCGCGGCCAGTCGCCACCCGACGACGCCACAGAGCGCGAACCCGTAGGCGTTGAGCGACCCGTGGAGCGTCACCATCCGGCCGATGCTCAGCCCGAGCGGGTTCGTCCCGGAGAACGCCGCGACGCCGTAGCCGAGCGCCAGCGCCATCGACGCCGGCAGTGCGAGCGCCGACACGCCCACGAGCGCGGCCGGCGGGGCGTCCAGCGACGGGACGACCCGGACGAGCACCAGCAGGCCAAACGCCGCCACGGCGAGGGTGAACGCGCCGACCGCGACCACCTCCACCAGCGGCGAGAAGGAGATACCGACCGCGATGATAGCGGGTCCGACCAGGATCACGCCGGCGACGGCGCGCGCCCCGCCCTCGAAGCCGCCGAGGTGTCGGCCCGTCACGCCCGCGAGGACCGGCAGCGCGAACCCGGCGAAGTGGAAGTGGACAGCGGTGAGCAGGACGATCGTCGGATCGAACCAGAAGGTGATCCCGAGGTGCGAGAGGACGAGCGCGACGGCGGCGACCGGGGCGTAGGCGAGGCCGGCGTCGACGAGCGCGGCGGTCAGCGGTCGGATCGTACCTCGCTCGACCGCCCGCGAGACGCCGGCGAGCGCGAGCAGGCTCGTCACGAAGACCCACGGCGCGGCCAGCCCCGCGGCGGTCGGCCCGGCGTCGACCACGAGCGAGAGGGCCATCAGCGCTGCGCCGACGGGGAGGAGCGCCACGGCGGCGCCGAGCAGTCGACCCGGGAGCCCGGCGAACTCCCCGCGCGCGGCCAGTCCGACGCCCAGCGGGACGACGACCAGCGGCGCCAGCGCGAGCGCCCGCTCGACCTGCGAGAGGCCGCCGGCGAGCGCGAGGACGAGCCACAGGCCCGCGCCGAAGACGGCGCTCAGGTCCGCGAGCGTGACGCCGGCGACGAGCCGGGCGAACGGGTCCGATTCGGTCTCCGCCGTGCTGTCCGAACCCGGTTCGTCGCCGCTCATGGCGGCAGCGGGTCGACCCCGGTGACCGGTTTCAGGTCGTCGGGCACCCGCTCCATCTCCCGGCGCTCCTGGGTGAACGACCCGCGGTAGCCGAGGATGTGCCCGACGAGGCCGCTCTCGACGGTCGCGGTGACGTAGAACTGCTCGTCGTCCTCGTCGTATCGGTCGCGGACGGTCACGTCGACCCCGAGCGGGCCGGGTGTCGGGAGATAGCGGCCGCCGACGCGGGTCCACTGTTTGCCCCCCTCGACGACGAGAACACCGTCCTCGACGCGCGGGTGGAGTTCGGAGACGACGTGCCCGCCGGTGCCGAGGAAGTCGAACAGCCGCTCCCGTTCGCGGTCCCACACGGTCGTCGAGTCGAACTGTCGGGTCTTCCCGTCGAAGTCGAACTCCCGGCGGGTGGTCAGCGCCTCGTAGCCCGCGGGGTCGCGCCAGCCGGCGGTCGTCACCGAGAACGGCACGTCCTCGCCGGACTCGGGGAACAGCAGGTTCCGCGCGGGCATCGCGTAGAGAACCGGCAGCGCGACGGCGCCGCGCGTGATGTCCATCAGTCCGCGACCCACGGTCGCGAACGCGTCGTCGGGGCCGAGCGCGTACCGCTCGCGCACGTTCGGGTGCAGGTCGTCGGCCGCCTCGCCAAGCGCGTACTCGTAGACGCCCGTCACAGCACCACCGCCGGCGGAGGATTCATACCGGCACTGATGGGGCGAGCGACAAAACGGTTGCTGGCCGGCTGGGCAGTCGATCCGGGGCAGATCGGCGCGGCGGGGTCGACTGACCGACGTTCAGGACGCTTCCTGGACCATGTCGCGGGCGTCGTCGTCGCTCAGGTCCATGTCGTGTTTCTCTTGGGCGTGTTCCTTGACGTGCTGGATGACCTCCTGCTCGTCCTCGGACTTGATCATGAAGTCGTCTCCCTGGCTGCATTCGACCTGGTAGGCCATACGGCGACCGACGGGCCGCGACGGTATTGCTATGGGGCGGCTTCCGACCGGTAGGCCCTTCCCTGTCAGTCGGTAGCACGACACATCCGCGAGTATCGACGGCCTGTCCCGCTCACTCGTCGCGCACCAACGCGTCGTCGCCGTGGCGTTCGCGCAACTCGCGGAGGTACGCTCGGCTTTCCCGGACGCGCGGGGTCGGTTCCTCGTACGCGTGTTCGAACCACGCCTCGACGTCGGGCTCGTAGGCCTCGGCGGCCTCGACCAGTTCGGCCACCCGCTCGCGGTTGCGCTCCTCGATTTCGGCGACCCGTTCGTCGTCCAGCAGGCCGCGCTCGCGGAGGAACCGTTCCATCCGCGGGATCGGGTCCCGTTCGCGCCAGCGGTCGACCTCCTCGTCGGTGCGGTACCGCGAGGGGTCGTCGGCCGTGGTGTGGGCGCCGAAGCGGTACATCTCCGCCTCGACCAGCGTCGGGCGCAGCTGGTTCTCGGCGGGATCGCGGGCCTTCTCGACGGCCCCCCTCGTCACCTGGTAGACGGCCAGCGGGTCCATCCCGTCGACGCGGACGCCGGCGAAGCCGTAGGCGTCGGCCTTCTCCGCGATGGTCGCGCTGGCGGTCTGGCGCTCCCGCGGGACGGAGATGGCGTACTGGTTGTTGTTGCAGAAGAAGACGGCGGGCGCGTCGAACACGCCCGCGAAGTTGAGCGCCTCGTGGAAGTCCCCCTCCGACGTGGCACCGTCGCCGAAGTGACAGCAGACGACGCGGTCGTCGCCCCGCAGGCGGGCCGCCCACGCCATCCCCGTGGCGTGGGGGAGGTGGCTGGCGATGGAGATGTTCAGCGGGAAGACGTGCTTGGAGGCGAGCCACTCGTTGCCGACCTCGTGGCCCATCCAGTACAGGAGGTACTCGGGTTCGAGCCCGCGGACGGCGACGGCGCCGTGCTCGCGGTACTGGTCGACGATCCAGTCGTCGTCACGGAGCGCGTGGGTCGACGCGACCTGCGCGGCCTCCTGGCCGGCCAGCGGCGGGTAGGTTCCCATCCGGCCCTGGCGCTGGAGGGAGACGGCTCGCTCGTCGAGGTGGCGGGCGAGCTTCATCTCCCGGAACATCGCCACGAGCCGCTCGTCGGACAGGTCGGGCACGGTCGCGTCCTCGCGGACCTGCCCGTCGGCGTCGAGCACCTGCACCAGTCCGTCCTCGGTCCGCGCGACGGCGTCGCTGTCGCTCACTGGTGGTTCGACGGCCAGCAACCGCATAACCGTTTTCCCGGTCGGCGCACGCACGACTCGTCAGCGCGGCCGCCGACCACCCCGGTGTCCGATTAGATTTAAAGGGCGACGCGCGGTACAGGACGGTATGTTCGAGAAGGTCCTCGTCGCGAACCGCGGCGAGATCGCCGTCCGCGTGATGCGAGCCTGCGAGGAGCTGGGGGTCGGGACGGTCGCCGTCTACAGCGAGGCCGACAAACACGCCGGCTTCGTCCGCTACGCCGACGAGGCGTACAACGTCGGCCCCGCCCGCGCGGCCGACTCCTACAACGACGGGGAGGCCGTCATCGAGGCCGCGAAGAAGGCCGGCGCCGACGCCATCCACCCGGGCTACGGCTTCATGGCCGAGAACGCCGACTTCGCCGCCCGCGTCGAGGAGACCGACGGGATCACGTGGATCGGTCCCTCCAGCGAGGCGATGGAGCGGCTCGGCGAGAAGACCCACGCCCGCAAGGTGATGCAGGAGGCCGACGTGCCCATCGTCCCCGGCACCACCGAGTCCGTCGAGGACCCCGAGCAGGTGGTCGAATTCGGCGAGGAACACGGCTTCCCGGTCCTCATCAAGGCCGAGGGCGGCGGCGGCGGCATGGGCCAGGAGGTCGTCGAGAGCGCCGAGGACGCCGAGGAGGCGCTGGAGACCGCCCAGCGCGAGGGCGAGGCGTACTTCTCGAACGCGTCGGTCTACCTGGAGCGGTTCCTCGACAACGCCCGCCACGTCGAGGTGCAGATCATCGCCGACAAACACGGCAACGTCCGCCACGTCGGGGAACGAGACTGCTCGCTCCAGCGCCGCCAGCAGAAGGTCATCGAGGAGGGACCGAGCCCGGCGCTGACCGACGAGTTACGCGAGCAGATCCGCGAGGCGGCCCGCAGAGGCGCCGACGCCGGCGACTACTACAACGCCGGCACCTTCGAGTTCCTCGTCGAGGACGAACAGCGCAACGACGAGGGCCTGCTCGACGCCGACACGGACTTCTTCTTCCTCGAAGTCAACACGCGCATCCAGGTCGAGCACACCGTCACGGAGGAGCTGACGGACATCGACCTCGTGAAGTGGCAGATCCGGGTCGCCGCCGGCGAGGAGATCACCTTCGATCAGGACGACGTGGAACTGGCGGGTCACGCGATGGAGTTCCGGATCAACGCCGAGAACGCCGCCAACGACTTCGCGCCCGCCACGGGCGGTGAGTTCGAGGTGTACGACACCCCAGGTGGTATCGGCGTCCGGGTCGATGACGCCCACCGCCAGGGCGACGAGCTGGTCACCGACTACGACTCGATGATCGCGAAGCTCATCACGTGGGGCGAGGACCGCGAGGAGTGCATCGCCCGCGGCAAGCGCGCGCTGGCCGACTACGAGATCCGGGGCTTCCCGACGATCATCCCGTTCCACCGGATGATGCTCACCGACGAGCCGTTCCTCGAAGGCAGGCACACCACGAAGTACCTCGACGAGGACCTGGACCACGACCGCATCGAGGCGGCCCAGGAGCGCTGGGGCACCGAGTCGTCGGGGGGCGACGACGAGGACGAAGAGGTCGTCGAGCGGGAGTTCACCGTCGAGGTCAACGGCAAGCGCTTCGAGGTCGAGCTGGAGGAGCGGGGCGCGCCCGCCATTCCCACCGGCGGCGACGGCGCCGGTAGCGGCGGTCAGCAGGCCCAGCGGCCCCAGCCGGGCGGTGGCGGCGGGTCGGGTGGCGGCGACTCCGGCGGCGTCTCCGCCGAGGGCCAGGAGATCACCGCGGAGATGCAGGGGACGATCCTCGAAGTGAACGTCGCGGAGGGCGACGAGGTCGCCGCGGGCGACGTGCTCTGCGTGCTGGAGGCGATGAAGATGGAGAACGACATCGTCGCCGAGAGCGCCGGCACCGTGACCGCCGTCGCCGTCAGCGAGGGCGAGTCCGTCGACATGGGCGACACGATGTTCGTGCTGGACTGAGACCGCGGCCGTCCGGGTCCGAGCCCGGAGTGTCCCGCCGACCGACACGGTTTAGTCGCCGAAATTAATATCGTTCGACATGACCGACGACCGGACACCGCTGGTCTCGCTCGCCGACGAGGCGTCGGCGCTGCTGTCCGGCGCCGCCGGCTGGCTGCTCGTCTGGCTGGGACTGTCCGGCGTCGCCGTCGTCGCGGCCCGGGCCGCGAGCGGAACGGTCTGGTCGCCGTGGCCGGCGCTGGTCGCGCTGGCGCTCTCGGTCGTCGCCGTCGCCGCGGGCGTCGCCGTCAACCCGCGGTTCGAGCGAGCGTACGCCCGCTCGCGGTTCGGCCGCGTCCCGACGGTCGAGCGCCGGGCGGTCCGCCCGTCGGAGGCGACCGACGAACCCTGCGTCGTCTGCGGGGGGCCCGTCGACGCCGGCCTCTGCCGGCGCTACCGCGAGGAGGCCGTCGTCGCCGGCGTCCCCGTCTCCGCGAGCGACGGCGAGGAGAACCACTACTGCCTCGACTGCGCCGCCGCCGAACTCGGGATCGACGCTGGGACGACCCCCGACGCGGAGGCGGCCGACGGGTCCCCGCCCGAGGCCGACCCGGAGTCCGACAGCGACGGCGAGCGCATCGCCGACTCGGGGTGACGCCCCCGGGCGGGACCGGGCCGGGAGTACAAGACTTATGAAAACTCGCCGAGGTGATCCGGTAGATGGTCCCCGACAGTTCCCTCTCCAGGCGTCAGGTGCTCGCGAGCGGCGGCGCGGCGGGCGCGCTGCTGGGCGGCGGCGTCCTGGCGCGTCGCCTCCTCCCGACAGCCGCCGGGCGGTCACCGGACGGGTGGCCGATGGTCGCCCGCGACCCCGGCGGCACGGCCTACGCGCCCGAAGCCGACCCGCCGACCGACGGGGTCAAGGTGCGCTGGAAGTACGGACTACCGCCCTGGCCGGGTGCAGACGTGCGCCCCGCACCCGTCGTCGCCGGCGGCGTGGTCTACGCGGTCGGTCCGCACGAGTCGATGCCCCCTCACAGCCCCGAACTGGTCGCCCTGTCGGCGAGTGAGGGGAGTGTGCTGGCGCGCGCTCGGCGGCCGGTCCGGAGCGCGCCGGCGGTCGCGCCCGCCCGCGCCTACCGGGCTCGGACCGTCGCAACGCTGGAAACGCCGACGTTCGACCCCCACCGGCTGGTCGGACTTCCGGGCGCCGACGCCGGCACGGGCGGGTGGCTCGGCGGGGGCGAGTCCGCCCCGTGGACCGGCACCGACGCGACCCGGTGGACGGCGTCGGTCGACGCGGACTCGGACAGCTACAGCCGGATCCGCTTCGGCGGAGCCACGACGCCGCCGCCCGTCGCCGTCGGCGACGCGCTCGTGACGTTCTTCCGGGGGACGCTCGCTGCGGTCGACGGGAGCAGCGGCGCGGTCCGGTGGACGAGCGACGAGGGACTGCCGGCCACACGCCCGGCCGTCCGCGACGGCGCCGCCTACGTCGTCGGTCCCGACCGGGGCGTCCGCAGCTACGACCTCGCGACCGGGGCGAGCACCGACCTGTCGGTCGACCTCCCGGGCCGGCCGATGTACCTCGCGGCGACCCCGGCCCGGCTGTACGTCGCTGGCCAGGGGTGGGTCAGCGCGCACTCGTTCGACGGCTCTGCCGACTGGCGGGCCACGTTCCCCGAGGGGGCGTCGGTGCCGGCCGGGCCGGTCGCCGTCGCCGACGGGACGGTCTACGTCCGGCGCGCGGACACGACCGCGACGCGGCTGTGCGCCCTCGACGCCGATGACGGCTCGGTCCGCTGGGTCTGCGAGGGCGTGACGCCGAGCGAGGCGGCGTACCTCCCGGCGGCGACCGACGACGCGGTGTACGTTCCGACCGACGCGGGCGGGCTGGCGGCGGTCGACGCCGACGACGGGTCGGTCCGCTGGCGGTTCGACCCCGGCACGGAACCGTGTTCGCCCGCCGCCATCGTCGACGACGCCGTGTACGTCGTCGGGAGCGAACACCTCTACGCGCTGGAGGAACCATGAGCGACGAGCGCGACGCGACCGCCGGGGGTTCCGGAGCGCCGACTTCCGGTGAACCGTCCGGCGAGACCGACGGCGGCTATCCGACCGGCCCCGCGGTCGAGCGCGACGACCGGGTACCCCTCACGGGAACCGGCCTGGTCCGCGAGAGTGCCGTCCGCCTGCGTCGGAACCCGAGCGCCTTCCTCGCCATGCTTCTGGCGGGACTGGCGGTCGCGGTCGTCGACTGGGTCCGCCTGGCCGACCCGGTTCCGGTCGCCGCCTTCGAGGGCATCACCGCCGGACGCGTGACGGTCCACTACGGGATCATGGTGAGCGTCCCCGCGGGCGTGTCGACGCCGCTGTCGGCGCTGGCCGGCCTGAAGCCCGGCTGGCTGGCCTGGGTCGCGGCGCTGGAACTGTTCCGGGCCGCGGCGCTCGCGGCGGCCGGCGTCTACGCGTTCGCGACGCTGCTCGACGCCGAGCCGAGTCGTGGGGCAGCGGCCCGCTACGGCCTCGCCTTCGGCGCCCTCGCGCTGCTCCGGGCGTTCGCCCCCAGCGCCGACGTGCCGCTGCTCGTCGGGCTCCCGTTCGTCGCGCTGTACGTCTACGTCGTCGCCCACCTGGTCGCGCTCCCGGCACTGCTCGTCGAGGGCGCGTCGATCCCCGACGCGCTCGGGCGGAGCTGGGGGCTGGCGACCGGCCACGGCTGGGCGCTGGCCGGCGTCGTCGTGGTCCTCGGCCTCGCGACCTACCTCGCGGGGAGCGCGCCCGTCGGGGGTCCGGTTCTGGCGAGCGCCGTCGCGGCCGTGCAGGTCGGGACCGTCGCCGCGTTCGTCCGGCGGGCGCGGCGGACCGACCGGGCCGCCGCGGCGTGACGGCCGACTGGGGCCCGCGTCGGGCACGGCCGGGCGGACCGCGCCGGCTCCGGACCACTTACGGTCGCGCCCGAGAGATGGACGGCCATGCAGGAGACGCGCGAGCGGGTCCTCGACGCGCTGTCCGAGGGGCCGGTCACCGGGCCGGAGCTGGCCGAGCGGCTGGACGTGTCGCGGGCGGCCGTCTGGAAGCACGTCGAGGCGCTCCGGGAGGCGGGCTTCGAGGTCGCGAGCGGCGACGCGGGGTACGAACTGGTCGCGGTCCCCGAGTTCGGCGGCGCGGCCGTCGAGTACGGGCTGGCGGCTCCCTTCGACGTGGAGTTCCACGAGTCGATCCCCAGCACGAACGCCCGTGCCCGCGACCTCGCGGGGGAGGGCGCCGCCGACGTGGCCGTCCTCGCCGACGAGCAGACCGGCGGCCGGGGCCGACTCGACCGGGAGTGGTCCTCCCCGAGCGGCGGGGTCTGGCTGAGCCTGCTGGTGCGGCCGGACGTACCGGCCACCCACGCGCCCGCGTTCACGCTCGCAGCGGCGGTGGCCGTCGCACGGGCCGCTCGCGAGGCCGGTGTCGACGCGCGGATCAAGTGGCCCAACGACGTGGTCGTCCCCGCCGAGGACGCCGACGGCGACGGGATCGAGCGGAAGCTCGCGGGGATCCTCACGGAGATGGAGGGCGAGGCCGACCGCGTCTCGTGGGTCGTCGTCGGGATGGGGATCAACGCCAACGTCGACCCCGCGGACCTGCCGAGCGAGGCGCGACCGGCGACGCTGTCGGCGGAGGCAGGCGAGGTCGACCGGCGGGTGTTCACCCAGCGCGTGCTGGAGGAGTTCGACGACCTGCGCGGTGACCTGGAGTCGGTCGTGCCCGCGTGGCGCGAGCACGCGACGACGCTCGGCAAGCGCGTCCGCGTCGACACGCCCGGCGGCGAGGTCGTCGGCGAGGCCGTCGACGTGACGTTCCCGGGAACGCTCGTCGTCGACACCGGCGACGAGCGGGTAACGGTCACCGCCGGCGACTGCGAGCACCTGCGCCCGGTCGAGTGAAGGGGAGACGGGCGGACGGTCAGACCGGCCGTCTCAGGAGCTCTCGACGCCGGCCGCGGGGTCGGCGTCGGCCTCGACGACCTCGTCGGCCTCGACGGCGCCCTCGCTGACCGGCACCGTCACGACGGGCACGGCCGACTTCCGGACGACCCGCTCGGCGACGCTCCCCAGCAGCAGGCGGTCGATCCCGCCGCGGCCGTGGGTGCCCATCACCACCACGTCGACGGGCTGGTCGCGCGTGTAGCGGACGATCTCGGTGCTCGGCGTCCCCTCGACGGTCTCGGCCTCGACGGCCACGTCGTCGGGGGCCAGCCGCTGGACCCCCTCCAGCGCCGTCTCGCCCTCCGACTCCAGGACGTTGCGGACGCCCTCCCAGGAGGTCTCCATCGGGAGCCCGGTGAAACTCGTCGCGTCGACGACGTACAGCGCCTGAATCGTCGCATCGTGGACCCGCGCCAGTTCCCCCGCGTGGTCGACCACCCGCTCGATGCCCGCCGAGCCGTCCGTCGGCAGCAGGATCGTGTCGTACATCCCCATGCCAGTACGTACCACGCACGGCGGTATAACACTTCGGCAGGATCGGACGGGCCACGTCGAGAGCACGGCAGAGACGGGATCAGGACGGAGAGAGCGGCAGGAGGATGGCTCGCCGTCCGTCGGTCAGGCGCCGGCCATCTCCCGGCAGGACTCCGCGCACTCCTGCAGCACGTCGGCGCAGACCTGGCAGTGGTCGGCGTCGTGCTTGCCGCACTCCTCGGCGCAGGCCTCGCAGGCGTCGGCGCAGGCCTCGGCGAGCGTGGAGCTGAACTGCGAGTCGCGGGCCATGAACCGGGCGTGCAGCGAGGCGAGGTCGGCCACGTCCCGACAGAGCCGGGCGCACTCCTCCATCTCGGCGTCGCCGAGACACTCGTCGGCGCACCACTCGCAGACCTCGGCGGCCTCGTTGCAGTTCTCGATGCACTCGCGCTGCTCGTCGCTCAGGCGGTCGATCCTGGAGACGGTGTCGGCAAGTGACATTGCGTGTTCGGATAGGCGTGTGATTCCAGTCAACACACTGCCTGTATCTCCAAGCGGTGCCGTCCGAACAGTGGATCGGCCGATATCGGTGCCTTCGGGACGGTAGCGGGGGCGTACCGCTCAGCGCTCGGGCAGGTACACGTCGGTCACGTCGGCGACGCCGGCGCGGCGGACGACGGCACGGACGACATCCTGCGCGCCCGCGAGGTTGTCGGAGTCGCCGTCGAGCACCAGCAGTTTGGCGTCGCGGCCGGGCTCGACGAGCCCGCAGTTGCGGTCGGCGATCTCGGCGCCGTTGACCGTCGCCATCCGCAGCACGTCGCGGGCGCTCACGTCCGCGAGCTTCGCGGCGAACTCCATCTCGCGGAACATCGACGGGCTGTTCAGGAAGACGTTGTCCGTGCCGAGCGCGACGGTCGTCCGTTCGAGGAGCTCCTCGATCGGGGGGAAGCCCACGTCGGTGACGAGATTCGAGCGGGGGCAGACGACGACCGGGATCTCGCTGTCTGCCACCCGATCCATGTGCAGTTCCTCGGCGTGGACCATGTGGACGAGGAAGTCGGGATCGAGGTCCAGGGCGGGGTTGATGTCGGAGGCGTCGACCTCGCCGGCGTGGATGCCGAAGGGTTTGCCGGCGCGGGCGGTCGCCGTCCGCTCCCGCGAGAAGTCGGCGTCGTTGGCGCCGCTGGCGCCGAAGCCGTCGGCGGCCTCCATCGCCTCGACCGTCTCCCGGCCCATGACCATCGGGTCGATGGGCAGTCCGTGGACGGCCCGCTCGAAGGCCTCGACGCCCGCGACGCCGCCCTCGCGGAACTCGATGCAGGCCGCCGTCCCGGAATCGACCATGAACTCCAGCGACCGGCGCATCGCCTCTACCTTCTCCTCGGTGCTGGCCTGCCGGAGCAGCCGGTGTTTCAGCCCGTCCGGCGGCGCGACCAGCTCCTCCAGCGAGAGGCCGCCGCCGGCCTCCTTGGCGATGGAGTCGCCGATGTGGGTGTGGGTGTTGACGAACGCCGGGAGGACGATGTCGTCGCTGTGGGTCGGGGCCTCCTCGACGGCCGTAATCTGGCCGTCCTCGACGACGACGCGGCCCTCGACGGGCTCGAACTCGCGCCCGCGGAGGATCCGTCCCTCGAACGTGGTGGAACTCATGACTTGGAGTCGCCCGAGGCGTCAGTTAAAGCCGTCGGGGCGCCCCGACAGCGGGACCCCGGAGCGGGCCTCGGCCTCAATTGAACTCGTCGAGGGTCGCGTGGACGCCGGGGCGCACGTCGCGGACCCGGGTGTCGTCGAGGTCGAGCCCGAGCGTCCGGACGGCGGCGTTGCCGACCCGCTCGGCCGTCTCGGCGGGGGCGTAGACGCCCAGCCGCCACTGGTCGCGCTGGGCGGCCCGCAGGGCGTTGACCAGCGTCGACTGCTCGCTCAGCCGGCGCACCTCGCCGTTCACGAGGACGCGGCTCGACGACTCCTTCATCGAGGGGCGGTCGGGCACGTCGAGGATCACGGCGTCGGGGTCGACGTTGGCCTCGTCGGCGACTGCGCGCTCGTGGTCGTGGATGGCCTCCTGGTCGGCGTCGAGCAACGCCTCGGGGACCGCCCCCATCTCGGCCCAGACGCCCCGCTTGTACAGGTCCCGGCGGTCGAGCCGGTGGGCGAGCGCGGCTGTCGCGTCGCACTGCCGGAGGGCCACGCGCAGCCCGCAGTCGTCCATCCGCCGCAGTTCCGCGGCGTCGATGTCGGTGTGGACGAGCAGCCGCTGGGTCGCCCGCCGGAGCATCGCCTTCGCGATGCGGGCGACGTGGTGGCTGTAGACGGTCGGGTTCATCAGCGCCCGGGCGAGCAGGAGGCTCTCGGCGGTCTGGACGTTGCCCTCGTCGAGAACGAGGTCGCCGTCGACGAACCGCAGCGCCCGCACCAGCCGCTCGGCGTCGATGGTGCCGTAGGGGACGCCCGTGTGGTGGGCGTCCCGGACGAGGTAGTCCATCCGGTCGACGTCGAGTTCGCCGGAGACGATCTGGCCGAGTTCGCCGTCGCCGGCCACGAGGTCCGCCACGGCGCCCGGGTCGAGGTCGTGGTCGTCCAGAGCCCGGGCGACGGGCCCGCTGTCGATGAGGTCGTGAACGTCGTCGTGGTACTTGCCCGTCCGGCGGTGGATGATGTCCTCGATGTTGTGGCTGTAGGGAGCGTGGCCCACGTCGTGGAGCATCGCCGCCGCGCGGACCCGCTCGGCCTGCCGGCCCTCGATGCCGAGGTGGGCCAGCGCCTCGTTGGCGAGGTGGTAGACGCCCAGCGAGTGCTCGAAGCGGGTGTGGTTGGCGGAGGGGTAGACGAAGGTGACCGTCCCGAGCTGTTTGATCCGCCGGAGCCGCTGGACGGGCGGCGTGTCCAGCAGCGCCGCCGCGACGCCCTCGACCGCGATGTGGTCGTGGACGCTGTCCTTGATCGTCGTCATCGCTCCGGACTTGTGCGCCATCGGACATAAGGATACGGACGACTCCCGGGCGAGCGCGGCGCTGTCGGCGCGTGCCGACGGGGTCGCCGGGCGCCGGCAGCCGTCCGGTCGGTGGCCGTTCGGCTGTTCGACCCTCAGCGGACGACCGTCAGCAGGTCGTGCAGTTCCGCTTCGGAGGCGTTGCCCTCGCGGACGGGTTCGCGGGGCTGGCGGCCCATCTCCTCGACGGTCTCGATGGCCCGTTCGGGCTCGTAGCCGCGGTCGTGGGCGAGCCAGGCGGCGAGCACCTGGCCGGTGCGACCCGTCCCGTCGAGGCAGTGGACGACGACCCGCTCGTCCGCCTCGACGGCCTCGTCGAGGAAGGGCAACACCTCCTGTTTCAGGCGGGCGGGAGAGGCGAGGCGCCCGTCCGGGACCGGCGCGTGGAGGACGTTGTCCTCGCCGAACGCGTCGACGTACCCGTCGACCTCGGGGTCGGCGGGCGACTGGTCGCCCGGGAGGAGCGAGCAGACCCGTTCGATGTCCCTGGCGCGGACGACGGCGATCCAGTCGGCGAGGGCGCGGCTCCGGTCGGCTGCGCTGTGCCAGCCGGGGCTGCAGGCACCGTAGACGTGCTCCTCGTCCGGTGCAGCGGGGGCGAGCCGGTGGGCGTCCGACCCGGACTCGCGGTCGTGAACGTCTGGCATCTGGTCCTAGTCGTAGGACTCGACGCCCCCTCTTGAGTGGCGCGGTGCAATTCTCACGTCTGACAACTGCACGTGCCGGTGTGACGGGGTCGGGGACGGCGGCCCGCCGCCGGCTCAGTCGTCCTCGACGAGGTAGCGGAACGCCCGGAGCGTGTTGCGGCCGCTCTCGGTCAGCGAGACGCGGGTCGAGCGGCCGACCTCCTCGAGGGCGACGTAGCCGTTGTCGGCCAGCGGCCCGAGGACGTGGCTGTCGAGCAGGCGGTACTCGCTCTTGCGGTTGGCGGCGTCGCGGTCGGCGATGAAGGGCAGGCCCTCCTCCTTGCCGAAGTCGATGAGGTCGCGCTTGCGGGCGCCGTCCTCGCGGTCGAGGTAGTCCATGACCGCGACGTGCTGGGGTTCGGGGCTCTGCATCGGGTAGGTCGGGAGTTCGGTGATCTCGCGGATCCCCTCGGCCACGTCGCCGTCGGTCTCCGCGGCGTAGCGCTGGGCGCGGACGTAGTAGGGGGTCGCGCCGGTGGCCATGCAGGCGATCATGCCGCCGATGGCCGTCACCTTCGACCCCGAGGCGAGGTTGACGTACACCTCGTGGTCGGCGAAGCGGGTCGCCAGCTCCGCCACGGTCCCGATGGAGTCGTAGAAGTCGAAGATGTTGCACGACACCGTCTCGTGGTCGATGCCCTCGTCGTCGAGCCGCCCCCGGACCGTCTCGACGTAGGAGGGGTGGTCCGTCTCGTCCTCGTATCGCAGGAGGACGACGCGGTCGGCCCGCAGCTCGACGGCCGGCAGGACGATCCGGTCGTTCTCGTAGCCCACCGGGATCAGGTGGACCCGCTCGGCGACTTCCATACCGCCCGCCTCGCGTCCCGGCCCCAAAACGATTGTCCCGACACAGTCGACATTGCGGTGGCAGTTACGCCGGCCGAGAACGCTGCGCGGGGTTTTTGTCGGACAGGTGCGACCGTCCGGCGTATGCCGGTCATGGCGAGCGACGACTTCTCGGTCCACACGGACGACTGCGACCGCTTCGACGACGGGATGCCGATATCGGACCTGCCGGACGAGGTGAGTTCGATCGAGGACCTGGACTGCGAGTGCTGGCGCGCGTTCGACTCGCTGGCCGAGGTCGAGTGACGGTCAGTCGACCGCCCGGATGCGGTTCATCCGGCATATCGGACAGCAGACCGCGGTCTCGTCCCTGGGGATGACGAACTCGACCTCGCAGGTCCTGCAAATGTAGGTCTTCCCCCGTTCCCCCGCCAGTTCGGTCACTTTAGCCATCGCGACCCCTCCGAGTTCCGCCTCGATTCGTGGTTCGTGGCTCCCGGTGTGTCGCCATACGTCTGGTTCCGACGGGGGATACGGGCCGGTCCGTCTTGTCGGTTGTTACCAGTTAGCTCGACCCGGGCAGCGCCGCTCCGGCCCGTCTGCGATTCGACGAGGGTCCGCCGGCGGTACCAACGCCCAAATACTCCGCCCGACAACGCCGCGGTATGGACGAGCTGCGCGACCCGGCGACGCTGCGCGAGGACCCCGACGTGGAGTACACGGAAGCGAGGACGACCGACGGCGCGGACGCCTTCGAGTACTTCTCGGAGGTCGAGGGGCTGGTCGCCGTCGGCGTCACGAGCGACGCCGGCGCGGTGTTGCTGATGGAAAGCCCCCACGGCTGGCGGCTGCCCTACGGGGCGGTTCCGGGCGGCGCCGACTGGCTCGACCGCGCCGGGGAGATCGCCGCGACGCTGACCGGTCGCGAGGTCGCGGCCGCCGAGGTGCTCCGGGTCAGCGCGGTCACCCACGAGCTGCGGAGCGACACCGACCGGACGGCGACGAGCTACGACGCCGTCGTGGGCACCGAGCCCGTGACGGGCGAACCGGTCGCCGACGACCCGACGTTCGGCGAGTGGTCGGATCTGGACCTGGCGTGGTTCGCCGAGGTGCCCGACGACGCCTACCACGCCCACGGCGACGCCGTCGACGACATCGAGTACTTCCTTGAGTGACCGGGCCGCGGTCGGGCGACTCGCCGTGTCGACTGTATCGACTGTGTCGGCTATCACGTCGGACCGGTCCGTGTCAGCACAGTAGCTAAGCCGGGACCGCCGGACCACTCGGACATGCCGACGGACCTCTCACCGGTCGACGACGCGCTGGCGGACGCGCTCGACGCCGAGCGGGCGCGCCAGCGCGAGACGCTGTCGCTGATCGCGAGCGAGAACCACGCGAGCGAGGCGGTCCTCGCCGCACAGGGCTCGGTCCTGACGAACAAGTACGCGGAGGGCGAGCCCGGCGACCGCTACTACGCCGGCTGCGAGCACGCCGACGCGGTCGAACGCCTCGCCCGCGAGCGCGCCCGGGAGCTGTTCGGCGCCGACCACGCCAACGTCCAGCCCCACTCCGGCACGCAGGCCAACCTCGCCGCCTACCAGGCCGTCCTCGACTCCGGCGACACGATCCTCTCGCTGGAAATGAGCCACGGCGGCCACCTCAGCCACGGCCAGCCGTACACGATGGTCGACGAGCACTTCGAGGTCGCCCACTACGGCGTCGACGAGGCGACCGGCCGGCTGGACTACGACGCCGTCGAAGCCCGTGCCGAAGCGGTCGACCCCGACCTGGTCGTCTCGGGGTTCTCCGCGTACCCGCGGCGGGTCGACTGGGAGCGGATGCAGGGGATCGCCGAGGCCGTCGACGCGTACCACGTCGCCGACATCGCACACCTCACGGGCCTCGTCGCGGCGGGCGTCCACCCCTCGCCGGTCGGGGTCGCCGACCTCGTGACGGGGTCGACCCACAAGACGGTCCGGTCGGGCCGCGGCGGGATGGTGCTGTGCGGCGCGGACCTGGCCGATCGGGTCGACACCGCGGTGATGCCGGGCTGTCAGGGCGGCCCGCTGATGCACAACGTCGCCGGCAAGGCCGCGGGCTTCGCCGAGGCGCTGACCTCCGAGTTCGAGACGTACGCCCGTCAGGTGGTCGACAACGCCGCGGCCCTGGCCGACCGGCTACAGGAGCGCGGGTTCGAACTGGTCTCCGGCGGGACCGACGTGCACTTCGTCCTCGTCGACCTGCGGGAGACCCACCCCGACCTGACCGGCGAGCGGGCCGAGGACGCGCTCGAATCGGTGGGGCTGGTCGCGAACAAGCAGACGGTGCCCGGCGACGACCGTCCGGCGACCGTCGGGAGCGGCCTGCGGATCGGCACGCCGGCGGTCACCACGCGCGGGTTCGACGCCGCCGCGACCGAGCGGCTGGCCGACGCCGTCGCCGACGTGCTCGACTCGCCCGACGACGACGCGGCCGCCGACGCCGCCGCCGAGACGGTCGCCGACCTGTGCGATCGGTTCCCCGTCTACGGCGACGCGGCGGTCGCCTCGGCGTGAGCATGGTCGAGTCCACCGACCTGACGGTCCGCCGGTACCGCGCCGGCGACGGCGAGCGCGTCCGCGAGCTGAACCGCGAGGCGATGGCCGGGACGCCCGAGTGGGTCGTCGACGCGCCCGACACGGACCTGGAGGACGTGCGCGGCCACTACCTCGACGCCGGCGGCGAGTTCCTCGTCGGCGAACTCGCCGGCGGAGCGAGCGAGGCCGACCTCGACGACGGGGAGATCGTCGCCACCGGCGCGGTCGAGCCGCTGACGGGCTGGATGGCCGAGCGCTTCGACGCGGCGGCCGGCACCGGCGAACTCTCCCGCGTCCGCGTCGACCCGGCGATGCAGGGCCGGGGGATCGGGACCCGGATCGTCGAGGAGCTCGCCCGGCGGGCCCGCCGGCGCGGGTACCGCGCGCTGGTCCTGAACACCGGCGCGGACAACGAGCAGGCCCGCGGATTCTACGAGTCGCTCGGGTACGCCTGCGTCCGCGAGGAGACGGTGGAGTTCGACGACGCGACGCTCGATCTGGCGCTGTACTGGCGCCGCGTCGACGCGTGACCGGACGGCTCGTCGTCCCGCGACGAGCGGGGTCGGCGCCGGCCCGGTGGGCGTTTCTCCCGACCCGCCCTCTCGGAGACAGCGACCGCGAGCGCGTCGCGGGCGGTCGGCGCTCGCCGGCGAGTCCGGGAGCGACTCCGGCTAGCGAGCCGGAGCCGTCCGGCGTACTCCGTCGCCCGGAACCGGGCGCGGGCTCGCCTCACAGCTCCCGGCGACGACCCTTCGGGACCTGTGAGCGGAGTTCGCCGTGGACGTAGAGGCCGACGCCGACGGGCTCCGGCTCGCCCGCGACGTCGGTCGTGACGATCAGGTACCCCCAGTCGCCGTCCCAGTCGAGCTGTTGGTCGTCGCCGGCGACGAACGCGGCGGCCTCGTCCCGGGAGAGGTGGATCACGCAGTCGTCGGCGGCGTCGCCGAACCGCTGGACGGCCTCCAGGGTCGGCTTCCAGTGCTCGCGGCGCGTCCGCAGGAAGGCCAGCCCCAGGCCCTCGACCGCGACGGGCGAGGCCACGTCGTCGGCGAACGCCCAGACCTTGCCGGAGCCGCGCTCCCAGAAGGTGTGGCCGTCGAACGTCGCCGGCGGGATTCCGAACCGTTCGTCCCACCACTCCAGGACCTCCGCGCGGGTCGGCCGTCCCTCGACGACCCG
Source organism: Halosimplex halophilum (assembly GCF_004698125.1). Classification (NCBI taxonomy): domain Archaea; kingdom Methanobacteriati; phylum Methanobacteriota; class Halobacteria; order Halobacteriales; family Haloarculaceae; genus Halosimplex; species Halosimplex halophilum. Next base: position 195,410 of record NZ_ML214297.1, read on the forward strand.
CTCGTCGGCGGTCGCGGGCAGGCGGTCGAACTGCGTCCCGTCGTTCTCGGCGGGCGCGTCTCCGGCGCCGTCCTCGCCGCTCATTCGGCGGTCACCTCCAGTTTCGCGCAGAAGAAGCCGCCGGTGTCGTTGTGGTGGGGGTAGATCCGCCTGGCCTTCCGCACCGATTCGTCGAACCGCTCGCCCTGCCACTCGGTGATCCCGGGGGCCGAGTCGAGGGGCAGGTCGAACTCGACGAGCTCGCACGACTCCTCCGCGAGCGCGTGGTCGAGGACGGCCTCGTTCTCCTCGGGGGCGAACGTGCAGGTGGAGTAGACCACGGTCCCGCCTTCCCGAGTCGTCTGGACCGCCCGGCGGAGGACGCCCTTCTGGACGCCCGAGATGCCCTCGACGTGGTCGAGCTCCCAGTCGTCGAGCGCGTCGGGGTTCTTCCGGATGGTGCCCTCGCAGGAACAGGGTACGTCCACCAGCGCGCGGTCGTAGGGCGCGCCTTCCTCGCCCTCGTCAGAATCCGGCGCGCGGAAGGGCTTCAGCGAGTGGTTGCGGGCGTCCTCGTGGGTGACGGCGACGTTCGTGACGCCGGCGCGCTCGGCGTTCGAGCGCAGCGCGGAGATGCGGCCGAGGTTGTTGTCCGTGGCGACCAGCAGGCCACGGTCCTCCATCAGCGCGGCGAGTTGCGTGGTCTTGCTCCCGGGCGCGGCGCAGGCGTCCCACACCCGTTCGCCGGGCCGGGGGTCGAGCACCTCGGCGGGGACGGCCGAGACCTCCTCCTGGCCGTGGATCCACCCGAGCACGTACGGCCAGTTCGTCCCCGGCTGGTCGTCGGGGAGAGCGAACAGGCCGTCGTGCCACCCGACGGGTTCGTGGGCGATGTCGGCCTCCGCGAGGGCGTCGCTGGCCCGCTCGACGGTCGTCTTCAGCGTGTTGACGCGGACGACCGACGGGAGCGGGCGCTCGCAGGCCGCCCGGAAGGCGTCGAAATCGTCGACGAGCGGCTCGTAGCGCTCCAGTACGTCCATCGACTCCCCGTTGTCCGCCGCCCGTGTTAACCCTCTCGGCTCCGGTTCGCGGGCGAGCGGACGAGGCTCCCGGCGCACCCGCCGACCGCAGACGGATTTAAGCCGCTGGCCGACTCGTTGCCGGTATGGCGCACGTTCAGGTCCACCGCGAGGACATCGAGCTCGACGAACCGACGCTGGTCGAGGGGCTGCCGGGGGTCGGCCTCGTCGGCAAGATCGCCGCGGACCACCTCGTCGACGCGCTCGAGATGACCCACTACGCCTCGCTGCACTGCGAGGGGATCCCCGAGGTCGCCGTCTTCGGGGAGAACGACCCGACCTACGACCCGCCGGTCCGGGTCTACGCCGACGCCGACCGAAACCTGCTGGCGCTCCAGAGCGACGTGCCCGTCTCGCCGAACGTCGCCGACGACTTCGCGACCTGCCTGACGCGGTGGCTCGGCGAGCGCGGCGCGACGGCGCTGTACGTCTCGGGGCTCCCCGCCGAGAAGGAGGGCGTCCCGGGGCTCTACGGCGTCGCCAGCGGCGACGCGACCGACCTGCTCGAGGAGTACGACATCTCGCCCCCCACCGAGAGCGGGGTCATCAGCGGCCCCACCGGCGCGCTGCTGTACGAGGCCAACCGGCACGACCTGGACGCGCTCGGCCTCGTGGTGGAGGCCAACCGGAACTTCCCGGACCCGGAGGCCGCGCGGGTCCTCCTCCTCGACGGCGTCGGCCCCATCGCGGGCGTCGACGTCGACACCGACCACCTCGTCGAACAGGCCGAGGAGATCAGCCAGGCCCGCGAGAACCTCGCCAAACGGATGCAGGAGGCCCAGGAGGAGAGCTCGAAGGCCCAGCCGATGGGGATGTATCAGTAGCGACCCCGATGAGCCTCGCGACCGCCGCGGGCACGTTCGCCGTGGGCGTCGTCTTCGGCCTCGCGCTGGCGGCGCCGCCGGGCCCGATGAACGCCGTCATCGCCGAGGAGAGCGTCCTCCGCGGGTGGCTCGCCGGCTTCACCGCCGGGCTGGGCGCGATGACCGCCGACTTCGTCTTCTTCGTGCTGTCGCTGGCGGGTGTCGTCGCCTTCCTGGAGGGCGCCCGGACCCTGCGCGCGGTGATGGTCGGCGTCGGCGGCCTGCTGATGCTGTACTTCGCCGTCGGCGCCGTGCGCGACGCCCGGGCGGACTTCCTCTCGGGGGAGCCCGGGCCGGACAGCGACGACGCCGACGCCCGCGGGTTCACGAAGGCGTTCGTCCTCGCGCTGACCAACCCCTACCAGATACTGTTCTGGCTGACCGTCGGCGTCGGCCTGCTCGAACCCGGCACCGTCGACGTGCTCTCCTACCTGCCGGTCGTCGGCGCGGACCTGGCCGGCGCGCTCGTCGTCCGGACGGGCAGCCCGGCGCTGCTGGCGGGGCTGTTCGGCGGCATCGTCGTCTGGATCACCGGGTTCCCGGCGACGCTGGTGGGCGTCGGCCGCCGGGTCGACGCGTTCGCGCCCGCCGCCGCGGTCGCCTCGGCGCTGGTGCTCGCGGGGTTCGGCGTCGCCTTCTGCTGGACGGCGGCGCGGACGCTGGTCAGCCTCTGAGCCGGCCGCGGTCCGGATCGCTCGCCGCGGTCCGGATCGCTCGCCGCGTCCGGGCGCCATCGGACGGCCGCGTCGCGGGTCGGTCGGCGTCGCGGGCTGGTTCGCGGCGCCGGTCAGTCCCCGCCGTCGGGCCGTCCCGGGAGCTCCTCGGGCTCGACGTCGGCGACCTCGGCTTCGAGCCACTCCTTGAACCACTTGACGCGCTTGAGCCGGCGGTGGCAGATGCTCTCGGCGGTGTCGCTGCGGATCCGCTCGCGGGCGTCGGTGCCGCGTTCGAGGACGCGCCCGACCATCTCGGCGGCGTCGATGTGCGTCCGGGACTCGTAACCCATCCGCAACAGCATGAGGGCGGTGCCGTTGGCGCCGACCTTGTCGAGCAGGTCCGCCTCGATGAGACACTGCGTCTCCAGCGGCAGGTCGGTCAGCTCGCCCTGGTAGGAGTGGTCGCGGACGGCGGCGCAGACCTCGTCGACGAACGAGGCGGGGTAGTCGCCGTGGCTGGTGAGGTACTCGCGGGCGATGCGGGCGCCCTCCTCGGCGTGGAGGTCCTGGTCGACCTCCAGCTTCGCGATGTCGTGGAAGAGCGCGGCGACGCGGGTTACGTCCACGTTGGCACCCTCGGCTTCGGCGATCTCCTCGGCGAGTTCGACCACGTTGAGGATGTGGTTGAACCGGTACTCCGCGGAGTGCCACGGGTACCACCGCATGCGGCCGCCGTCGTCCTCGCTCTCGACGCTGGCGGCCAGGTAGTCGTGGACGAAGTCCTGCATCTCCGCGAACTCCTCGGCGGAGACGGGCGACTCCCTAATTTCGACGCCCACGGAACCACCTCCGGTAGATACGTGCGTCAGTCATCTTACGAATAGAAAGGCGCGTTCGACTCTTAGGCGTTACGACACCCGTGGCCCGCCGGATTCGACACCGCCGAACGCCCCCGACGGGCGTTCACCGACCGCCCGAAACCGCTCCACTGCGGCCGGATCCGCACGCTGTCCCCCGGTCTCGGTCGGGTCCGTGTCCCGGTGGACCGGGCGGCGGGCCCGTCGGTAGACCGCCTGCCGGACCCGTCGGTCCCCGACCCCGATGCGCGTTCCCGAACAGGGGCCGCGATCTCCACGCGTGTCCACCGTCCGGGCCGATCGGTTCGCGGGTCGGAACCCGACCCGCGGCGTGGCGTGGTTTTATCGTGGTGCGTGTCAACGTGTGACGTATGAACGTGCGTACCGCGGAGCGGGGGGACCGACCGGCGATCCGGGACGTGGCGCGGCGCTCGCTGCAGGCGTCGTACTCGCTGAGCCCGGAGGCGATCACCGGCGCCGTCGCCGAGTGGTACGACGAGGCGGCGCTGGACGAGGCGACGACCGACGACGACCGGTACCTGCTCGTCGCCGAGCGGGAGGGGCAGGTCGTCGGCTTCGCCGAGAGCGAGCTGTCGGGCGAGGACGCGACGCTGCTGTGGCTCCACGTCGACCCGGCCTACCGCGGCGAGGGGGTCGGGACGGCGCTGTTCGAGGCGACCCGCGAGCGGCTGGAGGCGGCCGGCGCCGACCGCATGATCGGTCGCGTGCTCGCCGACAACGTCGACGGCAACGGCTTCTACGAGGCCCAGGGCTTCGAGCGGGTCGACGAGGCCGACCTGGAGATCGCCGGGCGCCACCACGTCGAGAACGTCTGGGCCGAGTCCGGCGACGACGGCCTCCAGCCCATCAAGAGCGCCGACGGCGAGACCGTCTACGTCGACGAGACCGACTGGGACGACGGCTCCGCCGCGAAGTTCTACACCGTGTACCGCGACGAGGACGGCGCCGACCACTACGGCTACTTCTGCAGCAACTGCAACCGCCTCGCCAACGCGATGGACGCGATGGGCCGCATCGAGTGCGATAGCTGCGGCAACGCCCGCAAGCCCACCCGCTGGGACGCCGCGTACCTCTGACCGTTCGCGACCCGCTTCCCGGTCGACGGTGAGCGGTGCACGCCCTCGACGCGCTCGTTCACGCGGACGCCGGGACAGCCCTGCGACCGCACCGGCGACCGCCCCGCACAGCACCGCAACGGGCCCTCCCCTCTCCGAAGGTTCAAGTGCGGGAGCGCGACCATCGCAGCCCATGCTCGCGATCGCCGGCGGCAAGGGTGGCTGCGGGAAGACGACGACGGCGCTGGGGCTGGCGGCGGCGCTTGCCCGGGACGGGGGGCGGCCGCTCGTGGTCGACGCGGACTGCGACATGCCGAACCTGCACACGATGGCCGAGACGGACCGCTCGCCGGGCGTCGACGCCGTCGCCGAGGGCGACTCGATCGCCGCGGCGACTCACCGGAGCACCGTCGTCCCCGGCGTCGACGTGCTCCCGGCCGGGGACGCGTCGGGGTCGCTCGGCCGGACGGCGCTGCGTCGGCTCGGGCGCGCTCGCGGGCGAGTGATCCTCGACTGTCCCGCGGGCGGGTCGGACGGGGCCGCCGCGCCCCTGCGCCACGCCGACGCGGCGCTGGTCGTCTCGACGGGCGCGCCGGCGAGTCTCGGCGACGCCGCCAAGACCGCGCGGATGGCCGAGGCGCTGGGCGCGCGGGTCGTCGGCAGCGTCCTCACACGGACCGACGATCCCCCGCCGACCGCCCCCGCGTCGGACGGTTCGGATCGCGCGCCGGAGCCGGTCCTGGCGACGGTCCCGGAGATCGACGGGGACGTGCTGGGCGACCGGGTCGGACGCGCGTCGTACGATCGGCTCGCAACGGCGCTCGCGAGGCGGAATATTTAATCTGGTGGGATCGTTATAGTTCGGTAGCATGGTCAACCGGCTCGACACGGGGATCGATGTCCTCGACCGGAAGCTCGGGGGTGGGATCCCGGAGGGGAGCATCGTCGCCCTCAGTGCCCAGCCGGCCAGCCAGGCGGAGCTGTTCCTCTACGAACTCACCGCGACCCGCGGCACGCTGTACCTCTCGCTCGACCGCACCGCCCAGTCGGTCACCGCCAGCATCGAGCAGTCGCCCACCACCACCGGCGACCCGACGGTCCGGCACATCTCCGGGGAGGCGCCGCTGGACAACGCCAGCAAGCTCGTCTCCGCGCTCCCGGAGACCTCCAACCTCATCGTCGACCCGCTGGACGTGCTGGAGGCCCAGGAGCCCCCCTCGCGGTACCGCTCGTTCATGAACGACCTGCAGAACCACATCGTCAACACGGGCAGCCTCGCGATCGTCCACTGCCTCGACGGCCGCAGCGTCCCGCCGCTCCGGGACACCACCGAGCACTTCGCCGACGTGATCTTCGAGCTGAAGACCACGACCGACGCCGACGAGGTGGAGAACCGGCTCGCGATCCCCAAGTTCCGCGGCGGCCGCGCCCCGACCGACATCATCAAGCTCGACCTCGTCGAGCAGGTGTCGATCGACACGAGCCGGGACATCGCGTAACCGCCGTCGGACCGACGAGTCCCAACGACGGGCGCCGAGTGGCAACCACCGGGCCGGTCGGCCGCAACGACCCGGAGGACGAGTGGCGACGATCGGGTCGGAGAAAAACACATACGGGACGAGAGCGAGTGGGCGAACGATGGTAGCAATCGCGACCGACGTCAACCGGCCGTACGTGCCCGCCGACGGGGCGACGCTGACGGCGACGGTCGACGTCGAACCGGGGACTGGGAGCGGGTCCCACGAGCGGCACATCCTCCTCTGTCTGGACACGAGCGGCTCGATGGACGGGGCGAAACTCGACCGGGCCCGGGAGGGCGCCTCGTGGGTGTTCGGGCTCCTCGAACCCGACGACTACGTGGGCATCGTCGCCTTCGACTCCGACGCGGAGGTCGTCATGCGTCCCCAGCGGTGGGGGGACACCAGCCGCGAGGACGCGATGCACCGCGTCGACCAGCTGGGCGCGGGCGGCGGCACCGACATGTACGACGGGCTCGACTCGGCCCGGACCGCGCTGGACTCGCTCTCCTACCGCCCGGAGACCGACGACGCCGTCCGCCGGGTCCTGCTGCTGTCGGACGGCAAGGACAACTCCCACGAGCCCGCGGACTTCCGGGACCTCGCGAAGGACATCGACGAGTCGGGCATCCGGATCCTCTCGGCGGGCATCGGGACCGACTACGACGAGGAGACGATCCGCACGCTCGGGACGACCGCCCGCGGCGAGTGGACCCACCTCGAGTCGCCCGGCGACATCGAATCGTTCTTCGGGGACGCCGTCGAGCAGGCCCAGTCCGTCGTCGCCACGGAGGCCAGCCTCGAACTCGACGCCGCGGCGGGCGTCGAGGTGAGCGAGGTCTACCGCGCGCTCCCCCAGGCCCAGGAGGTCGACGTGACCTGGTCGGGCAACACGGCGACGGTTCCGCTGCCGGACCTGGCCGAGCGGGAGGACCAGCGAGTGGTCCTGAAGGTCCACGCGCCCGGGCGCGAGGAACTCGGCGAGCACACGCTGGTCGACGTGACGCTGACGGCGTCGGGCCGGCGGGCGGACGACCGGATCGCCGTCGAGTACACCGACGACAACGCCGCACTCGCCGAGCACAACGAGTCGGTGTCGCTCGACCACCGCCAGACGGTCGTGCGCACCGAACTCGGCAAGGGCAACGTCGAGGCGGCCGAGACGGAGGTCGAGCGGATGACCCGGATCCACGGCGAGGACACCGCCGTCGTCGAGGAGGCGAAGCGACAGACCCGCCTCGTCGACGAGGGCGGCCGGAGCGAGCGCGAGAACGCGACCCGGATCGTCGACGACTCCCGGCTAGAATGACGGCCGCGCCGGCGGAGGGTGATCTGGTCGTCGGCCGCTACGAGGTCGGCGAGGTGGTCGGCGAGGGCGGGTTCGCGAAGGTGTTCGACGCCGTCGACACCGAGACCGGCGAGGCCGTCGCGCTCAAGTACCCCAACTACGAGGGCAGTCAGAACGACCGCGACATCGTCAGGACCTACTTCGAGAAGGAGGCGGAGACGCTGGCGGCGATCCGGTCGGCCGGCGGCCACCCCAACATCATGTCGCTGCGCGAGGTCGCCGAGGACGACGACGGCACGTCGGTCCTCGCCGTGGAGCTGGTCGACGGCTACGAGCTCGACGACGCCATCCGGCGGACGGGGCCGCTCGACGACATCGACGAGGTGCGCCAGATCGGGATCGACCTCTGCGACGCGATGAGCTTCCTCCACGAGAACGAGATCGTCTACCGCGACCTGAAGCCGGACAACGTGATGATCACACACCGCGGGGGGACGGTGACGCCGGTGCTCATCGACTTCAACACGGCGACGGGGTTCGACTCGGGGGCCGAGGCCGCCGACCAGACGACCATCGTCGGCCCGTACAAGCCCCGCGAGGTCGCCGAGGCCGACGCGACCGAGACGCGCCAGGGCCCGTGGTCGGACGTCTACTCCGTCGGGAAGATCCTGCTGTACCTGCTCAAGGGCACGGTCCCGCGGAAGGACGGCGTCGACCCGCGCGACTTCGGCGCCGACTGCGAGCCCTATCTCGCCGAGATCGTCGAGAAGGCGACCGCCGCCGACTACGAGGAGCGCTACCGGAACGCGACGGCGATGAAGCGGGTCCTCGAGGCGCGCGACCCGAGCCCGCCGCCGTCGGCGACGGTCCGCTACATCCAGGAGGGGGAGACCTACACGGTCTACCCCGGCGACACGATCGGGCGGCGCTACGCCGAGGGGCCGCGCTCGTCGGTCGTGATCGAGGACGAGGAGGAGTACATCTCGACGGTGCAGGTGCAGTTCGACACCGACGACGACGGGGAGTGGTTCATCCGCGACCGGAGCCTCAACGGGACGTACGTCCAGACCGGCGGGGGCTGGCAGCGCGTGCTCAGCGAGACCGGACGCGAGCGGCTGGAACAGCGGGGCGAGGACGCGACCGACGCCGAGGGGAACGTGCCGCCGGAGCTGTACGGGCTGCGCGAGGGCGACCTGATCGCCCTCGTCCACCCGAGCTACGGCGTCACCTTCGAGTTCAGCACAGCATGACCATGGACTACGCGACACACTACGACGTGGGGGACCGCAAGCGCGACGGGGGGATCAACGAGGACAGCGTCGCGGTCTCCGTGTTCGAACAGGGCCACCGCGAGGGCTTTCTCGGGTACGACCGCGAGGGGCCCGACGGTGCGGAATCGGACGACGACCGGACCGACGAGGGCGGCGGAGACGGGGCGGCCCCGACCGCCGAGGCCGCCGACGGCGAACCGGGCGAGGGTCGGCCCGACGGCGGCCCCGACAACCGGAGCGCGGCGGTGTTCGCCCTGGCCGACGGCGCCGGGGGACACGACGCCGGCGACGCCGCCTCCTACATCGCGACGACGGCCGTCTGTGAGCGCCTCGCGGGGACCGCCGTCCGGGCGGCGCGTAGCGAGCCCGAGGGGTTCGACGTGGCCGTCGACGAGCCGCTGGCGGCCCCGCCGCGGGCCGCCGATCTGGAGGCGGCGGTCGCCGAGGCGGTCGTCGCGGCCCACCGCGAGGTCCTCGAGTACGCCGCCGACGCGGGCGAGCAGGCCCACGCGACCGTCGTCGCCGGGGTCGTCGTCGGCGGCCGCTGTCACTACGGGTGGGTCGGCGACAGCCGCGCCTACGTCGTCAACGCCGCCCGCGAGGAGATCCTGCCGCTCACCACGGACCACGCCGTCGTCCAGCGGCTCCGGGAGGCCGGCGAGATCGACGACGTGGAGGCGCTGGTCCACCCGCGGGGCAACGAGATCACCCGCGCCGTCGGCGGGAGCGGCCGGGACGACCCCGAGACCGCCACCGTCGACGTGGAGACGGCGACGGTTCCGCTGTACCGGGAGGACGTGCTGCTGGTGACCAGCGACGGCCTGCTGGACGCCCAGACCGAGGCGGCGAAGCTCTACGAGTGGTACGTCGACGCCGGCCGCGACGAGGAGATGGCCGCGGTGGTCCGGGACCGCGCCGTCACCGACGACGAGATCCGCGAGGCGGTGCTGTCGTCGCCGTCACTCGCCGACGCGGCCGAGCGGCTGGTCGAGCTCGCCAACGAGCGCGGCGGCAAGGACAACTGCTCGACGGTCCTGTTGCACGACGGGACGCTCCCGCCGACGCCCGAGGACCCGCCCGCCCGCGGAGCGGGCGCCGGGCCGCCGGTCGAGGACCGCGAGACCCTCGTCGAACGCGACTGAGCGGCGACGGCCGACCGGTCGGGGACCGGCCGCGTCGGGGGCGCCCACCGTCCGACGCGACGGCGGGGCCGGGGCAACTGTTTTGATGACCGGCCCGCATATCCCGACAGCTATGTCACACGGCACGAGCGGGACGGTCGAGTGCCCCCTCTGCGGGGAGGCGTTCGACCCGACCGCTGCGGGGGGCTGGTGTACGAACTCCGACTGCGGGGAATGGCAGTACGAGGCGGCCGCGCCCGAGGGGACGGACGGGGACGCCGAAGCAACGGACGGCGAGGGCGACGCGGAAGCGACGGACGGCAGGGCCGACGCGGAGCCGTCCCGGGCCGGCGTATCCGACCCTGCGGGCGCCTCGTCCGAGACGAACGCGGCCGACGAGCCCGACTCCGGCGGCGAAGCCGGTTCGGACAGCAACTCCGGCCCCGGCAGTGACCGCGACCCGGCCGGCGACGCCGACCGCGACCGCCGGGCGGCCGCCGACTCGGAAGCGGCCGACCCGGCCGACGCGGCCGACGGCGTCGCGGCCGCCGAGGGCGGGGCCGGCGTCGGCGCGCCGGACGCCGACGGGACGGAACGGGCCGACACCGGAGCCGGCGAGGGGACCGCGACCGACGGCGAAACGGGGGGCGACGCGCCGGCGGAACCCCGAACGACCGAGGCCGGCACCGACGACACCGGCGCCGACGGCGCGGCGGCCGACACGGACGAGGCGGCCGACCCCGATGGGGCAACCGACGCCGACGCGGACGGAGACGCCGGCGCCGACGAGGGGGTCGACCTCGCGTGTCCGAACTGCGGCGAGTCGGTCGGCGCCGAGGACAACTTCTGCGCCAGCTGCGGGGAGGACGTGTCGACGCTACAGGCGGGGCCCCTGACGGAGTGTCCCGCCTGCGATGCCGAAGTGGACCCGGAGGACAACTTCTGCGCGTCGTGCGGCGAGAACCTCCACACCCACCGCTCGGGCGGCGGGGGCGCCCCCGCTGAGGACGACGGCACGCAGGACGACGCCACGCGGGACGACACCACGCCGGACGACGCCGCAGAGGGAGCGGCGCCCGGCGGGACGAGCGCAGGTGAGGCCGCGAGCGCCGGGGGCGACGACCGGACGGTCGACCGAGACGACCGGACCGGCGACGCGGGAGCGGGGGCGGCGACCGGGGACGCCGACTCGACGGCGGAGGGACGGGAGTCGCTGGTGCTGGTCGTGCGCAACCGCGAGGTTGAAGTGCGCGACGGGGATACCGTCGGGAGAATCATCCGCAGTATCGTGGTGAACACGGGCGGCGACGAGGAGGAGGCGAGACAGATCCACCGCGAGCACGTGGAGTTCGTCCGCGAGGGCGGCCGGTTCCACCTCGTCGCGCTCGGGCGGAACCCGACGGTCGTCAACGGGGAGTCGCTCGACGAGGGCGAGCGCGTCCCCGTCTCGCCGGGCGACCGGATCGAACTCTCCGGCGTCGCCTCGATGCGCGTCGAAGCCCCCTGACCCCGCGGCACGGTCCGACGAGCGAGCATGGATACCAGAGACACGCGCCGTGAACTCGGCAGGTCCGTCCGCCTCCTCACCGACGAGGAGCGGTGGCTGTTCGTCGGACTGGTCGCCGGCGCCGCCGGCTACCTCATCTGGCTGGCCGGCACCGGCGTCGCCGTCTCCCAGGTCGCCGACGTGGCCGTCGGCGCCTACACCGTCGACCCCTGGTCGACCGAGGCGGCCGGCCTCGCCGCCGCCCTCGCCGTCCTCTGGGTTCTCCTCCCGTCGGCCGTCGCCGTCCGCTACGTCGTCCGCAACCTCACGAACCTGCGGGGCAACGTCGAGCAGTGTTACCGCTTCGACCGGCCGCTGGTCGCGCTCGTGCCGCCGCTGGGCCTGCTGGCCGTCGCCGTCGCGGTCGGCGCGGTCCGCGGCGCCGCCACGTGGTACGTGCTCGCGCTGCTCGCGGTCGCGAACACCCTCCTGCTCGTCCGGACCGTCGCCTACGGCTACCGCGTCTACTCCTTCTCGGCGCCGCGGCTGCTGCAGGCGCTCGTGTTCATCTCGGCGGTCGTCGCGACGACGGCGACCGTCTCGCGGGCCGCGTCGCTGGGCGGCCAGGCCGCGCTGGTCGAGGCGGCCGCCGCGCGCTACGGCGTCGGCGACCTGGTCTTCGGCGAGGTGACCCGCGCCGGGCTCACCGCGCCGCTGCTGCCGCTGGTCGCGGTCGCCACCCCGGCCGTCCTCGGGCTGGCGTACGTGTGGGTCCAGCTGTTCGCCAGCCTCCTCGTCCGGGTCCGCCGGCCGGACGTGCCCCGGTCGGCGATCCGGGCCGGCCAGCGCTACCCCCAGGTCGTCCAGCCCGGCACGACCGACCGCCTGGCGATGGGTACTGCCTCGGGCAGCGGTACCGACGACGGGTCCGCCGATGGGGTTTCGGAGTCGAGCGACTCGGCCGGCGGGTCCGCCGGGGGTTCGACCGCCGGCAGTTCGACCGCCGAGGCCGAGTCGGGCGGCAGCGACCCGGCGAGCGACGAACCCGGGTCGTCCGGCTCGGACGGGGACGCCGTCGAATCCCCGGGGCAGACGCGGGTGTTCACGCCGCCGGAGGACGCCGACGACGTGAGTCCCGAGGCCGCATCGGGCGCGACCGGGGGGACGGGCGAGCCGACGGTGAAAAACGAGTTCTGTCCGATCTGCGGGGAGACCTACGCCGCCGACGCCGACCACTCGAACTGCCCGAACTGCAACGCGGTCCTCGACAGGGACTGAGCCCTGCGGCGAGGGCGTCGGCCCCCGCCGTCCGGCCCGCGGGACCGCCGAACCATCGTGATTTTTCACCGTTCGCCCTGTGAGTCGGTGACATGGTCTCCCGACGCGAGTTCCTCCGGACCGTCAGCTTGCCCGTCGCCGCGTCCCTCGCGGGCTGTGGACTGTTTTCAGTCGATTCGGGGACGGAGACGAGCACTCCCGACGCCGATTCCCCGACCGAAACCCCCGGCGCGACGACGCCGGGCAACGCTTCCGACGCGTCGACGGCGACGCTCACGCCGACGGCGACGCTCACGCCGACCGACACTCCGTCGACGGGAACCCCCGGGACGACAGCGCCCGGCCCGAGGGGCACGGCGACCCCGAGCCCGACGCCCCCCGGGAGCGCGACCGACTCAGGACTCGCCGGCACCGCGGCGTTCACGCCGGCGTCCGGACCGGCCGCGAGCGACTTCGGGACGGCGGTCGCGCTCTCGGAGGGGGTCGCACTGGTCGACTCGGACGGGGAGTCGGTCGCCGTCTTCGAGTCGGGCGGGGACGGGTGGCGCCGGACGGCAACGCTGGCCCCCGAGGGGGACCCGGAGGCGTACTCCTACCTGCCGCTCTCGATAGCGCTCGACGGCGACACGGCGTTTCTCGGCGGACTGGAACTCGGCGACGAGGGCGCGGTCGCCGTCGTCGAGCGGGTCGGCGACGAGTGGACCCGTCGCGCGCTGGTCGCGCCCGGGGCGTCGAGCGACGAGGAGTACTACAACTTCGGGCGGTCGGTCGCCCACGACGACGGGACGCTGGTCGTCGGCGCCGTCAACGAGCCGACGACGATGGTCTCCTACAGGGGTCACGTCTTCGTCTTCGAGGGGTCGGGCGACGACTGGTCGCAGGTCGCGAGGTTCGGTACCGAACCGCACGACCTGTTCGGCCGGTCGGTCGCCGTCTCCGGCGGGACGCTCCTCGTCGGCGCCCCCGCTGCGGGCGAGGGCACGGAGTGGGACGGCACGGTGTTCGTCTACGAGCGCTCGGGCGACGAGTGGAGCCGGAAGACGACGCTCTCGGTCGAGGCCGAGGACGCGGGCTTCGGTCGACAGGTCGCGCTCGACGGCGACACCGCCGTCGTCGGCGCGCTCGAGGCGAGCGACCGCGGCCGGGTTCACGTCTTCGAGCGGACCGCCGACGGCTGGACCGAGCGCGCGGCGTTCCCGGCGCTCGGCGACGCCGACGGTACGGAGGCCGCCGGAACCGTCTCGGTCGACGGGACCACCGCGCTCGTCGGACGGCCCCGCGACGACGGGGCGGGCGAGGCGCTCCGGCTCGAACGGACCGGCGACGGGTGGGAACGGACGGCCCGGCTCGTCGCTGACCGCCGCGACGCGGTAGATCGGTTCGGCGCCGCGGTCGCGCTCCACGGGGAGTCGGCACTGGTCGGCGCGCCGACGACTGACGACGACCGGCCGGGACGGGCCTACCGGTTCGATCTGTAGGGTCGGAGAGACGACGGGACCGATCAACTACCGTGCGTCCGCGACCTCCGCCAGCGCCTCGGGGTTCTCGATGGAGGACATGTCGCCGAGGTCCTCGCCGGTGTAGCTTCCCTCGATGGCCCGCCGGATGATCTTCCCGCTCTGGGTCTTGGGGAACTCGTCGACGAACAGCACCTCCCGCGGCCGGAACGGCTTGCCGAGTTCCGCGCCGACCAGCTCGCGGATCTCCGTCCGCAGTTCGTCCGACTCCTCGAAGCCGTCCTCGACGACGACGAAGAGGACGACGGCCGTGCCGGTGGTGTCGTCGGGGACGCCGACGGCGGCGGCCTGGTTGACCGCCTCGTGTTCGATGGCGGCCCCCTCGACCTCGGCGGGGCCGACCTTCCGGCCGGCGACGTTCAGCGCGTCGTCGGCCCGGCCGTGGAGGAACCAGAAGCCGTCGGCGTCCTTCTGGGCCCAGTCGCCGTGGTCCCACAGGTCCTCCCAGGTCGACCAGTACTCCCGGAGGTACCGCTCGTCGCCCGACCACAGCGACTTCGTCATCGACGGACAGGAGTCGCGGGCGACGAGGTACCCCCGCTCGCCCGTGTCGGCGATGCTCTCGCCGTGTTCGTCGACGATGTCGATGTCCATCCCGAGGCCGGGACCGCCGAGCGTGCAGGGCTTGAGGTCCTGGACGGGCATCGGCATGAGGAAACAGCCGCAGATCTCGGTGCCGCCGGAGATGTTGATGATCGGCGTCTCCCCGTTGCCCACCTGCTCGTAGAACCACAGCCACGACTCGGGGTCCCAGGGCTCGCCGGTCGAGCCGAGGATCCGGAGGCTGGAGAGGTCGTGGCCCTCCAGCCACTCGTCGCCGTGTTTGCGCAGGGCTCGAATGGCCGTCGGGGAGATGCCGAACTGGGTGATCCCGTGGCGGTCGATCATCGCCCAGTAGCGGTCGGGCTCGGGGTAGTCCGGCGCGCCCTCGTACATGAAGACGGTGTTGCCGAAGTGGTGGTTGCCGATCAGGGTCCACGGCCCCATCATCCAGCCGATGTCGGACACCCAGAAAAAGCGGTCCGCGGGCTTCAGGTCGAACCCGAAGTACAGCTCCTTGGCGCACTGGACGTTGACGCCGGCGTGGGTGTGGACGATCCCCTTCGGCTCCCCGGTGGTCCCCGACGAGTAGAGGAGCATCGACTCCTGGCTCGCGTCGAGTTCGCGCGTCTCGAACGCGTCGTCGCACGTCTCGACCGCGTCGGCCCACCAGCGGTCCCGGCCCTCGGTCCAGGGGATGTCGTGGTCGCCCGCGTCCGCGTCGGCCGCGGCTTCGCCGTCCGCGGACCTGGTCCCCGCGTCGCCGCCGCGGGTTCCGAGCCGGTCGTAGACGACGACCTCCTCGACGTGGCCGGCCTCCGCGATCGCGTCGTCTGCGGTGCCCTTCAGCCGGACCTCGTCGCCGCGGCGGTAGAAGCCGTCGCCGGTGAACAGGACGGACGGCTCGGCGTCGTCGATCCGGGTGGCGGTGGCGTCGACGCCGAACCCGGAGAAGATCGGGACGGCGATAGCGCCCACCTTGAAACAGCCGTAGAGGATCGAGACGACCTCGGGGACCATCGGCATGTACAGCCCGACGGTGTCCCCGACGCCGACGCCCCGCGAGTCGAGGTAGTTCGCCACCCTGTCGGCCTGGCGGCGGAGTTCGTGGAAGGTCACCTCCCGTATCTCGGCCGCCTCCCCGTTCGGTCCCACTGGCTCGCCCTCCCAGATGCAGGCGACCTTGTTCCGGGTCTCGGCGTCGGTCGCGGCGTGGCGGTCCAGCACGTTGTGGGCGACGTTGGTCGTCCCGCCGGGGTACCAGTCGGTGAACTGGGGGCCCTCGCTGTCGTCCCGGACGCGGTCGTACGGCTCGAAGAACTCGACATCGAGGTACCCGGTCATCGTGTCCCAGAACCAGTCGATGCCCGAGGCGGGCCGGCCGGGGTCGGCTTCGGTCGTCCGGGCGATCAGCTCCTCGTAGTCGTCGATGTCGTAGGTCCGCATGAACTGCCAGACGTTCGTCGACTCGACGAACTCCCGGTCCGGGCGGTGGACCACCTCGTCGATGTCTCCGAGTGAGTCGGACGCCATACCGGACGTTCGTCCGGTGAACCCAAAGTATTTGCCCGGTCGATCGTGAACGACGGCGGCGGCGAGCGGTGGTTCTCCCGCTCGCCCGCCGCGGTTCGACGGGGTGGTCCCGCGCGTTCGCCGCGGCGAGTGCCCGCAAGTTCTTTTCGCGTGGCCGTCCGAGGGTCGGGTATGTACGTTCGGGACGCCAAGAACCGCGACGAGGCCTGGCTGCTGGACCACATCGAGGCGATGGGGCTCGACGAGACAGCGTTCCGTTCGCGCGACTACGTGATCGCCGTCGACGAGGTGGACAACGTCAGGGCGGGATTCGGCCGGTACCGCGTCCACAAGACCGACGACGCCGAGCACTGCGAGCTCACGAGCATCGGCGTCCTCGACGGCTGGCGGGGCCAGGGCGTCGGCGCCCACGTCGTCGAGCGGCTCGTCCGCACGGCCGCCGACGAGGGGTTCGAGACCGTCTACTCGCTGACCGACGAGCCCGACTACCTCGCGCAGTTCGGCTTCGACCCCATCGAGGAGTCGGCGCTGCCCGAGCGGCTCCGCGAGCGCCTCTCGGAGAAGCGCGACGGGGTCGCGCCCGAGGCGGTCCCGATGCGCGTCGACCCCGAGGAGTTCCGCGTGCCCGACCGCCTCCGCCAGGCGTTCAAGGGCGCGGCCGCCGCGGAGGCCGACGACGAGCCCGAGGAGGGCCCCGAGGACTTCGGGATCGACCCCGACGAGGCGACCTACAAGTACGACACCGGCCGGTGAGCGCAGGATCCGGGGAGTTCCGCGACGCCCGGGCGGCGCCCAGGGACCGGCTCCCGCCCCGGGAACGGAAGTTTAAAGATTGTATCACGGCCAGTTTCGGGACAAGAATGCTCCCGATCCCGCTCCAGCTGGTCGACGGGTTCCTGCTGAAGGTCAACTTCGGCGACGCGCTCATCGTCGGGTTCGTCCTGGGACTGTTCGCCGTGGCCACCCAGCGCTCGCGGAAGCTGCTGACGCTGCACCTCATCGCGTTCGGCGCCCTGTTCCTGCTCGCGCCCGGCAGCATGTACGAGCCCCAGGAGCTGAGCCTCCTCAGCGGCATCCTGCAGTACAAGATCATCGGCCTCGTCCTGCTGGTCGTCTCGCCGGTCCTCTACACGACCGCCCAGAAGTAAGCCCCTCTCCGTTCTCGTCGAGTCCCCGCCCGCGACGCGCCGACGGCGAGCAGCGGCGTCACTCGATCTTGCCGAGCGCGGTGAAGAAATCGAGCGGCGGGCCGGCGATCCGGACCGGACGGGCCGCGCGTTCGAGCGTCACCTCCGCGGGTACGTCGAGCTCCCGGCGGGCGCGACCGTCGCTGACGACGAAGCCGCCGTCGGCGTCGTCGACCCGGACCGTGACCGTGCTGTCGATGTCGACCGCCAGCGGCGGCATCGACTCCGCGCCGCACATCTCCGTGAGCACGAGCGTCGACACGTTCGGGTGGACCAGCGGGCCGCCCTCGCTGAGGTTGTACGCGGTCGAGCCGGTCGGCGTCGCCAGCAGGATCCCGTCGGCGTGGCCGCTGGTGTACAGCGAGCCGTCGACGCGCACCTCAAGGGCGGCGCCGCCGCCGTGACCCCTGCGCGGCCCCTGGACGACGACCTCGTTGAGCGCCGGCGGCAGCGACCACCCGTCGCCGCTCGCCTCGACCCGCGGCATGTCCCGGGTGTCGACCGCGCCGCGCTCCTGGTACTGTTCGACCTCCGCGGTGACGGCGGCGACGGCGTCCTCCGGCGGGACGGCGTTGAGAAAGCCGACCTCGCCGAGGTTGACGCCCATGATCGGCGTCGCCCCGGCGGCGCGGGCGGCGAACAGGAAGGTCCCGTCGCCGCCGATGCTCACCACCAGGTCGCAGTCGGCCAGTTCGTCGACCGGGACGCCCAGCTGCGCCGGGTCCGGGTGGTCGCTCGGCCACGCCGCGGGGTCGTCCGCGGACTCCTCGTCGACCGCGACGGTCACGCCCATGTCGACCAGCCGCTCGTACAGGTCGGCCACGATGCCCGCGGCGCGGCGGTTGCCCCGCTGGCCGACGATTCCGACTCGCATTGGCGTCCGCTTCGCGTTCCTCCCCAATAAACGACCCCGTCGGCGTCCGGCGACCGCCGGGGCCGGCGACGCTCTCGTCTCGCCCCCGTCCCCGTTCTACGCCCCCGTGCCCGCTCGAATCAACTCCGATAGCCGGCGGGCAAGTTTAATGCCGGGGGAGACGCACCTTCGCCCATGAGTACCCCGGAATCCGGGGAGGCGAACGGATGAGCGACGACGCGGACGACGACTGGTTCGAGGACGCGCTCCGCGACGACGAGGCCGAGGAGACGGACGACTCCGCCGCGGACTCCGAGAGCGGTAACGAGGACGACGCGTTCGACGACTGGAGCGGCGACGACCCGGACGACCGCGAACCCTTCGACGAACCGGGCGACGACGGGGCGTTCGCCGATTCGAGCGATGGCGCGGAACCCGGTAGTGGGACCGACGCGGACACCCGCGGGGACACTGGCGGTGGGAGCCCGTTCGGCGACACCGGGACAGGCGACGAGAGCCCGTTCGGTGACACCGGGAACAGCGGTGGAAGCGCGTTCGGCGACGTGGGGACCGGCGGCGAGAGCGCGTTCGGGGACGCCGGGAGCGGCGACGGCGGTGGCTTCGGCGGCGGCGACGGCGGCGGGCTCTTCGACGACGACTTCGCCGACGCCATGGGCGGCGTGGGCGGCGGCGACGCCGACTTCGAGGACGAGGACTTCGAGTCGGACATCCCCCGCCTCGACCTGGGTATCGAGGGGCTCGACAACATGGTCCAGGGCGGGATCCCGCTGCGCCACCTCATGGTCATCGTCGGCGGCGCCGGCACCGGCAAGACCACCTTCGGCCTCCAGTTCCTCCAGCACGGGCTGGAGAAGGACGACACCGACCGCGGCGTCTTCATCACCCTCGAACAGACCCACGAGGACATCATGGCCACCGCCCGCGAGCGGGGCTGGGAGTTCGAGCGCCACGAGGCGGAGGGCAACCTCGCGGTCGTCGACCTCGACCCCGTCGAGATGGCCAACAGCCTCGACAACATCCGCGGCGAGCTCCCCGAGCTCATCGAGGATTTCGGCGCCGACCGGTTCGTCCTCGACTCCGTCTCGCTGCTGGAGATGATGTACGACGACGTCTCCCGCCGGCGCACCGAGGTCTTCGACTTCACCCAGAGCCTGAAGGAGGCCGGCGTCACGACCGTCCTCACCAGCGAGGCCAACGAGGACAACCCCTACGCCTCCCGCCACGGCATCATCGAATATCTCACCGACGCCGTCTTCCTGCTGCGATACGTCCGCTCGGAGACCCAGGAGACCCGCCTCGCCGTCGAGATCCAGAAGATACGCAACGCCAACCACTCCCGGGAGACCAAACCCTACGAGATCACCATGGACGGCATCTCGGTGTACGAGCAGGCCAATATCTTCTGACCATCTTTTTCGCGGAGGGGCGGATATCCCGCTTGGTTCGGGAGCGCTTCGCTCTCTCGTCGCTGAGCGAATCGAAGATTTCCGGTGACAGCGACCGCGAGCGCGCCGAGGGCGTTCAACGGCTGCCATCGAGTGGGCCGCGCTCACTCGGCTCCTCTCCGCGACAGACCGATCAGATCAACCCAAGCAACGAGCCACTCGAACCGGGCGGCGTCGCGGCGCCGCGCGCCGGCATAAAGAGTTTAGGCGGAGAGTGTCGAATCGGGGGCCATGACCGAGTACACCGTGGAGTTCGCGGGGACCGGCGAGCAGATCACGGTCTCCGACAAGGAGACCATCCTGAGCCGGTGCATCGAGGAGGGCATCGCCCAGGAGTACTCCTGCCGCGTCGGGATGTGTCTCGCCTGCTCGGCGAGGATCGAGGAGGGCGAGGTCACCCAGCCCGCGGCCCGCGGGCTCACCGAGGAAGAGGCCGAGGACTACGCGCTGACCTGCATGGCCCGCCCGCAGTCGGATCTCGTGCTCGACCGGGGCAAGTACCCGCCGAGCATCGAGGACGACGCCGCCCGGGCCGCGGGCGCCGACCCCGACGCCGCCTCCGCCGACGACTGACCGTCACCGAATCGAGTTCCCATGAAGGTCCTCCGCGCCGTCGGCGTCGCCGCCCTCAGTATCGTCGACGCGCTCGTCCCCTCCGTCGTCGCCGCGCTCGCCGTCCTCTTCATCTCGGCGGACCCGTGGGTCGACGCCGCGAACCCGTGGCTGCTGGCCGCCATCGCGGGCGTCGTCGCCTTCCTCGGTACGCTCGCCGTCGGCTTCTCGATGACGCTGCTCGGCCACGGCCCGTTCCCGGTGACCCGGCTCACGAAGCGGCTCTGGGAGTGGTGGCACCGCCCCTGGTTCGCCGGCCGCAACCGGCGCGGCCGCGGCCGGTAGATCCGTTACTGTCTCCCACGGCGGGGCAAACGCTTTTCGCTCGGGGCGCGACGGACCGGATATGAGCGACAGCGCCCCTCCCGACGAGTTCGTCACGCCGCCGCCGGCACAAGCGGGCGACCGGGTCGCCGTGGTCGCGCCCTCCAGCGGCGCGGCGACGGTGTTCCCGGACGTGCTGGACCTCGCGCTCGACCGCCTGCGCGACCGGTTCGACCTCGACCCGACCGTCTTCGAAACCGCCGAGGCCGACCCCGACGAACTCCGCGACCGCCCCGAACTGCGCGCCGCGGACGTACACGAGGCGTTCCGCGACCCCGACATCGCGGCGGTCTTCGCCACCATCGGCGGCGACGACCAGCTCCGGGTGCTGAAACACCTCGACCCACAGATCCTGCGGGCGAACCCCACCCGCTTCTTCGGCATGAGCGACAACACCTGCCTCGCCAGCTACCTCTGGACCCAGGGGGTCGTCTCCTACTACGGCGGGCAGCTGCTCAATCAGGTGGCGACGCCCGGACACCTCCCCGAGTACACCGAGCGGTACCTCCGCCGGGCGCTGTTCGAGGAGTCGCCGGGCGAACTCGAACCGGCCGACGAGTGGACCGACGACGTGGTCGAGTGGGGCAGCGAGGACTACCGGGAGACAGAGCCGGAGTACGAACCGAACGACGGCTGGCGGTGGGACGTGCCCGAGGAGCGCGCCGGCGAGGTGATCTCGGGCCGGCTCTGGGGCGGCTGTCTCACCGTCCTCCAGTGGTTGCTGGCCGCCGACCGCGCCGTCCCAGACCCGGCGGCCCTCGACGGGGCCGTCCTCGCCGTGGAGACCTCCGAGGAACTGCCGAGCGCCGACGAGGTGCGGCGGGTCCTGACCTGCGTCGGCGAGCGCGGCCTGCTGGAGCGGTTCGACGCCGTCCTCGTCGGCCGCCCGCAGACCCGCAGTCGCGACGACGACCGGACCGACGCGGAGCGGACGGAGTACCGCGAAGACCAGCGGGCGGCGGTCCGCGAGTGGGTCCGCGAGTACAACGCCACCGCTCCGCTCGTCTTCGACCTCGACTTCGGCCACACGAACCCGACGGTTCCGATGCCGATGGGCGGCCGCGTCGCGATAGACACTGCCGACCGGACCGTCGCGTTCACCGGCCGCTGACGGTCCCGGGAGTTCGGCCCCGCTCGGGTCGCGGACCGCCGGTCAGAACTCCTCCTCGCCCCCGCCGAACTCCTCCTCGCCGCCCCATTCGTCTTCTTCCTCGCCCCACTCCTCGTCTTCCTCCCACTCCTCCTCCTCCTCGCCGCCGCCGATCGCCGAGGCCACGGCGCCGAGCAGACCCTCTTCCTCCTCTTCTTCGTACTCCTCCTCGTCGTCCAGGTCCACGTCGATGTCGCGGTCGGAGTGTCCGTGGCCGTGTTTGTGGCGTTTCGCCCCCGTCAGCTCTTCGAGTTCCCCGGGGTCGAGCCAGACGCCGCCGCAGTCCGGGCAGTAGTCGATCGTCACGTCGTGTTCCTCGCGCTGTTCGAACTCCGCGCCGCACTGTGGACAGTCCAGCGAGCGGTCGAGCACCATGGTTGCGGGAATCGTGACGGAGAACCAAACAGTTTTCGCCCGTGATACGACGGGTGGTGGCCGCGGCGGAGCGGGGTCGGTAACGGGACGGTACCGGCGCGACAGGTTCACTCCTCGTCGACGGGGTCGAAGGCGTTGTCCCGCGTCGGGAACTCACCGGTCTCGACCTCGTCGACGTACTGTTCGACGGCGCGGCGGATCTCCGAGTCGAGGTCGGCGTACTCCTTCGCGAGGCTGTAGCCCGCTCCGCCGAGCCCGAGCACGTCCGAGACGACGAGCACCTGGCCGTCCACGTAGCGGCCCGAGCCGATGCCGATGGTCGGGACCTCGACGGCCTCGGTGACCTCCCGGGCCACGCCCTCGCTCACCGTTTCGAGGACGATCGAGAACGCGCCGGCCTCCTCCAGCCGCTGGGCGGTTTCGACCAGCGCCTCCCCGGGCGAGGAGGTGTCGGTGTCCCGGCCCTGGACGTAGGCGCCCCCGATCTGGTGTTTGCGCTGGGGCGTGAGACCGACGTGGCCCTGGACCGGGATCCCGAGTTCGGTCAGCCGGTCGACGATCTCGACCGTCGTCTCGCCGTAGGGCGCGGTCTCCAGTTTCACGGCGTCGGCGCCTGCCTCCTTGAGGAACCGGCCGGCGTTCTCCACCGACTCCTCCATCGACGTGCCGTAGGTGAGGAACGGCAGGTCGGCGACGACGAACGCCTCCTCGGTGCCGCGGACGACCGCCGCGGTGTTCGAGAGGGCCTCCTCCAGGGTGACCGGGAGCGTGTCGTCGTAGCCGAGGTGGTTGTCCCCGGCGCTGTCGCCGACGAGGATCATGTCGACGCCCGCCGCGTCGACCTGCCGGGCGATCGGCGCGTCGTAGGCGGTCAGCATCGTCAGGGGCGTCCCGTCCTCGTACTTCTCGTAGAGGTCCGGAATTGTCGTGCGAGACATCGCGATTGGTCGCTCTTCGACGGCCAGCGGTTTATCAGTTGCCGGAGTCGGGACGAGGGCGTTCGGTTCGATGTGCGTACTTACCGTCGGCATCCGCGCGCCTGTGGCGCGCGGTTCGACCACCGGAGCCGTCGGAGACGGCGGAAGTGGCCTTTTTCACCCATGTTTTTGCCGGCGGGGTTCCCCGCAGGGAGCGGAGCGACCGAGGAAACCCCGCCGGGAAAAAGATGGCCTACACTGAGCATCCGGTGGCGGAGAGCTCACGAAACCGACGGCGTCGAGGGGTGAGGGCTGTGCGGCGCTGGCGGGCGAGCGCAAGGTAAATACCCCATCCTCCGTTATCGGTGAGCAATGAGTTCCGAGACGGCCGACCATCGACGGTTGATCATCGCGGGCTCGGGCATCGCGGGGCTGACCGCCGCCATCTACGCGGCCCGGTCGAACCTCGACCCGCTCGTGCTGGAGGGCGACGAGCCCGGCGGCCAGCTCACGCTGACGACCGACGTGGAGAACTACCCCGGGTTCCCCGACGGCGTCGGCGGCACCGAGCTGGTCAACGACATGAAGGCCCAGGCCAAGCAGTTCGGCGCCGAGATCACCCACGGGATCGTCACCGACGTCGACGACGAGGTCCGCCCGTTCGAGGTGGAACTGAACACGGGCGACACCTACACGGCCGACGCGTTCATCGCCGCCAGCGGCGCGAGCGCCCGCACCCTGGGGGTGCCGGGCGAGGACGACCTGATGGGCTTCGGCGTCTCGACCTGCGCCACCTGCGACGGCGCCTTCTTCCGCGGCGAGGACATGGTCGTCGTCGGCGGCGGCGACGCCGCCTTCGAGGAGGCCGACTTCCTGACGCGGTTCGCCGACACGGTCTACCTGGTCCACCGCCGCGAGGAGTTCCGCGCCGAGGACTACTGGGTCGACCGCCTCCGGGAGAAGGTCGAGGACGGCGACGTGGAGATCATGACGAACACCGAACTGCTGGAGGTCCACGGCTCCCAGGAGGAGGGCGTCGACCACGTCACGCTCGCGCAGAACGAGTCGGGCCACCCGAAGGACAACCTCGACGACCCCGAGACCGAGACCTTCGACTTCGACGTGGGCGCCGTCTTCGTCGCCATCGGCCACACGCCCAACACCGACTACCTCGAAGACACGGGCGTCGAACTCGACGACGAGGGGTACGTCAGCACGCTCGGCGGCGAGGGCGGCAACCAGACCGCCACGGGCGTCGAGGGGCTGTTCGCCGCGGGCGACGTGGTCGACCACCACTACCAGCAGGCGATCACCGCCGGCGGCATGGGCTGCAAGGCCGCGATGGACGCCGACGCCTACCTCGAACGCGAACTGTCGGCCGAGAGCGGCGCCGAGGCCGCGGCCGAAGCCGACGACTGAGACGGTCGCGGGCACCGATTTTTCCGCGGGACGGTCCCGAGAGCGCACGCTTCCACCAGAGTCATACGTCGGCTCTCCCAACGGAGGCCATGGCAGAACCCGAGACGGTCACGCTGACGCTCGAATCCGACGACGCGACCGACGAACTGGAAGTACCGGCCACGCTCGTCGAGATGCTCGCCGAGAGCGAGGACGAGTCGCCGCCCGAGGTCGTCGGCGACATCGCGATGTTCGGCCTCGCGCAGCGCATCCACAGCGCCGCCCACCACAGCGAGGGCGAGCCCAGCGACGAGGTCGCGGAGACGGAGCAGCTGACGCTGGACCTGTTCGAGGAGCGGTTCGGCCGCTCGTTCGCGGAACTGACCGGCCACAGCCACTGAGACACTTCTCGCAGTAGTCGCGGTAGCCCACGACCGACGACGGGACCGGAGCCGCTCAGGGCACGTCCCAGCGGATCAGGACGCCGTCGTCGATCCGCTCCACGTCGCGCAGCGACAGCTCCGGGAAGTCGTCGACGAAGCCGTCGCCGTCGGCCAGAGTGGGGGCCTTCCACCCGCCGATGACGGCGGCGCCGACGAACGTCGAGAGCTCGTCGACCAGGTCGGCCGCGAACAGCGAGAAGATGAGTTCGCCGCCGCCCTCGACCATCAGCCGCTCGATGCCCCGCGACTCCAGCTCCGCCAGCGCCGCGGGGAGGTCGACCTGCTGCTGGCCGGCGGAGACGACCTCGGCGCCGGCCTCGGTTATCTCGGCGACGAAGTCCTGCGGCGCGGCCTCGCTGGTCAGGAGGATCGTCTCGGCGCGGTCGTCGAGGACGCGGGCGTCGGTGGGCGTGCGGATCCGCGAGTCGGCGACGATCCGGGCGGGGTTCTCGGGCTTGCCGGCGTCGCGCCGGCGCTCCCGGCGGGCGTCGTCGTCGACGGTCAGCGAGGGGTCGTCCGCCAGCACCGTGCCGACGCCGACCATGACGGCGTCGCTCTCGGCGCGCAGGGCGTCGACCCGGTCGAAATCGGCGGGGCCGCTGATCTCGACCTGTTCGCGCTCCCGGGTCGAGAGCTTCCCGTCGGCGCTCATGGCCGCGTTGACGACGACGTGCATACCCGGTAGCTGCGCGCTCGCGGGAAAACCGCTTTCGATGTGAGACGCCGCGCTCTCGGGGCGCACACCCGTTCGCGGCCGCCCGGCCCGGCGGTCACTCCGGCCGTTCGGTCAGCTTCCGGGCGTCGAGGCGTTTGGCGCCGTCGATCCCGGCGGCGCGGAAGGCGACGGCGTCGCCGTCGGTCCACAGCTCGTCGAGGTCGAAGACGTACTCGTCGGTCCAGCTCTTGAGCCGCGCCTCGCCGGCGTCGTCGATCTCCAGGAAGGTGCGCGGCGTCTCCTGGGTGGCGATCTCCCACTCGTCGTCGCCAACCGCGAACGACTCGCTCTCGGCGTCGGACCAGGCGAACACGCAGCGGTACTGCTCGCGCGGCTGGTCCGAGCGCTCGTGGTCGACCCGCTTGTCCGTCTCGAAGTCGATGCCCCTGGCCGAACACCACTCGCGGAGGTGCGCCTCGTCGAACCGCTTCGGCGCGTCCGCGCCCGCCCCCGACCGCCGCCAGAGCACGTGCGACTCCGACGGCTTCCCCCGGAAGGTCGGAGGTTGCATACTCCCGATTCGACCGTCGGACCGTAAATAGCTACCGCGAAAGTCACCGGCGGTGATAGCTCCGCCGCGGGTCGACCCCCCGCCGCGGGTCGACCCTCCACCGCGGGTCGGCCCGTCGGCCGCGGCGAGAGCGGGCGCGGCGGCGGTCACCCGACGGGAACGATTTTTACCGGGGCACCACAAGGTCCGGTGATGAGCTTAGACGACCATGCCGAGGAGCTCGCCTCCGACCTCGGCGTCGACAAAACGGAGGTCAAACGCGACCTGGAGAACCTCGTGGAGTACAGCGTCCCCGTCGAGGAGGCCAAGGACAGCCTCCGCCGGAAGTACGGCGACGGCTCCGACGACGGCGGCCCCACCACCAAGTCCATCGCCGAGATCACCACCGGCGACTCGTCGGTCACGGTGACCGGGACGGTCCTCACCGTGGGCAAGCGGTCGATCCGCTACCAGGGGAGCGACCACGTCATCTTCGAGGGCGAGATCGCCGACGAGACCGGCAAGATATCCTACACCGCCTGGGACGACTTCGGCCTCCAGGCCGGCCAGACGATCACCGCCGGCAACGCGGGCATCCGCGAGTGGGAGGGCGAACCGGAGCTCAACCTCGGCGAGAGCACGACCATCGGGCTGGCCGACGAGGAGCTCGACGTGGCGTTCCCGGTCGGCGGCGACGCCGGCCTGGCCGAACTCGAACCGGGCGACCGCGGCCGCAACGTCGAGGTCACGGTACTGGAAGTCGAGACCAAGACCATCGACGGCCGGGACGGCGAGACGGAGATCCTCAGCGGCATCTTCGCCGACGAGACGACGCGGCTGCCGTTCACCGACTGGGAGCCCCACGACGAGATCACGGAGGGCGCCTCGGTCCGCCTGGAGGACGTGTTCGTCCGCGAGTTCCGCGGCGCGCCCTCCGTCAACGTCTCGGAGTTCACCGAGGTACGGGAACTCGACCGGCCCGTCGAGGCGACCGAGGACGCGCCCCGCCTGGCGGTCCGCGACGCCATCGAATCGGGCGGCCTGTTCGACGTGGAGCTGGTCGGCAACGTCATCGCCGTCCGGGACGGCTCCGGGCTCATCGAGCGCTGTCCGGAGTGTGGCCGCGTCGTCCAAAACGGCCAGTGTCGCAGCCACGGCGCCGTCGACGGCGTCGACGACCTGCGCATCAAGGCGATCCTCGATGACGGCACCGGGACCGTGACGGCCATCCTCGACGACGAACTCACCGAGGAGGTCTACGGCGGCGACGTGGCGGACGCGAAGGAACACGCCCGCGACGAGATGGACCAGGAGGCGGTCGCCGACGCCATCCGCGAGACGCTCGTGGGGCGGGAGTTCCGCGTCCGCGGCTCGCTGTCGGTCGACGAGTACGGCGCCAACCTCAACGCCCGGTCGTTCGACGAGACCGACGACGACCCGGCGAGTCGCGCCGCCGACCTGCTGACGGAGGTCCGGCCATGAGCGGCTCGGAGGACCAGGGCGGCGCGGGACGGCGCGAGGTCGCCTACCGCGTGTTCGCCGCGGAGTTCGACGACGCCGACTTCTCCTACTCCGAGAGCGACGAGGAGCGCGCCCCGAACTACGTCGTCTCGCCGACGGGCGGCCGGATCAACCGGCTGTTCGTCGTCGGCGTCCTCACCGAGGTCGAGAACGCCAGCGAGGACGTGCTCCGCGCCCGGGTCGTCGACCCGACCGGCGCCTTCGTCGTCTACGCCGGCCAGTACCAGCCCGACGCCCGGGCCTTCTTCGAGCGCGCCGAGCCGCCGCTGTTCGTCGCCGTCACCGGGAAGGCCCGCACGTTCCAGCCCGACGACTCCGACGTGACCTACACCTCGATCCGGCCGGAGAACGTCAACGAGGTCGACGCAGAGACGCGGGACCGCTGGACGGTCGGCACCGCCCGCCAGACGCTCGACCGCGTGCGGACGATGGCCGACGCGCTCGCGCGCGACCAGCGGGGCGACGAGCTCCGCGCGGCGCTCGAAGCGGAGGGCGTCGACACCGGGCTCGCGGCGGGCGTCCCGCTGGCCATCGACCACTACGGCACGACGGCGGCCTACCTCGACGCGGTGCGGAACACGGCGGTCCAGGCCGCCGAGGTCGTCGCCGGCGAGCGCGAGGAGGTCGAACCCCACTCCGCCTCGCCGGACGCCCCGGGCGAGGCGGACCTCGCGACGCTGGCCGCGCTCGACGTGACCGCGAGCGTCGGCGGCGAGACGACGGACATCGGCGGCGCGGTCGAGACGGAGCCGTCGGGGGCCTCCGGCACCGCCTCGACGGACGCGGGGACCGACACGACCGAGACGGAAGCGGCGACCGGCACCGACACCGCGAGCGCGGACGCGAGCGGCGAGACGGCGTCCGCGGGCGGCGAAGCGGCCGGCGGCGAGAGCGCCACTGCGAGCGCGGAGGCGGACGAGACCGGGTCCCCTTCCACCGACTCCGAGCCGGCATCCGCCGAATCCGAACCGGTCGGTGCCGAGGGAGCGACCGGGGCCGAGGCCGAACCGTCCGGGTCCGGGTCGACGGAGTCCGCCGCAGTCGAGGCCGACCCCGCTCCGGCCGGCGAGAGCGCCGGGAGCGACGATATCGGTTCCGACGCCGGCGCCGATGCGGTAGACACGGGCGTCGACTCCGACGGCGACGACCTGGAAGACTTCGACGGCGAGTTCGAACTCGACGAGGAGGAGCGCGAGGAGATCGAGGAGGAGTACGGCACGAGCTTCCAGAGCGGCACCGAGGTCGACGAGCCCGGCGAGGCCGGTATCGAGACGCCCGACCCCGAGGAACTCGCCGAGGCCGAAGCGGAGGCCGGGGCCGGCGAGTCGCCGTCGGCGACCGCCGAAACCGGCAGTGAGGCGGACGAACCCGCGTCGGAAGCCGCCGAGACGGCCACCGGGACCGCGGAAGAACCGGCGACGGAGACGACCGACGAACCGGCGACCGACACCGGGCCGGAGTCGGAGCCGGAACCGGACACCGCCGACGAGGTCGACTCCGCCGACGCCGAGGAGCCGGCGGAGGACGTCGACGTCGAGGACGCGGTGATGGACGCGATGGCCGAACACGACGACGGCGAGGGCGCCCACGCCGACGAGATCGTCGAGGCGGTGACCGCGCGGACCGGCGCCGCCGAAGAGGAAGTCCGGGAGGCCATCCAGGACGCGCTGATGGGCGGGCGCTGCTACGAGCCCGAGGACGACGTGTACAAGCCGATCTGATGGGCGTCGAACCGATCCCCGACGAGCCCGCGGCGGTCGGGACCTGCGGCGGCGAGCGGGTGCTCGTCGTCGCGGACTTCCACGCCGGCATCGAGGCCGGACTGCGCCGCGAGGGGGTCGAACTCCCCGACCACGCGCCCGACCGCCGCGAGTCGCTGTGCGCGCTCGTCGACGCCGAGCGGCCGGACCGGCTCCTCTTCCTCGGCGACCTCGGCCACTCGATCGGCGACCCCGGCCGCGACGAACGGGAGGAGGTCCTCGCGCTGTTCGACGCGCTCCCGGACCTGCCGGTCACGCTCGTCAAGGGCAACCACGACGGCGACGCCCAGTCGGTCCTCGAACGGGTCGACCAGCCCGTCGAGGTCACGCCCGGTCACGGCGTCCGGATCGGCGAGGTCGGGTTCGCCCACGGCCACACCTGGCCGAGCCCGGACGTGCTCGCCGCCGATACCGTCTGCGTCGGCCACGAACATCCGGTCGTCCGCCTCGAAGACGAGGTCGGCGGCGCCCGCGTCGAGCGGGTGTGGCTCCGGGGCGACCTCGACCCCGAACCCTTCCGGGAGTTCCACGGCGGCGACCTCGCCGTCGACGGCGAACTCGTCGTCTTCCCGGGGTTCAACGACCTTTCCGGCGGCACCTGGGTCAACGTCGCCGGCCAGGAGTTCCTCGCCCCGTTCCTCCCCGACGGGCTGGTCGACGGCGAGGCGTACCTCCTCGACGGTACCCGCCTGGGCGACTACCGCCGGGTCTGAGCCCGCCGTGTCCGCGTGGCGAGTTCGGACCGGTCGTCCCTGGAGCGATCAGGTGAGAGTCGGTGCGGTGCGGTCGGCGTGCGCTGTCGCGCGTTTCATCGCGCGACAGTAGCCGCGCGAGGGATGAGCACCGCACGCCGCAGGCGCGCGGAGCGCAATCGGCTGGGGAGGTTCGTGGCTGTCTGCGTGTTGTGCGGGCGGTCGCGGTACCGTGCTGTGCGGTCCCTGGTGGACTGAAAGGGCGAGGCGCGCTCGCGCCGAGAGCCGCCTGAGCGGGCCACTATCCGCGCGGTGCGAGGCGCGTGGCGCCTCGAAGCGAACGGCTGTGCCGTGAGCGGGCGGTGCGGAGAGCGCGGATATCCCGCTCAGCGACCGCGAGCGCGCCGAGGGCTTTCAACGCCTGCTGTCTCCTTCGGTTGCGGCACTGCTAGCGAACGTGCCGAGAGGTTTGAGCACACACCGAAGAGTGCATCCACCGCCATCGACATCAGTCGTCGAGTGCGTCGGCGACCCGCGGGGCGAGTCCGTCGGCGATGGAGGCCATGCCGGCGTCGCCCGGGTGGAGCAGGTCTGTGGTCAGGCCGTCGGCCGGGGACAGTTCGCGGCCGTCGACGAGGGAGACGTTCGGTGATGCACACCCTTCCACGACGGATTCGAGCGCCTCGCGGTAGGCGCGGGCGCGCTCGCGGTCGCCGCTCTCCCGGAGGTCGGCGTGGTAGGGGAACAGCGTCACGCAGACGACCGGGCGGTCGGGGTCGGCCGCCGCCACGGTCTCGACGAGGGACGCGGCGCGCTCGCGGAACTGCTCGACGGTGAACCCGCGGTTGGCCATGTTGACCGACAGCGACAGCGTCGCAACGGCCCAGTCGTCGCGCTCGGCGATGTGGTCGGCGACGGCCGGCTCGCAGTAGGCGGCCCCGGACATGCCGAGGTTCACCGGGTCCAGCCCGCAGTCGCGGGCCACGCGGGCGACGTAGTTCAGGTGGGTAGCCGACGCGGCCGCGCCCTCCGTGATCGAGGTGCCGTAGGCGAGGTACCGGCGGTCGGGCACCTCGTCGGGGTCGGGCGGGCGACACTCGCCCCGCACGTCGTGGAGCGCGACCGGCGCCCGGGGCTCGAACCGGAGCCGGCAGACCAGCGGGTCGAACGCGCCGGCGGCCTCGGCCGCGGCCGCGGGGGTCAGGTCGGTCAGCGGCTCGGGCACCGACAGCTCGACCTCGGTCGGTTCCGGACCGAGCTCAAGCGCGTCCTCGCCCTGGAAAGTCCCCCAGAACGGGCGGACGACCGTCTCGGCGGCCGCCGAGAGGGTCAGCCGGACGGGGCCGCCGCCCCGCGAGACGAACCTGACCTCGCACCCGGCGGGGTGGCGGATCCGGTCGCGGGCGGCGACGTTCAGGTTCCCGGCGACCCCGCTCGGGACGCGCCGGAGTTCGTCGCCCGCGTCGGTCCAGTCGGGGTCGGCCAGTTCGGCCACGCCGTGCAGTGCCACCGACGGGTAGTCGTCTCCCGGGGACATCCGTTGATACGCCACCTGTCGGTAGCAGGGTCGAAACCGTTTCGGTCGGGGCGGGTCGTGCCGGGGCCGGCGGGCGCCCGTCGCGCCGGAAATATCAGAGCATTTCGATGTATTGGGAAGATTTAAGTCTCGACTCGGGCACCGAACGGGTATGGTCGACCGGAAGGTGGTCGTCGCGGGCGCAGTCGCCGCGGTCGCCGTGCTCGTGCTCGGGGGGATCGCGGGCGCGATGGTCCTCGGCGGTGGCGGCGGCGGCGACACGCCGACGCCCGACGACGCGGACGGTTCGGACGAGCCAGACGACAGCGGCGGGTCCGCGGACACGCCGACGCGGGCTCCGACGACCGCCGGGAACGGGACCGCGACGAACGGGACTGCGACGGCCTTCCCGACGCTGACGCCCACGTCGGCGGCGACGCCGACCGCGACGCCGACCGCCACCCCGACGGTCACGCCGACGCCGACGGTGGTCCCGACGCGGACGCCGATGCTCCCGCGGCGGTTCAGCGAGCGCGAGGTCGAACTCGAACTCCGCCGGCTGATCAACGACTGGCGGCGGTCCAACGGCCTGAAGGTGTACGCGAACGCGAACGGGTCGCTGGTCGAGCGCATCAACCGGATGTCGCTGAACCACAGCGAGGCGATGGCCGAGCGGGGCGAACTCGTCTACGAGACGCACAACCTGTCGGTCGCCGGGCGCTACAAGGAGTTCGGGCTGTTCGAGACCTGCAAGTTCAAGAAGAAGGACGCGCAGTTCATCGTCAGGCCCGACAAGAACCAGTTCCAGGTGATCGGCCAGACCTACATCGCCCGCAACTTCCAGGAGAACGGCGAGACGGTCTACCACGAGAACGAGACCGCCGTCGCGCGCGAGATCTTCAGGGACTGGACGGACAACCGGGTCTACGCCCAGGTGCTCGACTACCCCAACGCCAACCGCCTCGGCCTCGGCATCGAGATCACCGAGGACAACGAGGTGTGGGTGACGGGCAACATCTGCGGCACCGGCGACGACCCGAGCTGACGACCGCCGCGTCGACCGGCGTGGCCGCAGTCCGCGGCGCCCGTCGGCGGTACCCGTTCCCGTTCCCGCTCCCGCTTCCGGGACCGGAACGCCGATAACACAGAGGCGTCCAACGGACGGGTATGGTTCAGCTATCGCTCGTGTTACCCCGCCAGCCCGACGAGCGCTGGCAGCTCGCGAAGCAGATGGGCGTCGAGCAGGCCGTCGTCCACCCGCTGGAGGTCGGCGACGACAAGACCCACTGGTCGTACGACGACCTGCTGGGGACGAAAAACTGGCTCGAAGACGCCGGCCTGGAGTTCGGCGTGCTGGAGGGCAGCGTCCCCATCAGCGACCGCATCAGGCTCGGACTCGACGGCCGCGACGA
Organism: Halosimplex halophilum; assembly: GCF_004698125.1. NCBI lineage: Archaea > Methanobacteriati > Methanobacteriota > Halobacteria > Halobacteriales > Haloarculaceae > Halosimplex > Halosimplex halophilum. Next base: position 228,302 of record NZ_ML214297.1, read on the forward strand.
GGACATCGCGGAGTTCAAGCAGTTCCTCCGGGACTGCGGCGACGTGGGGATCCCGGTGGTCTGCTACGACTGGATGGCCGGCGTCCGCTGGGCGCGCACCGAGGCCCACCTCGAAGCGCGCGGCGGGTCGTACACGACGGGCTACGACAACGCGAAGATGCGAACCGGGTCCGGTGAGGCCGCGGACGTGACGCGCGAACAGGTGTGGGAGGCCATCGAGTACTTCCTGAACGAAGTGGTCCCGGTCGCCGAGGCGGCCGGCGTCAAGCTCGGCCTGCACCCCGACGACCCGCCGCGCGAATCCGTGGGCGACATCCCCCGGATCGCCAACAGCGTCGAGAACTACGACCGCGTGCTCGACATCTACGACAGCGAGTACAACGGCGTCACGTTCTGCCAGGGCAACTTCGCGGCGATGGGCGTCGACGTACCCGAGACGATCCGCCACTTCGGCGAGAAGATCAACTTCGCGCACTTCCGCGACGTCGAGGGCGACGCCGACCGCTTCGTCGAGACCTGGCACGACGACGGCCCGACCGACATGCAGGCGGCGATGGACGCCTACGTCGATGTGGGTTTCGACGGCCCGATGCGCCCCGACCACGTGCCGACGATGGCCGGCGAGGACAACTCGAACCCGGGCTACCACACCAAGGGTCGGCTGTTCGCCGTCGGGTACATGCGCGGCCTGCTCGAATCGGCCGAACGAACGGACGGTGCGACCGACGGGACGGACGGAACGACCGACGGAGGTGTCTGAGATGGTCGGAGCGTCGCCGGAGCCGTCGGTCGTCGCCGACACGCGGTGCCACACGGGCGAAGGGCCGCTCTGGCACCCCGACGAGGAGGTCGTCTACTTCCTCGACATCCCCCGAGCCGACCTCTACCGCTACGACCCCGCCGTGGGGTCCCACGAGCGCGCCCTCGACGCCGAAGGCTCCATCGGCGGGTTCACCATCCAGGAGTCGGGCGACCTGCTGCTGTTCTGCGACGAGGGCCGGATCCAGCCGTGGAGTCCCGAGACGGGGCTGGGCGACCCGCTCGTGGCGTCCATCGACGGCGAGGAGGAGTCGCGGTTCAACGACGTGATCGCCGACCCGGAGGGCCGGGTCTTCTGCGGGACGATGCCGACGCCGGACGGCGAGCCCGGGACCCTCTACCGGCTCGACACCGACGGCTCGCTGTCGGTCGCCGTCGAGGACGCCGAACTCTCGAACGGGCTCGGGTTCACGCCGGACCGGGAGCGGCTCTACTTCACCGAGACGGAGGCGAGCCGGATCTCCCGGTACCGCTACGACCGGGCGACGGGCGAGCTCTCCGACCGCGAGACGTTCCTCGACGCGAGCGACCTGGCGGGCCACCCCGACGGGATGACCGTCGACGCCCAGGGCTGCGTCTGGTCGGCGTTCTGGGACGGCGGCCGGATCGCCCGCTACGACCCCGACGGGACGGAACTGGCCCGGGTCGAGTTCCCGGCGAAGAAGGTCTCGGCGGTCACCTTCGGCGGCCCCGACTACCACACCGCCTACGTGACGACCGCGCTCGGCCCCGGCGAGGGGCCGGCGGGCACCCGCGAGGAGGAGGGCTCCGGCGCCGGGGCGCTCTTTTCCGTCGACCTCGGCGTCGGCGGCGTCCCCGAGCACCGATCGCGGATCGAGTACTGACCGAGCGGCGACTCGGGGAAGAGGGGATTCCCGACCGGAGGTTCTAATGCAGCGTCCCCTCGCGCTGTTCCACGTCGTAGGCGAACAGGGCGTACCCAACGTCGTCCACCGAGTAGCTCGTCTCCGCGGCGATCTCGCGGATCGGCTCGATCATCGTCACGTAGTCGGCGGCGTCGAACGACTCCCTGCGGCCGTCGAGGTAGCCGAGGCGGTCGAGCGACGCCCAGACGCGGGTGTCGACGACGGCGTGGCGCCCGGGGTCCAGCGCCGTCAGGACGCAGGAGGCGGTCGGCGCCTTGAACCCCGAGAGGCCGGTCAGTAGCTGTATCTTCGAGAAGTCGCCGTCGACCGCGAGGACGTTCGCGGTCACCTCCCGGCACCGCTCGGGCGGGTTCGACTCGACGTGGTAGGCGCTCCGGGTCGAGCTCTCGAAGGCGACCTCGTAGAGCTGGTCGCGGGTGAGATGGCCCTGCTCGCGGTAGGCCCGGCCGAACTCGTCGAGCCGGTCCGGGTCGAGGCCCTGGGTCTCCGCGTACGTGTCGAGCGCGTCGGCGATCAGCTCCTCCATACCCCCCGGGACGGACGCTCCGGGCTTCAAAGCCGCAGGTTTCGCGCCGGATTCACGCGCGACCGGCCGCGGCCCCGTTCGAGCGGCTTACCGCGGACAAACGTCGGCTTACCGGCGCACACCGTCGCGAGTGTTTTCCGCCGGCGGGGCGTCGGTCCGGCCATGGGCTCGTTCCTGGTCTGCTACGGGTCGAGCGAGGGACAGACCGCGAAGATCGCCGACCGGGTCGCCGCGCGGCTGCGCGACCGCGGCCACGAGGCGACGGCCGTCGACGCGGGCGCGCTGGAGACCGACTACTCGCTGGACGACTTCGACGCGGTCGTGGTCGGGTCGTCCATCCACGTCGGGAAACACCAGGCCTCCGTCCGGTCGTTCGTCGACGCGAACGCCGCGGAGCTGACGGCGCTCCCGACCGCGTTCTTCCAGGTGTCGCTGTCGTCGGCCTCGGACGACCCGGAGCGACGCGCCGAGGCGGCCCGCTACGTCGAGGAGTTCCTCGAAGACACGGGCTACGAGCCCGACCGGATCGCGCGGTTCGGCGGCGCGCTCCGCTACTCGAAGTACGGCTTCCTCAAGCGCCTGCTGATGAAACGGATCGCCAGCGACGCGACGGGCGACACCGACACCTCCCGCGACTACGAGTACACCGACTGGGCGGAGGTCGAGGGGTTCACCGACGACTTCGCCGCGTTCGTCGAGGGACGGCTCGCGACGGCGCCGGACGTGTCGGGCTGAGGACCCCTTCGCCGGTCAGGGCGACTCGACGAGCCGTCCCCGCGCCGAGGCGTCGGCGGCCGCCAGCCGCTCCTGGCCGAACCGCTCGGCCGACAGCTGCCGCGCCCACAGCGCCCGCCGCAGCGACCGCACCGACTCGGCGTCGCCCCGGAGCGCGACGCCGTCCGCCGACTCGACCACGTCGACCGCCTCCACGGTTCTGGCCGCACGCCTGAGTTCCGCGGCCGCGTCCGATCCGATCCCGTCGACGCCGTGTTCGGTTTCCATACCGCTCCTCGGGACGCTCTCGGGGTATCGATGCTACCAAACTCGTTAGGTTCGCCCGGGAACGGCGACAGGGCAGCAGAGCGGTGGAGCGGCGAGTCAGTCGAACGACGGGGCGACCTCGCGCTCGAAGACCTCGCAGAAGGCGGCCTGGTCGGGGCTGGAGCTCTGGAAGACCACCTCGTCGAAGCCGGCGTCGACGTAGGCCGCGGCGGCGTCGACGATGTCCTGGGGGTCGGTCGTGATCACGAACGTCTCCCGGAGTTCGGCCTCGCTCACGTCCTCGGCGTGTTGCTGGAGTTCGCGCGGGTCGGCCAGGTCCGCCTCGAACACCTCGGGTTTCAGCGTGAGCCGCCAGGGGAGGCAGGGTTCGAGGGCGGCGGCGTCCGTCTCGGCGTAGGAGACGTGCAGGTGGACGGTCCTGTGAACGTCGTCGGGGTCGTCGTTGCGGTCGGACCTGGCGACGCCGCGCTCGACGGCCGGGAACAGTTCCTCGCGAGCCGATTCCGGCGTCTCGTAGACGGTGACGAAGCCGTCGCCCAGGTCGCCGGCCATCCGCGCGGCGGTCGCGCCGTTGCCCGCGACGTGGATCGGCGGCGCCTCGTCGGGGCCGGTGTAGCAGTTCGCGCCGTCGAGCGTCCAGAACTCGCCGTCGAAGTCGACGAACTCCTCGGCGAACAGCCGCCGAATCACTCGGATGGCCTCGGCCGTGCGGCGGGCGCGCTCGCCGTAGTCGGGCCAGTCGTAGCCCAGCGGCGACTCGTTGAGCGCCTCGCCCGTCCCCAGCCCGAGGAACACGCGGTCGGGGTACAGCTCGGTCAGGGTCGCGAGCCGGTGGGCGACGTTCCCGGGGTGGTAGCGGTTCAGGACGGCGGTCACGCCCGTTCCCATCCGGATGTCGTCGGTGCGTTCGAGCGCCGCGGGGAGCCACTCCCAGGGGTTGCCGCCGTGGGCGGGCGAGCCGTCGCCCAGCCGGTCGAACCAGGGGTGGAAGTGGTCGTTGACCCAGGCGCTGTCGAAGCCCGCGCGCTCGGCGCGTTCGACCTGTTCGAGGCAGTCCGCGGGGGAGAACTCTTCCAGCGACGCGAAGTAGCCGAACTCGACCATACCGACACGGCCGCTCGCGGCGGGCTTAATCGCTGGGACTGGTCGTCGGCCGGACCGGGGTCGGTCGCCCCCGAAACGTTGTTCTTAAGAGTGCAACGCGAGTCGTTGACGGTATGAGCAACGAGTCCGAGGCCGACGAGGCCGAGCAGGACGCAGCCGACGAGACAGCCGCGGACGCCGAGAGCGAGCAACAGACCGAGTCCGAGGCCGAGGAGGAAGCCGAGGGACTCCAGCGCGGCGACTTCATCGAACTGGACTACACCGCCCGCACCGTCGAGGGCGGCGACCTGGTCGACACGACCGACCCCGAGGTCGCGGAGGAGGAGGGCGTCGGCGAGGACCAGGAGTTCGGTCCCCGCACCATCGTCCTCGGCGAGGGGCACGTCTTCGACGCCGTCGAGGAGGACATCCTCGGGAGCGAGGTCGGCGACACCGGATCCGTGACCGTCCCCGCCGAGGAGGCGTTCGGCGAGTTCGACGAGGACGAGGTCCGCACCATCAGCGCCGACCGCATCCCCGAGGACGACCGCTACCCCGGCGCCCACGTCGACATCGACGGCGAGCACGGCCACATCAACACGATCATCGGCGGCCGCGCCCGCGTCGACTTCAACCACCCGCTCGCCGGCGAGGACATCGAGTACGACTGGGAGGTCCTCTCCGAAGTCGAGGACCGCGAGGAGCGCGCGGGCGCGCTGCTCGACGTGTTCCTCGACATGGATCTGGAGGTCTGGTTCGAGACGGACACCGTCGAGGAGGAACAGCTCGTCGAGTCCGACGACGACGACGAGGACGAGGCGGAGAGCGAGCCCGAGTACGAGGTCGTCGAGACCGAGAAGGAGACGCTGTACATCGAGGCGACGCCGCAGCTGACGATGAACCAGCAGTGGATGATGGGCAAACAGCAGATCGCCCAGCAGCTCACGGACCTGCTCGACATCGACCGCATCATCGTCCAGGAGGAGCTGGGCGGCGGCATGGGCATGATGGGCGGCATGGGCGGCATGATGGGCGGTATGGGCGGCGGCGGTGGCGACCTCGAAGAGGCCCTGGAGGACGAGGACATCGACGCCGAGGAGATCGTCGACGAGCTCGAAGGCGCCGAGGAGTAACCCGCTCGCTTTTCCGCCCCGTCCCTGCCGTCGCTCCGCCGTTCGGCCACGGGTCGACGCTCGGCCGACCGATCAGCCGTCGGCTTCGGCGTCCGGCTGTCGCCCGTCGAGCACCGCGTTGCAGCTGTTGACGAACTGGCCGAGCCCCTGGGCCACATCGCGGTCGAGCGAGACGATGATGCCGGCCTCGGCCCCCTCCCGGAAGTGGAGGACGGCGGCGTGGTCGTGCAGCTCCACGGTGGCCTGCGTCCCGCCGAGCCGGTCGTACTGGTCGGCCGGGACGATCGATTCGTCCGCCCGCGCCCGGTCGGTGATCGCGCCGAGCGCCTGTTTCAGGTCCCCGGTCGCCACGTCGTCACGGAGGTACAGTGCCTCCCATCCCTCCGCGTCGTAGCGGACGGCGCCCCGAAACGCGTCGCCCGCCCTGCTGTGGACCAGCTTGAGGAGCGGCTGGTACCGTTCGTTGGGCATGCCCGGTCGAACGTGACTGAGCCGTTTCAATCTGTGGGGCCACTCCCGCCGGGCGCGACCGCTCGCTCGTCGAACCGGCGACTACGCGAACAGCCCCTGGATCACGTCGCCGAACCGTATCAGCACGATCCCCCCGACGAGCATCGCGAGCAGCCACAGGAGCGTGATGAGCACGCTCCGCCGCATGAACGGGTCTTCGGTCCAAGTTGTCATACCACACACTCGGTCGCCCGGGCTCAAAAGTCTCCCGTCGGTCCGGCGCGGCGGCGGCTCGCGCCCGTCGGGCCGGTCATCCACCGGCGGAACCGCCCCGCTGGGGGCACTTTCCGTCGCAAAGTAAGCTTTGCACTACAAAGTTAATTTGCGACGCAAACTTTATTGGTTCGGAAACTCGTTTTCGGATCGAGGCATGATCGAGACGGTCCCCGCCCCGACCGAGCAAGACAGCCCGACCGCCGCCCGCCCAGCGGAGGTGCGGGTCGGATGAGCGCGGTCGAGATGGACGGACTCACGAAGCGGTTCGGCGACGTGACCGCGGTCGAGAGCCTCTCGCTGTCGGTCGACCGCGGCGAGGTGTTCGGCTTCCTCGGGCCGAACGGCGCCGGGAAGTCGACGACGATCAACGTCCTCCTGGGGTTTCTCGACCCGACCGCGGGGTCGGTCCGGGTCCTCGGGACGGACGTGACCGAGGACGTTCAGCGAGTCAAGCGACGGGTGGGACTGCTCCCGGAGGCGTTCGAGCCGGTCCCGAACCTCACCGGGCGCGAGCACGTCGCGGCGGCGGTCGAGACCAAGGGAGCCGACGACGACCCGGACGCCCTCCTCGACCGGGTCGGGCTCGCCCCCGAGGACGCCCGCCGGCCCGCCGACGACTACTCGACGGGGATGTTCCAGCGGATGGCGCTGGCGGTCGCGCTGGTCGGCGAACCGGACCTGCTCGTCCTCGACGAGCCCTCCGCGGGGCTGGATCCCAACGGCGTCCGACTGGTCCGCGAGGTCGTCCGCGAGGAGGCCGACCGCGGCGCGGCCGTGTTCTTCTCCTCGCACATCCTCGACGAGGTCGAACGCGTCTCCGACCGCGTGGGGATCCTCCAGGACGGCGAGCTGACGGCGGTCAACTCCGTCGAGAACCTCCGGGCCGAGCTGGGGATGGGGAGCGTCGTCTCGGCGACCGTCGACGAAGTGCCGGACCTCGACCCGGTCGCCGCGGTCGACGGCGTCGCCGACGTCTCCGCCGACGGCTCGACGGTCCGGGTGTCCTGCGCGGCGCCCCGGGCGAAGATGGCGGCGCTCCGCCGGCTCGACGACCGCGCGACGGTCGCGGACGTGGCCATCGAGGAGTCGTCGCTGGAGGACCTGTTCGAGGCCTACACGACCGACCGGCCGGCGGCCGACGGAGACGCCGACAGCGCCCGGGGCGCGGACGGCGACGCCGGAACGACCCGGGACGCCGACGACGCGAGCGCAGCGGACGGTGATACCCCGGCGGCGACCGCGGGAGGTGACGGGACGTGAGCACGCGGACCGTCGCCGGCGTGGACTTCCGGAGCGTCAGGCGCTCGTACGTCGTGGTCGGCGTGGCCGCGACGTTCGCGGCGCTGGTCGGGCTGGCGTTCCTCGGGTCGAGCGAGGTCCACCCCCACCCGGTCCGGACGACCTGGGGGCTGGCGGCGCTGGTCGCCTGGGTCCTCCCGCTGTTGCTCGCCCCGCTGGCGTACCTGGCGGTCGCCGGCGACCGCGCCCGCGGGACGGTCACCTACCACCTCGGCCTGCCGAACTCGCGGGCGGCGTACTTCCGCGGGAAGTACGTCACGCGGGCGGCCGTCGCCGTCGCGACGACGCTGCTGGGCGTCGCGGTCGCCGTCGCCGTCGCGCTCGCGACCTACGAGCACGCCCCCGACCCCGGCCGCTTCCTCGCGCTCGGCGCCCTCTCGGCGGCGTTCGCCCTCGCGATGGTGGGGATCTTCCTCGCCGTCTCCGCCTCGGTCGCCTCCCGGTCGCGCGCGATGGTCGGCGTCGTCGGCGCGTACTTCCTCCTGTCGGCGTTCTGGATCGGTCCCCTCCCGGCCCTGAACCTCGACACGGCGCTGGACGCCGTCGCCGCTCTCACGGGCGTCGCGATCCCCGAGTCGACGCGGGCGGTGATCGGCGCGCTCTCCCCCGCTGGCGCGTACTTCAACCTCCTCCCGGAACTCGTCTGGGCGGACGCCCCCGGCCAGTACGACGTGTTCGCCCAGTTCGCCGACGTGCCCGACTACCTCGGCTACGAACCGTGGTTCAACGCCGCCGTCCTGGCCGCCTGGACGGTCGGCGCGCCGCTCGTCGGCTACCTCCGGTTCCGCTCGGCGGAGCTGGGGTAGCCTCCCTGGCGGTCCCCGCCGACGCTTCCGGAACCGACTTACCGGCCCTCCGACAACACCGCGGCAACGACCCCCACAGCACACGGATGACGACGGACCCACACCCCACCGCGCCGAACCGACGCAGGACCGCCCCCGACTCGGACCGCCGGCGCGACCGCCGGAGGTGGTCGCCGTGAGCGACGCCCACGAGGGGGACGGCCCGGTCGACGACTCAGAGGCGGGCCCTGTCGACGACCCGGATGTTGACCCGGACGAGCTCCGGCGCCAGCTCTCGGAGATCAAGGGCGCGATGGGCCTGGCGGAACGGTACCCCGGGCGGGCGCGCCTGTGGCTGCTCGCCGGGTTCGTCGTCGGCGGCGCCGCGCTGCTGGCGCAGGCGACGTTTTTCCTCTACGAGCGCCTGGGCGGCGCCGAGTACACGGCGGTCTGGTTCGGGTTCGTCGCGGTCGCCGGCGCCGCGACCTGGTGGATGGCCTCGCGGCTCCCGAGCGCGACCGCCCCCGGGACGGCGCCGAGCTGGCGGGCGGTCTTCGGGTCGCTCGCGGCCTTTCTCGTCGCCGCGGCGGGCGTCGCCGGCGAGGCCGCCCGGCAGGTCGGCGGGCTCGACCGCGCGCTGCTGTACTTCGGGCTCGTAATCGCGACGGTCGGGCTCGGCCTGTTGCTGACCGGCGCCGTGCTGTCGGCCTACCGGGTCCGCCGGCGCGACCGGCTGGTGTTCTACGCCGGCGGCGCGTGGATCCTCGTCTATGCCTCGTGGCTACCCTACGTGCAGGTCCTCCGCTGGGTCGGCGTCGGCCTCTTCGGCATCCTCTTCATCGTGTACGCGATAGGCGCCTACGTGTACCTGACGCGGGCCTGACCATGGACTTCGACAAACTCGTCCACCAGCCGACGCGGCTCCAGATCTTCGCCTACCTCTACCAGCACGGCGAGACGAGTTTCCCCGACCTCAAGGAGGCCCTGGACGTGACCGAGGGCAACCTCGCCAGCCACATCGGGAAGATGGAGGACGCCGACTGCGTCGCCGTCGAGAAGCAGTTCGTCGACCGCAAACCGCAGACCACCTACGAACTCACCGACCGCGGCCGCGAGAAGTTCGAGGAGCACATCGGGACGCTCGAGGCGCTGATCGAGGATCTGGAGTGAGGCCGCGAGCGACCGGCGGGAGCGAGCGCGTTTTCACCCGTGTTTTTGGCCCGGGGGTTCCCCGCAGGGAGCACTTCGATGCGAACGGCCCGGCGACGAGGAGGACGACGACACCGAACGCGCGTCCGTCGAAAGAGATGGTTTGATACGCTTCTGTTCCCTAGTCCCGTCGAATGAGTCAGGGGACGGCCGACTGGCGGGCGCGGGTCGACGCCGTCGACGCGGCCATCGTCGACGGGTGGCAGAGCGGGTTCCCCGTCCGGGAGCGGCCCTTCGAGGCCGTCGCGGCGGACCTGGGCGTCGCGGAGAGCGAGGCGCTCGAACGGGTCCGGCGGCTCTACGACGAGGGGATCTTCCGGCGGTTCGGCCCCGTGTTGAACCCGCCGGTGATCGGCAGTTCGACGCTGGCGGCGGTGCGGGCGCCGGTCGACCGCTTCGACGAGGTCGCCGCCGTGATCAACGGCTACGAGCAGGTCAACCACAACTACGCACGGGACCACGAGTGGAACATGTGGTTCGTCGTGACCGCCGCCTCGAAGGAGCGTCGCGACGCCATCCTCGCGGAGATCGAGGAGCGGACCGGCTGCGAGGTCCTCGTCCTCCCGATGCTGACGGACTTCTACATCGACCTGGAGTTCCCGGTGGTCAACGGCGACCGCTTCGCCCGGGAGAGCCTGGCGGAGACGGACGTGTCGGCGACGACGATCAGCGAGCGGGCGGCCGCGGACCTGTCGGCGCTGGACCGGCGCGTCCTGCTGGAGGTCCAGGGCGGGTTCCCGCTCTCGGCGACCCCCTATCGGGACGTGGCCGCGGCGGTCGACGCGCCGGTCGCGGACGTGCTCGCGAGCGTCGAGAAACTGCTCGCCGACGGCTGTATCAAGCGGATCGGCTGCGTCGTCAACCACCTCGTGACGGGGTTCGACGCCAACTGCATGGTCGTCTGGGACGTGCCCGACGACGAACTCGACGAGCGGGGCGTCGAGGTGGGCAAACTCCCGTACGTGACGCTGTGTTACCACCGACCGCGTCGGCCCGAGCGGGAGTGGCCCTACAACCTGTTCACGATGATCCACGGGCGCGAGCAGGACGCCGTCGACGCGAAGATCGACGAGCTGGCCGCCGAGTACCTGCCCGTCACCCACGAGCGGCTCTACTCGACGGAGACGCTGAAACAGACGGGCGCCCGCTACGAGGACCTCGTCGACGAGCACGCCGGCGAGTGAGCGGCGAGACCGCCGATATCGGGGGACGGGGTCCGCTACCGAACCGACGGAAGCTTTTTGCGCCCGCTCGGTCCATACACCCACGTTCGTATGACGGGTCCGAAGCGGGGGGTCGTGCTGATCGTCGACGACGAGCCCGAAGTCGCCGACGCGTACGCCGCACACGTCCGGGACGCACACGAGGTGCGGACGGCCTACGGGGGGGAGGAGGCGCTCGCGAAACTCGACGAGGACGTCGACGTGGTGCTGCTGGACCGGCGGATGCCGGACATGGTCGGCGACGAGGTCCTGGAGACGGTCCGCGACCGGGGGCTGGACTGCCGGGTGGCGATGGTCACGGCCGTCGACGCCGACTTCGACATCGTCGACATGGAGTTCGACGACTACGTCGTCAAGCCGGTCAGCGGCGAGGAGCTGCTCGACACCGTCGACCGGCTCCTGCGCTGTGCCGACTACGAGCGGGCGCTGCGGGAGTACTACCGGGTCACCCGCACCCAGGTCGCGCTCCAGTCGGCGAAAGGCGCCGCCGAGCTGGCCGACAGCGACGAGTTCGGCCGGCTGGAGGAGCGCCGGGCGGAGCTGCGCGACTCGCTGTCGGCGGCCGCCGAGCGCCTCGCCGACGAGGACTTCGAGTCGCTGTTCCGCGACCTCCGGGAGTGACCGGGCGGGCGGCGGGCGGAGTCGCAGCGGCCGACGACGACCGGAGCCGGGGCGGCCGTCCCGCGACGGGGCGCGCCCTCCCAGGGCGACGCGTCGTCACCGAGCGAGGCGGGTATCGAGCCTTTCGTAAACACTATTCGGGGAAGGTCCTAAGCCGGGCGCAATGACTCCGCAACTGCCGGACGTCCAGGCGTCGAGCCCGGACGTGACCGTCGGCCTCAACCGCGTCGGCGTCACCGGCGTCGAGAAGTTAGTCGAGATCAGCCGCGAGGAGAAACGCCCGTACGTCCTGATGGCCGAGTTCGAGGTGTTCGTCGACCTGCCCTCCTGGCGGAAGGGCGCCGACATGAGCCGCAACATGGAGGTCGTCGACGAGACCCTGGAGGAGGCGGTCAGCCACAGCGACCTCCGCATCGAGGACATCTGCGGCGCCGCCGCCGAGCGCCTGCTCGACAAGCACGACTACACCGAGCGGGCGGAGGTCCGCATGGAGGCGGAGTTCGTCACGCGCGAGCGGACGCCCGAGAGCGACCTGCCCACCCAGTCGACCGCCGACGTGATCGCCTCGGCGACCGCCACCGAGGACGGCGACATCCGCGAGGAGATCGGCGCCGAGGTCACCGGCATGACCGTCTGCCCCTGCTCGCAGGGGATGTCCGCCGCCCGCGCCCGCGAGAAACTCCGCGAGCAGGGCGTCGACGACCGCACCATCGAGGAGTTCCTCGAGGAGGTGCCCCAGCCGGGCCACTCCCAGCGCGGCCACGCCACCCTGACCGTCGAGAGCGAGGGCGGCCCGGACGTGGACCTGGTCGAGCTGATCGAGGTGGCCCGCGACTCGATGAGCGCCCGCATCTACAACCTCGCCAAGCGCCCCGACGAGGACCACATGACCTACCAGTCCCACCTCGACGCGAAGTTCGTCGAGGACTGCGTCCGCGCGATGGCCGAGGGCGTCATCGAGGAGTTCCCCGGCCTCGACGACGACGCCGTCGTCCGCATGGAGCAGTCCAACGACGAGTCCATCCACCAGCACAACGCCCACGCCGAGCGGGTCGCCGAGGTGGCGACCCTGCGCGAGGAAGTCAACGGCGGCGACTGACCGGTTTTCGCGGCGGGCGGCGCTCAGGAGGACGACTCGGCGTCCGTGGGGCCCTCCCGGTAGACGATCAGGTAGAATAGCGGCAGCAGCGCCAGCAGGGCGCCGAAGGTGTTGCGCGGCTGGGCGAACACGTCCGGCGGCGAGAGGACGGTCCCGGCCATCATCGCCGCCAGCAGCGCCAGCAGGACGGTCAGCGCCAGCCGCTCGCGGTCGGACTGCGGGGCGGTCCGTTCCGGTCGGTAGTGGACGTACGCGACCAGCGCGGGCGGGAACGCGGCGACCGCGAGCGTCGAGCCGACCGGGTGGTCGGCCGCGCGGGCGACGGCGTCCAGGTAGACCCAGGTGACAAGCGCGACCCACGTCAGCGCGGGGAACGCCGCCGCCGCGACCGCGGCCCCGGTCGACTGGAGCGGCGCCGCGGCGAGCGTGTCGAGCATACCGCGGGGTAGGCCGGGGGACGCCCTAAGGGTTGCCGGTCCGGCCGGCCCGTGCGGTTCCCCGGGGTCGGGACCCGCCGAAGATTGAAGCCGCGAGCGGGTCGTACGTGGGGCATGGGCAAGCGCATCCTGGTCCCGGTCGACGGGTCCGAGCAGGCACACAGGGCGTTCGAGTTCGTCGCCGAGGAGTTCGGCGACGCTGAGGTGGTGCTGTTGCACGTCGTCAACCCCGCGGAGGCCGGCTACAGCGCCCAGGCCTCCATCCCGAGCTTCTCCGAGGAGTGGTACAAGAGCGAGCGGGCCGCCGCCGAGGAGCTGTTCGACGAGATCGCCGCCCTCGCCGACGGGACCGACCTCTCGATCGAGCGGGAGATCGAGGTCGGCAAGCCGATCCGCGTCATCGTCGAGTTCGCCGAGGAGGAGGCGGTCGACCAGATCGTCATGGGGAGCCACGGCCGCTCGGGCGTCACCCGGATCCTCCTGGGCAGCGTCGCCGAGGCGGTCGTCCGGCGCTCGCCCGTCCCCGTTACCGTCGTGCGCTGAGGCGTCCGGACGCGCCGGGGCGCGCAGCGGTCAGTCGGAGCCCGTGTCGGTCTCGCCGGCGTGGCGGACGATGTGTACGTCGTAGCGGGGGTCCTCGGAGACCGGCGCGCCGACGCTGGAGACGGGCGTCGAGACGCGGCCGGCGTTCTCGCTGCCGATGAACACGATCTCGGCGCCGACCTCCTCGGCGACCGCGCGGATCGTCCGGACCACGTCGGTCGTGACCGAGGCGACCGAGCTCACGTCCTCGGGGCGCTCGCACCGGAACGTCGCGTCCGGCGCGACGGCGCGGATCTTCGCCTCGAGCGCCGACTCGATGTCGTCGGGGTCGTAGCGCTCGTCCTCGTCGATCCACCCGCGCTCGACGGCGAACTCCCGTTCGTCGAGCGGGATGACGACGAGCGCGACGACCTCGGTGTCCGTGAGGTCGCCGAACTCCGTCGCCCGCTCCAGGGCGGCCTCGGACAGCGCCGACCCGTCGAAGGGCACCAGGTAGGTCATGTCACGTGGTGGGGCCGCCCGCGTCTTATAGCCGGTGGGGCGACCGTCCCGGCCGCCGGGGCCGGGACCGAGCGCGGACCGGCGGCCCGGGGACGAACGCCGGCACGGCGGCCCGCGGAAGACTCGCCCGAAGCGACAGACGAAAGGTCCGTCGCCGCCGATCGGCCCGTATGGCAGAGGACGGTCCCGTCGACCCGGCCACGATCGGCGAGCGCGACGCGCCCCCCGTCGAGGAGAAGCCGTACAAGATCATCTTCGAGGCGAACAAGTGCTTCGGCGCCGGGAAGTGCGCGGAGGTCTCGGACAACTGGACGCTGGACATCTCGACGGGGATCGCCAGGCCGGAGGCGTACTTCATCGGCGAGGACGAACTGGACGAGAACGTCCGCGCGGCGGAGGTCTGCCCCGCGAAGAAAGACCGGGGCGTCATCCACGTCGTCGACCGCCGCACCGACGAGGAGATCGCGCCCGACCCGAACGGCGACGGCACGCTCTCGGTCGACTGGTGAGGGGGTGGCCGGGGCGCCGACCTGGCCGTCCCGGTGGCTACCCGGATCGCGCGACGAACGAACGAGTGCGGTGTGCGGACTGCCGTAGCCGGTTCGCATCGCGCCTCCTGACTACCGACAGCGGCGAAAACGGGCCGTGAGACCGGTCGAGACCGGCGTTACATGTAGCCGAGGTCGCGCAGGCGCTCCATCAGGTCCTCCTTGTCCTGGGCGCGGCCCGCGCGCTCGGTCGTCGATTCCAGATCCTGCTGCCAGGCCGGTTCCTCGGCGGCCTTGTCCGTGCTGACCTCGGAGCCGAGCGACCGGAAGCCGGCGAAGTACTTCGGCGAGACGGGGATGTCCTCCTGGGAGACGCCCTCGGGGAGGTCGTCGTCGGTCTCGGGGACGTAGCCCTCGTCGGGGAACTCGTCGACGGTGTCCGGGACCACGAAGTTCCAGAACGCCTCCCAGACGGCGGCCTCGTCGAACTGGAGGATGGTCTGGACCCGGTCGTGGGGCGGGTAGATGTCGGGGTCGTGGCGCGGCGAGAAGAACGTCTCGTCGGCGCGGGACTCCTGCTCGTCCCAGCGGATGCCCGAGATGATGCCGTCCACGTCGTGGGCCTCGATAGCGTCGTTGAGCGCGACGGTCTTGAGGAGGTGGTTGCCGACGTAGGTGTCCAGCAGGAACGGGAAGGTGTCCTCCTCGTACTCGAGGATCTCGCGGACGTGGTGCTGGTTGTGCTCGGAGAGCTCGTCGATCGGGATGTCGTCGCCGGGTTCGAGGCCGTGCTCGTCGACGTACTCACCCACGTCCTCGTTGCGGGCCCAGATCACGTCCAGATCCCACTCGTCGGCCCAGTGCTCGACGAAGTCGATCAGCTCGTCGAAGTGCTGGTAGTGGTCGATGAACACGACCGGCGGGACTTCGAGGTCGAACTGGTCGGCGACCTCCTTGACGAAGTACAGCGTGAGCGTCGAGTCCTTGCCGCCCGTCCACATCACGACCGGGTTCTCGTACTCCTCGAGGCCCTTCCGGGTGACCTCGATGGCCTTCTCGATCTTGTCGTTGACGTGCGGGTAGTCGGCCGGGTCCTCGCCTTCGCCTGCGCTGTAGTCGACGTCCAGGTAGTCGGGGAACTCGTCTGTCATCGGTAATGAGATGTAATTAGCGCGCCGGTTAAGTTCTTTTTGGAGGACCAGTCGTTCGGCGTATGTGATCGTGTGTCAGGATCGCGGGGCGAGTGCGGCGGGCGGTCGTGTCGGTCGGAGGACAGAAGGGGGCGGGGGCCGAACGGCGAGGTAATGAGCGGAGACAGCGACCGCCGGGAGACGGAGGGGAGCGCGGACCGAGGCGGGGATCCGGACCCGGCTCCGGACCGGACCCGAGACCCGGACAGATCGAACGGGGGGACGAGCGGGGGATCGATCCGGGCGCTGCACCGGGAGGCGCGGTTCACGCGGTGGCTGCGGTGGCACCTGGTCGCGGCGCTTTTCGTCTTCTTCGGGAGCGCGTTCGCGGCCTACGCCGTGGTCGGGTCGGTCCCAATCGCCCAGCTGGAGGCGCTGGTCGAGCAGCTCCAGGCGGAGGCGCCGGCCGACAGCCCCCTCCCCGAGCTGGCGTTCGTGCCGCTGCTGGTCAACAACCTCCGGGCGCTCGCTCTGATCGGGCTCGGGGCGATCACCGGCGGGCTGCTTTCGCTGTTCGGGCTGGTCGTCAACGGTGTCATCGTCGGCGCGGTGGTCTCGGTCGTCGTCCGCCAGACCTCCTGGGCGGTGATCCTCGCGCTGTTGCTCCCCCACGGGGTGATCGAACTCTCGGCGTTCTTCGTCGCGGCGGCGGTCGGGCTGCGGGTCCCCCACCGGGTCGTCCGCTACCTGCTCGGCTGGGACGAGACCCCGCTCAGCCGGGTCGAACTGTACGAACTCGCGGTCATCGCGGTCGTCCTCGTCGCCATGATCGTCGTCGCCGCCTGGATCGAGGTGTATCTCACCCGCGACGTGGCCGAGTGGCTCCTCGGCCCCGGCGCCCTCCCGGAGTGACCGTCTCTCCGGCGGCCTTCAAGTTCGTCGAACGTCGAGTGAACCTTCGGTGGAGTTTTACGTGGGACTGGAGAACCCGCGCTCAATGAGTACGACCGCACCAGGTCACGGCGACGACCACCAGCAGCCGAGCGAGACAGTCGTCTCGTCGGTCGCCGCCCACAAGGGCGTCGACGAGGTCGCGTTGCCGCCGCTGTACGAGGCGCTTGACCCGGACGCGCTCGACGCGCTGTTCACGACCGGCGGCGGCCGAGTGCGCTTCGACTACGCCGGCTGTACGGTCGAGTACGAGAGCGACGGCGGCGTCGACGTCCGCGACGCGTAGGTCCGACAGCTCCGCGGCTGGCGACTGCGGCTACGGGGAAAAGCGGGGGGAGCGGGGACGGCGCGGAGATAGCAGGGCGACGGTCAGCCGGAGATGAACTCGTTGTCGCGCCAGTTGACGCCCTCGGAGTCCTCGTCCTCGCGGGGGTCCTCGACGACGTTGATCGAGGCCGGGCGGTCCTCGCCGTCGACGATGCGGACCGCCTCAAGGTCGTCGTCGGGCGAGGTGATGGCGGTGAGCGTGCCCTTCTCGGCCTCGCGGGCGATCTCGCAGAGCACGAGGAACATCTCGTACTGGAGGGTGCTGTTCTGCAGGACCGTCTCGCGGTCGCCCTTGAAGCAGGCGTACTCGACCAGTTCCGAGGGGGGTTCCTCCTCTTCCTCCTCGAGGGCGCCCCACTGCGGGCCGCCCGCGGTGTCGGTCGTGTGGACGGGGGAGCTGTCCTCGTCCTCGTCCTCCTCGATCTCCTCGTAGACGCGGTTCTCCGTGACGCTGGCCTTCAGCTGGGCCGTGGGCGTGTACTTGCTGATGCTCTCGTCGGCGGAGACAGCGCTGATGATGAGCGTGTTGTTCCGGCGTGTGATGTCGACGTCCTCGATGTCCTCGGGGAGATCCGGGTCATCGAAGAAGTCGTACACGTCCTCCAGGGGCAGTTCCAGTGTCGAGTGGAGTCTGTATACGCGGGACATAGTTGGGTGAATCGCCGGCCGTCCGCTGACGACGGTGCTACACCCCCGTAGGACGCCCACCCATATAGGGCCTACCCTTCCGATCCGATGGGTCCTCGCCGTTCGCCCGCCGACGTGTCCGGTCCGTCCCGCCGGAATCCGCCACGGACGGAACCACCGCGTGGGTTTTTCACCGTCGAGACCGGACTGGCGAGCGTGCAAGAGTACGAGCGCAAACAGCTCCTGGAGCGCATCGGTCGCGAGGGAGCCACCGTGGGCGCGACGATCCCCGAGCGCATCGAGATCCAGGGGGAGACGATCGACCTGCGGGAGTTCGTCTTCGAGATCAAGCGCCGCGAGACCATCCCGGCGGGCGAGCGCGAGCGCGTCGAGCGGGCGAAGACGAACCTCCGGCGCGAGCGCAGGGAGCGAAAGGAACGCATCGAGGAGGGCGACATCTCACGCGAGGAGGGCGAGCGGCTGGTCGAGGCGATCGTCGGCATCGACCGCGCGCTCAACGCCCTGGAGAACCTCGGCCCGACGAACCTCGAGGCGGAGATCGAGGCCCAGGAGACCGCCGACAAGAAGCGCTGGATGAACTTCCTCAAGAAGGCGCTGGGCGACGACCGGGACAGCCAGGGCAGCCACCGGTCGGGGTCGCCATGAGCCGCAACGACGAGATCGCCGACCGCCTCGAGGAGTTCGCCGACCGCCTCGAGGCGAAGGGCGTCGAGTACAAGCCCCGCGCCTACCGCCGCGCCGCCGAGAACGTGCGGGCGTTCCCCGGCGACGTGGCCGGCCTCGCCGAGGACGACGGCGAAGACGCGGTGGGCGAGATCGAGGGCGTCGGGGACGCCATCTCGTCGAAGGTCGTCGAGTACGTCGAGACCGGCGCGATCGAGGAGCTGGAGGAACTGCGAGCGGAGATGCCGGTCGACATCGAGGCGCTCACCCGCGTCGAGGGGGTCGGCCCGAAGACGGTCGGGAGCCTCTACGAGGCGCTGGGCGTCGAGACGCTCGACGACCTCGAAGCCGCGGCCGAGGCCGGCGAGATCCGCGAGGTCAGCGGCTTCGGCGAGAAGACCGAACAGAACATCCTGGAGAACGTCGGGTTCGCCCGCGAGGCGACCGAGCGCGAGTCGCTGGGCGAGGCGCGGCCCCGCGGCGAGAGCGTCGTCTCGTACCTCGACGGACAGCCGGGCGTCGAGCGGGTGGATCTGGCGGGGTCGCTACGCCGCTGGAAGGAGACCATCGGCGACGTGGACGTGCTCGTCGGGAGTGCCGAGCCCGAGCGGGTGGTCGAGGCGTTCACCGACTGGCCCGAGGCCGACACCGTCATCGAGGCCGGCGACCAGAAGGCCAGCGTCCGCTCGGGCGAGGTCCGGGTCGACCTGCGGGTGGTCGACCCCTCGGAGTTCGGCAGCGCCCTGCAGTACTTCACCGGCAGCAAGGACCACAACGTCACGCTCCGGAACGTCGCCATCGAGGCGGACCTGAAGATGAACGAGTACGGCGTCTTCGACGTCTCGGAGGTGGACGACCCCGACGCCGACCAGCGGGCCGGCGAGCGCGTCGCGGGGGAGACCGAGGAGGGGATGTACGAGGCCGTCGGCCTGCCGTGGATGCCCCCCGAGCTCCGGGAGAACTGGGGGGAGATCGAGGCCGCACGGGACGGCGAGTTGCCGGAGTTGGTCGCCGTCGAGGACGTGCGCGGGGACCTGCACACCCACACGGGCTGGTCGGACGGCGACCACACGGTCGCGGAGATGGTCGCGGGCGCCGCCGAGTTCGGCCACGACTACGTCGCGATCACCGACCACGCGACCGGGCCCGGGATGGTCGGCGGCGTCGGCGTCCCCGACGACGAACTCCGCGAGCAGCTCGACGAGGTGCGGGCGGTCGCCGACGAGGCCGACATCGGGGTGTTCTCGGGCGTCGAAGCGAACATCGGGGCAGACGGGTCGATCTCGGTGGCCGACGACCTGCTGGCCGACCTGGACGTGGTCGTCGCCTCCCCGCACTCCGGGCTGGACGGCGACGGCACCGACCGGCTGGTCGCCGCGGCCGAACACCCCGAGGTCGACGTTATCGGCCACCCGACCGGCCGGTACATCAACCAGCGGTCGGGGCTGGACCTGGACGTCGAGCGGCTGGCGTCGGCCGCGGCCGAGCACGACACCGCGCTGGAGGTCAACGCGAACCCGGCGCGGCTGGACCTGGGCGGCGGCGCGGTCAAGGCGGCCGTCGAGGCGGGGGCGACGGTCGCCGTCAACACCGACGCCCACCGACCCGGCGGGTACCGGCGCGTCCGCTACGGCGTCCACACGGCCCGGCGGGGCTGGGCCGAACAGACCGACGTACTCAATACGCGAGGCGTCGAAGGCCTGCGCGAGTTCCTCGAATGACCGGCGACGAGCCCGACACCGACGAGCGCGCGAGCGAGCGACGAGCCAGCACCGTGGCCGCCGACCCGGTCGAGGACGGAGGCGGTCGCGGCGACGGCGCCGACCGGGGCGACGGCGACGAACACGACAGCGACGACCTCCCCCAGGAGCCGGCGGGGGAGACGGCGCTGTTGCTCGACACCATGCTCGGGAAGCTGGCGACGTACCTGCGGATGTGCGGGTACGACGCCGCCTACGCGGGCGAGCGCGGCGTCGAGGCCGACGACGACGTGCTGGCGCTGGCCCACACCGAGGGCCGGGTGCTGGTGACCCGCGACCGCGAGCTGGCCGCCCGCGCCGAGCGGTCGCAGTTGCTCTCGACCCGGGAGGTCACCGAGCAGCTGCGCGAACTCCGGCGGTCGGGGTTCGACCTCGAACTGTCCGACGAGCCCGCGCGTTGCTCGGCCTGCAACGGCCCGCTCGAACGCGTCGACCGGACGGAGCCGACGCCCGACTACGCGCCCGAGACCCACGAGGAGACCGTCTGGCGCTGCCGGAACTGCGGCCAGCACTTCTGGAAGGGGAGCCACTGGGCGGACGTGGCCGGCACGCTCGAAGACCTCTGAGCGGGAGCGCCGGCGGCGTCCGGCAAGCAACACGGATTAATAACCCGGTGAACCTACCCCCGGACGAATGACGCTATCGGACGAGGCCCGCGAGCGACTCGCGGACGTGGTGGCGCTCCAGCCGACGAAAAACGCCGAGCTGCAGGCCCAGTGGGACATGGACAGCGGGAGCGACGTCCACCAGTACCTCGAATCCGAACTGAAGGACTACTACTACCGCGACGAGGACAGCCTCATCTGCGCGACGCCGGAGGCCAACCGCCTCGTCGGCGACGACGTCGAGGGGGAGATCGACGAGCAGGTCGTCACCGTCCCCGCGCTGCAGGCGGCGACCATCGATGTCCTCCCCGACCACGACGCCGAGCCCCAGAGCGTCGTCGCGACGCTGCACGACCTCCGGGCGGCCGGCCGCGACCCCGAGGTCGACGAGGTGCGCTCGGCGCTGCGCTCGCTCGCCGAGAAGGGCGTCGTCGAGCGCGTCCAGAAGACCGTCCCGACCTACCGGCTGGCCGTCGAGCGCGACGCGCTGGAGGTCCAGCGCCTGGACGACGGCGACGACTGAGAGACCCCGTTTCCCCCGTCGAACGGAGTCGTTTACGGGCCGGCGGTCGTAGGAGTCTGCAATGACGGCCTTCGACCCGGAGAAGTTCGAGGACAAGTACGTCCACTACATGGACGAGCTACAGACCGCCTACAGGAACGCCTACCAGCAGCTCCACGGCCGGTACGACTCGACGCTCCTCAAGGCGATCGACCGCCGGGTCCTCGACGGGAGCGAGCCGTTCTACGAAGGTGACGGCGAGTTCCGGGTCGAACTCCCGGCCAACCCGCGCGAACGGGCGGGAGACGTGCCCGTCGACGACGAGACGTTCGACGCCGTTCTCGACGAGTTCGTCGACCGCATCGAGTTCGAGCTACGGCGGATCTTCGGGTTCGAGGACGACTGAGCGTGCGGAGACGGCGAGCGGCTGGAGCCACAGACCGGCGCGGCCGCCGCGACGCTACGGTTCCTCGTCCAGCCCCGGTCGCTGGCGCCGCCGCTGTCGTTCCAGCAGCCGCTTGATCCCCTTGCCGGGGCCGCCCGAGACGGGCCAGCCGTTCGAGCGCCACGCCGGCGGTTCCGGTTCGAACTCGGGGCAAGATCCCGAGCACTCGCCGGCGGTCGGGTGACACTCCTTCGCGGCACAGCGGGGCAGGAAGCCCGCCCCGGCGTCGGTCAGCCGGAAGTGCCGGCAGTCGGGGCGCATCGTGTCGGCGTAGGCGCGCCAGCCGCGGCCGTATGCCCGCTCGGCGAGTTCGAGCCGCTTGTCGGCCTTCCACTCGGGGTCGGCGTACTCGAAGCGGGCGGCCGAGGCGTCGCGGTCGCCACCCGGCGGTCGTTCGAGAATTCTGGTGCCGGGGTCGTCGACGGCCAGCGTCCGGGGGTGCCAGGACACCGCGGCCTCGCCCGCCGCGTCGACCGTGAGGACGCCGGCCTCGACGGGCACGTCCTCGACCAGCGCCGGCTCGACGGTCTCGCCCGTCTCGGTCGTGGCGACCCACACCTCGTCGGCGAGCGCGAGCGCCACGTCGCGTTCGAGTTGCGGCCCGAGTTCGCGGGCGGCGCTGGCGTCGAGGTCCGGCTTGTTCTCGATCGCGACGACTCGCTCGACCCAGTCGGGGTAAGTCCACTTGCGGCGGATCTCGATCCGGCTGTTCGACCGGCGGCGACGCTCGACCAGCCCCCGGTCGGCCGCCTCGTGGACCGCCTCCCGGACGTACCGCCACGGATACCCGGGATCCGGCAGGGCGTCGCGGTACCAGGCCCACTCCGCGGGGGCGTTACGCACGACGTGCAACAGATCCGAGTCGAGTTCGTCGAGCCCGAAGTTCGCCCGCCGGGCCAGCCCCTCCGGGTCGCACTCGACGACGACGGTGTCCCAGCGGCGCCGTTTCGTTCCGATCTGCCGGGCGACGATCGTCGGTCGGCCGTCGCCGTCCCCGGCCCCGGTTGCGCTCCCGGCGGGCGGCCACTCCCGCTCGGCCCACTGACAGACCGCCAGCTCGAAGACGAACTCGGACTGGCCGGTCACACCGTCGTCGGCCCCACTCACAGTTGCCACAGACGGATCGGGCGTATAAATGCCCCGCGAACGGATGCAGCGCTATCGGGCGCCGACGAGATCGTGTCTCCCCAAAGTAATTTATACGCTGTCATTCTGTAACGGCCTGTATGTCGACACAGATCGTAGACAGGTCCGAATTCGAGAAGGGGTCGCTCGGCAAGCAAGTGGCACTGGCGGTCGTCACGCTGGGGCTGTACATGGTCTACTGGATGTACAGCACGGCCAGACAGCTAGACCGGGGGACGGACGCGAGCCTCTCGCCGATCCTCGCGATCGTCCCCTTCTACGGCCAGTGGAAGGTCGCCGACGCGGCCGAGGCGGTGACAGACCAGAGCGGCGTCCTGCTGTTCGTCCTGTTCCTGTTTCTCGGTCCGGCGGCCTGGTACCTGATCCAGACGGGTATCAACGACGCCGCGGCGGGCGCCTGACCGGTCGCGGCGAGCCGCTCGATACCGGGACGACGCCCCGGCGACCGAGCGGGCGGTGGCACGCGGGAGCGCGACGCCGTGGGTCGGCCGACGCGGCGTCCGCTGGCGGGGCGGACCGGCCGCCGCTCGGTGCGACGGCCCACCGGGCCGCGACCGGACGGAGTGGCCCGGTCGCTACTCCTCGTCGTCCTCGTCCTCGTCGAGTTTCTCGTCGAGGAACTCGTGGGCCTCCTCTAAGATCTCGCGGGGGCCGTCCTGGGTGACGGTGTTGATGGCCTGTTCGTAGTCGCGCCACTGCAGGTCGCGGTGCTCGTGGGACAGCTCCGCCGACGCCTCGAACGACCGGGCGATGAACAGGTGTACGGTCTTGTGGATGGTGTTGCCGTTGGCTTCGAACACGTAGTCGTAGTCCTCTCGGAAGCCGTCCAAGAGCCGGAAGTCGCCGATCCCGGCCTCCTCTTTCACTTCGCGGATGGCGGTCTGCTGGAGCTCCTCGTCGCCCTCGACGCCCCCTTTCGGGAACTCCCAGTCGCCCGGGCGACTCTTCAGGAGGAGGTACTCCCGCCGGCCACGCGTGTCGCGAAAGAGGATGGCTCCCGCGCTCGTGGCCTCTATCATTGCCAGTAGGTACTCTATCACTCCTTAAGTGAATATCGGAGCATCGCCGCGGTGACCACTCGCCGACTCGACACGACGCGGCGGCAAGCGCATGGCTTATCCCGGTCCCTGGCGACCGGACGGACATGCCCTTCGTCACGAAGCTCACGTTCACGAGCGGGGACCGCCGGCTCCTCGACGACGTCGTCGACGGGGTCAAGGCCGCCGCCGAGCGCAAGGGCGTGGAGCTGAAAGGGCCCCATCCCCAGCCGCCGACCGACCACCGCGTCCCGCAGTCCAAGCGGCTGGCCGCCGACGGCGGCGAGTTCGAGCCCTGGCAGTACACCGCCTACACCCGGACCGTCGAGATCCACGGCCACGACGAGTTCGCCCGCTCGGTCGCCGGCGACGACTACCCCGACCGCATCCACGTCGAAGCCGAGATCGAACAGGTCCGATGAGTTCGAGACGTTCGGATCGATTCTGCGAGAGCCGCGATTACAGTGACTCTCACTGCCGCGGGCGTCACCATCGACCGTACTGGCGTCACAAATAGCGTGAAAGCCCCGGCCGTCTGCACTCCCGCGGCTCGCTGCGCGCTTCCCTCGCTCCGCTCGGTCCAGTGCCTGCGTCGCCGGGGTTCGTGCAGACGACCGCCCGTTCATTCCCACCCGCACAGACCGTCGAGCCGGCCGAAACGGGTCGGGACTTCCACGCTGTTCGCGGCGGCGGACTGAGTCGGGCCGGTACTGATCTCGGTTTTCACGCCCGATCGCCGAAACCCACACCTTCCCTGGGCGCCCACGGTCCCCCATGAGTCAGCCGAGCCGCGAGCGCCTGGTCGAGTTACGCAGGGAGTTCCACCGCAAACCCGAACCAGCCTGGCGGGAGTTCTGGACGACAGCTCGGGTCGTCGAAGAACTCGAATCGATGGACGTGGACGACATCCTCGTCGGCCCCGAGGTCCTCGCGGAGGGCGAGCGCATCGCCGTCCCGGACGACGAGGAGCTGGAACGGTGGTACCGGCAGGCGGAGGAGGCGGGCGCGAACCCCGAGACGCTCGAAAAACTGCGCGGCGGGTACACGGGCGCCGCGGCGACGCTCGAACGCGGGGACGGCCCGACGGTCGCCCTGCGGGTCGACATCGACGGGCTCCCGCGGGAGGAGTCGACCGACGACGAGCACCGTCCCGCCCGCGAGGGCTTCCGCTCGGAGCACGAGGGCACGATGCACGCCTGCGGGCACGACGCCCACGCGACCATCGGGCTCGGCGTGCTGGAGGCGGTCGCTGACAGCGACTTCGAGGGGACGCTGAAGGTCCTCTTCCAGCCCGCCGAAGAGACCATCGGCGGCGGGAAGCCGATGGCCGAGAGCGGCCTGCTGGACGATGTCGACTACCTGCTCGCCGTCCACATCGGGCTCGACCACCCGACCGGCGAGGTGGTCGCGGGCGTCGGGGGGTTCCTGGCGGTCCACCAGTTCCGCGCCGACTTCTCGGGGGAGTCGGCCCACGCCGGCGCGCGGCCCGGGTCGGGGCGCAACGCCGTCCAGGCGATGGCCGCCGCGGTGCAAAATCTCTACGCGATCCCCCGCCACGGGGACGGCGCCACGCGGGTCAACGCCGGGAAGGTCGGCGGCGGGACCGCGACGAACGTGGTCCCCGAGCAGGCTCACGTCGAGGGCGAGGTCCGCGGCGAGACGACGGAGCTCATGGAGTACATGCGCGAGCGGGCCCGCTCGGTGCTCGACGGCGCGGCGACGATGCACGGCTGCGAGGTCGACGTGACCCCGGAGGGGGAGGCACCGGGCGCCGAGAGCGACCCCGTCGTCGTCGACGTGGTCGAGACGATCGCGGGGCGGACCGGCGGCGTCGACTCGGTGGTCCGGAACGACGACCTCGGCGGGAGCGAGGACGCGACCGTCCTGATGAACCGCGTCCAGGAGCGGGGCGGCCGGGCCGCGTACGTCGGTGTCGGCACCGACCACCCCGGCGGCCACCACACCGCCACCTTCGACGTGGACGAGGACTCGCTGGCCGTCGGCGTCGACGTGCTGTCCGAGACGGTCCGGGCGCTGGCGCGCGACCGTCCCTGAGCGGCCGCCGGCTCCCCGAGCGGGTCCCGGTCCGTCGTTTCGACGTGGACCGGCAGCGACCCGGTCAGGCCGCGGGCCCGCGCCAGCGGTAGAGGACGGTCCCGTCGCCGCCCGGATCGACCCACGAGACGGTCACCTCCGTCCGCGAGAGGTCGAGCCGGCTCGCGGCCGGCGGGCAGACCGTCCCGACGGTGACCTGCGCCTGCGAACCGGCGGCGACGGTCGACCCGGAGACGCCCAGCTCCGCCAGGTCGTAGCGGTCGGTGACCGACCCGACGCCGCGACAGCCCGCACTGGCGACGTGGATCGCCACGTTCTCCCGCGCCAGCACGTCGCCGCCGGTGAACTCGACGGCGAGCTCGTGGCCGCCGCTGTCGACGGCGAACTCCCCCTCGATCGCGACGGTCGGCGTCCCCGACAGCTCCCCTTCGAACCCCATGAAGAACGTCGCCGCCGTCGCCGCCAGCAACACGGTGATCGCGACCATCAGGATGACCCCGATGACCGGCGAAACAGCTCTCGACGAGTCGATCCCTGTCATGGTTTCCTTCCCCACGCGCGCCTGAACGCTGCCCGGACGCCCCTTCGGGACGACGCCCCAGCCGCCCCGTCTCCGTCCGGGCCGTTCCCCACCGCGCGTTACTGATCAGTATATTGACGACTGCACATAAATATTCGTCATCATCGTTCGAGTAATCACCGCGTACGCCCCGACTCCGAACGTGTTGTGGACCGACGGCTGCGGTCGACAGCGGGCGGCGACGCGCGGTGGGACTCCGGCGGCGTAGGCGGTCAGTACTTCGGATCGGCGCCGGTGGTCTCGTAGACGTCGTCGAGGATCTCGTCGCGGCGGATCTGCCAGTCTGCGAAGCCCTCGCGGCTGTCGGGGTAGTCCTCGTAGTGGTCGAGCACGCGCTCGGCCAGCTGTTTCGTCTCGTAGAGGTCGTAGATGGTGCCCCAGTGGCCGACCGACTTGACCGCGGTCTTGAGCTTGAGCCAGAGGCCGATGTCGGTCTCGCCGGCGTAGAGCCCCTCGGCGATCTTCTCGGCGGGCAGCGCCGCCAGCATCCCCATCAGGTCGTCGATGTCGTAGGCCGTCACGAAGATGTTGTACACGTCCAGCGTGGCGAAGCGGGCGCCGAAGTGGTCCATCACCCGCTTGTTGTACTCCCAGAGGCGGTCCTCCCCCACGTCGCCGTCCTCGATGGCCGCGACCGCCTGCTCGCCGGCGTACTGCCCGGAGTAGGCGGCGCCGCCGATGCCGCCGCCGGTCGTCGGGTTCACGAGGCCCGCCGCGTCGCCGGCCGCGAGAAAGCCCGGCGCGACCGCCGAGTCGTAGGGCCGCCGCGTCGGCAAGGCGGCGCCGAGCTTGTCCTCGACGGTCGCGCCCTGGAACTCCTCGCGGTTCCTGAGATCGCGCTTGAGGTCCTCGACGAGGTGCATCGGCTCCTCGTTCATCTGGAAGCCCAGCCCGGCGTTGATCTCGGTGTCGGTCCGCGGGAAGTACCACAGGTAGCCCGCCGCCCGCTCGGTCGGCTTGAAGACGAGGGCGTCGTCCCACTCGACGGGCTCGTCGACCGTCACGATCTCCCGGTAGGCCGAGCAGAACTGGCTGTAGCTGACGTTCGTGTCGAAGGTCGTCCCGTCGAAGTCGACGTTGTCCTGGAGGATCGACAGCGCGCCCGCGCCGTCGATGACCATCTCCGCCTCGTAGTCGACGGGGTCACCCTTCCGCATCGCGCGGACGCCGGTGACCGTCCCGTCGTCGGCCTGACGCACGTCCTTGACGAGCGTGTCGAAGTGGATCTCGGCGCCGGCGTCGCGGGCCCCCTCGATGACGGCCTTGCCGTACTCCCAGCGGTCGATGACGGCGAGTTCCCCGGGGACGGGGATCTCCAGGACGGTGTCCTCCTGGGGGATCTCGAAGCGGCCGTGGTCGACGCCGGTGTTGGTCATCGCGGGTTCGATCTGCGACTTCGGGATCGCGTCGGGGAAGGAACTCGCGCCCTTGAGGGCGTCGCCGCAGGCGATGTGGCCCCCCTCCTCCTCGGGCTTGCGCTCCAGGAGCGCGACGTCGTAGCCCTCGCGGGCGACGGTCGCCGCGGCGTAACAGCCGGCGGTCCCCGCCCCGACGACGACGACATCGTACTCGCGTGTAGTCATGGTCCATCTTTCGCGGGGCGGGGGAGAAAACTCTTTACCAACCGTCTCTCTGCCACCCGGGTTTCCTCGGTCGCTGCGCTCCCTGCGGGGAGCCGGGTGGCGAAGACGTGCGTGGAAACACCGTCAGAGCAAGCTCCGGAGAGGGTCGTGACCCTCTGGGGGGCTGTTCGGGGCGATCGCGGTGCCGTGCTTTCCCGGTGTCCGCGCGAACGGCGTTCGCGCGGGCTCGGGAGAGATTGCTCTCCCGGTGGACTGGACGGGCGAGGCGCACTTGCTGTCTCCCGCGGTCGCTCTCGTTCGACTTCTCTCCCGGACAGACCCACCAGAGACAACTGCTCCACTCGCGGATCGAACCGGTCGTCAGAACACGCTGTCGGCGGTGGCGGCGCCGACGACGCTGAAGATGGCGCCGACGCTGACGGCGCGGACCGTGATCCCGGCGCGCTCGGTCGTCGTGAGGTCGGGGTCGGTGAGGAACGTGGTCGGCGCGGTCAGCGTGAGCGCGAGGACGGCGACCGAGCCGAAGGAGACGGCCATCAGGGAGACGAACCGGACGGGGACCCCGGCTACCTCGGCCTCGCGGTCGGGGTCGCGGTCGTCGTCGGCCTCGTAGAGGGCGCCGTAACCGATGGCGAAGACGATGGCCACCGTGACGGCGGTGTGGAACCAGCTCATCTGCTTCGCGAGCGTCCACACCTCCTCGGTGACGACGAACGGCCCCGCGAGCAGGAACCCGCCGACGACCTGCTGGGCGGTGTCCGCGAGCCTGTACCGCGGGTCCCGTGCCATGCACCGGGGTATTCCGGGCACCGGGAAAACGCTGGCGGACGCGGCGGTCGGCGGCGCCGACCGCGCTCGTCGGTCGATATCTCCCCACAGTTCGACCCGTCACCCGTCGCTCGACCCGTCACCCGTCGAGCGGGCGTCGCCGGCGACCGAACTCACCAGCCACGCGGCCGCGAACGACCCGACGAACAGCGGGGGGAAGTACAGTACCTGCGTGATCGGGTCCGGCGGCGAGACGACCGCTCCGACGACGAACCCGGCGACGACCGCCATCGCGTACGTGCCGGCGAGTCGCTCGCGCCGGGTGGGCGGCGAGTCGCGCGGCCCCGAATCGCCGCGGCCGAAGCGCACGTACCAGTAGTGGACGACCCCGACGGCCAGCTGCATGTAGAGGAAGATGTCGAGCGTCGACGACCCCTTGGCTCGCGCCTCGCTGCGCGCCCAGTAGGCGAGGACGAACGGCTGGGCGAGGAGGACGAGCGCAGTCAGGCCGACCGCGACCGCCACCAGCGGCCGCTCGGCGAGCATCGGAGGGAGCTGCACGGCCGCCCGTACCCCGCCGTCGGACATAGGTCTTGTCTCCCGTTCGACACCAGCGCGTCCCCGCGGCCGGCCCGGCGGTCGCCGACACAGAACCGTTTTCCTCGCGGGCGCCCACCCGTCTCCCATGAGCGTCAGCGAGGAGTTCGACGAGTGGGCCCGCGACGGCCGCGACGAGGGCATGGAGGAACGCCACTGGCACACGGCCAAACACGCCCTGACGCGGATGCCCGTCGAGGACGGCGACACCGTGCTGGACCTGGGCAGCGGGAGCGGCTACGCCGGTCGGGCGCTGCGGGAGACCAAGGACGCGGCGCGCACCTACGGGATCGACGCCTCGCCCGAGATGGCCCGCAACGCCCGCGCGTACACCGACGACCGCCGCTCGGGGTTCCTCAACGGCGACTTCGAGCACTTGCCGTTCGCGGACGACAGCATCGACCACTGCTGGTCGATGGAGGCGTTCTTCTACGCCCGCGACCCCGACGCCGTACTGGCGGAACTGCGGCGGGTTCTCCGCCCGGGCGGCACGTTCTACTGCGCGGTCAACTACTGGGAGGAGAGCGTCCACACGCACAGGTGGGACGACCTGGTGGACGTGCCGATGGTCCGCTGGACGGAGGCCGAGTACCGCGACCACTTCCGCGAGGCGGGGCTGCACGTCGCCGCACAGGACCGCATCCCCGACACCGAGACGGAGATCCCCCCGGCCGAGGCGTTCCCGACCGAGGACTTCGAGCGGCGGGAGGCGATGGTCGAGCGCTACCGCGAGCACGGCACCCTGCTGACCGTCGGCGTGGTGCCGTAGCGGCCCGCCTCGCCCGGTCGGGCGGACGCTGCGTGGCACCCCCGCCGCGCGGCGTCACCCCGACGGTGCCAAACGTTTTGTAGGTCTCGCGTCCACGGGGCTGTATGGCGCTGACACGGCGACAGCAGGTGCTCGGCGGGCTGTTCGTCGGGACGGCGGCGCTGACGCTGGCGATCCTCTCGCGGGTGCTCGGGACGGTCTTCTTCGCCATCACCGTCGCGTACGTGCTCTATCCCGTCCGCCGCGAACTCGTCACACGGGGCGTCCACCGGCGCATCGCCGCCGCGGCGGCGACGGCGGTCGGCTTTCTGTTCGTCCTGGCGGTCCTCACGCCCATCGTCTACGCGCTCTACAACCGCCAGCAGCTGCTGCTGGGGTTCCTGCGGGAGATCCCGAGCGAACTCACCGTCCCCGTCTTCGGGATGGAGTTCGTGATCGACGTCAGCGACGTGTTCGCGCAGGCGCGGGACGTCGTGAGCGACATCGCGATCGACTTCGCGAGCACGACCCCGGTCCTGGCGCTCAAGGGGTTCCTGTTCGCCTTCCTGGTCTACGGACTGTTGCTCCGACCGGGGAGCGTCCGCCGGGCGTCGCTGCGGCTGGTCCCCGGCGAGTACCACGACGTGATACTGTCGCTGCACCGCTGCGTCCGGGACACGCTGTACGCGCTGTACGTGCTCCAGGCCGCGACGGCGCTGGGCACGTTCGTCGTCGCCTACGCCGTCTTCACGATCCTTGGCTACGACGCGGTGTTCTCGCTCGCGCTCTTCTCCGGGCTCCTGCAGTTCATCCCCGTCATCGGCCCGAGCCTGCTGATCGTCGCGCTCGCCCTGACGGAGGTGCTGGCCGGCGAGATCACCGCCGCACTGCTGGTGGCGAGCACGGGGCTGGTCCTGATCGGGTTCCTGCCGGACGCGCTCATCCGCCCGCGGCTGGCCTCGCTGACGACCGGGATGCCCGCCAGCCTCTACTTCGTCGGGTTCACCGGCGGCACCCTCAGCCTGGGCGTCGTCGGCGTCATCGCCGGCCCGCTGGTCGTCGCGCTGCTCGTCGAGGTGGTCGAACTCATCACCGACGAGCGCACGAGCGTCCAGCAGACCTTCGACGGGGCCGCGCTCGACCCCGACGCCGACCCGGACGACGACCGGTCCGGGCGACTGACCGGTTCCCTGGCCGACGGTGACTCCGCGGCGGACGCCGCGGACGAGCCCGCGACCGACGGCGCCGCGGGCGAGGACTCGCCCGGCGACGGCGCCGTCGGCGACGACCCGAGGGCCGACGGCGCCGACGACTGACCGGGGCGGGGACTACCGACGGTGCGTGGGCCCTACGCGCCGGTCTCCAGTTCGCGCCCGGCGGCCTCCCACTCGGTGAGGCTCCCCTCGTAGAACGCCAGGTCGGGGTAGCCCAGGTGACGGAGGACGGTGTAGGTGTGGCTGATCCGCCGGGCGGTGTTGCAGTACAGCAGGACCCGCCTGTCGGGGCCGATCCCCCGCTCGTCGAGGATCGACTCGATCTCCCCGCGGGGCCTGAGCCCGCGCGTCTCGTCGTCGACGAGTTCGCGCCAGTCCAGCCGGACCGCGCCGGGGATGTGGCCCTCCTCGAACTCCCAGTCCTCGCGGGTGTCGACGACGACGGTGTCGGGGTCGTCGGTGGCCGCCGCGACCTCGTCGATGTCCACGAGCGGCGTCTCCGCGGGCGGGTCGACGGCGTACTCGGAGCGTTCGAAGTCCGCGGCCTCGCTCGTCGTCTCGTGGGCGAGCCGCCAGGCGGAGAAGTCGCCGTCGAGCAGGTGGAGCCGCTCGGGGTCGTGGCCGTACAGCTCGGCGGTCACGAGGAACCGGGCGGCGAAGACGCCGTGGGTGTCGTCGTAGGCGACGACCCGGTCGCCCTTCTCGATCCCCGCCTCGGACATGAGTTCGGCGAAGGCGTCGGCGCCGGGGAGCATCCCCTGGTCGCCGCCCGAACTGTCCCCGGCGGCGTCGCCGTCGGCGGCGTGGTCGTCCGCGCGGAACGAGTCGAACGGGATGTTGACCGCCCCGGGGACGTGGCCGATGCCGTCGAACTCCCAGGCGTCGCGCACGTCGACGATCCGGACCTCGTCGAGTCGGTCGGCCACCCAGTCGGCCGGGACGACGATCTCGCTCATGTCCCCGGGTCGGGAGAGCGGACGCTTGAAGATGTCCTTCCGACCCGGTCGGAGGTAGTGGCAATTTTGACCGGGACGACGGCGGCCGTCCCACGACATAAAGGCGGGGCCGGCCCGCGGGCTCGTGCGGCGGTCGCACCCGTCCCCCGGTCCGGACCGGCCGGCGAGAGCGCGAGACAGAGGCCGTGAGAACTATAGACACGGCAACTTCAGGCAACAATTTCCGCTATAGTCGTCAAGGGGCGGGACATGCCGAAGGTCCTAGCTGTATATAGTCGGTAGACCAATGGTTCGATGACCATGAGCGAATACGCGAAAGACGTACTCGTCTCGGCGGACTGGGTCGAAGACCATCTGGAGGAGTTCCAGAGCGACGACGACGACTATCGGCTGGTCGAGGTCGACGTGGACACGGAGCTGTACGACGAGAGCCACGCGCCGGGCGCGGTCGGCTGGAACTGGGAGACGGACCTCCAGGATCAGGTCGAGCGCGACATCCTCGACAAGGAGGACTTCGAGGCGCTGCTCGGTTCGGCGGGCATCAGCGAGGACACGACGGTCGTCCTCTACGGTGACAACGCCAACTGGTTCGCGGCCTACACCTACTGGCAGTTCAAGTACTACGGCCACGACGACGTGAAGCTGCTCGACGGCGGCCGCGACTACTGGGTCGAGAACGACTACCCGCTCACCGACGAGGAGCCCGACTTCTCGGAGGTCGAGTACAACGCCTCCGGCCCGCGCGAGTCCATCCGCGCCTACCGCGACGACGTGGAGAACGCCGTCGAGAAGGGCCTGCCGCTGGTCGACGTGCGCTCGCCCGAGGAGTTCTCCGGCGAGGTCCTCGCGCCGCCGGGACTCCAGGAGACCGCCCAGCGCGGCGGCCACATCCCGGGCGCCGAGAACATCTCGTGGGCCGCCGTCACGAACGACGACGGCACCTTCAAGGACGCCGAGGAGATCGAGGAGCTCTACGCCGAGGAAGGCATCGACGGCGACGAGACGACCGTCGCCTACTGCCGCATCGGCGAGCGTTCCTCCGTCGCGTGGTTCGCCCTGCACGAGCTGCTGGGCTACGACGACGCCATCAACTACGACGGCTCCTGGACGGAGTGGGGCAACCTCGTGGGCGCCCCCATCGAGAAGGGCGAGTAAGGTCGCTCACGCGAACTCGATTTTTTCGACGCCGCGACCGATAGCGGCGGGACCGACGGCTGCCCGTCCGAGCGAACGTTTAACTGCGTTCCCACCGCAGTGGGATACATGGGGACGAGCGAGGACCGACGCGTCGACGAGAAGGGGCGAGTCACGATCCCGCAGTCCATCAGGGAGGCGTTGCAGATCGACCCGGGGGAGGAGGTCGCCGTGGAGCTGGAGGGCGACCGGATCGTCATCCGCAGTCGGATCTCGCGGGAGCGGTTGGTCGAGCGACTGGAGGGATGCGTCAACGGGGAAACGAGAGCCGAGGACGCCGACCGGATCGACCCCGAAGATCTGAAAGCCGAGTGGACGAGCGACCTGCCGAACTGATGTACTGTCTCGACGCGAACGTCTGGATCTACTTCCTCGACGCCGACCTCGACGAACACGAGGCCGTCCGCGACGACGTGGCCGAGGTACTCCGCTCTCGGCCGCTGTTCACGACGACGGTCCTCCAGATGGAGGTCGTCCACTACTTGACGAACCAACTGGCCGACAGCGAGCGCCACGTCGAACGGGTGTTATCGATCGAGGACTCGACCGTCGCGGAGCTACGACCCGCCGACGTGAAGCGGGGGGCGGAGCTGCTCGCCGAGTACGACCAGTCCGGGATCGGCGGCCGGGACGCGCCGGTACTGGCCGCGATGGAGCGACACGGCGTCGAGCGACTCTGGACACACGACGAGGCGCTCGAGCGGATGGACGACCGCCTCGACTGGCTGACGGTCACGGACCCCGTCGAGTAGCGACCACCGGGGTCTCGGCTCACGGCGGTCCCAAGCGTTTTCAGCCCGCCCGACGAACCGCCGGCCATGGAACTGTCGGCCTTCCGGGAGCCGCTGTCCCGCGAGGAGACCGCGGGACTGCTCGCCGTCGCTGCCGTCGTCGCCGTCCTGCTCGGTCCCGACGCTATCACGCTGGCCGAGGGGTCATCGGTCCTGCTGACGGCCGTCTCCGCGCTCGCGATGGGGACGCTCGCGTTCGTCGTCGGCGCCGTCGCGCTCGTCGCGACACGGGAACTGCGCGGCGACGGGGAGTGAGCGGCGGACGAGGCGACGGGTCCGTCCGCGGGACGGATCACTCCGCCTCGTCCTCGGCGTCGAACTCGACGTCCTGGCGCTCGCCTGCCAGGGCGACGTGCCCGTAGTTCAACAGCCCGACGAACACGCTCCCGCCGACGACGTTCCCGAGCGTCGTCCAGAGCAGGAAGTGACCGAACTGGCCGGGCGCGACCCCCTGGCCGAGCGCCATCGCCGAGAGGAGCTCCGTCGTCCCCAGGATGCTGTGGTGGAACGGTCCGAACCCGATGACGGCCGTTCCGATGATCACGAAGAGTATCCGCCCGACCGTGTCGCGACTCGCCGCGGAGAGCCAGGTCACGAGCCCCATCAGCCAGCCGGCGACGACGCCGCTCAGGAAGATCACCCGGCCGGGGAACGGGAGCAACGCCGACGCCAGCGTCCCGAACGCGGCGGGCTCGACGATCCCCATCTGCGGCCCCAGCACGGCGACGAGTGCGGCGAACAGGCCGCACCCGAGGAGGTTCGAGACGTACGTCACCCCCCACACGCGACCGAGCCCCCGTACCGACGCTCGCCCGTCGATGACCGGCAGGATCGCCATCGTCGAGTGAGCGGTGAACAGCTCGGTCTGCCCGACAACGACGAACAGGAAGGCGACAGAGGAGACCAAGCCCAGCGTCGCCTGCTGGACGAGTCTCGATCCGAACCCCCCGGAGTACGTCAGTACCATCGCCATCAGCAACGCGCCGAAACTCAGGTTGAGCCCGGCGGAGAGCCCCGAGAGGAAGACCCCCTTCGGCGGCCGGTGGATCTCCTTGAGCGCGTTCTCCATCTCCCGCTCCAGGATGTTCCGATAGGAGAGCGACGCGCCGGACGGTTCGGACTCGGAGGTAGAACTCATCCCGGGCGGGTGTTTCCCGAGGTGCCGTGTTGGGTGTTACGACGGTCGGCCCCGCAGTGGGCTCGCGAAACACCACGTTCTTGGACGCCGACGTGAACGGACAGACGTGAACCGCCACGCCGTGCTGACGGGCGTCCACGCCGGGATCCTCCTCGGGGTGACGGGCGTCGTCGCGTGGTTGACGGGGACGCCGTTCGTCTTCCCCAGCCTCGGCCCGACGGCGTACGTCCTCGTCAGCCAGCGGCCGCTCGCCCCGGAGCGGCTCCGCCGGATCGTCGCCGGCCACGGTATCGGCGTCGTCGCCGGGCTCCTCGCGTACCACCTCCTCGCGAGCGGCGTCGTCGTCACGGCCGACCTCGCGCCCAGGTCGCCCGCGCTCGCGGCGGTCGTCGCCAGCGGCGTCCTCGCGCTGGTCCTGACGAGCACCGGCATGCTCGCGTTCGACGCCGTCCATCCGCCCGCCTGTGCGACCACGCTCATCGTCGCGCTCGGGCTCCTCCCGACCGTCCGCGAGGGGTTTCTCATCGTCGCCGCCGTCCTCGTCCTCGTCGCCGGGCACGTCGTCGCCCTCCGACTCGTCCTGCCCGCTGCCGGGCGGTTCCGGCGTTCGGAGGCGTGACACCGCGAGAGCAAGATTGACAAAGGCGCGCTGACAGGTTCCCGCATGGACGAGACCCTCCGCGAGCGGCTCGACGGCGACGAGGCGCTCGCCGACGCCGCGACCGCAGTCCTCAACCGCGCGGAATCGGGCGACGGCACCGTCTCCTGGGCGGACGTGAGCGACGCGGTCCCCGCCGAGCAGTGGGGCCGGCTGCTCGAATCCGAACTGCTGGTCGCGACCGACGCCGGGTTCGTCGTCGACGACCCCGACGCCGTCCGGACGGCCCTCGAAGCGTCCGACGCCACCGGCGACTCCGACGCCAGGCCCGCCGACGGCGACGGCCCCGTCGACGACGCCGACTCCGGCGGCTGGTCGGCCGCCGACAAACTCGCCGGGGTCGCCGCCATCGGGCTGATGGCCAGCTACCAGGTGCCGGTGGCCCGGGATACGGTCGGCAGCACCGCCCACCTCCTGCTCGGGCCGGTCGAGGCCGTCCTGCCCTTCGGCGCGACGGTCGCGCTGCTGGCGGTCGCGACGACGGTCGTCTCGACGACGCTGCGGCGCCGGTTGCTCGACGAGAACCCCCAGGAAGTCGCGAAAGAGCGGCTGGAGACGGTCAGGGAGCGACTCGACGCGGCCCGCGAGCGCGGCGACGACGAGGCCGTCGAACGGCTGCAGTCGCGCCAGCAGGAACTCATGCTGGAGCAAGTCGGTGCGATGAAGCAGATGGTTCGACCGATGGTCTACGCGATGCTGGTCACGATCCCCGTGTTCCTGTGGATCTCGTGGCTGACCGTCAACCCCGCCGCCGCGGTCACGCCGGCCGCGCAGGTATTACCGATCGCCGGTCGGGTCGTCTGGACGGCCAAGCTGGTCGGCCCGCTGCAGGTCTGGACGGTCTGGTACATCGCCTGCTCGGTCGTCTCGGGGCTGGCGAGCAAGCGCGTCGCGAAGAGGGTCGGCCCCGCGGTCTCGAAGTACCGGTCGGCGGTTTAGTCCGACCCGTCGCCGCGGCGTTTTCTGCGGACGTAGGTTCCGAGCAACGTCAGCCCGGCGACCCCGCCGCCCAACGCGTAGGGGTCGCCCGACTGGACCGTCCCGAACCGCTCCGCGTCGCCGCTGCCCTCGTCGGCGGTCGGTTCGACCCGCACCGTGATCTCGCGGCTCTCGAACCCGGTCAGCAGCGTCGAGAGAGCGAGCGTCGTCCCGTCGCAGGGCTCGAGGTCGTCGTGGAACTCCCGGGCGATCTCGCCGCTCCGCCGGGCGACGACCGACCCGTCGGCTTCGAGCGTCGCCACGTAGCCGGGTTCGGACCCGGAGTTGGACACCTCGGCGGTCACGGTCACGCTCGTGCCGACCCCGAGGTTGGTGGTCGCCATCGACGGACAGCGGATACTGAAATCGGGGGGTTCCTCGCGGTAGTCGTCGATGGCCACGCGCCGGGTGTCGACGACGGTGCCGTCAGTCCCCCTGAACCGCAGGGTCGCGCGGTCGAGCGATTCCGGGAGGTCCTCCCAGCCGTAGGCGAGATACGGCGTCGTCCCCTCCCCGGCGGCGACGTAGCCGCCGGCCGAGGCCAGGTACTCGCCGTCGACCACCAGGTCCACGGTCCCGACGACCGGACAGCCGTCGGCGGTCACCCCTCCGTCGACGCTCAACTCCTCGCCGTCCATCCCGCGTTCGTAGCTCACGCCCGCCGTGGAGACCTCGTAGGGGCCGCAGTCGCTCCCGGAGCGGTCGAGGCGATAGACGCCGAACCCGTCGAGGAAGTAGACGGCCGACGGCGTCGGGAGCGGGGTCGCCCTGAGCGGGTGGCCGAACCCCCAGCGCCGCCGCAGGTCGCCGCTCGCCGCGTCCAGCGCCACCGCGGTCCGGTCGCCGGCCGCCCAGACGCTCCCCTCGACGACCCGCGGCTGTAGCGTCGGTCCGTTCCGGACGCTGTGAACGTCGTCGCGGGGCGCGCTCGCGAACTCGTGGGTCCACGCCTCGCTCCCGTCGGCCAGCGAGAGCGCCGTCACGGCCGTCCGCTCGCGGTCCTCGGGCCCGAAGACGGCGGCGACGTAGCAGCGCTCGCCGTCGGCCGCGACGGGACCGACCGTCCCCGGTGGCCCGGTCGCGCCGCGCCCGTCGTCCGGGGCGGTCACGACGCCGTTCGGGATCGTCGACCACGCCTCCGACCCGTCCGTCCCGACGGCGTGGACGCCGCCCCACCCGTCGAGCGCCAGGAGGTGGTCGCCCGCGACCGTCGGCCCCCGGAGCCCGAGGTTCGTGAGCGGACTGGCCGTCCACCGGGGGTCGCCCGTCGCGGCGTCGAGCGCCGACAGCGCTCCCTCCTCGGTCGCCGCGTAGACCGTCCCGTCGGCCCCGGTGACGCCCGTCACCGGCGAGTCGAACGGCGCCGTCCACGCGACGCTCCCGTCGCTCGCGGAGAGCGCGGCGACCGACGCGCCCGCCGGGACCAGCACGGTCTCGTCCGTCGCGGCCGGCGGTCCGGCCGGCACGCCGTCGACTCTCGTCGTCCACCCCCGCGGCTCGTCGGGAAGCGTCACGACGGTCGCGAACGTCCGCTCGGCCTCGTCCGCCAGTCCGGTGGTGACGAACCGACCGGCCGCCCGGACCGTTCCCGCGGGCATCCGCGACAGGATACCCATCTCGATCGTGTTGCCGTCCCTGTGCGACCCGTCCGCCGTGTCGAGCCCGACCGCGAAGAACTCCGCGTCCTCGCCCTCGTACTCCGCGGCGCGCCCGGGGACGCCGGCGACTCTCGGGGTGAGAAACAGCCGGCCGTCGCCGACGACGGGCTGGACCTCGCTCGACGGTTCCGCGCTGCCGAACGTCGGCCACCGCGAGCGCCAGTCGACCGCCCAGTCCGGGTCGGTCCGGGCCGCGTCCCCCACGCTGGTGGCGCCCCGGCGGCTCTCGCCGCTGGCGCCGCCCGCCCGACCCAGCCCCGAGAGCGCCCCCAGCGCCGTCGTCGCTCCCACTCCCCCCAGGAACGCGCGTCGATCCATGGCGCCCCATCGCCCAGGCGACAGAAAGTAGTACCGGCCAGCCGACAGGTCGACCGCGGCCACCGGCGGGCCGAACTCGGCTCCGGCTACTCGTGGCCGATGACCGGCTGGGGCTCGTAGGGCTCTTCGAGGTACGCCACGTCCGAGGCCGAGAGGTCGATCTCCAGCGCCTCGACGGCCTGTTCGAGGTGTTCGACGCTCGTCGTGCCGACGATGGGCGCGTCGACGTAGTCGTTCTGGAACTGCCAGGCCAGGGCGATCTGGGCCATCGTCACGCCGTGGTCGGCCGCCAGCTCCTGGACCCGCTCGTTGATCTCCTTGCCGCCGCCGCGTTCGTACTCCGGCGTCGGGTTGTGGAAGTTCTCGGGGTCGCCGCGGTTCGTCCGTTCGAGTTCGTCGAAGGGCCTGGCGAGGAAGCCCTGGCCGAGCGGGCCCCACGGGACGACGCCGATGTCCTCCTTGTCGCAGAGCGGCAGCATGTCGCGCTCCTCCTCGCGGTAGGCGACGTGGTAGTGGTTCTGCATCGTCTCGTAACTGATGAGGTCCTCGCGCTCGCTCGTCCGGAGCTGGTCGACCAGTTGATGGGTCCACATCGAGGAGGTGCCGGCGTGGCGGATCTTCCCGCGGCGGCGGGCGTCCGTCAGCGCCCGGAGCGTCGTCTCCGGGGGGGTGTCGGGGTCGACGCGGTGGGTCTGGTACAGGTCAATCGTGTCGAGGCCGAGGCGGTCGAGCGAGGCGTCGAGTTCCTGCTCGATGGTCTTGCGGGACAGACCGGAGGCGTTGGGCGAATCCTCGCCGACGGGGAACCGGACCTTGGTGGCGACGACGAGCTCGTCGGTGTCGTAGCCGGAGATGGCGTCGCCGAGGATCTCCTCGCTCTCGCCGTCGGAGTAGGCGTTGGCGGTGTCGAAGAAGTTGACGCCCAGGTCGATGGCGCGCTCGATGATCTCCCGGCCGTCGTCCTCGTCCAGCATCCACGGTTCCTCGCTGCCGAAGCTCATGCAGCCGAGACAGACCTGCGAGACCTCCATCCCGGTCGAGCCGAGTGTGGTGTACTCCATGCCTGGCCCTCGGGAGTAACCACGCAAAAGGCTGACCCTCGCGGCCCGGCGTTCCGGGAGCGGCCGCCCGGGCAGGCGATGCGCCGACGGGAGCGGACGGCCGGGTCCCGCTCAGTCGCCCGCGGCGGCGTCGGGGCGGTAGTCGCGGCTGACCACCTTCCAGGTCCCCGAGTGGTAGCGGTAGTAGGTGATGCAGGCGGGGACGGCCATCTCGGCGAGGATGGCGGCGTACAGCGCGGTCTGGCCGATCTCGGGGACGGCGACGCCGAGGTAGGCGACGGGGAGCGCGAACAGATAGAGGCCGGCCAGCTGGGCGTAGAACGGCCAGCGCGTGTCGCCGCTCGCTCTGAGGGGGCCGGTCGAGCCGCCGTAGACGCCGCTGAAGAGGACGCCGAAGCAGGCGACGCGGATGAACGTGACGACGGTCGGGAGGATCGCGGGGTCGTCGACGAACACGCGGCCGATGGGGCGGGCGAAGACGAACACGCCGACGGCGATGACGGCGTAGCAGGCCAGCGAGAAGCGGATGATGTCGTGGGCCCACGCGCCGGCGTCGTCCTCGTCGTCCTGGCCGAGCGCCTGCCCGACGAGGCTGGAGGAGGCCATGCTGAACCCCCAGTTGGGCGTGTCCATCAGCGCGCGGACCCGCATCGCGACGACGTAGGCGGCGACGACGTTCGACCCGAACAGGCCGACGATGAACAGCTTGGGGAACTGGCCGCCGCTGCGGGCGAGGTTGGTCCCGATCAGCGGCGTCGCCATCTCGACGAGGTCGCCGAACAGCGACCGGTCGAGGTGCGGGCCCGAGAGCGGTACCTGCACCGGGAATTCCCCAATGCCGGGGAGGCCGCCGCGGGCGAGCCCGACCGCGAACGCGACCGTGACGACGGCGTTCGAGAGGGCGGTCCCGACGGCGGCGCCGACGACGCCCCAGCCGAGGCCGAAGATGAGCACGGCGTTGACGAGGATGTTCAGGGCGGCGCCGCCCCCGCGGAGGATCATCGGGGTCCAGGCGTCGTCGGCGCCGACGAGCGTGCGGCTGCCGATGAGGTTCAGCGCCGCGAACGGGACGCCGAAGGCGACGACCCGGAGGTAGTCGGCGCCGAAGCCGACGGCCGCCTCGCCGGAGCCGATGAGCGCGATCAGCGGCGCCGAGAGGAACCAGTAGACCGCGACCAGCGGGAGGGTGATCGCGACCGTGAGCAGGGCGCTGACCTTCACCGAGAGGGCGAGTTCCCCGTGGGCGTCGGCGCCGAACCGCTGGGAGACGAGGCCGATGGTCCCGCCGGCGACGCCGCCGCCCAGCGCGAAGGCCAGCCCCCAGAAGGGGCTGGCGTAGCCGACGCCGGCGATGGCGCTCGACCCGAGCGCGATGCCGACCATCGCCACGTCGGCCGTCGAGCGGGACATCCGCGCGAGACCGGTGACGATGCGCGGCCACGCCAGGTCGGTCGCCCGCTCGATCCGCTCGCGGTCGATGATGCCGGCGCGAGCGACGAGCGACCCGACGGCGAGGAGGAGCGCGCGGACGGGGTTGTACCGGGACCAGGACACCACGGGCCGGGTTTCGACTCGACGGTGAAAACGGTTTAGAAACGGGAGCGGCCCGCCGATACCGGCGCGGTCCGGCGACGAGTCGACAGCGTTATCGGCCGCG
Source organism: Halosimplex halophilum (assembly GCF_004698125.1). Taxonomy (NCBI): domain Archaea; kingdom Methanobacteriati; phylum Methanobacteriota; class Halobacteria; order Halobacteriales; family Haloarculaceae; genus Halosimplex; species Halosimplex halophilum. The sequence goes on from NZ_ML214297.1 coordinate 269,851, forward strand.
ATACCGACGGGACGGCCAATCCGTGCAGGTACTCGACGCGCTCGGGTCGGTCCCCTCGGTGTTCCTCTCGTCGGTCGCGCCGCCGCTCGCCATCGCTCTCGCGGGATACCTCCTCGGGCGCGTCCGCGAGGTAGACACCGAGCCGCTGAGCACGGTCACCGTCTACGTCCTCCTGCCGGCGCTGGTCTTCGAGACGCTCGTCACCCTCGAAGTCGGCGTCGGCACCGTCACCGCCGCCGTCGGGGCGATGGTCGGGTTCACCGCCGTCATGGGCGCGCTCTCGTGGGCGGTCAGCCGGGCGCGCGGCCGGGAGGGGACCGTCGTCGTCGGCGCCGCGATGGCCGCCGCCTTCCCCAACACCGGCAACTTCGGCATCCCCGTCGCCACGTTCGCGTTCGGCGCCGCCGGCCGGTCGACGGCCGTCCTCTTCGTCCTCGTCCAGAACCTGCTCCTGTACACCGTCGGCGTCTACCTCCTCTCGCGGGGCGGGGAGGGGAGCGACCGGGCCGCGCTCGGCCGCGTCGCCCGCCAGCCCGTGGTCTACGCGCTCCTGGCGGCGGGCGCGGCGGTCGCGCTCGGCGTCGTCCCGCCCGCGGACGGCACGGCGATGGACACCCTCCGGCTGGTCGGCGACGCCTCGATCCCCGTGTTCCTCGTCGTGCTCGGCCTGCAGGTCGAGTCCATGGACCTGGCCGCCACCGTCCGGGAGACGCTGCCGACCGTCGGGCTGAAACTGCTCGTCGCACCCCTCGTCGCCGTCGCGGTCGCGCTGCTCGCCGACATCGGTGACCCCGCGGTGACCGCCGCGTTCGTCGTCCTCGCGGCCGGCCCCTCGGCGGTCATCCCGCTCGTCCTCTCCATCGAGTTCGGGGACGAGGCGAGCGAGGACGGGGCCGCGGCCGGGCCGACGGAGGGCGCGCCGGCAACCGTCACGACCGCCGACTACGTGGGGACGGTCGTCTTCCTCACGATCCTCGGGAGCCTCCCCGTGGTCACCGGACTGGTGCTGCTCGCCGAGCTGGGCGTGCTGGGCTGACCAGCGACTGCGATCGGTTACACGTCGACGGCGTCGCCCACTGCGGGGGCCGCCGCCGTGAAGCCGTCCTCGCGGAGTTCGGCGGCGAAGGCCTCGCAGCGGTCGCCGTGGTTGACCAGCACCTCTGCGTCGCGGTAGTCGGCGAGGAAGGCGAGCAGCCCCTCGCGGTCGGCGTGGGCGGAGAAGTCGTACTGCTCGACCCCCGCGGCGACGGGCATCCGCCGCCCGTCGATCTCGGCGCTCCCGGTCTCCAGCAGCTCGCGACCGGGCGTCCCCTCGACCTGGTAGCCCGTCATCGCGACCTTGTTCGTCGGCGACCCGCGGATCGCGGGGACGTAGGTCATCGCCGGGCCCCCCGAGAGCATCCCGCTGGTGGTGACGATGACGGTGTTGTCGTCGGCGATGCGCCGGCGCTGCCCGTCGCGGCCGTCGACGAAGCGAGCGTTGGATTTGGCCCGCCGGAGCGCGTCGGCGTCGCGGACGAACCCGGGATACTGCCGCAGCATCTCCGTCACGCGCTTGCCCATCCCGTCGACGTAGCAGTCGATGTCGTGAGCCTCGCATATCAGGAGGACTTCCTGGGTACGCCCGATGGCGAACGCGGGGACGACGACGGTCCCGCCCTGCCAGACCGTGGTGCGGAGGCTCTCGGCGAACCGCTCCTCGACGGCCCCGCGGTCCTCGTGGGTCACGTCGGAGTACGTCGACTCGCAGACCACGGCGTCCGCGTCGGGACGGGCCGTCGTCCCCGAAACGAGTCGCTGATCCCCCGTGTGGAAGTCGGAGGTGTACAGCAGTCGCGTCTCGCCGTCGTCGACGAGGACGTGGGCGCTGCCGGGGATGTGACCGGCGTCGTAGAACGTCACCTCGTAGCCGGCGGCCTCGAAGGGCTCCCGGTAGCCGTGGGTCTCGGAGACCTGGGTGACCCGCCGGAGTTCAGTCTCGGTGAACGGGCAGTCGTAGGTCCCGCCGTGCAGCTTCAGCGTGTCGCGGGCGAGCGTCAGCGCGAGTTCCCGCGTCGGCGGCGTCCAGTGGATCGGCGGCCGGCGGTCGCCCGAACACAGCGACGGGACGGCGCCGACGTGGTCGAGGTGGCCGTGGCTGACCACGACCGCCTCCGGATCGACCGAGTCGACCGGGAACCGCGGCGGGTTGCCGGTCAACAGCCCGTAGTCCAGCAGGAGGCGGTCGTCGACCAGTATCGCGCTGCGGCCGACCTCGCGGGCGCCGCCCAGGAACCGCACGTTCATCGACCTTCCCTACCGCCCTCGACCGCTTGGGTCCGTCGGTTCGGGGCGGGGGCTGGTCACCGTCGGCTCCCCCCACCGCGGCCCGGAACCGCTGCCGCCTGGAAAGCCCTCGAAATCGATACCGGGTTTGAATTCGAGAAGGTTCTACTTCGACCCTTCAGACCGGTTACGACGTTGTTTTCCCGGTGCGGTCGTAGCCCGGATATCAGGTTTGATTCCATAGCGAGAATTCTTTAGGCAGTACGCGTATCAGGTAGGGTATCGTGGTCTCGGAGACTGTTTACGTCGGGCTGGTCGCGCTCTCGACGGCGATCGCGGTGGTCGCCGCGTGGTGGCTGTGGGACGAGGAGATGAGCCTGCAGGGGCGGCTGTTCGTGGGGATCGTCGCCGTCTACGCGGTGGCTGGGGTGCTGGTGGTCGGTGAACTGCTGGCGCCGACGCGACGGTGGATGATCGTGGCGTACAACTTCGAGGCCGCCGTCACGGCCTTCCTCCCGCTGCTGTGGTTCCTGTTCATCCTGGAGTACACGGGCTATCTCCGCCGGGTCCCCAGGGCGGCCGTCTACGCGCTGGTCGGCTGGAACGTCGTGGTCGCGGTCCTGGAGATCACGAACCCGACACACGACCTGGTCTGGAGCGAGTACACGGTTCTCGCGTCGCCGTTCCCCCACGTCCAGGCGGAAGGGACCGCACTCGCGGTCGCGCTCGTGCTCCCGGGGTCGATACTGTACTACGCGGCGATCGCGCTGCTGGGCGCGCACCTGCTCGTCGGGCCCAGCGTCGGGCGCAAGCAGACGGCCGCGCTGCTGGTCGGGTACCTCCCGACGTTCGCCATCTTCACGCTGTGGTTCGGCGGCGCCATCCCGGGGCCGCTGACCGGCGCGCTGGTCATCGGGTCGCCGCTGATACTCGCCGTCGTCGCCTGGGCCGTCTTCAGACACCAGCTGTTCGACCTGGCGCCGCTGGCCCGCGAGTCGGTCCTCGAAGTGCTCGACGACGCCGTCGTGGTCGTCGACCGCGACCGGCGGCTGCTCGACTACAACGCGGCGGCCGCCGAACGGTTCCCGACTGTCCTCGACCACGAGGCCGAGCCCGTCGAGCGAGCCATCCCGGAGCTCTGCCCGGCCGGCGAACGCGAGGGCGACGACGGGGACGGGCCCGGGGAACACGACGACGGGCTCCCCGGCGACGAGGGCGCCGACGGGACGCTCACGGACGCGGCCGCTGAGGGATCCGGTGCCGGAATGACCCCGAGCGAGCCGGCGTCGCGCGGCGAGCCGACGGACGTGCTCGCCTCGACCGGGACGGACGACTCGCCGTTCGTCTCGACGTTCACGCGGTTCGAGGACGGCGAGGTCCGGGAGTACGACGTGACCGTCTCGCCGCTGGAGGTGCGGGGGTCGGTCGCGGGGTATACGCTGGTGTTGCGCGACGTGACCGAGCGGCGCCAGCACGTCCGCGACCTCGAACAGCAGACGACACAGCTCGAGCAGTTCGCGAGCACGCTCAGCCACGACCTGCGCAACCCGCTGAACGTCGCCCACGGCCGGGTCGAACTCGCCCGCGAGCGCCACGACGACGAGCACCTCGACACCGCGAGCGACGCGCTCGAACGGATCGACCAGATCATCGGCGACACGCTCACGCTCGCCCGGGAGGGCCAGACCATCGACGAACTGGACCGGGTCGACCTGGCGACCGTCGCCCGGGACGCCTGGGGCACCGTCGACACCGGCGACGCCGAACTCGACGTGCGTGCGGACGCGGGGGTCCGGATCTACGCGGACGCGACGCGCCTGCAGTCGGTCTTCGAGAACCTGTACCGCAACTGTATCGAGCACGGCGACGCGTCGGTGACGGTCACCGTCGAGCGCACCGACGACGGGTTCGCCGTCGCCGACGACGGCCCCGGCGTCCCGCCGGACGAGCGCGACCGGGTCTTCGAGTACGCCTACACCACCGACGACGACGGGACGGGCCTCGGCCTCGCCATCGTCGAGGCCATCGCCCGCGCCCACGGCTGGTCGGTCGAGATGACCGAGAGCGAAGCGGGCGGCGCGAGGGTCGTCTTCTCGGGCGTCGAGACGGTCGAGACGCCCATCGCCGGCGACGGCGGCCGCGTGGTCGCGGTCGGGTCCACCGACGACTGAGCCGCCCGGGGCCGGGCGACTCGCCCGGGCCGGAACCGGGGACTTGCCGGACCCGGCCTCAGTCGTCGTCGAGGCTGGCGCGCTCGCGCTCGGCGGTGCGCTCGACGAACTCCTCGGGGAGCGCGTCGACCTCGCCGACCTGGACGCTCCAGAGGTTCGCGTACAGCCCGTCGGCCTCCAGCAGGTCCTCGTGGGACCCCTGCTCGACGACCTTCCCGTCGTCCATGACGAGGATCTGGTCGGCGTCCCGGACCGTCGACAGCCGGTGGGCGATGGCGAAGGTCGTCCGCTCGGCCGTCAACGACTCCAGCGACTGCTGGATCAGCACCTCCGTCTCGTTGTCGACGTGGCTGGTCGCCTCGTCGAGGACGAGGATCTCCGGGTCTTCGAGGATCGCCCGCGCGATGGCGATGCGCTGGCGCTGACCGCCGGAGAGTTTCACCCCGCGCTCGCCGACGGTCGTCTCGATGCCGTCGGGGAGGTCGGAGACGAACTCCATCGCGCCGGCCATCCCCAGCGCTTCGATGATCTCGTCGTCGCTCGCCTCCAGCCCGTAGGCGACGTTCTCCTCGATGGTGCCGTGGAAGAGATAGGGCTCCTGGCTGACGTAGCCGACGTGGCTCCGCAGGCTGGACAGCGACAGCTCCCGCACGTCCGTCCCGTCGATCCGGATGGTCCCCTCGTGGGGGTCGTACAGCCGCATCAGCAGCTTCAGGAGGGTGGTCTTGCCCGCGCCCGTGGGTCCGACCAGGCCGACGAAGTCGCCGGGCTCGGCCGTGAAGGTCACGTCCTCGACGGAGTTCTCGTCGGCCTCAGGGTAGCGGAAACGCACGTCCTCGTACTCGACCAGCCCGTCGACGCCGTCCAGGTCGATAGCGTCGTCGTCCTCGTGGATCGTCCCGGGGTCGTTCATCAGGCCGACGACGCGCTCGGCCGCGGCGAACGCGTAGCGGTAGTTGTTGACGACGTTGCCGAACTGCCGCATCGGCCAGAGGAACCGACGGGACCACAAAAGCATCGTCGTCAGGGTCCCGAGCTGGAGCGTCCCCGAGAACGGGCCGGGCGCGCCGAAGAGGAGCCAGTAGCCGCCGACGAGGAAGGTGACGACGTAGCCGAAGCCGGTGATGATCCGCAGCGAGGGGAAGAACTTGATCCGCGTCGAGATGGCGTCCCAGTTGGCGTCGAGGTAGTCCTCGGAGGCGGACTCGACGCGGTCCCGTTCGAAGCCCTCGCGGCCGTAGGACTTGACGACCTCGATGCCGCCGATGTTGTTCTCCAGCCGGGAGTTCAGCGCGCCCACCGAGCTACGGACGCGGCCGTACTTCGGGCCGATCCGCTGGACGAACACGTAACTCGCGACGGCGAGGACCGGGATGGAGAGGAGGGCGACGACGGCCAGCTGGGCGTTGAGCCACACCATCAGCGCGCCGGTGCCGACGACGAGGACGCCGATGCGGATGCCGGCGTTGAGGTCGTTCGTGAGGAAACTTTCGAGCTGGTTCACGTCGTTGTTGAGGATGGACATGATCTCCCCGGTCTGCTTGGAGTCGAAGAAGCTCATGTCCAGCCGCTGGACCACGTCGTAGGTGTCGACGCGCACCTCGTGCTGGAGGTGCTGGGCGAAGCGGTTCCACGCCCAGGAGTTGACCCAGTTCAGCGTCGCCGTCAGCACGTAGATGCCCGCCACGAGCCCGACGGCGAACCAGAACTGCCCCTCCGTCCCCTCGGGGATGGCCGACTGGGGGACCAGCGGCAGCCGGAACGGCTGGGTGCCCGCGAACAGCGAGTCGATGGCGATCCCGAGTATCAGCGCCGGGATCAGCTCGAAGAACCGAGCGACGATACTCGCCACCGCCCCGAGCGCGAACTCGCCCTTGTAGCCGCGCCCGTACTCCGTGAATATCCGCCACATCGGCCGCTCGGCCGACTCACGGAGGTCCTCGAACGCGTCGGCGTCGTCGTTCCCGCCGGAGAAACCCCATGACATAGCACCGCATAGCGACTGCCTCCTTAAATAACTAACTCTCGTGTTAGTCGCGAGGGTCGTCCGCTCCGTCCCGTCCCCTCGCGTTCGGACCTTCCAGCGGCGCGGAAGATTTTTGCCCGCGGCCGGTAACACGTGGGTATGGCTTCGGAGGTGGACGTTCAGGGTGACACGCACGACGCGATCATGGGTGCGACCTACCACGCGCTGTGCAAGCACGGCTACGCCCACCTCACGATGCAGGACATCGCCGACGAGTTCGACAAGAGCCGGTCGCTGCTGCACTACCACTACGACACCAAAGAGGAGCTAATGTTGGTCTTCCTCGACCGCGTCATCGGCTGGATCGGCAACCGGCTGGCCGAGTCCGACACCGAGGAGCCGCTCGCGCGCCTCGAGGAGTTCATCGACAAGTTCGTCATCGAACCCGGCGAGGAGCAGCGGGAGACGTTCGCGCTCGCGATCCTCCAGTTGCGCGTCCAGGCCGCCCACAACGAGGAGTTCCGCGAGAAGCTCGACGCCCACTACCGCGAGAACGCGGCGGTCGTCGCCGGGATCATCGAGGACGGCGTCGAGGCGGACGTGTTCCGCGAGGCCGTCGACCCCGAGTGGGTCGGCCAGAGCATCTACACCTCGATGGCCGGCGCCCGGATGTTCCAGGTGACGATGGGCGACGAGACCGCCACGCTCCGGATGCGCGACGCGGTCGCCGAGTTCGCCGTCGACCAGCTGATCGCCGACGGCCGGAGCGTCTCGGCGTACGCCGGCGGCGACTTCAGCCGCCGCGACTGATCCGCTACCGGACCGGCGACAGCTCCGTCCTCGGTCCCACCGTCCACCGGCCCCCGACTCGCCGTCGAAACCGTCAGGACCCCGCGGGCCGAGTTCCCGACCATGAGACGCGCCAGCCTCGACTTCGAGGGGTTCTTCGACGTGCGCGAGACCACCGAGGACGCCCAGGCCGCCCAGATGACGCTCTCGCCCGGCCAGTCGACCGGCGGCCCCGACAACCGCCACCCCGACAGCGACCAGTGGCTCTACGTCGTCTCGGGGTCCGGCCGCGCCACCGTCGACGGCGAAAACGTGCGCTTCGAGGCCGGTGACCTGCTCGTCATCGAGGCCGGCGAGACCCACGAGATCGAGAACGACGGCGACGAGCCCCTGGAGACGCTGAACCTCTACGTGCCCCCGATCTACTGAGCCGGACGATCTCGGCGATCGCGCTGCGCCGACCGGCCTGCCGGTCGACTCCTGGGTTCCGCGACCGGCAGGGTCAAACGGCGACGGCCGCAAACCCGGACCATGCCAGTCGACGACCTCCCCCGGCTCGGACTGGGAACCTACTCCGACGACGACCGCGAGCAGTGGCGCGAGAACGTCCGGACCGCCCTCGACGTGGGCTTTCGCCACGTCGACACCGCACAGGTCTACGAGAACGAGGAGTACGTCGGCCAGGGACTCGCCGACAGCGACGTGGCCCGCGACGACGTGTGGCTCTCGACGAAGACGGTCCACCACGACGTGCCGCCCGAACCCGAACAGGTCCCCGAGGCGATCGACGGCTGCCTCGACCGGCTCGGCGTCGACTACGTCGACCTGCTGTACGTCCACTGGCCGTCGGGCGTCTACGACCACGAGGAAGTCCTGCCGGCGTTCGACGCCGCCTACGAGGCCGGGAAGGCGCGGAACGTCGGGCTGTCGAACTTCACGCCCGAGCTCCTGGACGAGGCCCGCGCGGTGCTGGACGCCCCACTCTTCGCCCACCAGGTCGAGATGCACCCGCTGCTCCCCCAGCGGGAACTCGTCGAGCACGCCCAGGAGCACGACTACTGGCTGGTGGCGTACTCGCCGCTGGGGAAGGGCGCGGCGCTGGACGTGCCGGAGATAGAGCAGGTCGCCGAGAAACACGACGCGACGCCGGCGCAGGTCAGCCTCGCGTGGGTGCTCTCCCACGACAACGTCGCCGCCATCCCGAAGGCCAGCAGCCGCGAGCACATGGCACAGAACCTCGCCGCAGGGGACCTCGAACTGGACGAGGAAGATATCGATCTGATCGACTCGATCGACGAGCGCCACCGGGAGATCGACCCCGACCACGGGCCCTGGAACTGGTGAGCGCGGGTCGTCCATTCCTCGGCGGCCGCGTCGACGACCGGCCGTGGCAGTTGCGGCTCCGCCCCTCTCGGGCGGTCGTGCGCGACACGGCCAGACGGCCCGAACCACTACGTCGGGGCGGCCCCATCTCGGAGCCATGACAGCCGAGCCGTTCGTCGTGGTCGGCGGCGACGCCGCCGGACTGAGCGCCGCGAGCAAGTGCAAACGGGAGGATCCCGACCGCGAGGTGGTCGTCTTCGAGCGGGGGCCGTGGGTCTCCTACGCCCACTGCGGGACGCCCTACTACGTGAAAGGCGAGGTCGAAGACCTGACCGACCTGCTGTCGCTGTCGCCCGAGGACATCGACGAGCGGGGGATCGACCTCCACCGCGAGCACGAGGTGACTGGGATCGACACCGACGAGCGGACCGTGACCGTCCGCGGTCCTGACGGGGGCCGCCGGGAACAGCCCTACGGCGACCTGCTGGTCGCCACCGGCGCCAGCGCGCTGACCGACCCGGTCGACGGCACCGGCCTGGCCGGCGTCTGCTCGCTGCACGGCATGGACGACGCGGCGGCGATCCGCGCTGCGCTCGAACCCGCGGGCGAGGCGACCGTCGAGTCGCTGGGCGGCGGCGACTTCCTCGACCCGTCGGTGATCGCGCCGTACGCCGACTGGGAGCCGCCGGAGACCGTCGCCGTCGTCGGCGGCGGCTACGTCGGCGTCGAGATGGCCGAGGCGTTCGCCGCCCGCGACCTCGACGTACACGTCTTCCAGCGGAGCGAGCACCTCCTCGACCCCTTCGGCGAGGCCGTCGCCGAGCGCGTCGAGGCCGAACTGCGCGACCGCGGCGTCACGCTCCACCTCGGCGAGACCGTCGAACGGCTGGCGGGCGACGGGCGCGTCGAGCGCCTCGAGTGCGCCGGCGGCACCGCCCTCGATATCGACCTGGCACTCGTGGGCGTGGGGATCCGGCCGAACGTCGGCCTCGTCGCCGACACGGCGGTCGAACTCGGCGACTCGGGCGCGATCGCCGTCGACGATTACGGGCGCACGGCCGTCGAGGGCGTCTACGCCGCCGGCGACTGCGCGGAGGCGCGCCACGCCGTCACCGGGGAGTTCGACTGGGTGCCGCTCGGGCTGACGGCCAACCGCGCGGGTCGCGCGATCGGGGGGACCGTCGCCGGCGACCCGAAGCCGGCCGGCGACCCGAAACCGACCGGCGACGTCGCCGGGACGGCCGTCGTCAAGGCCTTCGACCAGGAGTGCGGCCGGACGGGGATCGTCGACCACGAGCGGGCCGAGGAGGCCGGCTTCGACCCCGTCAGCGAGACGATCACCGACCTGTCGCGGTCGAGTTACTACCCCGGCGCGGCCGAGACGGTCGTGACGCTGACGGCCGACCGCGAGACGGGGCGGCTGCTCGGCGGTACCATCGTTGGCACCGACCGCGCGGCCGTCCGGATCGACACCATCGCGACCGCGCTAGAGGCCGACCTCACGGTCCCGGAGGTCGAGACCCTCGACCTGGGCTACGCGCCCCCGTTCTCCCCCGTCTGGGACCCCGTGCTGACGGCGGCGAAGGTACTGAACGGGTCGCTCGACGAGGGCGACGACTGAGGGGAGGAAACCCGTTCCTCCCGTCAGTCCGCGCCGCTCGCGGCCTCGTCGCTCGCGTCGCCCGGGGCGGCGTCCGCACCCGGTTTTGCCGCCTCGGCGATCGCGTCGAAGTCGTAGGTGACGCCGGTCATCTCCTCGGAGAGGGCCCAGAGCCGTTCGGCGCGGTCGGTGTCGTACGAGCGGTCGCTGGAGCGCTGGGGCTCGGGGTGGCCGCGCATGTCGAACAGCCCGCCGGGGCCGACGTAGGCCCCGCCGTCGACGCCCGGTTCCGTCGCGGCGAAGATTAGCGGGAGCGCCCCCATCTCGGCGGACTGGCCGAGAACCGCGTTCATCGCCCGCATCGCGTACAGCTTCACCGTCGACCCCTCCTCCTTCGGGCCGCGCGCCTGCAGCGAGGTGTCGGCGTAGCCGGGGTGGCAGGCCGCCGAGATCGTGTCCTCGACGCCCGCGGCGGAGAGGCGGCGCTGGAGTTCGTAGGCGAACAGGAGGTTCGCCAGCTTCGACTGGCCGTAGGCCTCCCACTTGCCGTACGACTCCTCGTGGTTGATGTCCGCGAAGTCGATCTCCCCGCCCTGGTGGGCACCGCTGGAGTGGGTGACGACCCGCGTCTCGCCCGGCGTGGCGACGACCCTGTCGAGGAGGCGGCCCGTCAGCGCGAAGTGGCCGAGGTGGTTGACGCCGAACTGTGTCTCGAAGCCGTCGGCCGTCTCCGAGCGCGGGATCGCCATCACGCCGGCGTTGTTGCAGAGGACGTGCAACGCGTCGTAATCGGCCAGGAAGCCCTCGGCGAACGACGCCACCGAGTCGAGGTCGGCCAGGTCGCACTCGCGCACGTCGAGGGGGTCGCCGTCGAGCCGTTCCGCCTCGCGGATCTCGGCGGCCGCCCGCTCGCCGCGGTCGACGCTGCGGCAGGCCATCACCACGGTCGCGCCCTTCCGGGCGAAGACGCGCGTCGCCTCGTAGCCCAGGCCGCTGTTGGCCCCGGTGACGACGAACGTCTGTCCCGACAGGTCCGGCACGTCGGCGGCGGTCCAGTTGCTCATACTCGACGTTCGGGCGCCGCCTACTCAAGCCCGGCGCCAAACGAGTCGTACGTTCGGTTGTAACTGTTTGCCGGTGGTTCGCCGAGCGGTCCGGCGAACCCCGGAAATAATTTACAACCGACCGTATCAGGTGGGCCGAAGCAGGCGGCGGCGACGCCACCCGTTCGGCAGTCCGTCGTCAGTCGGTGCGCTCGGCGGGCGTCTCGGCCGGGTCACCGACGACCCGGACGGTCGTCAGCAGGGCGACGATGCCGACCGTGAGGGCCGCGCCGAAGACGAACGGCGACCAGTAGACGACGAGGGCGTACAGCGCCGTCATGACCGGCGGGCCGACCGTCCGCCCGAGGCTGCCCGCCCCCTGCGTGACGCCGAAGGCCCCGCCCTGCCGGTCGGCGCTCGTCGCCAGCGACACCAGCGTCGTCAGCGAGACGTTCAGCAGGCTGTTGCCGAGCGACAGCAGCGTCAGCGCGCCCAGCAGCGCGACCACCCGCGGCCCGAATCCGAATATCGCCCGCTGGCCGAGCAGCGCCCGGCCGATCTCGGGGGAGAAAGGGAACGCGGCGAGCGCGACGACCAGCAGCGCGGCGCCGGCGACGGCGAGCCGTCGGGCGGGGACGACCCGGGAGAGCCGGCCGACGACGACGCCCTGGTTGACCACCGCGAGCGCGCCGACGTAGGTCAGCAGCAGTCCCGCCTGGGAGGCGTCGTAGCCGTACACGTCCGCGACGTAGGGGATGAACGCCACCTGGATCCCGGAGAAGGCGACCGAGGCGACGAGGAAGGCGCCGACGAGCGGCCGGAGCGTGGCGTCGCGGGCGGCCTCGACGAACTGGCCGACGATCCGCGGCGGACCGGCCGTCCGTGCCTGGCGCTCGGGTTCGGGCAGGAACGCCCACGTCCCGAGGAAGGCGAGGAAGCTCAGGACGGCCGCGCCGAAGCTCGGCAGCGAGAACCGCGTCGCCGGGACGAACGCCGGGAACACGCTCGCCGCACCGGCGACGACGCCGTCGCTCGCCAGCACCGATCCGAGCGCGGGCCCGAAGACGAACCCCAGGCCGAAGGCGGCGCCGACCAGCCCGAGCGCGCCCGCCCGACGGTCGGCCGGGGTCACGTCCGTGATGTACGCCTGGGCGGTGGCGATGTTGCCGCCCATCGCGCCGGCGAGCATCCGCGCGAGAAAGAGCGTCGCCAGCGCCGCGGTCGTGCCCGCGACCACTTCGACCTCGCCGCCCAGGCCGAAGACGGTCCAGGCGACGGTGTTGGCCAGCAGCGAGAGCATGAGTATCGGCCGCCGGCCGCGGGCGTCCGAGAGCTGTCCCAGCAGCGGCGCGGAGACGAACTGCATCAGCGAGTAGGAGGCCGCGAGCAGGCCGTACACCACGTCCGTCCCGCCCAGGTCGCGCACGTAGAAGGGGAGGATCGGGACGACGATCCCGAACCCGAGCAGGTCGACGAAGACGACGGCGAGGACGGCGACCAGCGCCCGCCGCCGCCCGGCGACCGACGCCCCGACCGCGCGAGGGTCCTGCACGCCGGCCCGTTCGGCCCGCGAGCGGGAATAGCTAGGGTCGCCCCCGACAGGTTCCGTCGGTCCCCGGCACCCGACGCCGTCAGTTCCCGACCCGGCCCGTCAGTCCTCGCGGGCGTCGGCGACTGTCTCGGCCAGATCGCGGGTCGCGGCCTCGGGGTCGTCGGCGCGGGTGATCGCCGTGATGACCGCGACACCGTCGGCGCCCGCCTCGACGACCGGCGCGGCGTTGTCCGACGTGATCCCGCCGATCCCGACCACCGGGATGTCGACGGCGGCGGCGATCTCGCCGACGCGCTCGGGGCCGATCTCGTGCTCGTCGTCGTCGATGTCGTCCTTCGAGCCGGTGGCGTAGACGGCGCCGACGCCGAGGTAGTCCGCGCCGGCCTTCTCGGCGCGGCGGGCGTCCTCGACGAACGACACCGACCGACCGATCAGGGCGTCGTCCCCCAGTCGCTCGCGGGCCACCTCGACGGGCAGGTCGTCGTCGCCGAGGTGGACCCCGTCGGCGTCGACCGCCGCGGCGAGGTCCACCCGGTCGTTGACGACGAACGTCACCCCGGCCTCGCGGGTGAGCTCCCGGAGCTTGCGGCCCTCGTGGTAGCGCTCGCGGGCGCTCCGGTCCTTCTCGCGCAGTTGCACCACGTCGACGCCGCCGGCGATAGCCGCCTCGACGACCGCGCGCGTCGTTCGGTTCCCCGAGAGACTCTCCTGCGTGACGAGATACACGCCCCAGTCGGTCATTGCCCGAGCGTTCGTGTCCACGAACCTGTTGCTTTCGGATCAGATATCCGACCGGGGCCCCACACCGAAGACGTTCGTCCCCATCGTCGGCCGGTGTCGGACTCCTTTTGCCGGTTCCGGCCGAAGCGCCGCCATGGACGTGATCGGGGACCTGGTCGCGCGCGACCGGCGGAGCGACGACCTCGCGGTCCGGACCGACAGCCGCGCCGGCTCGTACAGCTACGAGAAGTGCTGCACGAACGCCTGGAAGACGGGCAACATCCTGCGCCACTACGGGGTCCGCGGCGGCGCGACCGTCGCCGTCGACCCCGGCGACTCGCTCACGCCGCCCCCGCTGCTGGCCCTCCTCGGTGCGGGCCTCCTCGGCGCGACGACCCGCTTCGACCCCGGCGAGTCGCCCTCGGCGAAGGCGCTGGTCGTCCCCGCCGCTCGCGCCGACGCCTACGACCCCGACCCCGGCACCAAGACGTTCGTCTACGGCGACGTACCGGACGACCCCGAGTTCGCCCACTTCGAGGCGGAGATGTGGAGCGAGAACCCGACCGCGCCCCCGGACCGCGTCGACCCGGCCGACACGGCCCTCGCCGCCGGCGACCGCGAGTTCACCCACGAGCGGCTCCTGTCGGCTTCGGAGGGGATCGTCGACGAGTACGGCCTCGCCGCCGACGACGAGGTCGCGGTCCGGGCGCCGCTGGCCGACCCCGGAACCGTCGTCGCGGGCGTGCTCGCGCCGGTCGCCGCGGGCGCGACGGTGCTCGTCGACCGCGAGTCGACCGGGACCGTCGCCGTCGCGAGCGGCGACGCAGCGGAGAACGCCCCGGAACCCGCCGTCGTCGACCCCGCCGACGTGCTGTAGATACTCTCGGTGAAAAACACCGGAAAAACGCGGATATGAGGGTTCCTACTCTCCTTTCGGCCGGATGAAGTCGGCGAGCGCGACGGTCGTGCCGAGCAGCCACCCGAGCGGGACGGAGATGCCGATCCAGATGAGGACGTAGGCGAACTCGGTCATGTCGAACTTCTCGACGACGTAGTCGCGGAGGCCGACCGGTTCGAGGACCGACTGGCGGACGAACTCGGCGATCTGGTCGGCGTAGACGATGCTGAACTGGGCCACGTCCTCGGAGACGAGCGCGGCGACGACCGGCGGCAGGAAGATGGCCGTCATCCCGAACGGGTACGCGAAGACGACCGTGGTGACCCGGCCGCCGACCGCCCGGAAGAACACGGCCAGCGCCGCCGAGACGACGGCGACGACGCTGGCGGCGATGATGGCGTTGGCCGCCTGGTTCGAGTAGTCCAGCCGGAACTCCACCAGCGCCGAGAGCCCGCCCCACACGAGGACCGCGAGGAGAATGACGCCGACCGCGCCGAGTTTCTCCACGGACACGTCGACCTTCCGGGCGTGGAAGCGGACGACGACGCCGAACAGGGCCAGCGGGTACAGCACCGCGACGACGAGCGCCCCCAGCGCCGCCCACGCGTTGTAGGTCACTTTCTCCCGGGTGGTCTCCGGTTGCCACTTCCCCAGCACGGTGTCGCCCGCACCGCGCTGGCGTGGGTAGAGCAACTCCATCCAGGTCTCGTGGAACTTGTTCAGGTCGAAGCGGACCGCTTCGACGACCCCCTGCCGGTTCCCGACTGACATGTTCCCGACTTTGGCAGCGCCCTGTATACCTCTTCTGTTGCCCGCCGACGGCCGTCGCTGTTTCACCGTCGACAGGTCCTCTCGACGACAGGATCGGCGGTTCCGAGGACCGGGTGCAGCCCGGCACCAGCCCGGGACAGCGGGGGCCCTCAGCGGGCCGAAACGGCGGGCCGGTCGGTTGCCCGGGCGACGGAACGGGCCCGAAAGACCTCCCGCTCAGTCCCAGGCGTCGGGGGCGAAGCTGGTGTGGACCTGCCGGTCGGTCCGGTCGATGGCGTCGATGGTCGCCACGTCCTCCTCGTCCAGTTCGAGGCCGAGGCTCTCCCAGTTGTCGCGGATGTGGGCCTCGCTGGTGGCCTTCGGGATGGCCGTCACGCCCTTCTCGCGGAGCCAGGCGAGCGACACCTGCGCCTCGCTGACGCCGTGTTTCTCCGCGACCTCCGACAGTTCGGGCACGTCGAAGACGGCGCCGCGGGCCAGCGGCGAGTACCCGACGAGTTCGATGTCCGTCCCCGCCACGTACTCGCGGAGCTCTTCCTGGGGGAGCAGCGGGTGACACTCCACCTGGTTGGCGAACGGCGGCTCGTCGAGCACCTCGCGGGCCTCGTCGAGGTGGTGGGGCTCGAAGTTCGAGACGCCGATGCGGTCGACCAGCCCGCGCGATTTCAGCTCCTCGAAGGCGGGCAGGGTCTCCCCGGCGTCGTAGGTGCGCGAGGGCCAGTGGACGTACAGCAGGTCGACGCTGTCGACGCCGAGTTTGTCGAGGCTCTCCTCCGTGGTCTCGACCACGCCGTCGCGGTCGAGGTGGTCGATCCACACCTTCGTCGCGAGGAAGACCTCCTCGCGGGGCACGTCCGCCGCGGCGATGCCGTCGCCGACGGCCGACTCGTTACCGTAGACCTGGGCGGTGTCGACGTGACGATACCCCATCTCCAGCGCCGTGCGGACGCTCTCGGCGCACTGCTCGGGGTTCTCGTTTTGCCACGTCCCGAGCCCGAAGGTCGGCATCCCGTCGACGCGCGAGACGCTCGCCGGAGACTGGTTTCCCTGAGACATACCCGATCCTCGGGACGAACGACCAATAGGGGTTGCGACTCCGGAACGCGCGCTCTACTCCTCGTCGTCGGTCGCGTCGCCGTCCGCGTCGTCCGCCCCGGACTCCTCGGTCGCGTCGGCACCATCGGACTCCTCGGTCGCGTCGGCACCATCGGACTCCTCGGTCGCGTCGCTACCCCCGGACTGCTCGGTCGCGTCGGCACCATCGGACTCCTCGGTCGCGTCGCTACCCCCGGACTCGCCGGTCGCTTCGGCGGCAGTCCCACCGCCGGTCTCGGATTCGGCTGCTCCGGATTCGGCGGTTTCGTCGGCCTCCGATCCGTCGTCCGTCGTCTCGCCGGCCCCGGTGTCGTCGGTCCCGGTGTCCGCCGCGTCGTCGGCGACTTCCGTCGGCTCGCCGCCGGGGCTCTCGACGACGGTCTGGGCGGTCTGGACCTCCTCGGTCCCTTCGGTGTCGGGCTCGGTCGTTTCGACGCCGCTCCCGCCGCCGTCCCCGTCGTCGCCGTCACCGCCGCTGTCGTGGGACGAAGCGTCCGCGTCGCCGCCGGCGCCCTCGTCGTCGCCGGCGAGGAACCGGTTGTAGAGCACGCCGGCGCTCCCGATCGCGAGGATGGCCGCGCCGACGCCGATGACCGCCGGCGAGAGCCCGCCGCCACCGCCGTCGCCGGCCGTCGTCGCGGTCCCGCCGTCGCCGTCGTCTCCGGTCGCCGTACCCGGGTCTCCCGACGGCGTCGCCGTCGGTGTGGCGGTCGCCGTGGCGCCGCCCCCCGCGTCGGTACCGGGTTCGTCGGTCGGCGTCGGGGTGAACGTCGGCGTCGAGTCGTCGGTCGGGGTCGGCGTCGGCGAGGGCGTCGGGCTGGGCGTCGGCGAGGGCGTCGCCGTGGCGACCGCCGCGCCGCCGACCTTCACGCCCCAGCCGGCGGCGGGTCCGCCGGCCGAGTCGGCCGTGCTCCCGACGCAGACCATCCCCTCGTCGTCGGTGAGGTGGAACGCGGAGAACTCGCTGGAGCCCGACCCGTAGGTGCTGGTCCACCTGGTCTCGCCGTCGATGCCGAGGTTGGCGGCGAAGCCCCGGGCGTCGACGCCGTCGCCGTTCGTGGCCGTCTCGCCGGCGACGTAGTACTCCAGGTAGCCGCCGGTGACGCTCCGCAACACGGTGTAGGCGTCGGACTCGATGCGGGTCCCCCACCGCTTGCCGCCGTCGGCGTTGACCTCCAGCGCCCAGCCCTGCCGGTCGTTGGTCTGCGGGTCGAAGGCGTTGGCGCCGACGGCGACGAACCCGTTGCGCGTCTCCGCCACGTCGTAGAGGACGTTGTAGTCGTCGTAGGAGTTGATCGCGTCGTCGGACTGCTTCTTGAACCGCTGGGAGAACACCTGGCTCCCCCCGTCGTTGAGCTTGACGATCCACCCCGCGGTGTCGTCCGCCGTGTCGTCGGTCTCGCCGACCGCGACGTAGCCGCCCTCCTCGGCGGCGACGACCCCGTGGAGCTGGTTGCGGCTGCCGGGCCCGATGGTCTCGGACCAGTCGATCGACTGGTCGGGGTTCATCCGGACGACCCACGCGTCGTCGAACCGGTCGGTCCACCCCGCGAAGACGAACCGACCCTGTTCGTCGACCGTGACGCCTCGCACCGTGTCGGTCCGCTCCGACCTGACGTTGAACACCCGTCGCCACTGCTCGGTCCCCTCGCCGTCGACGCCGACGGCGAATGCACCCTGCTGGCTCGACCCCTCCTCGTGGGTGTGGCCGGCGACGACGTACCCGTCGCCGACGGGCGCCACGTCGAACCCCCTCGTGACGGCGCGTTCGGCGACGGTCGTCTCCCAGTCGATCCGGCCGCCGGCGGTCAGCCTGGCGAGCCAGATCGCCTCGGCGGCCTCGCCCTCAGAAGGCTCGGTCGTCCCCGCGACGACGAACCCGCCGTCGCCCGCCGGCACGACGGCGTTCGCCTCCGCGGGCGCCCCCCTGTCGTAGGTCCGGTCCCAGCGGGTCGGCGGCACTTCCTGCCGACGGTTCGACTCCGCGGCCGCGCCGCCGGCCGAGCCGCTCGCGGCCAGCGCCCCCGCGCCGACGAGACAGCACCCCTTGACGAATCGTCGCCTGCTCGGTTCCCGTTCCATGCCCGACGACGCGACCGGGAGCGGTAAAATCCTGTCGGCTTTTCGAGGGACTCTCGTGAACCACGGGCGGGCGCCGCCGTCACCTCGCCGCGACCGCCGCCGTCACGGGACCGGGGTCGGGTCAGCTCCCCAGCCGCTCGCGGGCGAACCGCGCGAGCAGCGGGATGTCGTCGAGGTGGATCAGGTTCCGCATCGCCAGGCGGTTCCCGCTGTTGACCTTCGCGAGCGTGTCCCCGTCGGCCTCCCGCAGGTCGGCCATCAGCCGGTCGTAGCGCTCGTTGGGCGCCAGATACAGCAGCTCGGTCATCAGCAGGCGCGTGTTCATCTTCGGCGCCACGTCGCTGTGCCAGAGCCTGTTGTAGATGGCCATCTCCTCGGCGGCGGTGTCGACCGTCCCGGTCAGCGCCCGGTCGGCCGTCGCCGCCGCCGCCCGCGCCGAGAGCATCCCCTTGTGGATGCCCTCGCCCCACAGCGGGTCGATGGTCGGGACGGTGTCGCCGATGGCGATGAAGCTGTCGGTGGTCATCTGCCCCGGCTTCTGGATGTGGGCCGACCCGCGGTGTTGCTTGCCCTCCAGCCGCGTCGCGTTCTCGAAGCGGGGGTCGCTCTCCAGCCAGTACTCCAGGTAGTCGTCGATGCCCATCCCCTCCTTGGCGTACTCGCGGTGGCTGTCGTTCTGGATGTAGCAGAGCCCGACCTTCGCCGTGTCCCCGCCGGTGTGGAACAGCCAGGAGTAGCCCCCCGGTGCCAGGTCGTGGTCCAGCCGGAGCATCATCGCGTCGGTGCAGTCGGCGAACTCGGGGTGGTCGGCCTCGACGCCCTCGAACTCGTACTCGACGCCGATGGCCTGGCGGTCGCGCCGGAGGTCGGTGACGCCCAGCTCCTTCGCCAGCGGCGCCGCCGGCCCCGTCGCGTCGATCACGATGTCGGCGTAGACCTCCTTCTGCCCGTCGTAGCGGACGCCCACCGGCTCGCCGTCCTCGACGATGGGTTTCGAGACCCGCGAGTCGAAGCGGTACTCCGCGCCGTTCTCGCGGCCCTCGGCGACGAGCCAGCGCTTGAAGTCGGCGAACTCCAGGACGGCGCCGGGCTGGTCGCGGACGAAGTGGTCGTTCGGCGACTCCAGCACGACCGTCTCGGTGAAGTTCATCACCACCTCGTCGGGGACGTTGAACGACGCCATCATCGAGGGGAACGTGCCGGCGGTCGACTTGTTGCTCTGACGCGGGAACTCGGCCTCGGGTTCCGTCTCCAGCACGAGCACCTCGTGGTCTCTCGCCGCCAGGTCGCGCGCGCACTGCGCTCCGGCGGGTCCGGCACCCGCGATCACCACGTCAAAGCGGTCGCCCATAGACGTTGGTCCGGCGTCTGCGTAATTAACGTTCCTGAACGGGACGACCCCGTGTGATGGGTTTTCGCCCGCCGCGAACCGGCTCGACGGCGGCCCTGTTGCCCCCGCGATCCACCTACTCCCGCAGCAGCCAGGCCAGCACGACGCCGCCCAGCAGCAGCGCGACGACGCCGAGCGAGCCGCCGCGGGGGACCGTCTCGAAGAGGACGTAGCCGACGCCGCCCGTGAGGACCGCGACGACGACGCTCCCGACGGCGTGGAGCAGTTCGACCCGCGTCGTCGCCACCGCCGGGCCGGCGTCGCGGTCGATCCCGAGCCCGAAGGTCCCCAGGTCCGCCGCGACCACCGCGGCGAACCCGCCCAGCAGGACCGCTTCAGGAGAGGCGGGCCCGGTCGCCGCCAGCACCGTCGCGGCGAACAGCGCCGCGCCGCCGAAGACCACCGACGACTCCGACCGGCGCAGGAGTCCGGCGAGGACGGCGCCGGCGCCAGCGACGGCGACAAGCGTCGCCATCGTCGACCCGCGGACCGCGGCCAGGACCGCGACGGCGGCGAGGAGCGCCAGCGCGTGGCTCGCTCGCGGCCGCCGCCGGTCGGTCCCGCGGCTCACCGCCACCGGCGGTCACCCCCGTCGGTCGCGACCCGCGTTCCGGCGCCGGCATCGGGACCCGCGTCCGTCGCGCTCCGCGGCTGCGCCCCGCGGTCGCCGCCATCGGTCCACTCCACGACCGCGATTCCGGCCCGGCGACACTCGTCGAGGCGCATCTGTCGTTCGGCCGCGGCGAGGCGGCGATACGCGGTGTCGTCGGCGGTCACGTCCGGGCTGGCGACGGTCACGTCGTGGCCCCGGGCGTCGAGCGCCCGCGCGACCTCGACGGGGCGGCCGTCGACCAGCGGCGAGCAGACGACGACCTGCGCGTCGCCCGGTAGCTGTGTCAGCAGGCGGTCGAAGCCGTCGGCGCCGTCCGCGCCGTCGTCACGCTCCGACGGCGGTCGCCACCCGAAGGCGTCGTGGGTGGTGAGCGCGTCGAGCAGCCGCTCGCGATGAGTCCGACCGGAGGCCGGCGGGAGCCAGCACTCGCGGGGCGACAGCGCCCCGAGCCCGAGGTGACAGTCCGCGTCGGCGAGGCCGCCGACGAGCGCGCCCGCGGCGCGGACGCAGGCGTCGACGGCCGGGCGGCCGTCGCCGGCGGTCACGTACGCCGCGGCCCGCGCGTCGACCAGCAGGACGACCTTGACCGTCCGGGGCTGGTCGAACCGTCGCGTGGCAAGTTCCCCCTCCTTGGCGAAGCGGTTCCAGTCGATGCTCCCGAGCGGGTCGCCCGTCCGGTACTCCCGCAGCGAGTGGAACGCCTGCCCCTCGCCGGTCGCCGAGACGGGCTGGCTGCCGGTCAGCCGCGTCGCCAGCTCGCCCAGTGGCGCCGTCCGGTCCTCGTAGGTCGGCCGACACACGACCGTCGAGCGGCCGGTCGCCTCGCGGGCCACCCGGCGGCTCGCGCCGCTCAAGTCGCGGGTCACGACGGTGAGGCTATCGAACTCGTGGCGCCCGCGGACGGCCTCGAACTCGTAGGCGATCGAGGCGCGCTTGCCCGGCCGGAGCGCGGTGGTGTGCCGGGCGGTCCCGTCGACGACCTCCAGGCCGGGGGGCACGTCGTCGGCGAACCGCAGGTCCGGCAGCGTCGCCCCGCTCTCGTTCTCGACGGTGAGCGTGACGCGGACCCGCTCGCCCGGCGCGGGGTCGGTGTCGCTGACGTGTCGTTCGACGGCGAGTTCGGGCTCCGGCGCCTCGGCGGCCCGGCTGTAGGCCGCGAAGCCGACGCCGGCCAGCCCGGCGAGGATGGCGACTGGCTTCCCGACGAGGATCGCGACCGCCGTCGCCGCCAGCGCGAGCCCGTGGATCCCCGCCCAGCGACCGGTCCGTTCGAGGCGCTGCTCGCCGCGGTCCAGCCCCGTGCCGACGGCCGCCCCCTCAGTCATCGGCGATACCTCCGGGTCGACCGGCGTCTCCGGATCGACCGCGTCCGTCCGGGCCGCCGTCGCCGCGGTCGCCGTCACGCCGGTCGCGGAGCCGCGCGACCACGGCGGCGGCGCGCTCGGCCCGCCGGTCGAAGTCGCCCTCGACGCCCTCGTGGATCGAGCCGTCGTCGCCGGCGAACAGCGCGGCGGCCTCGGGGTCGTCGGTCCACGAGCCGTCGGCGACCCGGCGCTCGGCCACCTCCGGCGCGACGCCCGCGAACCGCTCCAGGGCGTCGACGGCGGCGCCGCGCAGGCGTTCGCGGATGCGGTCGCGCTCGGCCGCGTCGCGCTCGCTCGCACCCACCGCCGAGACGGCCGCCGCGAGGTCGTCGCCGGGCACGCCGTAGTCGGGGCGCTCGCCGACCCGGGGGAGGCCGCCCGCCGGCGCGTCGGCGCGCTCGAACCGCTCGACGGCCGCGAGGCCGACGCCGGCGAGCGCCCCGAACCAGACCCCGAGCGTCACCAGCGTCGCCCAGTCGAACGTGACGAGTCCGGGGCGGAGCGTCAGGACGACCCCCGCGGCGACGGCCGCGACCCCGACCGCCAGCAGGACTCGTCGGCGGCTCACGCGCCGTCACCCCCGGACCCGTCGCGGTCGTCGCCGGCGTCCAGCCGGTCGGCCAGCCGACTGGCGCGGCGCTCCTGTTCGTCGGTCGGCGGCCGGCGGCCGTAGCGGACCGCCTCGAAGCCGCGGGTCACGCGGTCGACCGCCTCCGCCGGGTAGCCGCGGTCGACGGCGGCCGCGGCCGTCTCCCCGGGCGTGGTCGACTCGTCGGCGCCCGTCCGGTCGCGGAGCCGTCGCCAGGCGCGGACGACCGCGTTGTCGCCCGGCGCGTCGTAGGCGGGGTCGACCGTCGGCGTCGGCGGTCCCGTCGCCCCGTCGCCGTCGCCGCTCTCGTCGCGCGGCGGCGCGCGGGTGTCGTCGCCGGTCAGCACGACGGCGAGGACGAGGGCGACGAGCAGCCCGCCGACGAGCCCGGCGACTAGGAGCGTCGAGACGCCGCCGTCCTCGCCGCTTTCGTCGGGCGGAACCGGCGTCTCTTCCTCGACGACCCGTCGGGAGTCGGGCGCGTCCGTTCCGTTCGCGCCGCCGCCGACGCCGGGCGGGGTGCCCGTCGGCATCGGCTGGGTCGGCGTCGTCCCGGAGTACAGCGTCGGCTGGTCGGTCCCGCCGAGCGACCCGGCGGCCGTCACGAGGGCGACCAGCGCGAGGAGGGCGATCAGGGCGGTCGCGGATCGTCTCACGGTCGGGAGTGTTCGGCCCAGCTACAAGTTTTTACCGGCCACGGCCGGGGCCCGGCTCGCCGTCGGTGTCGCGGCCCTCGTTCGTGTCGGGATCGTCCTCCGCGCCGGAACTGTCGGCCGGTTCGAGCCGCTCGACGGCCGTAGCGGCGGGATCGGACCCGTCGGCGGACGGGGATCCCTCGCCGTAGCGGACCGCGCGGAACCGCTCGGTGACGGTCGCTACCGCCGACCCGGGGAGGCCGGCGTCGAGGGCTCGCGTCGCCACGTCGCCCGGCGTCGTCGACTCGTCGGCGCCGGCGCGGTCGCGGAGCCGTCGCCAGGCTCTCGTCACCGCGTTCTCGTCCGGCGAGTCGTACGCCGGGTCGACGGCCGGTGTCGGGTCGCCTCCGCCCGGGCCGTCGTCGGGAACCTCGGGCGCCCGCTCGTCGTGGCCGGTCAGGAAGACAACGAGCAGCCCGGCCGCCAGCAGCGACCCGCCGACGGCGGGGACGACGAACGGGGAGACGCCGCCGGAGTCGCCGGCTGCGGCCGTCGTCGCCGTCGCGGCCCGGTGGACCTCGGACTCGGACGCGCCGCCAGGCGCGCCGGTCGGAGGGGGAACCTCGGTCGGCGTCGCCGGACGCGTCGGCGTCCCGTCGCCGGTGACGACGGGGCCGTCGACCGCGCCGAACGTGCCGGCGGCTCCCGCCAGCGCGACCAGCGCGAGGAGGCCGACGAGCGCGGTTCCCGGACGCTGCACGTCGGAGACCGAGGACGGGCTCGCTCAAGTGATTTCCGGCTGAAAAGACGGGGTGGCGGTGCGGTTGCTGTGGCGGTGCAGACGCTGTGGCGGTGCGGTTGCAGTGCAGTCAGCATCCGGCGCGGAGCGCCGGTACACCGGACGTGAGCGAACGGAGTGAGCGAGTCGTCCGGCCTTTTTCCCCAGGTTTTTGCGGCGGAGGATCCCCGCAGCGCGCCGCCGGCGCGCGAGGCGCTCTCCGCCGCAAAAAGTGGGTCCTAGTAGAACTCTCGCACGAGGTCCATCGCGCCCTCGGGCGCGCCGTCGGGGATGTCGGACATGTCCCCCTCGATGCCCTCTCGTTTCTCCCACGGGACCGAGTCGTCGTCCTGGTAGATGACGCCCATGTACTCCTTGTCGCCCTCGAGGATCTTCTCCTTGGCGGCCTCGCGGTCGGTCGGGTCGTGGTCCTCCTCGTCGAGGTCGACGATGGAGTCGCGGAAGTAGTCGTAGGTGTCGACGTCGTTGAACGTCACGCACGGCGAGTAGGTGTTGACGAACCCGAAGCCGTCGTGCTCGATGGCCTCCTGGATGATCTGGGCGTGGCGCTGGGAGTCCGAGGAGAACGACTGGGCGATGAACGTCGCGCCCGAGGCCAGCGCGAGCGCGAGCGGGTTGACCGGGGGCATCTGCGGGCCCTCGGGGGTGGTGCTCGTCTCGAAGTCCTGGCGCGAAGTGGGGGAGGCCTGGCCCTTGGTGAGGCCGTAGATGCGGTTGTCCATGACGACGTAGGTCATGTCGACGTTGCGGCGGACGGCGTGGACGAAGTGACCCGCGCCGATGGAGTAGCCGTCGCCGTCGCCGCCCGCGACCATCACTTCGAGGTCGGGGTTGGCGAGCTTGACGCCGATGCCGACGGGCAGGGCGCGGCCGTGGACGCCGTGCAGCGCGTAGCTGTGCATGTAGGTGCCGATCTTCCCCGAGCACCCGATGCCGGCGACCACGAACGTGTTGTCGGGGTCGTTGCCCGTCTCGGCGAGCGCTTTCATCATGCCGTTCATCGTCCCGAAGTCGCCGCAGCCGGGACACCACGTCGGTTGCTTGTCGGATTTGAAGTCTGTGAATCGAACGTCGGAGCTCATTCTGCCTCCACCTCCTGGGAGCTGGCGTCGGCCCCAGCGAGCGTGTTCTCGATCTCGGTCGCGAGTTCGTCCGCCTTGAAGCGGACGCCGTTGTACTTGTTGACCCGCTGGACGCGTTCGAGCACGTCGTGCTCGATGACGTCCGCGAACTGGCCGGTGGCGTTACACTCGACGACGATCACGTCGTCGGCCGCCTCGATCTCCTCGGAGAGGTCGGGGCGCGGGAAGATGTAGGGCACCGAGATGAACCGCACGTCCGTCCCGCGCTCCTCGAGGAAGCCCAGCGCCTCGCGCATGGCGCCCTCGTTGGAGCCCCACGAGATGACGAGCGTGTCCGCGTCGGGGTCGCCGAACTCGCGGTAGTCCCAGTCCTCCTCTTCCTTGGCGGTCTGGACCTTCTGGGTGCGCTTCTCGACCTGCTCGATGCGGACCTCCTCCTCCTCGGTCCGACGACCGAGTTCGTCGTGTTCGAGGCCGGTGGTCATGTGCGCGCCGTCGGTCGTGCCCGGGAACGTGCGGGGGCTGACGCCGTCGGCGGTCGGGAAGTGGGGCTGGAACTGGCCCTTCTCGTTCTGCCAGGAGTCGATCTCGTCTTCCTCGACGACCTTCCCGCGCTCGATCTCGACCTCGTCCATGTCGAACTCCTCCGGCGGGAACGTCTGTTCGGTGACCGCCAGCGCCAGGTCAGAGACCAGGAAGACCGGCGTCTGGTACTTCTCGGCGTAGTTGAACGCCTCGACGGTCTTCCAGAAACACTCCGAGACCGACGTGGGTGCGACGACGAACCGCGGGACCTCGCCGTGGCCGCCGTACAGCGCCATGTTGAGGTCGCCCTGTTCCTGCTTGGTCGGCATCCCGGTCGAGGGACCGGAGCGCTGGACGTCGCAGATGACCAGCGGCGTCTCGGTGGTGGCGACCAGGCCGAACGTCTCGGTCATTAGGTCGATGCCGGGGCCCGAGGTGGCAGTCATCGCGCGTGCGCCGGCGCGGGCGGCGCCAAGCGCCATGTTGATGGCGGAGAGTTCGTCCTCGGCCTGGACGACCTTGCCGCCGTACTGCTCGACGCGGCCGGTCATGTACTCCATCACGTCCGTCGCGGGCGTGATGGGATAGCCCGAGTAGAAGCGACAGCCGGCGGCGATGGCGCCCATGCCGATGGCCTCGTCGCCGTTGAGCAGGACGTAGTCGTTGTCGGTGGTCTCGATGTCGTAGTCGAAGTCGTGGTCGTACTCCTCCTGGACGTGCTGCTGGCCCAGGCGGGCGGCCTCCTTGTTGTTCTCGACGATGGCCTCGCCCTTGTCGCCGAAGCGCTTCTCCAGCGACTCGTCTAAGTTCTCGATGGGGAAGTTCGCCACCTCGCAGGCCGCGCCCAGGGCGACGACGTTCGCCATGATGGCGCCGCCGGCGTCCTCGGCGAGCCGCTGGAGCGGGACCGACAGGCCGATCATCCCCTCGGGCACCTCCACGTCCTCCATCGTGGAGCGCTCGCCGTCGTAGATGATGACGCTGCCCTCGTGCAGTTCGTCCATGTTCTCGTCGATCGTGCGCTCGGTGAGCGCGATCAGGATGTCGAGCCTGTCGACGACGCTCTCGACGCGGTCGACGGATGTCCGGACCTTGTAGGCGGTGTACCCGCCCCGGATCCGTGACGCGAAGTCCTTCGAGGTGAAGACGTGACGGCCGGCACGCGAGAGTGCCTGAGCGAAGATCTTCCCGGTAGAGTCGATCCCGTCACCGGCTTCACCGCCGATGGCCCAGTTCAGGTCCTCGGGCATACTGCATTGGAGTATCTTCCGCCCGGCAAAAAGACTTCTGTAATGGCCCCGGGTTTCGACCCACGCTTCCGTCGCAGAAGTGGACGCACGGGCGAAAATCGACGGTTTCGAACAGCCGGTAACACTGTCCTCCGATGGTGAACGTCGGTCCCCGATCGCGGCGGTCGAACGGGACCGGATCGACGAGTCGGAACGGGGGATCGACGGTTCGGAACGAAAGGACCATGCGCCGCGCGACGCGAGAGCGGGGTATGGAGGACACGGAAGTCGCCGTGGTCGCGGTCGAGTCGGTCGGCGAGGACGCCGTCGCCATCGACTTCGAGACGCCTGACGGGTTCGACGCACAGCCCGGCCAGTTCGTGAAGGTCTCCCTCGACGGGGTCGAGGAGTCGCGGTTCTACACCGTCTCCTCGCCGGACGTGGCGGAGACCTTCGAGATCACCGTCGGCATCGACCCCGAGGGCGAGGTCGGGCCGGAGCTGGCGGCCCTGACCGCCGGCGACACCGTCGAGATATCCGGGCCGTACGGCGACGCCTACTACGAGGGCGAACAGCGGGTGCTGATCCTCGCGGGCGGTCCCGGCGTCGGCCCGGCGATCGGGATCGCCGAGCGGGCGCTCGACGAGGGCGGCGAGGCCGCCATCGTCTACCGCGACGCCGCGCCGATCCACGACGACCGCCTGACCGAACTGAACGAGCGGGGCGCCTCGGTGGCCGTCCTCGCGCCGTCGTCGCCGCTGGCGTCGTCGGTCGACGACGCCCTGACCGACGATACCCAGGTGTTCGTCTACGGCTTCGCCGACTTCCTCGACGACGCCACGGCCGCCATCTCGGCGGCCGGCGGGGACGCCGAGGCCGCGAAGGTCGAGAACTTCGGATAGGTCGAGAATTCGGGTAGCGCGTCGCGGGCGCGCGGTCGCGAGGGCCGACCGCCGGCGGTGGCGCGGCGGCTCGACCGCGGTTCGGCGTCGCGCGTCGGTGGTCGACGCCTTTGACAACGGTTAAAAACCGTGAGAGGATACGGAGTGGTATGAGCGAGAGCCAACAGAAACGCCAGCAAAAGTGCGTTTCGTGCGGCATCAACATCGCCGGCACGAACGCCGCCGCGTTCAAGTGTCCCGACTGCGGCCAGCAGATCTACCGCTGCGCGAAGTGTCGCAAGCAGAGCAACCTCTACGAGTGCCCGGACTGCGGGTTCATGGGGCCGTAACGATGGGGAAAGTCGCCGCGCAGATCAAGGTCATGCCGCAGAACCCCGAGGTCGACCTGGACGCGCTCCAGGAGCGCCTCGAAGCGTCGCTGCCCGAGGGCGCGAAGATCAACGGCTTCGAGCGCGACGACGTGGCCTTCGGCCTCGTCGCCCTGCTCCCGACCGTCGTCGTCCCGGACGAGGCCGGCGGCACCGAGGCCGTCGAGGAGGCCTTCGCCGGCGTCGAGGGCGTCGAGAGCGTCGAAGTCGGCGACGTCGGTCGCCTGTAACGGTTCGCTCGCTTTTCCCGACCGCCGGCCGTCGAGCCGCGCCGCCGGCCTGGGGGACGGCGCCGACGCCGCGACCGTCCGCCGCGGCTGCCGGGGTCGCGGTACCCGCTCACACGGCGGCCACGACCGCGTAACGCACGTTTTATAAGCGTGACCGGATAACGGAACCGCACGAATGCCCAACTCCAACGGACCCCGGAAGAAGACGCGCAAGAAGCTCCGCAACGAGCCCCGAGACAGCGGCACGTCGCCGCCCCAGCGGTCGGTCACCGAGTTCGAGCACGGCGAGAAGGTCCACCTGAAGATCGACCCGAGCGTCCCGGACGGGCGGTTCCACCCGCGCTTCGACGGGCGCACGGGCGAGGTCGTCGGCGAGCAGGGCGCCGCCTACAAGGTCGCCATCACCGACGGCGACGTCGACAAGACGCTCATCGTCAAGCCCGCCCACCTCCGCAGCCAGGCATGACGATCTTCAAAGAGAAGGTCGACGAAGAGTACCTCACGGTCGCCGAGACGAAGGCGATCCTCGAGGAGCTCGAGCGCGAGCGCGCGGCCGACGAGGACCGCGAGATGCGCTACGAGCTCGCGCGGGCCATCGAGCACGTCAACCGCTTCGCCGTGCTCGACCCCGAGGAGTCCCGCGAGTTCGTCGCCGAGCTGCAGGAGCTGGACAAGGTCGACGAGCCGACCGCCTACAAGATCGCGAACCTGCGCCCCCGGGACCGCGACGAGCTGCGGGCGATCTACGCCCAGGAGCGGTTCACCCTCTCGGGCGACGAGCTCGACGCCATCCTCGAGGTCGTCGCGCAGTACGCCTGACCGGACGCCGTTCTCCCGCGAGCGCCCGACGGCGGGGGTTTAAGTTCCGTCTCGCCCTACTCGCCTGTCATGAGTGACTCCGAGCGCGGCGACGACGATCCGGGGGGACCCACGGCCGTCGTCCTCGACTTCCTGGCCCACGGCCGGACCGAGGACGACCGCCCGCAGTACCAGAAGCAGCCGCTCGCCTACGCGCTCGGGCGCGAGGACTTCCGCCTGTTCGAGGTGGTCCTCGGGCCCGACGCCGACGTGTCGATCGGCGACGACCTGGTGATCGACCGCGCGGCCGACGCCATCGAGCGCACGGGCGAGGTCGAGTACGAGGACCTGCCCGGCGGCGCCCAGTCGGAACTGGACTACGCCGTCGAGGACCTCGTCGACGAGGAGGAACGGCGGTTCGTCGACTTCTACAACGACGCCCAGCCCATCACCCTGCGCCTGCACCAGCTGAACCTCCTGCCCGGGATCGGGAAGAAACTGCGCAACGCAATCCTCGACGAGCGCAAGCGGGGCCCGTTCGAGAGCTTCGACGACCTGGAGGAGCGCGTCGAGGGGCTGCACAACCCTCGCGAGGTCGTCGTCGAACGCATCCTGGAGGAGATCCGCGAGGACGACCTGAAGTACCGCACCTTCGCCCGGCGGGACGACGAGGAATGAACGACGAGCGCACGCGAGCGGACGAGGCCGACAGCGGCGCGCCCGCCGACAGCAGCGGCGCGACCTCCGACGACGGGAGCGGTCCGTCCGCCGCCGACCCCGATCCCGGCACCCGCGACCCCGACGCCCTGCTCCGGCGGGCGGGGGTCCGGGGCGACCCCGACCGCGACCAGCACTTCCTGGTCGACGACCGCGTGCTCGACCGGCTGCCCGAACACGCCAGAGAGGCGAACGTCGACCTCTCGCACGTGCTGGAAATCGGCGCGGGGACCGGCGCGCTGACCGACCGGCTGCTCGCCGCGGCCGACCGGGTGACCGCCATCGAGCGCGACCCCGACCTGGCGGCGTTCCTCCGCGAGGAGTTCGCCGCCGAGATCGACGCGGGCCGGCTCACCGTCGTCGAGGGCGACGCGCTGGAGGTCGAGCTGCCCGAGTTCACCGCGTCGGTCTCGAACCTGCCGTACGGCCCGTCGAGCGAGCTGGCCTTCCGGCTGCTGCCCGAGAAGCGCCCGCTGGTGCTCATGTTCCAGCGGGAGTTCGCCGAGCGGATGGCCGCCGAGCCGGGGACCGACGACTACGGCCGGCTGTCGGTGACGGCGGGTCACTACGCCGACGCCGAGGTGGTCGAGCCGGTCCCGAAAGAAGCGTTCTCGCCGCCGCCGGCCGTCCAGAGCGCGGTCGTGCGGACGACGCCCCGCGATCCGGACTACGAGGTCGACGACGAGGAGTTCTTCATGGACTTCCTGAAGGCCGTGTTCACCCAGCGCCGGAAGACGATGCGCAACGCCGTCCGCAACACCGCCCACATCTCCGGGCTGGGCGACCCCGACGCGGTGGTCGAGGCCGCGGACGAGGACCTGATGAGCGCCCGCGCCGGGACCGTGACGCCCGCGGAGTTCGCGGACCTGGCGACGCTGGCCTACGAGGTGGGCGGGCCGGGCGAGCGATGACCGAGGAGCGGTCCGGGGAAGGCGGCACTGCGGACGGTGACGACGCCGAGACCGCCGACGGGAAACCAGGGCTGGCCGCCCAGCGCGACGTGGAGCAGGTCTACCAGCCCGCGGAGGACTCGAAGCTGCTGGCCGACGCCGTGGTCGAACGCGTCGAGCGCGGCGACCGGGCGCTCGACGTGGGCACCGGGTCCGGCTACGTCGCCGCGCGGATGGCCGAGGCGGGCGCCGACGCGGTCGGCGCCGACCTCAACCCGCACGCCTGCCGGCAGGCCGCCGGGGTCGGGATCCCGGTCGTCCGGGCGGACCTGACGGGGCCGTTCCGCGACGGCGCCTTCGACGTGGTGGCGTTCAACCCGCCGTACCTGCCGACCGAGCCCGACCGGGAGTGGGACGACTGGATGGAGCGGGCGCTGTCGGGCGGCGAGGACGGCCGCGCGGCCATCGACCCGTTCCTCGACGACGTGGCGCGGGTGCTCGCCCCCGACGGTGCGGCGTACCTGCTCGTGAGTTCGCTCACCGACCCCGACGCCGTCCGGGAGCGCGCGGCGGCGAACGGGCTGGCGAGCGAGGAGGTCGCCAGCGAATCGCACCCCTTCGAGACGTTACTGGTGGTGCGGTTCGCGCTCGACCGATAACTCATACGGATTATTGCAAGCGTTTACCGGGTCGACCGCGCGACTGCGTGCGGTCGATCCCTGAATGACTTGCGATAATCCGTATCAGGTCGAGGCGGGGGCCGTGGTCTCGTCGTTCGCAGAGGCCGTCCCGTCGACGGGTGGCGCGGCCAGTTTCGCGCCGGCGGCGAACAGGACCGCGCCGACGGGCACGGCGAACAGCGGGCCTACGACGAGCCCTTCGATGAGGGTCGCGGTGACAGCCCCGTGCGCACCGCCGTAACAGACGAGCGCGACGAAACTTCCGAGCAGCCAGCGACGCTGGCCGCGAGCCCACGCCACGCCGGCGACGAAGAAGAGGACGCAGCCGATCCACCAGAAGTCGGCGGTTTCGAACGTCCGAACCGCGAGTTCGACGGGACCGGACGGCGGCGTCCACTCGGTGATGTACTCGGGCGTCGGGACGACGTCGGTCCGGGGCCTGCGGAAGGTGTCGAGCGCCAGCGGCAGCGGTGCGAGCGGGACGGCGATGCACGCCAGCGGTGGAGTCAGCGACCGGAACCGTCCCCGAACTGCGGTCGCGACTCCCCACGCGGCCGCCGGCGCCCAGACGAACGCCAGTAACATCGCGAGGGCGGCGAACGCGTAGTAGCGGCCGGCCGCCGGCACGGCGTAGTGATATCGCATGTAGTAGGGGTACAGGAGCAGCACGGCCAGCGACCCGGCGGCGACCCCCGCGCCGACGGCCCGAGTTCCGGCGGGACCCAGTCGAGACAGCCGTGACACGCTCTCGCGTTCCGCTGAAAGACGTATGAACTTTCTGACTCGATAGCCGCGACGATTCGCCGACTGAATTACCACAGTGCATCAAACGAGATGAGAAATATTATAGGGCGTCATGTCCTACCTCGCTCCAATGACGCAGGTACTCTCCACGACGCCCGGCCTGTACCCGCTACCGGACTGGGCGAAGGACGAACTCGCGAGTCTGAAGGGGCGACAGAAGGGCGGCCTGGTCTCCGGCGACGAGAGCGCCGCGGTCGGCGACGCCTACGGCCGAGCGCGCGAGGAGGTCGTCGGCCTCCAGACCGACGCCGGCCTCGACCTGGTTGTCGAGGGCCAGCTGCGGTGGGACGACATGCTCACCCACCCGCTGGCCGTCGCCGACGCGGTCGAGACCCGCGGGATCGTCCGCTACTTCGACAACAACAACTTCTACCGCGAACCGGTCGTGACCGGCGACCTCTCCGCCACGGGCGACGTGGCCGCCGACCTCGAAGCGACCGCCGAGCTCACCGACGCGGACCTCAGCGCAGTGCTCCCGGGACCGTACACGCTCAGCCAGCTCGCGACCGACGACCACTACGGCGACGAGGCCGCGTTCCTCTCGGCGCTGGCCGAGTTCCTCGCCGCCGAGGCCGAGCGGCTCCCCGAGGTCGAGACGCTGTTCCTGCTGGAGCCCTCGCTTTTGGAGTCGCCGCCCGGCGACGGCGCCGACGAGCGCGCCAGCGAGGCCATCGACACGGTCGCTGAGGCCGCCGACGCCGACGTGGTCGCCCACACCTACTGGGAGTCTCACGGCGGCGAGGGCGGCATCGACGAGAAGGTCTACGCCCACCTGATGGACGCCGAGGTCGACGCTATCGGCTTCGACTTCGTGGCCAACCACGAGGACAACGCCTACGTCATCTCCGAGTACGGCGCGAAGGACGACATCGCGCTGGGTATCGTCGACGGGCAGAACACGCTCGTCGAGGAGCCCGACGAAATCTCCGAGCGCGTCGAGTGGACGCTCGACAACGCTCACGGCGTCGACTTCGAGACGGCCTACGCGACGGTCAACACCCCGACCTTCTACCTGCCCTCGGGCAAGTTCGAGGAGAAGCTGGCGGCCCTTGGCGCCGTCGAGCGCGCGGAGGTGAAAGCATGAGCCGGCCCGCCGACAACCGCGAGCAGTTCCGCCCGGCCGACCACGACAACGACCACTTCCTGCTGACCAGCGTCGTCGGCAGCTACAAGAAGCCCAAGTGGCTCGACCACGCCCGCGAGCTCTACGAGGACGAGGACACCGAGTTCGGCGACGACGAGTGGGAGGAGGCCAAGGACGACGCCGCCCGGCTCATCACGGAGGAGCACGAGCGGGCCGGCCTCGACACCGTCGTCGACGGCGAGATGCGCCGGACGGAGATGGTCGAGTACTTCGCCGAGCGCATCGAGGGCTACGAGTTCAACGGCCGCGTCAAGGTGTGGGGCCACAACTACTTCAACAAGCCGTCGGTCGTCGACGAGGTCGAGTACGGCGAGCAGTGGCTCGTCGACGAGTTCGAGTTCACCGACAGCGTCGCC
Source organism: Halosimplex halophilum (assembly GCF_004698125.1). Taxonomy (NCBI): domain Archaea; kingdom Methanobacteriati; phylum Methanobacteriota; class Halobacteria; order Halobacteriales; family Haloarculaceae; genus Halosimplex; species Halosimplex halophilum. Next base: position 303,241 of record NZ_ML214297.1, read on the forward strand.
GACCGCCCGGTCAAGGTGCCCATCACCGGTCCCTACACCCTCGCCAACTGGACGTTCAACGAGGCCTACGACGACGACGAGGCGCTGGCCTACGACCTGGCGGAACTGGTCAACGAGGAGATCGAACAACTGGTCGACGCGGGCGCCCGCTACATCCAGATCGACGAGCCCGCGCTGGCGACCACGCCCGACGACCACGCCATCGTCGGCGAGGCCCTGGAGCGGATCGTCGCCGACATCCCCGAGGAGGTCCGCATCGGCCTCCACGTCTGCTACGGCGACTACTCGCGGATCTACCCCGAGGTGCTCGACTACCCGATCGACGAACTCGACCTGGAACTCACCAACGGCGACTACGAGCAGATCGACGTGTTCACCGACCCCGAGTTCACGCTCGACCTGGCGCTGGGCGTCGTCGACAACCACACCGCCGAGGTCGAGTCCGTCGCGGAGATCAAGGCGAACATCGAGCAGGGACTCAAGGTCGTCCCGCCGGAACAGCTCACCATCTCGCCGGACTGCGGGCTGAAGCTGCTCCCCCGCGAGAAGGCCTACGAGAAGATGGAGAACATGGTCCAGGCCGCCCGCGAGGTCGAGGCGGAACTCGACGCCGGCGAGATCGACGTGCCCGCCGCGGGCGAACGGGCGTCGGCCGACGACTGACCGCGACCGACGACCGACCGCGATCCCGATTTTCCCCCGGCCCGCTGTCGAAACTCGATCCGTTGCGGGCGAATCGTATGCACGTGTGGCGGAACGCGCAAGAACAGCGTCAACGCACCCCATACTAGGTCTCTAGAGTCCCTCGAAGGAATAGGGCGGAAAGCGTTTTGAGGGGCCCACCCGAGAGATAGGTTACGTGAAAGACATGAGCGCGACCACCGACCGGCGGATCGAACTCTACCTCCGGGGCGACACGTACGGCAGCTACGACCGCCAGCAGCGGGTCCTCGAACGGGTCGAGGACCTAGAGTCGGCGGGGGTCGTCGCCGACACCGAGGTCGACGCCTCCTGGCAGCGCATCCGGACGCCCGAGCAGGACAGCCGCGACGAGGCGCTGGCCACCTACGAGGAGTTCGGCGAGTGGGCCTCCGAGAACGGCTACCGGCTCGAACCGGCCTTCGAGCGCCGACAGCGCTCGTACATCGGGACCGACGCCGTCCACGACGTGGTCGTCTTCCCGATGGCGTCGCTGGCGGTCTACGAGGGGAGCGACCTGCAGGCCGTGTTCCCCTGCGCCGACGAGAGCGGCGAGATCCACTTCACCGTGGGTGACTGCCTGGACGCCTTCGAGTCCGGCGAGACGGACTGGTTCGAGCGGTTCGCGCCGGTGTCGGTCGACCGCGCGAGCCCGCGGCTGACGGTCGGCGCGGACTGACCGGCCGGAACGACGCGAGCGGACGGAAGACCGTCCTGGGCGACGATTTCTCAGCTCCGCAGCGCTTCGACGGGGCGCTCGTTGGCGGCCTTCCACGCCGGGTAGAGCCCGCTGACCAGGCTGGTGCCGACGCCGAAGGCGAAGGCGAGCCCGATGTAGAGGAAGTTGCCCGGGCGGAAGGCGAGGGTGGCGTCGCCGACGACGAAGTGGTTGAGGACCAGGCCGGCGACGATGGAGAAGCCGGCGCCGACGAGGCCGCCGACGATACCCAGCAGGACCGCCTCCGAGAGCATGATCTTCAGCACGTCGAGCTTCTGGAAGCCGACGGCGCGCAACACGCCGATCTCCTGGCGGCGCTCGACGGTGCTCATCAGCATGACGTTGAGGATGCTCACGCCGGCGACCAGCAGCGAGATGGAGCCGATGCCGATGAGGAAGAGGTTCAGCGCCTGGAACGACTGGCCGATCTGGTCGGCGACCCCGGAGTAGTCCTGGACGGTGACGCGCTCGCGGCGGTCGTTCAGCTGGGCGCGGATCGCCATCGCGGTGGCGTTGGCGGCCGTGCTGTCGGTCTCGGTGACGGTGATGGTGTCGTAGCCGCGCGTGTCGAAGCTCCGGGTCGGGAGCACGATCTGGTTGCTCGGGTCGGTGAAGCCGAAGCCCTGGCTCGGCGAGAGCACGGCGACGACCCGTTCGGTCGTCCCGTTGACCGCGATCGTGTCTCCGGGCCCGAGGTCGTACTGGTCCGCGAGGTCCGGCCCGACCAGGGCGCCGCTCCGGTAGGGTTCGGGGATCGACCCCTCCCGGGCCTCGAACAGCTTGCCCGGCTGGTCGATCCCCATGACCGACCTGACTTCGGATGTCTCCCTGTTGTAGGAAACCCTGGTGACTCGCTGCAGCGCGGGCGCGACGGTCGCGCCCGAGCTGGCGGCCGACTCGACCTGGCGCAGGTCCCGTTCGGTGAGCGCGTCGGGCGCTCCCGCTGAGTCCCCGGGCACGACCATCACCTGGTTGCCGATGTCGCCGAGGTTCTGGGTGAGCTGGTACCGCAGCGTCAGCCCGAACATCCCCAGCGACGCGATGGCGATGACGCCGATGACGATCCCCAGCGCCGCGAGCACCGACCTGACCTTCGTCCGACCGATGTTGCGCCGGGCCATCAACAGCGCCGGGAACCGCCGGCGCAGCCAGTCCATCACGGCCGGTCACCTCCGTCCGTCCCGTCGTCCGGCGAGCCGACCGCCCTGGACACACCGGCGTCCGGGTCGGGACCGGCGTCTCCACTCGGTGCGGGACCGGGACCGCCGCGGCCGCCGTCGGTCGGCGCGTCCTCGCCCATGAGACCGTCGACGAGTTCCACCGTGCGGTCGACGTAGTCGTTGACGAGTTCGTCGTGGGTGACGGCGATGACGGCCACGTCGCGCTCGGTGATGTCGACGAACTCCTCGAGGATCTGCCGGCCCGTGTCGCGGTCGAGGTTCCCGGTCGGCTCGTCGGCCAGCAACAGCCTGGGCTCGTTGATGAGCGACCGGGCGATGGCGACCCGCTGTTTCTGGCCGCCGGAGAGCTCGTCGGGCTTGTGGTCGAGCCGGTCGCCCAGCCCCATCCGCTCCAGGAGGTCCACGGAGCGCTCCTCGACGGACGGGTCGTGGTCGAACAGGGCGGGCACCTCGACGTTCTCCCTCGCCGTCAGCGTCGGGATGAGATAGAAGTTCTGGAAGACGAACCCGATGGTGCGCTTGCGGGCGGCGGTCTGCTCGCGGTCCGAGAGCCCGGTCACGTCCTCGCCGTCGAGCAGGACCTCGCCCTCGCTGGGGTCGTCCAGCAGGCCGAGCAGGTTGAGCAGCGTGGTCTTGCCGCTGCCGCTGGGGCCCATGATGGAGACGAACTCGCCGGGCTCGACGGCGAAGTCGATCCCCTTCAGCGCCTCCAGCGTCTCCCCGCCGGTCCGGTAGCGCTTGACGACGCTCCGGGTCTCAATCACCGCCACGGCTCGCCCTCCAGGCGCGGACCATCACCGCGAGGACGACGACCACGACGACGGCGCCGACCGCCAGCGGGAGGAGGAAGCCGCCGCCACCGCCGGAGTTCCGGTCGACATCCGGGCCGGCCGCGAGCGCGCGGCTGGCGCTCGCGGCGTCGACCTCGACGGTCCGGGTGTGACGCTGCCCGTCGACGAGGTACTCGACGTGCAGCGGGACCGTCGAGACGTTGCCCCGCGTGGTCGCGTACACGTCGAACGAGACGAAGTCGCTCGCGGGGACGGTGCCGACGAAGTACTCGCGGTTGGGCGCGGTGGGCGTCACCCGCTCGCTGTCGACGACGCTGACGAGGACGCTCTCGGCGTCGGTCGTCCCGAGGTTGCTCGCGCTCCCGGAGATGCGGAGCCGGTCCCCGTCCGGCACGACCTCCAGCCCGGTCAGGCCGATGGTGCCGGGCGTCTGTGTCAGCGCCGTCGACGCCGAGGTCTCGCCGCGCTGTTGGGCCACGTCGTAGGTGGCGACCACGTCGACCGCCGCGTAGTCACCCGACAGGCTCGCGTTCAGCCGGACCGTCCGGGACTCGCCGGCGGCGACGCGGTCGACCAGCGCCTGCCCGACCGAGGCGTTCGGCGACGTGGCGCGCACGCTGACGTTCGAGATCCGCGCGTTGCCCCGGTTGAGCACCGACACCGTCACGGCCTGGGAGTTACCCCCCTCGCGGGTGCTCAGGTCCAGCGCGACGCTGTCGCGCAGCGGGTCGGCCTGCAGGGACACCGTCTCGTTGACGGTGCGGGTCGCCCCGCCCGGCGTCGAATAGGAGAGCGTCGCGGTCACCTCGTGGTCGCCGGCCGACGACGGCCGGAAGTCGAAGGCCGCGGTCGCCGACTCGCCGTCGGCGATCCGGGTGAACACCGAGCGGTCGTTGCGGACGGCGACGCCGTCGCCGGCGACCGTCAGCTCGGCGTTGGTCACCGCCGCGCCGAGGCCGTTGGCGACGGTGACGGTGCCCTCGGACTCCAGACCGGCGATCGAGGTGTTGGTATCGATGTCGATCTGCGGCCGCTCGCGCTCGGTGCGGACCGTCACGGTGTCGGTGACCGTGTCGGTCACGCCGCCCGCGGTCGTGTAGGTCAGCGTCGCCGTCAGCCGGTGGCGACCGGGGTCGTCCGCGCGGTAGTCGAACTCGACGGTCCGGGAGTCGTTGCTCCCGACGGTCGCGAGCACCTCCCGGCGGTTGGTGACGGTCACCGCCTCGCCGCCGACGGTGAGCTCGACGCTCTCGATGGGGGCCGACAGGCTGTTGGCGACCGTGACCGACCCGTCCGTCCGGACGCCCGCGACGGAGTCGTTGGCGTCGACGTCGAGCTGCGGATAGCGCTGTTCCACCGTGATCGAGACAGGGTAGCTCAGCCGCGTCAGCCGGTCGTTCTCGGTATCACGGCCGGTGACGTTCACCTGCAGGTCGTACGTGCCCGGTTCGTCGAACGACACCGACAGCGGGACGGTCCGGTCGGAGCCGGCGGGGACCGTCCCGATGTTCTTCACGTCCGCGTACTGCTTCGGGTGGGGCCCGTCGTCGGCCTTGATGACCCGGACGCGGTCGACGAAGTACCCCGCCGAGCTACTCTCGAAGTTCTCGATGGTCGGCTCGATCGTGATCTCGTCGCCGGGGACCGGCTCGGACGGCGTCACGTCGACCGACGAGACGGTCACGTTGACGCTGGTTGCGGCCGCGACGGCCGGGAGCGATGCGACTGCGATCAGGACCGCGAGTGCTACCGTCTTGCTGCGATTCATTGGTCGGGGGAGCTGTGGTTCGTGGCTGTCGACTCGGTGCGGGGACTCGGGGAGCGGAGGCGAGGGGAACGGGGGCGTCGGACCATCAGAGGACCCCGATCGCGACCAGGAGCGTCCGCAGGGAGATCAGCACGGCGACCAGGACCGGACCGGCGACGGTCAGCGCCGCCTGCCGGACCGTCAGGTCGCGGGCGTGTTTCAGCGCGAACGTCCAGAGGAACGCGCTCCAGAGCGTGAAGACGATGGCGAACGCGGCCGACAGCGCCACCAGCGGCCCGGTCTGGAGCGCCCGGTTGAACTGCTGCATCGACTCCTGGGTGATCTCGGCCGGCACGTCGATACCGCGGACGTTGAACCGGTAGTAGTTGATCGCGGCTGAAGCGACCGAGCCCACGACGCTGGGGACGAACCCCCAGCCGACGAACGAGAGGGTCGTCGAGAACGCCCCGTCACCGCCGAAGACGACCGAGATTGCGTGGAACAGCCCGGCGTACAGCAGCCAGACCACGAACGGCCCGGCGACGACGAAGACGTACGTGAACGCCTGGAGCGCGGTGACGAGGCCGCCGGCGGCCCCGGCCCCCTCGAACAGCTGGGACATGAACCGGGACTGCAACACCGCGGCGACCACGTCGACCGCCACGACGGCGAGTATCACGACGAGCGGTCCCTTCAGCGACGCGTCCGACCCCTGCCGGCGGAAGAACCCGTCGGGATCGGTCAGCAGTGTCGATATGGAGGGCATTCGCCGGTGTTTCCGTAGAGCGGTAACTTAAAAACTTCGTTACACGAAACAGGTTGGGCGGCGAACAGTTCCGACGCGGCGGTCGGTGAGCTCCCGGAGTCGCGGTTTCCGCCTCACCGCGGGAGTTTGTCCAGCAGGCGGTCGAACTGCTGGCGGTACTGGAACTCGGCGCGGGCCCGGCCGAGGTCGTCCTCGGCGAAGGCGTCGTCGAAGCCGGTCATCCGCCACAGAAGCGTCGACAGCTGGTAGACCGGCTTGCACCGCTCGTAGGTCTCGCCGGGGTCGAACTCCGCGTGGGTCCGGTAGCCCTCGTAGAGCCGTTCGCGCAGGCGCTCGCAGACCTGGGGGTCGTCGAACGTCGAGTCGATGTAGAGGAACTCCGACTGGGCGAGCTGGTAGTCGCGGTGGGCCGCTAGCGTGTCCTGCCAGTCCAGTACCGCGGTGATCGGGTCCGGCTCGTCGAGGATACAGAGCAGGTTCGTCGGCTGCATGTCGTCGTGGACGAGCCGGGGCATCCCGTCCTCGGGCACCAGCGAGAGGGTGTCCTCGACGGCGTCACGCGCCCGCGACTGCATCCCCTCGAACGGGGTCCCGGAGAGGCGGTCGATGTGCGACCGGGTGAGGTCGGCGAAGTACTCCCGCCAGTTGCCCCGCCAGTTGCGGATCGTGATCCGGTCGTCGTGGAGCATCAGCCGGCCGAACGCCTCGAAGGCGATCTCCGAGTGCAGGTCGCCCATGATCGTCCCGACCTGCTCGATGACCCGCTCCCAGTGGCTCTGGTCCATCGCGCCGTACTGGTCGGCGAGGTTGTCCCCGCGGACCCGCTCGGTGACGAAGTACGGCGGGACCGACCGCTCCGGTTCCTGCTTGAACACGAGGATGCGGGGGATCGGAATCGAAGTCCGGTCGGCGACGTACTCGTGGAGCTTCGGCTCGACCGCGAACCGGTCGTCGTTGGGCGGCTGGAACTTGACGACGACCTCGTACTCGTTGCCGTCGTAGACGAGCGTGACCATGTACACGTCCGCCCGCGTCCCGCCCGTGGCCGCTTCGTAGCTGAACTCCTCGTAGTCCGGGCCGGACTCGTCGAGGACGGCCTCGATGTCGGCGGCCGATGTCGTCTGCACGCCACCCTATTGATCAGGGGGGTGCAAAAATGTATCACCCGCGGCGACGCTGCCCGCCCGCGTTCTGTCGGCCGGGCCACTCCTCCGGCCGCCGTACGCGCCCGACCGTCGCCGGTCACCCCTCGGCCGACTCGTCTAGGTACGTCCGGAGACACGCGCGGTGGACCCACCGCTCGGTCATCACGCCGGGCCGCTCCGGATCCGCCGCTCGCAGGACCGCGTACTCCTCGCCCTCGGGCGGGACCACGCCCTCCTCGATCGGGATCGACTCGCCGCAGACCGAACACTCCTCGTCGGCGTCCGGCGGCGTCGCGAGCGCGTCCTCGACGATATCGTCCACGTCGGAACGATACGGTCGACCCGGGAAAAAGCTACGGCGGGGAGTCGCTCCGCCGAAAAGCGACGCCGGGCGATCGCGACTCGCGGGCGAAAGCGTGCGAAGTCGACCGGAGCCCGGTCGACGTGCGCAGCGACGGCCGAAAAGCGGGGCGCCGGTTCAGGGGTGCCGGCTCAGTGGTCGGCGTCTTCGTAGACCCAGGGCTCGTCGGCGCGGTCGTACTCGACGAGCTCGTCCTCGTCGAAGAACAGCTCGATCTCGCGTTCGTTGGCGCCCTCGTCCTCGTGGTCCGAGCCGTGGATGACGTTCTGGCTCAGGTCGAGGCCGTAGTCGCCCCGGATGGTGCCGGGGGCGGCCTCGGCGGGGTCGGTCGCGCCCATCATCCGGCGGACCTGCCGGGTCGCGTCGGCGCCCTCCCAGACCATCGCCATCACCGGACCGCTGGTGATAAAGTCGACGAGGTCCTCGAAGAACGGCTTGTCCTCGTGCTCGCCGTAGTGCTGCTCGGCGAGCTCGCGGTCGATCCGCATGAACTTCGCGCCGACGAGCTTCAGCCCGCGCTCCTCGAGGCGGGTGATGATCTCGCCGGTGAGCCCGCGCTGGACGGCGTCGGGCTTGGCCATCACGAACGTCCGCTCGTCGTGGTGGCTCATCGTGCCTCGGCCTCCTCCTCGTCGGTGTCGCCCTCGTCGGACTCCTCGTCCGCGTCCGCGTCGCCCTCGTCGGACTCGGCGTCCTCGTCGGTCCCCTCGGCTTCGACTTCCTCGGGGTCGGCGGCGCCGGCCTCGACGGCCTCGTCGGCCTCGACGTCTTCGAGGTCCTCGTCGGTGTCACCGGGCGCGTCGACGTCCTGGCCCTGGTCCTCGATGTCGGTCGGGCGCTCGTCGGCGGCCGGCTCGGACTCCTCGTCCTCGCTCTCGGCTTCTTCCTCCTCGCCGGCCCACTCGAGATCGCGGGACTCGCGGCCGAGGTTGGCGTTCTTCTCGCACTTCGAGGAGCAGTAGTGGATGGTCGAGCCGTTGGTGCGGACGAACATGGTGCCCGTCCCGGGCTCGATGTCGGTGCCGCAGTAGTCGCATTCGCGCGTTCGTGGCATTATTGGCCCCCGATCTGGTCGGCCTCGCGCGCGGTCTCGCGGAGCTGGAGCACGTCGCCCTCCCGGACCGGCCCGAGGACGTTTCGCGTGATGATGCGGCCCTGGTTCTCGCCGCCGCGGATCCGGCACTTGACCTGCATGGCCTCGCCGTGCATCCCCGTGCGGCCCACGACTTCGATGACTTCGGCGGCCGTGGAACCGCCGTCTCCGTCGGATTCTTCAGCAGACATACCGGGTCACCTACCGGAGTTCCTCGACCTTGCCGGCGATGTCGTCGACGTCGCCCTGGGCGTCGCCCGCGTCGACGATGGCGGCCGCGGCGCTGCCGACCTCGAGGCCGGCCGCGTGGCCCACGTCGTCCTGCGTGCCGATGAAGACGAACGGGATGTCCTTCTCGTCGGCCAGCTCGGGCAGGTGCATGACGATCTCCTCGGGCTGGACGTCCTCGGCGACGAAGACGAGCTCGGCGTTGCCGCGCTCGACGGCCTTGGTCGTCTCGTTGGTTCCCTTCTTCACGGTGCCTGTGTCTCGTGCGACCTCGAGGGCCTCGAGGGCGTCGTCCTCGAGGTCCGCGGGCACGTCGAAATCTACGTATACTGGCATTTGTGGATCACCTCCCGCGCGTGGGCTCGCGCTCCCCCGCCGGTCCGGGCCGGGCCCGGGCGCCGCGAGAAAATCGCGGCGGAATATCCTGAGAGGCTAGGAGCATCATCAACCCCGCACGGGCTGTACACCCATCTGGCAGAGGAGTACTAAAAGCCCTTTCGAAGACGAACCCGCGTGCGAGCAGCCTGCACACGACACGCCCGCTCGCGCCCGTCGTCTGGCAGATCCTCGACACACTCCTCGGCCGGGGTCGCGCTCGGTGCGACCGGCCGTTCGGGACCGTCGGTCCCCGCCGGGTACCGCCTCGCGGCCGACCGGCGGCCGGTCCGATCGGCGGTTCTTTGCCCCTCGACGGCCGACCGGGAGGTATGACCGTCGGTCGCGTCGCGAGCGCGCTCCGCGAGGAGGCCCGCGCCACCAACGAGCGACGGCTGCTCGTCCTTTCGGGAGAGGGGGACACCACGCGCGAAGCCGCCGAGCGGGCGCTCGACGCGGCCGACATCGACTCGCGAGACGTGACCTACCTCGGCGACGCCGAGGGAACGCCCTGGGAGCGGGTCCCGCCGGCCCGTGCGGGCGACCTGCTCGGGACAACCCGCGGCGCGCTCGTGGTGGACTGCCACGAGGCGTGTCGTCCCAACGCCCTCGGGCGATCGGTGGGGGCCGTCGACGGCGGCGGCCTCCTTGTCCTCTGTACCCCGCCGCTCGACGCCTGGCCCGACCGCCGCGACGCATTCGACGAGACGCTGGCCGTCCCGCCGTTCGAGGTGTCGGACGTGGCCGGCAACTTCCGGCGCCGGCTGGTCGAGTTGCTCCGCGCCCACCCCGGGGTCGCCGTCGTCGACGTGGGCGACGGAGCAGGGGACCCGACCGTCGAGCGCGACGGGCTGACCGACCCCGCGCCGCGCCGCCCGCCCGACCCGCCGGCGGTCCCCGACGACCCCGCGTTCCCGGCGGCCGTCTACGAGCGGTGCCGGACCGACGATCAGGTGACGGCCGTCGAATCCCTAGAGGCGCTCGCCGAGCCCGGCAACGCCGTCGTCATCGAGGCCGACCGCGGGCGCGGGAAGTCCAGCGCCGCCGGCCTCGCCGCGGGCGCGCTCGCGCTCGACGGGCGGGACGTGCTCGTGACCGCGCCGCAGTACCGGAGTGCGGCGGCGGTCTTCGCCCGCGCCCGCGAGGTGCTGGTCGATGCGGGGGCCCTCGCCGGCGACCCCGACGAGTCCGGTCCGAAACTGCTGACGGTCGAAGGTGACGGCAGCGCCGATACCGACGGTTCGGCCGGCCGCGTCCGCTTCGAGAAACCGACCGACGCGGCCGAGTTGCCGGACGACCCCGACGCCGTCGTGGTCGACGAGGCCGCGGCGCTGCCCGTGCGGCTGCTCGAACGGTTCCTCGACGCGCCGGCGGCGGCGTTCACCACGACGGTCCACGGCTACGAGGGCGCCGGCCGGGGGTTCTCCGTCCGGTTCCGCGACCGCCTGGCCGACAGCGACTTCGAGGTGACGGACGCCTCGATGACCGACCCGATCCGCTACGCCGCCGGCGACCCCGTGGAGGTGTGGGCCTTCCGCGCGCTCCTGCTCGACGCCAGCCCCGCCGTCGACCCGCTCGTGGAAGGCGCCGGCGTCGGGGCGAACGAGGGCGAGAGCGCCGACTCGCTCGCCTACCGCGCGTTCGACGCCGCCGACCTGCTGGCCGACGAGCACCTGCTCCGGGAGGTCTTCGGGCTGCTCGTCGCCGCCCACTACCGCACGGAGCCGTCGGACCTGGCCCGCCTGCTCGACGCGCCGAACGTGGCCGTCCGCGCGCTCACCCACGGGGGCCACGTCGTCTCGGTCGCGCTGCTGGCCCGCGAGGGGGACCTCCCCGCGGACCTGCGGGCGCGCATGTACGAGGGCGGCCGGGTGCGGGGGAACATGATCCCCGACGTGCTGACGAGCCAGTTGCGCGACGAGCGGGCGGGGATCCCGGAGGGGCTGCGCGTGCTCCGGATCGCGACCCACCACGCCGTCCGCTCGCGCGGCCTCGGCTCGCGGCTGCTCGCCGAGATACGGGGGGAGTTCGCCGACGACGTGGACTGGCTGGGCACCGGCTACGGGGCGACGCCGGAACTCCTGGCCTTCTGGCAGCGGAACGGCTACGCGACCGTCCACCTCTCGACGACGCGCAACGACGCCAGCGGCGAGTACTCCGCCGTGATGCTCGACCCCGCGAGCGACGCCGGCCGGGAGCTGGCCGACCGCCACTCGCGGTGGTTCGTCGACCGCGTCGGCGCGATGCTGTCGGACCCGCTGGACGACATGGACCCGGACGTGGTGCGGGCGGCGCTGCGCAGTGTGGATGCGACGCCGGACCTCGACCTCTCCGAGTGGGAGTGGCGCCTGCTCGCCGGAACGGTCGGCGGCGCCGGTATCTTCGACACCTCGCCGCGGCCGCTCCGGCGGCTGACCGTCCGCTACCTGACCGAGGCCGGTCCCACCGGCGACGGCGGCGAGGACGACGACCCGAACGGGGCGCTGCTCGACCCCCGCCAGGAGCGCCTGCTGGTCCGGAAGGCGCTGCAGGGACACCCGTGGGGTGCAGTCGCCGACGAGTTGGGTTTCCACTCCCACGGGCAGTGCATGCGGGCGCTCGGGGCGGCGACCCGACCGCTGCTTTCACGGTTCGGCGGGTCGAAGGTCGCGGCGGAACTGGAGCGATTCGAATGATGCAACTCCCCGCGCTGGAAGCCCTCCCCGTCGACCTGTTCGTGATCGTCGCGTTCGTCCTGCTGGTCGGCGGCGTCGTCGGCAGCGTCACCCCGCTGGTCCCCGGCGGGATCCTCTCGCTGGCCGGCGTCGTCGTCTACTGGTGGGGCAGCGGCTTCGCCGAGCCGAACGTCTTCGTCCTCTCGGGGCTGCTGTTCGTCGCCCTGGTCGCCATCGCGACGGACTGGCTCGCCGGCGCCGTCTCCGCGAAGGCCGGCGGCGCCTCGACCCGGACGACCGTCGTCGCCACCGCCGTCGGCCTCGTCGGCCTCGTGTGGGGCCCGATCGGCTTCCTCCTCGGGACCGCCGGGACCGTTTTCCTCATGGAACTGGCCGACGGCGGCGAACTCGAGGGGAGCGCCCGCGCCGCCGGGGTGACCCTGCTCGGGATGCTCACCTCCAGCGTCCTCCAGGTGCTGCTGACCGCCGGCGTCCTCGTCGCGATGGTCGGCGTCTTCCTGCTCTGACCCGGCGGCCGTCTGCCGTGAGCCGCCGGGCGCCCCCGCGTCCGGGGGTTGTGCGTTGAATTCCGTCGAGAAGAGCGTTCAGAACTGGTAGCGCCGGTCGTCGGGGTCGCCGGACTGGGGGAACTGGTCGGCGCCGGTCATCTCGTCGAAGGTCATCCCGGAGAGGTACTCGTCGTAGGTCACGTCGTACTCGGTGCGGAGGTGGAAGTCGAGGTTGCCGGTCTCGACGGCGCTCCGAAACAGCATGTGGATGCCCCTGCGGACGAGTTCGTCGGGGTCGTCGGTGTCCAGCGCGGCCAGCAGCATGGCGAGCTCGTTGCGCGTCTCGCGGTCCGTCTCGACGGACAGCCGCTCGTCGAGGTCGCTGTACTCGCCCTGTACGTCGTCCTGCAGATCGTCGAGGCTCATACACTCAGCCAGGCGGGGCCGTCGCAAACACCTTACGCTCCCGGGATAGGGGCGGTCAACCGGGACACACCAGCCGGGACGGACCGCGAGCGGTCAGGGGTACACTTCGACGGCGTCGGGGCGGACGACGAACGTGCGGTCCCAGAGGTCGGCGACGAGGACGAAGTCCCCGGACCTCTCGTTCGCCCGGCTGTGGGCGGTCAGGCTGTCGAGCGCGCCCGCGTCGATCTGGTCGTACAGCTGCGGGTCGGCCTCGTCGAGGTCGACGTGGGCGCGTCTGGCGGCCCTGAGGAGCGCGTCGGTCGCCTCCTCGTCGTCGTCGACGGCGGTGCGTGCGATGGGGGTGTCCCCGGGAATCCGGCTCGTCGCGTCCATACCGGACACGGCGGGCGCCACCCCCCTAAACCGGGGTCGTCGCTAGCCCGAGTTCACCCGATTTCAGGTAGTTTTAACCGCGGGACAGCGGTCGGGACCGGGAAAGATGGCCGCCCTCGGGGGAACGCCGTGGACGACCGGGACCGCGGTCCGTGCTCCCGGGGCGGTATCGGCCGGTTCAGCGCTCGGCGACTCGCGCGGGTACCCCGTCGGCCGGCTGGGTCGTCATCTGCGGGTCGAGTTCGAGGTCGGCGAGCGGTTCGAGCCGGTAGCGCCGCCCGATCGTCGCGAGCGCGAGTCGGGCCTCCAGGGCCGCGAACCGCCGGCCGATGCAGTCCCGGGGCCCCGCGCCGAACGGGACGAACGCGTACCCCTTCGACTGCGGGTCCGCGTCGCGCCAGCGCGACGGCCGGAACGCCCCGGGGTCGTCGTAGAAGCGCTCGTCGCGGTGGATCGAGACGACCGAGAGGTGGGTCGTCGTCCCCTCGGGGACCCGGTAGCCGTCGACGGACACGTCCCGGGCGGTCACCCGAGGGATCGTGTGGACCGGCGGGTAGAGCCGCAGCGTCTCCAGGAAGACGCGCTCGGTCACGTCGAGGTCCCGGAGGTCGTCGAACGAGGGGCGGTCGGCGTCGGGCCCCGTGCCGAGCACGTCGTCGAGTTCGGCGTGGAACCGCTCGCGGGCTTCGGGGTGGGTGCCCAGCAGGTGGAGGGCGTAGGTCATCGCCAGCGCGGTCGTGTCGTGGCCGGCGAAGATGAAGCCGGCCACCTGGTCGGCGATCTCCGCGTCGGAGAGCTCGGCGTCGCCGCGCTCGCGGAGCGCCACGAGCGTCGAGAGCAGGTCCTCGCCGACGGACTCGTCGTCGGCCGCGACAGCCGCCTCCCGCTCGGCGAGCAGCCGACGCGCCTCGGCGTCGAGGGTCTCACGGGCGCGGGCGAACCGGCGGCGGGCCGGCGTCGGCACCCACTCCGGGAGCGCCCACGAGGTGGGCTTGAACCAGAGGTTCAGGTCCGAGGCGGCCCGCCGGATCTCCTCGTCGCCGTCGAGGTCCAGCCGGCGGTCGAACAGCGTCGCGAAGAGGTTCTCCAGCGCGAGCGCCCGCAGCTCGTCGTGCAGCGAGACGCGGTCGCCGTCGGCCCAGCGGTCGACCCGGCGTTCGGTCAGCGCGGCCATCTCCTCGGCGTAGCCGCGGACCTTCCCGGGGTAGAAGAACTCCCGGACGGCGTCGTGCTGGCGCTCCCACTGGTCGCCCTCGACCGACAGGAGGTTCTGCCCGAACGCGACCGTGAACACCTCGCCCTTGGCGAAGGCGTCGCGGTCGGTCACCAGGGCGCGCTCGACGTGGTCCGGGTGGGCCAGCACGCAGAGGTCGCCCTCGCCGAGGACGCGGGCCAGCAGGCAGTCGCCGGCGCGGTCGGTCGCCCAGTCGACGAACGCGAACGGGTCGCGGGCGTAGCGGTGCGTGTGCCCGACGACGGGCAACCCCGGCGGTGACGGCGGCCCGTCGCCTGCCGGCCCAGGGCCGCGCGACTCGGTCGGGTCGGCCGACTCGGCCCTCCCCTCTCCCCGGTCCTCGCCGGCGTCGCTCATACCTGCCGGTGGCGAGCCCCCCGGAGGAAAACCTGTCGCAGGGCCGTCGGCCGGCCCCCCGCTCGCGGTGGGGGCTTCCGCGAGGCGACGTTTTATCCCCGCAGTCGCCATGGGTGGCCCATGGACGTTCTCATCATCGGCGGCACCGGGCTGATAAGCACCGGCATCGCGCGCCAGGCGGTCGACGCCGGCCACGACGTGACCGCGTTCCACCGCGGCGAGACCGACGCGGACCTGCCCGACGCGGTCGCCCACGTCCACGGCGACCGCAACGACGACGACCGACTGGCCGAGGTGGCCGAGGCGGTCGACCCCGAGGTCGTCGTCGACATGGTGTGTTTCTCGCCGGAGCAGGCCCGGAGCGCCGTCGAGGCCTTCGCGGGCGTCGAGCAGTTCGTCTTCTGCTCGACGGTCGACGTGTACCACCGGCCGCTGGACGCCAACCCCGCGACCGAGGACGCCCCGCGCGAACCGCCGGTCAGCGACTACGGGGCCGACAAGGCCGAGTGCGAGGACGTCTTCTTCGACGCCCACGGGGACGCCTTCGCGACGACGGTGATCCGGCCGTGGAGCACCTACGGGGAGGGCGGCCCGGTCATCCACACGATGGGCTGGGGCACCTACTACCTCGACCGCGTGCGGAAGGGCGAGCCTATCGTCGTCCACGGCGACGGCGCGACGCTGTGGGGCCCCTGCCACCGCGACGACGTGGCCGCCGCGTTCGTGAACGCCGTCGGCAACGAGACCGCCTACGGCGAGGCCTACCACGTCACCAGCGAGGAGGTCATCTCCTGGAACCAGTACCACGAGTACGTCGCCGACGCGATGGACGCGCCGGAACCGGACCTCGTCTACGTCCCGACCGACAAGCTCGTGGAGGCGGTCCCGGACCGGACGGACCCGCTACTCGACCACTTCCAGTACTCGACGGTGTTCGACAACAGCAAGGCGAGACGGGACCTGGACTTCGAGTACACCATCTCGTTCCGCGAGGGCGTCGAGCGGACCATCGACGACCTGCAGCGGCGCGACGCCATCGACGACTACGACAGCGAGAACGACGGCGAGATCGTCGACGCCTGGCGCGACTCCACGCGGTCGTTCGTCGAGGCGTTCGACGGCTGAACGGCGGGGACCGGCGGATATCGGGAGTGGTCGAGCTTCGGGGCGGTCGAGCCGTCAATCGATGTCGTACCGGACGATCTCCTCCGAGCCGCAGGCGCCGCAGACGGACGTGTCGGCGTCGACGGTGGTCCCGCAGCGCCGACACTCGGCGACGACGGTCCCGGGCTCGGCGCGTGTGACGAGCGAGGCGAACAGTCCCACGGCGATCACTCCGGATGCACCGGCTTCTCGCAGTTCGGACACTCGGCGAACAGCTTCGGCCAGTCGCCCTCCGAGTCGTAGCGGATCAGCAGGTTCGCCGACGGGATCATCACCTCGCAGTTCGGACACGCGCCGAGCGTCTCCCCCCGAAGTTCTCGGTCCTCTGTCCCGGCCATGTTCCGGGGTATCATCCCCCCATCCGTTGTTATATCCCGTATAACACCGGGAACGTGAGGGATTATCCCGTGCCTACGGGGATAGGCGGCGGTTACTCGACGGCGACGACTTCGACCTCGAAGGTCAGCCGTTCGCCGGCGAGCTCGTGGTTGAAGTCGACGGTGACCGCCTCGTCGTCGGCGTCGACGACCTCGCCCGGCAGTCCCTCCTCGGTCTGGATCTCCAGCCCCTCCTCGATCTCGCGGCCGCCGAGCATCTCCGCGAACTCGTCGGCGTCGTACTCGACGACGCGGTCGTCGGTGCGCTCGCCGTACGCCTGTTCGGGCTCGATCTCGACGGTGTCCTCCTCGCCGGCCGCCATGCCGACGAGGCCGTCTTCGAGCCCCTCGATGATGCGGCCCGAGCCGATCTCGACGGTCAGCGGCTGGTAGTCGCGGCCGGGCTGGTCCTCGGCCAGCCCCTCCTCCTCCGCGACGGACTCCAGCGACGTGTCGAAGACGCTGCCGTCGTCCAGTCGCCCCGTGTACTCGATCGTTACCGTGTCGCCCGTGGAAATAGCCATACCGTCCGAAGCGGTGGCCGACGGATAAGCCTGCGGTCTGAGCCGCGGAGCGGGACCCACCGCCGCAAGCGGTCGAGGGCGGCCATCGGAGTCCGAGCGCCCGCCGTCACGCCTCCCCGTGACCGCCCAGGAGCCGGTCGACCGCGAGCACGAGCGCGGCGACGAGGAGCCAGAAGGTCGGGACGGCCGCGAGCAGTACGACCCAGTGCGGTACCGGGGGCGACGCCCCGACCCCGTGGAGCGGGCACCAGTGGAGCGGAGCCGAGAGGACGTACGAGCGGACCATCGTTGCGCTGGCGGTCGACGTTTCGGAGGCGGTTCAGACGCGGTCGTCCGCGTCGTCGCGGTCTCGCGTCCCGGTTCTATAGACGTAGTACCCGGCGGCGACGAACAGGAGGCTGACCGCGATCCAGTGAGGGTTGTACCGACCGCCGAGTGACAACGGTCGGCCGCCCGACCCCATGGGCCGATGGAGGCCCAGGACCGCGTGGTTGACGACGGCGTCGAACACGTCGAACGCGCCGAGCCCGACGACCGCGGCGCCGACCAGCGGTCGCACGGCCAGCGGGGCGTCCGTCCGCCGTTCGGACCGCCAGAGGAGCCCCGCCCCGACCCCCGCGACGGTGAGCATCCCGAGCGAGAACAGCCCGTCCGCGAGGACGTTCGTCCGGAGACCGGCCAGCGTGTCCATCGGGTAGATCCCGGAGAGGAGATAGTGCCACTGCAGGACGTGGTGCAGGACGAGCACGTCGATCAGCCCGCTGAAGCCGAACCCGAACACGCCCGCCGCGAGGAGCGCTCGCCGGGGCGGCGACCGTCGCGACCGGTCGGCGGCCGCGGTCGTCCGTTCGCTCACTGTGCGTCGGGTTCGCCCGCGACGCGGAAACGTCTGGTTGCGACTTGATCGGGAGTTACTCGACCGCCACCTCGCTTACGCGTTCGTCTCGTACAGCTCGCCGTCGTCGTACCGCGCCTCGAAGATGCGGTCGAACTGGTCGTCGGAGATGGACACGTCGATGGCGCCCATGTTCTCGTCCAGTTGCTCCACGGTTCGGGCGCCGACGATGGGCACGCAGTCGAACTCCCGCTGGTCCATCAGCCACCGGAGCGCGACCTGCGCGGGCGAGGCGTCGACCTCGTCGGCCACCTCGCGCACCGCGTCGAGGACGTGCCAGCCGCGCTCGGAGACGTACCAGTCCTCGAACATCGGGTCCAGATCCGCGCGGGTCCCCTCGTCGGCGTCGAGGTCGTAGGTGCCGTCGCCGACGCGCTCGTACTTGCCGGTGAGGAAGCCGCCGGCCAGCGGCGAGTACGGGCAGACCGCGAGGTTCTGGTCGGCGCAGACATCCAGGTACTCGGCCACGTCCTCGTAGTAGGCGGCGTGGAACAGGGGCTGGGTGACGGAGAAGGCCTCGTAGTTGTTCACGTCGGCCTGCCACAGGCCCTTGGTGAGCTTCCAGGCGTCACAGGTCGAGATGCCGACGTAGTGGACCTTCCCCTCCGAGATCAGGTCGTCGACGGCCCGCAAGGTCCGTTCGATGGGCGTCTCGTCGTCGAAGCGGTGCAGGTAGAGGATGTCCAGGTAGTCCGTGCCCAGTCGGTCG
The DNA here is from genome assembly GCF_004698125.1 of Halosimplex halophilum. NCBI lineage: Archaea > Methanobacteriati > Methanobacteriota > Halobacteria > Halobacteriales > Haloarculaceae > Halosimplex > Halosimplex halophilum. Next base: position 321,569 of record NZ_ML214297.1, read on the forward strand.
AGCGAGCCCTCGACCTCCGCCTTGACGTTCTTCTTCGAGAGGTTCTCCTGGAACCGCGAGACCGTGGACCAGAAGCACTTCGAGGCGACGACGTAGTCCTCGCGGTCGCGCTCGTCGAGCCACTCGCCGATCCAGCGCTCGGAGTCGCCGCCGCCGTAGCCGTTGGCGGTGTCGATGAAGTTCCCCCCGCGGTCGGCGTAGGCGTCGAGGAGTTCGTGGGCCTCCTCGCGGCCCGTCTCGACGACGCCGTCGTGTTCCTTGCCGAACCGCCACGTCCCGAAACAGACGGGCGAGACCTGCAGGCCGGTCTCCCCGAGTCGTCTGTACTCCATACCGGCCGATAGGGCGCCGCTCGCTTAGTGGTTGGTTTCGCGGAACCGCGGGAGCCGTCGAACCCTGCCGGTGGCCGACAGGCGCCGAGAACCGGGCTAAAGCGGCCAGCACGCGCCGGGTCCGACCTTTTCCGGCGGCCGGCCCAACGGGGGGGTATGCGGTTCCTGCAGCTGTCGGTGCCCCGGGAGCGCCGCGAGGCGGTGCTGGCGGTCCTCGACGGGCACGACCTGGGGTACACCGTCGCCGAGGGCGACGGGGCGAAGGAGGGCCACGCCCTCGTCTCCGTCGTCGTCCCCGCCGACGCTGTCGAGCGCGTCCTCGACGACCTCGGGGAGGCCGGCTACGACAGGGACACCTACACGGTCTCCATCGAGGCGGAGTTCGCGAGCTTCGAGGGCATCGACGCGGTGCAGTCCCACTGGGCGGAGACGCCCAACCGGATCGCCCCGCGGACGCTCCGGTCGAAGGCCAGGGACATGCGACCGAACACGCGGTCGTACGTGTGGCTGATGTTCCTGAGTACTGTCATCGCCACCGCGGGGCTGCTCATCGGCTCGCCGGCCGTCCTCGTCGGCTCGATGGTGCTGGCGCCGCTGGTGGCCCCGATGCTCGCCGCGAGCATCGGCGCGGTCCGCAACGACCGGGCGATGGTCGCCGACAGCCTCCGCCAGCAGGCGGTCGGCCTCGGCGTCGCCGTCCTCGGGGCGGTCGCCGCGAGCCTGCTGATCAGGTACCTTGCCATCGTCTCGGTGACGCTCGACGTGACGACGGTCGACCTGTTCGCGGTGCGGCTCTCGCCGGGCCTGCTGTCGGTGGTCGTCGGCCTCGCCGCCGGCGCGGCCGGCGCCTTCGGGCTGACGACGAAGGGCAACGTCAGCATCGTCGGCGTGATGGTCGCCGCCGCCCTGGTCCCGACGGCCGCGGTCGTGGGGATCGGCGTCGCATGGGGCGCCGCGAGCGTCGCCGTCGGCGCGCTCGTGTTGCTCGGGCTGACCATTGTCGCCGTCAACGTCGGCGGCTACCTCATGCTGCGCTACCTCGGCTACCACCCCGAGGAGGCCGGCGGACCGCTCCTCGACCCGGAGTCGGCCGCCGAGACGGCCCGGTTCGCCGCGACCGTCGTCGCGGTCGTCGCCGTCGTCGCGGTCGTCCTCGCCGGCTCGGTCCAGCACGTCCGCTACGAGTACGCCGTCACGCAGGCGACCTCCGACGTGATCACCGACGACGAGTACGGCCAGCTGTCGCTCCGCGGCGTCACCGTCCAGTACGCCGGGATCAGCCCCGTCGAGACCCCCACGACCGTCTCGGTCGGCCTCACCCGCGTCTCCGACGAGTCGTACCCGTCGCTCCCGAACGAACTCGCCCGGCAGATCTCGGACCGGACCGGCGAGGACGTGACCGTCCTCGTCACCTACACCGACTACGAGCGGTCGAACGCCACCGGGTCCGCGTCGGGGACAGATCCGGCCGGAACCACGGCGGGAGCGGGTGCGACGAGCCTCGCCCGCCCGGCGGTCACCGGGTGAGCGGTCACTCGCTCTCGTCGCTTTCCCCGTCGTCCGCTTCGTCGTCTTCGTCCATCCGTTCGGTCTGTTCGACCGGGTCGATGTCCCCCTCGCCGCCACCGTACTGGTTCGTGTCCTGCTCTGCGTCCTCCTCCGCGTCCTCGGAGTCGTCGTGCGCTTCCTCGTCTGCCATGGGCCGAGTTCGGCGCCGACGCGCAAAAGGGGCGGACTTGCCGTCGCAGGCGCGATTCACTCCACGCCGGCGCCGGTCGGCGCGTCCGGGAGTTCGACGGGGTCGCTGTCGATGCCGAGTTCCTCCAGCGCCTGTTCGAGGTGCTCGGCCTCGGCGTACTCGGCGCCGTCGGCGACGCGGATCCGCTGGACGGTCGCCAGCACCTCGCCGCGGCGGTCGTCGGGGATGTCGTACTTGTCGGTCGCCAGTTCGATGGTCAGCCCGTTGTGGTCGCGGGTGTACAGCGAGTGGAAGATCCCCCGGTCGAACTCGTTGTAGCCGTGGCCGAACTCATCCAGGGCGCGCTTCACGTCGGCGAAGCGCTCGGGGTCGATGCTGAACGAGAGGTGGTGAACCGACCCGATCTGGTGGCGCAGCGGCGCCGACGACGACTCGCGGTCGTCTTTCACGAAGAACGTGAGGATGCGGCCGTCCCCCGTGTCGAAGAACAGGTGCGTCGAGTCGGGGTCGTCGAGGTTGGGCTGGCGGAGCACCAGCGGCATTCCGAGCAGGTCGCGGTAGAACTCGATCGTGTCCGCCTCGTTGCTGCCAATGAGCGTGATGTGGTCGGTGCCGGTCGTGTGGAACGGGCTCTCCGGGGGCTCGGCCGTGATCTCGGGTCCGCTGTCCTCTGACATACCCCGCCGTAGGGGCGAGAGCCCCATAGGTCCCCCGCCGACGATGATCCGTTCGGCCCGCCCCGCTCCCACCCCGTGACCGATAGATTGATAATCGATTACCGGGGCGGTACGACCAACGTACCCCGGGTAGATGACGCCTATCGACATCGTCGCGGCCGCCGCCGTGCTCGTCCTCGCGGTCAGTCTCGGACTCGTCGCGCACGAACTCGCCCACGCGGCCGTCCTGCGCGCGGCGGGCGTGGCCTACCGGATCGACTGGTTCCCCGGCGACGACACCGGGGTGCTCGGCGCGGGCCTGCGCGGGCGCTGGGCCGCGGTCAGGCCGCGCGCGACCGCCGAGACGCCCGCCTGGGTCCTGCGGTGCTCGGCGGTGATGCCGCTCGCGCTCGCCGCGCCGCTCGCGCTCGTCCCGCTCGGCTTCGTCCCCGACCCGTTCGCCGGCGAGGGGGTCGCCCGCTTCGCCGCCGCCGGCTGGATGGCCTGCGCGCTGCCGAGCCCGCAGGACTTCTCCGTGCTGTGGTACGCCGACGCCGCCGTCCCGGCCGCGAGCGACGAGGGACCGGTCGACGGGTCGTCCGCGGCGTGACCGCCGTGGACGTGCCGACCTGCCGACGGCGCGCGACCGGTAGGCCCGCGGTACTCGGCGATCTCACGTCGCCTCCACGGCGCCCAGTCGATAGGCGCCTGTTTCCTTTTTCCGTGGCTCCCCTATCGGGGGGACCGATGGCAGACCCCGACAGAGACGCCGAGGCCGAGCCCGTGACGGATCCGCGGTTCGACAACTGGCCGGTCAGGCGCTACGACGCCTACGAGGTCAGCGACGAGCGAGAGACGCCGGCGACCGAGGAGGGCGAGCCCGAGCGGACGGACGACGTGGAGTGGATCGGTATGGCGCCCTCCGGCGCCGGCTCCGACAGCGCGTACGTCTACGAGCCGGAGAACGACACGGTCCACGAGGGTCGGTTCGACCGGGAGAGCGGACGGGTCGTCCTCGACGAGGACGGCGAGCGCCGCGAACTCGACGAGGAGGAGACGCTGGGCGACCACCTCGTCGACATCGGCGAGGACCACGACTGGGGCTGGCTCTCGTCGTTCGCCCGCGAGCACATGGACACGCCCGACCACGACCCCGACGACCCGACTGCCGGCCACCACCTGCCGCCCGGCTTCGACCACGAGGCGACGGAGTTCCAGCAGCGCAACCTCGCGGACTCCGCGGACGTGGACGCCGCGTTCTTCGGTTCGCACACCTTCGCCGACGACACCGACCGGGTCCACGTCCTCGAACGCGAGTTCGGCGTCACCGCCGAGGGGGCCGACGGCGCGGACGCGCACGTCGAGGAACGGTACCTCGTCGCCGCGGAGCCCCGCGAGGAGGACCGGGCCGGCGACGCCGACCTCGTCGAGGAGCGCGAGTACGACCTCGCCCTCGATGTCGACCCCGACGAAGGGACGTGGGTCAACGAGTCGGAGGGACTCCTCCGGGAGTGGCACCGGCGCCACCTCGCCCCGCCCGAGCGCGAGGAACACCGCCGCGTCGACCGCCGACCGGCCGAACCGGGCGACGTCGCCGACTGACCGTTCGATCTGCCACCCGGCCGACCCGGCGAAATCCGGCCGCGACCCCAAGTCCGGGGCGGTCCTATCGACCAGGGTGCCCGACGGAATCGTCATCCAGGCGCTCGACGAGGCGGTCCGCGCGGCCGTGCCGCCGTGGCTGGTGCCGTTCTTCCTCGGGGTCACCAGGCTCGGCAACGTCGGCGTCTTCCTGGTCGCGTTCGCCCTGGACCACTGGTTCGTCGACCGCGAGCGCGGCGCCCACGCGATCGGGGTCGTCGTCGCCGGGATGGCGGTCCTGACCGCGCTGAAGTACGCCTTCGCCGCGCCGCGGCCGCCGGCGTCGGTCAACCTGATCCCGACCGGCGGCCACAGCTTCCCGAGCGGCCACGCGATGGGCGCGACCGTCGCCTACGGCACGCTCGCCGTCGACCTCGACGCCGGGTCGGACCGCCTCCGCTACGGCGCGGCGGCCGTCCTCGTCGGCCTCGTGGCGCTCTCGAGGGTGGTCCTCGGCGTCCACTTCGTCAGGGACGTGTTCGCCGGAGTGGCCTTCGGCGTCGCCTTCCTCCTGGTCGCCTTCGCGCTGACCGGCCGTGACCCGCGCCGGGGGTTCCTGCTGGCCGCCGGTGCCTCCGTCGTCGCGCTCCTCGTCAGCGAGTTTAGCTACGACGCCGTGGGCCTGCTCGGGCTGGCGCTCGGCGCGGCGGCCGTCTGGGAGGTCGTCGAACACGGTGGGACCGTCGAGCGACCGCTGTGGCGCCTCGCGCTGGTCGGCGGCGTCCTCCCCCTGCTCGCCGGGTTGGGCTACGTCGCCGTCGTCGTCGAGCCGTCGCCGGCCGTCGTCTTCGCCTGCGCCGTCGCGCTCGGCGCGGGCCTGATCGGTCCGCCGGCCGTCGTCTCGGCCGTTCGTGGCGAATCACGTCCCGGACCGTCGTCGCTCCGCTCGTGAGGGGAGCCGGCCGCAACCACCTCGGGCGACCGCTGGTAGCGCCTCTCGCGACTGCTGGCGGCGACCCCCGGCGACTGCCGGCAGGCGGGTTATGCGGCCGGACGGCCAACTTCGCGCGTCATGTCGCTGCTCGGTCGAGCGGTCGACCTGTACGGGTACGTCTTCCACCCGAGCACCGTCATCGGGCTCGGCGTCCTGCTGCTGATTCACTACGAGTGGGCCGGCCAGTCGGCCGACCGCTCCCTCCTCTGGAAGCGGTGGGGAGCCTTCGTCGGCGCCGGCGTGCTGGGGTTCGTCCCGACCCTCGCCTTCTTCGCCCTCCAGCGGGGCACGCTCTCGAAAGCGTTCTCGGGCAGTAGCTGGCAGCTGGACATGATGGTCGCCTCGGGCGTGGTCCTCGGGGCGGCGATCACCTGGGGCGTGTGGCGCCGCTACGACTGGGGGCGACTGGTGCCCGGCGGGATGGCGGCGCTGATCGCGGTCGTGCCGCCCTACGCCGCGCTCTCGCCGTTCTGGGACATCTCCGGTCACGTCATCTTCGCGCTCGCGCCGACGCTGTACCTCGCGCTGCTCGACCGGAAGTTCCTCCCGCTGCTCGCGATCCCCGTCGTCATGGTCCCGACCCGGGTGCTCGTCAACGCCCACAGCGCGCTGGAGTCGGTCGCCGGGTTCGTCGTCGCCGCGGCCATCGTCGTCGCCGTCTACCTCTGGCGGTCCCCGGGGAGCGAGCGCGAGGCGACGGCGGCGACGGCGCCCTGAGCGGGATGGCGGGCCGTGAAACTTACCGCCTGCGACTACCGGTCCCCGGCCCCGCTCACAGCGAGTACGCGACCCGTTCGCCGGTGTCGAGCCCGTTCCGGAGCGCGGCGTGCAGGCGCGCCTCGCCGCCCACCCAGTCGCCGAGCGCGTACAGGTCCGCGTCCGCGGCGTCGTCGACCGCGCCCCGTCGTACGCCCTCGTCGGGGAGCGCGTAGCGCCACCCCTGGTGGTCGGTCCACGCCGGGTCGGTCAACTGCTCGTCGTCCAGCACGTCCGCGGTCAGTTCCGCGAGGTCGGCCACGTTCTCCGCGGGGTCGTCGGCGTAGCGCTCGACCGACCACTCGGGGTTCGCCTGCACCACCAGCACCGACTCCCCGTCGGGGACGTGCCCGTCCTTGCACTCCTCGCGGGCGATCCAGCCGATCTCGTGGTCCCGACCGGGGTTGACCAGCGCGTAGTACGGTCGGTCGAGTTCGAACTCGTAGCCCAGGACCGCCGTCCAGATGGTGCGGTAGGGGACCGCCTCGGCAGCCTCGGCGAGGTCCCGTCGCGTCTCGCTGTCCCACTCGGCGTCCCGCAGCAACTCGGCGCTCTGCGGGGCCGGCGGGTTGAGGAGCAGGGCGTCGAACGGCCCCCACTCGTCGCCGTCGGTGTCGACGACGCGCCACTGCTCGCCGTCGCGGACCAGCGTCTCCGCCCGCGTCGAGTTGTGCACCGTCGCGTCGGTTTCGCCCAGCAGGCGTTTGGCGATCTGCGTGAGCCCCTGGCGGTAGCTCCACTTGTGCTCGTCGGCGTCGCGGCCCTCCGAGACCTGCCCGTCGGCGTCGAAGGTGTAGATCGGTTCGGTCACGTCGACGAGCCCCTCCGAGTCGAGCGTCTCGGTCAGGAGTTCGACGACGCGGTCGTCGTCGCTCTTGACGTAGTTGGCGCCGTAGTCGTAGGTCACGTCGCCGCGGCGGCGGGTGGCCGCCCGGCCGCAGACGCCGCGGGACTTCTCCAGGACCGTCACCTCGGCCGACGGGACCGTCCCGTCGAGCACGTACGTCGCGGCCGCGGCCGCCGCGCCCGCGCCGACGACTCCTATCCGTGTCATGGCGGTCGTTCGGACTCCTCCGACTAAACGGGTCGTATCTCCGGCGGCACGTCGGGGCTCAGTTCTCGACCAGCGGGACCGACAGTCCCCGTCCCTCGCGCTTGACCGTCGTCCCGAACTCGGCCGAGAGCGTCCGGACGCGCTCGCGGACCCACGCCGCCACGTCGCCGCTCGCTCGGCGGACCCGCTCGTCGACGATCTCGACGGGTGCGACGCGCAGGCGGTCCAGCCGACCGTCCTCGACGGCGAGTTCGACGCGGGCGCTCCGGTCGTTGTGGAGACCCTCCTTCACGACGTAGTCGTCCACGTAGTCGCCCAGATCGTAGAGGATCGGGCGGCCCTGGTAGACCTCGATCCCCTGGAGGACGTGGGCGCTGTGGCCGTGGACCACGTCGACGCCGCGGTCGACGAGCCAGCGGGCGAACCGCCGCTGGGTCGCCGATGGCCGGACCTCCCAGTTGGGTCCCCAGTGCAGCGACGCGACGACGAGGTCCGGGTCGCGGCGGTAGACGCTCTCCAGCATCGCCCCGACCCGCTCGCGCGTCTCCGGTCGTTCGGGGTCGAGTCGTAGCCACGCCGTCCCCGCGCTGTCGGAGTCGGCGCGGTAGGACCGGGACTGGTCGGTCAGCGCGACCACGCCAACGTCCAGGTCGCCCGCGGAGGCGACTGCCGGCTCGAACGCCGCCGCGCGGTCGCGGCCGGCCCCCGTCGCCGCGATCCCGGCGTCGGCGAGGTGGTCGACGGTGTCGGCCAGCGCCGTCGGCCCGAAGTCGAGCAGGTGGTTGTTCGCAAGCGACGCGAACGAGGTCCCGGCGGCCTCCAGCGCCGGGACCGCCCACGCCGGGTCGGCCCGGAAGTAGTACCCCCGGTTCGGCGTCCGCTCCCCGCGAGTCGAGAGCGCGCATTCGAGGTTCACGACGAGGCCGTCCAGCCCCCGGAGCGCCGGGAGCGTCGTGCCCCACACGCCGGCGGGGTCGCGGGTCGACCCCGCTGATTCGCTACCGGCCCAGCGCTCGTCGACGCTCCGGCCGAGCATCGCGTCGCCGACGAACCCGAACCAGGCGTCGGCGTCCCCGCGGACCGTCGCGGTCGGCGACCGTCGACTCCGCCGTCTGACGGCCCCGCCGAGTCCCGCCAGCGCGGTCACGGAGGCGGCCGACCCCGCGAGGACGGCCCGCCGGGACGAGGTCACGGTCGGTCGCCCCCCCTGGAGACGCATCAGTCGATGTGGATCGCGGGTTTGGCGGGTTCGGCCTTCCCGGCGAGGTCGTCGTCGGGGGTCGCGCGGCGCACCTCGATCTCCGCGCCGAACTCGTCGGCGAACAGCCAGCCGGCCGCCTCCAGCACGGCGAGTTCGCGCTCGGCGTCCAGCACCGGTTCGAGCGCGCCCGCACGGTCCGCGAGTTCGCCCAGGTACTCGGCGGCGCGGTCGCCGGCCTCGCCGACGGCGTCGTCGTCCAGCGCCGACCCGACGACCGCGTCGCCCGGGTCGGCCGTCCGGACGTGCTCGTAGGCGCGGTACTTCCAGTCCTCGGCGACGACGATCTCGATGGTCCCCGGGTCGTCGATGTCGACGACCTCGGTGATGTCACGCACGTCGTCCAGCGTCCGGTCGACCAGCCGTCGCTCTAGTTCGTAGTCCTCGATCTCCTCGGCCACCGCGGGCCACTCGGCCTCGACGACCATCCCCTCGGTGTCGAGCAGGTTCCACATCTCCTCGCCGAGGTACGGCGCCATCGGCGCGACGAACCGCGTCAGCGCGCCCAGCCCCCGCTCGTAGGTCGCCTCGTCGACGGGCCCGTACTCGGCGTAGCGGCGGAGCAGGCGGGCGAACCGCTGGATCTCGCTGACGACGCGGTGGAAGCGGAACCGCTCGTACTCCTCGGCGACGGCCGTGATCGTCCGGTCGATCTCGCGTTCGAGGTAGGCGTCCTGGGGCGCCGACGCCTCGCGGGTCGCCACGTCGTCCCGGTCGGCGACCATCGCGTAGAGGCGCTGCTGGAAGTCGTACACGTCGCCGACGGACTTGACCGTCCACTCGAAGTCCTGTGCGGGGTGGGCGGCCGAGAGGAGAAAGAGTCGAGTCGTCTCGGCGCCGTACTCGTGCGGTGCGATGGCGTTGCCCTTCGAGGAGGACATCTTCTCGCCGTCGTACAGCACCGTGCCCTGGTTGATCAGCCGCTCGACCGGCTCGCGCGTGTCGAGCAGGCCCAGGTCCGCGAGGGCGCGGGTGAAAAATCGGATGTAGAGCAGGTGCAGGATGGCGTGTTCCTCGCCGCCGACGTACACGTCGACGGGGAGCCAGTCGTTCGCGCGGTCGGTGTCGAACGGCGCCGAGTCCAGGTCCGGCGAGAGGAAGCGCAGGAAGTACCACGAGGAGTCGACGAACGTGTCCATCGTGTCCGTCTCGCGCTCGGCGGGGCCGCCACACTCCGGACACGCCACGGACTTCCACTCCTCGCTCTCCTCCAGGGGGTTGCCCGCGGTACGGACGTACGGCGGGAGTTCGACGGGCAGGTCCTCGTCGGGGACGGGGACGCGGCCGCACTCCTCGCAGTGGATCATCGGGATCGGCGTCCCCCAGTAGCGCTGCCGGGAGATGAGCCAGTCCCGGAGGCGGTACTCGACGGCCGACTCGACGCCCGGTTCGCCGAGCAGTCGCTCGCGGGCGGCTGAACTGGCCAGCCCGTCGTACTCGCCGCTGTTCGTAAGCATCCCGTCGTCGGTGTAGGGGGCGCCGGGCAGGTCCGTCCCGCTGCCGTCGACGGGTTCGACCGCCTGCTCGACCGGGAGGTCGTGGGCGTCGGCGAAGGCGTGGTCGCGCTCGTTGTGCGCCGGGACGCCCATCACGGCGCCGGTCCCCACGTCGTCGAGGACGTACGCCGCGACGTAGACCGGCAGTTCCTCGCCCGTTATCGGGTGCGTGGCGGTCAGACCCGTCTCGACGCCGGAGGTGCCGCCGGCGTCGGCGCCCGCGCTGGTCACGTCCTCGACGTAGGCGGCCACCTCGTCGTTCGTCTCCGCGACCGCACGCGCGAGGTCGTGGCCCGGCGAGAGCGCGACGAAGGTGGCGCCGTGAACCGTGTCGAGGCGAGTGGTGAACACGTCGACGCTGCCGATATCGGCGGCCTCACCGCTGCTGCCGTCCACGTCGAAGGTGACGTGGGCGCCCTCCTGGCGGCCGATCCAGTTACGCTGGATATCGCGGACGCTGTCGGGCCACCCGTCGAGGTCGTCGAGGCCCGCGTCGAGTTCCTCGGCGTAGTCGGTGATCGTGAAGAACCACTGGTCGAGTTCGCGCCGTTCGACCGGCGTCTCGCAGCGCCAGCAGACCCCCGCCGCGTGGGCGTGGTCGACGGCGCTCGATTCGGCCTCGGCGTCGTCCGGCCGTTCGACCTGCGCGTCGGCCAGGACCGTCTCGCAGTCCGGACACCAGTTGACGCGGGCGCCGGTGTACTCGACGAGGTCCTCCTCGTAGAACCGTTTGAACAGGTACTGGTTCCAGCGGTAGTACTCGGGGTCGCAGGTGGTGACCTCCCGCGACCAGTCGTAGCCGAAGCCCATCGTCTCCAGCTCCTCGCGCATCTGCTCGATGCAGGAGCGGGTCCACGACTCGGGGTCCGTGCCCCGCTCGTAGGCGGCGTTCTCGGCGGGGAGGCCGAAGGCGTCCCACCCCATCGGCTGGAGCACCTCGTCGCCCCGCAGCGAGCGGTAGCGGGCGTACGCGTCGGTGATCGCGTAGTTGCGGACGTGACCCATGTGGAGCGTGCCGGAGGTGTAGGGGAACATCCCGAGGACGTACGTCGGGTCCGCCGCGTCGTCGGCCACCTCGTAGACCCCTTCGGCGTCCCAGACGTACTGCCAGTACTCCTGCACCCGCGCGTGGTTGTACCGAGTCATCGACTGTTGGCGGACCTCCGTCCGCCGCCGTAATCACTGTTCCCCCACGGTGACGGGGTTTCGCTAGATCTGGGTCGCCGGCCGGTCGCGGGTTCCTGACGGACCACCGGGGGCGCTCGGGCACCACCGCCGGCACCCACATCCGTCTCCGACCCCAGGGATCGGTATGGCGATAGACACGGCGGTCCTCGTGGTCGGCGGCGGGGCGACCGGCGCGGGCGTCGCGCGCGACCTCTCGCTGCGCGGGTGCGACGTGACGCTCGTCGACCGCGGCGGTCTCGCGGACGGGACGACCGGTCGCTCGCACGGCCTGCTCCACAGCGGCGCGCGCTACGCCGAGGCCGACGAGACCGGCGCCGAGGAGTGCATCGCGGAGAACCGCGTCCTCCGGGACATCGCCGGTGCGGCCGTCGCCGACACCGGCGGGCTGTTCGTCCAGCTCGCCGAGGACGACCCCGAGTACTTCGACGCCAAGCGCGACGCCTGCGAGGCGGTCGGGATCCCCGTCGAGGTGGTCGACGGCGACGAGGCGCGGGCGGCCGTCCCCGACCTCGCGGAGAGCGTCGAGCGGGCGATGCGCGTCCCCGACGCCGTCGTCTCGCCGTCGCGGCTCGTGGCCGCCAACGCCCGCGACGCGGCCGACCGCGGCGCCTCGATCCACTACGACTCGCCCGTCGAGGGGATCCGGGTCGACGGCGGCGAGGTAACCGGCGTCGCAGTCGGCGGCGCGCTCGGCGAGACGGTCCGCCCGGAGGTGGTCGTCAACGCGACGGGCGCGTGGGCCGGCGAACTCGCGGCGATGGCGGGCGCGACCGTCGAGATGCGGCCGACCCGCGGGCTCATGGTGTCGGTCGACTACTCGACGCTCGGGACGGTCCTCAACCGGTGTCGCGAGCCGGGCGACGGCGACATCGTCGTCCCCCACGAGCGCGAGGCGGTGCTCGGGACGACGAGCGTCGCGGTCGACGACCCCGACGACTACGAGCGGGCCGACTGGGAGCGCGAGCGCGTCCGCGAGGAGTGCGCAGCGATGTGCCCGCCGCTTTCCGACGCCGCCCACGTCCGCGAGTGGTGGGGCGTGCGCCCGCTGTACGAGCCCGACGAGGCCGACCGCGGCGGCCGGGGCATCTCGCGGGGGTTCTTCCTGCTCGACGGCGCCGACGAGGGCGTCGGGAACCTCCTGTCGGTCGTCGGCGGGAAGCTGACCACCTACCGGCTGATGGCCGAGGCGACGGCCGACGCGGTCTGCGAGCGGCTCGGCGTCGACGAGCCCTGCCGCACCGCCGAGGAGACCCTGCCCGGCGCGGACGACCCCGACGCGCTCGACGGGTTCGTCGCCGACCTCGGCGGTCCGGGTCCCTCGGACAGCGACGTGGCTGGCCGGTAGGGGAACGTCGGCCGGCGACCGACGTTCCGCCGGTCAGTCGTCGTCGAACCAGCGGGCGGTCGAGTCGAGGTACTCGTCGCGGGGGCGGCCGGGCTCGAAGTTCGGGCGGGCGTACTCCCGGATGCGCGCGGCGGCGAAGGACGCGAGCACGCCGACCGAGACCAGGAAGAGCCAGCCGCCGACCGAGCCGGTGACCGCCGCGACCACGTCCGCGTCGTAGTACGCCGCCATCGCGGCCAGTCCCGCGCCGAACAGCACCGAATAGACCACCGCGGCCATGACGAGCCACGGACTGGTCGCCCGCAACTGCCGCCGGAAGCGTGTCGCCGAACGACCCATATTCGACGCTTGGAGTACTCCAGAAAAAGCCTTTCCTTCCCGTGGTTTGTGTTCCCAGACCCCGGGGAGATCGGTGGGGTCGAGTCGGCGGAGGTCACCCGCCGGAAGTGACACCGGGAAGATAGTACGGCGGCGATCCGGGCTCCGCGAGCGGGACCCCCGGACTGGCTGGCGGGGCGAGCCCCGTCCCGGCCGGGCGAACAGTCGGCGAACTTTTTACTTGTGGAATCTTAAGGGGTGGTATCGGGAATGTCACGGAACCAGACCGAACAGATGTTTCAGGACGACCTCGACTACTGTTACGACGCCGTCCAGGACGTGTCGCGGACGTTCGCGCTGACGGTCGCGGAGCTCGACGAGCCGATGTCGCGCGACATCTGTGTCGGCTACCTCCTCTGTCGGATCGCGGACACCATCGAGGACGCGGGGCACATCCCGCCGGCCGAACAGCGGACTCTGCTGGACCTCTACAACCGGGTGCTCGACCCCGACGACGACGCCACCGTCGCGGAGTTCAGGGCCGCGGTCGACGAGTGGATCCCCGAGAGCCCGAACGACGACTGGGAGGTCGTCGCCCAGTCGCCGCGGGTGTTCCGCGCGTTCGAGGGCCTCGACGACGACTCGCAGGCCGCCATCCGGCCGCCGGTGCGCGAACTCGTCAGCGGCATGGCGATGTTCGTCGAGCGCTACGCCGAACAGGGCGGGCTCCGGCTGCAGACGTTCGGCGAACTGGAGGAGTACTGCTGGTACGCCGCCGGGACCGTCGGGACGCTCGTGACGGGGCTGCTCTCGCGCAACGTCGACGACTCCGTCAGCGAGACGCTGCACAACAACGCCCGCTCGTTCGCCATGCTCCTCCAGCTGGTCAACGTCTCGAAGGACGTGGCCACCGACTTCGAGGAGGAGAACAACGTCTACATCCCCCAGGAGCTGCTCGAGGACCAGCAGCTCGACACCGAGGACATCCGTCAGGAGGACGGCGAGGAGTTCGTCCCCGTCATCCGCCGGGTCGTCGACCGCGCCGAGGGGTATCTCGACGGCGCCCAGACCTGGCTGGAGGCCATGCCGGAGATCCGCGGCAACACCCTCTCCGCGTGGGCGATCCCCTTCCTCCTGGCCGTCGGCACGCTGCGCGAACTCGAGGAGCGCCCCGAGGACGTGATCGAGGAGGGCGACGTGAAGGTCTCCCGCTCGGAGGTGACGACGCTGTTCGCGATGTTCTCCGGCGACGAGAACCCCTCGGTCGACGAACTGCGCTCGAAGATCCGCCAGCAACCGCTCGACGAGTACTGACTCCGGGCCCCGAGGATCTCCGACCCGGTCCGATCCGGCCCGGTCTGGTTCCCGAAGACCGGAACGCCGCCGAGCGTCCCCGCCGCCGGCGCACATCGGAACGGATTAGTCGCGCTGGTCGATAGCTCGCGATATGTCGGCAGACGCAGACGTGGCGGTCGCCGGGGGCGGCCCGGCCGGCCTCCAGTTCGCCCGCGAAGTCGCCGCCCGCTCCGAGTACTCGGTCGTCGTCCTCGAAGCCAACGACGCCCTCTCGGACAACGACAAGTCGACGGGGGGCACCTTCCACCAGGTGATCGACCGCTACGGGATCCCCGACGGCGTTGTGATGGCCGAGAACGAGGACGTTGTCTTCGAGGCGCCCGGGGCGAGTTCGACGCTGGCGATTCCGGGGTACGTCCTCGACTTCCCCGCGTTCCTGGAGTTTCTCGGCGAGGACGCCGAGCGCGAGGGTGCGGAAATCCGCACCGGTGCCCGGGTCCAGCAACCGATCCGCGAGGGCGGACGGGTCGTCGGGGTCGAGTACACCCGCGGCGGCGAACGGCGCGACCTCCGGGCGGATCTCGTCGTCGACGCGACCGGCCCGCGGGCCGTCCTCGCGAAGCAACTCGGGATGTTCGACCCCGAGTCCGTCCAGCACGGCGTCGGCAAGGAGTACGAGGTCGAGGGCCGCTACGACCTGGACTCGATGCTATTCAGATTCGACCACGACGACGCGCCCGGCGGGTACGCCTGGACGTTCCCCGCCGGCGAGAACGCGTTCAAGGCGGGGGTCTGCCGGATCGACGACTTCTACGAGACGCACGCCCCGGCCGACGACGGGACTATCGACGACTACGTCGAGGACTGGATCGCCGCCGACCCGCGCTGGGAGGCCGAGTCCGTCCGGGCGGTCCACGCCGGCGACGCGGTCTCGAACAACTCCGTCAACCAGCGCGCGACCGACGGGCTGGTGGCCGTCGGCGACGCGGTGTCGAGCATCAACCCCCTGTTCGGCGAGGGGATCCGCCCGGGGATGGAGTCGGCGGAGATGGCGGCCAACGTCGCGCTCGCGGCCCTGGACCGCGGCGACACCTCCCGCGAGCGACTCGCCGTCTACGAGGACCGCTGGAACGACGAGAAGGGGCTCGACTGGCGGGTCCAGCGGATCGTCTGCGAGCTGCTCTACGACTTCACGCCCGGCCAGCAGCGGCGGTTCGTCACCAGCGCCGGCCGGCTGACGGACGAACAGGTCGACCGCCTCCAGCGCTACGAGCTGACCCTCCGGGACTACCTCGACCTGTACCCGTTCGACCCGAGCGACCTCTCGAAGGTGCGGGCGCTCGCGCGACACGTCTGAGACCTTCGCGGCCGAGTTCGTCCCGCTCCCGGACCGGCGTCCGGACGGGAAACCGCACCGAGACCGCCCGACAACCCCGTGGACCGGTCGTCGTGACACGTGGTAGCGCGATACTCAGGTGATTTAAACGTGGCGGGCCCGTATCAACCCTGTGAGCGAGAGCGACAACAGCGGGCGTCGGAACCTCCGGATGCCCTCGGACGACGAACTGTTCGCGGTAGTCACACAGCACAACGGCGGCAACCACGTGCGCGTCCAGTGCGAGGACGGCGTCGACCGCATGGGCCGGATCCCCGGCCGGATGAAGTACCGAACCTGGATCAGCGAGGGCGACGTGGTCCTCGTCGAGCCGTGGGACTGGCAGGACGAGAAGGCCAACATCGAGTGGCGCTACTCCGAGCAGGACGCCGACCAGCTGCGCGACGAAGGCCACATCGACTGATTTTCCTCGTTCCCCGACGGCGCCGTAGCGACGACCGCGCGTCGCGCGGCCGATAGCGTCGGCTCCGCCGATAGCCTCGACTCGTCCTGGCACTGGCCCCCGTAGCGCCGGCAGTACCGGCTCCGCCGAGCGACTCCGAGCGGCCGCGGTCTCGGATCGTCAGATCCCGTCAGGAGGCCACGAGCGACGGTATCGGGTGCCACGGGCGCACTCGACCCGGACACACCCGGCGTGGAGGCGGCAGGCGGCGGGGTCGTATCCGTCCGGGAGCCGCAGGGAACCTGCAAGCAACGTTATGACCACCGGCGGAATCTACGCGCACATGGAAGACGACGCCAGTACGACAGTCCTCTCCGTGCTCGAAACAGTCGCGGCCGCCGAACGGGCCGACCCCGTCGACCTGCCGCCGCTCGCCGACGCCGTCGACCCGCAGGCGCTGAACGACCTGTTCGAACCGAGTGGGGAGAAGCTGGCGCCGGTGACGGTGCGGTTCGAGTACTGCGGGTACGAGGTCACGGTCCGCGGTGTCGGCTCCGTGACCGCCGAACCGGTCGACCGTCCGGCGACCGCGGCGGCCACGGCCCCGCGGTCCGGAACCGACGCGGGCGAGGAGTCGCTGGCCGACTAGCTATCGCAGCGTCGCCGCAGTGATACCGGCGAGTTCGTCGGCCACGTCGGGGTCCAACTGGTCGGCGGTGACCCGCCAGCGCCAGTTGCCCTCGGCGGTGCCGGGGACGTTGAACCGCGCCTCGCTGCCGAGTTCCAGGAGGTCCGGCACGGTCGTCAGCGCCAGCGCCGCGTCGGAGTCCCAGACGGCCTCGATCAGGTCCCAGGCGATCCGCTCGCCGTCGGTCGCAAGCGCGTAGTGGAGGCAGTCCCGCTGGTCGTCCGGGAGCGATTCGTACCAGCCGACCGCGGTGTCCGTGTCGTGGGTCGAGGTGTAGCCGACGGACCGGCGGGGATAGCTGGCGGGTTTGTACCGGTCGGTCTCGGCGCACCAGTCGGCGTAGTGAGGCACCCGCATCCCGGGGAACTCGAAGCGGTCGCGCAACGCGATCATACTCTCGTCGAGGAAGCCCAGGTCCTCGACGACGAACGGGAGGCCGCCGAGGTGGTCGCGCACGGTCTCGAAGAAGTCGGCGCCGGGGCCGGGCCGCCACTCGCCGGCGGCGGGGTCGTCGGCGTCGGCGGGGATCGCCCAGTACTCGTCGAACGCCTTGAAGTGGTCGATACGGGCGAGGTCGATCAGGTCGAGCAGCCGCGAGAGCCGGCGGCGCCACCACCCGTAGTCGGCCTCGCGCAGGCGGTCCCAGTCGTAGACGGGGTTGCCCCAGCGCTGGCCGTCGTCGCCCGGGTTCGGCGGGACGCCCGCGACGGCCGTCGGGTCGCCGTCCCCGTCCAGCCGGAAGGCGTCCTGGTTGGCCCACACGTCCGCCGAGTCGAGGGCGACGTAGATGGGCAGGTCGCCGACGAGGTCGACGCCGCGGTCGGCCGCCGCCGCGCGCAGCTCGCGCCACTGCTCGTCGAAGACCCACTGGACGAACGCGTGGTACTCGACCGCCTCCGCGTGGGTCTCCCGCGCGGCCGCCAGCGCGTCGGCGTCCCGGCCGGCCAGGTCCGCCGGCCAGTCGGTCCACGCCGCGTCGCCGTGGGCGCCGTTCAGCGCCGCGTACAGCGCGTAGTCGGCCAGCCACGCCGACTCGCGCTCGCGGAACGACTCGAAGTCCGCCCGTTCGTCCTCGCCGGCCTCCGCGGCGAAGGTTTCGTAGGCTTCCCGCAGTCGCTCGCGCTTGAACGGCGCGACGGCCTCGTAGTTCACGCTCCCGGGCTCGGCGCCCTCGGGACCGTCGAGGTCGGACTCGTCGAGATAGCCCCGGCCGGCGAGGTCGGTCAGGTCGACCAGCAGCGGGTTGCCGGCGAACGCCGACGGGGAGCCGTACGGCGAGTGGCCGTACGCCGCCGAGGTGGGGCCGACGGGACAGAACTGCCACAGCGACTGGTCGGCCCGCTCCAGGAAGTCGAGGAACGCTCGCGCCCCCGCCCCGAGGTCGCCGACCCCGTGGGGACCCGGCAGGGAGGTGAGATGCAGGAACACGCCGCTCCGGCGCTGCTGTTGCATGGCCCCGCCTTGTCTCCCCGGCGATTTCAAACGTCCGGGTACGACCGGTTACCGGCGCCACTTCCGTCGGGGGGCCGCGGCCGGGACCCGGACGCCGCGGTCCGGTCACCTGTCCGCCGCCATCGAGGGATACCGGGGCGAACGTACGTTGCAATATCCAGTAGTATATCTATATACAAAACCGTAAATTCGCACAGAGTGTAATTTTATGGTATTACGGCCACGATAGTTGAATATGAGTCGATACCCGCGGAGGGGGAGAAACGAGCGGCTGAACTGCGCCGTCTGCGGCGCCCCGGTCGTGAAGACGGGCAGCGAGTACGTCTGCGTGGACTGCGGGGCCTCGCCGGGGGAGTGAGCGCGGGCGTCGATGTGACGGGGAGGTCCGTGCGGTCGCCAGTGGTGTCGCGGCCGAACCGGTAAAGTGGGGGTGTGCCGAAGGGGCTGTCAGATGGTGCCATGCGTGCTCATGCTCGGCTGGGGGTTCCCGCCGAACGTCAGCGGCGGCCTCGACACGGCGGTCGGCGAACTCGTCGACAGGTTCGACACGCGCGACGACGTGGAAGTCGACCTCGTCCTCCCGGCGGAGTATGCACCGGACGGACGCGACAACATCCACGGCGTCCCGACCGGCGAGGGCGACGTGAGCACGCGCATCAACCGCCTCGCCGGCGAGTTCGTCGACTACGCGGCCGACGCCGACATCGTCCACACCCACGACTGGTTCGGCTACGGCCCCGGCTCGCGCGCCCAGGCCACCCACGACGCCGAGTGGGTGACGACCTTCCACTCGCTGACGACCGACCGGAACCGCCAGCCGCCGGACCGCGAGGTCGAGACCGAACAGCGGATCGTCGACCGCGCCGACCACCTGATCGCCGTCAGCGACCTCGTCCGCCGCAACATCGCCCACGAGTACGGCGGCGACGCCCGCGTCGTCCACAACGGCTTCTCCTCGGTCGAGCCCACCGGCCGCGACCTGAAGGCCGAGCTCGACATCGACGGCCCCATGCTCTTCTTCGTCGGCCGACACACCCACCAGAAGGGGCTCTCGCATCTCGTCTACGCGCTCTCGAAGCTCCGCCGGCCGGACGCGACGCTCGTCCTCGGCGGCACCGGCCACCTCACCGACCAGCTGGAGGAGTTCGTCGAGTTGCTCGGCGTCGAGGACCAGGTGGAGTTCGTCGGTTACGTCCCCGAGTCGGAGCTGGGCGACTACTACGCCTCCGCGGATCTCTTCGTCTCGCCGTCGCTGGCCGAGCCGTTCGGGATCACCATCGTCGAGGCGCTGTCGGTCGGCACCCGCGTCGTCGCCAGCGAGTCGGGCGCCGCGGAGATCCTCCCCGACGACTGCGTGATCGAGGTCGAGCCCGACTCGGACTCCATCGCCGACGGCATCGACGCGGGCCTGGCCGCCGACACGCCGCTGGAGTACGAGGAACGCACCTGGGAGACGGTCGCCGACGAACACGTCGCCTTCTACGAGGAGATCCTGGCGGAATAAGGCGGTCGCGTCGGCCGGTTCGAGTCGCGGTTCAGCGCAGCAGCCGCACGTCCGTCACCGGCTCGGGGTGGACGATGCGGAACCCGTTCGCTGTCCGGGAGCGGCCGAGCGTCGCCGGCGCCCGCCGGCTGGACCCGTAGGGACTGTCGTCGGCGATGCCCTCGTAGGGGCTGTCCCCGCCGGCCGGACGGTAGGGCGTCGCTTCCTCCTCCTCGTCGGTCCGCTCCGGCGGGAGGTAGATCCGCTCGCCCGACGCCGAGCGGACGACCGTCGCCACCCGGCGCTGGCCCGTCACCTCGATGGTCGTCCGCCCGTCCTCGATGTCCACGTCGACCGAGACCGGTCCCCCGGCGTTCGTCCCGCTCATGTATCGACCGCCGGCCGAGAGCGACTTAACTGTTCGCGTCGCCGCGGAACTGGCGCGCGGGACGGGTGAGGGAGTGCGGTGCGGTCGGCGCGCGCTGGAGCGCGCTTTCATGCGCGCGACGGAACCGCGCGAGGGATGAGCGAGTGAGCGGCGCGAACGAGCGAATCGGCTGGGGAGGTGTGTGGCCGTCTGCGGTGCTGTGCGGGGCGGTGCTGTCCCTGGCGGACTGAAAGGGCGAGGCGCGCTCGCGTGCAGTTCAGTCGCCTGAGCGGGCACTATCCGCGCGGGCGGTGCGGAGAGCGCGGATATCCCGCTCAGCGACCGCGAGCGCGGCGAGGGCTTTCACTGCTCACCGTCGAGTGCGGTCGTGATCGCTGCTAGCGAGCGGGCCGAGGGCTTTCAGCGTTCGCTGTCGAGTGCGGCCGCCTCGTTCACCGCGGTCAGTGACAGACACGACATCGTCGACAGAATCGCGCACACCGCAAACCCGAAGGCGGAGACGCGCGCAGGTAGGGGCATGCACCACCCGGGACCGCCGCGGTTCGTGGCCGTCGGCGACGAGGTCGAACTCGCGCCGCGGGACCCCGACCCGGCGGCGACCTACGCCTGGTCGGTCGCGGCCGCGCCCGCCGAGTCGACGGCCACGCCGGGCGACGACCCGGTCGAGTACTTCACCCCGGACGAGCCGGGCCGCTACGTCCTGGCGCTCGACGCGCCCGACGGCCGCCACGAACTGACCGTCCGGGCGTTCCCCGGCGGCCTCGCATCCGCCTCCGAAGCGCCCGACTACGGCCGATCCGGCGGCGCAGCGACGACCGACGACGACACGACGCCCGCGGCCGACGGCACCAGCGGCGACGAGGAGGGGTCGGGCCGAACCGACGACGACGCCGACGCCCCCGTCGACCCCGACGGCGGCGGCCGGCCGAGACTCACCCTCTCGGCGACGGTCGAAGACGAAGCCGTCGTCGTCGAGACTCACGCGCAATCACACCCCGACGGGACGGAGACTACCGCTGACCTGGACGTGACGTTCCTGCTGGACGACCGCGACGACGTGGCGCGCGGGGACGTGCGGATCGCGGGCGGGAAACTGACGCTCCCCCTCGACGCCCTCTCCGACCGCGCGAGGGTCCACGCGGTCGCCGTCGGCCGCCACGGCTACAGCGTCCCCGACGCGGTGGACATCCGCCGCGAGGAGGACGGATCGGTCGATATCCACCGACCCTACGACCCGCCGGCGTGGGCCGAGGATTCGGTCATCTACGAGGTCTACGTGCGGACGTTCCCGGGACAGGACAGTGACGCGGGGGACGAGAGCGACGCCACTGGGACGGGCGCGGTCTTCGACGCGATCCGCGAGCGGCTGGACTACATCGAGGGGCTGGGCGTCGACACGCTCTGGCTGACGCCGGTGCTGGCGAACGACGACGCGCCCCACGGCTACAACGTCACGGACTTCTTCGCGCTGGCCGACGACCTCGGCACGCGCGAGGACTACGAGCGGCTGGTCGAGGCGGCCCACGACCGCGGCATGCGCGTTCTCTTCGACCTGGTCTGCAACCATTCGGCCAGGGCGCACCCGTACTTCCAGGCCGCCGTCTCGGACCCGGATAGCGAGTACCGCGAGTGGTACGAGTGGCGCGGGCCGGCGGAGCCGGAGACGTACTTCGACTGGGAGCTGATCGCCAACTTCGACTTCTCGCATCTGCCGGTCCGGCGGCACCTGCTCGACGCCGTCGACGAGTGGGCGCCGCTGGTCGACGGCTTCCGCTGCGACATGGCGTGGGCGGTCCCCAACGCCTTCTGGCGGGAGGTCCACGACCGGCTGAAGGCCCGCGATAGCGAGTTCCTGCTGCTCGACGAGACCATTCCGTACATCCCCGACTACCAGGCCGGCCTGTTCGACATGCACTTCGACTCGACGACCTACGCCGCGCTCCGGCGGGTGGGCAACGGCGAACCCGCCGAGGCGGTCCTCGACGCCGTCGATGACCGCGCCCGCTCGGGCTTCCCCGACCACGCCGGGTTCATGCTCTACGCCGAGAACCACGACGAGACCCGCTATCTCGTCGAGTGTGGCCGTCCCGCGGCGGAGGCGGCGCTGGGTGCGCTCTTTACCCTCCCCGGAGCGCCGATGGTCTACGCCGGCCAGGAGTTCGGCCAGCGCGGTCGGCGCGACGACCTCGCCTGGGCCCACGCCGACGAGTCGCTGCGCGAGCACGTCCGCCGGCTGGCCGCGCTCCGGCGCGAGCGGCCGGCGCTGTCGGCCGGCGCCGCGCTCGACCGGGTCGACTACGAGGTTCGGGAGGGGTGGGACGACCGCGTGGTCGCGTTCCGCCGGGAGGTAGACGAGCCCGACGACGGCGACGCGGTGGTCGTCGTCCTGAACTTCGGCGCGGAGCCGGCGACGGTCGCCGTCGACGCCGCCGCGGACGGAACGGATGTGCTGACCGGCGAGCCGGTCGGGGAGTCCGGGGACGACGGACTTCGCGTCGAGAGCGTCGCGGTCGTGCCGGCGGACCCGGCGGAGACACGCCGCTGACACCGGGCGTTGCTCGCGTACCGCCGGGACGCGGCCGCGGGTCGGTCGCCCCGCCACGGTCCGGCGATCCGTGCGCCCCGTGAACGCGTGGCAACGCCTGCGCCCGAGGCGGGATTTATATGCGGAACGGGCGTGGTGACGGTATGCGGCTGACGACGGCGCTCGACGAGTACAAGCGTTCGCGCGGCGGGCGCTTCCCGGAGGAGACGAGGACGGTCGACGGCGCCTTCTCGGGCCACGGCGACCGGCTGGTCCACGTGGACCCGAACGGGTCGCTGCGCGACTACTCCGCGCCGCTCTCGGGGTTGCACGGGATCGACCGCTCGAAGCTGGGGGTCCGGACCGACCGTGGCACTCGCTGGTTCGCCGACCTGGAGACGATCCGCCAGCACTACTACCGCGACACGCGCCTCGTCGAGACCGAGTACGACGCCGGCTCGTTCACCGTCCACCAGTACGACCTGACGCTCGGCCGGGCCCACGTCACCCACGTCGAACTCAGGGGCGCGGTCCCGCAGGACGCCCGCCTCGTCGCCTTCCTCACGCTGGCGCCCGAGGGCGAGGAGGCCGGGGTCGGCGCCCTGGTCCACGACGAGGGCGGCCCCGCGGGCGCGGACGCCCTGGAGGTCTTCCACCGGACGGAACACGACTACCTGACCGCGTCGACCGGGCTCGACGGGATCCACGGCCAGCGGCCCGAGCGGTTCGCGGAGATCCTCGACGACGAGCCGGTCGACTTCCCGCGCGGCGAGGGCGAGCGCGCCCACGACCAGACGCGGATGACCGGCGATTTCGTGGTTACCGCGCCGCTCGAACGCGAGGGCCGCAGCAACCGAACGACGCTGGTCTCCCAGCTGTCGGACCACCGCGAGATCGACCGCGGGACGGCGCTGGCCGACCTGCGGGCCTGCGCGGCAGACCACGCGAGCGCCGACGAGCTCCGCGCCGCGGCCCGCGAGCGGACGGCCGTCGACGTGCCCGAGTCGACGCCCCGGTCGGACCTCGTGCGGGCGGACCTCCGGGTGGCCGACCTGCTCGAAGGGGCGGCCGGCGCGCGGGTCGCCGCCCCCGAGTTCGACCCGTTCCACGCCAACTCCGGCGGCTACGGCTACGTCTGGTTCCGCGACGACGCCGAACTCGCCCGCCACGTCCTCGCGGCGGGCGACTCCCTCGACCTGCCGGTCGCCGATCTCGTCGACCGGGCCGCTCGCTTCCACTGCGAGGCGCAACTGCTCGACGGCACCTGGCCCCACCGCGTGTGGGCGAGCGACGGCTCGCTCGCGCCCGGGTGGGCCAACGCGACCGTCGAGCGCAGCGACGACGCCGTCGAGTACCAGGCCGACCAGACGGCCTCCGTGACGGCCTTCCTCGCGACGCTCTTGCGCGAGCGCCGCCGCGATCTCGACGACGACCTGACCGTCTCCATCCGCGAGACAGTCGCCGAGGCGGTCGACGCGCTCGCCCGGACCGTCGACGAGGACGGCCTGCCCGAGCCCTGCCAGAACGTCTGGGAGGACGCCACCGGGCGGTTCACCCACACTGCGGCCACGTACGTCCAGGCGTTCGCGGCGGTCGCGCGGGCGCCCGTCGACCGCCAGCTGAGCGAGCGGGCGCTGGCGACCGCCGAGGCGGTGCTCGACGGGCTAGACGACGTGTACGACGCCGAGCGGGGCGCCTACCCGATGCGGCTGGCCGGCGGCGAGCCCGACCGCCGGCTCGACGCGGCGACGCTCGCGCTCGCCGAGGCGGTCGCCGCCTACGACGCCGTCCCCGAGGCGACGCTTTCCGACGACCGCCTGGAGCGGGTGGCCGACCACGTGGCGACGACGCTCGACGGCCTCTTCCGAAACCCGCCCGGGAGCGAACTCGCGGGGCTGGTCCGCTACGAGGGCGACGACTGGCGGACCGCCGAGCAGGACCGCGAGAAGGTCTGGTCGGCCACGACGGCGATGGGCGCCGTCGCCGCCGCCGAGGTGGGCGTCCTCCTCAACGAGCGCGGCCGGGGGGGCGACGCCTACCTCGACCGCGCCGCGGACCTGTACGAACTGCTCGGCGCCGACGGCCCGCTGACGACCGACGCCGGGTATCTCGCCGAGCAGGCGTTCGACGACGGCGACCTCGACTGCGCGGCGCCGCTGGGCTGGTCGCACGCGCTCCGGCTGCGCGCGACCGCCCTCCTCGACGCCCAGGCGGCGCTGCCCGCGCGCACCTCGGACATCGAGGGACCGACCGACCGGATGCGGTGGACGACCGGCGAGAAGTACGGCGTCGGCACCGCCGCCGACCACGACGCGGCCGACCCCTCGCGGGTCTGGTTCACGCTCACCGAGGGCGCGATGACGGAGGTGCGGTTCCCGCAGGTCGACCTGATGAACCTCCGCACGCTCGACTTCCTCGTCTCCGACCGCGACGACGACGAGTACACGATCCGGACCCACAACGAGTCCCGCGTCAGCGACGACACCGTCGAGCGGCGGGTCGAGCCGGTCGCCGACGACGCGCTGCTGTTCCGACACGTCTTCACGGAGGCGGGCGACGGCCGCGGCCACGAGTGGGAGCTGACCGTCGAGTACGCCACCGACCCCGACCACGACGCGGTGCTTGCCGACGTGGACTTTTCGGCGGCCGACGGCAACGACTACGAGGTGTTCGCCGTCGCGGACACGGCGCTGGTCAACAGCGCGCGGGCCGACCGCGGCCTGCGGCTGGGCGAGCCCGGCGGCCACCACCTCGTCGCCCGCGACCCGACGGCCTACACCGGCGACACGGCGGACCCGCTGCTCGTCGACGAGGACGGCGAGGGCTACTCCGTCGCGATGGCGATGGCCGCCCGCGACCGCTTCGAGTGGGCGACCGTCGGCGCGGCCGGCAGCGAGCCGCTGCGCGCGCTGTTCACCGACGGCGCCCTCCCCGAACCGCGCGACGCCGTCGACAACGAGAGCGTCGTCCTCGTCGGCCGGCTGGGCACCGGCGACGCCGTCGACGCGGAGCTGGCGCTGGGGTTCGCCCGCGCCGCCGACACCGCCGCCGCGCTCGGTGAAGCCGACGGCGCGCTCGACCGCGGGTTCGAGACGGTCAGCGCCGAGTACGCCGACACCTGGACCGAGTTCCTCGGCGACCGCTCGCTGCCCGACGCGGTCGCCGACGACCGCGATCTGGCGGCCCAGTACCGGACCGCGCTGATGACGCTGTACGCCGTCGAGGACAAGACTTACACCGGCGCCTCCATCGCCTCGCCGTCGGTCCCGTGGGGCGAGGCCGTCTCCGCCGACGAGCCGAAGGGCTACGGCTACAACTTCGTCTGGTCCCGGGACCTGTACCAGGTGTTCACCGTCTTCGAGGCGGTCGGCGAGCTCGACGTGGCCGCCGCCCAGCTGGCCTACATCTACGAGTACCAGCAGGACGAGGACGGGTTCATCCCGCAGAACACCTACGTCAACGGCATCACCCGCTGGGGCGGCGAGCAGATGGACAACATCTCCTTCCCGTCGGTGATGGCCTACCACCTCGCCGAGCGGGGTCTCGACTTCTCGGACGTGGACTACGACTACGAGCACGTCCGCCGGTCGGCCGACTACGTCGCCCGCAACGGCCCCGAGAGCGCCCAGGAGCGCTGGGAGGAGGAGTCGGGCTACTCCCCCTCGTCGATCGCCGCCGAGATCGCGGGGCTGACCTGCGCGGGCAAGCTCGCGGTCGAGGCCGGCCACGAGGCCGACGCGCTCGTCTGGACGGCGCTGGCCGACCAGTGGGTCAACAACGTCGAGGACTGGACGGCCACCGAGACGGGGACCGAACGCCACGACGAGACCCCCTACTACGTCCGCGTGACCCGCGACGGCGACCCCGAGGCCGGCCACCTCCGGACGCTCGCCAACGCCGGCCCGACGCTAGACGAGCGGGACATCATCGACGCCGGCTTCCTCGACCTCGTGCGACTCGGCATCAAACCCCCCGACGACGAAGTGGTCCGCAACTCCGTCGCCGAGGTCGACGACACCATCAGGGTCGACGCCGGCTCCGCGGCCGGCTTCTACCGGTACAACGGCGACGGCTACGGCGAGCGCGAGCGCGGCGACGTGGGCGGCCCGTGGTCGGTCGAACACAAGGGCAAGGGCCGGCTGTGGCCGCTGCTGACCGGCGAGCGCGGCGAGTACGAGCTGCAGCTGGACGACCCCGACCTCCCGCCGGAGGACTGCCTGCGGACGATGCAGGAGTTCGCCAACTCCGGGCGGATGATCGCCGAGCAGGTGTGGGACCGCGAGCACGCCACCGACTACGACTGGGAGTTCGGCGAGGGGACCGGCTCGGCGACGCCGCTGGCGTGGTCGATGGCCCAGTACGTCCGGCTCGCCCACGGGATCAGCGCCGGCGAACCGGTCGAGACGCCCGCCGTCGTCCGCGAACGCTACCGCGACGAGCGGCTCCACGAGCCCGACCGCAGCCCCGCGCTCCGGGTCGACACGGAGTTCCGCGGGGACCAGCTGGTCGTCTCCGGCGAGACGACCGGCGAGCGCGTCGCCGTCAAGACGCCCGTCGACAGCGCCGCCCTCGAACCCGACGGCACCGAGTTCGAGGCGACCGTCGACATCGAGCGCGGCGAGAACCAGGTGATCGTCGCCGCCGGCGCCGCCGACGTGGAGTCGTCGGGCACGACCGTCCGCCGACTGCAGCTGTAGCGGCCCGCGACCCGAGTCGTCTCGGCCCGCCGGACTTTTCCCCGGGCCGCGTCCTCGTCGTACCATGAGCGACGAGCGCGACCCGGAGGCGACCCTCGACGAGTGGAAGGAGGCGATGGGGGCCGAACACGCCGAGGCCATCGCGAACCCCGACCCCGACGAGGCCCACCGGATCGAGGGCGTCACTCAGGTCAACCACCGTGTCACCTTCGAGTACGACCCGGAGACGGACAGTCTGGAGCGCGACGCGGTCGAACAGGTCGACGAGCTGACCGACCCGGAGCTGCGCTCCTGTACCTGTGGCGTCCGCGGGATGACCCCCGAGGAGGCACGCGAGCATATGCGGGCGGCCCACGAGACCGGCGGGGAGTGAACTGCCGGCGACGGCCGCTCCGTCCGACCGCCATTGGTTCCGGCCGGGTCACTCGGGGGAGTCGTACTCCTGGTAGATGACGTGGCCGCAGGCCTTGCAGTGGGAGGCGTCGGGGTCGTGGCCGGTGAGCCCGCAGTTCGGGCAGGTGACCGGCACCTCGTCGTCGCTGGTCCAGGCGCGGACGATCTTGCTCGCCTGCCAGGGAATGAGGATGATCGCCGCGAGGATGCTGGCGACGGTCACCCACCGTCCCGCCCGCGTCACGGGAACGATGTCGCCGAACCCCGTCGTCGACAGGGTGATCACCACGTAGTAGAAGGCGTCGCCGAAGTGCCGGACCTCGGGGTTCGCGCGGACCTCGGCGCTGTAGAACAGTCCCGCGGAGACGAACAGGACGACCAGCACCGTCAGCAGGAGTTTCATCGCCCGGAGCGCCCCGCCGGAGATCGTGCCGAAGAAGAACTCCTCGTCCTGAGTGAACCGGTAGAACCGCAGGACGCGGACGACCCGGAGCACCCGCAGGAACCCGGCGTTCAGCGCGACGGCCGAGACGGGGAAAAACACCACCAGGACGGTCGGGAGCACCGACAGCAGGTCGACGACCGTGTAGGGGTCGGTCGCCTCGGACAGCCGGTCGCGGGCGCCGTAGAGCCGCAGGACGTACTCGGCCGCGAAGACCGCGGCGATCGCGACCTCCAGGTCCCAGAGCCGGGCCCGCCGCGCCGGGTCCAGCGGGTAGGTCTGGGCGACGAACACGGCGACGAACACCAGATTCAGGGCGAGCAGCCCGATGTCGATGGCCTTCCCCAGCGGAGTCCGGTGGTCGAGCAGGTAGAACCGCACCCGCTCGCGAGCGTCGTCCGGCGGACCGGGATCGTCCGGTGAGTCGGCGCCGACGTTGCTCATACTCCTTCGAGCGGCCGACCGATAAAGAAACACACCGCTCCGCGGTGGGGACCGGACCGCCTCCGGGCCCGCCGCTCGCCGAGTAGTCGTCCGTAGAAACGCGGTGCGTTCGGTCGCCGTCAGGCGACAGTGCGAACCGAACTACGCGCGGACGACGTTCGTCGCGCGCGGGCCCTTGGGGGCGTCCTCGATCTCGAAGTCTATCTCGGTCCCTTCCGTCAGATCCTCGCCGCCAACGTCCTCCATGTGGAAGAATACGTCGTCGTCAGAGTCCTCGGTGTCGATGAAACCGTAACCGCCAGTGTCGTTGAAGAAGTCGACCTTGCCGTTTGCCATTGCGAATAGACGGAGGCCCGGTATACGGTTAAGTATTCCGTATCTGTGTGGATAATGGCCGAATTAGAAAACGAACGTATTCTATATCCGGTTTGGGAACCCGAACGTCCAGAACGAGCACTTTCTCCCGGATCGATGCTCGATCCGGCAGGTCGGGGACGGGCTTCGGCGGGATCGACAGTTCTCGCTGTCGGCGTGGGCGGCGGCCGTCGCCCCGGGCGGCCGCCGCCGTCGCGTCGGTCCGGCCGAGCCCGACGGGACTATACGTCCGCCACTCGTCGTCCCACTGTGGATTCTCACGACGTTCGGCGCCAGTGGGCCGACCGCTCCGGCGAGTACTCGCCGGCGTACTACGCCCACTACGGCCCCGACGAGACGAGCGAGTCGGTCCGCGAGATCCTGCGCGACCGCGTCGGGCGCGACGCGGCCGTGCTGGAGCTGGGCTGCAGTTCCGGGCGCCACCTCTCGCACCTGTTCGACGACGGCTTCACCGACCTCTCGGGGGTCGAACTCAACGACGAGGCCTTCGACGTGATGGCCGACCACTACCCCGACCTGTGGGAGACCGGCACCTTCCACGCCGACGCCATCGAGGACGTGGTCGGCGACTTCGACGACGGCGCCTTCGACGCCGTCTACTCCGTCGAGACGCTCCAGCACGTCCACCCCGACGCCGAGTGGGTGTTCGCGGAGATCGCGCGGGTCACCGGCGACCTGCTCGTCACCGCCGAGATCGAGGACGACGCCGAAGACGCCGAGCGCGTGGAACGCGACGAGGACCCCGACGTGAACTTCGTCCGCGACGAGTTCCCGCTGTACTACCGCGACTGGGGCGAGATCTTCGGCGGTCTCGGTCTCGAACAGGTCGACCGCCGGGACGTGAACCGGGACACCGTTCGGGCGTTCCGCGCCCGGTGAGCGGTCGGTCAGAAGCTGGCCTCGGAGTCGCGACTCGCAATCTCCCTGGAAGGATTCAGCGCGCTCGTAGAGCTCACCCGTTCCGTTACTGCTCGTCCGGCATCTGGATGCCGCGCTCCACGACCGCCTCGGTCACGAAGAGACTCGTCTCACGCTGGAGTGCTCGCATCTTCGGTGCCGCTTCGTCTCTGTCGAGCGATCCGCGACCGTACCCGAGCGCGATGACGCCGATAGCACCGCGTACCTCGACGCCCGCGTCGGATGCCGTCTCTCGGGCGGCGAGGTCGTCGGTCAGGAGAACGGCTCCCCGCTGTTCAGCGACCGCAATCGCGGCGCGCTCTCCGGCGTCCAGTTCTTCGGTTCCGACTCGGCTCTCGTCGGCTTCGACGAGTTCGTACGAGAGGTTGCCCAACCCGTCCGGAACGCCGCCGGCGTCAACCTCTTCGTAGACAGTCTCTGGAACAAGGAGTGTGTCAAAGGTCGCGAGCAGTTCGAGCGAATCGATTTCGGCGAGATGGATGAGCGGTCTCGCGTCCGAAACGGCCGCGAGCGTCACGCGTTCAGGCCCCAGCCGACGTCTTCCGATTGCTCGGCACCGTTCTTTAATCCGTGTCCGCCTGCCCGGCATAGATCTGACCAGGGCTTCCGTCTCCTGTGGCCGTGACTAGATGCCCTCGGAAACGCCGTCTCCCCTCAGAATAGTGGCCTCGGCACTCATAGGGGTCGTCACGGCCGGGTCGTCAGGCCGGCTCGGAGTCGCGAGTCGTCATCGGCCGGCCGAGCCTACGCGGCCGTCCGGCAAGTCGGTTTCCACCGCGGACGACGACGCGCCGACCACGCCGTCGGCGAGTAACGGCGCGTTTCCGGGCGTAACCTCGGGTTGTCGCGGCCTCGGACGCGATAACGACCGGTTTCGTCGGCTACCCGGCGGCTAACTAAGCCCGTGCCGCCGCAAGGGTGCGTGCATGGAAACACAAGGCCAACAGCAGGAAGCGATGCGAGCAGCGGAAGACACCGGAACCGATCCGGCGGTAATCCTCGCGGCGGGGTCGGTCGCCCTGTCGTGGTTCTTCTTCTACGCGAAGGGCGACAAGGAACAGGGCATCTTCGTGGGCCTGTGGCCGCCGACGATCCTCGCGTTCGCGAGCTACTTCGAGCAGACGAAGATGAGCGACATGGTCGAGCGTGCGACCGGCCGCGACACCCTCGTCGGCCGCGTCGAGCGGATGGTCCAGAGCCGAACGGAGTAACGACCCCGCAGCGTAGCGACCCCGTATCGACATCCCACCGGTCCCGCGGTACTGTCAGGCTTCCGAGGGCCGGTGCTCTCTCCCAGTTCGTCGCCGCCGAGCGACGGGGATCGGTCGAGCGGCGGCACGTCGCCCGACGCCGCCTTGCGGTCCGTGAGACCGCGCCACCCCACCGGGAGAGCTAAGCGGGGGGCGGAGCTACCCCCGCGTATGCTGGAGGTCGACGGGAGCGACGGCGGCGGCCAGTTGCTCCGGAGCGCGCTGACGCTGTCGATGCTCGACGGCGAGCCCGTCGAGATCGACGACGTGCGCGGGAACCGCTCGGAGCCCGGACTGAAGGCCCAGCACCTCGCCGCGGTCGAGACGGCCGCGGCGGTCGCCGACGCCGAGGTCGCGGGCGCCGAACTGGGCTCGGAGACGGTCACCTTCGAGCCCGGCGAGGTCGCCGGGGGCCACTACGGAACCGACATCGGGACCGCCGGGAGCGTGACGTTGCTGTTCGACACCCTGCTGCCGCTGGCGACCGCTATCGACGAGCCGCTGTCGGTCACCGCGACCGGCGGGACCGACGTGACGTGGTCGCCGCCGATGGCCTACTACCGCGCCGTCAAGCTCCCCCTCCTCCGTCAGTTCGGGCTCGCGGCCGCCGTCGAACTCGACCGGACGGGCTTCTACCCGGCCGGCGGCGGCCGCGCGACGCTGCGCCTCTGGCCGTCGGAGCTGTCACCGCTCGACCTCGACGCGCCGCTGGAGCCGACCGCGGCCCGTGTCTACTCGAAGGCCGCGGCGGACCTGGCCGACGCCGAGGTGGCCGACCGCCAGGCCGACGCCGCGACCGACGCGCTCGCCGACCTCGGGGTCGAACCCGTCGAACACCGGACGGCCTCCGTCGCCAGCGACAGCCCCGGCTCGGTCCTGGTCGTCCGGTTGGACGGCGCTCCCGTCGCGGACGATGCCAGTGGGAGGGGGCGGCCGCTGGCCGGCTTCGACGCCTACGGCGCCCCGGACAAGCGGTCCGAGACGGTCGCCTCCGAGGCGACCGACCAGGTCCGACGCTTCCGCGGGAGCGGCGCCGCCGTGGACCCCCACATGGCCGACCAGCTGCTCGGCTTCCTCGCGCTCGCGGGCGGCCGCGTCGCGGTCCCGGGGATCTCCGACCACGTCGCCACCTGCCGGGAGGTACTGGCGACGTTCGACCGGCCGGTCGGCGTCGACCGGTCCGGACCGGCGCCCGTGCTCGTCGCTGATCGGTAGCTGACAGTATACCGCGCCCGGCGAGACGATTCGGCGTGAGGGGCGACTCGGCGAGCGCCGGCGGCCGGTTCCGGAACAAATCTCCGGTATCTGACCTATCGGAGTTCCGTGATGCAAACCCTTTTGCGCGTCTATCGACAGGGGCGACACGACCGAATGTCCGAGGCCACCACAGTCGCGGTACAGGACAGGGTCGACGAGGTAGAGGCGCCACTCCGGCGGGTCTTCCGGGAGTACGGCCTGCCGCGGATCCACTGGTTCGCCGTCGCGGTGGCGATGAACCTCGTCGCGCGGCTGTCGGCGCTGGTGCCCGCGCTCGTGCTGGGGACGGCCATCGACGCGGTGTTCAACGAGACGGGCGCCTACGACCTGCCGCTGGTGCCGGCGTCGTGGATCCCGACCCAGCCCGAGGCGCAGTTCTGGTTCTCCGTGTCCCTGATCGTCGGGGCGTTCGTCCTCACGGCGGTCTGCACCTGGGCCCAGGGGATCACGAGCGACATCTTCGCCCACCGCTCGCTGCACGCCGTCCGCGTCGACACGTTCCGGCGGATGCAGGAACTGGACATGGCCTTCTTCGACGAGCAGGAGACCGGCGAGGCCATGTCCATCCTCAACCAGGACGCGACCAACCTGGAGCGGTTTCTCGACCAGGCGCTGAAGAACGGTACCCGTCTGATCGTCATGGTGCTGGCCATCGGCGGCCTCCTGCTGTGGATCAACTGGCAGCTCGCCGTCGTGACGCTGGTCGCGGTCCCGCTGATGGCGCTTTTCACCTGGTGGTTCAGCCGGACGGTCGCGCCCCGGTACGACGCCGTCCGCTCCAGCATCGGCGACCTCAACACCCGCCTGGAGAACTCCATCGGCGGGATGCAACTCGTCAAGACCGCCAACACCGAGGAGTTCGAGACCGAGCGCGTCGAGGACGCCTCCTGGAACTTCTACACCACCAACATCGACGTGCTGAAGATCGCCTTCGTCTACCGCCCCGGGATGCGCCTGCTCGCCGGCCTCTCGTTCGTCACGACCTTCGTCGTCGGCGGCCTGTGGATCTTCTCGGGTCCGCCGCTCTTCTTCTCGGGCGAGCTGACCGTCGGGAACTTCGTCGTCTTCATCTTCATGACCCAGCGCTTCATCGACCCGCTCGCCCAGATCTCCAACATCATCGACTGGACCGAGAACGCCCGCGCCTCCGGCAAGCGCATCTTCGGCCTGATGGACACGCCCGTCCGCATCGAGGACTCGCCCGACGCCGTCGAACTCGACACCGTGGACGGCGAGGTGGCGTACGACGACGTGACCTTCGGCTACGACGGCGAGGAGACCGTCCTCCGGGACGTGAGCTTCGAGGCCGACGCCGGCGACACGGTCGCGTTCGTCGGTCCCACCGGCGCGGGCAAGTCCACGGCCGTCAAGCTCCTGATGCGCCTCTACGACGTGGACGAGGGCGCCATCAGCGTCGACGGACACGACATCCGCGACGTGACCGTCGGGAGCCTCCGGGAGTCGATCGGCTACGTCAGCCAGGAGACCTACCTCTTCGACGGGACCGTCGCCGAGAACATCCGCTACGGCGAGTTCGACGCGTCCCGCGACGAGATCGTCGAGGCGGCGAAGGCCGCGGAGGCCCACGAGTTCATCACCGACCTCGCGGACGGCTACGACACGGAGGTCGGCGAGCGCGGCGCCCGCCTCTCGGGCGGCCAGCGCCAGCGCATCTCTATCGCCCGCACAGTCCTGCAGGACCCCGACATCCTGATCCTCGACGAGGCGACCTCCGCCGTCGACACCGAGACGGAGGTCCTGATCCAGCGCTCGCTCGACCGCCTCGCCGCCGACCGCACGACCTTCGTCATCGCTCACCGCCTCTCGACGGTGACCGACGCCGAGACCATCCTCGTGCTGGAGGAGGGCCAGGTCGTCGAGCGGGGTACCCACCAGGAACTGCTGGAGGCGGACGGCCTCTACGCCAACCTCTGGGCGGTCCAGGCCGGCGAGATCGACGACCTCCCCGACGAGTTCGTCGACCGCGCCCGCGGCGACGTCTGACACCGTCTCCGCGGTCGGGGTACTCGGGCGCTACGGGCCGGACTGACAGGAGACTGTCACGGGTATAACCGGCGAACTCCCCAGTAGCGAACGGCTTCGACAGCCCGTTCGAGCTCGATTTCGACCGGAGTTCGGGGAAATTTGGGTCCCAGGTCGGAAAACCGTCTTGTACGGATCGAGACCTGTCTCCGGGTGGACGACAGTCCGGGAATCTCGACCGATGCCAGCCTGCGCACACTGCGGCACGCACGTCTCGGAACAGTTCGCACGCGTCTTCGCCGACGAGGACGGCGAGGTCCACGCCTGTCCGACCTGCTCGGCCAACAGCGGGATCGCGGAAGTCTCCAGGGAACGGGCGGGGAAAGCCTGACCGGCGGTCGACGGGCCGGCCGTCGCCGACGGCCGACCGCTCTCCGGCGCCGGCCCGTCAGTAGACGGCCGCGCGGATCTCCTCGTCGAGGTCGTCGAACTCGGCGAGGTAGTCGCGGCGCTCCTCGCGGAGGTCGGCGATGTGCTCGTCGGCGTCGTCGAGCGCGTCGCCCACGTCGAAGCGGCTCACGTCGAGCCCCGGGACGGCGTCGGGGACGGTCAGTCCCGTCGTCGGGTCCGCCGCCCACTCGATGCGCCCGCGGCTGACCTCCCGGAGGAGCGTCACCGTGTCGTCGACGCCGACGTCGCGGTCGCCGACGGTCCCCGTGTTGAGGAGGTACGCGTCCACGTCGAGGTCGGCGACCAGATCGCGGAAGCGGTTGCCCTCCTCGCCCTCGGAGCCGATGATGAAGGGGTTGGTGCCGACGACGCGGATGGCCTCGCCCGCGCTCGACGGGTCGCCGGCGCTGGTCTGGACGGACTCGCCGAGCATGAACGCGGCGGCGGCCTCCTCCGGCGAGAGCTTCGCCAGCGGCGGCATCGCCGGGTTCCGCGTGATGAAGAACACCTGGTCGACCGACTCGAGGTCGATCTCCTCGTCGGCCGAGGGGAGGTGCTCGCGCCGGACGACCGCCCGGGCGTTGGCGGTGTGGGCGTCGCTGTCGAAGTCGACCGTCCCGTCCTCGTCGACGTCGACGTTCTCCAAGACCGCCGACTCGTGGGTCGCGGCCTCGTAGAGGGCCGGCTGCTCCTCGCGGTCGAGGCCGATGGTCTTGATGAACAGGCCCTCGCCCTCGCTGCCGGCGACGGTGCCGTCGGGCCGCAGCGCGCACACGTCGTCCTGGAGCATCGTCGCGTCCTCGGGCTCGTCCAGCCCGAGGCCGTGGGCGGTCAGCGTCGACTTGCCGGTGCCCGAGAGGCCGAGGAAGACCTGCCCGACCGTCTCCAGGTCCGACTCCTCGTCAGTCTCGGCGTCTCCGGCCTCGCCGTCCTCGGTTTCGAGGCGGACGCGCTTGGTGCCGGCGTGGAGGCCGAGGCCGCCCTGGCGCTTGGCGTCGAACATGAACAGCCGCAGGAACGACTTCTTGGCCTCGCCGGTGTAGTCGGTGCCGCGGACGGCGGTGAACCCCTCCTCGGGGAGCACGCGGATGGCCACCTCGTCGGCGTCCGGCACCTGGACGGTCGTGAAGTCGGGCTCGGCGCCGTCGGGCGCCGGCTCGAAGAGGTTGGCCCAGGTCAGCGCGATCCGGCTGAACTCCTTCGGGACGTAGTAGCGACAGACGTAGGTGTTGTCGGGATGGCGGCCGAGCTTGCGGTCCAGACAGACCATCTCGCGGTCGCCGGCGGCCTCGACGACCCGCTCGACGTGCTCGTAGTCGGCGGGGCCGAACTCGGCGTCGAGGGCGTTCTCCGTCCGGTCGGCGTTGCGCGACCGGTGCTCGCTCGTGTACGACGGGGAGCCGTACTCCGTCGTCGTCTCCTTCTCGCGCGCGAACTCGCGCAGCGTCGCGAACGAAGGGTCGTAGGTGACGTTGTCCGCTGTCCGGGGGTCCGCGAGCGCCGCGGTCGGCGACTCTATCGCCGTCCCGTGTTGTGACATCGTACCCGTTCGATCACATCCGTCCGTGATAAAGGTGTCATATCCGCCGTTCGTTTGCTAATCACCGCCATAGAATAAATTATTAAATACCGAGTAAATCGTTCGCGTTAGTCGGTGGATTCGACCGGGTCGCCGACCGAACTCGTCGGCGGCCGACAGGCGGCAGTCGGGGGTCGCCCTCGTCAGCGGTCGGCTCCGTCGGACTCGACCCGTTCGCGGGCGGCGGCGACGACGAGCGGGAGCGTGATCGTCGCGTCGGCGTAGACGGAGGCGTTACGGGCCGCCTTCTCCAGTTTCCCCCACGAGCGCGCCTCGTCGAGCGTCGCGCCGGACAGGCCCCCGGTCTCGGGGGTGTCCATCGTCAGCTGGACGGCGTAGTCGTAGGCGTCGGGCGCCACCAGCATCGTCTGGAGCGTGTAGTTCTTCGGGACGCCCCCGCCGACGACCATCGCGCCGGCCTTCTCCGCGTCGAACGCCTGGTCGGTGATGGTCGTCATGTCGGCCAGCGCGTCAAGCGTGAACGCGCTCGTCTGGGCGTACATCCACGCCTGCAGGCCCAGCACGGAGTCCTGGACCGCCGGGCAGTATATCGGCACGTCGTGCTCGTGGGCGGCCGCGGCGACGCCGGCGCCCTCCTCGACGCCCTCGCGCTCGTTGACCTCGGCGTTCGCCCGGCCGAGTTCCTCGGTGAACCGCTGGATGCTGACCGCCCCGTCCGCCTCGCACTCGGCTTCGAGCGGCGGAAACACCTCGTCGCGGAGGTGACTCTCGAACAGCGCGAAGTGCTCCTGGGGGAGGTAGACGTTGTAGATGCGGTCGACGCCCTCGTCGCGGAGCCGCTCGTCGTGCTCGCGTTCGGTCTTGCCGTCCTCGTGGACCTGCCCGTGGTGGTGTTTGCCGCCGATGGCCTCGATGGCGTCGTGGGTGAGGTTCGCGCCGGTCGTGACGAGCGCGTCGATGT
Organism: Halosimplex halophilum; assembly: GCF_004698125.1. Classification (NCBI taxonomy): domain Archaea; kingdom Methanobacteriati; phylum Methanobacteriota; class Halobacteria; order Halobacteriales; family Haloarculaceae; genus Halosimplex; species Halosimplex halophilum. Next base: position 358,565 of record NZ_ML214297.1, read on the forward strand.
GGCCGTCCCGGATGAGGTCGGCGACGATGCGGCGCATCCCGGTCGGGACCATCGCGCCGGCGAGGCCGAAGAAGTTGGTCACCTCGTCGTCGCCGAGCATCTCGGCGTACACGTCGACGGCCTCGTGGAGCGCGCTCGCGCCGATGCCGGCCGACCCGTACTCGTCGGCGAGCTCGCCGACGGTCATGCCCGCCCGTGCCTCCGCGTGGCCGATCGGGTCGTGCTCGAACGTCTCTCGGGGCGTCTCGTCGGTCATCGCTCGTCCGTCGGCCGCCCGCGCGCTTCAAGCCCGCGATCCGGAGTCGTCGCTCCCGGGAAACACCGAAATGCGTGGGCTCCTTGCTACCGGCATGGATTCGAGGGTCGAGTCGGCCCTGCCAGCCGGCCGTCGGCACAGTCTGCGAGCGGGCGTCACGCCGGTCGGCGACCGCGACGACCGCGACGTTCGGACGCCGATCACCGGGGAAGTGGTCGGTTCGGTCCCGTCCTGCACCGCCGAGGACGTGGCGGCGGCCGTCGACCGCGCGAGGGAGGTCCAGGCCGACTGGGCGGCTAGACCCGTCGGCGACCGCGCCGAAGTCCTCCGGCGGGTCGCAGACACAGTGACCGCGAACCGCTCGGAGCTGCTCGACGTCGTGCAGGTCGAGACCGGGAAGGCGCGGTTCGACGCGCTGGAGGAGGTCCTCGACGTCGTCGCCACGGCTGACTACTACGCCCGCGAGGGGCCGGACCACCTCGAATCGGCCGAGCGGACGGGCGTGATCCCGGGGCTCACGCGCGCGGTGGAGCGGGCCGAGCCGGTGGGCGTCGTCGGCTGCATCGCGCCGTGGAACTACCCGCTCACGCTCGCGGTCTCGGATCTGTTGCCCGCGCTGCTGGCCGGCAACGGCGCCGTCCTCAAGCCCGCGGAGACGACGCCGTTCTCGGCGCTCGCGGCGGTCGAACTGCTCGAATCCGCCGGGATCCCGGAGGGGCTGGTACAGGTGGTCACGGGCGACGGCGAGCGGCTGGGCGAACCGCTGATATCGCGGGTCGACCACCTCCGGTTCACCGGCAGCACGGCGGTCGGTCGCGAGGTGGCGGCGCTGGCCGGCGAACACCTGATCGACGCCTCGCTCGAACTCGGCGGCAAGAACCCGGCCGTCGTCCTCGACGACGCCGACCTGTCGAAGACAGTCCGCGGGCTCGTCAACGGCTGCTACGCCAACGCCGGCCAGCTCTGTATCGCGACCGAGCGCGTCTACGTCGACCGCTCGCTGTTCGAGGCGTTCCGCGACCGGTTCGTCGCCGCGACCGAACGGCAGTCCCTCGGTGTCGGCCTCGGCTGGGGACCGGACGTGGGATCGCTGATCGGCGAGGGCCAGCTCGACACCGTGGAGTCTCACGTCGCGGACGCTCGCGAGCGCGGCGCGACCGTCGAGACCGGCGGAAAGCGGCGGGAAGACGCGGGGCCGTGGGTCTACGAGCCGACGGTGCTGACCGGCCTCCCGGACGACGCCACGGCGGCGAGTCAGGAGACGTTCGGGCCGGTCGTCTCGCTGGTCCCCGTCGACGGCGTCGACGAGGCGGTCGCGCGGGCCAACGACATCGACTACGGTCTCCACGCGAGCGTCTGGACCGGCGACCCGGAACGGGGCGAGCGCGTCGCCCGCCGCGTCGACGCCGGGACGGTCTCGGTCAACGACGGCTACCGGGCGATGTGGGCGTCGACGGACGCGCCGATGGGCGGCGTCGGCGACTCCGGGGTCGGCCGCCGCCACGGCCGCGAGGGGATCCGCGACTACACCGACGCCCGGACGGTCGTCACCCAGCGCGGCCACCCGCTGGCGTTCCCCGACGCCGTGCCCGACCGGCTCGCGGCCGCCGCCGCGACCGCGTCGCTCGGCCCGTTGCGCTGGCTGCGGAACCGCTCGCTCCCCGGTCCGTGGGCGGACTGATATCGCGGGCGGGCCCGCGACGCGACCGGATACGCTACTCGACCGCGAGCGCCGCGTCGCAACACGACGAGCGGTACTCCTCGGCCCGACGGACGAGTTTGCACTCGCGGTAGCGACGGGCGACCAGGGCGTCGCAGTCGGCACAGCGGAGGACGTATTTCGGGTCGGAGAACGTCTCGCAGTGGACCTCCGTGTCGAGTTCCCGTGCCCGCTCTTTGAAGGCGCGCCCGTGCCCGGTCGTGCCGCAGCGCTGGTACTGTTCGAGGTGGACGAGTTCGTGCCGGAGCGTCGACTCCCACTGCTCGCGGTCGAACGCCGCGAAGGCGTCCCACGTCAGCGACAGCGTCGCCGGGAAAGGGCGTCCGTCCGCGACGCGGCCTCCCGCGGCCTCCGCGCTGTCCCAGTCGATGGGCGTCCCGACCTCCGCCCCGGGGATCTTGGGGCGCTTGAGCGCGGCGGCGCGGCGTTTCGCCCGGGTCGACACCTCCCACTCGACGAGGTCGAAGCGCACGTCGACCAGTTGCTCGCGGCGGACCTCCTTGCAGTACTCGCGGGACCACGCGAGGAGTTCGTCGTGGGTCTCGATGTCGTCGTACGGCGGCGCCGTCACGATGTGGGCGAAGAGAACGCGCGGTGTCTTGAATCGCTCGCTCGCGAGGGGCGAAGAACGGTGGGGCGAAGCGAGTGAACGGCGGGGTACCGCGAGCGGGTCGAAGCGGCGACCCCGCTCAGTTCGTCGTCGTGATCTCGACCACGTCGCGGTGGTCGAGTTCGGTGTCCGCCCCCACTTGTCGACCGGAGCGCACGTCGGTCGCGTGGAGGAACCCCTCGCCGATGTCGGTGTGCAGGAAGTAGGCGAAATCCTCGGCCGTCGAGCCGTCGGGGAGGACGAAACAGTCCTGGAGGAAGGTGCCGTCATCCTGCGGTTTCTCCGCGCCGGGGAAGACGGCGATGGCGTCGAGCACGTCGAACAGCGCCGTCTCCAGCGCCCGCTGGACGCCAGTGCCCTCGTACTCGGCCACGAACTCGCGGATCTGTTCGAGCCCGGCCGCCTGCTCGTCGCTCGGGTCGCCGACGATCTCGAACTCGGCGTCGCCGGGTCGGTAGTCGACGACGCCCCGCTCGTCGGCCGACTTGAGCGCCTTCTCGGCGTGGGCCGAGACGGGGACGAAGGTGAGATGGTCGTACTCCGACTCGTCGGTGATCTCGTCGAAGTTCGCCTGGGCGGCGGGTTTGTCCATCTTGTTCGCGGCGACGACCATCGGCTTCGTGCGCAGTCGGATCTCGCGAGCGAGGGCTTCGCGGTCCGACGCCTCCCACTCGTCGGGGTCGAGCGCCAGCCCCTGCGAGAGGATCACCTGCTTCATCTCGTCCTCGTTGATGCCGAAGGCGTCCATCTGGTCGGCGAGGTCGGTCTCGATATCCCGATCCTCGCCCTGATACCCCGAGCGGTAGCGCTCGACGCCCTTCTCCAGGATGTCGAGGTACCACATGTCCAGCTCTTCTTCGAGGAAGTCGATGTCCTCGCGGGGGTCGTGGTCCTCGGTGGCCTCGCCCTCAATGTCGGTCTCGCCGGAGAAGTCGACGACGTGGACCAGCACGTCCGTCTCGTTGAGGTCCGAGAGGAACTGGTTGCCCAGCCCGCGGCCCTCGTGGGCGCCCGGGACGAGGCCGGCCACGTCGACCAGTTTGGTCGGCACGAACCGCTTGCCCGCCTCGCAGTAGCCGGTGTTGGGCGTACAGGAGTGGTCGAACTCCGGGGCGGCGCAGTCGACGCGGACGTACGCCTCGCCGACGCTCGGGTCGATGGTCGTGAACGGATACGCGCCCTCCGGCACGTCGTTCATCGTCGCGGCGTTGAACAGCGTCGACTTGCCCACGGAGGGCTTGCCGACGAGTCCGATCCGGTAACTCATTGCCCGCAGTATCCGAGCGCCGGGCTAAAGCGTTTCCAATCGGATACGTCGGATCGGCCGCCTCCGCCGCTCTCCGGCCCTGTGAGACGGGATGACAATGCAACCGTCGACTGTGAGACAGTGACATTCGGTGCAGCGGCGGGGCGGCCGCGGACCGGAGAAACCGTTAACTCGGTCTCGGGCGAGCGACGCGACATGGAGAGTCCGTTCGACATGACGATCCGGGTGGCGGAGGTCGAGCACGCCGAGCCGTTCCCGGAGGCGAACAAGCCCGAGATGGTCAAGCTCCGGCTCGACTTCGGCGACGAGACGCGCCAGTCGGCGGCCCAGCTGGGCTACCACCACGAGGCCGCGGACCTGGAGGGGCAGCAGGTGCTGGCGGCGACGGATCTGGGGTCGGTCCGCATCGCGGGGTTCAAATCGGAGGCGCTGACCGTCGGCGTCCCCGGGGACGACGGCAACCCCGTGCTCGTGACGCCCGAGGAGTCGGTACCCCTGGGCGGCGAGCTGTACTGAGGACAACTTTTTGTACCGGTCCGGGGGTATCCGAGCACACATGGCGAAGCAACCGGAGTTGCGTCGGGCCGCCGACGGGGACCTCCGGGTGGAGGCGTCGTTCCCCAGCGGCCGGTACGCGTTCTCGCTCCGTCCGGAGGCCGGGGACCTGCTGACGGGACTCGGGTACGGTCCCGGCGACGCCGTCCCCTGGTTCCTGTTCAAGGCGCTCGCGGTCGTCGGCGACGTGTGGCTGCCGAACACGGCCGACGACATCGCCGACGACCTCGCCGCCCCGGACTCGATCACCAGGATGGACGACGCGGAGGCCGCGGCCGCCGCCGACCACCTCCGGGACTGCCGGGTCGGCCAAGAGCGCCGCGAGCGGCTGGCGGACGTGGTCGCGCCGTCGGCCCTGCGCGACCACCTCTCGGTCGACGAACTGCCCTCGACCGAGGCGTTCGTCGCCGAAACGGCCTCGCTGGTCTCCGAAGCCGAGGGGAGCGACCCGGAACGAGTCGAAGGCGTGGAGCCCGACGACGTGGCCCACGAGGGCGGAGAGCCAGAGGATGTGGAACACGAGGGAGCGGAACCCGTACCGACAGGTGCCGAAACGGTGCGGTCCGCATCCGTCGGCCCGGCTTCGGACGCCTCGCTGTTGCACGTCGGGAAGGCGACGCTCGGCCGGCAGAACATGGGCCGGGCGGCCCGGACGGCCGACTATCTCGACGCGTTCGCACAGGCGATAGCCCTCGCGATCGAGCACGGCGTCGACGCCGTCGTCCAGACGGGGCGGCTGTTCCAGAGCGGCTCGCCCGACCGCGAGACGGTCTCGGACCTGCAGACCGAACTCGCGCGACTCCGCGAGGCGGGGATTCCCTTCTACCTCGTCCCCGGCCCGAAGGAACTCGAAGTCCGGTCCACCGTGCTGCGGAGCCTGGCGACTAGCGACCTGCTCACGCCGATCGGGGGCGAGGCGGTCGCGGTCGGCGACGGCGTCACGCTGGTCGGCGTCGGCGCGGGTTCGGAGCCGGCCGAGGCCCTGTCGGCGGTCGGCGAACCGGCCGACGACGGGACACTGCTGGTCGCGTGCGGCGACCTCGATGTCGCCAGCGTCCGCGAGGATGCCGTCGAGGAACTCGCCGACGCGGTCCCGGGGCGACCGGCGGCGGTCCTCGCCGGCAAGCGGACCGACCCGGCCCGGGCGGAGCGGGCGGGCGTTCGACTCTCCGACCCGGGGAGCACCGAGCACGTCCTCTCGAAGTCGACGGTCGGCGAGGAGCCGCCCGCCCGCGGGGTCGACGAGTACGCGATGACGGACGGGACGCTGTCGGTGACGCGCCACGAACTGGACGCCCGACCGTTCAGCACCTTCGAGTTCGAGGTCACCGGGTCGACGACGCTGGACTCGATCGAGGAGCGGATTGCCGGACACGACCTGGAAGACCGGGCCGTACTGGCGGTGTTAGAGGGGTCCGGTCCCGGTGCCGCCCAGCCGTCCAGGGAGGCCGTCCAGTCGCTGCTCGCGGAGCGCGCGTTCTGCGCGCGCGTCTACGACGAGCGGTCGGACTCCGGCGACAGCGACGAGGACCGCGAACGACCCGACGGAGCCGAGGAACTCGACGCCGACAGCGCCGAGCGCCTCCTCCGGGACCTCGCGGACACCGTCGCGGAGCTGGAGGGGATGGAGTCCGCGGACGTGTCGGGGCTGGAGACGGCGGCGCTGGCGGACAGTTACGCCGTCCTCTCGAAGGCGAAGTCGGAGATCGAGGAGCTGCGGACCGCCGCCCGGGACGAACTGACCTCCCGCGTCGAACCCGACGAGACGGTCGCGGGTTCGGTCGGGTCGGTCACCGGGGCGAAGCGCCGGCGCCGGTCGCTGCGGGACGACGAGACCGTCGCGGCGGCGCTCCGGGAACACGGCGTCCCGGTCGAGCGCGTCACGACCGAGACCGTCGATACGGAGAAGGTGGAGGCGGTGCTCGACGAGCGGGACAGCGTCGCCGAGGACGAACTCTTCGAGGTCTCCGAGAGCGAGTACGTCCGCCGGCGGGACCTAGACCTGGACCTGGAGGGCGGTGTCGAACTCGGGTCGACCGACGGACCCGGATCGACGGACGAACTCGGATCGACGGAGGCGGACGAGGAGTCCGAGAGCGAGGAGACGGACGGCGAGCGAGGGACATCGGAGAGCCGACCCGGCCGGGAGTCACACAAGGTGTATCTGGGCGACGGCGCGCCGATCGACGGCTGGACGCCGGTCGAGCGATCCGTGGTCGAGGCGGAGATCGTCCCGCTCGTGCGGGCACACGACGGCGCGGACGAGGGGGAGGCGATCGCCGTCAACTTCGGCAGCGGCGTCTCGGTCAGCGGCTGGAGCCAGGTCGACGCGCGGGTCGTGAGAGAGAAGATCGTCCCGCTGGTGGCGGACCACCGCGTCCCCGAGTAGGACACCGGGGAGGCCGAACCGACTCAGAGCCCGGTGGGGTGGTCGATATAGGTCGTCTCCAGGCCCCAGTCGTCGGCCAGCCCCTGCAACTGCTGGACGCCGAACGTCTCGGTGGCGTAGTGGCCGCCGAGGAAGACGTTGATCCCGGCGTCGCGGGCCTGGTGGTACACCTTCTGTTTCCCTTCCCCCGTGACGAACGCGTCGACGCCGGCGTCGACGGCTTCTTCCAGCCAGTCGGCGCCGCCGCCGGTGACGACGGCCACGTCCTCGATCTCTCCGGGACCGAAGTCGAAGTACTGGACGCCCTCGCCGCCGGTGTCCAGTTCCGATTCGAGCAACGTTGCCAGTTCGTCGGGCGAGAACGGGTCGGCGGCCCGGCCGCGCTGGCCGATAGTGACGGGGCCGACCTCGCCGAACGGCTCGCGGGCTTCGAGGTCGAGCAGGTCCGCGACGCCGGCCGCGTTGCCGAGTTCGTCGTGGCCGTCCAGCGGGAGGTGCATCGCGTACAGCGCCAGGTCGCCCTCGATCAGCGGGGCGATCCGGTCGTAGTCGAGGCCGGTGACGCGGTCGATGCCGCCCCAGGAGACCCCGTGGTGGACGACCAGGAGATCCGCCCCGCGGTCGAGCGCCGCGTCGATGGTCGCGCCCGCGGCGTCGACGGCGAAGGCGACCGTCTCCACGTCGGCCTCGTCGGGGCCGACCTGCAGGCCGTTGGCGCTGGCGTCCACGTCGGCGTAGTCGCCCGGGGAGAGGCGCTCGTCGTAGCGCTCGCAGACTGTCGAGAGGTCCATGCGTCCCCGTTCGAGTGAGGTGTCCCTATTCGTTGTGGGTTCCGGCGAGTGCGTCGGAACAGCGAAGGACGGCAGGGAGCCAGCGGTACAGCGGCGTCAGGCGTCGCCGCCGTAGAGCTGGCCGTCCTCCTCGCGCAGGAGGCCGTGTTCGACCGCGAGGTCGATCACCTTCTCGCAGTCGCTCCGGGACACCTGGTAGGCGTTGGCCGCGACGACGACGAACTCTTCCTTGTCGACCGGGAACTCCCGGTTCTCCAGCAGCCGCATGACCTTCGTGTTCTCCAGCCGGGTCATCGAGACGCGGTGGTCGCCGTCGCCGTCCGAACCCGACGTGTCGCCGCCGGACGAACCGCCGCTCGACTGGCCACCGCTCGACTGGCCGCCCGACTCGTCGTCGGGACTGGAGCCGCCTGCCCCGCTCTCGGGACCGGACGTGCCGGATCCGCTCTCGGCGGACTCGTCGGTCGACCCGCCGGCCAGCGGGTCGCGCGACTCGCCGTCGGAGGCGGTCGAACGGCCGGGGCTCGCGTCGTCGCCGTCGTCGAACGCGCCGCCGGTGAGCGATCCCGACTCGGCCGTGTCGTCGTCCTCCTTGCGGAAGCCCGCGCCGCGCGACCGGGTGTACTTGCGGGCCTTCGACGACCCGCCGCCGTCGTCCGAGCCCGTGTCGGCGTCCGCCTCGTCGCCCTCGCGGTCGTCGCCGAACTCCATCTCCGAGGCTTCGGCGGCCTCCTCGGCCGTCGACTCGTCGTCGCCCAGCGGCGTCAGGATCTCCTCGTCGTCGCCGAGCGTCGATTCGAGGTCGTCCTCCGGACCGCCCTCCCCCGACGCGGTGTCCGCGTTCGCGGCGTCGCCACCGGATCCGGTGTCGGCGGTCACGCCGCCGTCCTCGACTGCCCCGACGACGCTGTCGAGGACGGCGTCGAGCTTCCGCGCGCAGGTGCGACAGAGGACGACCGTCGTCTGCGTCTCGGCGGTCGGGTCGAGCGATTCGGGGACCACGGGATGCTCTTCGAGCGTGGCGTCGGGGGCGGCGCCACAGAAGTAACAGGACGAGAGTCGGTCCATGCCACCACCCTGTATCTCGGCCGACGTAAAACAGTCGGTGCGACCCCCCGCGACCTATCGGTCCGCGGCGTGACTGTAGACGAACGCCCGCAGGAGCTTCGCGGCCAGCACGGCCGCCTGGCCGTCGTCGCGGTCGTTGACCTCGACCACGTCGAACCCCTCCGCGAACGGCGCGACCTCGCGGACGACTCGCCGCCCTTCCCGGGGTTCGATGCCGAACGGCTCCTTGGTCCCCGTCCCGGGCGCGTAGGCGGGGTCGAAGGCGTCGATGTCGACGCTGAGGTACACCGAGTCGTCGGGGTCGAAGTCGGGTTCCCAGTCGGACACGTCCGCGGGCGCGACGGCGCGCACGTCCCCCTCGCTCGCCCGCTCCCACTCGGCTTCGCTGCCGGTGCGGGCGCCGAGGACCACGGCGCGGTCGGCCACCTCCAGCGCGTGGCGGGTGACCGTGGCGTGGCTGAGCGGGTCGCCGGCGTACGACTCCCGGAGGTCGAGGTGGGCGTCGAGACAGACGAACACGTCAGGCTCGACCGCTCGGACGCCGGCGACAGTCACCGTGTGCTCGCCGCCGACGAGCAGCGGGACCGCGCCCGCCTCGCGGAAGTCCCCGCAGGTCCCCCGGAGGAAGGTGAGGTACTCCCCGGTGTCGGCGGTGGGACCCACGTCGCCGTGGTCGTGGAGGGCCAGCTCGGAGAACTGTTGGTCGGTGTGGCGGTCGTAGTCGTCGAAGGCTTCGGCGTAGCGGCGGACGCGGTCGGGGCCGAACCGGGCGCCGGGCTCGAAGGAGGTGGAGGCGTCGAGCGGCGCGCCCACGAGGGCGTAGTCGGCCTCGGCCCGGGGGGCGTCCGCGCCGGGGAACATCAGACGATCTTGCGCTGCTCTTCCATCTCGAGGTACTCGATGTCGTCGTCGGGCGACAGGTCGACGCCGTCGGGGAGCGCGATGGTGAACGTGTCGTAGGTCTCCAGGTCCATGACCTGCGCCTCGTCGCCGGAGGTCGAGACGACCTGGCCCTGCTTGCGGTTGATGATCGGGACGCGGATCTTCGCGTCGACCGGCTGGGAGAGGTTTCGCTTCTTGCCGTCGAAGACGCCCTCGGCCTCGACGCGGGCCTTCGCGCTGCCGTGTTTGCCGGGTTTCGCAGTACTGTAGGAGTTGATCTTGCAGGCCACGTCGTCGATCATGACGTAGCTGCCCTCGTCCAGATCGCGGACCTCAACCTGCTTCGTTGCCATACCGCGGCGTAAACGAGCGACCGGTATAAACGGTTTGGAACGCCTCCGCCCCGGAATCGCGCCCTCCGCCGCCGTTCCGAGGACTGCCCTAGCGCCCCCCGCGCTCGATCACCGTCGCCATCCGGTCGAGCCCCTCCCGGAGCGTCGCCCGCTCGGCGCCGAAGCCGACGCGGACGTACCCCGGCCGGTCGAACGTCTCGCCGGGGACGACCACCACGCCCTCGTCGACGAGTGCCCGACAGAACGCCTCGCCCGACGCGAACTCCTCGGGGACTGTCAGGAACCCCGTCGCCCCCGCCGGGAGGTACCAGTCGAGGCCGTGCTCGGCCGCGAACTCGTCGAGCAGGTCGCGGTTCCTCCGGACGTGCTCGCGGTTCTCCGCCAGGAGGTCGGCCTCGCGGTCGAGCGCCTGCCGGGCGACGTGCTGGCCGAACGCCGACGGCGAGATGGTGGTGTAGTCCTTCCACTGCCAGGCGTCGGAGACGACTTCCTCGGGGCCGGCGAGCCAGCCGAACCGCAGCCCCGGCAGCCCCCACCCCTTCGAGAGTCCGCAGGTGCTGATCCCGTGAGGCCCCATGCTCGCGACCGGGTCGACCCGTTCGTCGGGCGCCGCGAGCGGCCGGTACACCTCGTCGCAGAGGAGGTACGCGTCGGCGGCGGCCGCCAGGTCGTAGAGCGCCTCGACGGTCCCCTGCGGGTGGATCCTGCCAGTGGGGTTGTTCGGGTTGTTGACCACGATCAGCTCGGTGTCCGGCCGGACCGCGTCGGCGACCGCCTCGGGGTCGAGCGTCCAGTCGGGGGCGTCGAGTTCCACCCGCGTCACGTCGGCGACGGCCGCGGGCAGCGAGTGCAGCGACTGGTAGGTCGGCGTCACGCAGACGGCGTGGCTCTCCCGGTCCAGGGTCGCGAGGACTGCCAGGAGGTTCGCCTCCTGGGTCCCGCAGGTGAACAGCAGTTCGTCGGCCCCGCGGTCGTAGCGGTCGGCGACCCGCTCGCGCAGGTCCGGGTCGCCGTTCGTCGGGACGACGTACCCCAGGGTCCCGGGGTCGGTGTCGAAGCGGTCCGCTTCGAGCGGTCGGACCCCGCTGTCGCCGAGGTTGACCGCCGCGCCGTGTTCGTGGTCGGCCAGCCAGCGTTCGAGCGCGAACGGCTCGATGTCCATGTCGATCCCGCGGTCGCTCGGCAGTTAAGCGGCGGGAAACACTCACCGCCGCTCGCGGTCGCGCTCGCGCATGCTCTGTCGGGTGAACTGCGGCTGGGCGCGGATCCCCTTGCGGTCGCGGAAGGAGAGATACAGGAGCACGCCGACGATCACCGTGAACCCGACCGCGACGGCGGCGGCGGCGAACTGCTCGAAGGCGACGAGGACGGCCGACGAGAAGACGGCGCTGGCCAGCACCATCCCGTAGATGAGCCGCTTGGCGACCCGGTCGAGGAGACTCTGTGAGTCGCGGAGGTCGACCTCGACCTGCAGGTCCTCGTTGATGGCCTGGTCGAGCGCCTCCTCCAGTTTCGGGGGCGTCCGGACGGCGGACTTGGTGGCCTCCTGGACCTCGTCGACGCGGTCCTCGACGTACTCGCGGGCGGTGTCGGCGAGGAAGCCCTGCTCGCGGAGGTAGCCCGTCGCCACGTCGATGAAGTCGAAATCGGGGTCCAGCGTGACGCAGACGCCCTCGACGACCGTCGCCACGCGGAGCACCAGCGCGAGGTTGGCGGGCAGGCGGAACGGGAAGTCGTAGATGGTGTCCTCGACCTGCTGGACGATCTGCTGGACGCGGTACTGCTCGATGTCCTCGCCGCGGGCGTCCGCGATGGCGAGTTCGAGCACGTCGGCCATCACCTTGCGGTCGGCCTCGGGGCTCAGCGTCCCCATCTCGACGAGCGTGTCGAGGATGGCCTGGATGTCCTGGTCGGCGACGGCGACGTAGAAGTCGACGATCTTGTCCTGGATGAACGGGTCGACGTAGCCGCTCATCCCGAAGTCGTAGAAGACCAGCGTCCCGTCGTCCTGCACCGCGAGGTTCCCGGGATGGGGGTCGGCGTGGAAGACGCCGTCCTCGATGATCATCTGGAGGTACGCCTCCTGGAGCGTCTCGGCCAGCTCCGTCCGGTCGAGCCGGCGGTCGTCCAGCTCGTCGAGGTCGGTGATCTTCGTCCCGGGGACGTACTCCATCGTGAGCACCCGCTCGGTCGACCGGCTCTCGTCGACCGCCGGGATACGGATCCGCGAGTCGTCGGCGAAGTTGCCCTTGATCTCGGTGAGCATCTCCGCCTCGCGGGCGTAGTCCATCTCCTCGCGGATCGTCTTGTCGAACTCGTCGGCCAGCGTCTGCAGGGAGAACGAGCGGGACTCGTCGACGAAGTACATCAACACCGGCAGCGACCAGCGGATCACCCGCAGGTCGGACTCGACGAGGTCCTCGACGCCCGGCCGGCGCACCTTCACGGCCACCTCGCCCTCGGGCGTCGTCGCGTAGTAGACCTGGCCGAGGCTGGCCCCGCTGATGGCCTCGGTGTCGAACTCCTCGAACGTCTCCTCGACCGGCCCCACTTCCTCCTCCAGCACCTCGCGGGCGCGCTCCCAGTCGGCGGGCGGGACGCGGTCCTGCAGCTCCTCCAGTTCCTCGATGTACTCCGGCGGGAGGATGTCCGGCCGGGTCGAGAGCAGCTGGCCGAGCTTGATGAACGTCGGGCCGAGCGTCAACAGCGTGTCCAGCAGGACCCGCGCCCGCTCGCGCTGGGTCTCCGGAGAGACCGACCGGCTCCGGCCGAAGAACACGAAGCGGTTGCGGTCCCGCGTGTAGGCGACCAAGAGCGGCAGGAACTGCCACGTGACGACGACGAACCGCCAGTAGGCGCGTGGATTCACGTGAGGGTCAGTCGTCGATCGGGATCTGCGTCTCCGGCGCGGCCTCGGCTTTCGGCAACTCGAGTTCGAGGACGCCCCGGTCGACGGTCCCCGAGGCGCCGGCGCCGGTCACGCCCGGCGGGAGCGGCAGTTCCACGTCGAGAAAGAGCGAGCGCTCCTCCTCGACGTAGTCGAAGTCGGCGGGCACGTCCTTCTCGCGGCGCGCCTCGATGCGCAGGCGGCTGCCCTCGACCGCCGCGTCGACCGTCGCCTCGGTCGCGCCCGGCAGGTCGATCACCAGCAGGTACGCGTCGTCGCTCTCCAGCACGTCCGCGAACACCGCGTCGGGCAGGTCCCGGAGCGCATCACGCAACGTTGACATGAGCGGGGCTTAGGATGCGACGGCGTTAAACCCCGCGGTCGGACCCGCCCGAGGTCGCTGACGGCGACGCCCGAACGACGACGCCCGACGGCCGAACGGCGACGCCCGACCCCTTATTGGACGGGCGCCGAAACCCGGGGTATGGACGAACGACGCCGGTCGACGGCGGAGGGGGTCGGGCTCGCGGCGGCGCGCGAGCGACTGGCCGACCACCTCGCCCCGGTCGACCGGACCGAGACGCTGCCGGTCAGCACCGCCGTCGGTCGCACGCTCGCCGCGCCCGTCGCCGCCCGTCGGCCGGTCCCGGGGTTCGACCAGGCCGTCCGCGACGGGTTCGCCGTCCGCGCCGCCGACACCGAGGGGGCGACCGAACGCGACCCCGCCGCGCTCGCTGTAGGGAGCGAACTGGACGCGGACACGGCCGTCCGCGTCGACGCCGGGCGGCCGCTCCCGGAGGGCGCCGACGCGGTCGTCGGACACGAGGCGGTCGCGACCGTGGGGACGGAGCCGGACCTGAAGACGGTCGACGGCGGCGAACTGACGGTCACGGACCCCGTCGAACCCGGCGACGGCGTCCGTTCGACGGGTGCGGACGTGGCGGTCGACGAGGAAGTCCTGGCCGCGGGCGACCGGATCGGCCCCTCCGACCCCGGGCTCTGCACCGCGGTCGGGCGGACCCGCGTCGAGGTCCGCCAGCGGCCGGCGGTCGGGATCGTTCCGGTCGGGGGCGCTCTGGTCGGCGGCGACCCCGGCGAGGGGGAGGTCGTCGAGACCGACGGGACGACCGTCGCCGAGTTCGTCGAGGCGACCGGCGGGAAAGTCGTCCTTCGCGACCCGGTCGAACCGGACCCCTACGCGCTCCGGCCGGCCGTCGAGCGCGACCTGACGAAGGACCTGCTCGTGACCGTCGGCGGAACCGGGGGCGGGGAATCCGACCGGATCGTCGACGCCATCGCCGAGCTGGGCGACGTGCTGGCAGACGGCGTCGCGCTCGACCCGGCGGGGACGACCACGCTGAGCGTCGTCCGCGAGCGTCCCGTCGTGTCGATACCGGGCGACCCCGTGGCCGCGTTCGTGGCGACGACGCGATTCGTGGCCCCCGCGGTGGCGCGGCTGGCCGACCGCGAACCGCCCGAGCCGCGGACCGTCGGGGCCGAACTTGCCGACTCGATCGAGAGCGACCGCGGGGTCGAGTCGGTCGTCCCGGTCGAACTCGACGGCGGGGGCGAGGACGATGGCGGAAGCGGTGGCGAGGGCGCGACTCCGATCGCATCCCCCGTGGCGGACGAGCCGCTGTCGACGCTCGCCCGGGCGGACGGGTGGGTTGCCGTCGCCGCCGACCGCGAGCGCGCGGCCGCGGGCGAAACGGTTTCCGTCGAGCGCTGGGAGGCGACCGTATGAGCGACCGCAAGGAGTTCCGCGACCTCGCCGACCCGGAGCGCGCCCGCGAGGGCGTCGCCTCGCTGGACCTGTCGGCGGGGACCGAGCGCGTCCCCCTCGAAGACGCCCGCGGGCGGGTCCTCGCCGAGCGGGTCGACGCCGGGCTGGACGTGCCGGGGTTCGACCGCGCCGCGATGGACGGCTACGCCGTGCGGGCGGCCGACACCTACGGCGCCGATTCGGACCCCGAGGTCCTCCCGGTCGTCGGCAGCGTCCACGCCGGCGAGAGCCCGGAGGTGAGCCTCGACGAGGGCGAAGCCGCCGAGATATCGACGGGCGCCGTCATGCCCGAGGGCGCCGACGCCGTCGTGATCGTCGAGCGAACGGAGGAAGTCGAGGCGGGCGAAACGGACGGCGACCACCCGGACCGCGAGCAGGACCGCCGCGTCCGCGTCGAGACGGCAGTCACGCCCGGCGAGAACGTCATGCTCGCCGGCGCGGACATCGCCGCCGGCGAGCGGGCGCTCGGCCCCGGAACCGAACTGACTCCCCGGGAGATCGGCCTGCTGTCTGCGCTGGGCGTCGACGAGGTTCCGGTCCGGGCGAAGCCGCGGGTCGCCATCGTTTCGACCGGCGACGAACTCGTCCGCCCGGGCGGCGACCTGGACCACAGAGCGGGCCAGATCTACGACGTGAACAGCTACGCCGTGGCGACCGCCGTCGAGGAGGCCGGCGGCGAACCCGTGGTCTACCCCCACGTCGGCGACGACATGGCCGCCATGGAGGAGACGCTCGTCGAGGCGGCCGCCGACTGCGACCTCGTACTCACCTCGGGGTCGACCAGCGCCAGCGCCGTCGACGTGGTCTACCGCGTCATCGAGGACCGGGGCGAACTCCTGCTCCACGGCGTCGCGATCAAGCCCGGCAAGCCGATGCTGGTCGGCCGGATCGGGGGCGAATCCGGCGCCACCGGCGGCGAGTCGGGCGGGGACGAGCCGGGTGCCGCCTACGTCGGCCTGCCGGGCTACCCCGTGTCGGCGCTGACCATCTTCCGGACGTTCGTCGCGCCGGCGATCCGGTCGGCCGTGGGACTGCCGGAGCCCCGGACCGCCCGCGTCGACGGCGAGATGGCCGTCGGTGAGCGCACCGAGGAGGGGCGGCGCCGGCTGCTGGCCGTCGGGCTGGTTGAGGACGCCGACGGACGGACACTCGTCTACCCGGTCGACAAGGGCAGCGGCGCGACGACGACGCTCACCGCGGCCGACGGCGTGGTCGACGTGCCCGCCGACACGAACGCGCTCTCGGCCGGCGACGCGGTGACCGTCGACCTGTTCTCGCCGGACGTGCGCCCGCCGACCCTGCTGGGCGTCGGCGAGGACGACCCCGCGCTCTCGCGGCTGCTCGACCGGCTGGAGCGGCCCCGCTATCTCGCCCGCGGCTCCCGCGGCGGGCTGCGGGAGTTGCGCGACGGGCTCGCCGACGTGGCCGTCGTCGCCGGGCCGTTCGACGCCGACGGGGAGGGCGTCGCGGACGCGGCGGCACTCGGCGGCTGGTCCCGCGAGTGGGGGCTCGTGGTTCCGGCGGGGAACCCCGAGGGGGTGTCGGGGCTCGCGGACCTGGTGGACCGCGACCTGTCGTTCGTGAACCGGGGGACGGAGTCGGGACTGCGGACGAGTCTCTCGAACGCGCTCGCGGATCTGGCCGACGAGCGCGGCGTCGACCGGCGGGACGTGACCGAGGCTATCTCGGGGTTCGACCTCGCCGCGCGGGCCTTCGAGAGCCCCGCTCGGTCCGTGGCCGCCGGGGACGCCGACGCGGCCCTCGGACTGCGCGCGACCGCGACGAAGCTGGACCTGGGATTCGTGCCCGTGGGCTCGCAGTCGGTTCGGGTGCTGGCCAACCCCGAGCGCCTGGAGAAAGCGAGCGTGCGGGAGTTAGACGAGCTGTTGAGCGACATTGGTTCGGTGCTGGATGGACTCGACGGCTTCGAGACCGGGTGAGGGTCGTCCCGGGATTCGGTTCCGTCGATCGGAACGCAGTCGGTGACGGACGATGGGAGTCCTCGACGCGCTCGCTCGCAGGTGCCTCTACCGCAGGGACAGCAGGCGGTGAACGCCCTCGACGCGCTCGCGGTCGCTGTCTCCGAAAATCGGAGATTTTCGGGATCGGGCGAGAGCACAGCTCTCGCAGACCTCCGCGGCCACCGTCGCGCGCACGAACGCGCGCTCCAGCGCGCGCCGAGTGGTCTGTCCGGGAGCCGTCCCGGGTGGGAACGTCCGGGAGCCGTCCCGGGTGGGAACCCGCCGGGCGAAGCGAGGTGGGACAGGGGAAGCGTCGGTGTCGCACCACCTATCGCCTGGCTTTTTGCGCGGGCGCTCGTCGGTACGGACGTGACAGACGCACACAGGCGAGTGGCCGTGGCCGAGCGGGCGGCGCGGGCGGGCGGCGCCGTCGCCCGGCAGGCGTTCCGCGGCGACCTCGCCGTCGAGACGAAGGCGGACAAGAACGACCTGGTGACCGAGTCCGACCGGGACGCACAGCGGCAGGTCGTCTCGACCGTGCGCGCGGAGTTCCCGACGGACGCGGTCGTGGGCGAGGAGGACGCCGTCCCGGTGGGGACGCCCGGCGAGGAGGTGGAGATCCTGTCGGAGGTCCCCGAGACGGGTGACACGTGGGTCGTCGACCCGATCGACGGGACGGCGAACTTCGCCCGCGGGCTCCGGACGTGGGCGACGGCCGTCGCGGCGGTGGCCGACGGCGACCTCGCCGCGGCGGCGGTCTACCTGCCGGCGACCGAGGACATGTACGCCGCGGGGGCGGAGACCGGCACCCGCAACGGGACGGCGCTGTCGGTCAGCGACCGCTCGGACCCGGAGACGTTCGCGGTCGCGCCGGTCGGCCGGTTCGAGCGCGGGACCGGCGACGAACTGGGCGCCATCGCCGAGGCGGTCGTCGACGGACTGGGCGACTTCCGGCGGTTCGGGAGCATGCAGGCGACGCTGGCGTTCGTCGCGAGCGGCGAACTCGACGCGGCCTTCGCGACGTACACGCCCGACCCGTGGGACTCGCTGGCGGGGATCCACCTCGTCCGGCGGGCCGGCGGGACGGTCACCGACCTCGCGGGCGAGCCGTGGACGCGCGACAGCGAGGGGATCGTGGCGAGCAACGGGCAGGCCCACGAGGCGGTCCGGGCGGTCGCGCGGGCAGCCGACTCGGCGTAGCGACGCCCGTGGTGTCGAGTGTCCGAAACGAGCGACCGTGTCGCTCCCGCGCCCACGACCGGAAGGCTAAACAGCCAGACGCGCGGGGTACCGGCCATGGAAAGCGAGCAGGCCCTGACGGAGCGGACCTGGCTGGGGGCGTTCGTCGCGGCGCTCGCGGCGCTCGCGGTCGGGTCCGTCGTCGCCACCGAGCGCGTCTACGACCAGTTCATCTGGAAGTACTTCTGGGGGCCGGTCTACTCGGACGCCAACAACGCCCGCTGTGCGGTCCTGACCGGCGACGGGATCGACCTGCACGCGACCGCCGCGGCCTGTCGGGCCGCGACCGGCGTCGTCGCGGAGACGGGCTACACGACCGTCTCGACGGTCGGCTACATGGTCGTGCTGGTGTTCATGCTCGGCGGGGTCTACCTGCTGCTCGACCGGCTGGAGGTGGGCGGCGACCGACGACTCTTCCTCTCGCTGGTCCCGTTCATGCTGTTCGGCGGCGCCGTTCGGGTCGTCGAGGACGCGACCGACGCCGCGGTCGCGGCCGGGGTCGAACCCGTCGTCAGCTACCCGCTGAACGTGCTGTTCATCAGCCCCATCATCTACGTGACGGTGTTCCTGGTCACGCTGGCGGCCCTGCTGGCGAGTATGTGGCTGGAATCACAGGGGACGGTCCGCAACCGCTACCGGGCGCTGGCCGGGTTCGGACTCGGCGTCCTCGCGCTCACGCTCGCCTATCTCTTCTTCGTCGCCTTCACCCGCGAGTACGTCTCCTTCTACCCGCAGATCCTGGTCGTCGACGTGGGGCTGGCCTCGGTGCTGGCCTACGGGATCTACCGGGCCGCCGACCGCTTCGAACCGGAGATCAACGCGGGGACGGGTGTCGTCGGACTGGGGATCCTGTGGGCCCACGCCATCGACGGCGTGGCGAACGTCGTCGCGGCCGACTGGCTCCCCGAGCTGGGCCACCCCATCGAGGCCTACGGCGCGAAACACGTCGCCAACCGGGCGATCATCGACGTGACCCAGGCGATCCAGCCGGCATCCGTGTCGGCGGCCATCGGCACGTCGTGGCCGTTCCTGTTCGTGAAGCTCGGCGTCGCGCTGGGCATCGTGTGGCTGTTCGACGAGCGGATCTTCGAGGAGAGCCCGCGCTACGCGGTCCTGTTGCTCGTCGCGGCCGCGGCCGTCGGGCTCGGTCCGGGGACCCGGGACATCCTCCGGGTGACGTTCGCGATCTGAGCCGTCGAACCGTCGGGGCGCCGGCCTGTGGTCCCCCGACGCGGTCGCTGTCGACGGCTCGGAAACCGACGGAGAATCCCGGCCGCTCAGACCGTCTCGAGCGCCGACTCGGGGTAGTACCGGCTGCCGCAGGTCGGGCACTCGGCGACGGTCACCTCGCCGCCCGTCGCGGGCGACGCCACTTCGGTCCGCACGAGTTGCTGGTCGCAGTCTGTACACGGGAGGTCGAACTCGCTTACCATGATACGCTCCTCTGACGGTCCGCTTCGGGCCTGCAGAAGCGACGCCAGGTGCCGTGTGAACGGTGCGCACCCGGAAGCATAAATTCTCGCATTAGTCGGTTTCGTTCCATATTCCGCGCCGTCGGTGGGTTACAAAAATCGGGCGGGGGAACGGAGTCCGGAACGGGGACGGAGTTCGGATCGGGTGGCGACCTCAGGGATAGGGATGGTGGTCGCGGTCGAGGGCGGGCTCGAAGCCCATGTCGGCGGGGACCGAGCGGGCGCGCTGGCCGAAGTAGGGGTCGCCGAAGAACAGCGGCTGTGCGCTCGGGACGACGACGCGGACGGCCTCGAACCCGAGCCGTTGCACGTCCCGCGTCGTCGTTCGCGCGGCGTAAACCGAGGGGCCCGCCTCGACGACCCGGTCGAGCACGGCGTCGAGGTGGGCGCCGCCCTCCGGGACGGTCTCGGGCCCGACGGAGGCGGCGTCGACGGTCGTCTCCGGGCTGACGAACGCCTCGACCAGCGGCGGGCGGTCGGCGTAGCGGCCGATGGCGCCGTCGGTCTCGGCGGCGCCCTCCCGTCCCATCCCGTCGAGTTCGACCCAGTTCTGGACGGCCTCGGCCAGCGCGTTGCGGGCGGCGCGGCCGGCGTCGAGGTGGGCAGCCGTCCCGAGGGCGAGCTTCGGCCACTCCTCGCGGGTGACCGCGACCGCGACGACGGGCACGTCCACGTCCTGCGTGAGCAGGAGCGCGGTCGCGTCCAGCCCCTCGGCGCCGGCGCGGGCGGCCAGCCGCTCGTAGCCCGGGTCCGACACGTCCAGCCCGAGCGGGTCGTACGTCGAGTACCAGGCGATGGTCGTCGCGTCGCGCTCGACGACCTCGTACAGGCCCGACAGCAGCGCCTCGACCGACGAGTTGCCGAGGCCGAGCCCGGTGGTGACCGCCGGCCGGATCGTCCGCTCGGGCGGCGGGTAGTGGACGATTTCGGCGGGCAGGGAGACGGGCTGTTCGGTGACCAGATCCGCCCCGCGGACCCACGGGCGCTCGGCGTCGGCGCCCTCGCCGCTCCCGACCCAGCTCTCGGGGCGGACGAACTCGGAGGGCGCGACGGCGTCGGCCAGGTCGGTCGCCGCAGCGGTCTTGAACTCCCGGCCGTGGTAGACCCCGGCGCAGTAGCGCTCGTAGGCCTCGCCGAGCGCCTTCATGAACGCGGCGTCCCAGCCGGGGTCGACGCCGGCGGCCTGCCGGGAGGCCGTCGCGTCCGCGAAGGCGCCCGTGTCGCAGACCTGCGCGAGGTAGTACGGCGCCGGGTACGACTCCGCCTCGCCGACCTGCTGGACGACGCCGACCCGGTCGTCGAGGCCCCGTTCCGCACGCGAGAGCGACCGCTCCACGTCGCGGTCGAGGTGCCCCCGGTCGAGGACGCGGTCGCGCCCGTCGCCGCAGTCACAGCCCGGGACCGGCAGGAACTCCCGCTCGGTGTGGGGGAGTTCGACGACGGTCCCGAGCGGGTCGGTCTCGGCGGGGTCGAGCAGCTGCGTGGCGCGGCGGCCGGCGACGGCGCCGGCGAAGCGGGCGGTCGCGTCGGCGGGCGCGGCGGCCGGCTCGGCGTCGGCGTCGACGTTCGACTCGACGCGCGCGGCGAGACAGCGGTAGCAGGCCCCCTCGGGGTCGAAGGCGGCGACGGAGGCGTCGACGACCGGGACGCCGCCGACCCCGCCGAGTTCGACCGCGAGCCAGGGGACGCCCGCCTCGCGGGCGCGGTCGTTCGTCCGCTCGAACGCGGCCGCGCCGGCCCGGTCGACGACGACGCCGAGTCGCGTCGCGGGTTCGAGCGCCGCCCGCTCGCGACGCTCGACGGGTTCGTCCACGTCGCCCAGCGCCGCCGCGACCGCGTCGGCGGCGGGGCCGGTTCCGACGAGTTCGACTGTCATGCCAGCCCGGAGGGGGCGACGGGTAGAAAAGCCCGGGGACTCGCACGTCGGTCCGTCGGGTCCCGGCGGTCGCCTCCGACCGGAGTGGGTCAGTCGTAGAGCTGTTTCTGGGCGACCCGTCCGAGTTCCGGCAGGTCCGCCTCGCGAACGTCCTCTGCCAGCCGGAGCCGCAGGCGGGGACGCCCCACGTCGATGGGGACCTTCTCGGTCGTGACGAGGCCGCTGTCCTCCAGTCGGGTCTTCATCCGCGAGAAGGTGGCCTTGCTCGCCAGGCCCACGTCCTCGCCCCACTTGCTCATGTCGTAGAGCAGCTGACCGTTGCGCGCGGCGACCAGCAGGGCGATGGCGACCTCGTCGAGGCCCTCCCCTTCGCCCTTGGCGACCTCCAGGGAGTCGAGGAGCGTATCGAAGTCCTCGGCGGTGTCGGTCCCGATGTCGACGGCCAGCGTCTCGCGGACCGCCGACAGCGGCGGCGTCCGCAGCGAGTAGTCCTCGGCGTCGTCCCACTCGCGCTCGTAACGGTCCCGCACGTCCGCGACGAACGCCTCGTCGGCGGCAGAGAGCCCGCCGACGCGGTCGTCGCCGGCGACCAGCGAGACGACCGCCGACTCCGTCACCAGCAGCGACGCCTCCGGCGGCTCCTCCAGCACCCGCAGCGCCAGCGTCCCGGCGTCGACCAGGTCGGCGGCCCGGCCCGCCACGATGAAGTCCGCGAGCACGTCCTTGATCGGGTCGCCGGGCGCGAGCAGCCGGACGGTCGGCGGCGTCTCCACCTCGTGCAGCCCGAATATCACTTCGGCGATAGTCTCGCGGGTGGGGTTGACCGCGTAGACGACGCCGCTGCTGTCCCGAAAGACGCCAGCGAGGACCGCGCCCACGTCCGCCTCGAGAAAGTTCGAACTCATCTGATAGCTATGCTATTCCGCATTATCACACTTAATTTTACCGCCAGGGGGCGTTGAATCGACCCGAACGGGCGCCGAGGCCGACGTTCGCCCGCGCGGTCGCGAGCGGTCGAGCGGGGTTCGACCCTCCGCCGCTCGGCGCGCCGCGGTCGTCCCCGCACCGCGAAAAGGTAGATTATTGACGGGGCGTCGCCGAGATACAGGCATGAACTACGACACGGTCCGGTCGGTGGACCCCGAGGTCGCCGACGCGCTCGAGGCGGAGGTCGAGCGCCAGGGCGACACGCTCGCGATGATCGCCAGCGAGAACCACGTCAGCGAGGCCGTCCTCGAGGCACAGAGCTCCGTGCTGACGAACAAGTACGCCGAGGGCTACCCCGGTTCCCGGTACTACGGCGGCTGCGAGCACGCCGACACCATCGAGCAGCTCGCCATCGACCGCGCCAAGGAGCTGTGGGGCGCCGAGTACGTCAACGTCCAGCCCCACTCGGGCTCGCAGGCCAACATGGCCGTCTACACGGCGATGCTCGAACCCGGCGACAGGATCCTCTCGCTTGACCTGACCCACGGCGGCCACCTCTCCCACGGCCACCCGAAGAACTTCGCCGGACAGGTCTACGAGGTCGAGAACTACGAGGTCGACGAGGAGACGGGCCGCATCGACTTCGACGAGGTCCGCGCCCACGCCGAGGCGTTCGAGCCGGACATGATCGTCTCGGGCTTCTCCGCGTACCCCCGCGAGGTCCAGTGGGAGGAGTTCCAGGCCATCGCCGACGACGTGGGCGCCTACCACCTGGCCGACATCGCCCACATCACCGGGCTGGTCGCCGCCGGCGTCCACGACTCGCCGGTCGGCGTCGCCGACTTCGTGACCGGTTCGACGCACAAGACCATCCGCGCCGGCCGCGGCGGCATCGTCATGGCCGACGAGGAGTACGGCGACGCCGTCGACTCGGCGATCATCCCGGGCACGCAGGGCGGCCCGCTGATGCACAACATCGCCGGCAAGGCCGTCGGCTTCGAGGAGGCGCTGCAGCCGCACTTCGAGGAGTACGCCGAGCAGACTATCAAGAACGCACAGGCGCTGGCCGACCACCTGCAGGAGCACGGCTTCTCGCTGGTCTCGGGCGGCACCGACAACCACCTCGTGCTCGTCGACCTCCGCGACTCCCACCCCGACGTGACCGGCAAGGAGGCCGAGGAGGCGCTGGAGGACGTGGGGATCGTCCTCAACGCCAACACCGTCCCCGGCGAGACGCGCTCGCCGTTCGTCGCCTCGGGCATCCGCGCGGGCACGCCGGCACTGACGACCCGCGGCTTCGACGAGGAGGCGACGGAGACCGTCGGTCACTGCATCGCCGAGGTCATCGACAACCCCGACGACGAGGACGTCAAGGCCGAGGTCGCCGAGATCGTGCAGGGGCTCACCGAGGAGTACCCCCTCTACGGCGACGACAGCGAAGGGCTGGTCTTCGAGTAGCCGGCTCGTTCTCGCGGCCGTTTCGGTTCGCGCTCGCCTACCGCGGTTCGTCGGAGCGGATCGCCTCGCTCCGGCCGATCAGTTCGCCGTCGACGCCGATCGCGCCGCGCCCGTCGACGGTCACGGTGTGGTCGGGCACCTCGAAGGTCAGTTCCCAGTCGTCGTGGTCCATCGCCGCCAGCGACCGGACCGCGTCGGTCGAGACGTGCTCGTGCAGCGAGTAGTCCAGTTCGTGCGGATTGACGCCCTCGACGGCGGCGATCGCCCGGACGATGTTCAGGGCGATGTCGTCGGTCGCAGTCACGACTCACACCCCCGCTGTGGCTCCCCCAGCCGCTGGCACGACTCGGTGAGGTGCTGAGGGATCTCGTCGGCGTGGGCGTGCAACGCCTCGAAGACGGCGGCGACCTCCTCGAAGGCCGGTCCCCGGCGCACCCGCAGCGGCTCCCGGTCCCACTCGACGAAGCCGTCCTCGGCCAGCGCCGGCAGGTGCGAGTGGACCAGGTCGGTGTACAGCTCCTCGGGGTCCCGGAGCAGGTACGGCGGGTTGGCCGCCTCGGGGAGCGACAGCTCCCGGTCGGGCGGGGCCTCCATCAGCGCGACCACCATCTGCCTGCGGGGCTCGGCCGTGAGCGACCCGAACACCCTGTTCCACCGCTCGATCATCTCCGCGGCGCCGTCGTTTCGGTCGGCGGACATGTCGTGTTGTTTGGTACCATGGGGCATACAACTTTCGTCCGCCGGCCGCGATCGCTCGTCGCACGTCCGGGACACGCTTTTGGCTAGCCCGGCCGAAGCCGTCCGCATGACGGACGGTCCCCGCCGAACACGGCGAGCGGTCCTCCGACTGAGCGCGCTCGCGGCCGCCGGGGTCGCGGGCTGTGCGACCTTCGAGCCCGGGAGCGAGACCGCGACACCGGGGTCCGCCACCGAGGCGGCCACCGACTCGACCGGCCCGACCGGAACGCCCGAACTCGACCTCCGGGAGGCCAACGTCACCGCCGTCGCGGTCGAGTCGGCGGGTGACGGTATCTATCGGTTCTCGGTGACGCTGTACCACGACGACGACGGCGAGGACGGCTACGCGGACTGGTGGCAGGTCGAGACGCTCGACGGCGAGCGACTCGGCCGGCGGGAACTCTTCCACCCCCACTCCACCGCGCCGTTCACGCGCTCCGAGACCGTCGAAATTCCGGCGGGGTCCACCTGTGTCGCCGTCCGTGGTCACGACCGGACCCACGGCTACGGCGGGCAGGCGATGCTGGTGACCGTCGGGAGCGGTGCGACCCGCGCGGTCGACCAGGGGTCCGAGAAGGCGTCGCTCGCCGGTCAGGAGTGTCCCTGACGGGAGCGAGGGGAACGTCACGAGGAGGCGCTTGCAGTCGCCTGCCGTAGACGGGCGGTTTATGCCGCTCGGTTCCCGAGTCCCGGGTATGACCGACCTCGATTCCGTCGACCGGGCGATCCTCAACGCCTACCAGGGCGGGTTCCCGGTCGTGGCGGACCCCTACGAGCCGGCGGCCGAGGCGCTCCGGGAGCGCGGAGTGGACGTGAGCGCCGAGGAGCTACACGAGCGCCTCGCGGCGATGGACGAGGAGGGGGTCCTCACCCGTTTCGGCGCACTGATCAACGCGGAGGCCATCGGCGGGACGGCGACGCTCGTCGCGATGCACGCTCCCGAGGAGCGCTTCGACGAGGTGGCCGAACAGGTCAACGCCCACGCCGAGGTGGCACACAACTACGAGCGCGAGCACCCCCACCTGAACATGTGGTTCGTCGTCAGCGTCGCCGACGAGGACCGCGTCGACGAGGTGCTCGCGGAGATCGAGGCCGAGACCGGCCAGGAGACCTACAACCTCCCGAAACAGCGGGAGTTCCACGTCGGCGCGAAGTTCCCCGTCGAGGGGCCGCTCGAAGACCTCGACGACGGGATCGACCGCTCCGATCTGGGCCCCGAGGTGGAGCCCGAGGACCGCGACAGCCTGACCCCGCGCGAGCGCGACCTCGTCGTCGAGATCCAGGGCGGACTCCCCACCACGCGGACGCCCTACGAGGACGTGGCCGACGCGCTCGGCGAGGACGTCGAGTGGGTGCTGGAGACGATCAAGCGCTTCGATCGGGAGGGGAAAGTCCGCCGCGTGGGCGTCATCCCGAACCACTACTCGCTGGGTTACTCCGAGAACGGGATGACCGTCTGGGACGTGCCCGACGACGTGGTCGAGGAGGTCGGCGAAGCGGTCGCCGCCTTCGACTTCGTGACCCACTGCTACCGGCGGCCCCGCCACGAGGGCGTCTGGCCGTACAACTTCTTCGCGATGACCCACGGCCGCAGCGAGGAAGAGAGCGAGCAACGGGTCGAGCAGGTCCGCGAGGCGATGGCCGAGCACTGGGACGTGACCGACGAGGACTGGGACACCCTGTTCTCGACGGGTATACTGAAGAAGACCGGCATCCGCATCGAGGAGCGCGCGGACGCCAACACCGCCTGAGCGGCGCCGACGGAGACGAGACACCGAATTTCAACCGTGATCCCACTGCTCCACGACTTCGACGGCGAGACGGTGCTGGTGTTCGGCGGCGGCCGCGTCGGCGCGCGGAAGGCCCGGCGGTTCGCCCGCGAGGCCCGCGTACTCGTCGTCAGTCCCGAGTTCGCCGACGCCGACTTCGGGGGCGCCGAGCGCGTCCGCGCCGCGCCCGACCCGGACGAGGTCGACGACTGGTTCGACCGCGCCGACCCCGCGCTCGTCGTCGCGGCGACCGACGACGGGGGGCTCAACGAGCGGATCGAGGCGGTCGCCCGCGACCGGGGCGTGCTCGTCAACCGGACGGACCAGCACGGCGGGCGCGACCCCGGTAGCGTGGTCGTGCCGGCGACCGTCAGGGACGATCCGGTCGTCGCAGCGGTGGCGACCGGCGGCGCGAGCCCGGCGCTGAGCCGCCTGTTGCGCCAGCGGATCGAGATGGAGATCGCGGACGCCGGGGCGATGGCCGAACTGACGGGGGACATCCGCGCGGAGTTACAGGGGGAGGGCGTCCCGCCGGCGGAGCGGCGGGCGGCCGTGCGTGCGGTTGTCAGGTCGGACGCGGTTTGGAAGGCTTTAGATAGTGGGAAACCAAAGGCTCGACAAGTGGCAGCGGACGTGATCTCGGACGTGACAGGTGAGACATCGTGACGGTCGGCACGGGCGTCATCTCGGGTGCGAGCGTCGCGATCGACCGCGCGACGGTCGACGAGCTCGAAGCGGCGACCGTCGAGAGCCAGCGCGCGGGCGTCGAGCGCCTGCTGTCGGTCCCCGCCGTCGAGGAGGCGTTCGTCCTCCAGACGTGCAACCGCGTCGAGGCCTACGTCGTCACCGGCGACGGGCCCGACGGCCGCGCGGCGCTGGCCGCCTTCTTCGAGGACGTGCCCGATGACGTGCTGGTCGAACTCGGCCACGAGGAGAGCCTGCGTCACCTCATGCGGGTGGCGGCGGGGCTCGAATCGCTGGTCGTCGGCGAGGACCAGATCCTCGGCCAGGTCGGCGACGCCTACGAGGACGCCCGCGCGGCCGGCGGCGTCGGCCGCCTGCTCGAGGAGGGCGTCACCAAGGCGATCCACGTCGGCGAGCGCGCCCGCACCGAGACGGCCATCAACGAGGGGTCGGTCTCGCTGGCGAGCGCGGCGGTCTCGCTCGCCGACGAGGAGGTCGGCCTCGACGGGACGGCGGCGCTGGTCGTCGGCGCCGGCGAGATGGGGCGGCTCGCCGCCCAGTCGCTCGCCCCGCGGGTCGACCGCCTCCACGTCGCCAACCGCACCGCCGAGCGGGCCGAACACCTCGCGGAGACCGTCGACGCCGACGCGACCGTCGTCGACCTGGCGGACCTCGACGAGGCCGTCGAGCGCGCGTCGGTGGTCGTCACCGCGACCGGCTCGACCGACTACGTCTTCGAGAGGTCGACCGTCGCCGGCGCGGGCGAGACGTTCGTCGTCGACATCGCTCAGCCCCGCGACGTGCAGCCGACCGTCACGGAGCTCCCGGACGTGACCGTCCGCGACCTGGACGCCCTGCAGACGGTCACCGACGAGAACCGCGCCCAGCGCGCGGAGGCCGCAACCGTCGTCGAGGAGATGATCGACGTGGAGTTCGAGCACCTTCTCGCCCAGTACAAGCGCAAGCGGGCCGACCGGGTCATCTCGGCGATGTACGAGAGCGCCGAGCGCGTCAAGGCCCAGGAGCTGGAGACCGCGCTCGAGAAGGCCGACTTCGACGCCGACCAGCGCGAGGTCGTCGAGGCGATGGCCGACGCCGTCGTCAACCAGCTGCTCGCCGCGCCGACCAAGAGCCTCCGCGACGCCGCCGAGGAGGACGACTGGTCGACCATCAACACCGCACTCCAGCTGTTCGACCCCGAGTTCGGCGAGGACGAGGAGAGCGGCGAGGAGATCCCCGAACACCTCCGCGACCAGATGCCCGACGCCGTCTTCGACCAGCTGAGCGACGATTAGCAGCGATTCGGTTTTGAACTGGGCCCGTCCGTGATTAACCGCCTCGACCTTCAGCGACTGCTATCGTGACTGCGACCGCGAACAGCGTGAAAGCCCCGACCGGTTCGACTCGAGGGGCTCGCTGCGCTCCTCGGTCGTTTCACTCCCTGCGGTGCTTGCGTCGCCCGTCTGCGTCGAACCGGTCGCCCCTTTCATTCCCACCCGCATAGACTGACCAACCAGCCGACGCGGGGTGGGAATGAAAGGGGCCGCTCGCTCCGGGAACCCCGCCGCAGTAAGCACTGGAGCGAACGCAGTGACCGAAGCGCGCAGCAAGGCGCGGGACCGGAGCGAGCGGGGGCTTTCACGCTGTCCGCGGTTCCAGTTCGAGAGGTCGATGCTACGGCGGTTCCGTCGAACGAGGTACTTGCACGAACACCTCGGCCGAACTTTCATGCGGGTACCGGCCCACCGCCCTCACATGGCAGACCTGCTATCCGACGAGGAGATCGAGGAGCGACTACCCGACGAGTGGGAGCGCGACGGCGACGAGATCGTCCGGACCTACGAGTTCGACGCCTACCTCGACGGGGTCGGCTTCGCCGCGGGCGCGGGCGGCGTCGCTCAGGACGCCTTCCACCACCCCGAGATCACAATCAGTTGGCGCGAGGTGGAGGTCCGGCTGACGAGCCACGAGGAGGGCGGGATCACCGACAAGGACATCGAACTCGCGGAACGGTTCGACGACCTGCGCTGAGATGAGCCGTGGGGACCGGGAGGAGGGAGACGGGCCGGCCGCGGCCTACGTCTTCCGGGTGACCGTGCGGCTCGACCCCGAGGTCGAGGGGGTCTGGACCGAGCCGGACGCCTTCGAGACGACGGTGTTCAGGGAGGCCGACCCGCCGGGGGAGCCGGGGTGGCTGTACTTCCGGGACAACCTCTGGCGCGGGGAGTGCGGCGACGCGGCGCACATGCGCGCGGTCGCCGAGGACGCGCTCGGTATGTCGGTCGACAGCATCGACTTCCGGGAGTTGCGGACGACGCAGGCGTACCTGGACGACCTGCGGGCGGCGGTCGCCGACGACCTCGGGGCGTTCAACGCCGACACGGTCGACGAGGCGCTGACGAAGTACCTCGGGAGTTCGATCCACGTCACCGACGAGGTCTGAGCGGCGGGAGCGCCCTCCCGCTCGCCGACAAACTCGCCCGTTCGAGTCGGTGGCCCGGCGTTCACACGAGTCCGAGCGCGCGGCCGGCGAGTACCGCCAGCGTCCCGACGGCGTTGATCGACGCGAGGACGCCGGGGAGCGCGACGGCCACGACCGCCCCGCGCCGGGAGAGCTCGCGGCCGTACTGGGCGGCGAGCACCCACAGGTACACCATCCAGAGGGTGAAGACGGGTCTGACCGCGCTGGCGGCGACGTAGGCCGGATTGTCCACGACTTCGGCCCGGACCCACTCGCGCAGAGCGGCCTCGGTGGCGAACTCGGGGGCCCCGAGGAAGACGGCGGCCATCACGACGGCCCGGAGCGCGGTCGGGACGAGCGTCGGGACCAGCGTCCACCCGACGAACGCGAGCAGGCGGCGGAACGAGCCCGCGCCGTCGAAGTACAGGGAGACGAGGTAGGCGACGGCGGCGACGGCGAGCCACAGGGCGAAGTAGAGCCCGCCCGTGGCCCAGACCGCGAGGACGATATCCCGTGGCGCCGAGACGCGCTGGCTGCCCGCCGCGTAGACGACCCGCGCCGCGTCCGCGGCGGTCACCACGTCGCCGACCGCCTGCAGGACGACGACCGTCCCCGCGAGCGCCAGGAGCGCGTGGGCGACGACCACCGCGGCCGGCCCGGCCAGCGAGTAGTCGTCCTGTCGCGCCGCGAAGAAAGCGCCCGGGTCGGTCACCAGCGTCCGCAGACTCATCGTCCCTGGTCTCGCCCGTCCGGGGCTTAAATCTGCCCGGTCCGCGTCGCTGTGGTCCCGTGACCGCTACTGCGCGGCGGCGGCCCGCCAGAAGGTACTTAGGCGCCACCGCCCTACCTGTGGGATCCCGATGGCCCGCGACGCGTACGATTTCTGGCTGTTCGACCTCGACGGCACCGTCGTCGACGTCGACCCGGACTACCCCCGGACGATCGTCTCCGAGATCGGGGACCGACTGGGCCACACCTTCACGGACCGCGAGGCCGAGCTGCTGTGGTACGGCGTCGGCGGCGCCCGCGGGGAGGTGTTCGCCGACCGCGCGCTCTCCCCGGACGAGTTCTGGGAGACCTTCCACGAGGTCGAGGACCCGCGCGCCCGCGCCGAGTCGTCGTTCGTCTACGAGGACGCCGCCGAGTTCGTCGCCGGACTCGACCGGCCCACCGGGATCGTTACCCACTGCCAGTCGTATCTCACCGAGCCGCTGCTGGAGTACCACGACATCGCCGACTGGTTCGACACCGTCGTCTGCTGCGACGACGAGGTCGGCTGGAAGCCCGACCCGACGCCGGTCGAACTCGCCATGAACCGCCTCGGCGTCGGTTACAACGGCCACGAGGGCGCCCTCGTCGGCGACGACCCCGACGACACCGGCGCGGCCTGGAACGCCGGCCTCGACGCCGTCCACGTCGACCGCGTCGACCCCGTCGAGCGCGGCCAGTGCGTCCTCGGCGACCGCCGGATCGACGGCCTCGACGAACTCTGAACGGTCGCTT
Source organism: Halosimplex halophilum (assembly GCF_004698125.1). Taxonomy (NCBI): domain Archaea; kingdom Methanobacteriati; phylum Methanobacteriota; class Halobacteria; order Halobacteriales; family Haloarculaceae; genus Halosimplex; species Halosimplex halophilum. The sequence goes on from NZ_ML214297.1 coordinate 389,214, forward strand.
TTCTACCGCCAGAGCAGCCACTCCGGCGCGCTGGAGCGCGCGTTCATGCGCGCGACCGTGGCCGCGCGAGGTCTTCGCGAGCCTGCGATCGAAGGCTCGTCAGCGCTTGCGCTCCCGGCGGACTGACGGGCGAGGCGGCTCGCCCAGAGGGCTCTCAACGCCTGCTGATCCCTGCGATCGAGTCGAATGCGGTCGAGACGAGCGGAGTCGAGTCGAGCGCTTCGAGTCGGTCCCGGTCCTGCCCACAGTTTCAGACCGCCCGGTCAGGAACAGTCGAGACGCAACCGAGACCGACCCGTCGATCCCGGAGACCGCGACTATTTTAGTCGGGCCCCGCCAACGCCGAGTAACATGGAGCAAACGGAGTTCGGGGACTTCGGGGCCGGCGAGGAGCGGCCCGCCGACGAGGCCGAGGCCGTCGCCGGCGACGAGGGCGGCGGCGGCGCCGCGACGGTGGTCGACGCCGACTCGGTCCGGTTCCCCGACGCGCAGGGCACGGTCACGCTGACGGTCACGCAGGTCGACTACACCGTCGAGTACAGCGGCGACGACGAGTTCCCCGTCGTCCACGTCTTCGGCCGGCGCGAGACCGAGGCGGCGGACGAAGAGCCGGAACTCGAACACGTCGAGGTCTACGACTTCGAGCCGTACTTCTACGCGCCTATCGAGAACGTCGACGACGAGCGCATCGCGCAGTACGACGGCCTCGTCGACTACCGCGAGACCGACGCCGAGGGCGAACCCTTCGAGTCGATCCGGGGCGAGCGCCTCGCGAAGATCATCGGCCGGACGCCCCGCGACGTGGGCCAGGTCCGCGACGACTTCGAGCACTACGAGGCCGACATCCTGTTCCCCAACCGCCTGCTCATCGACAAGGACATCGAGAGCGGCGTCCGCGTGCCCGAACGGCGCGACGAGGACGGGGTCATCCGCATCCCCCACCAGGAGATCGAGGCCGTCGACGACAACGCCACGCCGCGGGTCAACACCTTCGACATCGAGGTCGACGACCGCAACGGGTTCCCCGAGGACGGCGACGAGACCATCGTCTGTCTCACCTCCCACGACTCCTACGACGACGAGTACATCAACTGGCTCTACCAGTCGCCCGCAGGGGTCGACGGCCCCGCCGCGCTGGCGGAGTACGACCCCATCGAGGACGACATCGACGCCGACGTGCGCGTGTTCGACTCCGAGCCGGAGATGCTCGACGCGTTCATCGAGTACATCGAGGAGACCGACCCCGACCTCCTCACCGGCTGGAACTTCGCCGACTTCGACGCGCCGTACTTCCTCGACCGCGTCGAGGAACTCGCCGGCCCGGACCACGACTACGACCTCGACATCGACCGCCTCTCCCGGGTCGACGAGGTGTGGCGCTCGGACTGGAACGGCCCGGACATCAAGGGCCGCGTGGTCTTCGACCTCCTCCGGGCGTACAAGAGCACGCAGTTCACCGAACTGGAGTCCTACCGGCTCGACGCCGTCGGCGAGATGGAACTCGACGCCGGCAAGGAGCGGTACACCGGCGACATCGGCGACCTGTGGGAGGACGACCCCGAGCGCCTGCTGGAGTACAACCTCCGTGACGTGGAGCTGTGCGTCGAGCTCGACCGCAAGCAGGACATCATCGCCTTCTGGGACGAGGCGCGCAAGCTCGTGGGCTGCAAGATCGAGGACGCCCCCACCGCCGGCGACGCCGTCGACATGTACGTCCTCCACAAGGCCTACGGCGAGTTCGCGCTCCCCTCGAAAGGGCAACAGGAGGCCACCGACGAGTTCGAGGGCGGCGCCGTCTTCGACCCGATCACCGGCGTCCGCGAGAACGTCTCGGTGCTGGACCTGAAGTCGCTGTACCCGATGTCGATGACGACCATCAACGCCTCGCCCGAGACGAAGGTCGACCCCGAGACCTACGACGGCGAGACCTACCGCACGCCCACGGGCGTCCACTTCCGGAAGGAACCGGACGGTATCATCCGGGAGATGGTCGACGAACTCCTCGAAGAGCGCGAGGAGAAGAAGTCTCTCCGAAACGACAACGAGCCCGGGTCCGAGGCGTACGAGCGGTTCGACCGCCAGCAGGCGGCCGTGAAGGTGATCATGAACTCCCTGTACGGCGTCTTCGGCTGGGACCGCTTCCGCCTCTACGACCGTGAAATGAGCGCCGGCGTCACCTCGACCAACCGCGAGGTCATCAGTTTCACGGCGGAGGCGTCGAGCGAACTGGGGTACGAGGTGACCTACGGGGACACCGACTCCGTCATGCTCGAACTGGGCGACCTCGACACCGAGGGCGCCATCGAGAAGTCCTTCGAGATCGAGGAGCACATCAACGACCGCTACGACGAGTTCGCCCGCGAGGAGCTCAACGCCGACTCGCACCGTTTCCAGATCGAGTTCGAGAAGCTCTACCGGCGGTTCTTCCAGGCGGGCAAGAAGAAGCGCTACGCCGGCCACATCGTCTGGAAGGAGGGCAAGGAGGTCGACGACATCGACATCACGGGCTTCGAGTATCAGCGGTCGGACATCGCGCCGATCACGAAGGAGGTCCAGTTGCAGGTCATCGAGATGATCGTCCACGGCGAGGACATCGAGGACGTGAAAGACTACGTCCACGATGTCATCGAGGACTTCCAGAACGGGGAGGTCAGCCTCGACGACGTGGGTATTCCCGGCGGTATCGGGAAGAAACTCGACAACTACGACACCGACACCGCGCAGGTCCGCGGGGCGAAGTACGCCAACCTCCTGCTGGACACCAACTTCGCCAGCGGGTCGAAACCCAAGCGGGTCTACCTGGAGAAGGTCCACCCCGAGTTCTTCCGCGAGGTCGAAGAGAAACTGGACCTGGACCCCGCCGAAGACCCGCTGTACGGCGAGTTCAAGCGCGATCCCGACGTGATCTGCTTCGAGTACGCCGACCAGGTGCCCGACGCCTTCGAGGTCGACTGGGACAAGATGCTCGACAAGACGCTCAAGGGCCCCATCGCGCGCATCCTCGAAGCGCTCGACGTGTCCTGGGAGGAGGTCAAGAGCGGCCAGGAACAGACCGGGCTGGAGAGCTTCATGTAGGGGTGGTTCCAGTCGGATCCGGCCCCCGGCCCGGTCGACGCCGGTTGTCAATCCCACAAATTGACTTTCCGATTCGAAAAAGACGCTCGTGGAAACTCGAAACTATTATCAGCGTCAGTACCGTGTTTTAGGACGACCGAAACACATGGCTGTACTCGAAATAGACAACCTGCAGGCGAAAGTCGCAGAGGACGGCGGCGAGCAGATCCTCCGGGGCGTGGATCTGGAAGTCGAGTCGGGCGAGATCCACGCGCTGATGGGTCCCAACGGCTCGGGCAAGTCCACACTGGCGAAGATCATCGCGGGTCACCCGGCCTACGAGGTCACGGGCGGCGAGGTCCTGCTGCACATCGAGGAGGACGAGTTCGAGGACATCGAGGTCCCCGAGGACATGCGGACGTGGGACCTCCTCGACCTGGAGCCCAACGAGCGCGCGGCGCTGGGCATCTTCCTGGCCTTCCAGTACCCCGCCGAGATCGAGGGCGTGACGATGGTGAACTTCCTCCGGACGGCGCTGAACGCCAAGCTCGAGGAGCGCGAGGAGCTCTTCGAGGACGAAGAGGAGGAGGAAGCCGAGGCCGACGACGGCGGTGACACCAAGGAAGACGCCGCGGGCTACGACACCTCCCCGATGGAGGGGCCCGCCGACGAGGGCGAGGTCGGCGTCGCCGAGTTCCAGGAGATCCTCCAGGAGAAGATGGAGCAACTGGACATGGACGAGAAGTTCGCGAACCGCTATCTCAACGCGGGCTTCTCCGGCGGCGAGAAGAAGCAAAACGAGGTCCTCCAGGCCGCGATCCTCGAGCCGTCGATCGCCGTGCTCGACGAGATCGACTCCGGGCTGGACATCGACCGCCTGCAGGACGTCTCGACGGGCATCAACGCCCTGCGCGACGAGCAGGGCGCGGGCATCCTGCAGATCACCCACTACCAGCGCATCCTCGACTACGTCGAGCCGGACCACGTCCACGTGATGCTCGACGGCGAGATCGCGAAGTCGGGCGGCGCGGAGTTGGCCGAGACCCTCGAAGACGAGGGGTACGACTGGGTCCGCGAGGAAGTCTACGAGGCGGCGTGACCGTGCACAACGTCTTCCGTCTGCACACCAAACCTACGATACAACAATGAGCTCAGACCAAGACCATCTCAAGGAGACCGACACCGAGGCCCGCTTCGAGTTCAAGAAGGAGGAGAAGTCCGCCTTCGAGGCCGAGAAGGGTCTCACGGAGGAGACCATCAGGGTCATCTCCGAGGACAAGGACGAACCGGAGTGGATGCTCGAGCGGCGCCTGCGCGCGCTGGAGCAGTTCCACGAGATGCCGATGCCGACCGACTGGCCGGGCGCGCCGGACATCTCGGAGGTCGACGTCGACGAGATCGTCCCGTACATCCGGCCGGACATCGACACCCGCGGCGGGGTCGACGACTGGGAGGACCTGCCCGAGGAGATCCAGGACACCTTCGACAAGCTCGGCATCCCCGAGGCGGAGAAGAACGCCCTCTCCGGCGTCGGCGCCCAGTACGAGTCGGAGATCGTCTACCAGAACATGCAGGAGCGCTGGGAGGAGAAGGGCGTCATCTTCTGCGACATGGACAAGGCCGTCCAGGAGCACGAGGAGCTCGTCAAGGAGCACTTCATGACGAAGGCCGTGCCGCCGAGCGACAACAAGTTCGCGGCGCTGCACGGCGCCATCTGGTCGGGCGGCTCGTTCGTCTACGTCCCCGAGGACACGACGGTCGACATGCCGGTCCAGGCGTACTTCCGGATGAACTCCGACGGCATGGGCCAGTTCGAGCACACGCTCATCATCGCCGAGGAGAACTCCGAGGTCCACTACATCGAGGGCTGCAGCGCGCCCAAGTACTCGGAGTTCAACCTGCACTCGGGCGGCGTCGAGGTGTTCGTGGGCGAGGGCGCCCACGTCCAGTACTCGACGGTGCAGAACTGGTCGAAGAACACCTACAACCTCAACACCAAGCGCGCCATCGCCGAGGCCGACGCCACGATGGAGTGGGTCTCCGGCTCGATGGGCTCGAAGGCGACGATGCTCTACCCGAGCACCATCCTCAAGGGCCCCGGCGCGACCGACAACCACATCACCATCGCCATGGCCGGCGAGGGTCAGGACATCGACACCGGCGCGAAGGTCTACCACAACGCGCCCGACACCAGCTCCACCATCGAGTCCAAGTCCATCGCCAAGGACGGCGGCCGCACCAACTACCGCGGGCTCGTCCACATGGCCAACGGCGCCGAGGGCTCGAAGACCAACGTCGAGTGCGACGCGCTGATGTTCGACAACGAGTCCACGTCGGACACCATGCCGTACATGGAGATCCAGGAGAACGACGTCGACGTGGCCCACGAGGCGACCGTCGGCAAGATCGGCGACGAGGACGTGTTCTACCTCCAGTCCCGGGGCCTGGACGACGACGACGCCAAGCAGATGATCGTCGCCGGCTTCATCGAGCCGATCACCGAGGAACTGCCCATCGAGTACGCGGTCGAGCTCAACCGCCTCATCGAGCTGGAGATGGAGGGCTCGCTCGGGTAACCCCCGGTGATTCACATGAGTACGCAGCTACACGCGAACCTCACAGAGGCACAGGTAGAGCAGATCAGCGACGAGCTCGACGAGCCCGAGTGGCTCCTCGAGACGCGCAAGGACGCCCTCGCGGCGCTCGACGACCTGGACATGCCGAACGTGATCACCACGCCCGGCCCGCGCCACTGGACGAACCTCACCGACCTCGACTACGAGTCGCTCGTGGACCCCCTGGAGTGGGAACAGGAGAAAGACCGCGTCGAGGCCGAGGGCGCCGACGTGCTCTCGTGGTCCGAGGCGCTGGCCGAACACGGCGACCTCGTCGAGGAGCACTTCGGCAGCGTCGTCGACCCCCAGCGTGACTTCCTGACGGCGCTGTCGACGGCCCTCTTTAGCGCCGGGACCGTCGTCTACGTCCCCGAGGGCGTCGCCGCCGAGGACGTGAAGATCCGCACCCGGATGAACAGCCGCTCGCTGTTCAACTACACGCTGGTCGTCGCCGAGGAGTCCGCCTCCGCGACGATCCTCGAACGCCAGAGCACCGGGACGAACGTCGACGGCGACCAGTACTACTCGGGCGTCGTCGAGGTCGTCGCCGGCGAGAACGCCAGCGTCCAGTACGGGGCGCTTCAAAATCTCGCCGAGGACACCTACAACTTCCAGGTCAAGCGCGGCCACACCGCCGACCACGCCTCGGTCGACTGGATCGAGGGCAACATCGGCTCCCGACTCACGAAGTCCAGCGTCGAGACGCGACTGCTCGGCGAGGGCTCGGAGAGCCAGATCGTCGGCGCCTTCTTCGGCCACGACGACCAGCACTTCGACATCAACAGCCGCGTCTGGCACGAGGACGAGCACACCACCGCCGACCTCGTCACCCGCGGGGTCCTCGACGACGAGGCCCGCTCGGTCTACGAGGGCGTCCAGGACGTGGGCCGCGAGGCGTGGGACACCAACTCCTACCAGCGCGAGAACACGCTGATGCTCAGCGACGACAGCGAGGCCGACGCCTCGCCGAAGCTGATCATCAACAACCACGACACCGAGGCCAGCCACTCCGCGACGGTCGGCCAGGTCGACGCCGAGGACCTGTTCTACATGACTTCCCGCGGCGTCGACGAGGAGCGCGCGAAGAACATGCTCGTCGAGGGCTTCTTCGTGCCCGTCCTCGAGGAGGTCGCGGTCGACGAGCTCCGCGAGGACCTCGACGAGCTGATCGTCGAACGCCTGCGCCGGTAACCGACTCCCGTTTTCCGTCCGTCTCGGCGACGTTCGCTTCCGTTCCCAGGTTGCGAAAACGCGCCCGTCTTTTAAGTTCGTACCCGGAGTGAGACACACCAGACCATGCGTCCACTGCACCTCCTGGCGCTCGCAGCGGCGTCCGTCGTCCCGGTTCACGCGGGTCACCCTCACCTCGTGACCGACTCGGTCCTCGGGGTCGCGGTCGGGGTGGTCGTCGTCGGGCTGTACGTGCTCGCGCTCCGCTGGACGGGCGGCGGGCGCGGAGACCGACGGACCGACGGCTCCGGGAGCGGCCGAACAGAGGGGAGCGACGGCGGCCGAGCGGGCCGTGAATCCAGCCGGTAGATCGTCGACTGGTCGCTCACGGACCGGCCGCTCCCGGGCTGGACGACCGTGGGCCGGACGTTCCCGTCCCGGCCGGCGAACTCGCGGGCTGGGCCGCCGCTGGCCGCCGCCGAGGGAAGGACTTACGTCCCCGCCTACCCGAGAGGTGCCTATGAATCGTGCGACGGGCGCCGACTCCCGGGAGGTGCGACGGTGAGTCTCACCGTCCCGGTCGGGTCCGACCACCAGCTGGCCCGCCTGCTCCAGATCGGGATCGTCCTGGAGGAGGTCGTCGAGGCGCGGGCGTCGAAACACGCCCGCGACAGCGGGGTGGACCTGACCGACGACGTGCGGGCGATGCTCGAAGACGCCGCCGAGGAGTCCGCCGACCACCGCGACCGGCTGGAGGACCTGGTAGCGGAACTCGACGCCGACACGGTCGCCTACGAGGAGATCGAGGCGCTGGTCGAGGCCCAGTACGAGTCCGACGACGACTTCGACGGCGTCCTCTACGACCAGCTGTGCAACGAGGAGACCGCCTACAAGTTCTACGACGACCTCATCGAGGCGGTCGAGGCCTCGGACGTGGAGTTCGGCATCGACCGCGACCGGCTGCTCGACACGCTCGCGGCCATCCGCGAGGAGGAGGCCGAGGGCGTCGAGGAAGTGACCGAGCTCATGGAGGAGCGCCGATGACCGCCGACGGAGCGACGCGGACCCAACAGGAGGGATCGCCGTGAACACGGCCGACCAGTACCTGAAAGCAATCTACCTGATCCAGCGGATGGAGGACGGTCCCGCATCGACCGGCGACCTGGCCGACCGGCTCGACGTGAGCCCCGCCAGCGCCAACGAGATGATCGGCAAGCTCGAAGACCAGGGGCTGGCCGAACACGAGAAGTACAAGGGCGTCTCCCTCTCCGACGAGGGCATCGTCCGCGCCCGCGAGGCCCTCCAGAACTACTGTATCATCGAGCGGTTCCTCGTCGAGGTCCTCGAGGTCGAGGAGTTCCGCGGCGAGGCCCGCCAGCTGGAGAGCGTCATCGACGAGACGGTCGCCGAACGGCTCGACACCATCATCGACCGCGACCCCGCCTGCCCCGACTGCTTCGACGCCGAGAACGACGTCTGCGGCCTGCTGGAAGTCCCCGCGGCCGCCGACGACTGACCCGGATCAATCCGCTTCTCAGCGCGACATCCCGATCGGGCCGGATCCGTCGAAACGCCCCAGAACTGCAAGAGTAACGCTATTATGCGACCGCCGTATAGCCATCCGTGAAGTCCCGTGGTGTAGTGGCCAATCATCATGGCCTTTGGAGGGGTCCTGAATATATCAGTTCCCTGAAGCGAGCCATGGACGACGGTTCGAATCCGTCCGGGACTATGACAAATATTTTATACTTTCGCGGCATCGGGGAGGCGACCGCTGCCCGGTGACAGCGACCGCGGATATCGACACCGCTTTCGACGGAGTGACGGATCCGGTGGTCGGTCCATCCGCCCGGCACCCGGTTCCCGGCAGTCGATAGCGACTGCGGGGCCGCCCGTTCGTGGCATTCGATCGTAATTATACGGCGACTATTTATTGTCACTCCGTCTGTATCGCCGAGTGGATCGTACCTATGCGATCAGTACTCATGGCGCTCGTCGTCGCGCTCGCGGCGGTCACCGCGGGCGTCGGCGGCGCAACGGGGGAACCGACGGACGGCCCGACGCGGGCCGAACTGACCGAGCCCGTGCCCGAGGGGGAACCGGGTAACGCCTCCGACGGCTACACGGGGATCGAACCGACGCGCAACTGGACCGACAAGCCGGTCGACGTGGACACGGCGCCGGCGGGCCTCGCCGAGGGGGACGCGGCCGGCGGGGCGGCGAGCGCGGCGTCCGCGGATTCCATCATGATGGACCCGGACGACGAGGACCACCCGCTGGTCGGCACGTCGAAGCAGTACCTCGGCTCCGACCGGGGGAGCTACTACTTCAAGGAGTACACGCTGCTGGCGGTCGGCGACGAGATCGAGGTGTGGGTCGCGAACAACCTCTCGTGGCCGAGCGACGACCCGCGCGAGGACCCGACGATCTCCGAGGCCCAGGCCGAGTCGATGGCCCGGCAGTTCGACGGGAACATGTACCCGGTCGAGACGGAGACGTTCGGCCGGCCCGACGCCCGCAACGGCACCGAGTCGCTGCTCGAACAGATCGGCGCCGTCCCGGAGGACTACTACGAGACGGGCAACGGCTCCGAGCGGACGGTCCTGCTCGTGGACAACGTCCGGGACCGGAACTACTACGACGAGGAGTACCCGCTGTACATCGCCGGCTTCTACTCGCCGACGATCCAGGAGTACACCGACCGTAACGCCATCACGGTCGACGCCTACGACTGGAACGCCGTCAACGAGAGCAACGAGCGGACCGGCTACGAGGGGACGCTGGCCCACGAGTATCAGCACCTCATCCACGCCGACCTCGACGGCGACGAGACCACCTGGGTCAACGAGGGGATGTCGGACTACGCCGAGTACATCACCGGCTACGGCGTCCCGGAGGGCCACCTCGGAGCCTACGAACAGCTGCCCTCGAACTCGCTGACGAACTGGGAGGACCAGGGGGCGGACAACGTCCTCGCGGACTACGGGATCGCCTACACGTGGACGATGTACCTGGCCGACCAGTACGGCCGGGAGTTCGTCTCCAACCTCGCACAGGATACGGACAACGGCATCACCAGCGTCGAGAACACCCTGGACGAGGTCGGGGCGAAACGCGACTTCGCCGACCTCTACCAGGACTTCTCGACCGCCGTGGTGACCGACGACATCCGGACGCCGCCGAAAGACGAGTTCCACATCGACGGCGTCGAGGTGAATGTCAACACTTCCGGGTCGGTCGGCACCGCCGGCGCCTGGGGGACCAACTACCGGACGATCGACACGAGCGAACGCGGCCCGATCAGGGACGTGACCGTCTCGGGGACCGACTTCACGGACACGGAGTGGTCGACGGCGACCGACCCCGTGACCGGCGAGGGCGAGGTCCTCTACAGCGGGTCCGGCAACCTGCTCGACCGCCACGCGGTCGTCGAGCGGGACCTCTCGAACGTCGAGGACCCGACGCTGACCTTCGAGAGCTTCCAGCGCATCGAGGCCAACTGGGACTACGGCTTCGTGCAGGTGTCGACCGACGGCGGCGACACCTGGCACAGTCTCTCGAACGGGAACACCGACGCATCGCCGAATCCCGACGCCCACCCGACGGTGAAGGCGAACGTGCCGGGGCTGACCGGCGACACGGACGGCTGGCAGTCCCAGTCGTTCGACCTCTCGGCCTACGAGGGCAACGAGAGCGTCCTGGTCTCCTTCCGGTACGTCACCGACTGGGCGACCGCGAAGGACGGCTGGTACGTCAGAAACGTCAGCGTCGCCGGCGAGTCCGTCCCGACGAACTCGACGGCGCCGTACCTGAGCGAGCGCGAGGCGACCGGCGACAACGTCGAGTACCAGTTCTCGTTCGTCGGGATCAAACACAACGGCAACTACCAGGTCAAGCAGGTCGACACGACGACCTTCGACGAGGCCGGCAAGCGCGACCTGAAGAGGTTCCTCCACAACGGCAACTTCGAGACGGTGGTCGTCGCGAGCACCTGGGCCGCCGAGGAGGGCGAGAGCGGTCGCGTCCCCGTCGGCGTCGAGCTCACCTTCGCCGGTGAGCGAGGCGCCGGGAACGGCAACGGGAACAGCGGCAACGGTCCGGGTAACGGCAACGGGAACGGTCCCGGCAACGGAAACAACGGGAACGGTCCCGGCAACGGGAACAACGGGAACGGCAACGGCCCGCCGAAGTAGCGGGACAGTCGGACGGGAACGGTCCCGCGGGACCCTCACCGTCCTGCCTCTCGCGTTTTCAGACCGGTTCGTGGACCGCGCGGTAGCCGTCGGCCGTCGACTCGACGGACTCGACGGTGTAGAAGCGGATCTCCCGCTCCTGTTTCGTGCGGACGGGGAAGTCGTAGTGGACGGCGTCGTAGCCGAGTTCCTCCCCGTCCTCGCGCACGCCGGCGACGAACTCGCGGTGGCGGTCGAGGCGCTCCTCGACGACCGAGCGCGAGAGCGCGGGGGCCTCGTCCACCTGGTCGTCGAACACCTCGGCGAAGGCGGGTTCCCGCTCGTAGCCGACGGAGTCGCGGCCGGCGACGAGGGCGGCCAGGGAGGTGGTACCGGTGCCCCAGAAGGGATCGAGGACGGTGTCGCCGTAGGCCGAGTACATGTTGACGAGGCGGTAGGGGATCTCGAAGGGGAACGCGGCGGAGCGCTCGCGGAGTTCGTCGTGGTCGAGCGCCTGGAGTTCGCCGCTCACGTCGGTCCACACGTCGGAGAACCAGCGGTTGCGTTCCTCCCAGAAGTAGGCGGCCTCGTAGCGCCGATCCGCGCCGGGCGCGAACGACCGGGAGTCGTCGCCGTTGCGGAAGACGAGGACGTACTCGTGTTCGAGGGTGACGTAGGCGTTGGGCGGCACCATCCCCGAGCCCATGAACTTCGCGGCGCTGTTGGTGGGCTTGCGCCAGAGCACGTCCGGCAGGGGGTCGAACCCGAGCGACCGGAACGCCTCCAGCACCCGGGCGTGGTTGGGGTAGACGCGGAAGCTCCCGTCGACGGTGCGGGTCGCGTCGCCGACGTTGACGCAGGCGACGCCGCCGTCGACGAGCACCCGTTCGAGTTCGGCCCACACCTCGTCGAGGACGCCGTGCATCGCCTCGAAGGCGCGCTGGCCGTCGTCGGCCGCCAGCGCGTCCGCGACGGCCGGGTCGAGCGCGCCGAACGTCTCGTCCCACATCTCGATCATCGGGTACGGCGGCGAGGTGACGACCAGGTCGACGCTGTCGTCGGCCAGCCCCGAGAGTTCGCGCGCGTCGCCGAGGACGACCCGATGACTCGTCTCCATCGTCTCCCATCTCCCGCCCGCGGTCCTTGAGTCTCCCGACCTGTGCCGCCGACCCCGCCGTCGCCCGCCCGTGCGGTCCCCGTCCCGCCACACCCGGTACCGATCGACCGGGACCGCCACCACCGGCCCGGGCCGCGGCCGATATCAATTCTTAATAGCTCGCTCCGGCTCGGTTAACATATGACCGTCGTCAGCGTCTCGATGCCCGACGAGTTGCTCGAACGGATCGACTCGTTCGCGGACGAACACGGCTACACCGGGCGGAGCGAGGTGGTCCGGGAGGCCGCGCGCAACCTCCTCGGGGAGTTCGAGGACAAGCAGCTGGAGGAGCGGGAGCTGATGGGCGTGGTGACCGTCCTGTTCGACTACTCGTCGTCGGGCGTCGAACACCGGATGATGAACCTCCGCCACGAGTACGAGAACCTCGTCGCCTCGAACGTCCACAGCCACATCGGCGACCACTACTGCCTCGAACTGTTCATCCTCGAGGGCGACCTGGAGGACATCTCCACGTTCGTCGGCAAGATCCGCGCGACCCAGGACACGCTCTCGATCGACTACTCCGTGATGCCCGTCGACCGCATCGACACGATCTGAGCGGCGGACCTCGACGGGAGCCGTGGCCGGGTCCGCTCCACACCCGGTCAGTCGAAGGCCGCGGCGAGCACGGCGTCGTAGGCGTGTTCGTACGCGTCGGCGACGGCCGCCGGGTCGCCGCGTTCGGCTTTCGACAGCGGCGGCAGGCGAGTCTCGGTCGCCGGGTCGACCAGGTCGGTCACGTCCGGGACCCGCTCCTCCAGCTGGCCGGCCTCGGGGCCGCCGCTGGCGACGGCGCAGCCCTTCGCGTAGCGGTCGCCGTCGTAGACGCGGACGCGCCCCGGTTCGACCACGGCGACGGCGTCGGGGTCGACGTCGCGGAACGGCCGCGCCACGTCGGCGTAGGACTCGACGACCGCCCGCTCGGTCGCCTCGACCTCGGCGAGCAGCGACCGCTGTTCGGGGAGGTGCCGGTCGGTCATCACCTCGTTGAACTCGTCGACCGACGAGACGCGGGGCGCGTCCGACAGGGGGAGCGCCTCACGCACGGAGTCCGGGAGTTCGACCGTCCCGTTGACGACGAACGACTCGCCGACGCGGTCGACGAGGAACTCCCGGTCGTCCTTCCCGAGGAGGCCCGTGCCGCCGCCCGGGCTCGGTCGCCACAGGCGGTGGACGGCGTTGATGTCCTCCGGGGCCACGTTGGCCCCGCTCGCCGCGGCGAGCTTGCGGGCGTCCTTGCCGTAGAGCCGTCCCTCGGCCGTCGCCGTCAGGTAGTCGTCGTGGTCGAACCAGTAGTCGTTGCCCGCGCGGGGCTTGAACCCCACGGCGCCGGTGCGCTCGATCAGTCCGGTCGAGAAGGTGGTCTTCCCGGCGTCGACGCGGGCGCCGCCCGCGACGAGCAGCCTCATCGGCCCCCTCCGCGACTCATTGCTCGCTCGCGCCATCGGCGTCGACGCCCGGCGCGAGCCCGTAGTAGCCGGGTTCGCCGTCGGTCTCGGGCTCGGCGAAGACGAACTGCTCGCTGTGGCCCATCATCCACGGGATGGCCCAGTCCAGCAGGACGTTCTCGGTCTCGATGTCCAGCTCGGCCTCGGGGTCGACGCCCTGCAGCAGGCGGCCGACCTCGTAGATGGTGTAGAGCTTGTCGGCGTCGAGCACCTCCGCGGGCTCGCGGAACTCCAGGGGTCGCAGGTCGTCGAAGTCGGATTTCGGTCGCGGCATGGACCCGGATACTCGGGGTCGACGCCTAAAGCCCTCGAAACGCGGCCGGGGCGCCACGGCACACCCCGACGGCCGTTCGGCGTCGCGGTGGCCGCTGCAGCGTGAACCGACGGCGGCCCGGCGGCTGACCGGTGGAGCGCGACCCGACGGCTGACCGGTGGAGTGCGGCCCGGCGGCTGGCCAGCGGGGCGTGGACCTGCGGTTGACCAGTGGAGCGCGAAAAAATGGCGGTGGTGAACTGACTCGTCGTTACTCGAAGTGGCTGACGGCCGTGTCGTACTGGTCGGCGACCTCGTCCCAGTCGACGACCTCGAAGAAGGCGTCGATGAAGCTGCCGCGGTCCGGGCCGTAGTCGTAGTAGTAGGAGTGCTCCCACACGTCCAGGGCCATGATCGGGTGGGAACCCCACAGCGCGCCCTGGTCGTGCTTGTCGACGGCCACGTTGCGCAGCTGCTTGGCGACGGGGTCGTAGACCAGCAGCGCCCAGCCACCGGCGGCCGACGCGGCGGCCTCGAACTCGCCCTTCCAGCCCTCGTAGGAGCCGAAGTCCTCCTCGATGCGGTCGCGGAGGTCACCCTCCGGCTCGCCGCCGCCGTTCGGGGACATGTTGTCCCAGAACAGCGTGTGGAGGTAGTGGCCGGAGCCGTTGTGGGTGACGTTGCCCAGCGCGCCGGCTGTCGAGGAGTAGTCCCCCGACTCGCGGGCGTCGGCGAGCGTCTCCTCGGCGGATTCGAGGCCGTTGACGTACCCCTGGTGGTGGGTGTCGTGGTGCCACGTAAGCACCTGCTCGCTAACGTGCGGTTCGAGCGCGTCGTAGTCGTACGGGAGCGGCGGAAGCTCGGGATCGGAATGTTCTGGCATAGATATCTCCTCCACTCTAGCGGTCGGCTGGATACCTGTTAAAGTTTGAGGAACTGGATGAGTGAGACTGTCACACACGGCTGACACGGACGGGGACTGACCCGCGGGACGCGGCCGAATCCGCCGAGCCGCCGGCGGTCCGCGACCTCTCGGCGTCGAGAGATGTAGACGCGGTGTCGCCCCGGCTGTCAGTCGTCGGCCCGCGCCCGCTCGAACATCTCGATGGCCCGCTCGCGGCGCTCGCCGTGGTCGACGATGGGCGCCGGGTAGTCGGGCGCGAGCATCTCCCGGCGGCCGGCGTCGAGTTCGTGCCACTCGTGGACGGCGTCGGCGGGCACGTCCCGGAGTTCGGGGACGTACTCGCGGATGTACTCCGCGTCCGGGTCGTAGCGCTCGCCCTGGGTCATCGGGTTGAACACGCGGAAGTACGGCTGGGCGTCGGTCCCCGTCGAGGCGGCCCACTGCCAGCCGCCGTTGTCGTTGGCCGTGTCGTGGTCGACCAGTTTCTCGCGGAACCAGTCGTAGCCCTCCCGCCAGTCGATGAGCAGGTCCTTCGTCAGGAAGGAAGCGACGATCATCCGGACGCGGTTGTGCATATACGCCTCCGCCCGCAGCTGGCGCATCCCCGCGTCGACGATGGGATAGCCCGTCTCGCCGTCCTTCCAGGCCCGCAGCGCCTCGGGGTCGTGGTTCCACTCGATCGGCCGCTCGTAGTCCTTGAAGTTCTCCGTGACGACGTTCGGCTCGTCCCAGAGGACGTGGTGGTAGAACTCCCGCCACGCGAGTTGCGACTCGAACTCCTCGGCGGAGTCGTAGTCGGCGCCGGCGGCGGCCGACTTCGCCTCGCTGACCGCCCCGTGGACCTCCCGGATGCCGATGGTACCGAACTTGAGATGGGCGGAGAGCCGGGACGTGCACTCGTCGGCGGGGTAGTCCCGGCGGTCGTCGTAGTCGTACACGTCGTTCTCGCAGAACGCCCGGAGCAGCTCACGAGCCGGTTCGGTCCCGGCGGGCGGCACGTCGGCCTCGGGTTCGTCGAAACCGAGATCCGCGAGCGACGGGAGCGGCTCGTCGTCGGAGATGTCTGCGAGAGCGTCCTCGTCGGGTGTCGGTGCGGGGGACGCCTTCTCGCGGTCGCGCCACTTCTTCCAGAAGTAGGTGAACACGGAGTAGACCTCGCCCTGGTTGGTGCGGATCGACCCCGGTTCGTGGAGCAGGGCGTCCTCGACGCTCCGGCGAGCCACGTCGGCGTCGTCGAGCGCCCGCCGGACCGCGGCGTCGCGCTCGCGACCGAGCCCGGAGACCTCCGCGCCCCAGGTGACGGCGTCGGCGCCGACCTCCCCGGCGACGGCGGGGACGACCTCGCGGGGGTCGCCGCGGCGGACCAGGAGGTCGCTGCCGCGCTCGCGGTACCACGCCCGCAGCGAGTCGAGCGCGTCGAGCATGAACGCGACGCGGGGCGGCCCCGCGTGGGCGAGCACGTCGCGGTCGAAGACGAACAGCGGGACGACGGGACCGTCCGCGGGCACGTCCGGCAGGTCGCCCGCCGCGGCGGCCAGCCCCCGGTTGTCCGCCGCCCGGAGGTCCCGGCGGTGCCAGTGGACTCTCATACGCGAGCCACGCCCGACGCGTCCCTCAAAGTACCCCCAAACGAGTGGGGCCGGCGGGGGGTTCAGGACAGCCACGGCGCCACGCACGCTTAACCGGTCGGCAGCCCACTCCGGGAGCATGGAACACGTCACGCTCGACGTATCCGACGGCGTCGCAACGGTGACACTCGACCACCCGGAGATGCGCAACGCGCTGACCAGCGGCGTCGCCACCGACCTGATCGACGCCATGGCGGCGGTCCCCGAGGAGGCCCGCTGTATCGTCCTCGCTGGGAGCGGTCCCACGTTCTGCGCCGGCGGCGACATCGACGCGATGGTGGACGGACTGGAGGGCGAGGCACCCGCTCACGAACGGGTCGAACGCATCGTCGAGGAGACCGCGGGCGCCGTCCGGGCGGTCGCGACCTGCGACCGCCCGACCGTCGCGAAGATCCACGGCCCCGCCTACGGCGCCGGCGGCGCGCTCGCGATCGCCTGCGACCTGCTGCTGGCCAGCGAGTCGGCCAAGATAAGCTTCGGCTTCCGTCAGGTCGGGCTCAACGTCGACTCCGGCGCCTCCCACCTCCTCCCGCGGATCGTCGGCGAGAACGTCGCGAAGGAACTCCTGTTCACGGGGGAACTGATCGACGCCCAGCGGGCGAAAGAGGTCGGCCTGTTCAACCACGTCTACGACGACGAGGAACTCGACGAGCGCGTCGCGGGGATGGTCGACCGGATCGCCTCGGGCCCGGCGGTCGCGCTGAAGCAGTCGAAGCGACTCGTCGAGCAGGGGACGACGAGTTCGCTCGACGAGGCCATCGCGAACGAGGCCGCCGCCCAGATCGTCTCCGCCTCGGCCGACGACCACGAGGAGGGCGTCCGCGCGTTCGTCGAGAGCCGCGAGCCCGAGTTCGAGGGGGAGTGACTGCGGCGGAGAGGCCGGCGCGTCAGCGTCAGTCGTCGGCGGGACAGCCGGGGCCGTCGCCGTCGATCCGGCAGTCGCTGGCCGGGCGGTCGTCGGCCGGGTCGCTCCCGCCGTCGGTCGCGTAGGCGTCGTCGAGCGACCGGAGGTTCTCGGAGGCGAGCAGGCGGCCCGGGAGTGTCTCCCGGAGCCCGGGGCGGGCGAACGACTCGCTGCCGATGACGGCGAAGCCGGCGAAGACGACGAGGAAGCCGGCGACGGCGAGCCCGGAGATGGTCTCGCCCAGCAGCGCCCACCCGCCGAGCGTCGCCACGAGCGGGACGACGTAGAACGCGAGGTTCGCGCGGATGGCCCCCACCTCGTCGATGAGGCCGAAGTACGCGATGTAGGCGACGGCGCCGGCCAGGAGGGCGACGTAGGCGAGCGCGAGCACGGCACCGGGCGTCCACGTGATCGCGGCGGGCGACTCGCCGGCCGCCAGGCTCAGGCCGTGGGTGACGACGGCCGCCAGCGGCAGGCCCCACGCGGTGCGGACGGTGCTGGAGAGGTCCGCGTCGGCCCGGCGGATCAGCACCGACCCGAGCGCGCCGCAGGTCGCGCTGACGAGCATGAGTCCCTCGCCGAGCAGGCCGCCGGCGCCGAACGCCGACGGGTCGGGGTTGGCCACGAGCGCGACGCCGACCAGCCCCACCGCCATCCCGACGGCGCCGCGGGCCGAGAGCCGCTCGTCGGCGAGCAGGACCGCGGCGAGCACCGGCGTCAGGATTGGGTTCAGGCTCGCGATGATGGCGGCGACGCCGCTGGTGACGTACTGCTGGCCGACGAACAGCAGGGCGTTCGTCAGCCCGATGGCGAACAGCCCGGTCGCGACGATCCCGCCCAGGTCGCCCCGCGTCCGCGGAATCAGGTCGGCGCGCGAGCGGGTGAGCAGCACGTAGGCTATCAGCGCGACAGCCGCGACGTCGAACCGGAGCGCGACGAACAAAAGCGGCGGAAAGAACTCCAGGCCCCCCTTCGCCGCGACGAAGGTGCCCCCAAACAGCAGGCTCGTCGCGAGGAACGCCGCGACGGTCCTGCGACCGATCACGGCGACACCTCCGCGGGCGTCGGCTCCAGAGAGATGGCGTGAGAGATCATCGTGGAATCCTGTAGGGCTCGAAGCCTTATAGGCCCGTTCAGAAATCCTTGCCCGGCGGGCAAGCGCGGCGACCGGTGTCGCGATTGCACGACGTGAAACGATTTCGTGTCGTGAAGAACACGCCCGAGAGCGGCGTATCGAGCCCGTCGGGCCGCCCCGAAAACGGTTTAGCCCGAGCGGCGCCACTCCCGGTATGGACGCGGCGCTCGAAGACGTGGAGTTCCTCGCGCTGTCGGCCAACCGGGTTGCCGTCCTGCGGTCGCTCGCCGAGGGGCCGCGGAGCCGGTCGGCGTTGGCCGACGAGACGGGCGCCTCCCAGGCCACCCTCGGCCGGATCCTCGCGGACTTCGAGGAGCGGTCGTGGGTCCGGCGGACCGACGACGGCTACGAGGCGACGGCCACGGGCGAACTGGTCGCCGACGCGTTCTCGGATC
Organism: Halosimplex halophilum; assembly: GCF_004698125.1. NCBI lineage: Archaea > Methanobacteriati > Methanobacteriota > Halobacteria > Halobacteriales > Haloarculaceae > Halosimplex > Halosimplex halophilum. The sequence continues at coordinate 408,047 of NZ_ML214297.1, forward strand.
TGCTGGAGGCGCTCGAACTCGAACGCGACCTCCGGGACATCGTCGCGTACCTCCCGACCGAGGAGCTTGGGTTCGACCTCGCGCGGCTGACCGACGCGACGATCACCGTCCCCACGGAGACCCGGCCGTCGGCGCCGGTCCGGCGGCTGCTCGACCTGGAGCGGGCGGCCGACGAGGTCCGGGCGTTCTCCCACGCGTTCAACGAGGGGACGCTCTCGCTGCTGGCCGAGCGGGCCGCCGCCGGCGAGGTCCGGTTCCGCGGCGTCTTCTCGCCCGAGGCCGTCGACGCGCTGACGAGCGACGACGCGCTGCGGCGAGACCTCCTGACCCTCGTCGACGCCGACTCGGCCGCCGTCCGGGTCCGCCCGGCCGGCGTCCCGGTCGCCGGAACCGTCGCCGACGGCCGGGTCCACCTGCTGGTCCGCGACGACAGCGGCGTCCTCCGGGCCGCCATCGATACCGACGACGCCGCCGTCCGCGAGTGGGCCGAGGACGCCTTCGAGCGCTACTGGACGGAGGCCACGCCGCTCGACCGCGGCGACGTGGTTTCCCCGGAGTGAGGCCGCCGGACGCAGACTCGCCGTGCGGTCCGCTCGCCCCCAACCGCCCGGTACCGCGTTCGCCAGGCTTTTGATTTAGACCGGTCTAATTCGCGGATATGATGGGTCACGTGCGGTTCGTCCGGCGGAGCGGCGCCGCCGGGTCGGTGAGCGGGCGGGGGGTGGATACGCCGTGAGCGACTTTCTGGCGGTGATGGTCGCGGCGATGGTCGCGCAGTTGATCGTCCTGCCCGGCGAGAAGGTGCAGTTCATCATCGCGGGGCTGGCGACGCGGTTCCGCCCGCTGACGGTCGTCGGCGCGGCGGGGCTGGCCTTCGCCGGCTGGACGGCGCTGGAGATCTGGTTCGGCCAGGCGCTGAAGGGGGCGCTGCCGCCGGTGTATCTCGACGCGATCTCGGGGATGCTCTTCCTGCTGTTCGGCGTGTTGCTCCTCCGGTCGATCCCCGAGGGCGGCCGCGTCGCGCCGGGCGACGGCGACCGCTCGCCCGAGGAGGCCGCCGCGGCCGAGACCGACGGCGGGTACGCGGGCGTCGGGGGAAGTGGCGACCTCGACGTGTCGGTGCTGGGCCGGGACGTGCCCGACCGCTTCGGGAACTTCCTCCCCATCTTCGTGCTGATGGCGGTCGGCGAGTTCGGCGACAAGACCCAGCTCGTCACGATCAGCCTCGCCGTCCAGTACGGCGCCCACCCGGGCATCTGGGTCGGCGAGATGCTCGTGATCATCCCCATCAGCCTCGCTAACGCCTACTTCTTCAGCACGTTCGCGGGCCGGTTCGACGCGGCGAAGGCCCACCTGTTCGGCGCGAGCGTGTTCTTCTTCTTCGGGTTCGACACATTCCTCGCCATCCTCACGGACTTCTCGGTCTGGGAGACGGTGGTCGGCGCCGTCTCGAACGCCGTCCAGTCCGCGGTCGGCGCGGGAGCGGCCGCGGTCCCCACCGTCGCGGCGCTCGTCTGAGCCGTTCCGTTCCCGGTATCGTCCGTGACCGCCGGCCGCCGACCGCCGATCGCCACCCCCAAGCGGGTCCGGCCGATACGCTCTCCCGATGAGTGACGCCGACGCCGAGACCGAGGCGGACGCGCCGGCCGAGGCGTTCCTGCCCGACGACGCCGACGCCGTCCGGGAGGCGCTGGTCGCGTGGTACGAGGCCGACCACCGCGACTTTCCGTGGCGGCGGACCGACGACCCCTACGAGATCCTCGTCTCGGAGGTGATGAGCCAGCAGACCCAGCTCTCCCGGGTCGTCGACGCCTGGGAGGCGTTTCTGGAGCGGTGGCCGACGACCGCGGATCTGGCGGCCGCCGACCGCGCGGACGTGGTCGGGTTCTGGAGCGACCACAGCCTCGGCTACAACAACCGCGCGAAGTACCTCCACGAGGCCGCCGGCCAGGTCGAGTCCGAGTACGGGGGCGAGTTCCCCGAGTCGCCCGACGAGCTCTCGGAGCTGATGGGGGTCGGTCCCTACACCGCCAACGCGGTCGCCAGTTTCGCGTTCGACAACGGGAACGCGGTGGTCGACACGAACGTCAAGCGGGTCCTCTACCGCGCGTTCGACGTGCCGGACGACGACGACACCTTCGAGCGGGTCGCCGCGGAACTGATGCCCGAGGGGGAGTCCCGCGTCTGGAACAACGCGATCATGGAACTGGGCGGGGTGGCCTGCGAGAAGACGCCCGCCTGCGACGGGGCGGGCTGTCCCTGGCGGGAGTGGTGTCACGCCTACGGGACGGGCGATTTCACCGCGCCGGACGTGCCGACCCAGCCCGACTTCGAGGGCTCTCGGCGGCAGATGCGGGGGCGGGTCGTCAACGTCCTCGGCGCCAGCGAGGAAATCGCGCTCGACGAGCTCGGCCCGAAGGTCCGCGTCGACTACGCGCCCGACGGCGAGTACGGCCGCGATTGGCTCGCCGACCTGCTCGCGGACCTGGACGACGACGGGCTGGTCGACTACGACGAGTCGGCCGGCGTCGCCAGCCTCCGGAAGTGAGCGGGCTCGGTCCGTCCGGAGCGCCCACCTGAACTCTGAAACTACTGTCAGTTAGATTGAAATGACCGGCGTTCCAAGGCCGGACGATGCCCTCCGTCGCCGCCGACCGCGGGCGGCGGCCGTCCGCGCCGCCCGCCCGCAGTCCGGAGCCGGTCCGCGATCCGACGCTCCGCGCGCCTCGCTCGACGACTCACTGCCGAACGCCGCCGATCGGACGCCGCGGGACCGGGGGGAGTCGGCCGTGAGCGCGACCGTCTCCCTGCTCGGGCTGGCGTTCTCGGCGGGGATGGCGACGTTCTTCGCGCCCTGCGCGTTCCCGCTGGTCCCCGGCTACCTCTCGTACTACCTCGGGACGAGCGCCGACACCGCCACCGACGGCGGGACGGCGACGCTCGGAGAGGGCGTCGCCCGGCGACTCGGGCGGCTCCACCCGGGGCTGGCGGCCGTCGCCCGCGGCGTCGGGGTCGGCCTCGTCGTCAGCGCGGGGATGTTCCTCGTCTACGGCGTGATCGCGGGCGTCGTGACGGCCGTCGGCGCCCGGGCACTGTCGAACGTGGCCGTGATGGAACTGGTCGTCGGCGCGGCGTTCGTCGTCGTCGGCGTCGCGATGGCGGCGGGGTGGAAGCCGACGGGCCAGCCGGTCCGGCTCCCCGAGCGACGGCGGAGCGTCGGCGGGTTCTTCGCGTTCGGGGTGCTGTACGCCGCGGCGGCCGCCGGCTGCACGGCCCCGCTGTTCGTCGCGGTCTTCCTGCGTGCGGCCGCCGGCGGGCCGGGCCAGGGCGCCGGCGTCGCCCTCGCGTACGCCGGGGGGATGGCCCTCGTGATGGTCGTCGTCACCGTCACGGTCGCGCTGACCGGGACGGCGCTGGTCGGGCGGCTCTCGCGCCACACCGGACGGGTCTATCGGGTAGCGGGGGCCCTCCTGGCGCTGTCCGGGCTCGCGGAGATCTACTACTACCGCTACGGGTTCCCGCCCTGGGTCCCCGACTTCACGTCGCTGGTCCCGGTGTGACCGACCGCCTCCGGGACGTTCTTCCCCACCGTAAGTAACAACTTCCCAACTCGTGTACGATCGGGTACGATGCCCTCCGACCGACCGACGCGGCGGCGCCTGCTCCGGACAGCCGGCGGGGCCGCCGCGTTCGCGCTCGCCGGGTGCTCCGGCGGGGACGACGCGACGACCGACGGGCCTGCGACCGACCAGTCAGCGACCGACGCGCCGGGAGCGGCCGGGACCGACCGGCCGGACGGCGGTGCCGCGCGCACGTCCACACCGGGGGACCGGGACGCGCTCGCGCTGCCGACGGTGGAGGCGGCCGGGTCGCCGGACGGCGAGGTCAGCCTGCGGCCCGACGGGAAGGTGTCGTTCGTGAACTTCTTCGCGACGTGGTGTGGCCCCTGCAAGAAGGAGATGCCGGACCTCCGGGAGGTCCGCGCGGCGTTCGACGCCGACCGGGTCCACATGGTCTCGGTGACGCCCGAGTCCGACGAGGCGGCCGTCCGCCAGTTCTGGCGGACCTACGAGGGGACCTGGCCGGTCGCCATGGACGCCGACCTCCGGGCGACGAGCCGGTGGGGCGTCTCCGCGTACCCGACGAACAAGCTGTTCGACGCCGAGGGGAACGAACTGAGCTACACCGGCCTGCGCCACTACGAGGACATCGCCCCGGCGATCGAGAGCGCCCTCGACGGGGAGTGACAGATGGCCGGAACGCGACAGCGACACGGGCCCCGCGTGCGGACCGTCGCGGTCGTCTGCGTGACCGCCCTCGTCGTCCTGTCGGGCTGTACCGGGCTGGGCGGCGGCGGTTCGACACCCGCCGGGACGGAGGACGGGCAGAGCGGCCCGGGTGGGTCGACCGGTTCGGCACCGTCGTCGGCCGCGGCCCCGGAGTCGGGGTCGAGGACCGCCGCGGCGGCGCTCGCGCCCGGCCTGACGGCCGACGGCGTGTCGGACCCGCTCGCGCTCGTCAACGCCCACACCGCGGTCCTGCGGTCCGACCCGTTCACCGTCCGGTACGAGCTCCGCCGGGACGGCGACGACTACAACGTGACCCAGAGGCTCTCCGGCGAGGTCGACCTGAACGGGACCGTCCGCGCTCGCGCGGTCCAGTGGGTGAACACCACCGGTTCGGCGCCCGCCGTCTACGAGAACAGGTCCGGCCGGACGGACACGTGGCGCGACGGCGGCACGGTCTTCCACCGCGCGGTCGAGAACGGCAGCGCGACCTACGACCGGGTCCTGGCCATGAACGCGTCGCTCAGTCCCAACCTCCTGACCCAGCGCCGTGACCTCGCGGAGTACCTGTCGAACGTCGAGGACCAGACCGTGACCGAGGTGACCCGCGACGGGGAGACGTACTACCGGCTCGCGGGGTCGTTCCAGAAACCGTACCGGAACGGGCCGACGAACGTGACCGCCTACGTCGCGCCCAGCGGCCTGGTCGCCGAGCTGGTCGTCGAGGAGGCCGGCGCGGAGCGGGTCGGCCCGTCGGTGCTGCGGGTCACCTACGAGGACCCGGGCGAGACGACCGTCGAGCGGCCCGAGTGGGTCTCGGCGGCGCGGGCGGCGACGAACGGGACCGCCTGAGGTCACTCGTCGTCGGACTTGCCGGGCCAGGTGACCGAGCCGAGGAACGGGACGCCCGTCCGCTCGGCGGCCCGCGCGATCATGTGCGCGCCGGTCGGCACCGTCAGGAACAGGAAGACGATGCCGACCAGCGACGGGAGGCCGGCGCCGCCCGGCCCGAAGTGGGCGAACCCGGCGAGGAACACCGAGACGGCGCCGATAGTCGCCGGCTTGCTCGTCGCGTGCATCCGGTTGTAGACGTTCGGCAGCCTGAGCAGGCCGATCGTGCCGACCGTGAGGAAGACGCTCCCGACGACGACCAGCGCGACGACGACCCAGGTCCGGACCGCCTCGGCGGCTACCATCTGGACCCTCCCGGCTGGTCCGTGCCGCGCTCGCCGGCCGGCGGCCGGCCGGTCGAGTCGCTGGTCGTCCGCGCGGTCTGGCGTCGTCGGTGGGGTCTGTGGTGCATCTCTCTCACTCCTGTCTGACGATGACGTCGCCCTCGGTGACGAACTTCGCCACGGCGACCGTCGAGAGGAAGCCGATGATCGCGAGCACGAGGGCGACGGTGACGTACAGCCCGCGGTCGGTCTTGATGGCGAACAGGACGGCGATGGCGACGACGTTGGTCGCGATGGCGTCCAGCGCGACGACCCGGTCGGGCACCGTCGGCCCGCGGACCGCGCGGTAGCCACAGAGGAGGCTCAGGACGGCCGCGAGCACGATGGCCGCGTCGACGACCGCCACGACCGTCGCGTCAGTCGCCACCGCCGTCACCTCCGTCCGGCGCGTCGGCGTCCCCGTCGCTCCGCCGGGCGTCCGCCGATTCGTCGCCCTCGTCGTCGGGGACGGCCTGTTCGAGGACCGGGTGGGTCCGGTCCGGCGGGTAGACCGCGAAGTCCGGGGCGGGGTCGCCGGGCGACAGGTCTTCGTCGAAGACCGCCAGCGCGTAGTCCTCCCAGTCGCGGATCGGGGCGACGATGTCGGCCGGGTCGCTCCCGTCGATGACGTGGACGTAGAGGGCGTTTTGCTCGGCGTCGTAGTCCAGCGTGAGCGACCCGGGCGTCATCGTGATGCTGTTGGCGATGGTGGTCACGCCCAGGTCCGTCCGGACCCGCAGCGGGATGAGGATAACCTCCGGTTCGATCGGCCGAGAGGGCGCGAGCACGCGGTAGGTCACGTCCAGCGACGAGCGGACGGCCTCCCGGACGAACGCCAGGACGAACAGGACCACGGAGGGGATCCCCCGGACCGACCGCTCGAGCCCGAACGTGTCCGCGTAGAGCCGCCGGAAGACGTACGCGACCGGCAGGCCGACGGCCAGGCCGACCAGCAGCGACCCCGCGAGGGGGTCGGGGGCGAGGGGCGGACCGTGGACGAACACCCACAGCACCGCGAACAGCGCCCCCGCGGCCGGCCAGGTCCGGGTCACGCCGACCCACCTCCCGTCGGGTCGACGAGGTCGACGTACGCCTCGGTGTCGACGGCCGCGGCCGCCGCCGCCTCGGCGAACCGGTAGACGGGGTCGAACCCGACGCCCACGGCGACGACCGCCAGCGCCAGCGCGACGAGGACGGCGACCTGTCCCAGGTCGGTGCCGCCCCGCTCGACCGCCGGCGTCCGGACCCCCCAGAAGCCGCCGACCCAGACCCGCGTCGCGTAGAGGATGGTCAGCACCGCGCCGCCCAGGAGCGCCGCGAGCGCGGCCGCCGACAGGCGTTCGGGGCCGACCGCCAGCCCCCTGACGGCGGCGTCGACGGTCAGTAGCTTCCCGAAAAAGCCCGTCAGCGGCGGCAGCCCCACCAGCGAGAGGAGACCGACGAAGGTGGCCCCCGCGAGCACCGGGGCGTGACCGGCGAGACCGCCGAGATCGGACAGTTCGTCGGTTCCAGTCGCGTCCTCGACCGCGGCCGTCGCGAGGAAGAGGAGCCCCTTGACGAGCGCGTGGTGGAGCGCGAAGACCAGCGCGGCGGCGATGGCGACCCCGCGGAGGCTCTCCGTCGGGTCCCCGGCGACGGGGTCGGCCGCGGCGGCGACGGCGACCGGGAGGGCGATGAACCCGACCTGGCCGACGCTGGAGTAGGCGAAGGTCCCCTCCAGGCGGCCGTGACCGACGGCGCCGAACCCGCCGACGGCGATGCTGGCGACCCCCATCGCCGCGAGGACCGGCGCGAGAAACGCCAGCGGGGTCGTCCCGCCGACACCGGGCAGGTCCACCGCGACGGGCGCGGCGGCGAAGACGGTGAAGTACAGGCGGACGACCGCGTAGATCCCCACCTTCTTCGTGACGCCGGCGAAGACGGCGGTGACCGGCGGCGGCGCGGCGGCGTAGGCGTCGGGCACCCAGAACTGGAAGGGGACCAGTCCGGCCTTCAGCGCGAACACGGCGAGCAGGAGCGCCGAGAGGCCGACGACCGGCGCCGGGTCGACCCCGAAGGCGGCGGGGTCGGCCAGCCGCCGGGCCATGTCGGCCATGTTCAGCGTCCCGGTCGTGGCGTAGAGGCCGCCGACGGCGACGAGCATGAGCGCGCTCCCGAAGACGTTGAGCACGAGGTAGCGAAAGGAGGCCGCGGTGGCGCGGTCGGTGCCGTAGAAGGCCACGAAGACGTAGCTCACCACGAGCATCACCTCGAACCAGACGAAGAGGTTGAACAGGTCGCCGGTGAGGAAGGCGCCGGTCACGCCGACGAACAGGAGGTGGAACAGGGGATGGTAGTAGACCCGCTGGTTCTCGGGGGTCACGTAGCGGACCGAGAACAGGGCCGCGGCGAGAGCGAGCGCCCCGGCGATGGTCAGCATGAACGCCGACAGGCCGTCGAGGACGAGCGTGATGCCGAACGGCGCCGGCCAGTCGCCGACCTGGTAGGCGGCCGCGCCGGGCGCCGACGGTCCGAGTACGGTCGCCCAGACCGCTCCGCCGACCGTGACGGCGTAGGCGAGCGCGCCGGCGACGCTCGCCCGTCGCTGGAGACGCGGGTATCGACCGAGCGCGAGCGTCAGGACGGCGGTGACGAGCGCGACCAGCAGCGGCGCGACGACGGCGGTGCTCATTCAGACCCACTCCGTGACGTCCATGCTCTCGTTCTCCTCGTAGGCGCGGTACGACAGCACGAGCGCGAGCGCGGTCGTCCCGAAGCTGATGACGATGGCGGTCAGCACCAGCGCCTGGACGACCGGGTCGGCGACCTCGGGGACCGATTCGCCGTGGCCGGCCAGCACCGGCACGAGGTCGTGGGTCCCCTCGTCGACGCCGCCCATGGCGAGCAGGTAGACGAACGTGCCCTGCGAGACGACGGCGACCCCCCAGACGACCCGGACGAGGTCCCGGCGCAACAGCAGGAACGTGCCGGCGGCGAACAGGCCGCCGACCGCGGCCGCCAGCGGGACGCTCACCGGTCGTCACCTCCCGTCGATGCCGTCGGCGGCGTCGGGGCGGCGGCCCCCGGAGTCCCAGCGCGGGTCATTCGGCGCTCACCACCGAGACGATGGTCAGCAGGCCGCCGACGACGACGAGGTAGACGCCCAGGTCGAAGACGAGCGCGCTGGCCAGTTCCACCTCGTGGTAGACCGGGATCCCCTCCAGGTGGACGTACGTCTGCGAGAGGAACGGCTCGCCGACGAGCATCCCGGCGACGCCGCTGCCGACGACGACCGCCAGCCCCAGCAGGAACGTCCGGCGGTAGGCGGCGACCGTCCGGTGCTCGAAGATGCCCGTCCCGGGGTCGACCTCGCGGCCGAGGACGCCCGACTCCAGGAAGTCCAGCCCGTAGCCGACGTAGACGAGGACGAACGCGGCGGTCGTGAGGACCCCGCCGATGAACCCGCCGCCGGGGAGGTTGTGGCCCTGCAGGAACAGCGAGATGGCGAGGACGAGCACGACCGGGACGGTCACCCGCGCGGTCGTCCGCATGATCGTCGTCGTCACCGGGCGTCACCCCCGTCGGGGACCGGCGCCTCCTCCTCGGTGGCGGCCTCTTCGCCACGGGTCCGCATCGTCACGAGGACGAGGACGGCGATGGCCGCGACCGCGACGACCAGCAGTTCCCCGAGCGTGTCGAACCCCCGGAAGTCCACCAGGATGACGTTGACGACGTTCGTCCCGCCCCCGCCGGGGACCGCCTGCTCGGCGTAGAACTGGGCGACCGGCGTCGGGGCGGCGCCGTCGCCGGGCGCGGTGAGCAGGACGGCCGCGGCGGCGGTCCCGCCGACCAGCAGCGACAGCGCCGCGTCACGCGCCAGTTCCAGCGGCCGCACGTCCGAGTAGAAGGTGGGGAGCCGCTGGAGGACCAGCAGGAAGATCACAAGCACGAGCGTCTCGACGACCAGCTGGGTGAGCGCCAGGTCCGGCGCGCTCGCGAGGATGAAGAAGATGGCGAGCATGAACCCGAGGATCGACAGCGTCAGCACGCCCGCGACGTGCGAGGAGGCGGTCGTCACGGCCACGGCGGCGAGGACGGCGATCAGCAACACGACGGCGACCGCGAGCGGTACGTCCCCCAGTTCGGCCGGGACGGGGCCGCTCGTGGCGAACCCCGCCAGCGCAAGCGCGCTCGCGGTCGCGGCCACCCACGTCACGTACGTCCGCAGGACCCCGCTGTGGACGAACGGCCCGAACCGCGCGCTCGTCCGCTCGGCGGCCCCGAGGAGCCGGTCGTACCACCCCTGGGGGCGAATCGGCACCGGCGCCGCGACGGCGCGGTCGATCCCCGCCGCGAGCCGGCCGGCGAACGGATACGCGGCGAGGCCGCCGACCACCGCGACGACAGACATCAGGACCGGCGGCGTGAGGTGCGTCGGGAGGCCGACTTCGAGGGTGGCCTCCCCGGTCGCGGTCGCCGCGACGGCCGCCTGGACGACGGCGTCGACGGCCGCCTGGGGCGCGGCGCTGACGGCCGCGACCGCGACGCCGAGGACGACGGGCGGCGCGACCAGCGCGACCGGCGGCCGGTGGATCTCCCTGACCGGCGCCCGCCGCTCGCCGAGGAAGACCGCGAGGAACCGCAGCGAGTAGACGACGGTGAACACGCTCGCGACCGTGGCGACGGCCGGGTAGAGCCAGGCGAGCCCGCCCGCCTCGTGGGCGAGTTCGTAGGCCGCCTCGAACAGCAGTTCCTTGGAGTAGAAGCCGTTGAACGGCGGGATCCCGGCCATGCTCAGTGCGGCGACGCCGGTGACCGCGGCGGTGACGGGCAGCTCCCGCCAGAGGCCGCCGAGGTTGTCGAGATTTCGAGTGCCCGCCTCGTGGGCGACGACCCCCGCGACGAGGAACAGCGGTGCCTTGAACAGGGCGTGGTTCAGCAGGTGGAAGGCGCCGGCCTCGCCGCCGTAGACGGCCTCGAAGCCGAAGCCCGCGACCATCAGCCCGAGGTGGCTCGCCGTCGAGTAGGCCAGCAGTTCCTTCGCGTCCGAGGCGGCGACGGCCAGCACCGCGCCGACGAGCATCGTCAGCAGGCCCAGCGAGGCGACCAGCAGCGTCCACTCGGGGCTCATCAGCAGGGGACGGACGCGACCGAGGAAGTAGACGCCCACCTTGACCATCGTCGCCGAGTGGAGGAACGCGGAGACGGGCGTCGGCGCGACCATCGCCTCGGGCAGCCAGAAGTGCAGCGGCACCTGCGCGGACTTTGCGGCCGCGGCCGCGACCAGCAGGACGACGGCCGGGACGAACAGTCCCGACTCCCGGAGCGCCGCCCGCATCGCCGCGTCGTTGGCGACCATCGCGGTCAGGTCGAAGGTCACGCCCCCCAGCGCACCGCGGGCCGCCGCCGCGAGGACGAGCAGGCCGGCGAGCAGGCAGAGGCCGCCGCCGACGGTGACGACCATGGCCATCCGCGCCGAGTAGCGGGCGTCGCCGTCCTCGGTGTGGTGACCGATCAGGACGAACGAGCAGAGGCTCGTCAGTTCCCAGAACAGGAAGACGAAGACGAGGTCGGCGGCGAGTGCGACGCCGAGGATCGACCCGAGAAACGCCAGCAGCGCCGCGTAGTAGCGCCCCAGGTTCTCATCGCCGCGCATGTACCGCGCGGAGTAGGCGAACACGAGGACGCCGATCCCGCTGGCGACGAGGGCGAACAGGAGCGACCAGCCGTCGACGGCGAACCGGGCGCTCACGTCCAGCGAGGGGACCCACTGGACGCTGACCGTGCCGTAGCTGCCGCGCTGGGCGGCCAGGAGCGCGAAACTGGCCGCGGCGACGACGGCGCCGGCGTAGCCCGCTCGCTCGCCGAGCGCGCGGACGGCGAGCGGCGAGAGCGCCGCCGCGACGAACGGGAGCGCAACGGCGGTCGCGACGGCGGCGAGGTCCGGCGTCATCGGCGTGCACCCGCGTCGCGCGGCGGTCCGTCGCCGGTGCGCGTCGTGGTCGGCATCTGTCTTCTGTTGGAGTGCCGAACTGAAAGGTCCTGTTGCGCTGCGCCCGGAGAGCCGGACCGAGAGGGGCAGATTGTTACATCGGGGCGGCGAACTGGCGGGCGATGGTCGGACCGCTCGCCGCAGTCGGACTGGCGCTGGTCGCGACGGTCGTCATCTGGAAGGGCAGCGTGTGGTTCGAGGGGGCCGCCGAACGGCTCAGCAGGTACTACGGGCTGCCGGTGGCCGTCCACGGCGCGGTCGTCGTCGCCGTCGGGTCGAGCTTCCCCGAGATCAGTTCCATCGTCATCAGCACGGTCGTCCACGACGAGTTCTCCCTGGGCGTCGGCGCCATCGTCGGCAGCGCCATCTTCAACCTCCTGGTGATCCCCGCGGTCTCCTCGCTGGCCAGCGAGGAGCTGACCTCGACGCGGGACATCGTCCACAAGGACGCCCAGTTCTACGTCATCAGCATCCTCGTCCTGTTCATCGTCTTCGCGCTCGGCGCGACCTACGTCCCCGGCGGGACCAACCGCGAGGCGCTGCTGACGCCGGCGCTGGTCGTCGTCCCGCTGGCCACCTACGGCGTCTACGTCTTCCTCCACCAGCAGGACGCCGCCGACCACGTCGCCGACCCCGCCGACAGCGTCAGCGCCCCGCGGGAGTGGGGGGTCCTGGCCGTCTCGCTCGTGGTGATCGCCGTCGGCGTCGAGGGCATCGTCCAGGCGGCGCTCGCGCTCCAGGCGGCCTTCGAGACGCCGACGTTCTTCTGGGGGCTGACGGTCATCGCCGCGGGGACGAGCCTGCCGGACACCTTCGTCAGCGTCAACGCCGCCCGCGACAACGACGACGTGACCAGCCTCGCGAACGTCCTCGGGAGCAACACGTTCAACCTCCTGGTCGCCATCCCCGTCGGCGTCCTGCTCGCCGGGGAGGCGACCATCGACTTCCTGGCGGCCATCCCGACGATGGGCTTCCTCGCGCTCGCGACGCTCGTGTTCATCGTTTTCACCCGCACCGGCCTGGAGATCACGAACCGCGAGGCCTACGCGTTCCTCGCGCTGTACGTCCTCTTCCTCGCCTGGATGGGCCTCGAATCCGTCGGCGTCATCGAGACCGTCCGCGGGATCTGAGCCGGCGGCCACCCGACCCCGGCTGCGACGCCGTCGACCGCGGCGGTTTTTACCCGTCCCTTCGGAGGACCGGGTATGTCCGACGGACCACACGTCGTCGCGCTCTGCGGGAGCCTCCGCGAGGAGAGCTACACGCGCAGGGCGCTGCGTATCGTCCTCGACGAGGCCGAGGACCGGGGCGCCAGCGTCGACCTGGTCGACCTCCGCGAACTGGACCTGCAGGTGTTCGACGCCGACGCCGACGACGCCGGCGACGCGCCGGAACTGCGCGAGCGCGTGGGCCGGGCCGACTCGGTCGTCTTCGGGACACCCGTCTACCACGGGTCGTACTCCTCGGCGCTCAAGACGGCGCTGGACTACTGCGGGTTCGACGAGTTCGAGAACACGACCGTCGGCCTGCTCTGCGTCGCCGGCGGCTCGTTCCCGATCACCTCGCTGGACCACCTGCGGTCGGTCGCCCGCTCGCTCAACGCCTGGGTGGTGCCCCACCAGGTCGCGCTCCCGAAGGTCCGGACGAAGTTCGACGGCCCCGACCTGCGCGAGGAGGACGACGCCGAACGGGTGCGGACGCTGGGCCGGCGGGTCGTCGAGTACGCCAACATCGAACCGGACCCGCCCTGCCCGGAGAGCAGGGAGAACGTCGGTGCGACCCGCTGAGGGGCGCCGGCCCGACCCCGGGGAAGCAGGTCCGGAAACCAGGCCGGTACATGTAAACGATCGGAGGACAGACGGTCCGACAATGAGCGACGGCGCGACGGTCCTGTGGGTCGGCGACGGGTCGGTGACCGGGGGGGACGGCGAGGCGGCCGAGGCGGATATCGAGGCGGCCGAGGCGGACGCGAAAGCGGCCGACCCGGATACCGGGGCCGTCGAAGCGGTCGACCGCCTGGAGCGGGCCGGCCACGCGGTCGTCCGGTCGACGCCAGGGTCGGTCGCCGACGCGCTCGCCGGCGAGCGGCCCGACTGCGCGGTCTGCGACACCGGCCCGTTCTCGGCGGCCGAGGCGGTCGAGACCGTCGAGACGGTCGCGGGGAGCGGTCCGCCGGTCGTCGTGTTCGCCCGCGGGGGGGGCGAGTCGCTCGCGGCCCGGACCGTCGCCGCCGGCGCCGACGAGTACGTGCCCGCGTCGGCGGACGATTCACTGGTCGCCGCCGTCGACCGCGCGCTCGACCGCGGGCGAGGTGCAGGGGACGACCACGAGTCGGTCGACGAGGAAACGGTCGAGGGAGGGGCGGCCCGGCGGCTCGACGCGCTGTTCGCCGCCACGCCGGACCCGGTCGTCGAGTACGCCTTCGAGGACGGCGAACCCGTCGTCGAGTCGGTCAACCGCGCGTTCGTCGAGACGTTCGGTTACGACCGCGGGGTCGCCGTCGGCGAGCCGCTGAACGACCTGGTCGTCCCCGACGACAGGGAGGCGGAGGCGGCGTCGCTCGACGAGCGGGTGCGCGCGGGCGAGCGCCTCCAGGTCGAGACCGAGCGCGAGACGACCGACGGGACCCGGACCTTCCTGCTCCGCAACGTCCCCGTCGAGTCCGGCGACCGGCCCGCGGGCTACGCCGTCTACGTCGACGTCACCGACCGGAAGGACCGCGAGCGGCGCCTCCGGGAGCAGAACGACCGGCTCAACGAGTTCGCGAGCGTCATCGGCCACGACCTGCGCAACCCCATGGGCGCGGTCAGACACCGGATCGAGATGGCCCGCCGGACGGGCGACGACCGCCACCTCGAGGACGCCCTGTCGGCGCTCGACCGGATGGACGAGCTGCTCCGGGACCTGCTCCGGATGGCCCGGCAGGGCGAACAGCTCGGCCGGACCGAGCCGGTCTCGCTCGCCGAGGTCGCCCGCGGCGCCTGGGACAACGTCCCCACCGGCGAGAGCTCGCTGGTCGTGGCCGACGACCCGACCGTCGTCGCCGACCGCGGCCGGCTGACCCAGCTGCTGGAGAACCTGTTCGTCAACTCCGTCGAACACGGCTCGACGAGCCCCGCTTCGCAGGCGCAGGAGGACGCCGACGCAGCAGGTCCCATCGAGCACGGAGCCGACGACTCGACCGGAACCGTCGAGGTCAGGGTCGGCGTCGGCGAGGACGGCTGCCTCTTCGTTGAGGACGACGGCCGGGGGATCCCCGATGCGGACCGCGGGGACGTGTTCGAGTCCGGGTTCACCACGTCGAGCGAGGGGACGGGCTACGGCCTGGCCATCGTCCGGCAGGTCGCGCGCGCTCACGGCTGGGAGGCCGCGGCGACCGAGAGCGCCGACGGCGGCGCCCGCTTCGAGTTCCGCGGCGTCGAGTTCGGCGAGTAACGACACCTTCTTGGCGCCGTCGGGGATAGCGACGACTGGGCGCGGGTAGCCAAGCCAGGAAACGGCGCAGCGCTTAGGACGCTGTCCCGTAGGGGTCCGCCGGTTCGAATCCGGTCCCGCGCATTCTGTCGCGAGCCAACGGCGAGCGACGAATGCGCAAGCGGATTTGAATCCCGGAAGGAACGCGCAGCGACCGTCGGGAGCGAGCATTTCTTCCTCCGGTTCGAATCCGGTCCCGCGCACTTCTGTCGGCCGCAGCGCCGAGCGATAGCGAGGCGTCCGTCGGCGAAGTGCGAACGGTCCGCGAGGGCGGGACCCGTTCGTTCCGACGCCTGCGAGCGGGCGGAAGATGTAGGAAAGTTATAAATAACCGGTGAGCGACATCCCGGGTGAGATGCGTTACACGATCGACAAGCGGCCCAGCTACGCGGTGCTGGAAGTGGAACTGGCGGAGGGTGAGGAGATCGAGACGAAGCCGGGTGCGATGATGACCCAGTCGGCGGGCATCGACAACGAGACGAACATCGGGGGCGACGACGGCGTGATGGGGATGGCCAAGCGGGCGATCAGCGACGAGCGGGGGCTGATCGAGAACACCTACTACGCGACCGACGACGACTCGACGGTGACGCTGGTGCCCGACCACCCGGGCGACATCACGGCGATCAACGTCGGCGAGCAGGGGCCGATCCGCTCGCAGTCGGGGTCGCTGCTGGCGTGGGAGCCGCTGGTCGAGCGCTCGACGGAGCTGAACAACACCTCGAACCTCTTCTCGTCGGGCGAGCTGACGGTGCTGGGCATCTCCGGGCAGGGGATGGCCTTCGTCTCCTCGTACGGGTCGATGTACGAGGTCGACGTGACGGCGGGCGAGCCGCTGACCGTCGACGAGGACCACCTCGTCGCCTGGACCGAGGGGCTGTCGATGAGCCGCCAGCGCGACGGGTCGATCAAGTCGACGATGCTCGGCGGCGAGGGCTACGTGACGGAGTTCACCGGGGAGGGCCACGTCTGGCTCCAGACGCGCAACCCGCTGACGCTGATGGCCGGCGGGACGGCGCACGAGGACGACGACGACGCGGGCGGCCCGAGCGTCGACGACTTCATCTGATCGGCCCGGTCGCTGGTCCGCGAGGCTCCGGGACCGGCGGCGTTCCGGGTCGGAGTTCGCTGGACCGGCATCGTTCCGGGGCGGAGTTCGCTGGACCGGCATCGTTCCGGGGCGGGTTCCGCGAGCCTGGCCCTCCCCCGGAGAGCGGTGACGACGGAGTTAACCCGTCGCCGTCGAACCCGTCGGTATGACCGAACGCAGTAAGCCGTGGGGGGCGCGTTCCGAGAGGAGGCCCGGACCGTGCGCGTAGTGCTGGCCGTCGGGACGACGCGGACCGCGGCGATCGACGGGATCAGCGCCGCGGGCGCCGACCCGGACGTGATGGTGCACACGCCGAGCGCAGACGCGGAGATCGTCTGTTACGGCGAGCCGATCCGGGCGCCGGTCGTGCCCGTGAGCCCGACGGGGACGCCGACGCCGGCGCTGGTGACCCGGGCCGTGCGCGATCTGGTGGGGTTCGACGTGACCGTCGTCGACGCCGGGCTGGCGGAGCCGACCGGCGCGCCGACGGTGACCGTGGGCGCGCGGCCCGGCGGGGACGTTCGCGACGAGGACCCGGTGGCGACGGCCCACGGCGCCTTCGAGGCAGCGCGGCAGTTCGGCCGGGCGCTGCCCGACGACGCCGTCTACCTGGGGGAGTCGATCCCCGGCGGGACGACGACGGCGCTGGGCGTCCAGGCGGCGCTGGGCGAGCGCGACGGCGAGGGGGCGGGCGTCTCCTCGTCGCTCCCGGAGAACCCGGTCGAGCGCAAGCGCGAGGTCGTCGCGGAGGGGTTGACCGCGAGCGGCCTCGACGAGGGCGATGCGGCGGGGGATCCGAAGGCGGCGATCCGCCGGATGGGCGACCCCGTCCTCGCCGTGGCCGCGGGGACCGCGCTGGGCTGTCTGGAGACCGATACCGCCGTGACGCTGGCCGGCGGGACGCAGCTCGCGACCGTGGCGGCGCTGTTGCGCCACGCGGGGGTCGACCAGCCCCTCGAACTGGCGACGACGGCGTTCGTGGCCGAGGACCCGTCGGTCGACCTCGACGGACTGGCCGAGGCGCTCGACCTGTCGGTGACGGTCACCGACCCCGGGTTCGACGAGGGCGACCACCCGGCGTTCGACGGCTACGTCGCCGGCGAGGCCAAGGAGGGCGTCGCGATGGGGGGCGCCCTCGCGCTCGCCCGCGCGACCGGCGTCCCGATGACCGACGTTCGCGAGCGGGTGCTGGCGCGCTACCGGGCGCTCCCGGACCTATCATAGTGCCGTCGTTTCGAGGGATACGCGGCGGCCGACGGAGCCGCAGTTCGGCCGTCACGCAAGACGAGCGCGCGACGCGAGTCAGACGTGCCGAAACGCTTTTTCCTGTCGGATGAGTTGATACGACAATGACCGGGCTGGACGAGTTTCTACAGGAGCTGGTGGCCGACGCGGACGCGGTCTGTCTGTTCTCGCCGGGGAAGTCCCACTACGAGGCGCTGGCGGACGGCGACGTGGTCGTCATCGGACCGAACAACGACCTGGACGCCGACGCGTTCGTGGAGTTGCCGCTGGAGTTCGAGGACCTGCGCGACCGGATCCGCTTCGGCGTCGAGGGGGCCGTCGACCAGGGTCACGTCGACGAGGACGCCGACCTGGTCTGTCTCGCGAAGGTGTTCGGCGAGGACGCCGACACCGTCGCGCGGGTCCGCGCCGACGAGTTCGACAAGTCCGGCGTCTACGACCTGTTCGCCAACTCCCGGGCCGAGCCGTCGGTCGTCCGGGACGTGCTGGAGGTGGCGGTCGAACTCGGCAAGAAGGGCCAGAAGGGCAAGCCCGTCGGCGCGCTGTTCGTCGTCGGCGACGCCGGGAAGGTGATGAACAAGTCCCGACCCCTCTCGTACAACCCCTTCGAGAAGTCCCACGTCCACGTCGGCGACCCCATCGTGAACGTGATGCTCAAGGAGTTCTCGCGGCTCGACGGCGCGTTCGTCATCTCCGACTCCGGGAAGATCGTCTCGGCGTACCGCTACCTCGAACCCTCCGCCGAGGGCGTCGACATCCCGAAGGGACTGGGCGCCCGGCACATGGCCGCCGGCGCGATCACGCGGGACACCAACGCCATCGCGATCGTCCTCTCGGAGAGCGACGGGCTGGTCCGGGCGTTCAAGGCGGGCGAACTCATCCTGGAGCTGGATCCGGAGGCCTACTGATGCAGATCGAGTGGCCCGAGGTCATCCGGTCGGTATTCTCCGAGCGGGGCGCCTTCGCCGCATCGATCGCGGTGCTGTTCCTGGGCGTCGTCGGCAGCTACCTCGTCTGGCGGTGGACCCGGCGGTTCCTGCGGGGCGCCGGCGTCTCCGAGACGGTCGAGGGGACGCCCTTCGAGCGCACCGCCAGGAGCTTCGGCACGTCGACGGTCGGCATCGTCTCGACCATCGCGGCGATCTTCGTCTACGTCCTCGCGATCGTCCTCGCCGTCAACATCGCCCAGCTGGGCAACCCCGACCTGTTCTGGACGCGGCTGGTCGGGTTCCTCCCGAGCCTGTTCGTTGCCGCGTTCGCGCTGATCATCGGCCTCATCGTCGGCGACAAGGCCAAGCTCCACGTCAGCGAGCGCCTCCGGAGCGTCAAGCTCCCCGAGGTCAACGTCATCCCGGAGCTCGTCAAGTACAGTATCTTCTACGTCGCGATCCTCATCGCGCTGGGCCAGCTCGGCGTCGAGACGACCGCGCTGGTCGTCCTGCTGGGCGTCTACGCGTTCGCCATCGTCGTCGTCGCCCTCGTCGCCTTCTGGGACCTGCTCCGGTCGGGCGCCGCGGGCACGTACCTCCTGCTGCGCGAACCGTACAGCATCGGCGACCGCGTCCGCATCGACGACAGCGAGGGGATCGTCCAGGAGGTCGACATGTTCACCACCCGTATCGAGAGCGACGGCGAGGAGTACATCGTCCCCAACCAGAAGGTCTTCTCCAGCGGCATCGTGCGCGTCCGCGAGTGAGCGAGGGGACCTGACACTGCGGCGGGCGGCCCGCGGCCCGTCCCCGGCGCCTCACTCCTCGTCCTGCACGGTCGCCGGGACGCCGGCGACGGTCGCGCCCGGCGGCACGTCCTCGGCGACCAGCGAGTTGGCCGCGACCTGCGCGCCCGCGCCGATCTCGACGCCCGGGAGCACGACCGCGCCGGCGCCGACCATCGCGCGCTCGCCGATCACCACCTCCCCGGTCCGGTACTCGTCCTGGAGGAACTCGTGGCAGAGGACCGTCGCGTCGTACCCGACGATGGCGTGGTCCTCGACGGTGATGAGGTCCGGCCAGAACACGTCGGGCGTCGACTCCAGCCCCCACGCGACGCCGGTCCCGACCGTGACGCCGATGCGGCGCAACAGCCAGTTCTTCAGGCGCATGCTCGGGCAGACCCGACAGGCCAGAATGACGACGTAGTTGACCATCACCCGCAGCGGGTGGCGGGCGTCGGTCCAGTGGAAGATGGAGTTGTACGGCCCGGCGGTCGGGTGGCGGCTCACCCGGTCGTACCGCGGGTTCGGGGCGTCGGCCGCCGTCCGCGACGCGCGGCCGCCGGGGGCGCCGTCGCCGCTGTCCGGCCCCGCGTCGCCAGCGTCCGCTCGCGTCTCGTCGCTCACGACCGACCGTTCGGACGCCGGCGTCTTGAATCTCGTCACATCCGTCGGCACTGCCGCGAAAAAAGAGTGCGTCGCGCGAGTCAGGCGTCCGCTTCGGTCGCCGTGGCAGTGGCGGTGCCTGCGCCGGTGTCGGTCGGCGTCTCGGTGCCTGCGGTGTCGGTCGGCGTCTCGGTTCCGTCGTCGGTCGGCGTCTCAGTCGCCGTCCCGTCGGTCGGGGTTTCGGTAGCCGTCCCGTCCTCCGTCGGCGTTTCCGTGCCGTCGTCGGTCGGCGTTTCCGTGCCGTCGGTCGGCGTCTCGGTCTCGTCGGTGTCGGTCGCGGTCTCCGTGCCGATACCGTCCGTCTCGGTCGCGGTCTCGGTGCCGGGCATGTCGGTCGCGGTCCCGTCGTCGGTGGCCATCTCCGGGAGCGAGACGGTCATCGTCGCGTCTTCGACCGGGATGGCGGTGAACGAGGCGCCGGCGGGCGACTCGTCGGGGTTCGCGTAGCCGGCCGCGAACACGGAGTAGGCGGTGCCGCCCTCGACCGAGAGCTCGACGGTGGCGAGCACGTCGCCGGTCTCGTTCGAGCGAACCTCGACCGTGTAGTTACCGGCCGGGACGTTCGTGTAGTCCGTCGCGTTCTGGAACGTGAGGTTCTGCGCGAGGTAGGTCTCGTTCTCCTCCTGCTGGGCCGGCATCAGGTTGTCGACGCCGACGGTGTCGGTGGGCGTCTCGGTCGCTCCGGCCTCCGTCGCGGTCGCACCTGCCTCGGTGGGCGTCGCGGTCGGCGACCCCTGGGCGGTGCCCGTCTCGGTGGCCGTGCCGTCGGTCGGCGTCTCCGTCCCGTCGTCGGTCGGGGTTTCGGTAGCCGTCCCGTCCTCCGTCGGCGTTTCCGTTCCGTCTTCGGTCGGCGTCTCGGTACCGGTTTCGGTCTCGGTTTCCGTCTCCGTCTCCGTCTCGGTCTCCTCGGTCTCGGTCTCGGTCTCCTCGGTCGGCCCCTCGGTCACGACCACGTCGACCGCGGGCGCGTCGGGCGAGAGGTGGACGAGGCTGACGGCGGCGGTGTCGTTGTCCGGTTCCCAGGCGTCGTCCTCGAAGAGGACCGGCTGGAAGTCGGTCTCGGACCCGGTCGAGAACTCGCCGCTGGCGGCGAGCGTCCCGACCGTCCGCGGTTCGAGCGTCAGGTTGCCCTCGAAGAGGACGTTGTCCGGCTGGTCCGCGACCGCGATGGTCGCGTTGTAGGTGCCGCTCTCCAGGGCCAGGTACCCCGTCACGTCACCGAACTCGGCCCCCTCGACGACGGTCTCGTTGTCGATCGTCACGTCCACCGCCGGCGCGTCCGGGGAGAAATGTCCGACCCGCAGGTACGACGTGTCCTGCGTCTGTGTGGTGGTCTCCTCGTCCTCCTGCGCCGCGAACGAGGACGCCGCTCCGCCCGCCGCGAGCGCGCTCACGACGAGTGTCAGAGCGACGACTCCGACTATCGCTTTCGTGTACCTATCGTAAGTCATGCGACTGAGGGCAAGGCCGAGATACACTTTGTTATCCTCCGCCCACGAGCCGCCCCCGAGCCGTAAGCCCGGCCAATCGCTGCGTCGCCGCCGATAGCCACGTCTTTCAGAGTATCGCACGCCCGGCTTCCCGCCCGTCCGCGGTTCCGGCCCGGCTCCCGCCGTTGGACTCACCTACCGGCCGGATAACGCGCCCTTACTCGCAGCACTCTCCGGCGCCCCGTCCGAGTCGGCTCGGGACGACCGGGCCGTCTGTCCGTCGGACGGCTACGAACGGCCCCGATCCAGTTCCGGTCAGAAGTCGTCGATCCGGAGCTGGTCCCGGTGGAGGCCGCCGTCCTCGTCGGCGCCGAGCAGGCGTGGCAGCGCCGTGTTGGCGAACGTCAGCCCGACGACGAGGAGGATGGGCGCGAAGAAGAACCCGTAGAACCCGAGCACGACCGGACCCAGCGTGTAGGCGAGCATCAACAGCCCGACGTGCGTCGTCTCGCCGCTGAGTATCGGGCGGAGGACCAGGTCCGGGATCGTGTCGACGACGACGACCGCCAGCAGGAGCAGCCCGACGATGTACACCACCAGCGAGGAGTCGGACGCGAGCGCGACCGGGACGGCGGTCACGCCGGTGAGCGGGACGTAGACGATCTTCATGCCGACGACGGGGATCAGGCTCGCGACGCCGGTGAGCGCGCCGGCGAGCGTGGGGTAGGGAACCCGTACCGTCACCGGCGCGGCGGCGTTGTACCCCTGGAACACCGCGATCGCGATGAACGACGTGACGATGACGTTCAGGAGGTTCCCGAACAGGACCGCCTCCAGTTCCCTGTCGACCGCTTCGAGGTACTCGCGGACGATTGCGTCGTCGTCGAACCGCAGCAGCCACCGGCGGATGCGCGCCCCGTCGACGAGGAGGTAGTAGGTGACGACGACGACGATGAAGAGGTTGAGGAAGAAATCGGAGATGAGCCCCGTCAGAAACGGCGCGTTCGCGCGGAGGAACTCGATGAACACGTCCAGCTGTCCGTTCTGGTAGGCCCGGTAGACGCCCTGGGCGGTGAACTCGGGGATGGTCTCGACGCCGCCGAACCAGCCGAGGTTCTCCGAGAGGATGTCCACGACCGCGTAGTCGTTGAGGAACTGCCGCGCCTCGACGACGAGGATCACGAACGTATAGCTGATGAGGAGGAAGAGGGGGACGACCAGCGACGCCAGGGTGAGGGCCGCACGGGCCCGCGCCGTCAGCCGCGCCCGGCGGAGCCCCTTGTGGAACCGCCGGGTGGAGTAGTAGAGGAACACCGAGACGGTGAACGCCTCGATGAACTGGTACACGAGATATCCGATGACCGCGACCACCGCCGCTCCGAACAGCGCCACCACGACCCGCCTCTCGTCCATACCAGAACCGCTCGTGTTCGCGTGATAATTATCTTACCGGTCGCGTCCCAACTACTTGCGGTCTGGCGGCCACGTGACTGCGCCGGCCGGGATTTGAACCCGGGCCATGAGCTTGGAAGGCTCAGGTCCTACCACTAGACCACCGGCGCACATACCCACGTTCCCGACCGCGAATTAAGACCGTTTCCCTTCGGCCCGGACCACGCCGTAGCAGTTCCCGCTGGACACCTCGAACTCGACCAGTGCCAGCCCGCTCGCGCCCACGTCCGCGCGGAACTCCTCGGGGTCGTAGACGTGGTAGAACCGGTCGACCGCCTCGCCGCCGGGCAGGGTCCACTCGACGGTCGTGTCGAACCCCTCCTCCGCGTCGAAGCGGTCGTGTTCGGTCGACCAGGCGCTGACGAGCGCCCGCCCGTCCCCGCTCAGGACGCGGGCCAGTTCGTCCAGGCTCGCCACCCGCCGCTCCCGCGACGGCAGGTGCGGCAGCGTCGCCACGAACACCCCCAGGTCCACGCGGTCGCTCCGGAGGGGCAACGCCCCCGCGTCGGCCTGCGCGAGCCCGCACTCGAACCCGCGCTCGCGCGCTCGCTCGCCGGCGGTCGCCAGCATCCCGCGGCTCAGGTCGACGCCCACGGCCCGCTCGCAGCGCTCCGCCAGCAACTCCGTGTGGCGCCCGTTGCCACATCCCACGTCCAGCCCGACGCGGCCGGACCGACCGTCGAGGAACGTCTCGATCTCCGGCCAGGGGTACTCGCGGGTCTGCGAGAAGTGGTCGGCGATGCGGTCGTAGGTCGCCCGGACCGAGTCAGCCGACGGGTCGACAGACGGCGACGACGGTTCCTCGGGCATCGGCTCCGGTCAGTCGTACTTCTCGGGGTAGGCCTCGCGGAGCAGCTCGGGCCGGTCGTTCAGCCGCTGACGGACGGGCGCGATGACCTCCGAGATGGCCTCGCCGGCGGCGGGCTTGAGGTCGGCCGGGTGGAGTTCGCCCGAGAGGAAGTCCTCCTCCAGCGGCCCGTAGGCGTCGTAGGTCAGGTCGCCGCCGTACTCCTCGGGGCGCTCGACGACGAGGGCCTCGCCGCGCTCGTCGAGGACGGGGAAGACGAGGTACTCGAGGTACTCCAGGACGCCGTTGTCCTCGCGCTCGCCGGCCGGGCAGTAGGCGTCCCCGATCTTCTCGCGGACCGCCTCGGGTGAGTCGGTGAGGTTGACCTTCGACGCCTCGAGCGAGGAGGACATCTTCTCGCCCGTGAGCCCCGACAGTAGCGGCGCGAAGACGCAGACCGGCGCCTCGCCGCCGTGGTCGGGGAGGACCTCCCGCGAGAGCATGTAGATGCCCCGCTGGTCGATGCCGCCGTAGGCCACGTCGGCGTCCAGCGCGTCCACGTCCAGCGTCTGCATGAGCGGGTACAGCAGGCCGCCCAGCTTGGGCGAGTCGGACTCGCGGACGACCTCGCTGCCGGCGCGCTGGGCGCGGGAGATGGTCGTCTCGGCGGCCATCCGGAGCAGTTCGAGCGTGTACTCCTCGTCGAGCTCGAAGTCGCTGCCGCGGACGAAGGAGATCCGGTCGGCGTCGGCGCCGGCGGCGTCGATCATCGCCTCGATGGTCGCCTCGTAGTAGGCCGAGCGGGCGTCAAGCAGGTCGAACGGGCTCTTGTTGTCGTCGAGGTGGGCGTGGAGGTCGGCGATCAGGACGGTCACGTCCATGCCGGCCCCGAGGAAGTCGGCGAGCTTGCGCATCGTGGTGAAGTGGCCGATGTGCATCTCGCCGGTGGGGGCGTAGCCGATGTACACCGACGGGTCGCCGTCCTCGAACAGCTCCTCCAGCTCCGATTCCTCGACGACCTCCGCCGTGTTGCGGGTCGCGAGTTCCAGTCGCTCGGCCGTGTCCATACCGGGTGGTCGCCCCGGCCGACAGTAAAGCGTTTCTTTCGGGTGTGACGGGCTATCACCGCCCCGATACGTTTTTGCCCCGGAGTTCCGGCCGCCGCCCCCGGCCGCCCGCGTGCTCGACTATCCTGCCAAATTGATTTACCGAAAGAACACGACAGTCGGACGATGGGCCTCTCGACCGGGTGCGAACGGCTGGACGAACTGCTCGGCGGCGGCGTGCCGGACAAGCGGAGCCTGCTCGTCTCGGGGCCACCGGGGACCGGCAAGACGACCCTGGGCATGCAGTTCCTCCAGGCGGGCCTCGACGGGGGCGACCAGTGCCTGTTCGTCAGCACCGAACAGACGATCGGCGAGCTCGAGGACACGTTCGAGCCGTACCCGTTCGACCTCGACGCCGAGGGGCTGACCGTGATCACCGTCCACTGCGAGCCGGGCGACACGATGGAGCGGGACGACGACCTCGTCGTCCGCACGCTGGAGGGCGGCGACCGCGCCGTCACCGAGTGGTTCGACCTCCCGTTCACCCGGGAGAACGTCGTCCACTACCTCTCGGAGTACGGTCCCCGCGACCGGATCCTGCTGGACAGCCTCTCGGGGCTGCGGCCGATCGCGGCCGACGAGGTCTCCTTCTGGCGCTCGACGTACGACCTGATCCGCCTGTTCTCGGACACCTTCGACGCCACGTCGCTGCTGACCGCCGAGGACAGCGACATCGGCGACAGCGTCGCCAGCGAGCTGTTACGGTACGCGGCCCACGGCGTGGTCGAACTCTCGTGGGCCGAGCGGGCGAACCAGCGCCACCGCTTCCTGCGGGTCGAGAAGCTCCGGGGTCGTGACCACGACGACCGCCGGCACAAGCTCGTCTTCGACGGCTCCGGCGTGTCCGTCCAGCCGACCCAGCGCACGCCGCCGAGCGCGCTGCTGACCCACGACCACCTCCCGACCGGCGTCGACGCGCTCGACGAGTTGCTCGGCGGCGGCCTCGTCCGGGGCGGGTTCACCGTCCTCTCCCACGACGGGACGACGGGCTATTACACGATCAACACGCGGATGCTCGCCGAGGCGCTCGAGGAGGGGATGGCCGTGGCGGTCGCGCTCCCCGCCGAGGTCTCGCTGACGCAGCTGGACCGCTACTGGACCGATACCGACTGGAGCGTCGCGGACCTGCTCGACGACGACCGGCTGTTCGTCCTCGAACTCGTCGAGAGCAACGGCCACGACCACCGGAACGTCCTCGCCTACGACGACGACGAGGACCGCGACTGGGACCGGCTGATGGAACTCTCCTACGAGCGCAGCGGCGACCGGCCGCTGTTCGCGCTCGTCGACACCGAACCGCTGCTGGAGCGGGTCTCGCGCGAGCGCGTCCGGGAGGTCCGCTACCGCGCCGCGGCCCGCTACACCGACGAGGACGACGTCGTCGTCTACACGATCAACCCGGCCGTCCAGGACACCGCGCTCGTCGAGTTCCTCGTCGACACGAGCAACCAGACGATCCGGATCGAACGGGGCGACGACGGCATCGAGTGGCTCACGCTACGCAAGTCGCCGACGGGTTCGCCCGGGACGAGCAAGGTGGTGGCCTACCACGAGAGCCCGCCGTACGTCGACCTGGTGTAATACGGATTATTGGGAGCGTTTACCGGGTCGACAGCACGCAGTCGTGCGGTCGATCCCGGAATGTCTTGCAACAATCCGTATGAGAGAAGGGGCGGCTCAGGCGCTCGCCTTCTCGACGAGTTCGACGGCCTCGGCGTCGACGGCCTCGGTGTCGAGGAAGTTGGGGATGTAGTCGCGGCGCTCGTAGGTCTCGCGCTCGTCTTCGGTGCCGACGGTGCACCACAGCTGGGGCTCGTCGGGCCCGTGCCACTCGCCCTGGCGCGCGACGCCGAAGACGACGAGCTCCTCGCCGTCGACGGAAATGACGGCGTCCTTCCGGAATCCGGGGTCCCCGTGGACGATGAGCTTCTTCATGCCCGGCGGTTCGACGGAGGCGTACTTAGTGACTTCGAAGCCCGCCGCCCGTGCGGCCCGAGCGCGGTCGATCCACCGGCCTCGACCGACCGCGACGCGGTCTCTCGACGACCGGTCGTGTGCGCCGCGATCCCACGGGGCAGTCGGGTCGAGTCGGCGGTTTCGGTCGCCGCGACCGGCGCGAACCAAACGGGTTTTAAGCGGGGATGTCCAAGTCGACCGCAAGGTCGATATCTATGGAGATGCCACGCCGATTTAACACGTACTGTCCGCACTGCGACGAGCACAACGAACACGAGGTCGAGCGCGTTCGAAGCGGTCGCACCTCCGGGATGACGAAGGTCAACGGGCGCCAGGCCGAGCGGACGCGCTCGGGCTACGGGAACGCGGGCAAGTTCTCGAAGGTCCCGTCCGGCGGGAAGCCGACCCAGAAGACCGACCTCAAGTACCGCTGCTCCGACTGCGGCAAGGCCCACCTCCGCGAGGGATGGCGCGCCGGTCGACTCGACCTCCAGGACTAACGATGGCAGGAAACTTCTTCAGCGTCGCGTGTCCGGACTGTGAGAACGAACAGATCGTGTTCGGCAAGGCCTCGACCGAGGTCGCCTGCGAGGTCTGCGGGCACACGCTCGCGCGACCGACCGGCGGCAAAGCGGCCATCGAGGGCGAGGTACTCGAGACCGTCGAGGCTCGATAATGAAATACAGCGGCTGGCCCGACCCCGGCGAACTGGTGGTCGGACGCGTCGACGAGATCGAGGACTTCGGCGTCTTCGTCGACCTCCAGGAGTACGAGGACAAGCGCGGCCTCTGTCACATCAGCGAGGTCGCCTCCGGGTGGATCAAGAACGTCCGCGACCACGTCTCCGAGGGCCAGACGGTCGTCGCCAAGGTGCTCGACGTCGACGAGGGGTCCCAGCAGATCGATCTCTCGATCAAGGACGTCAACGACCACCAGCGCAAGGACAAGATCCAGGAGTGGAAGAACGAACAGAAGGCCGACAACTGGATGCTGCTGGCGTTCGGCGAGGACATCGACGACGAGACCTACGCCGCCATCGCCAACGAGCTGCTCGCCGAGTTCGGCTCGATGTACGACGGCTTCGAGCAGGCCGCCATCCACGGCGAGGAGGCCCTCGAAGACACGGATCTGGACGACGAGGAGGTCGAGGCCATCGTCGAGACCGCCCGGGAGAACGTCTCGGTGCCCTACGTCAACGTCACCGGCTACGTCACGCTGGAGTGTCCCAGCGGCGACGGCGTCGACGTGATCAAGGAGGCCCTGCAGGCCGCCGAGGGCAACGGGGAGATCCCCGAGGAGGTCCAGCTGGAGGTCACCTACGTCGGCTCGCCGGAGTACCGCATCCAGGTGCAGGCGCCCGACTACAAGACCGCCGAGTCCCACCTCGAGGAGAGCGCCGACCGCGCGGTCGCCGTCGTCGGTGACAACGGCGGCTCCGGTCGCTACCACCGCGAGCGCGAAGAAGAGACGGAGTGACCGTCCCCCCGCGGGCCGTCGGTCGCCCGGCGCCCCGCTCACCCTCTGCATGAAATCCGACATCCTGGTCTGTTCGGCGTGGCGGACGGAACACGAGCGGCCGCGCTACACGCTCTCGGAGACGTGTCCCGACTGCGGCGCGGAGGCGGTCAACTCCGCGCCCGCGCCCTTCTCGCCGGAGGACAGCTACGGCGAGTATCGACGCGCACTTAAGCGGCGGCGCCGCGACTAGCGCGCATGGACGAATTCGAACGCGAGTCGCTGGGCGAGGTCGACCTCGACGACCCCGTACTGGTCGAGGGGCTGCCGGGCGTCGGGCACGTCGGCAAGCTCGCCGCCGAACACCTCCTCGAAGAGCTGGACAGCGAGCTCGTCGAGCGGGTCCACTCGACGCACTTCCCGCCGCAGGTCAGCGTCGACGAGGGCCGCACGCAACTGGCCGGCGCGGAGTTCCACGCCGTCCGCCCCGAGGACGGGCAGGACATGCTCGTGCTCACCGGCGACCACCAGGCCCAGGACAACACCGGCCACTACGGCCTGACCGACACGTTCCTCGACGTGGCCGACGACCACGGCGTCTCCCGCGTGTTCGCGCTGGGCGGCGTCCCGACGGGCGAACTCATCGAGGAGTACTCCGTGCTCGGCGCCGCGACTGCCGACGCGGTCGTCGACGACCTGGAGGACGTGGGCGTGGAGTTCCGCGAGGACGAGCCCGCCGGCGGCATCGTCGGCGTCAGCGGCCTGCTGCTGGGTCTCGGCGAGCGCAGGGGCTTCGAGGCCGCCTGCCTGATGGGCGAGACCAGCGGTTACCTCGTCGACCCCAAGAGCGCCCAGGCCGTCCTCGAAGTGCTCCAGGAGGTCGTCGACTTCGCGGTCGACTACGCCTCCCTGGAGGAGCGGGCCGACGAGATGGAGGAGGTCGTCCGCAAGATCCAGGAGATGGACCAGGGGACGCCCGCGGCCTCCGACGAGGACCTGCGCTACATCGGCTAAGCGGCCGCGACCCTCCGCCCGGTCCCCTCCCCGCCGGCCCCGCCACCGTCCGCTCCGACGCCCGACCCGCCGGCGAGACTTTGATAGTGGAGCGACGCCAACGCTCGCGCGTGGTACACGACGCGGTGTTCGGGTTGCCCCACTGGCTGGTCGTCGGCCTCGGTCTCGGCGTCGCGAGTAGCGTCCTCGCCGCCGTCCTGTTCGTCGCCGCGGACCGGCTCTACCCCTCGCCGCGGGCCCACCGCCGACGCGACGACGGCGAACACCGTCGCCGCGCCGAACTCCGGGACTACCTCGACGCGATCGGCGAGTCCTACGCCGAGGACCACTTCGTCGAGGGTCAGCACATCGCCTTCTACCTCCCCGAACGCGACGTGGCGATCACCTTCGACGCCCACGCCTACTACCGCATCGACCGCTCGCCGACCCACCCGGTCCTCGTCGAGCACGAGATGCCCGGCGTCCACCTCGGCGACCGACTCCCCTTCGAGGTGCCCGACGTGGACTTCGGGCCGGCCGAGACCGACGGCGAGCACCGCGACCCCGCCACGGCCGCGTTCGAGGAACTCGGCGTGTCGGCCTCGGCCAGCCTGGACGAGGTGAAAGCCGCCTACCGGCGGAAGGTCAAGGAGGTCCACCCCGACCAGGGCGGCGACGAGGACGAGTTCAAGCGCGTCCGCGAGGCCTACACGACGGCGAAACGTCACGCCGGGTAGCTGCGACGCCTCTCGGCCACGGCGGCGGACGCGGGACCCGCCGGACAGACACGACACGGTCACCAGAGATAGACACGCGCCTCGCCGTCGACAGTGGCTCTCGGCTTCGCAGTCACCCGCAGAAACAGGGGGAAACTAGCGCCGGAACCCGGGTCGGGAACCGGCCTCGTCAGGCGGACGACT
Organism: Halosimplex halophilum; assembly: GCF_004698125.1. Classification (NCBI taxonomy): domain Archaea; kingdom Methanobacteriati; phylum Methanobacteriota; class Halobacteria; order Halobacteriales; family Haloarculaceae; genus Halosimplex; species Halosimplex halophilum. The sequence goes on from NZ_ML214297.1 coordinate 437,803, forward strand.
CGCCGGACTCGTCCTCGTCTTCGTCGTCGACGTCCTCGAAGTCGGCGTCGACGTACTCCTCGCCCTGGCCGCCGGCCGCGCCGCCGGCGCCGGCAGCGCCGCCCGGACCGGCGCCGCCCATGCCGCCCATGCCGCCGGCACCGGCCGCGCCGCCCGCGGCGCCCGCGCCGGCCGCGCCCTCGGCGGCCTGCTCCTGGTACATCTGCTTGCCGATCTCCTGGAGCGCCTCGGCGAGGCTCTCGGTGGCCTCCTTGTAGTCCTCGGTGTCGGCGTCCTCGTCTTCGAGGACTTCCTGCACCTCGTCGATCTCGGCCTCGATCTCCTCGCGGAGTTCGTCGTCGACCTGGTCCTCGTTCTCCTCCAGCAGGGTCTCGGCGCGCTGGATGGTGTTCTCGGCCTCGTTGCGGGCCTCGATGCGCTCGCGGCGCTGCTCGTCTTCCTCGGCGTGTTCCTCGGCCTCCTGTTGCATCTGCTCGATCTGCTCGTCGGAGAGGCCGGCGCCGCCCTCGATGGTGATGTTCTCCTCGTTGCCCGAGCCCTTGTCCTCGGCGGAGACGTTGACGATGCCGTTCTCGTCGATGTTGAACGACACCTCGATCTGGGGCGTGCCGGCGGGTGCCGGCGGGATCCCGGTGAGCGCGAACTCGCCGAGCAGTTCGTTCTCCTCGGCGATCTCGCGTTCGCCCTGGAAGACGCGGATCTGGACCTGCGTCTGGTTGTCCGCGGCGGTGGTGAAGATCTTCGACTCCTCGGTCGGGATCGTGGTGTTCTTCTCGATGAGCCGCTCGAAGAGGCCGCCCTTGACCTCCACGCCGAGGGAGAGCGGGGTCACGTCGAGCAGGACGATGTCGTCCACGTCGCCGCTGAGGACGCCGCCCTGGATGGCCGCGCCCAGCGCGACGGCCTCGTCGGGGTTGACGTTCTTCTTGGGCTCCTGGCCGGTCATCTCCTCGACCTGCTCCTGGACCTGGGGCATCCGCGTGGAGCCGCCGACGAGGATGACCTCGTCGATGTCGCCCTTGTCGTAGCCGGCGTCCTCGAGGGCCTGCTCCGTCGGGCCGACCGTCCGCTCGATGAGGTCCTCGGTCAGCGACTCGAACTTCGCCCGCGTCAGCTTCTCCTCGAGGTCGAGGGGGCCGTCGTCCGTGGTGGTGATGAACGGCAGGTCGATGCGGGTCTCCTTGCGGTTGGAGAGCTCGATCTTGGCCTCCTCGGCCGCCTCGGTGAGCCGCTGGAGGGCCTGACGGTCGTCGCGCAGGTCGATGCCGTGTTCCTCTTCGAACTGCTCGGCGAGGTAGTCGATGATCGCGCGGTCCCAGTCGTCGCCGCCGAGGTCGTTGTCACCGTTGGTGGCGACGACCTCGTAGACGCCGCCGCCGAGATCGAGGATGGAGACGTCGAAGGTGCCCCCGCCGAGGTCGTAGACGAGGACGGTCTGGTCGGACTCGTCGTCGAGCCCGTAGGCCATCGCGGCCGCGGTCGGCTCGTTGACGATGCGCTCGACCTCGAAGCCGGCGATCTCGCCGGCGTCCTTCGTGGCCTGGCGCTGGCGGTCGTTGAAGTAGGCGGGGACCGTGATGACCGCCTTCTCGACCTCGTCGCCGAGGTACTCCTCGGCGTCCCGTTTGATCTTCTGGAGGATCATCGCCGAGACCTGCTCGGGCGTGTACTCCTCCCCGTCCAGCTCCACGGAGTAGTCGTCCTCGCCCATGTGGCGCTTGATGGACTGGACCGTCTCGTCGGGGTTCTTGACCGCCTGGTTCTTCGCGGGCTTGCCGACGAGGCGCTCGCCGTCGTCGAACGCGACGACCGAGGGTGTCGTCCGCTCGCCCTCCTGGTTGACGATGATCTCGGGGTCGCCCCCCTCCATGACCGCGAACGCGCTGTTCGTGGTCCCGAGGTCGATTCCGAGAATCTTGTTACTAGCCATCTTACGCGTCTATACCCGATTGTGCCGGTTAAAAGTTGCTAGACGCGACCGTCGGCGACCCCATCGTGACGCCCGCAGACGGACGATCTGTGGTCGCGCTCCGGACTGCGACCGTTGCTTATAAATCCAACCGCAATACCAGCCAAAGACCGCCGAAAAATCAGCGGAGAGACAGGTGTGGGAGGTCGCCGCGCGGGCGGTCGCTACTCGGCGGACCCGTCACTGACGGTGACCTGCGCCTCGCGGATCACCTTGCCGGCCATCTCGTAGCCGGGGCGGTGGACCTCCGCGATGGCCCCCTCGGGCTGGTCCGAGTCGACGCGGACCAGCACCTCGTGGCGGTGGGGGTCGACCGCCTCGCCCGGTTCCGGTTCGACCACCTCGACGTTCTCCGCGTCGAGCACGTCGTCGAACGACCGCAGCGTCGACTCGACGCCGCCGCGGATGTCCGCGTCCTCGTCCTGTTCGAGCGCGCGCTGGAGGTTGTCGCGCACGTCGAGCAGCCGCGTCACCAGGTCCTCGGTGGCGCGCTCTTTCTCCTCCTCGCGGCGCTTCTCCATGCGCTTCTTGTAGTTCTGGAACTCCGCCTGCTTGCGCTTGAGCTTCTCGGTCAGCTCGTCGACCTCCGCCTCGCGCGCCTCGAGCTCGTCCTCCAGACCGTCGACGCGCGTCCGCAGCGCCGCCAGTTCGCGGGCGATCGACTCGGGGTCGGACTCGGCGACCCGGTCGACCAGCTCCTCGTCGACCTCGACCTCGCCGTCGGCGGCCGTCGCGGAGCCGGCCGCGTCGCCCGACTCGTCGGCGTCGATGACCTCGTCGGGTTCGACGGCCCCGTCGCCTGCGTCTGGCTCCTCGGCTGCGGCCCCGGCGGGGTCGGACGCGTCCTGCTCGCTCATACCCGGAGCCAGTCGCCGCGGCGACAAAAGGGTTGAGAATCCGACCGAGACCGGGGGCGACCACGCCGTCGCGGGACCGACCACCGGACATCCGCCGACCGACCGCGACCCGGCCGACTGCGGCCCGCACCGCTTAACTCCCGCGGGCGGATACCCCTCGGCAGTGACCGTCCGGCTCGTCTACGAGGAAGGCACCGTCCGGATCACCGGCAGCGACGCGCTCGACGACCTGGCGTTCGTCGAACGGGACGACCGCTCGAAGACCCGCCGGGCGCCCGCGGGCCGCTACGTCGACCTGCTCGCCGCGCTGGACGACCGCGGCGTCGAGTACGACGACCGCGTCTTCGACCTCCCGGAGCTGTCCCTCGACTCGACCTACGAACTCCGCGGCTACCAGCGCGACGCCCTCGACGACTGGACGGCCGCCGACCGGCGGGGCGTGCTCGAACTCCCGACCGGCAGCGGCAAGACCGTCATCGGCATCGCCGCGATGGAATCCGTCGAGACGCCGACGCTCGTCGTCGTGCCAACCATCGACCTGCTCGAACAGTGGCGCCGCGAGCTCGAACGGGAGTTCGACCGCGAGGTGGGGCAACTGGGCGGCGGCGAGCAGCGACTCGCCGATCTGACCGTCTCGACGTACGACTCGGCGTACCTGCGGGCCGACGAACTCGGCGACCGCTTCGGCCTCGTCGTCTTCGACGAGGTCCACCACCTCGGCGGCGAGGGCTACCGCGACATCGCCCGCCTGCTCGCCGCGCCCGCCCGCATGGGCCTCACAGCCACCTTCGAACGCCCGGACGGCGCCCACGAGGTCGTCGCGGAACTGGTCGGCCCGCTCGTCCACCGCGTCGCCGTCGACGAACTCGCCGGCGACCACCTCGCCGACTACGACATCAAGCGCCTGGAGGTGGAGCTGACTCCCGAGGAACGGGAGGTCTACGAGCGCCACCAGGAGACGTTCACCGACTACCTCGCGCAGTCGGGCATCCAGATGCGTAGCGGCAGCGACTATCAGGAACTCGTCAAGCGCTCGGGGTCGGACCCCAGAGCGCGGGAGGCGCTGCTGGCCAAACAGCGCGCCCGCGAGGTGATGATGAACGCCGACGCGAAGGTCGAACGCCTCGAAGCGCTGCTCGACCGCCACCGCGAGGACCGGGTCATCGTCTTCACCGCCCACACCGACCTCGTGTATCGCCTCTCCGAGCGGTTCCTGATCCCCGCGATCACCCACGAGACGGGCGCGGACGAGCGCCGCGCGATCCTGGAGCGGTTCCGCTCGGGGGAGTACTCCCGGGTCGTGACGGCGAACGTCCTCGACGAGGGGGTCGACGTGCCCGACGCCAACGTCGCGGTCGTCCTCTCGGGCAGCGGCAGCGAGCGGGAGTTCACCCAGCGGCTCGGCCGGGTCCTCCGCCCGAAATCGGACGGAGAGCGGGCGCTGCTGTACGAGATCGTCACCGAGGAAACGGCCGAGGAACGGGTCGCACGGCGGCGGCGGTGAGCCGGCCGATACCCGGCATATCAAAGCCCACGTCGGACCTTCCTCCCGGCCGTACGTCCGCGCATGGGCACCGACGACTTCGACCCGGAGGCGCCGGACGAACGGGAGATCGGTCGGGAGATGGTCGAGCAGAACACCGGACTCGGGTCCGTCGTCGCCCACATGTACCGCGGGGAGGTCGCCCGCGAGATATCCTGGCGCGAGCGGCTGGACGCGACGACCAACTGGGCGGTCACGGTCATCGCGGGCATCCTCGCCTACGCGTTCTCCGCCGACGACGTGTCGCACACGATCATCCTCGTCGGGATGGGCAGCGGCCTGGTGTTTCTCGTCATCGAGGCGCGCCGGTTCCAGCGGTACGACGTCTGGCGGTCCCGCGTCCGGTCGATGCAGGAGAACCTCTTCGCCAACGCGCTCGACCCCTCCGGCGGCGTCGAACAGCGCGACTGGCGCCGACAGCTGAGCGAGGACTACCGCAGCCCGACCAGCAGGCTGTCGCTCCGGCTCGCGCTGGCCCACCGGCTCCGGCGGGTGTACCTGCCGTTGCTGGTCGGCCTGCTGTTCGTCTGGCTGTTCCGGCTCGCCGGCGGCGACGAGTCGGTCGTGGCGGCCGCCGGCGTGTCGAACACGCCCGGCTGGGTCGTGCTCGGCGCCGTCGGCGTCGTGTACCTCTGTCTGGTCGCCGTCGCGTTCTGGCCGGGAGCGAGGGCCGTCTCGGAACTGGACGAGGAGGTCGACCGCGGGGACCTCCGCAGGGACGAGTGACGCCGGCCCGAACGGCGGAGGCCCCGTCCGGAGCCGGCGCCGGGCCGCCCGCCGTCGAGCGGCCGACGGCCGGCGCTATTCGGCCGAACCGGTCGTCGAGTCCGACGGGTCGTCGCCCGTGTCGGAGCCGTTCGTCGCCGTCCGCGTCGCGTCGCCCGGGTACGGCGTCACCGTCCCCTCGGGGATCGGCGTCTCGGGCGGGCCGGCCTCGAACGAGACGGAGAACCCGGTCAACTGGTCCTGGGCGACCGGGAAGTGGAACGTGTACTCCCGGGCGGCGCCGGGTTCGAGGGCGACGTGGCGTGACGGCGTGAACGTCCTGTCGCCGGCCTCGACGCGGAGGGTCATCACCGCCTCGTGGGCCGCCTCGCCGCGGTTCCGGACGGTCAGATCGGCCAGCAGGTCGCCGTCCCCGTCGGACCGGAAGGCCCGCGCCGGGACGACGAACCGCTGGCGGTCCGGCGTCGGGTCCCCCTCCCCGTCGTCTCCGGCCCCGCCGCCGTCGCCGCCCGACCCGTCGCCGAACCCGTCGTCCTCGGGCGTCGCGATCCCCTCGGGCGGTTCGGGGGCCGTCGCCGGCACCTCCCGGTTGGCCGTACAGCCCGCGCCCGCTCCCGCCGCGAGGGCGGCCAGCCCGCGCAGGAGCGTCCGTCGTTGCATACCTCTCCCCCGGGTGCGGTCCGGTAAGAATCTTCCCGTCCGGGCGGTGGCGGCCGGGGCGGCCGCCGACCCGTCCCGCCGGTCCGTGGACCTCCCGCCGCGCTTATGCCGGTCGCCGGCCGAGTCGGGGGTGTGCTGACGAAGGACCTGCTGCGCGTCTCGCGGGCCGGCGGCGGCTTCCACCCGCAGTTCGCCGGCGACGACCGCCGGGACCTCGCGGCCCGCGTCCTCGGCGTCTACCAGGGCCACGTCGACCGCGCCCGCTCGGCGCTCGACGACGCGCTCGCCGACCTCGAACGCGAGGCCGACGACTTCAAGCTCGTCCGCGGGTTCGCCAAGCTCCTGGAGCGGGAGGCCCGCTTCGAGGTCCGCTCGCCCGTCGAACCCCGGCGCGCCCGCGAGGCCGCCTTCGCCGCCGGCGAGTCCGTGGGGGTCGTCACCGCCGACGAGCGCGAGCGGGCGCTCCGGCGGGCGGCCGACCGCCTCGACGCCGAGCCGGACGACGTGGCCGACTCGCTGTACGCCGACCTGGACGACCGGCAGGTCCTCGTCGAGATCGACCCGCGCTGGGACCCCGCGGAGCTGGTCGCCCAGTACAACCTCTCGCTGGCCCAGACGGCGCTGTTCGACGCGACGGAGGTCCGCGTGCGCTCGTCCGACCCGAAGGCGCTCGTCTCCGCCGTCAAGCGCCTGCGGCTGATGTACGAGGTCCGGAAGACCGACGCCGGCCGCGAGGTGGTCGTCACCGGCCCGGACGCCCTCTTCCGGGCGACCCGCCGCTACGGCACCCGCTTCGCCCGCCTGTTGCGCACCGTCGCGAAGGCCGACGAGTGGCACCTGGAGGCGACCGTCGACGACCGCGGCACCGAGCGGGAGATGACCCTGACCGACGCGGACGTGTCCGTGCCCGGCGTCGAGCCCGTGACCGAGGTGAGCTACGACAGCGGCGTCGAGGCCGACTTCGCGACCCGCTTCGAGTCGCTGGATCTGGACTGGGAGCTCGTCCGCGAGCCCGAACCGCTCGAAGCCGGCGCCAGCGTCGCCATCCCCGACTTCGCGTTCGACTACCGCCACGCCGACTTCCGCGTCTTCTTCGAGATCATGGGCTTCTGGACGCCCGAGTACGTCGAGAAGAAACTCTCGCAGCTGGAAGCCATCGACGACGCCGAACTGCTGGTGGCCGTCGACGAGAGCCTCGGCGCGGGCGAGGACATCGAGGCCCGCGCCCACCGCGCGATCCCCTACTCCGGGACGGTCCGCGTCAAGGACGTGCGCGACGCGCTCCGGCGGTACGAGGACGACCTCGTCGCCGAGCACGCGGCCGCACTGCCCGACGAGCTTCGGCCCGAGGCGGACGTGGTGACTATCGAATCGCTGGCCGCCGACCACGGCGTCAGCGAGGACGCCGTCGAGGGCAAGGCCTTCCCCGACCACGAGCGCGTCGGGCGGACGCTCGTCAGGCCCGCGGTGCTGGACGACCTCGGCGAGCGGATCGAGGCCGGGATGGCCCTGAGCGACGCCGAGGCGGTCCTCGACGAGTACGGCGTCGACGACGCCAGCGCCGCGCTGTCGGCGCTGGGCTACCGCGTCGAGTGGGCGGGCCTGAGCGGCGGGACCGTCCGCGAGCGCGACGACTGAACGGCGGCCCACCGTGTTCCGGGGACAGCGACCGCGATCGCGGCGAGGAGTTTTCAGCGCTCATCCGCGAAGGATCGGCCGAATCAGCCGACCAGAGCGCGCGAACCCGGTCCGAGGTCACGCGCGGCGGGCGAGCAACCGACCGCCGACGGCGAGCGGGACGGCGATCCACAGCGCGAGCCCGACCGCGAGCGCGGGGGTCGAGACGGCGGTGGTCGCGAGCGCGGCGCCGACGCCGCCGCCGCTGGTCGGGACCAGCGAGAGGACGACCAGCCTGAGCGCGTCGGCGGGGTTGCCGACGACCAGCGCGGAGAGGAGCCAGCCGGGCGGGTCCAGCGCGACCACGACGCCCAGCGCCGCGAGGTCGTAGACCAGCACGAACAGCACCCACGCGAGCAGGGCGCCGCCGAGCGCGCGGGCCTTCTCGGCCGTCGCCGCGGAGAGACAGACGCCGAGCGACAGGAACGCGGCCCCGACCACGACCGCGGTCAGCAGGTAGTGGAGGTACGCCGGCAGGACCGCCGGGCCGAACCTGGTGAGGACGACCACCGCCCCGGCACCGAGTCCCAGCGCCATGCCGACCGCGAGCGTCGCGGCGCGGCCGAGGTACTTGCCGACCAGCAGCTCGGTGCGGCCGAGCGGGACGGACAGCAGCAGTTCGAGCGTGCCGCGCTCGTCGGCGCCGACGACGGTCCCGTAGCCGAGCGCGAGCGCCGCCAGCGGGACGAGATACACCGACAGCTCCGCGAGGGTCACGAGCAGCGCGCCGGCGCCGGTCGGGCCGGTCGCCGTCCCCGCCAGCCCGACGACCGCGAGCGAGAAGGCGCCGAACAGCGCCGCCAGCCCGTAGGTCCACCGGGCGCGCGAGAGCACCCGGTACTCCCGGCGGGCGACGCCGAGTACCTGCCGCGCGGTGCCGTCGGAGCGCGTCTCGTCGGCCGTCATCGCCGCGTGTGCAGTCGTACCGCCGTCCGGACGGGCTCCGTCGGGGCTGTCGTCCGCTCGCGGGTGCCCGTCGGACGCCGCCGCGGTGTCGTCGTCTTCGGCGCTCATCGGTCCGCACCTCCGGGCGCGATGGCGTCGCGGACCGCCGTCTCCAGGTCCGGCTCCTCGACACCGACGGACTCGGGGTCGGTCTCGACGACCGCCGCGAGCGCGTCGGTCGCCGCGTCGGGGGCGACCGCGAGTTCGAGGGTTCGCTCGCCCGCGGAGACGTCCGGGTCGAGGTCGCCCCCCGCGTCGCCGAGCGCCGCCCGGACCGACTCCGTGGCCGCCGCGACGGCGTCGCTGTCTGCGTATTCGGCGGTGACCGTCACCTCGTCGCCGGCCGCGCGGGTCACTTCCTCGACGGTGCCGACCGACCGGAGCGCCCCGTCGTCGAGGACGGCGACGCGGTCGCAGAGCGCCTCGACCTCGCTGAGGACGTGCGTGCTGAGGACGACCGTCACGTCCCGCTCCGCCCGGACGCGCTCGACGACGCGGTTGAACGCGTCGACGCCGGCGGGGTCCAGCCCGGCGGTCGGCTCGTCGAGCAGGAGCACGTCGGGGTCGCCCAGCAGCGCCACCGCGAGGCCGAGCCGGCGGTTCATCCCGTTGGAGTACCCGCCCACGGGCCTGTCGCCCGCGTCGGGGAGGCCGACGACCGACAGCAAGGTGTCGACCCGCGGCGCCTCGACGCCGCGCATGTCCGCGTAGTAGCCCAGCACCTCCGCGCCGGTCAGCGCGGGCTGGAAGCCGGCGTCCTCCGGCAGGTAGCCGACCCGCTCGCGGACGCGCGTGCCGTCGGTCGGGTCGACGCCCGCGACGCGGACCGTCCCAGCGTCGGGGGTCTCGTGGCCGACGAGCAGGCGGAACAGCGTGGTCTTGCCCGCGCCGTTCGTGCCGACGAGGCCGAGCGATGCGCCCGACGGCACCGACAGCGAGACGCCGTCCAGCGCGTCGACGCCGTCGTACCGTTTCGTGACGTCAGTGATCTCGATCATAGTAGTCCCTCCAGTCGTGGGGCGGTTCGGCCAGCGGCCGGTGGTCGACGACGCCGGGCGCCTCGACCACCGGCAGCGTCCGCTCGGCGAGGCGGAGGACCTCGAAGGCCGGGCTGCCGGTGAAGGCGCTCGCCTTCGGGTGCTCGCCGGTGAGGTGCTGGACCATCCCGGCCGGGCGGTACCGCGTCTCGCTGACGCCGTCGCCGTCCACGTCGCGGGCGCCGGCGCCGGCCCAGTAGTTGCCGACCGACTCGTTCCAGACGACCCGGGAGTTCACGTCGGCGCGGACCTGCACGCGGTTGCGGGCGAAGGTGTTGTGGTGGACCGACTCGCGGACGCTCCCCGCCGAGAGGTGGACGCCCGCGCCGTTGCCCGCGACGAGGTTCCGGGCGATCTCGTTGTCCAGCGAGTTGTAAACGAACAGGCCGTTCTCGTTGCCGACGACGTGGTTCCCCCGGACGGTCGTCTTGTCGATGCTCTTGAGCAGGATGCCGTGGCCGCTCTGGCCGCTGTTGTTCACCGCGACGTTGTCGACGATGCGCAGGTCCTCGGAGACCATCAGCGCGTAGCCGGCGTCGTTGTCGACGGCCGTGTTGTTCACCAGCGTATTGTCGTTCGAGTACATGTAGTGGACGCCGTAGCGGAGGTCCCACAGCGTGTTGTTGCGGGCCTCGACGCCGCTCGCCCACGAGTAGTAGATGCCGTCGCGGGCGTCGGTGATCCGGTTGTCCGCCACGTATGCGTCGGTTGTCTCGTACAGCTGGATGCCGTTGCCGCGGTCGCTCCGCGATTCGATCCCGTCGCGGCCGACGACGGTGTTGTCGACCAGCCGCGCGTCGGCGGCGCTGTCGACCCAGATCCCGAAGGTCGTGTCCGTGATCCGGCTGTCGCGCACGGTGACGCCCGCGCCGTCGACCCACACGGCGGCGTCGTTGTCCTCGGCCGCGTAGCCGGCGTTGCGGACCCACACGCCGTCGAGGGTGACTCCCGAGGCGTTCAGCGCGAGCACGTCGCCCTCGCCGGGGCCGTCGACGACCGGCATCCGCCCGTCGGCGTCGTCGGCCCGGACCGTCACGTTCGGCGTCTCGACGACGACCGTCGCCTCGGGGTCGAACCGGCCCCGGAGTTCGACGGTGTCGCCCGGTTCGGCCGCGTCGACGGCCGGCCCGAGCGCGTCGAACTCGTCGCCGTCGACGGCCGCGACGCCGGGCTCGTCGGTCGCCTCGAACTCGTAGGCGTCGGGGACGCCGGCGTCGAACGCGACGTCGTCACCCGTGGGCGCCGTGTCGGTGGGGACGGCGACGACCGTCCCGGCGGCCGCGACCAGCAGGGCGGCCGCGACGGCGGCCAGCGCCGCGTCGGCGGACGGTCGTCCCACGGCTCAGTCACCTCCGCTGGCGCCCGGGCCCGACGGACCGTCGTGCTCGCGCCGGCCGTCGCCCTCCCGGCCGTCGCCCTCACGGTCGTCCCACTCGTCGTCGCCGACGGTGTGCTCGTCGAGCCACCCGCGGGCGCCCTCGATCCGGCCGGCGACCCGGTCGGGCAGGTCGCCGAACGTGGCCGGCGTGTCGCGGTAGTAGAAGGCGACGACGAGCAGGCCGATGGCGAGGGCGGTGAGGTAGGCGCCGGCGCCGAACCGCGAGCGACTGGTGATGTTCGCCACCTCGTAGGTCCCCCACAGCGGCGGCGTGAACCCGTCGACGCCCATGACCGGCGCGTCCGGGTCGAGGGTGTGACCGGCCTGGTAGAGCCGGTACTGGATGTCGGCCAGCATCACCGTCAGCACCGTGACCGTGCCGGCGAGCTGGTAGGTCAGCCCCTTCTTCAGCCGGTCGGTGTCGGGGGCGAACGCGACGAACAGGCCGGCGGCCGCGACGGCGGCGAACGCCAGGGGGCCGAGCGACCACTCGGGCACGTCGACCGCGTAGGGGTGGGGTTCGTAGTTCGGCGGCCAGATCACCGGGTCCGGGTAGTAGAACCCGATGTACTTGTTGAGCGCCGCCATCTCCTCGTAGTCCCCGCCGATGAACGGGTAGGCGTGCAGGTGCAGGTGCAGCGTCGTGTCGGGGTACTGCACCGCGTTGACCGCGATGTGCCACATCGGCAGGATCGGTGCGACCACGAGCATGACCGCCGCGACGACGGGCAGGCCGCGGCGCAGTTGCGTGAACTCGCCGAGGTCGGGTGGTTCGTAGTTCATGGGTGTCACCGCGTTATCGTGGGTCGTTTTGTGGGTCCGTGGGTCGGAGTTCGTCGCGAGTCTGACTCCGTCGCGGGTCGGTTCGCGAGCGATGCGTGGTCGGAAGAAGCCGCCGGGCGGTGAAACCCGCGCGGCTCGGGCGGTCGCGCGGCGGCGGTGCTACTCGCTCGGTTCGACGATCATCCGCGAGCGCATCTCCAGGTGCAGCGCGCTGCAGAAGTACGTACAGTAGATCCAGTAGACGCCCGGATCGTCGGCGGTGAACGTGACCTCGCGGGTGTCCTGGGGCGCGACGGCGAGGTTCACGTCGTGTTCGGGGATCGCGACGCCGTGGATGATGTCGCGGACGCCCTCGACGTTCGTGATCGTCAGGCGCACCTCGTCGCCCTCCTGGACGGTGAAGTCGTACATCCCGTACTCCGAGCGCTTCGAGGAGGCCTTGACGTGGACCGTCGAGTCGTCGATGCGCTCGACGCCCGAGTCTTCCTGGGTGATGTAGGGCTTCTCGCCCTCGTAGTCGCTCTTGTCCCACGTGGTCGCCGGGTCGATCTTGTCCCGGTGGGCGAACACGCAGTCGTGCGGTTCGGGGTAGGCCGGGTGGTCGGCGACGATCTCCATCTCCTTCTCGCCGTCGCCGATGTGGATGAGCTGGTCGTTGTCCGGGTGGATCGGCCCGACCGGCAGGAACCGGTCCTTCGAGAGCTTGTTCAGCGAGACGAGCCACTCCCCGTCGGGGTCGGTCGTCATCGCCTCCAGCGCCTGGATGTGCCCGGGGTTGTAGTGGACGTCCTGCTTCTCCAGGATCGGCTCGGTCGAGCCGTTCTCGGCCTCGACCGCCGCCTCGATGTCCCACTTGGCGACCTGCGAGTCGATGAACAGGCTCGTGTAGGCGTGGCCGTTGCCGTCGAAGGTCGTGTGCAGCGGCCCCAGCCCGACCTTCGGGCGCCCCGCCACCGCGTCCGTGGGGTCGTCGACCTCGTCGATCCGGTCGAGGTCGAGCATCGTCACCGTCGGCGAGAGCTTGCCCGCGATGAAGGCGTACTTGCCGTCGGGGCCGACCTCGACGCAGTGGGGCGACTTGGGCACCGACACGTAGCGGACGATCGGCTCGTCGCCGGAGTTGAGGTCGCTCTCGCGCGTGCCGTCGACGACGGGGACGCCGTTGACCTCCTCGTAGTCCCCGTTGTCGACGGCCTCCTCGATGGCGGGGATGTCGAAGACCTTCGCGTAGTCGCGGTCGTCGCGGGTCATCCCCTGGATCTCGGTCGCCTCCTCGCTATTGTAACAGGAGGAGATGGCCCACCGGCCCTCCTTGCCGGTGTCGACGATGTCGAGGTTCCCGTCGACCTTGACCTGCCAGGCCGTCTCCATCGACTCGGGGTCGACGGCGGCGAACAGCGAGACGTACTCGTCGGGGTTGTTCACGTCGCGGCCGTCGTTGGGCAGGGGCGCCCGGAACTCGCCGTTCCCGAGGACGTACTCGGTGTCCGGCGAGAGGACCGAACAGCCGTGGATCGCCTGCATGTTCGGCACGTCCACGATGGCGTCCGTCTCGAAGTACTTCAGGTTCACCCGGGCGATGCGGCCGTTGGCCTTGTCGTTGACGTAGAGGTACTCCCCGTCGTAGTCGCCGTCCGTCTCGGAGAGGTTCGGGTGGTGGTTGTCGCCCCACGTGTAGCCGCCGCCCTCCTCTTCGAGCATCTCCGACGTCTGGTCGTCGTAGCCGTAGCCCCGGGCGGGTTCGGTGTTGAACACGGGGATCCGCTGGAGTTCGCGCATCGACGGGATGCCGATGACGCGGATCTCCCCGGAGTGGCCGCCCGACCAGAAGCCGTAGTACTCGTCTTTCTCGCCCGGCGGGACGAAGTGGCCGTGGCTGGCGGACGCGCCCTGCGAGCCGCCGCCGTCGCCGCCGTCGCCGCCGTCGGCGGGCGTCTTGCCCTGGGGCAGCGCCGTCTGACAGCCCGCGAACGCGCCGGCCGCGCTCGCCACGCCCGCGGCGGCGCCGGCCTTCATGAAGTCCCGGCGGTCCAGCTCCAGGCCCGCCAGTTCCATCGAGAAGCCGTCGTCGCCGTCGTCGAGTTCCGCCGGGTCCTCCACGTCCTGGAGGAGGTCGTTGATGCGCTGTTCGTGTTCCGCGACGAGTTCCTCCGCGTCACCGGTGTCGCCGTTGTCGTTGCTCATAGTTAGACCACCTTGACGTAGCCGACCATCCCGTTCAGCTCGTGGGGGATGCAGTAGTACTCGTACGTGCCCGCCGTCTCGAACGTGTGTTCGTACGACTCGCCGCCGGGGATGTTGCCCGCCTGCTCCGAACTGTAGGCGTCGGAGGCGGCGCTCTGTGACTCGAAGCCCCCGGAGGCGAAGTACGTCGCGCCGTCGGGGATCCCGTCGTCGTAGGCCGTGACGGTGTGGCCGATGTTGCCGGTGTTCTCGAAGGTCACCGTCGTCCCGCTGGAGACCTGGATCCGCTTGGGTGCGTAGACGAGTTCGTCGGTCATCTCGACCGTGCTCGTCTGGGTCCACTCGCCGCCGGACCCGCCGTCGCCGCCGTCTCCGGACGACGTGGGCGTCGGCGTCGCGTCGCTGGACCCGTCGCCACCGTCACCACCCGCGTCCGACGATTCGCCCGGCGCGGCCGAACAGCCGGCGACCGCCCCGCCGGCGATCGCCGCGCCCGTCAGCCGCAGTATCCGTCGCCTCGATGGATCGGAACTGGTCATCGACACCTGCAACTGGACGCCTCTCACTCATATACCGTCGAGGGCGTTCCCGACCCCCCGGAACCACCGCGAATCGATTCGGCTGCCGTTTATAAATCCAACCGCGGCCGGGGGTCCGACCGCCGTGCGACAGCCACCACCACACCGTCCGGAGAGAGACGAGTTTTTATACCACGAGTGCAATCTCCCGAGTGCGACGCGCGGCCGACACGGGCTCCGTTGGTGTAGTCCGGCCAATCATTTCGGCCTTTCGAGCCGATGACCTGGGTTCAAATCCCAGACGGAGCATTCTCCGGGGTGCGAACCGGCGAGCGACGGCTTTCTGTTGGATCCCCGACGGGTCGAGGGGGGCTGCCGAACCGGTGAGTCGGGAGTCGGTCGAGCCCGCGGGTCGCCGGTAAGTGGGGGTTGTCCGGCCGATACGACCGATAGGCCGGCTATACTTACAACCGGTTCGGGTCAACCCGTCGACGCCATGCCCTCCGCTCGACAGGCGGCGCTGGCCGTTCTCGCGCTCTCGGCGCTTCTCGTCGCCGGGGCGGTCGCAGTCGGTCTCTCCTGGGGGACCGACTCCGTCCGCCGGGGCGGGATCCCGGACCGCGTGAGCGACGCGCCCGTGAACGCGTCGGCGATCTCGGTCGAGTTCACGCGGACGGACAACTCGACGATGCTGCGCTACAACTCCCACGACGCGGTGGTGTTCGACGACTCGGCGGACGCGTACCACCTGCTCGTCCACAACTCGAACCGCCGGCGGATCCTCCTGCGGTCGGTCGAGCCGGAGCTCCCGACGAACGCGAGCGGCTGGGAGCCGGTCGAGCTGACGGTCAACGGGCGCAACCCGGGCGGGTCGATCGATACGGCCGTGGAGGTGAACGGGACCTACTACGCCTACCAGGACGGCCAGGTGTACACGTCGACGACACTCGCCGCCGAGAAGTGGACCCACCGGAGCGACTCCCCGCCGGGCCAGGACCACGGGGTCTACTACGACACGGCGACCGGACGCTTCCACCTGTTCTACGAGGCGGGCGACAGGGAGGACCACTCGGGGCTCGCGATCGGCCACGCCACGAGCCCGAACGGCGTCACCGACTGGACGGTCCGCCCCCCGGTCTACAACACGTCGGGCCGCTACAAGGTGGGGGACTTCGAGGTGGTCGAACAGGACGGGGTCTACTTCATGTTCGGCGACTACACGACCGACCACCCGCAGTACAGCGTCTCTGTGTGGGCGAATGACGACCTCTACACGAACTTCACGCGGGTCGACACCGTGATGGCGCCCAGCGGCAACGACTCGGCGACCCTGGACGGGTACGGCATCCAGGACGCCGACGTCGTCAGGGTCGGCTCGGACGGCCGGTACGTGATGTTCGCCCACGGCCACACCGGCGAGACGGGGCCGCGCTACCTCCACACCTTCACCGGCCGGATCCGCGTCGGCGAGCGCGCCCTCGCGTCGAACGACACCACCTCCGCGCCGAACGGAACCGACGACGCCAGCGGGACCGACCAGCCGCACGACGCCCGGCGACCGGGTACTCGAATCGACGGCGGACCCGGTGACCGGCCGGCCTGAACACCCGTCCCCCACCCGACCCCCGAACACGTCCCCACCGATGCCCCTCCACAGAACCGCCCTCGGCCGGTCGATCGGACGACGGATCGGTCGCACGCACGCGCTCGTGTTCGCGGTCGCGCTCGCGCTGCGAGCGTGGCTGTGGTCCCGGACCGGATCGCTCGTCGTCCGGGACGCCCACCGCTACATCGAGTGGTGCGGCCAGCTCTCGGCGTCGACGCTGTTCGGGAGCCGGGCGCTCGTCTACTCGGGGTACTGGCTGCCCTACTGCGGCTGGCTGCGGGCCACGGGCGAGTTCGTCGACGGCTGGGTGGCGCTCCAGGTGGTCCTCTCGGCGCTCGCGTGCGTGCTCGTCTGCGAGACGGCGCGGCTGCTCGTCGACGCGCGGGCCGGGCTGGTCGCCGGCCTCCTCCTGGCCGTCCAGTGGGAGGTGTACAAGTGGGTCGTCAGGCCCCAGTCGGAGTTCATGCTCGCGTTCGCCGTGGCGCTGGCGCTGTGGCGCCTCACCGCGTATCACCTGTCGGCGACCCGGCGGAACCGCGTCCTCGCGCTGGCCGCGCTGGGGTTCGTCGCGCTCGTCCGGCCGAACGGGCTGGTCATCGTCCTCGGATACCTCGCCTACGACTTCCTCCCGGCGTCGAGCGGCCGGCGGCTGAACCTCTTCTTTCCGGCCCCGGTGAACGTCGCGCTCGCGGGCGCGCTCGGCTCGTTCGCCCTCTACCGGCTGTCGTTCGGGCTGTACCACGGGAACACGGTCCTGTCGCCGTGGAAGGAGGGGGTCGTGATCACGCCCGAGCGGTTCGTCTACGACTACACGCCCGCCCCCGCCGACGGCGTCGTCGAGTTCCTCGTCCGCAACGCCGAACACGTCGTCGCCATCGCCGGACTGCGCGGGCTCTGGTTCTTCGCGCCGGTACTGCCCGGCTGGTCGGTCGCCCACGCGGTCAAGACGGGGGTCACCCTGACGCCGCTGACGGTGCTCGGACTGCTGGGCGTCTACAGGGCCGCCCGGACGGACCGGGAGCTCCTGGTGCTGTGGGGGACCCCGCTGGCGATGGTCGTCCTGACCGCGATGGCCGTCTGGGTCGCCGGCTGGCGCAACTTCCTGGGGCCCGCCGCGGTCGTCTACGCGCTGTTCGCGGGCTACTTCGTCTCGGCGGCGGGTCGTTCTCGCCGGGTCCCGCTCCCGGACTGACCGCGTCGGCGGGTCGTCGCCGGTCAGGAGTCGCGGTTCCACTCGACCTCGGTCACGTCGTCGGTCTCCCGGAGGATGAACGGGCCGATCGAGAGCGTGTGCTGGGTCACCGTCGCGATCCGCATGACGTAGGAGAGCAAGATTAGAAACGGGACGACGGCGACGGTGGCCGCGACCGCCACGACCAGCGCCAGCGTCTCGACGCCGAAGACGGTCGCGCCGTAGGTGGCGTCGTCGAAGAAGACGATCATGACCGCAGACACCAGCAGCGCGGGGATCGACGCCACGAGGATCTGCCGGGAGAGGTTGATCAGCTCCCACTGGAAGTACAGCGTCTTGAAGTGCTCGCGCGCGGGCCCGAACAGCTGTAACACCTCGATCAGCCCGTCGAGCGCCTCGGTGCCCTCCTCGCCGAGGTCGTCGCCGTACTGTTCGCGGATCCGGCGGGCGGTGAAGATCTTCCAGGAGTAGTTGAAGTTCAGCGCCGAGGAGATCACGTCGAACTCGCCGAACCGGGCGTCGTCCAGCCCCGCAGAGACCCCGCCGGCGTTCTCGACGAGGCTGTCGGTCAGGTCCGCGACCTCCGAGGCGACCTCGCTGTCGCCCGACCCGGGGACCGCCTCGCGCAGCTCCTCGGCGCGGTCGCCCGACACCTGGACGAGCGCGCGGAGGAACTGCGCGGGCCGCGAGGGGCTGACCGACGCCTCGATGACCTCGGCCACGTCCCGGCGAAACTCCATGGCGCCCTCCATGCGCTCGCGCTGGTCCTCGGCGGCGCCCAGCTCCTGGGAGAGGACGAGCTGGTTCAGCGTCAACACGAGCGTAACGCCGGTGATCGTCGCGGTGAGAAAGCCCTGGAACAGCGTGTCGACGGAGTCGCCCGTCCCGATGGCGTTCTCGGCCGTCGGGGAGAGATAGCCCGCGCCGACCAGCGCGAGGAAGACGAGGGTCACCAGGATGCCGGCCACGAGCCAGCGGTCGGCCTCGAGGAGGACCCACAGCTTCCACCGGCTCTGGTCGGCCCGCTCGCGCAAGCGGTCGCTCGGCGCGTCCCCGTCCCCGGCCATGCGACCGGATACTCGCGGCGGTCCCGAAAAGACACCGGTCGCGGCGGTCGGGAAAACACCGGCGACGCCGCCCGACGGCGCCGTCGGCGTCTAGGCGTGTTCGAGCCGGTAGGGCCAGTAGTCGGCCTCGCGCAGCGCCGCGCCGACGGCCTTGTGGAAGTCGGGGAAGTCCGCGAACTCCTCCTGGTCGACGTGCTCGAAGATCTCGGAGACGCTGACGACCGTCTCGTAGTCGATGCGGATCGGGTGGTCGCCGAACTCCGAGACGAACTCCGACTGCGTGAGCGGGAAGTCCTCGCCCTCGTCGATCTTCTTGGCGAGCACCGCCTGCCCGTACTTGCGGCGCCCCTCGCTGCCCTCGTCCCCGTCGGGGTCGTGCGGCCAGTCCATACCCGGACGTGCGGACGAATCACGCAAAAGGATTTCTCTCTCCGTGCGACACCTCGTCGCACGCGGGGACAAAGCCCTTGCCGGCCGACCGCGACCTCCGGCCATGCCAGGCGCGCGCATCGCGGAGGGGGACAGTGTCACGCTCCGGACCGTCGAGAAAGAGGACGTGCCGTTTCTGCAGCGCGCGGGCGCGAACCCCGAGATTCGCTACCCGCTGGGTAACCCGCTGCGGAACCGGGAAGCGATCGACGTCGACGAGGCGGACGGCACCGACCGGCTGCTCGTCTGTCTCGACGGCGAGGACGCCGGCCCCGGCCGACCCGACGAGGGCGAGACGCGCCGCATCGGCGCCGTGAGCGTCGAGGGCGTCGACTACCGCCGGCCGGAACTGGGCTACTGGCTGATTCCAGAGGTCCACGGCCGGGGGTACGGGACGGAGGCGGTCGGGCTGGCGATCGACTACGCCTTCCGCTCGTACGACAAACCGGCCGTCGGCGCGGGCGCGTTCGACCACAACGACGCCTCGCGGGGCCTGCTGGAGTCGCTGGGTTTCGTCGAGGAGGGGCGGCGCCGGAAGTTCATGTTCGTCGACGGCGCCCACCGCGACATGGTCCGGTACGGGCTGCTCCGCGAGGAGTGGCGCGACGGGTGAGGCGGGCCGTGCTCTCCACGCGACAGCCCGTTGTCGGTGGCGTGTCGCGATCGGGGCGCTTAATCGGTTCAAACCCGTAGGCCGGGCGATGACAGACGCCGGAGCGACCGGTGAGGCCGACGCCGAGGCCCCGGGCGAGCCGCGCTCGGGCGACGCCGACGGAGCCGACACCGGCGGATCCGACCCGACTTCGGGCGACCCGGGCGCGTTCACCGCGCTGGGGTCGGAGGTCCGGGCGGCGCTCTCCGAGCGGGGGTTCGCGACGCCGACGGAGCCACAGCGCGAGGCGATCCCGCCGCTGGTCGACGGCGAGGACGTCCTCGTCGTCGCGCCGACGGGGACCGGCAAGACCGAGACGGCGATGCTCCCCGTCCTCGACGCCCTCGAAGGCGAGGAGCGGTTCGGCATCGGCGCGCTGTACGTCACGCCGCTGCGGGCCCTGAACCGGGACATGCGCGAGCGCCTGAAGTGGTGGGGCGAGCGGCTGGACCTGGACGTGCAGGTCCGCCACGGCGACACGACCGACTACCAGCGCCAGCAGCAGGCCGACGACCCGCCCGACGTGCTCGTGACGACCCCCGAGACGCTGCAGGCGATGCTCACCGGGTCGAAGCTCCGGACCGCCCTCGCCGACGTGGACCACGTCGTCGTCGACGAGGTCCACGAACTCGCCGTCTCGAAGCGGGGCGCCCAGCTGACCGTCGGGCTCGAACGACTGGTCGAACTCGCCGACGACTTCCAGCGGATCGGGCTCTCGGCGACCGTCGGCGACCCCGACGAGGTCGGCCGCTTCCTCACTGGGGATCGGGGCTGCTCGGTCGTCGAGATCGACGTGGGCAGCCGCCTCGACGTGCGCGTCCGCTCGCCCGAGGTCCGGGAGGAGGACGAGCGCCTCGCCGGCGAGCTGATGACCGAACCCGACTTCGCGAGCCACGTCCGCTACATCACCGAACTCGTTGACGAGTACGAGTCGACGCTGATCTTCGTCAACACCCGTCAACTCGCGGAGGCGCTGGGCTCGCGGTTCAAGGAACTCGACGCGGACATCGGCGTCCACCACGGCTCGCTCGCCAAGGAGTCACGCATCGAGGTGGAGGACCGGTTCAAGGCCGGGGAACTGGACGGGCTGCTCTGCACCTCCTCGATGGAGCTGGGGATCGACGTGGGCCACGTCGACCACGTGGTCCAGTACAACAGCCCGCGGCAGGTGACGCGGCTGCTCCAGCGCGTCGGCCGCGCGGGCCACCGCCGCGACCAGGTCTCCCGGGGGACCGTCGTGACGACCCACCCCGACGACACGCTGGAGGCGCTCGCCATCGCCCGCAAGGCCCGCGCGGGCGAGGTCGAGTCCGCCGACATCCACGACGGCAGCCTCGACACCGTCGCCAACCAGGTCGCCGGGGTCGTCATGGACTTCGGCGAGGTACGGGCGATGCGGGCCTACGAGATCATCACCCGGGCGTACCCGTTCCGCGACCTCTCCGAGCGGGCGTTCGAGTCCGTCGTCCGCGAACTGGCGGGCAACAAGGTCGTCTGGCTGGAGGAGGACAGCGACGAGATCCAGAAGCGGGGCGGGACCTGGCAGTACTTCTATCACAACCTCTCGATGATCCCCGACGAGGCGACCTACACCGTCGAGGACGTGGCCAGCGGCCGCGACGTGGGGACCTTAGACGAGCGGTTCGTCGTCAACTTCGCGACGCCCGGGGAGATCTTCATCCAGCGCGGCGAGATGTGGCGCATCACCGAGATCGACGAGGAGGAGGAGACCGTCACGGTCTCGCCGGTCGAGGACCCCGGCGGGGAAGTCCCCTCCTGGACCGGCCAGGAGATCCCCGTCCCCTGCGGCGTCGCCCAGGAGGTCGGCGAGATGCGCGGGGTCGCCGGCCGACAGCTCCAGCAGGGGGCGAGCGTCGACTCGGTCGCCCGGGAGTTCACCGCCCGCTACGACGGCGACGCCGACACGATAGCGGTGGGACTCGAACAGCTGGCCGACCACGACCCCGACCACCCGATCCCGACCGACGAGACGGTCCTGATCGAGTTCCGCGGGCGGGAACTCGTCGTCAACGCCGCCTTCGGCCACAAGATCAACGAGACGCTCGGACGCTTGCTCTCGGCGCTGCTGGGCCAGGCCACCGGCTCGTCGGTCGGGATGGAGATCGACCCCTACCGGATCGAACTGGAGGTGCCCCGCACCGCCTCGGCGACCGACGCGCTGGGGGTGCTGGAGGACACCGACCCCGACCACGTCGCCGAACTCGTCGAGCTCTCCCTGAAGAACGCCGACTCGCTGAAGTTCAAGGTGGCCCAGGTGGCGACGAAGTTCGGCGCGCTGAAGCGCTGGCGCGGCCGCGGGTCGAGCGACCGGTTCGGCCGCGACCGGCTGATGGACGCGCTGGAGGACACGCCGGTCTACGACGAGGCCGTCCGCGAGATCCTCCACGAGGAACTGGACGTTGACGGGGCCAGCGAGGTCCTCGAACGGGTCCAGTCGGGCGACCTCTCGGTCGAGTTGCTCGGCGACCGGACCCCGATCGGCCTCGGCGGGCGCAGCGCCGGCCAGGAGTTGCTCTCGCCGGACCACGCCGACGCGAGCGTCATCCAGACCGTCAAAGAGCGGATCCGGAACGACCGGATGATCCTCTTCTGTCTCCACTGCCAGGACTGGAAGCGCAAGAAGCCGGTCAAGCGGATCCGGGACCAGCCGGAGTGTCCCGAGTGCGGGTCCACCCGGATCGCCGCGCTCAATCCGTGGGCGGACGAGGTGGTATCGGCCGTGAAGGCGACGGACAAGGACGACGAACAGGAGAAGATGACCGAGAAGGCCTACAAGTCGGCGAGTCTCGTCCAGAGCCACGGCAAGCGAGCCGTGATCGCGCTGGCCGCCCGCGGCGTCGGTCCGCGCAACGCCGCCCGGATCATCAACAAACTGCGGGAGGACGAGGACGAGTTCTACCGGGACATCCTCCGCCGCGAGCGCGAGTACGCGCGCACCCGGAGCTTCTGGGACTGAGGGGCGGTTCCCGGTCCGGGCGAGACCCGGTGGCGTGTCCGCCGAGAGTGGGACAACCGGCGGACGGCACCAGGATCGGCGTCGGACTTAAGCGGACGCGGGTCCCACGCGCGAACGATGCCATCCTACTCGGTCGAACTCCCGGAGGGCGAGGAACAGGGGATCCGCATCGAGTGCGACGAACACGGCGAGTGGACGGAACTGCCGGCGGACCGCCGCAGCGGGGCCTTCTACTGCGAGGGCTGCGGCCGCGAACTCGAAGTCGGTCTCAACACCGAGGACTGGCGCGACCTCGCCGAGATGTGCTGAGCGGCGGCCCCGGCCGGGGACCGACGAGCGGACCGGTAGCGACTCCGTACGGCGGTCGGTGACTGGGCCGCCGCCGGTCGCTCACGACCGGCGGAACAAGCGGCGAATCTGTGGCGGACCGGCCCCTTTTTAGCCGGCCCTGGCTAACAGGCGCGACAGTCGAACCCGTGAGCACAGACCAGGCGATCGACGCGGAGTACATCGAGCGGCACAGGGAGGAGATCGACCACCCGCTGTGGCAGCTGTTCATGCGTTTCGGCGACGGGCACCGTCGCTGGTTCGTCCTCGGCGTCCTCGCGAGCATCGGCTCGCGGTTCTTCTCGCTGGTGCCGCCCGTGATCCTC
The DNA here is from genome assembly GCF_004698125.1 of Halosimplex halophilum. Lineage (NCBI taxonomy): Archaea > Methanobacteriati > Methanobacteriota > Halobacteria > Halobacteriales > Haloarculaceae > Halosimplex > Halosimplex halophilum. The sequence goes on from NZ_ML214297.1 coordinate 460,656, forward strand.
GGGCGGGCCATCGACGCCATCTTCCGGGACGACGCCGCCTTCACCCTGCCGTTCGTCCCCGCGGCCTGGCTCCCCGAGACGACGATGGGCCAGTTCTGGTTCGCGATCGGCGCGATGGCCGTCGCGATGCTCGGACAGGCCGTGCTGATCTTCACCCGGGCGACTTCCCTCAACCTGTTCTCCCACCGGGTGAAACACGAGGCCCGCACCGCCACCTACCAGCAGATGCAGCGGCTGGACATGAACTTCTTCAACGAGGTCCAGACCGGCGAGCTCATCTCGATCCTCTCGAACGACACCAACCGGCTGGAGCAGTTCCTCGACTCGATGATGGGCGAGATGATCCAGCTGATCGTCCTCATGCTGGGGACGGCGGTCATCCTCCTGTGGATGAACCCGATGCTGTCGGTCGTGACGCTGACTGTCATCCCGCTGTCCGCGGTGTTCACCCTCTGGTACATGCGGCTGGCCGAGGAGCGCTACGCCGACATCCGCGAGTCGGTCGGTGACCTCAACAGCCGCCTGGAGAACAACCTCGGCGGCATCGAGGTCATCAAGACCTCCAACACCGAGGACTACGAGGACGAGCGCGTCAGGGACCACTCCTACCGCTACTTCAAGCTCGACTGGCTGGCGCTGCGGCTGAGCTTCGTCTACCGCCCGGGGCTGCGGGCGCTGACCTCCCTCGCGTTCATCGCGACGTTCGTCGTCGGCGGGATCTGGATCCTGAACGGGCCGCCGGGGCCGCTGTCCAACCAGCTGACGTTCATGGGCCAGACCTACGACACCACACTCACCGTCGGGACGCTCGTCACGTTCCTCCTGCTGACCCAGCGGCTGGTCAACCCGCTCGCGCAGATGTCGAACATCATCGAGCGCTACGAGGACGCCAAGGCCTCGACCAAGCGCATCCTCGGGCTGATGAGCCTGCCGGTCCGCATCCAGGACAAGCCCGACGCGGTCGACCTCGGCGACGTGGAGGGCCGCGTCGAGTACGACGGCGTGACCTTCAGCTACGACGAGGACGAGGTCGTCCTCGACGACATCGACATCGACGTGGAGCCGGGCGAGACGGTCGGCCTCGTCGGTCCCACGGGCGCCGGCAAGACGACGATCGTCAAGCTACTCCTGCGGCTGTACGACGTGGACGAGGGGGCCGTCCGCGTCGACGGCCACGACGTGCGCGACGTGACGGTCTCCAGCCTGCGCGGGGCGATGGGCTACGTCGGCCAGGACAACTTCCTGTTCGACGGCACCGTCGCCGACAACGTCAAGTACGGCCAGTTCGACGCCAGCCGCGAGGAGGTGGTCGAGGCCTGCAAGCGCGCCGAGGCCCACGAGTTCATCCAGAACCTCCCGGAGGGCTACGACACCGACATCGGCGAGCGGGGCGTGAAGCTGTCGGGCGGGCAGCGCCAGCGGGTCGCCGTCGCGCGGACCATCCTCCAGCACCCCGCGATCATGATCTTCGACGAGGCGACCTCCGCCGTCGACACCGAGACGGAGATGCTCATCCAGCGCTCCATCGACGAACTCGCCGCCGACCGCACGACATTCATCATCGCCCACCGGCTCTCGACGGTCCGGGACGCCGACACGATCCTCGTCCTCGACGACGGGGAGATCGTCGAGCGGGGCACCCACGAGGAGCTGCTGGAGAGCGACGGCCTCTACGCCAACCTCTGGCGCGTCCAGGCCGGCGAGATCGAGGACCTCCCCGAGGAGTTCGTCGAACAGGCCAGCGAGCGGGTGGCCCAGCAGGCGCTCGACGCCGCCGAGGACGACTGAGGTAACCTCGGCTTCAGCGGCGGTAGCTGGCCTATACCCTTTCGGCTCCGCCCGCTATCGCGCGTATGGCGACGCTCCAGGAGTACTGGGAACAGGTCGGCGTCGGCGGCCTGATACTCGTCGGCGTCCTGCTGTTTTTCGTCCCCGAACCGACCACGTCCTTCCTCGGCATCGTCGTTCTGATGATCGCCTCGGTGATCTGGCTGGCGAACTGGGAGCGGTAGAGCGGAGAAGAATCCGAACAGATCCGAGTCGGAGAGAGTGACGCTCACTCGTCCCCGTAGATGTACTTCTCCGTCTCGGTTGCAGTCAGTGTTTCGTCTGAATCGATGTCCGAGTAGTCGAAATCCCGAAAGAACGTGTCTTCCTCGTTCATAGGACCTGATTCGGTCTCCAAGCACAATATCTTGACCCTGAACGTGGAGGGAACAGCGATGCCGTGTTACTTCCCTTCGAACTCGGGCTCGCGGTCCTGCTGGAAGGCCGCGAGGCCCTCCCACACGTCGTCGGTGGTAAAGAGCTGGCCGAAGGCGGAGGCCTCGTATTCCAGGCCGGCGTCGGTGTCGTCGCGGCCGGCGACCATCGCGCGCTTGGTGAGCTTCTGAGCGATGGGCGGCCCGGCGGCCAGATCCCGGGCTAGCTCCCACTTGCGGTCGTCGTACTCGTCCGGACTCACGACCTCGTTGACGAAGCCGTAGTCGTACATCGTCTCCGGGTCGTAGTCGTTCTTCGCGGTGAAGATGATCTCCTTGGCGCGGCCCTCGCCGACGACGTGTTTCAGGCGCTGGGTGCCGCCCCAGCCGGGCAGGAGGCCGAGGTTGTGCTCGGGCTGTCCGAACTGGCCGCTCTCGCTGGCGATCCGCATATCCGCCGCGGTGGCGAGTTCCATCCCGCCGCCGAGGCAGTAGCCGTCGATCGCGGCGACGACCGGCATCCCGACCTCCTCCAGGCGGCCGAAGACGCGCTGGCCCTTGCGGGACATCTCGCTGGCGTCGAGGCCGCTCTCGGGCGCGGCGCTTGCGGCGTCGAACCCGGCGGAGAACGCGCGGTCGCCCGCGCCCTCGAGGAGCACCGTCCGGATCTCGTCGTCGGCTTCGAACTGGTCGAGCGCGGCGTCGATCTCGTCGATCATGTCGACGGTGATCGTGTTCATCCGCGCCGGGCGGTCGAGCCGGATGTGGCCGACCGCGCCGTCGGTCTCGACGACGATCTGTTCGTACTCGACTGTCTCGCCCCCGTCGTCACCGCCGTAGAAGCCGCCCTCGTCGGCGGCCGCGCGGAGGCCGTCGGAGACCTCGTAGCGGGCGGCGCCGGTCTCCTCGTGGAGGTCCTCCAGGGTTTCGACGAGGTCGTCCAGGCCGTAGGCGTCGGCGCGCTTGCCCGGCCCCTCGGGGAAACCCGCGCCGAGCATCATCGCCTCGTCGACGTCCGAGACGGGTGCCACGTCGTTCTCGACGAGCTTGCCGACCTCGTTGGCCATCACGGCCAGCAGCCGCGCCTCCACGTCGTCGCGGCCTTCGTCGGCCGGGATCTCGACGCCGCCGTCCTCGTAGTCGTAGAAGCCCTTCCCGGTCTTCTTGCCGAGTTCCTCGGCCTCGACCTTCTCTTCGAGGAGCGGACAGGGCTCGTAGGCGTCGCCGAGCACCTCGTGGAGGTATTCGAGGACGTGCAGGGTCACGTCGTGGCCGACCTGGTCGCCGAGTTCGAACGCGCCCATTGGCAGGCCCATGTCGAAGGAGGTGGTGGAGTCGACCTCCGCGACGGTGGCCACGTCGTCGTGGACGAGCCAGCAGGCCTCGTTCATCTGCGGGACCAGGACCCGGTTGACGATGAACCCCGGCGAGTCCTTGCGCACCCGGACGGGCGTCTTGTCGAAGGCCTCGGCCAGTCGCTCGATGGCGTCGAGCGTCTCGTCGGCGGTGTGGTCGCCGCGGATGACCTCGACGAGCGCCATCCGGACCGGCGGGTTGAAGAAGTGCATCCCGCAGAACTGCTCCGGTCGCTCCGTCACCTCCGACAGTTCGGTGACCGAGAGGCTGGAGGTGTTCGTCGCGAAGATGGCCTCGTCGGGCGCGTACTCCTCCAGTTCGGAGTACACGTCCTTCTTCACGTCCATCCGCTCGGGGACGGCCTCGATGACCACGTCCGCTTCGGCGACGGCGGACTCGAAGTCGACGAGCGGTTCGACGCGGTCGAGCGCGGCGTCCGCCTCGTCATCGGAGATCTGGCCGCTCTCTGCGAGTTTCCCCAGCGACCACTCGATGTTCTCGTAGCCGTCCTCGACGAACTCCTCCTTGATGTCCCGCATCGTCACGTCGTAGCCCGCCAGGGCCGCGACCTCGGCGATCCCGTGGCCCATGTTGCCGGCGCCGAGTACCGCGACCTGCTCGATGTCCTCGAAGTTCATGACGTGTGCATCCTCGCTCGGCTCCCGTTTCAAGGTTTCTCTCGGCCGTAAACGCTCGACTAGTTGATCGTTGATTACGAAGCGTTATGTATGCGAGACGATGACAAACGAGGTATGGACTTCGCACTCACAGACGAGCAAGAGCAGGTCCGCGACGAAGTCCGTCGGTTCGCCGACAACGAGATCCGCCCGGTCGCCACCGAGTACGACACCGAGGAGAAGTTCCCTCGCGAACTGGTCGAGGAGGCCGCGGAGCTGGGACTCGTGGGCGCCAACGTCCCGCTGGAGTACGGCGGCGTCGGCTACGACTACCTGACCAACATCGTCATCGTCGAGGAGCTGTTCGCCGCCGACCCGGGGATCGGCCTCTCGATCTCCTCGGCGGCGTTCGGCGCCGACGCACTGGTCGAGTTCGGCACCGAGGAGCAGAAAGAGGAGTACCTCCGCCCGGTCGCGGAGGGCGAGGCAATCATGGGCTCGGCCATCAGCGAACCCGACGTGGGGTCGGACGTGTCCAGCGTCTCCACCAGTGCCCGCAAAGAGGGCGACGAGTGGGTCATCGACGGCAACAAAATGTGGATTACGAACGGCTCCGTGGGGGACTTTTTCGTCGTCCTCTGCGAGACGGACCCCGACGCCGAGGGCCGGTACAACGGGTTCTCGCAGATCATCGTCGAGTCAGATCGAGAGGGATTCGAGGCCGAGAAGATCACCGGCAAACTGGGGATCCGCGCCTCGGACACCGCAGAACTGCTGTTCGACGGTGTGCGAGTCCCCGAGGAGAACCTGCTGGGCACTCGCGGCGCGGGCTTCCTGCAACTCATGCAGTTCTTCGACGAGACCCGGACTGCGGTGGCCGCCCAGGGCGTCGGGATCGCCCGCGGCGCCGCCGAGCGCGCGCTCGACTACGCCCAGGAGCGCGAGCAGTTCGACCGCCCCATCAGCGAGTTCCAGGCCATCCAGCACAAGCTCGCGGACATGCACACCAAGACGGAGGCAGCCCGCCAGCTGACCTACAAGTCGGCCTGGAGCGTCGACCACGCCGACGACCAGCTCACGAAGCTCGCCTCGATGGCCAAGGAGTACGCCTCCCGGATCGCCGTCGACGTGGCCGACGAGGCCGTCCAGATCCACGGCGGCGCCGGCTACGTCAACGACTTCGACGTCGAGCGGTTCTACCGCGACGCCAAGATCACCCAGATCTACGAGGGCACCACCGAGATCCAGAAGAACATCATCGCCCGCGAACTGCTCGGCAAGGGCATGGTCTGATCCCTCGGCCCTTTCGGTGACTATCCGATGGCTTTCCGGATGGCGCGCGCTGTCGAGCGTGCCCGCCTTCTGGCGGGCCGCTCGAAATAGTCGTGCGAGGGATGAGCACCGCAGCTTGCGAGGAGCGCAAGAGGCTGGGGAGGTGTGAGGCCCGCTGCGGTGCTGTGCGGGGCGGTCTGCGGTGCCGTGCTGTGCGGTCCCTGGCGTCCGCGCGAACGTGTGAGCGCGGGCTCGGGAGAGCTTGCTCTCCCGGCGGACTGAACGGGCGAGGCGCGCTCGCGTTTATCCAGTCGTCTGAGCGGGCCACTATCCGAAGCGGCCTCTTGGGCCGCAAGGATATCCCGCTCAGCGACCGCGAGCGGGCCGAGGGCTTTCATCGCTTGCTGTCTCCTGCGGTCGAAACGACTGCTAGCGAGCGGGCCGAGGGCTTTCGATGCCTGCTGTCACCTGCGGTCGACGAGACCGCTAGAGCGGGTCGGATAATTTAAGCCGCTGGCAGAGCGACACCGAAACATGGACTTCGGGCGCTCGCGCTCGTCCGGTCGCACGGCACACGACCAGCCGAACAGTGTTCGGCGCTGCCGTTGTTGAGCGCCCGCTCTTTCTCCGACGCATCGACCCGTTCGACCCACCGATCCCGACCGACCACGACACGGACCAGACAATGTTCGACAGACTCCGCGAAGACGTACGCACAGCCCGGGAGACCGACCCCGCCGCGAAAAGCAGCGCCGAGGTACTGCTCTACGCCGGCGTCCACGCCGTCTGGGCCTACCGGCTGGCCCACTGGCTGTGGACCCGCGAGTTCCACTTCACCGCCCGACTCCTCTCCCAGCTCACCCGGTTTTTCACAGGCGTAGAGATCCACCCCGGCGCGGACCTGGGCCGTCGAGTCTTCGTCGACCACGGGATGGGCGTCGTCATCGGCGAGACGGCCGAGGTGGGCGACGACGTGGCGATGTACCACGGCGTCACGCTCGGCGGGGACGACCCGCGACCCGTCAAACGGCACCCGACCGTCGGCGACCGCGTGACGCTGGGCGCGAACGCGACGCTCGTGGGCGACATCACGGTCGGCGACGACGCGACCGTCGGCGCCGGCGCCGTCGTCGTCGAGGACGTGCCGCCCGGCGCGACCGTCGTCGGCAACCCCGCCGAGGTCGTCGACGGGGACGACGCCGGGACCGAACCGGAATCCGCGACGACACCGGAAGCCGCCGAAGGAAGCAGCGCCGAGCCCACTGCGGACGAACCGGCGGACGACGAGACGGCGACGCCCCCCGACCCACCGGCCTGCTGCGGCGCGGCCGGCGCGAGTTGAACGGGCAGGGTGCGCCCCGCCAGTCGACTGCTCCTCGGCGGCGCCGCGGCCGTCCGAAACCCCCATGCCGTCCCGGCACCGAACACCGGGGCGATGACAGCGGACCCAATCGAGGAACTCGCCGCGGACGACGTGCTCGGGCCGGTCGTCGACGAGCACGGACCCGTCGCGCTGGAGCCGGCCGACGACCTCTACGAGCGGCTGGTCGTCTCGCTGATCCGCCAGCAGGTGTCGATGGACGCCGCCGCGGCCATCCGCGAGCGGCTGTTCGACGCCGTCGAGGTCACGCCCGAATCTATCGTCGAGGCCGACCACGCCACCCTCCACGAGGCCGGCCTCTCCGAGGCGAAGGCCGACTACGTCAAAAGCGCCGCGAGCGCCTTCCTCACGCGCGAGTGGGACCGCGACACCTTCGCCGAGATGAGCGACGAGGCGGTCAAAGCGGAACTGACCGACATCCACGGCATCGGCCCGTGGACTGCCGATATGTTCCTGATGTTTGGACTGGCCCGTGAGGACGTGTTCCCCGTCGGCGACCTGGGCATCCGAAAGGGGATGGACCGGCTGTTCGACGCCGACATGACCCGCGCCGAGATGACCGACGCCGCCGAGCGCTGGCAACCCTACCGGAGCTACGCCAGTCTCTACCTCTGGCGGGCCGTGGAGGGGTGAGTCGTGGGCGACGATCCTATCGATGACGGTGGGTCACTGCAGGAGCGCGTCGAACGCCTCCACGCCGAACTCGAAGCGACGGAGGAGCGGCCGGTCGACCGGACGGCGAGCCGGTGGATCGGGGAGGCCCAGGCGGTCGCCGGCGACGCGGCGGGTCTGGCAGCCGACGCGGCGGGCTCGGCCGCCGACGAGTCGGCCGCGTCGACCGTCCGCGAGCGGGTCGGCCACGTCGCCGACCTGCTCGACAACGTCGACGGGACCGGCGATCCGGCGGCCGACGAGCGCGTGGCGACGGCGCGGTCGCTGGCGGAAGATATCGCGGGGGACGACGACGAGAACTGAGAGCGGGCGCGGAACCACCCCGGCGAAGGCCGGCTATTCCTCGGACTCGACTTCGGGGTCGGACTCCCGGTCGGCCTGCCGGGACACGTCGACCTGGTAGTCGCCGAGGATGTCCCGGCCGAGGATGACGGGGTAGTTCATGTGGCTGCGGTCCTCGACGCTGGCGGTGACGGTGTGGCGCGTGCCACCGACGCCGACGACCACGTCCACGAGCGGCCGGCTCTTCGAGGCCTTGTTCGACCCCGACCGGACCTTCGTGATCGACTTGATCGGCCCGGCGCCGATGTCGGCCGCGAGGCGCGTGTCGATGCTCGTCCGGGTCGCGCCGGTGTCGGACTTGGCGACGACCGACTCCGAACCCTTCGTCCCGCTGATCAGCACCTCCTCCGTGTAGCCGATGACCAGCGACTCCGCGGCCCCCGAGGAGACCGCCGGCGGTTTGCAGGCGGGCACGGAGTCGTCGAGGAAGCCCGACAGCTCCTCGACGCGCTCGCGGTCGACGCTGCCGCCGCCGCGCTCGACGGCGAGTTCGGCGATGTAGGGCGCGGGACTGGTCCCGGTCGCCTCGAACAGTCCCTTGAACCCCGCGGTGGGGTTGACTTCGAGGACGTACCAGCCGTCGGCCCCCTCCATGAGGTCGACGCCGGCGTAGTCCAGCCCGACCGCCTCGACGGCCTTCCGGGCGGTGTCGATGACCGCCTCGTCGACCTCGCCGTCGGCGTCCTCGACGCGGCCGCCGAGGGCGACGTTGGTCCGCCACTCGTTTTCGGGGGCGTAGCGGAACATCGACCCGACGACCTCGCCGCCGACGACGTAGACGCGCAGGTCGCGAGTGGGGGCGTCGCCCCGCTCTAAGAGCTTCTGGAGGAACGCGTAGCGGTTGCCCACCCGGGCGTTGACCCGCTCGGTCGCGTCCACCTTCCACGTGCCGCCGCCGTTGGTGCCGATCGCCGTCTTGTAGACGGCCTCATCGCCGAACCGCTCGCGTTCGAGGTTCAGCCGGTCCGACGACAGCGCCAGCAGGGCGTCGGGCACCTGCACGTCGGCGTCGGAGAGCGCGACGGCCGACGCCACCTTGTGCATCGAGGTGAGCGTCTTCGCCGGCTCGTTGAGCATCGGGACGAGCTGCTCGAAGGTGTTGGCCAGCCCCATCTCCTCGCAGGGCTCGGTCGACTTCGACAGCAGCAGTCGGTTCGCGATCACGTCCACGTCGGGTTCGAGTCGCGGCTCGGAGTCCTCGACCCGGAGCGTCGTGTTCTCGCGACGCAGCCACTCGGGGTCGTGGCCCAGCGCCTCCACCGCGTTGAGTATCGCCTTGGTCTCCTTGCTGTTGTGCAGGCTCAACACCCCCACCGAAACGGCGTCAGAAGTCGCCATGCCGATCCGGTCGGCCGGGCGGCCGAAAGTACTAACGGTCGCGAATCGCCGGCGAGGGGCGTTTCTGACGGCGATCCGGAAAGAAGAGCGTCGGCAGTCGAGCGCGAACGGTCGCTCGCACTGGCGGTTCTCCGCCGGGCGAGTCCACGGGCCGCCAGGACGGGCCCCGGGCGCCGGAGTCCGCGGGTCGCCACACGTTTCAACCCCCGGACGTAGAGGGCAGTATGGACGAGGCCGAACCGTTCACCTACGACGGCGGGCGGGTCGACCCGGGTGAGCGGGTCAACGTGCGCTACACCGTCAGCGAGACCTATCTCGGTGACCCCGTCAGGATCCCCGTCACGGTCGTCGTCGGCGAGCGGGCGGGCCCGACGGCGTTTCTCAGCGCCGCCGCCCACGGCGACGAACTCAACGGCGTCGAGGTCGTCCGCGAGGTGGCCCACGAGTGGGACCTGTCGGACCTCCGGGGGACGCTCGTCTGTCTCCCCGTGCTGAACGTCCCCGGCTTCATCGCCCAGGAGCGGTACCTCCCGGTCTACGACCGCGACCTGAACCGCTCGTTTCCGGGGAAGGCGGGCTCGACCAGCGCCAAGCGGATGGCCCGGCGCATCTTCGACAACTTCGTCGATCCCTGCGACTTCGGGCTGGACCTGCACACTTCCACCCGCGGCCGGACGAACATGCTCCACGTCCGCGCCGACATGGCCGACTCGTCGGTCGCCCGCGTCGCGAAGGCGTTCGCCTCCAACGTCATCATCGACGGCCAGGGCTCCGAGGGGACGCTCCGCCGGGAGGCCAGCGAGCGCGGCACCTCCACGGTGACCGTCGAGATGGGCGAGGCCCACCGCTTCCAGCGGGAGTTCATCGACCGGGCCCTGGTCGGCGTCGAGAGCGTCCTCGCCGAGTTCGGGCTCCTGCCCACCGAGCGGGTGCGCTGGCCCGGCTGGCGGATGGTCGTCGAGGGCTCCAGCGAGAAGACGTGGCTGCGCGCCGACGCCGGCGGCCTCGTCGACATGCACGCCGCCCGCGGCGGCGTCGTCCGCGAGGGCGAGACCATCTGCACCATCGCCAACCCGTTCAAGACCGAGCGGACCCACGTCGAGGCGCCGTTCACCGGCCTGCTCGTCGGGATCCTCGAGAATCCCGTCGTCTACCCGGGCAACCCGCTCTGTCACCTCGTCAAGCTCGACGACGACACGCTCGACGCCATCGAGCGCGACGGCGGGCCGACGACGCCCAGGGACCCGGTGCCCGACTCCGCGGCGGAGTGAGGAGCCGTCGTCACGGCACCGACCCACGGGCCGCGCGCGAGCGGGCGACGCCGGCCCGCGGGCGCGAACCCTGACAGCCGAGTGGTACGTTCCCGACGGCGGCGGCGAAAATCCCCGAAACACACGCCGAACCCGGCCGCCTGTGGACGCGCGTGAACGTGTTCGGTGGCCGAGACGGGGCGGTGTAGAAACTACTATAGCCCCTGCTACCATTGCGCCCGTTGTATGAGCGGAACGTACGACCGCGGAGCGGTCGAGGACTTCGGCCGGTGGCGGGAGTTCCAGCCGGGCATGTGGGCCTGGATCTTCCACAAGTTCACCGGCTGGGTGCTCGTCGGCTACCTCTTTACGCACATCGCGGTGCTGAGCACCGCCACCGCCGGCGACCCGACGGTGTACACGAACACGCTCCAGGGACTCGAGGAACTGCTGATCGTCCGCGTGCTGGAGGTCGGCCTCCTGTCGGTGGCCGTCTTCCACATCCTCAACGGGGTTCGGCTACTGTTCGTCGACCTCGGGTTCGGCCTGGAGAACCAGGACAAGAGCTTCTACGCGTCGCTCGTCGTGACGGCCGCCATCGTCGTCGCGAGCGTGCCGACGTTCCTCGCGGGGGTGTGAATCCATGGCACAACACTACTCGTCGTTCGAGCGGGGCGGCACCAAGTGGCTGCTCCAGCGGCTGACTGCGGTCTTCCTGGTCGGCGTGCTCGCCTTCCACTTCTTCCTCCTGCACTTCGTCAACCACGCCGCCGAGATCACCTTCGCCGGCACCCAGGCGCGGATGAGCCAGGTCGGCTACTTCGCGACGATGTGGCTGTTCCTCGTCACCGCGACCTTCCACGGCGTCAACGGCGTCTACAACGCCCTCGTCAACCAGGGACTGACCGGCGCCCGCAAGAAGGCAGTCGGGGCCGTTTTGGCGCTGGCGAGCATAGCACTGATCGTTCAGGGAACCCGCGTGGCACTCGCGATGACCAACCTACTATGAGCACGCAAATCGAGCAAGAGCAGACCGAGGAGCAGACCGACGCCGAGGCGGCCGAACCGGCCGAGCAGTCGCCCCAGGAGCGGCGCCTCTCCGAGAAGAAGGCCCGCGCCGAGGCCCGCGAGCGCGAGGAGCAGGCCCGCGAGGAGGTCCGGGACGCCGACGAGACCGTCCGGATCAAGGTGTTCCGCTACGACCCGGAGGTCGAGGGCAAGGAGGAGCCGCGGTTCGACGACTTCCAGGTCCCCTTCTTCAAGGGGATGACCGTCCTCGACGCGCTGATCTACGCGCGCGACCACTACGACTCGTCGCTGACCTTCCGCCACTCCTGCCGGCAGGCGGTCTGTGGGTCGGACGCGCTGTTCGTCAACGGCCAGCAGCGACTCGGCTGCAAGACGCAGATGGCGGACCTTGACGACCCGGTCCGCATCGAGCCGCTCCCCCACCAGGACGTGGTCAAGGACCTCGTCGTGGACATGGAGCACTTCTACGAGCAGATGCACGCCGTCGAGCCGTACTTCCAGCCCGACGAGCTGCCGGAGGGCGAGCGCGAGGAACAGCGCCAGTCCCCCGAGAACCGCGAGAAGGTGAAGATGTCGACGCGGTGTATCTGGTGTGGCGCCTGCATGTCCTCGTGTAACATCGCCGCGGGCGACAACGAGTACCTCGGCCCGGCGGCCATCAACAAGGCCTACCGGTTCGCGATGGACGAGCGGGAGGGCGAGATCCAGAAGGAGGACCGCCTGGAGATCATCGAGCAGGAACACGGCGTCTGGCGGTGTCAGACGCAGTTCTCCTGCACGGAGGTCTGTCCGAAGGACATCCCGCTGACCGAGCACATCCAGGAACTCAAGCGCGAAGCGGTCAAGTCGAACCTCAAATTCTGGTAACCATGCACGAACACGACGTACTCGTCGTCGGCGCGGGCGGCGCGGGCCTGCGCGCGGCGATCGCGGCACACGAAGAGGGAGCGGACGTGGCGATGGTCACGAAGCTCCACCCCGTCCGGAGCCACACCGGGGCGGCCGAGGGCGGCATCAACGCCGCGCTCCACCCCGAGGACTCCTGGGAACTGCACGCCTACGACACGATGAAGGGCTCGGACTACCTCGGGGACGCCCCCGCGGTCGAGACCTTCGCCCAGGACGCGCCGGACGAGGTCATCCAGCTCGAACACTGGGGGATGCCGTTCTCCCGCGAGGAGGACGGCACCGTCTCCCAGCGGCCGTTCGGCGGGCTCAGCCACCCCCGCACCACCTACGCCGGCGCCGAGACCGGCCACCACCTGCTGCACACGATGTACGAGCAGGTCGTCAAGCGGGGCATCACCGTCTACGAGGAACAGCAGGTGCTCGATCTGGCCGTCACGGACCACGACGACGTCGAGGACCGCGAGTGTCACGGCGTCGTCGCCTACGACATCGCCAGCGGCGAGATCCGGGGCTACCGCGCCACCGACGGCGTCATCCTCGCGACGGGCGGCCCCGGCCAGGTCTTCGACCACACCACCAACGCCGTCGCCAACACCGGCGACGGCTACGCGATGGCCTACCGCGCCGGCGTCCCGCTGGAGGACATGGAGTTCGTCCAGTTCCACCCGACGACCCTGCCGTCGACGGGCGTGCTCATCTCCGAGGGGGTCCGCGGCGAGGGCGGCATCCTCTACAACGACGAGGAGGAGCGGTTCATGTTCGAGTACGGCTACGCGAACAACGAGGGCGAACTCGCCTCCCGCGACGTGGTCTCGCGGGCCGAACTGACGGAGGTCAACGAGGGCCGGGGCATCGAGGACGAGTACGTCCACCTCGACATGCGCCACCTCGGCGAGGAGCGCATCCTCGACCGCCTCGAGAACATCCTCCACCTCGCGGAGGACTTCGAGGGCGTCGACGGGCTCGACGAGCCGATGCCGGTCAAGCCCGGCCAGCACTACCAGATGGGCGGCGTCGAGTGCAACGAGAACGGCCAGACCTGCATCGACGGCCTCTACGCCGCGGGCGAGACGGCCTGCGTCTCCCTGCACGGCGCCAACCGCCTCGGCGGCAACGCCCTGCCCGAGCTGCTCGTGTTCGGCGCCCGCGCGGGCAAGCACGCTGCCGGCGGCGACATGAAGGACGCCGAGATCCCGACCGGGCCCAGCGCCGAGAGCGAGGCGGGCGACCTCCCCGACGACATCGAGATCGGCGCCGTCGACGCCGGCGGCGAGTCGGTCGCCGCCGACGGCGCCGCAGTCGACGCCGAGACGGTCGTCGAGGCGGAGGTCCAGCGCCAGCAGGAACGGGTCGACCGGCTGCTGGAGGAGGACGGCATCAACCACGCGCAGGTCCGCGACGACATCCAGCAGACGATGACGGCCAACGTCAACGTCTTCCGCCGCGAGGACAACCTCAAGGAGGCGCTCGACGACATCCGCGAGGCCCGCGAGCGCTACCGGCACGTCGCCGCCTCGGACCCGTCGCGCACCTACAACACCGACCTGATGCACACGATGGAGACCCGCAACATCATCGACATCGCGGAGGCCATCACGGTCGGCGCGCTGGCCCGCGAGGAGTTCCGCGGCGCCCACTGGCGCGAGCAGTACCAGGAGCGCCGGGACGACGAGTGGCTCAAACACACCATGCTCGCCTGGTCGGACGGCAACCCCGAACTCTACTACAAGCCCGTCCTCCTCGAGGGCGAGAAGGAGTACGAGCCGAAGGAACGCTCCTACTGACGCCCCGCCGTTTCGTCCCTCGCGGTCCGACCGCCGTCTCGACCGCGCTCGAAGACCGTCTCGATCCCGTCCGGACGCCGTCTCGGTCACGCCCGGACGGAGCCAGCCGCGAGTCGATTGCGAAACCTATCGTTGGCTACCCTCGGACTTGCTGCCGCAAAACTCCTCGATCAGTGAGACCTGGACAGACGTCGTCGTAGTGATCACAGGGGACGTGTCCGGCGGGGCGGCCTGAGCCCTCCGAGTCCCCGATCACCGCCACGCAACGTCTATTTGCTCCGCCCGAAGAGAGCCATCTCGGCTGATAGAAACGCTCGAGACCCCGGCGTCGCCGGGGTTGTGTGCGTACGAATGCCCGCCGGTAGTCGGGATCGCTGTCAGTCCGCGCTGGTGGGTGTGTCCGGAGAGACAGGCGTCGACACCGGTTGCCGCCAGTGCGACCCGAAGCGCCACGGAGCCGAAGTGGTAGTCCCCGTCGCGGGAGTGCTGTCCGCGGATATCGAACGGTACGTCGAACGGGGAGACGTGGCTCGCGACGACGGTCGGGCTGTCGGCTCCGCCTACCAGTTCGACCAGTGTCTCGAAGCGTGCATCGAGCCGAGCGAGCGCCGTCTCGAAGGAGGGGTTCGTCGCCTCAGTGCCGAGCCTGTCTGCGAGGCTCGTTCCGGACAGGTCTCCGGCGAGGTACTGCCCAGCCGCACGGAGCAGAGCGCTTGCGACGGCGTCCGGCGTCTGTGCGTCGTCTCCGACCGGGATATCCGGGTAATCGGGGGACAGCAGGGCCGGCGTGAAGTCGAACTGCTCACAGCCCCAGCCGGCGACGGTGAGCGACCAGTCCCCTCCCACGGCTACGTTTCGAGTACCGCCGTGGAGTGAGTGGACGTTCGCGAGCCCCTCGTTCAGCCGCCGGGTGCAGCCGACGGGGTCGTGGTTCCCGGGCACCGCGAGTACTGGAACTCCCCGCTCGTCGAGACGCTCGAGGAACGCCCGACCCCGTTCCTCGTAGGCTTCGCCGGCCGACACGGACTTGGCGTGCTCGCGGTTCTCGTCGATCACGTCACCGAGAGACAGCACGATGTCGTGTGTCTCGACCGGGAGGTCCCCGACCGGATATCGCGCCCCCGTCGCCCGGAGGTGCAGGTCGGAGACGACCAGCAAGTCGACGGTGGGCCCCTCGACACTGCAGAGCGGTTCCGGGTCGGGTTCAGTCATTCGTCGTCAGGGCCTTCTCGGCAGCGGTCCGATCGGGGAACCGTTCGCCGCAGGCCAGATAGTCGACCAGTCTGTCGGCCGCCAGCGGTCGGTACTCCAGTAGCTCGACCGAGAGGTTGACGCGTCGGGTCCCGTGGTCGATGAAGGAAAACCGGTCGGGCCAGTTGTTGTGATGGTGGCCGTGAAGCAGCCACCCCTTCCAGTTCGAGGGGGCGTCAGCGGGGTCGTGGACGGCGCGGAACGGGACGCCGCGGTGCTCGAACCGAAACTCCTCGACGAACTGGACCCGATCCAGCCCCTCTAGTACGGTGCCGTCGTGGTTACCCAGCAGAAAGACGATCTCGCCGTCGAGTTCGTCGAGCCAGTCCAGCAGGGCCGCAGTCGACGTGCGAATCGTCAGATCGCCACCGTACAGCACCTCGTCGTTCGAGTCGACGACGGCGTTCCACCGCTCGACCAGCGTCTCGTTCATCTCCTCGACTGAGCCGAACGGTCGGTCGCAGTAGTCGATGATATTGCCGTGGTCCAGGTGGAGATCCGATACGAGGTAGTCCACGTTTCCCGATCGTCGAGGGGGCACTCCTAGTTTACGTCGGTGTGTGAAAACATACCGCGGCGGAATACGCACCCGCGAGCACCGGGTATCCGAACCACTATCCCCGTCTCACCGACATCACGTGCTCCGATGGCCACTCACCAGCCGAGAACGACCGAAACTGCCGGGAGAGAAGGCGTTCCGGACCGCGGCCGACCGCCGGTCAGGACTCGTCCGCTTCGGCTTCCTCGTCACCGCCATCGTCGTCCGCCTCCGTCTCGGCGTCTTCCGCACCTTCCTCGTCGTCGCTGTCGTCGACGATCCAGTCCTCGCGGACGCGCTTGGTGCCGGAGTCGGTCTCGATGATGAGGATGTTGTAGTCCTCGGTCCCGGTCTTGACGCCGGTGACCGTCCCGCTGTCGGTGCCGTAGACCGAGGAGTCGGGGCCGGCCACGTGGAACGTGACCTCCTCGCCGCGCTCGACGGGCACGTCGCCGAACCCGACGGGCGAGCGGGGGACCGACTGCGCGCCGCCGCCGCGGTACAGCGGCTGGGCCCGCGCCGACCCGTCGTCGGACGCGGACGCCTCGACGGCGTCCTCGTCGGCCTCGCCGACGCGCCGGCCGAACCCGCAGCGCTTGGTCTCCTCGACGACCACCTGGTCGATCGTCAGCGTGGGGTGGCCCTCCTTCCACTCCGAGAGCGCCTCCTCCATCCGCTCGGCGGTCAGCTCGTCGCGTGCGGACACGTCGACCTCGAACGACCGCACCGAGCGCTCGCCCGTCCGCGACTCGACGACCAGCCGGGCCTCGAAGACGCTCTCCGATCTGTTCTTCGCCTGTCGCTCGTACTCAAGTTCCGAACCGTCAACAGTTATGTCTGGCATGTCGATAGCTCGACTGTTCGTATATTGGCAAGAACTGAGTGATATATCTTTTCCAAGCCGTTTGGCAGAATCGAACGCGGGGTGGGAGCGATTACCAGGCGAGCGGGGTGGCGCGGCGGTCTGTACCGGACTACACGTCGATTTAGGGGAACGAGAGCGACCGAAAGAGGTTTTGGCGCGTTCTCGCTGGGTGATGGCATGACGTACACCGTGGCCGTCGTCGGAACGGGGCCCGACCCGGAGAACCCGACCGTCGAGGGGTTCGCGATGGGCTACCGCCACGCCGAATCGTTCGGGAACAACGCGGACTGCGAGGTCGTCGCCTGCGCCGACATCGTCCCGGAGAACGCCGAGGCGTTCGGGCGGACGTTCGACCTGCCCGACGAACACGTCTTCGAGGACTACGAGGCGATGCTCGCGGCGGTCGAACCGGACATCGTGACGGTGGCGGTCCCGCCGGCCGTCCACGAGGACGTGGTCGTCGACTGCGCCCGCAGCGGCGTCGTCTCGGCGATCCACGCCGAGAAGCCGATGGCCCACACCTGGGGGTCGGCCCGCCGGATGGCCGACGCCTGCTGGCGCCGCGACGTGCAGCTCACGTTCAACCGACAGCGACGCTTCGGGAAACCGTTCCGCGAGGCGAAACGGCTGATCGACGACGGGGAGATCGGCGAGCTGCGCCGCGTCGAGACGACCTGGAGCGACCTCTACGACACCGGCGCCCACACCATCGACCTGACGGGGATGTTCGCCGGCGAGGCCGAACCCGAGTGGGTCATCGCCCAGATCGACTACCGCGAGGAGGACGTGCGCTTCGGGATGCACCAGGAGAACCAGGCCTGGGCGCTCTGGGAGTACGAGACCGGCGTCCAGGGCGTGATCTCCGGCGGGAAGGGCAGCGACTTCGCCGACGCCGCCCACGCCATCCGCGGCACCGACGGCGAGATCCGTATCGACAGCGACACCGGTAACATGCTGGAGATCCGCCGGGCCGGCGACGAGGAGTGGGAGGCGATCGACGTGGACGGCGAGGACCTGCACGGGGCCAACGCCGAGGGCCGGGAGTACGGCAGCGAGTACATCGACCGCGCCGCGGCGGAGGTCGTCGACGCGCTCCGCGAGGGCCGCGAGTCGGAACTCGGCGCGAAAAACGGCCTCAAGACTGCCGAGATCATCTTCGGCGCCTACGAGTCCGCCCGCAAGCGCGGCCGCGTCGACTTCCCGCTCGACGCCGAGGACAACGCCTTCGAGGCCCTGGTCGAAGCGGGCGAGCTGGAGTACGTCCCGGACGGCGCGGCGGACGAGACCGACGACTGAACCGGGCGAACGCCGGTGTCGGTCGGAGACGCCTTTTTTGTGACGACGCCCCCACCCTCCGGTCATGCAGTTCACGGAGTTCGGCGACGGCGACGAGCGCGTCCTCTTCGTCCTGGGATGGGGTAATCGGACCCACCACGAGAACGTCCGGTGGCTGGTCGACGAACTGGTCGACGCCGGCTACACGGTCGACGTGGGGACGATCCCCGACCACGGGAGCGACTTCGACGCGGGCTACGTCCGCCCGACCCAGCGACACCACGACGCGACCGATCCCGACCGGGTCCTCTCCCACAGCACCGGCGGCCTGGTCGCGGCCCACCTCGACTCGGCCGCCCCCCGCGTCTATCTGAGCCCGTGGTGGGGGATGGCGGGCGAGGACGGGATCCTCGAACGGCTCGTCGCCTCACTCCCTACTGCCCGTCCGGTGATTCCGGTCTCGTTCGAGGAAGGCGCGCTCGGCGAACTGGCCACCGAGCGCCAGCGCGCCGAGGGGCCCGATCGGATCGCACCGGCGTTCCTGCGGACGGTCGCTGACGCCCAGTCGCGGTTGCCCGACTTCCGCGCCGATAGCGTCGTCTTCTGCTCGCTCCGCGACAGCGTGGTCGGCGTCGACGCCATCGGCGGACACGCCCCCGCCGAGCGGACGGTCCTCTACGACGGCGGCCACGAGTTGTTCTCCTCGTCGTCGCGCGACCGAACCGTCGAGTGGGTCCGGGCGGTGCTCGCCGACGGTCCGGCGGCGCTGGCGGGACCGGTCCGGACGGCCTGAGCGCCGGATCGCACGTGTGACAGTCAGAACAGCACGTACAGCATGAGGTAGACGACGACGCCGAGCGTGAACGAGACCAGCCACAGCGCCGCGGCGACGCGGCCGACGGTCGGGTGGCGCGTCTCGCGCACCTCGGCCACCGGGCGGGTCAGCGCCAGCAGGAGGACGTAGATGACCAGCGGGACGCAGACGATGGCGAGGACGATGTGCACGGCGAGAATGCCGGGGTAGATCACGCTCTCCACGAGCGGCGGCCCGGAGAAGTCGCTCGGGCCCAGCAGGGCGACGCGGTAGAGGTACGCGACGAGGAAGAGGGCAAAGAGTCCGGTCGTCGACAGCATCGCCGCGCGGTGGCGGGCCACGTCGCCCCGGCGGGCCGCCCGCCAGCCGACGGCGATGGTCCCGACCGCCGTCGCGCTCACGACGGCGTTGACGTGGGGGATCGCCGCCAGTACCGGGTCGGGCGCCCGTGGCAACAGCGCCTGGGGGATCGCCTGTAGCGCCGCCGCGAAGACGAGCGCGAGCGCGACGACCGAGAGGAGGCCCGAGACCGCCGGGACGTGCTCGCTGACGTTCATCGGCCGGAACTGGGGACTCGACCGTCAACCCAGTTGCGCTTCCGGACGACGCGGCGTCGCTCGGCGGGAATCGAACTCCCGGGACCCGTCAGGGCCAGAGCCCGCGGGCCTCGTGGGCCTCGGCGATCCGCGAGAGCGCGACCGCGTAGGCGGCGTCGCGCCAGGTGCCGTCGCTCGCCTCGAACTCCTCGGCGACGGCCTCGAACGCGGCGAGCATCTCCGTCTCCAGTTCCTCGTTGACGCGCTCGGCCGACCACGACCGGCGGTTGATGTCCTGGAGCCACTCGAAGTAGCTGACCGTGACGCCGCCGGCGTTCGCGAGGATGTCCGGGACGACCGGGACGCCGCGGTCGGCGAGGATCTCGTCGGCCGCGAACGACACCGGGCCGTTCGCGCCCTCGACGACGACGTCCGCGCGGACCTCCGAAACGTTCGTCTCCGTGATGGCGTTGCCGACGGCCGCGGGGACGAGCACGTCCACGTCGAGTCCGAGCAGCGCCTCGTTCGTGACGGTGCGGTCGGCGTGGGCCGCGACGGCCTCGGGCTCCTCCTCGTGGGACGGGATCGAGCGGGTGTCGAGCCCGTCGGGGTCGTAGGCGGCGCCGGTCACGTCGCTGACGGCGACGACCGTCGCCCCCCAGTCGTCGAGCAGGCGGGCGGCGTTGGCGCCGACGCTCCCGAACCCCTGCACCGCGACCGTCGCCTCGGCCAGCGGCGTGTCGTAGTACTCCGCGATCTCGCGGGTCACGATGGCGACGCTCCGGCCCGGCGCTTCGGCGCGGCCCTCGCTGCCGCCGATGACCGGCGGCTTCCCGGTGACGACCCCCGGGATCGTCTCGGCCTCCTGCATGCTGTAGGCGTCCATCATCCACGACATCGTCTCGGCGTCGGTCCCCATGTCCGGCGCCGGGATGTCCGTCGTCGGCCCGATGACGTCGCGGATCTCGTCGGTGAAGCGCCGGGTGAGCCGCTCGCGCTCGTCGTCGCTCAGCTCCTTGGGGTCGACGACGACGCCGCCCTTGGCGCCGCCGAAGGGGATGTCCATCACCGCGCACTTCCAGGTCATCCACATCGCGAGGCCGATACACTCCTCGCGAGAGACCTCGGGGTGGTACCGCAGGCCGCCCTTGTACGGCCCGCGGACGCTGTCGTGCTGGGCGCGGTAGCCGCGGAACACCTCGACGCTCCCGTCGTCGCGCTCGATCGGGACGGTCACCTCGTGGACCGCGTCCGGGTGGAGGAACCGCTCGACGACGTTCGGGTCCACGTCGACCAGCGAGGCCGCCCGCCGGAGCTGGCGGCGGGCCGTCGCCAGCGCCGACGCCGGCTCGTCCGCCGGTGGCTCGGGACTATCGACTGTCGACTGGGGTGGTGTGTCGGAAGACATGGTGAGTCCGCTACTCCAGCGACATCGCGCGGTTCTGGAGACCGCCGTCACACTCCGGACAGTCGCCCGGGTGCGAGTCCGCTCGCACGATGTTCCCGCAGACGAGACACTCGTAGGCCGATTGCGTCTCCGCGTCGTCGTCGATGTCCTGATGGTGCGGCACAGGGAACCCAACGACCCGAGATTATATAGTATTAAGTATTTAGGGTATATTAACACATATTAATACTCATCGGGGCGGGACGAAGCGCGCCGCTCCGGGAAGAAAAAACGGAAAACGGTCGGGCGGGGCGGCCGCGCTACTGGAAGGTGCGGCCGACCTGCTGTTCCTCGGGTTCGGGCTCGGCGGTGTCGAACCGCTCCTCGATCTCCTCGTAGCGCTCGCGGGTCTCCTCGTCGACGCTGGGGGAGACCTCCTCCAGCGCCTGCTCGAAGTGGTCCATCGTGACCTTCACGTTGCCGACCGAGTCGTCGATCTCCTCGGGGTCGACGCTGGCGATGAACTCGCGGGTCGCGGCCATCGACGCCTCGCGGGCGACCGCCTCGATGTCCGCGCCGACGTAGCCCTCCGTGCGGGCCGCCAGGTCGTCCAGGTCCACGCCGTCGGCCAGCGGCTTGTTCCGCGTGTGGACCTCGAAGATCTTGCGGCGGGCCTCCTCGTCGGGAACGGGCACGTGGACGTGCCTGTCCAGACGGCCGGGGCGCAGCAGCGCGCTGTCGATGAGGTCCGGGCGGTTGGTCGTCGCGATGACGACCACGTCCTCCAGCTCCTCCAGCCCATCGAGCTCGGTCAGCAGCTGGGAGACGACCCGTTCGCCGACGCCCGAGTCGGTGGTGTTGCCGCCGCGTTCGCCGGCGATGGAGTCGATCTCGTCGAAGAAGACGACGGTCGGCGCGTTGGCGCGGGCCTTCTCGAAGACCTCGCGGACGCCCTTCTCCGATTCGCCCACGAACTTGTTCAGCAGTTCGGGGCCCTTGATCGAGATGAAGTTCGACTGGGCCTCGTTGGCGATGGCCTTGGCGAGCAGGGTCTTCCCCGTGCCCGGCGGGCCGTACATGAGGACGCCCTTCGCGGCCTCCATGTCCATGGCCTCGAACACCTCGGGGTAGTCCAGCGGCCACTGGATCGTCTCGCGGAGCCGTTCCTTGGTGTCCTCGAGGCCGCCGACCTCGTCCCAGGTCACGTCGGGGACCTCGACGAACACCTCGCGCAGGGCCGAGGGCTCGATGCCCTTCAGCGCCTGCTTGAAGTCGTCCTCGGAGACTTCGAGGTGTTCGAGCACCTCGGCGTCGATCTCGTCGGACTCGAGGTCGAGCTCGGGTCTGACGCGACGCAGCGCGTTCATCGCCGACTCCTTGGTCAGCGACTCCAGATCCGCGCCGACGAAGCCGTGGGTGTTCTCGGCGTACTGGTCGAGGTCGATCCCCTCCGCGAGGGGCATCCCGCGGGTGTGGACCTGCAGGATCTCCTTGCGGCCGGTCTTGTCCGGGACGCCGATCTCGATCTCGCGGTCGAAGCGGCCGCCGCGGCGCAGCGCCGGGTCGACGGCGTCGACGCGGTTGGTGGCGCCGATGACGATGACCTGGCCGCGGGATTCGAGGCCGTCCATCAGCGAGAGCAGCTGCGCGACGACGCGGCGTTCCACGTCGCCCTGCGTCTCGCCGCGCTTGGGCGCGATGGAGTCGATCTCGTCGATGAAGACGATGGCCGGGGAGTTCTCCTCGGCCTCGTCGAAGACCTCGCGGAGCTGCTCCTCGCTCTCCCCGTAGTACTTCGACATGATCTCCGGCCCGGAGATGTCGGTGAAGTACGCGTCGATCTCGTTGGCGACGGCCTTGGCCATCAGCGTCTTGCCGGTGCCGGGCGGGCCGTGCAGCAGCACGCCCTTCGGCGGCTCGATGCCGAGCGTCTCGAACAGCTCGGGGTGGCGCATCGGCAGCTCGATCATCTCGCGGACCTGCTCGAGCTCGTCGTCGAGGCCGCCGATGTCCTCGTAGGTGATGTCGGGGGCGCCGCCCTCGGGGGTGCCGGGGGCGCCGCCGGTGATCTGCTCGGCGGGCTTCTCGGCCACGTCGACCTCCGTCGAGTCCGTCACGACGACGGTCCCGGACGGTTCGGTGCCGGCGATCTTCAGCGGGATCTTCTGGCCGCTCATCGACGAGAGCGGGCCGAGCCCGAAGCTGACGGGCACGGTCTGGCCCTCGGTGACGGCCTGACCGCTGAGGTTGTTGCGGATCATCGGGCCGACGTTGCCGCGGACCCGGAGGTTCTGCGGGAGCGCGACGCTGACCCGGCTGGCCGGGTTCACGTCGGCCTTCTCGACGTCGACGGTGTCGTCGATGCCCACGTCGGCCTCCTGGCGGAGGCGGCCGTCGATGCGGATGACGCCGCGGCCCTCGTCCTCGGGGTAGCCCGGCCAGACCCGCGCGACCGCGCGGGAGCCGTCGCCGCCCTCGATGACGATGTAGTCGCCGTTCTCGAGGTCGAGCTCGGACATCGCCGCGCGGTCGATGGCGGCGAGGCCGCGGCCCGCGTCCTTCTGCTTGAGGGGCTTGACGGTGAGTCTCATGCGTTCACCTCGATAGTGAGAACGCCGTTGCGGATAAACGCTCGCGCGTCACCCGAAAGCTCCAGGTCGTACTGCTCGCCGTCGACGACGACGATGACGGTCTCGTCGAGCACGTCCACGGACGCGTCCCGACCGGGACCGAGGTCCGCCGCCAGCACCGTCTCGTCGTCGCCGTACTCGTACCGACGCAGACCGACGTCGTCGGCCAGCTGTTGGGTTCCGGTCATACTAACTCAGAGTTAGCGCGATAAGTACTTAAATCTATCGCTAAACCACCCCGCACGTGGGGGCCATTCGCACGAGCGGTAGAATTGCGGTTCACACTGACACCCGGCCGAGGGGTCGCGCCCCGGGCCGTCCGACGGCCGGCCCCGACGGCTTTGGTCGGGGCGGTCGAACGGGACGGCATGGAGACCGTTCGCCACGACGGCCGGGAGACGGCCTACCGATTAGCTGGCGGCGATCCCGACGCCGACACGACGGCCGAGTCCCAGTCGACGACGGGATCGGGGAGGAGCGCCGAAGTCCTGTACGTCCACGGCAGCGGCGCGACCCACCGGCTGTGGGCCGCCCAGTACGGCCCCGACGGCCCCGCCCGCCCGGCGGCCGCGCTCGACCTGAGCGGCCACGGCGATTCTGAAGACGTAGCCACCGACCCCGGCCCGGAGACCCTCGACGCGTACGCACGGGACGTAATCGCTGTCGCCGAGGCGACCGGCGCGGACGCCCTCGTCGGGAACTCCCTCGGCGGCGCGGTCGTCCTCCGCGTCGCGCTGGACACGGATTTCGACCCGGCCGCGCTCGTGCTGGCCGGCACGGGCGCGAAGCTCGCCGTCGCCGAGGACCTCCGGGCGTGGCTCGCCGACGACTTCGACCGCGCCGTCGACTTCCTCCACGACGACGACCGGCTGTTCCACGACGCCGATGAACGGGCGCTTGACCGCTCGAAGTCCCAACTGCGGGCCACCGGGCAGGCCGTCACCCGCAGGGACTTCCTGACCTGTCACACCTTCGACGTTCGCGACCGGCTCGACGAGGTCGACGCCCCCGCGCTGGCGGTCGTCGGCGAGCACGACTCGCTGACCCCGCCCGCCTACCACGAGTTCCTCGCCGACGAACTCCCGGAGTGCGAATACGCCGAGATCCCCGACGCGGCACACCTCGCGATGGCCGAGCGGCCGGCGGCGTTCAACCGCGCGGTCGGTCGGTTCCTCGACTCGCTCGACGACTGAACGGGAGCGTCGGGCGCCAGCGCGCCGATCCGCGCCGATCCGCGTCGCCCCGGGGCGAAAACGGGGGACTCAAGGCGCCGTCGGCGGAAGGGTCGGGTGTGCCAGCGCGCGTCGAGCGGACCGACCCGGACGGCGTCGACTACGGCCGGGTCATGCAGCTCACCTTCGTCGCCACGATCGTCGCGGGAGCGCCGCTCGTGGCCGCGCTCTCGCTGACGGTCGAACTGACGACGTGGACCGAACGCGCGCTGTTCGCCGTCCGCGTCGGCGCCGTCGTCTGGATCGTCACCGCCCTCTCCGTCTACGCCTACGAGCGCCGGGTCAACGCCTGACCGCGGCGGGACGGTCGGCCGGCGAGCCAGCCGTTCGGCCAGCCGGCCGGCTCAGACCCGCTCGTCGACCCACTGGAAGTCCAGCCCGGCGGCCGCGGCGGCCTCCCGGTCGGAGTCCGAATCCCCCACGAATAGCGCCGAGGACGGTTCCGCGCCGAGCAGGTCGGCGGCGTGGACGAGCGGCTCGGGGTCGGGCTTGACCGTCTCGTGGGAGTCCCGGCCCACCACCGCGTCGACGTACCCGTCGATGCCGTGCAACTCCAGGGCGATTCGGCAGGCCGCCTCGCAGTTGAGCGAACAGACGCCCACCGGCACCGAGTGGGGCAGCTCGTCGGCGAGCGCGAGCCGGCGGGCGCTCCGCGCGCCGTCGCGCTCGAACTCCGCGATGGCCTCGTCGACGCGGTCGAGCAGGCCGTTGGCCGCAGCGACCTCGCGCATCTCCCAGATGTCCGCGCCCGACACGTCGTGGCCGCGGGCCCGCAACACCGCGGCGCACCGCTCCGCGACTTCCCCCCAGTCGACGTCGAGGCGGACGAGCGTCCCGTCCAGGTCGTAGACGATGGCGTCGTACTCCGTCACGCGTCGGGGTAGGGATCGAGCCAGCAAATGCGTGTCGACCGGCGACGACCCCGCCGGTGGCGGACGACCGACCCCGCCGCAGCGCCCGAGCGGCCCCGCAACGTCGGTCCGGCCCGCCGGCCGCGGTGTCGACCGCCGTTCACTCCAGGAGGACCCGCGCGACGATGTTCTTCTGGATCTGGCTGGTCCCCTCGTAGATGGTGGTGACCTTCGCGTCCCGGTAGAACCGCTCGACCGGGAACTCCGACGTGTAGCCGTAGCCGCCGTGGATCTGGACGGCCTCGCCGGTCACGTCGACCGCCGCCTCGCTGGCGAAGTACTTCGCCACGCTCGCGGCCGTGCGGGCGCTCTCCCCGCGGTCCTGGGCGGCCGCGGCCTCGTGGGTCAGCGCCCGCGCCGCGCGCACGTCCGTCTCCATGTCCGCCAGCTTGTGCCGGATCGACTGGATGTCGGCGATCGGTCGGTCGAACTGCTCGCGGTCCCGGGCGTAGGCGACGGCCTCGTCCAGCGCCGCCTGGGCGAGCCCGACCGACTGGGCCGCGATGCCGATCCGCCCGCCGGTCAGGATGGAGAACGCCGCGGCCAGCCCGCGCCCGGGCTCGGTCAGCCGGTAGCGCGCCGGCACCGCCACCCCGTCGAAGACCAGACTCGTCGTGTCGCTCGCCCGCAGGCCGAGCTTGTCCTCCTTCTTCCCGACCTCCAGCCCGTCGGCGTCGGCCGGGACCAGGAACTGCGTCACCGAGTCGGGGTCCGTCGGGTCGGTCTTCGCGAAGACGACGTAGACGCCGGCGCGCTCGCCGTTGGTGATCCACTGCTTCTCCCCGTCGATGACGTACGCGTCGCCCCCGTCGACCGCGCGGGCGGTCGTCGACATCTCCGCGGGGTTCGAGCCGGCCTCCGGTTCCGAGAGCGCGAACGCGCCGACCGGCCGGCCGTCGACCATCTCCGGGAGCCACTCCTCGCGGACCGACTCGTCGCCGAACTCCGCGATGCAGGACGTGGCGAGACAGTGGACCGACAGCGCCGTCGCGACGGCGAGCGACCCGTGGGCGACTTCCTCGTTGACGACCGCGTAGGTCAGCCGGTCGGCGTCGAACCCGCCGTACGAGTCGGGAACGGTCAGCCCCGTCAGGTCCAGATCGGCCAGCCCGTCCCACACGTCCTCCGGGAAGACGCTCTCGCGGTCGGCCTCGGCGGCGACCGGTCGGATCTCCGCCTCGGCGAACTCGCGGACCGCCTCGCGGACCGCCGCCTGCGTGGGTGTCAACTCCATGGGGCGCTCTTGGGTCAGCGCCGGCAAAAATTGCGCGGCCGTTCGGACGCCGGCTCGGCGGTCAGGGGCTGGCCGGACAGTTGACGGCGGGCGCGCTCAGTTCCACGGGCGGGTCGGTCCGGCTGGGGTTGTCCCTGCTGTAGGTGTAGGTGTCCGGGACGGCCACCTGACCGTTGACGTAGATCCGGTTGTGGTAGCCGGCGTCGACGTCGATGATCTTGAGCGTGCTGCCGGAACAGCCCGGCTTGAACAGCATGTAGATGTCGTTGGTCGGCTCGCTCCCGGAGGGGTCGAGCACCAGGTCGTTGCCGCTCCCCGTGTTACTGATGGAGTAGGCGTCGCTCCCCGGGGCCCCGGTCGGGTCGTCGGTCCAGTTGAGGCCGCCGCCGACGGACTTCCAGTGGACGTTGTCGGTCATCACGATGACCCAGACCGGCGGCGACATCCCCTCGATCGGCTTGTCGTACTTGCGGATGTAGTGCCACTGGTTGGTCACCGGGATCGTCCCGATGTTCTGCTTGTGGACGTCGTTCCCGAGGGTTCGGTCCGGCCCCGTCCCGTCGGGGTCGATCTCGATGCCGAAGGTGAAGTCGGGCTGGACGCGTACCTTCTCCGAGGTCGTCCGGTTGTCGATGTACGCGTACTCGAACTTCTCGGGGAGCGGCCGGATCCGCTCGCAGGAGAGGGCCCGCTCGACGGTGTACTCCTGGACGGGATAGGTCGTCTCGCCCTCCTTCGAGACGATCTCGACGTGGTCGCCGGGGTACAGACAGGTGAACTCCAGCGGCTCGTGGCCCCGCCAGCGGTGGATGCGATTGTCGTTGACCTCGAGGATGTACGTCGTGTCCTCGTTGCGGAGCGCGTCGGGCGCGATCCGCAGCGAGTCGTTGCCGCTCTCCTGGAACTCGACGTCGAAGGTCCCGACCCCGTGGACCTGGGCGCTGTCCTGCGTCGAGCGGGCCAGGTCGGTCGTCATCACGGTGACCAGCGTCGCCAGCAGGACGACGATGGCGACCATGATCGTCACACCGACCGGTGTCGAGACGCCCGAACCCCCGCTGTCACCGCCGGTCGTGAACATGCCACTCCCCCTGCTGGACGCCACGACACACGTCAACTACTTATGTCGTTCGAGCTGTTTCTCGCTCTGAAAACACCCGCTCCCCGACTGTCACTCCGAGTCGACCAGCTGCACGTCCAGCTCGCCTTCGAGGGCGGCGATGAGCGACCCGCCGACGTTGGCCTGGGTCGCCCGGCCCTGCTCGACGGCGAGCACGTCGGACTCGTCGGCGTCGACGGCCTCGGCGAGCTCCTCGGTCTGGAGGCCGGCGTCCTGGCGGGCCTCGACGAGCACGTCGCCGTAGTCGCTGACGAGGTAGGGGAGCTGGTCGTCGTCGTAGTCGGCGCCGTCCTCCCAGTGGCCGGCGTCGGCGCTGGCGGCGTCCTGCATGCGCGCCGCGTTCTGTGCCGCCTGCCGCTTCCGGTCGCGCTCGTCGCGACTCGAACCCCCGTCGTCTGACCCCCCGCCCGGCGTCTCGTCGTGCTGGGCGCACTCCGAACAGACGCTGAGCGTCGCCCCGGCGACGCTCGCGGTCTGCAGGTCCACGTTCTCCGCCCCGCAGAGTTCGCAGCTGTCGCTGGCGCTGGAGCCGGCGCCACCGGTCGAGTACTTGGCCATGCTGGGGGTAGTGGAGCCCCCCTATTTGAATGGCCCGTTTTCTCTCGTCCGGATGACCTGACACTCGGTCGACGCCCGTCGACGGGCGCCGCTGGCTCCGCCCGCCGCCCCGCCGGGTTCCCCGGACGGCGTGGGGTCGACCCCCACCGAGCGGCGAAACCGACAGTGATTTTAATGCCCCTCGGGAATGGACAGATGCGGAAAACCGCAAGAGCCGACGAGTGCGTGGGTAGCCAAGCCAGGCCAACGGCGCAGCGTTGAGGGCGCTGTCCCGTAGGGGTCCGCCGGTTCAAATCCGGTCCCACGCACTGCCAGTCCGCCCACGGCGGACGAGAGTGCAGGTGCGTCCCTCAGGGACTGCACCCACGCAAACTTCCTATCGAAGCTACATCGACCAGCGACGGCCCTCAAGTGGGGGCTCGGTCGGGTCACCGGTCGCGGACGACCAGCGAGGCAGCGAGCGCGAGAGCGGCCGCCGCGAAGCCGGCCAGCACCACGAACAGCAGCCGCGGCGAGCCGTAGGTGAGCACCGCGCCGGTGACGGAGGCGCCGAGCGCGCCGACCCCGAAGATGGCGAGGTAGGTGTAGCCGAACGAGAGCCCGCGGCGTTCCGGCGGGGAGTACTTCGCGATGGTCGCCTGGGTGATCGGCTGCATCCCGAACAGGACGAACCCGAGCGCGGCGCTGACGGCCAGCAGCGCCGGGAGCGACGCCGACGCGGGGACGAACAGCAGCGCGATGGCGACCAGCGAACCCAGCGCGACCACCAGCGCTCGCTCGGGCTCGACGGCGTCGGTGAGCCGGCCGCCGACGTACTGGCCGCCGATGCCGACGGCGAGCAGGCCGGCGTAGAGGTACCGCGAGCGGTCGAACTCGCGGGCGGCGGGGCCCTCCGAGAGCGGCCCGACGGCGAGGCCGCCGGTCCCGACCAGCGGTTCGAGGAAGTCGCTCAGCAGGCCGGGGAGGAACGTCAGCATCCCGCGGTAGTACAGCCCGTTGAACATCACCAGGGCGAAGACGGTCAGGAAGCCGGCGGTGAACACCGCCCGCGAGGCCGAGACGAACTCCCCGAGCGACCCGATGTCCGTCTCGGGGGCGTCGCCGCCGTCGGCGGCCGCCTCCCCGGTTCCGACCGCCGCGGTCTCGTCGAACTCCACGCGGAGGCCGACGGCGGTCGCCGCGAACGCCGGGACCGCGAGCGCCGCGACCGCAACCCGCCAGTCCGCGACCACGAGGAGGACGGCGGTGAGGAACGGGCCGGCGACGATGCCGGCGTTGCCCGCCATGCCGTGGTAGGCGAACGCGGCGCCCCGCTCCTCGACCCCCTTGCTGATGAGCGTCAGCCCGGCGGGGTGGTAGACGCTGGCCGCCACGCCCCACAGCGCGAGCGCGACGGCGATGCCCGCGACGCCGGGCAGGGCGCCCAGCAGCAGGAAGGACAGTCCCATCCCGAACGTGCAGCCGACGACGAGCGCCCGCGACCCGAAGCGGTCGACGAGCAGGCCCGCCGGCAGGGCGCCGACGCCGAACAGCCCGTAGCCGACCGCGACGACGCTCCCGAGCGTGGCCGAGGTGACGGGGAACTCGACGAGCCAGACGGTCACCAGGATCGGCACCGCCAGCTCGTAGGTGTGGACCAGCCCGTGCCCGGCCATCGCGAAGCCGGTGATCGCCCGGTCGTTGCGGTTCATCCCGCCGCCACCCCGCCGTCGCGTCCTGTCGTCATCTCACGTCGGACCGACGGGCGCATCGTTCAACCCGATTTCCGTTGGAGAAGCGAACCACGCGGCGGTCCGAACTTGCGGTTCCGAAGCGGGGCGGGCCGAAGCGGTTCGGTCGCGGGCGCGGGGAGCGGCCGGGCGGTCCGGCGAGCGGTCAGTAGCTCGCGTCCTGGACGACGTTGAGATCGAAACTCTCGTCGACGGGTTCGTCGTCCGGCGTCAGGTACCCCTGGGCGAAGGCGGTGTAGGCCGTCCCGCCGTTCAGCGACACGTCGTAGTCGGCGACCACGTCGCCGTCGTTGCCCTCGGTGTCGCCGCGGATCTGGACGGTGTAGTCGTTGGCCTCGACGGTCGTGTAGCCGGACTCGCCGAACGCGACGCCGTCGAACAGCACCACGTCCCCCCCGGCGGCGGTCACGTCGACCGCGGGCGCGTCGGGCGAGCCGTGGACGACCCGCAGCCGCGCGGAGTCGCCGCCGGGGTCGCTGTTGTCGTCCTCGAGGACCAGCGGCTGGAACTCCGTGTCCTCGCCCGTCAGTTCGCCGGCGGCGACGATCGTGTAGTCGCCGGCGCCGACGGTGACCGGCCCCTCGAAGGCGACGGTCTCGGCGTCGTCCGCGGCGGTGATCGTGACGGTGCGCTCGCCGGCCGGCACCGAGAGGTAGTCGCTGACGGCGCCGAAGGGCACGTCCGAGAGCACCTCGCTGTCGTCGACGTACACGTCCACGTTCGGCGCGTCCGGCGACATGTGTGCGACGCGGACCGAGCCGGTCTCGACCAGACCGCCGCCGCCTTCGCCGGCATCGACGGCCAGCGTGAGGTCGAACGGTTCGTCCGCGGGACTGTCGCCCGGCATGAGGTACCCGCCCGCGAAGCCCGTGTAGACGGTGCCGCCGGTCAGTTCGACGGTGAACTCGGCGACCACGTCGCCGTCGTTGCTCTCGGTGTCGCCGCGGACCCCGAGCGTGTAGGTGCCGGCCGGGACCTCGACGTAGCCGGCCTCGCCGAACGGGACGCCGTCGAACAGGACGGTGTCGCCGCCGGCGGCGGTCACGTCGACGGCCGGGGCGTCGGGCGAGGCGTGGACGAGGCGGACCCGGGCCGTGTCGGAGTCGGGCGGACTGTTGTCGTCGACGAACGCCTGAACCCGGAACTCCGTGTCGCCGTAGAACTCGCCCAGCGCCGCGAGCGTGTAGTCGGTGTCGGCTTCGACGGTCACGTCGGTCTCGAAGGGTTCACCGGACCCATCGGCGGCGGCGAGGGCGACCGTGTGGGTACCGGCGGGGAGTTCGAGGTAGTCGCTGACGGCGCTGAAGGCCACGTCGGCGAGAACCTCGTCGCCGTTGACCGTGACGTTCACGTTCGGCGCGTCCGGCGAGAAGTGGGCGACGCGGACGTTCGCGGTCCCGTCCGTCCCGGCGTCGGTCTCCGTCTCCGTGTCCATCCCGCCGTCCATCGCGTCGGTTTCGGTGTCCATCCCCCCGTCCATGGCGTCCGTCTCGTCGGCGCCGTCGTCGGCTTCGGTGTCGGTGGATCCGCCGTCGGATCCACAGCCGGCGAGGCCGACCGCGGCCGATGCGCCGAGCGCTGCGAGCAGGTCGCGACGTGTCTTGCGCGTCATCGCTAGTGTCGGGGGAAACGAGCGACGTGAAGGTTGTCCGACGTGTCACCGGACCCTCGCCCGGGAGTCACCCAATTTCGTTCGGACTCCGGCTCGGCTCGCGGGCGAGAAAGGTGGCGTCGGGGCGGCGTGGTCGAGAGAGGCGGCGGCCGCCGGAGTCGGGCGTCAGTCCCAGGTGACCCAGGCGAGGAAGACGATGGCGGCGAGTTCGAGGATCTGGACGAACGTCATCGCGCGGCCGGCGACGGGGGCGGCCGAGCGCAGCAGTGCCGCCACCTCCGGGTCGATCACGTAGTAGTACACCGACAGGCAGTTCTCGGCGAGCAACAGGAGCCCGAAGACGAGCAGGCCCAGCGGGTGTTTCGACCGGAACTCCAGGTAGTTGCGGGCCCAGATGCCGACGAGCGCGGTCAGCAGGACCACGTTCAGGGTCGCGGCCGCGCTCGCGGCGTCGAGCCAGAGACTCATCCGTTCCTCCGTTGTTCGCGCCGTCGAATATACGTGTTCCCAATTTCGACCATACTCACTCGACCCGTTCGAAGATCTCCTCGACCGTCTCCCAGTTGGCCCGCACGCGGTCGCTCGGCAGGTAGACCGCCCCGTAGTCGTCGCCGCTCTTGTCGACGATGTCGTTGTCCACCAGCACGTCCAGGTGGTGTCTGACCGTCTTGTAGTCCAGTTCGAGGTCCTCGGCCAGCTGGTTGGCGTTGCGCGGTCGCTCGTCGACCGCCTGGAGGATCCTGATGCGGTTGCGCCCGCCGCGCGTCCCGGTGAGCACGTACCACAGGATCCCCTCCATTACCAGTCCGCTACGGAGCACGCGCCGTAAGCGTACCGGAGTCGACGGGATTCGACGACGCCGTCGGCCGTCCGGTCGAGGGAGCCATCGGTCACTCCGGTCGGTCGCTCCGCCCCCGGTCACCGGGTCCCGACCGGCTCGGGTCCGCCCGTGTCGACGATGTCGGGTTCATCGCCGGCCACGACGCTCTCCAGCCGCTCGGTCTCGATTCCGAGCGACGCCCGCTGGTCGGCGAGCCGTTCCTCGATACGGCGGTAGGCCTCGCTGTCCGCGAGTTCGTCGGCGTCGGCGTTCGCCTCCAGCGTCGCCTTCTTCGAGGCGAGCGCGAGGAACCGCCGGAACCGGTCGTCGTAGGTCGCCCGCCGGCACATCTCGTCGACGACGGCGACCAGCTCCGGCCGGCCGACCGGCTTGACGACGTACTCGTCGAACGGCAGGTCGACGATGTCGACCGCCGGGTCGACCGCGGTCACCATCACGACCCTGGGGTCCAGCGCCAGCTCCTCGATCCGGGCGAGCACTTCGTCGCCCGACAGCCCGGGCATCCGCCGGTCGAGCAGGACCACCTCGACCCCGGGGTCGAGCGTCGACAGCGCAGCCTCCCCGCTGTAGACCGCCTCGACCGCGTACTCGTCGGCGAGGAAGGACGCGTAGGTGTCCGCGACAGCCCGGTTGTCGTCGACGACCAGCACCGACGGGTCGTCGGCCCCGGCGGACGCCGCTGGTCTCTCCGACTCCACCGTCATCGGCGGCCGCCCCCCGTCGCCGCCCGCCCGCCGTCGTACAGCCTCTCGGGTCTCATTGCCGGATCGTCGGCCGGTTCGCGCAAATAGGTTGCTCCCTCGTTTACAGAATTGATACCGGAAGCCGAGTGTAGTGAGAGAGAAGTAGCGGTTCAGTACGGCGTTCGTCGCGTCGCGACCGTAGAATATAATTTTGAGAACCAACCAAATTCAGATTCGATAATTCGAGAGTAATCTTTATTACCCACCACCGGCTCTACTCAGGTGCGGCACCAGTTCGGTGCCAACCCACCCACCCACCCCCACACCCACCCACCCCACCTTTCTGCGGGAGTCACCCCCCGAGCGGCAGTGCCGTCCGCGTCGCGCCCGTGCCGAAACCCCTGAGTGGCGACTGGCTGTAGGACGGGTATGGTCTCGGCCACCACCGCGGGGCTCGCCCTGCTGACCGGCTTTCTGACGGGCGCCGTCTTCCGCTTCCTGAACGTCCCGATCCCGGCCCCGCCGAACGCGGCCGGCGTCCTCGGCATCGTCGGGATCTACCTGGGGTACGTCGTTCTCGACCACTTCGACGTGGGGATCGACCTGGTCAGTTACCTCTGAGGGGTCGGAGAAACGACGGCCGGTCGAGAAGGGCCGGTCCAGGCCGGCCGGTCAGTCGTCGGCCGAGGAGTGGCCGACGGCGGGGCGCTGGACCTCGCGGTCCGTCCGTTCGCCCTCGATGTCGTAGGGGTACTCCCCCGTGACGCACCCGAGGCACAGATCCGAGTCGGACTTGCCCAGCGCGTCGGCGACCGCCTCGATCGAGAGGTACGACAGCGAGTCGGCCTGGATCTCCTCGCGGATCTCCTCGACCGACCGGTCCGCGGCGATGAGTTCGTCGCGGCTCGCCATGTCGATGCCCATGTAACAGGGGGCGATGATCGGCGGCGCGCCGATGCGGACGTGGACCTCCTCGGCGCCGGCCTCGTAGAGCAGCTCCACCAGCTGCGAGGAGGTCGTCCCGCGGACGATGGAGTCGTCGATGACCGTGACGGACTTGCCCTCGACGGTCGACCGGATGGGGTTGAGCTTCAGGCGGACGGCCCGCTCGCGCTCGTCCTGCGTGGGCATGATGAACGTGCGGCCGACGTACCGGTTTTTCATCAGCCCCTCGGCGAAGTCGACGCCGTCGGGCGCGGCGTCGGCGTAGCCCGTCGCGAACGCCCGGCCGGAGTCGGGGACGGGCATCACCACGTCCGTCTCGATGCCCGACTCGTCCCACAGCGCCCGGCCCAGGTCGCGGCGGACCTCGTAGACGAGCTCGTCGTCGATGACCGAGTCCGGCCGCGCGAAGTAGACGTGCTCGAAGAAGCAGTGGGCGGTCTGCTCGGTCTCGACGAGCTGGTAGGTGTCGAAGCCGCTGCCGTCGTCGTGGAGGACGACCAGCTCGCCCGGC
This sequence comes from Halosimplex halophilum, assembly GCF_004698125.1. Lineage (NCBI taxonomy): Archaea > Methanobacteriati > Methanobacteriota > Halobacteria > Halobacteriales > Haloarculaceae > Halosimplex > Halosimplex halophilum. The sequence goes on from NZ_ML214297.1 coordinate 495,480, forward strand.
CGCACGTCCCGGACGAGCTCGCCGTCCAGCGTGTCGATCGCCGCGCTCTCCGAGGCGAGGACGTAGCCGTCGTCGAGTTCGCCGATACAGAGCGGGCGGTTGCCCTGCGGGTCCCGCACGCCGAGGACGGTCTCGTCGTGGGTGATCGTCAGCGAGTACGAACCGTGGATTCGGGACATCGTCCGCTTGACCGCCCGGACGAGGTCCTCCTCGAGGAGGTTGCGAGCGAGGTCGTGGGCGATGACCTCGGTGTCGCCGTCGGAGGTGAACGCGTGGCCCAGCGCCGCGAGTTCCTCGCGGATCTCCTCGGTGTTGATGAGGTTGCCGTTGTGCGCGAGGCCGAGCGACCCGCTCTTGAACGACACCGAGAAGGGCTGGGCACAGCAGTTGTTGACCGACCCCGAGGTGGGGTAGCGGACGTGGCCGATGCCGTTCGAACCGTTCAGCGAGTCGAGGTCGTCCTCGTCGAACACGTCGCCGACGAGGCCCATCTCGACGTGTTCGTACTGCTGGAAGCCGTCGTGGGTGACGATCCCGGCCGACTCCTGGCCGCGGTGCTGGAGGGCGTAGAGCGAATAGTAGAGGGGGCGGGCGACGTCACGGCCGGCGGTGGAGATGCCGACAACGCCGCACTTCTCGTGCATCCCTTACTCGCCCGCTTTGTCCTGCCAGGCGTAGTCCCGTCGCTTGGCCGACTCGCCGAACCCGCAGGACGCACAGACCTTGTTCTTGACGTGGTACGATTTCTCGCCGCAGCGGCGACACTTGACGTGTGTCGTCGTGTTCTTCTTTCCCTGACTCGGGGTTCCTGCGCCAGTCATGGGTTGATGGAGACGACGTTGTCGCCGCGTATAATCGTTGTGTCTTGGCCGTCCTCGAGGACCAGGTTCATGTGCTGGTCGTACCCCGAGAGGTCGCCGACGTACTCCTCGCCGCCCTTCAGACGAACCGTGACCTCCTCGCCGAGCGACGCCTCCAGCACGTCCAGCGGTCGTCCACTCATACCCTGACTGCCTGCCGTCGCGTGCATAAACGTACCGCTTGCCCAATCGCCCGACGACCGGCCCGCTCCCCGCTGGTGGTCCGACCCCGTATCAGATGTCGACGCCGAACGGCGCGTGCGACTCGGCGGTGACACCGACGGCCCCCAGCAGGTCGGCCATCGCGTCGAGGTCGTCGGCGTCGATCACCTCGACCGGCGTGTGCATGTAGCGGTTGGGCAGACCGAGGCTCAGCGCCGGCGTCCCGCCGCGGGCGGTGTAGAAGGCGTCGGCGTCGGTGCCGGTCCGCGAGCCGGTCGCCTGGAGCTGGACATCGATCCCCCGCTCGTCGGCCACCTCGCGCACAGTCCCGACCAGCGCCGGGTGGTTCGCGCTCCCGCGGGCGACCACGGGGCCCTCGCCGAGTTCGACGCCGGTCGACTTCTTCCCCGGCACGCCCGGCGAGTCCGTCGCGTGGGTCACGTCGCAGGCGACCACCGCGTCGGGGTCCAGGTCGAACCCGACCATCTCCGCGCCCTGCAGCCCGACCTCCTCCTGGACGGTGCTGACGGCGTAGACCGTCGCGTCGGCGCCCGCCTCGACCGCCCGGCGCAGCCCCTCGGCGGCCGCCCAGATCCCCACGCGGTTGTCCATCCCGCGGGCGGTCAGCCGGCCGTCTTCGAGCTCCCGGACGCGCTGTGCGAAGGTGACCGGGTCGCCCACCTCGACGAGCGCCTCGGCGTCCTCGCTCTCGTCGACGCCGATGTCGACGTGCTGCTCGGCGATGTCCGGCGCCTCGTCGTCGTCCGCGTCGCGCAGGTGGATCGCCGTCTGCCCGACGACGCCCGCGACGGGCCCGTCGTCGGTGTGGACGGTGACGTGCTGGCCCTGCGTGACCGTCTTGTCCGAGCCGCCGACGCGGCCGATGGTCAGGAAGCCGTCGTCGGTGACCTCGCGGACGACGAACCCTATCTCGTCGCCGTGGCCCGCGAAGGCGATCGACGCGTCGGTGTCCGCCTCGCCCTCGTGGACGGCGACCGCGTTGCCGTACTCGTCGACGCGCACGTCGTCGGCGAACCCTTCGACGTAGTCGACCCAGACCCGCTGGCCCGGCACCTCGTAGCCGGACGGGCTCGCCGTCGAGAGCAGATCCTCCAGAAACGCCCTGTGTTCGCGCTCCATGCCCCTCCGTTCGGGCGAACGGTCTTGAATCGTGCGTCTGGCGGCCGGCGGTGCGCGCGCGGGCGGCGGTGACCCGTCCGCTTCACCAGGAGGTGATCTCGGCGTCCCGCAGCGGGCGGTCCAGCGGGATCGACACCTGTCCTCCCGTGTAGTGCGAGAGGTAGAACCCGACGATGATCTCCAGCGACCGGGTCGCCTCGCGGCCGGTCGAGCGGTTCTCGGCGGTCCCGTCCAGCAGTTCCTCGACGTGGCGGGCGGCGTTCGGGAACGCCCGCTGGTAGTCGTCGTCCCACGTCCAGGCCCCCTCGATGCCGTACTCGGCGAGGTCCTCCTCGACGTGGTCGCCGTCTTCGAGCCGCCAGTAGCGCCACTCGCCGTCGTCGTTGTTCAGGTAGAGTTTCCCCTCCGTGCCGACGAACTGCATCGTCATCGAGGAGTCCGCCCGCGGGATCGTGCAGTCGACGGTCGCGAACGTACCGTCGTCCAGTACGACGAACCCGCCGCCGCCGGCGTCGTCGACCGCTTCCTCCGCTTCCAGCGTGTCGACGGCCTCGTTCTCGCCGGTGATGTACCCCGAGACGCGCTCTGCCCGGGCGTCGAGAAACGAGACGAGCATGTCCAGCAGGTGCGTCGAGTTCCGGAGCAGCTCCATCCGGAACTGCATCGACACGGCGTGTACGTCCCCGAGCAGGTCGTCCTCGCGCACGAGTTCGCGCAGCCGCTCCTGTTTCTCGGTGAACCGGAACGAGTGATTGACGAGCAGCTCGGTGTCGGTCTCCTCGCAGACCTCGACCATCTCCTCGGCGCCCGTGACGGAGGCGGCGATAGGCTTCTCGCACCAGACCACGTCCGGGTCGGCGGGCGACCGGGCCGCATCGACGACGTGGTCGCGGTGGAGGAAGGAGGGCGTACACACGGAGACGGCGTCGAGATCCTCGGCGTCGAGCATGGCCTCGTGGCCGACGTAGCGGCGCCCGGGCGGGATCTCCCAGGCGTCGCCGAAGCGGTCGAGCTTGTCCTCGTCCACGTCGGCGACCGCGACGAGTTCGACGTCATCGGTCGCCGCGTAGCCGCCGGCGTGGCTGGCCGTGAACTTCTTCTCGCCGATGTCGTCCTCGTCGTGCATCCCGAGGATGCCGAGCCCGGCGATGCCGCCGGCCCCGACGATGCCCGCGCGGTAGGGTGCCATGTCGCCCGCATGGCGCGGAGGGGTCTTGGTGTTTGCCCGCCGCTCCGTCGCCGCGGCCTCTTCCCGGGCGGTTCGTCGCCGTGGCTGCTTCCCGGCGACCCGTCCCCGCGGTCGTCCTCCGGCGATCCGTCAGCCCGAACCGTCGCGGTCGGTCAGGTCGGACAGGGCGGTCGCGCCAGCCAGGTCCGCGACCGTGCAGTACCAGGCGCCGCGCAGCCCCGAGAGGTCGTTCTCGACCGGCTCGGCGAGCGGTTCGAGTTCCCCGAGTTCGAAGACGACGGCGGCGTCGGTGTCGACGAACGGGTCGATGGTCGCCCGCCAGTCGCGCTCGGAGAGGGGGCCGTGTTCGCCCCGGCGTTGCTCGACCCGGTCGGTCACCCGGGCGACGTGCGTGACCGCAGAGACGGGTGCCGTGCGGTAGAACGCCACGTACTCGAACGGCTCGTCGGTCCGGTCGTACGACGCCGGGGACGGGTAGAACCCCTCGCGGCAGCGCTCGAACGTCGCCGGCCGCGTCGCCACGACGCAGACGCGATCCTCGGGATCTGCCCCGGCCAGCGCCGAGTCGGCGCCGTCGGTCATCGCTTCCCCAGCGCCCGCTCGTAGACCCGCTGGGCCCGCTCGTAGGCCGCCGTCCGGTCGACGATCGGGTCGGGGTAGTCGGGCGCCAGCCGCTCGCGCTCGTCGGGCGAGAGGGTCGGCCAGTCGACCACCTTCCCGGCCGGCACGTCCCGCAGTTCCGGGACGTAGGCCTTCACGAACCGCGCGTCGTCGTCGTACTTGCTCGCCTGCGCGACGGGGTCGAAGATACGCACGTCCACGGAGTCGGTGCCCGTCGAGGCGATCCACTGCCAGTTGCCCGCGTTCGAGGCGGGGTCGTGGTCGACCAGCTGCTCGGCGAAGTGGCGCCGCCCCCGCCGCCAGTCGACCAGCAGGTGTTTCGTCAGGAACGAGGCGACGACCTGGCGCGGCCGATTGTGGATATACCCCTCCTCGCGGAGCTGGCGCATCCCCGCGTCGACCAGCGGATACCCCGTCTCGCCGTGCTTCCACGCCTCGAAATCCTCGCGGTCGTTCCGCCACTCGATCCCGTTCGGGAACGGCTCGTAGTTCGCCGTCGGCAGGTCGGGGTTGTAGTACAGCAGGTGGTAGTTCTGCTCGCGCCAGGACAGCTCGTAGCGGTACTTCTCCGCGTTTCGCCGTTCGTCCCCCGAGACGGCGTCGTGGACTTCTGTCGCGTCCCGCCACACCTCGCGGATCCCGATCATCCCGGCGGCGACGTACGGGGACAGCCGGGAAACCGCTTGCGCCGGCGCCTCGACGGCGAGCGAGAGGTCGTCGCGGGTGTCGCCGTAACTCCGGATCCCCCCGTCGAGGAAGTCGTCGTACCCCTCGCGTGCGGCCCCGTACCCCGCCTCCGGGAGGTCGATGTCCGCGTCGGGGACGGGGACCGTCTCGCGGCCGCCCACGTCGGCCAGGTCGTCCGGTTCGGGCGCCGGCGCCGGCGCGGGTTTGGATACCTGCTCCCAGTCGTCGTGGAACTGGCTGTGGGTCGGGTACCGCTCGTCGAGCCGGGCGGGGTCGACGAGCACGAGGTCGGGTTCGCTGGCGGTGTCGACCCCCGGTTCGGCACAGGCCGCCTCGACGGCCTCCTGCCGGTCACGACGCTCGGGGCGGTAGTGCTCGTTGTAGACGAGACCGTCAGCGTCGAACTCGGCGGCCAGCTCGGGCAGGACCTCGCCCGGTCTCCCGGTCCGGATCAGGAGGTCGCTCCCCCGTTCGCGGTAGGCCTCGCGCAGTCGGTCGACGCCGCGCAGGAAGAACGCGCGCTGGCGGTCGCCCAGGCGGTCGAGGAGGTCGGTGTCACGGACGAATACGGGGACGACCGGGCCGTCCGCCGCGGCGGTCGCCAGCCCGCGGTTGTCCCGGACGCGGGGATCCCGCCGGTGCCAGAACAGGCGCATGGCGACGCTCGGGGCGACGGCGGCTTAGTGGCTTCGGCGGGGCAGGCGGGGACACGGCCGCCGGATGCGGAGCCGGTCGATGCCGGGACGGGGAAAGCATTTGTCGGTCCGGCCGGACGCTCCGAGCGTGCTCCGCGCGCTCGCGAAGGGCGGTGCGGTCGCCGTGCCGCTCGTGGTCGTCGGGTTCGTCCTGGTCGGGTTCTGGCCGACGACCGTCCAGCCGGTCGACGACACCCTGGCGATCGACCACGCGCCCGACGACTACGGCCCCGCCCACTACTACCCGGAGAACGACACGGTCCGCTTCTGGGTGTCGGGCAGCGGCAGCGAGCGGGCGTTCGAACCGTTCGGGGAGTACGCCTGCTGGTACGGCAAGGACGCGGCGACCGACCGGCTCCGGGGGACTCTCGACACCCGGTTCACCACCGGCGACAGCGGCGTCCGGTTTACGGGCGGTTTCGACCGGGTCGTCGTCCGCGACGTACCGCTGACCGGCCCCACCCGCCGGGCGCTCCGCCACAGCCTGCCCGAGCGTGTGAACGTCTCCGTCGAGATGTTCGACCGGACGACGGAGTGTTCGTTCCCCGTCGAGATCAGACGGCCGACCGGCGATCGACCACAGCCGGGCTAGCGACCCGCCGGATTACTCGTAGACGTGGACGCTGCCGGTCGCGTTGGCCTCGATGTAGTCCCAGTCGTCGACGCCGAGGGCGAAATTCCCCCGACACGAAACGACGGCACTCCACGGCGCGTCACGTCCTGGGTTCGTTCGGCGGAGGAACTGTTTTGACCCTGCAACTGTCAACTCGGAGTATGGGTAGCTCCATCAATTCGTCGTACCCGTCCGACCCGCCCGACGACCGGGAGTCCGGCGAGGGGCACGAAGAACGGCCGGAACTGGGCGACTTGCTGTCCGGGCGTCTGTCGGACGTCGATATCGACTCGGTCGCCGCAGTCCGCGAGGAACGAGAGCGGGGATGACCGTTCTCGTCGATTCGAACGTCTTCGTCGCCAGCGTGACGGACGAGCCGTCCCGGGGTGACGTTGCGACGGAACTACTCAATCAGGACTTCGAGTTCTGCACGTCGATTCTGAACCTGATGGAGATCCGGTCGGTGCTGACGAAGAAAAAGCGGACTGAACAGGAGGAGGTCGAAGCCGTGCTGGAGGACATCTACGAGGAGGTCGACATCTACGCACCGGAGATCAGCGACCAGATCACCGCGTACGGTATGCAACGGGAGTCACTTCTCTATACGATGGACTGTGTCCTGCTCGCGCTCGCCGAGGACATCGACGCTACGCTCGTCACGTTCGACGGGGAGTTGCTCGACAACGGGGCGGTTAGTCCCGGCGAACTACTGGACCAGGTCTGAGCCGCTCCGTCACCAGTAGCACCGCCGTTTCGTCAGTGGGTGCGAACCTATCACTCGTAGACGTGGACGCTGCCGGTCGCGTTGGCCTCGATGTAGTCCCAGTCGTACTCGACGCCGAGGCCGGGGCCGTCGGGGACGGGGACAGTCCCCTCGTCGTCGACCGATTCGAGCTGGTCCTCGTAGTCGCCGGCGTAGACCGGCGGGGTGGTGTTGGGCGCGTCGGGGTGGACCAGCGCCATCTCGTAGTAGTTGGAGTTGCGGACGGCGGCCATGCAGTGTCGCTGCGCCGGGCCGGGCGCGTGGAACTCCACGTCCAGCCCGTGGCCCTCGGCGACGCGGGCGCGCTTGATGGCGCCGGTGATCCCGCCGTCGTACTCGGGGTCGGCGCGGACGAAGTCGGTCGCCTCGGCGTCGATGAAGTCGGTAAAGGGCTCCAGCCCGCGGACGTGCTCGGTCTGGAGGATCGGGGTGTCGAGCTGCTGGCGGAGCTTGCGGTGGGCGTGCTGGGAGATCCCGCCGTCGCGGTAGGGGTCCTCGTACCAGAAGAAGTCCTGTTCGTCGAGCGCGCGGCCGAGCTTAACGGCGTCGGCCAGCGTCTCAAGCTCGCAGGCGGGGTCGTGCATCAGGTCCATCTCGTCGCCGACGCGCTCGCCGACGGCGTGGACGGCGTCGAGTTCCCGCTCCAGGTCCCGGGAGCCGTCGCTGCCGCCCCAGCCGTGGATCTTGAAGCCGGGGTAGCCCATGTCGCGACACTCGGCGGCGAAGTCGGCGAAGTCCTCCGGGGTTTCGAGGCCGCCGTTCTCGTCGCCGTGGTACGTCGAGGCGTAGGCAGGGAGCCGTTCGCGGTAGGTGCCGAGCAGCTCGTGGATCGGCGCGTCGTGGTACTTGCCGGCGAAGTCCCACAGCGCGATGTCGACCGGGCCGATCCCCATGCGGTCGTACTTGCGGAGCGCCCGCTTGATCTCCGACCAGTGTTTCTCCCGTTCGAGAGGGTTCTTGCCGACCAGGTAGTCGGCGAAGGTGTTGATCTGGGCGGCGCCGGGGGAGTTGCCGCCGACGTACTCGCCGGTGATCCCCTCGTCGGTGTGGACGGTGACGGCGAACAGTTTGCGCTCGACGCTGCCGCCGGGCTCGTAGACGAGGTTGAACCCGTGCTGGTCGGTCCCCATCTCGGGGATCTCGTAGGCGAACTCGACGCTCTCGATCTTGGTGATCGTCGGAGCCATACCTCCGCCTCGGCGGCCTCCGCAAAGAAGTGCCGGGTGTCGGCTGGACGCGCCGGGGGCAGGGGGGCGGCCGACCGCTGGGTCGACCGGGGGCGCAGTCGCCGGGGAAACCCCTTTCCGGTCGGTCGTCGAATCGTCACCCATGGCGAAGTTCACCCTTCTGGAAGTCCACCTCGACGGCGCCGAGTTCACCGCGAACGCACCGTACAGCGAGGCCGAACCCGACGAGGGCGCCGACGGGTTCGGCGCCCTCCCGTTCGGCGAGGACGAGACCGACGAGGCGACGGCGACCGACGAGGGCGGGACCAACCCCTTCGGGATCGTCCTCACCTTCGCCGGGATGATCCTCGCCGTCGTCGCGCTCCGGCGGATCCTCGGGGGGTCGGGCGAACCGGTCCTCGAGACGGGCGGCTCCGAGGAAGCCGAGAGCGGCGGGCTGCGAGCGCGGCTCTGACCCCTGCCGGGGCGGGGAGAAGGCCTATCCCGTCGGATACCGTGGGTCAGGTATGGGACTGTACGAGAGCGTCCGGGCGGTCACGGCGGCCTCGGGCGACGGTCCGGTCGACTGGACCGCCGTCGCCGACGCCGCGAAGTCGTCGACCGATCCGGGGTCGATCGCGCTCACCCGCGAGGAGGAGGAGGCCTACGCAGCGGACGTGCGCGACGCTCGCGACCGCGTGCGGTCGGTCGGCGAGGTGGCGTTCGACCTGCCGGAGGTCGTCGAGATCCAGAACCGCCACCACTGGATCGACGCCAACGTCGCCACGTTCGAGCGGGTGATGCGCCCGCTGGAGGAGCAGGTGACGATGTTCCCGGGCGCCAGCCGGGTCGTCAACACCGGGACGATGAGCGTCGCGCTGGCCTTCCTCGGCAACAACGTCCTCGGCCAGTACGACCCCCTGTTGCTCGCCGAGGGCGACGACCACGCGCTGTATTTCGTCCACCCGAACATCGAGACGGTGGCCGAGGCCCTGGAGGTCGACTTCGACCGCTTCCGCCGGTGGATCGCCTTCCACGAGGTGGCCCACGCCGCCGAGTTCGGCGCCGCGCCCTGGCTGTCGGACCACCTCGAATCGACGATGGAGGGCGCCGTCGCGGCGCTCGGCGAGGGCACGCTCGACCGCGATGCCCTGCAGGATCTGGACACCACGATGACCGCCGTCGAGGGCTACGCCGAACTCGTCATGGACCGGGCGTTCGACGACGAGTACGCCGACCTCCGCGAGAAGGTCGAGGCCCGCCGTCGCGGCCGCGGACCGGTCGCCCGCGTGATCCGCCGGCTGCTCGGCCTCGGCATGAAACGGCGCCAGTACGAGCGCGGCAAGGCCTTCTTCGACGCCGTCGCCGACGAGCGCGGCGTCGCCGGCGCCGCCGCCGTCTGGGAGTCCCCGGAGACCCTGCCCACCGACGCCGAACTCGACGACCCGGCGCTGTGGCTCGCGCGCGTCGACCCGTAACGCAGAGATCCGGTTCTCCCGCCGTCGGGGCCCTCAGCGCCGCCCGTAGTCGTCCGAGCGCGACCGGGCACGTGACCCGTCTCCGCCGTCCGAGCGGTCGCCGCCGGAACCGTTGCCACCGGAACCGTCGTCGCCCGAGCCGTCGCTCCCGTCGCCGCCGTCGGCGAAGGGGTTCTCCCGCTCGATCCGCCGCCGCTGGCGGTCCGCCGGCGCGGGACCGGTCGGGACGACGAACTTCGCGAGGGGGTAGCCGACGAGCATCCCGAGGACGACCGCGCCCGCGGTCTGGACCGCCGTCGTCTCGATCTGCAGCGTGATGAGTCCGCCCGACAGCCCGACCAGCAGCGTCGTCCCGTAGACGACCTTCCGGTTGAACGCCGAGCGCTCCTCCTCGGGGATGGGGCCGACCATCAGCGCTCGCCTCCCGAGCGGGGGCTCGTCCGGCCCATCAGAGGGCCCTCGCGGTGCTGACGTGCATCGAGACGAACTGCCACCGGTCGCCGTTCCCGTCGGCCGCGGTGGCCCCGTCTTCACCCGCCCCGTCGGCGCCGTCGGCCGACGAGCCGTCCGCCCCGCGCAGTTCGAGCGTTCCCGTCCAGCGGGTGTCGAACTCGTAGCGGATCCGCCGCTCGGTGTCGGTCCAGGCCAGCGAGACGCGGTCGCCGAACCAGGCGTGGCGGTCGCGCTCGGTGACCCGCAGGTCGCGGCTCCCGACGCTCCAGTCGGTCGTCCGCTCGGTCTGTTCGCGCAGCCCCTCGGCGACGGCGTCGCCGCCGACCAGCCGCTCGGAGATGCCGACCTTGACGGCGCCGTCGACCGGGGCGAAGAAGGGGGCCAGCGGCTCCCCCTCGCGGAGCGCGTCGTAGTAGGCCTCGACCCGGTCGGCGGCGCCCATCACTGGAACCCTCTGTCGACGTTCTCGTCGATCAGGTCGTCCAGCTCGGAGTCGAGCAGCTGTTCGGCCTCCTCGAAGGTGTCCGCGAGGTCGTCGACCCGGTCGGGGCGGCCGTACTGGTCGTACTCCATCGGGCCGTAGGCCGGCGAGTCCAGCGTGTCCATCACGTCCTCGAACAGGGCGTCGGGCGTCGTCGGCGCGTCGGCGTGGGCCTGCACGACCTCCTCCAGCTCGGAGGCCGCCGCCTCGGCCTCGTCCTCGTCGTCGACGGGCTGGCGGACGCCGAACATCCCGCCCTCGCCGGGCTCCGCCGGGAACAGCGGGTCCAGGTCGTCGTCGATCTTGCGCGCGACCTCGGCGCCGACCCCCTGGACCTCGTAGGGGTTCCTCGCGTAGGTCTTGACGTGGAACACCCCCACGGCGGGGTGGCCGAAGTACAGATCCTCCCCGATGCCGTTCGCGCGGTCGCCGCCGGCCGCGCGCCAGCCGGCGGGGTCGGCGTCGCTCTCCACGACGTCTTCCAGGATGTCCTGCCAGTCGCGGACGCGCATGTCGGTCGCGGGTAGGCGCCCCCCGTGAATGAAGGCATCGGTCGCGGCCACTTCTCCGGCCGCAGTCCCCCGACCCGGCCGGGACGCCGACGCCGCGACTCCGGCGACCGGACGATTGATTATCCGCCCCACCTGACAGGTGTACAACTGCCCGGCGACCGCGGCGGCGCGGCGCCGGTCGAGGGGGCTACCACGGTGTCAGAGACCGAACCGACGGGCGAGGCCGGCGGCGCAGCCGCGGGTGTCGACCGCCGCCAGGCCGCGCTCGTCGCGCTCTGTCTGCTCGGGCTCGTTGTCGCCGCGTTCGTCGCCCCGGTCGCGCCCGACGCGGGCGTCTTCGGGACCGGCGACGGTACCGGACCCGGCGGCGAGGCCAGCGACGGCGGTGGCGGCGACGATGGGTCCGGCGGGCGGGCCGGTGACGGTGGCGAGGGCGGCGCGGGCGGAGGCGGGGCCGGGGGCGAAGGGGACGGTGTCGGCGGCAGTGACGGCGGCGGCGGTCGCGTCATCTCCGAGGACGGCGAGCCGATCCCGGTCCCCGGCGACGACGCACCCCCCACGGAACAGGGCTGCGGCGTCGTGGTCGAGAACGAACCGGTGCCGGGCGGGGTCGTCCGCGTCAGCGTCTACGACGACCTGGAACCCGCCGAGGGGGTCCCGGTCTGGTTCGGCGACCGCCTGGTCGGGCGGACCGACCCGGCCGGCCGCGTCGAGGGTCAAGCCCCCTACACCCGCGAACTGAACGTCACCGTCCGGGTGCCGGGCGAGGACTGCGAGTTCTTCCGGCGGCCCTACGACACCGGCGGGGACGCCGGCGACGTAGCCGCCGGGAGTGTCGGCCTGTCGGACCTCCGTGTCCCGTCGCTCGCCAGCGGGCAGACCGCCGCCGCCCGAACACAGGAGAGCGACGGGAACGACACCGCCGCCTACGAGGTCGACGGGGCCGTCGAACTCTCGGTGGTCGGCGACCCCTACCCCGGGACGGACGTGACCCTCCTCGCGGCAGTGGAGGACGTGCCGATGCGCCGGGCGACCGTCAGTGTCGACGGCGAACGCGTCGGCCGGACGACCGCGAACGGGCGGTACGAGCTCGCGGTCCCGACCGACGCCGAGTCGGTGTCGGTGACCGTCGAGCGCGGCGACTTCTCGGGGTCGCGGACCATCGAGGTGTGGCTGCTCGACGCCGCCGTCCGCCCGCAGGAGGGGCTGCCCGTGCCCGGCGAGCCGGCGCTTGTGAGCGCCGCCGCGGGGCCAGAACCAGCGCAGGACGCCCGGGTCGCCCTCGACGGGGCGCGACTGGGGCGCACCGACGAGAACGGGACGGTCGGGTTCGCGCTGCCGGCGGACCCCAGGGGCACGGTCACGGTCCGGACCGACCGACAGTCCGCGACGGTGCCGCTGTGGACCGCCTACGCGTCGACGATACTGGCGAGCGCGCTCCTGGTGGTCGGCGGCGTCGTCGGGACCGGCGTCGCCGCGGGCCGGCGCGGTCGCGGCGCGGCCAAGCGCGTGGCGACGTGGTGGGTCGCGCTGGCCGTCCTGTTCGTCGGCCTCGCCGTCGACGAGGGGCGCGGGCTGCTCGCCGCGGCGGGGCTCGTCGCCCTCGTCGCGGCGGTCCGTCACCGGCGGACCGTCGGAGCCGGCGGGCGGACGCTCGCCGAACGGTCGAGCGGGCTCGTCGCCTGGGTCCGCCGGGCCGCGCTCGCGGTCGCCGACGGCGTGGCGGCCGGCCTCGACCGGCTCGCGGCGCTGCTGGGCCGGATCGCGGACCGCGTCGCCGCCCTCCCGCTGTCGGCCCGTGGGCTGGCCGCCCGGCTGTGGGACTGGCTCCGGGCGCTCCCCGGGCGGGTTCGGCGGTATCTCGCCGCCCGCCTCACGCTCCGGCGCGTCGCAGCCGCGGTGCTCGCGACCGGGCTGCTCGCGGGGCTCACCTACCGGTTCGGCGCCCTCGGCCTGCTCGCCGGGCTGGTCGCGCTCTGGGTCGCCGCCGTCGCCTATCGGCGGTGGACTCGCGAGGCGTCCGACGCCGACGCCGGGGACGGGACGGACGGTCGCTCGGCGGTTGCGACCGGCCGGACCGCGACGGGGAGCGACGGCGACGACCGGAGGGATCGGTCGATCCGTGCGCTCTGGCGGCGGTTCGCCCGGCGGGTCCTGCCGGAGCGGTGGCGCCAGTCGACGCCGGGGGAGGTGTCGCGGGCGGCCGTCGAACGCGGGTGGCCCGAGCGGCCGGTCCGGGCGCTGACCGACGCGTTCCGCCAGGTCGAGTACGGCGACCGGAGCGCCGAGGACCGGAGCGAGCGGGCCCGCGAGGCCTTCGAGAGCATCGAACGTGAGCGGGAGCAGAAGGAGGGCGAGGAGTCGTGAACCGCTGGCTGGCGGCGCTGGTCGCCGCGCTGGGGACCGTCGCCATCGGCGCCGCGCTCCTGCTGGCGGTCGCGCTCACGCCGGTAACGGCCTCCGAGGCGGGGGGCGGTGCGCTGGCCGTCGCGCTGGTCGGGCTGGCGCTCGCGGCCGTCAAGCTCTACCGGTCGGCCGCGGACGCCGAGGCGGTGGCGCCGGCGCCCTGGACCGAAGAGGGCGAACTGGTCGCGGGGACGCCGGAGGAGACGGCCGACCCGGCGGACGTGACCGGCGCCGAACTCGCGGAACTCGTCGGCGAGGCGCGCGAACGGGCCCGCGACGCCGAGACGGTCGAGGAGGGGTTCGCGGTCGTGCGCCGACCGCTCCGGGAGGCGCTGACCCGCGTCCTCGCGGCCGGCGGGGCCGACCCCGACCAGATAGAGGGGGCGCTCGCGACCGGCGCCTGGACGGACGACCGCGTCGCCGCGGCGGTCGTCGACGAGCGGGTCGACCCCCCGCGGCTGTCGCTCCGGGGGCGACTGCGCGCCTGGCTGTTCCCCGAGCGGGTCGTCAGGCGGGGGACCGCCCGCGCGGTCGCGGCCATCGACGAGGCGGCCGAGCGCGAACTCCCGCCCGTCGTCGGAGCGGACGCCCCGCGGACGGCCCCGACGCTGGCGCCCGCCATCGGGAGTCTCCAGCGCGCCGCCGACGGGACGCTCCAGCGCGCCGACGCGGCCGCGGGACGGCCACAGCGGGAGGGCGGAGGCGCGACCGACCGCGCCGAAGACGCCGGTGGAGACGAGTCCGGCGCCGGCAGCGGCGGCGCGCCCGACGACGCGGACGGGACCCTCGACGAGGCGGACGACGCGGACGAGACGGCGGACCCGGTCGGGGAGGTGTGGGACGGTGCGTAGGCGGCGGGTCCGCTGGCGCGGGGCGGTCGCGGCGGCGCTCGTGCTCGCCGTCGCGGGCGTCTGGAACCGCAGCGCGGCGCTCGTCCTCGCGGCGGCCATCCCGCTGGTCTTCGTCGCCTACGGGTCGCTCTCGACGGTCGACTCCCCGGAGGACCTGGCCGTCAGCCGGACCGTCGACCCGACGCCGGCGCCGCCGGGGCGGCCGGTGACCGTCACGCTCACCGCGACCAACGAGGGCGACCGGACGCTGTCGGACCTGCGGCTGGTCGACGGGGTGCCCGACGACCTGCAGGTCGTCGACGGCTCGCCGCGGGCGGGGACCACGCTCGACCCCGGGGAGACAGCGACGGTCGAATACACCGTGGTCGCCCGCCGCGGCGAGTACGACTTCGCCTCGCCGCGGGCACGCCTGCGGTCGGTCGGCGCGGGGATGGTCGCGACGACCGAACCGGTCCCGGCGGGCGACGACCGGCTGGTCTGTCGGCTGGACGCCGACGCGCCGCCGCTGGCCGACCGGGGCGACGACTTCGTCGGCCGGCTCACCGCCGACCGGCCAGGCCGGGGCGTGCAGTTCCACGCCACCCGGGAGTACCGCCACGGCGACGCCGCCGACCGCATCGACTGGCGGGGCTACGCCCGGCGGGGCGAACTCGCCACCGTCGAGTACGAGCGACCCGTGTCGACGACGGTCGTGGTCGTCCTCGACGCCCGCGAGCGCAACCGGGTCGCCCCGGGGCCCGGTCGCCCCACCGCCGTCGAGCGCTCGGCCTACGCCGCCGTCCGGACCGTCACGGCGCTCATGCGCGCCGGCCACGACGTGGGTCTGGCGGTCGTCGGCCGCAACGCCAGGGGCCCGGGCGGGCTGGACTGGGTCGAGCCCGGCGCGGGGTCGGACCACCGGTCGCGGCTGACAGCGGGCGTCGAGCGCGCCGTCGAGTACGCCGTCGACACGCCGGTCGACGCGACCTACCAGTTCCGGAAGGCCGCCGAGCTCTCGGACCCGCGGGCGCAGCTGCTGCTCGTCTCGCCGCTGCTGGACGGCCGCCCGGTCGAGGCCGTCGAGGCGTGGGCCTCGCTCGACCGGGCGCGGACCGTCCTCTCGCCGGACGTGGTGTCGGCGACGACGGTCGGCGGGCGGCTCGACGCCGTCCGGCGGCGGACGCGGCTGGCGCGCTGTCAGTCGACCGGGGCCCGGACCGTCGACTGGCGGCGCGGCACGCCGCTGGCGCTCGCGCTGGAGTACGCCCTGGCGGTCGAGGCCAGGCGGTCGGCGGGGACCGCGGGAGGTGGCGCCTGATGCCGTTCGGGCCGCGCCTGGACCGGCCCTCGGCGGTCGGCGACGAGGGCCGCCCCCGCGCGACGAGCCTCGGGATCGCCGCCGTGACCGTCGTCGGCCTCGCCCTGGCGACGGGGTTCGTCGTCGGGCAGCCGACGTTCCTCACGGGGCTGGGACTCGTCGCCGGCCTCGCGACCGCCGGCGTCGCGCTCCTCGACCGGGAGGCCCTCGGCGAGAAGGTCGTCGGACACCTGCTCTTTCTCCCCGGCGCGGCGCTGCTCGGGGTGCTCGTGGTCGCCACGCCGGGGAACCCATACCTCGTCGGGGGCTACGCGCTCGCGCTGCTGGGGACGGCGGCCGCCTGGGCGGACGTGGCCGACGACGACGCGCTGGAGGGCGCGCTCTCGCAGGGCATCCTCTCGTACGTCTTCGGCCTGGTCTGGCTGTTCGGGACCGCGATCGCCGTCGCCGCGGGGTATCTCGCCTGGCGGCTCGTCGACAGCACCGTCGCCGCCGAGGACCCCACCGTCGCCGCGATCGGCTTCCTGTTCGTGCTCGGCGCCGTCCTCGGTGCCGTCCGCCTCTCGCTGGAGGGGATCCCCGTCGTCCAGCTGACGCCCCGGGGCCGGCGCGACGCGGTCCGGGCGCGGCTCGGGCGGACAAGGCGGTGGCTCGCGGCCGCGGCCGCCGCGGCCGTCGGGGCCGGGCTCCTCTCGCTGGTGTTCACCACTACCGACTCCCCGGCGCTGGCGCTCGTCCCCGGCGCGACCGCCGTCGTGGCGGCGCTCACGTCGGCGTTCGTCGTCGGCCCGCTGCTGGTCGTCGGCGCCCTCGCGCTCCTGGCCGCGGGCGCCGCGGTCGCCGCCCGGCAGGTGACCCAGCGCTACGGCGAGCGCAAGACCCGGACCGTCGCGGCCGGCGTCGCCGGCGGCGGCTACCTCGTCGTCCTCCTGTTCGGCGTCGTCCCGCAGGCCGTCGGGATCCTCGCGTTCAGCCCCTTCATCTTTCTCGCCGGGGTGTTGCTCGCGCCCCTGGCGGTGTTCCTCGCGGTCGGCGCCGCGCTCGTCGCCGTCCGGATCGACCTGTCCCCCGAGCGGGCCGGCGGCCCCGCGCTCGCGGCCGCCGGGCTCGTCGTCGCGGCCGTCGGCGCCGACTCGGCGGGCCTGCCCGCGCCGCTGGTGTTCGCCACCGTCGCCGGCGCGCTCGTGGTCTGGGACGCGGGGTCCTTCGGCCTCGGACTGACCGCCGAACTCGGCCACCGGCCCGAGACCAGGCGGCTCGAACTCTACCACGGGGTCTTCGCCGCCGGGATCGGCGCGGCCGCCGTCCTCGGCGCGACGGGACTGTACGCCGTCCGGACGAGCGCCGGCGGCGGCCACACGCTCGCCATGACCGCCGCCGTCGTCGGGACGCTGCTGCTCGGCGCGCTGTTGCGCGGGTAGACCGAACGTCGGACGCCGGTCCGGGAACCCACGCGGCGGCTACAGCTCGTCGATAGTGATCGTCGGGTCCGAGACGCGCTCGCTGGTGACGACCGAGTCGGAGAGACCGTACGCCAGGTTGACGTGCCAGTGTTCGTGAACTCCGTCCGCCCGTCTCTCGGGAGTGCGGTCCGGACCCTCGTCCCGCCGAGTGGCCGTCACGGTCACGGCGATGTCCTCCAGCCCCAGCTCCTGGTCGGTGGCGAGGAAGTCGGCGTCCACGTCGGGGTCGTCGTACACCTGCTGGGGGAACTCCGCCTCCGCGAGCGTCCCCGCGACGTGGATGCGAAACGCGGATTCGATACAGGAGTGGACGGCCGGTATCTCGACCGTCTCCCCGTCCGCACCGGCCAGCATCCCGAACTCCCAGTGGTACTCGGCGAACCGTTCGCGAAGCCGTTCGCCGAAGTCCGCTACCTTTTCGTACTCCGGCGGTTCGGGGTCCTCGCCGGGAAGCTCGATCTCGATATCCGCGTCGGGTTGGTCGTCCGTCATTTCGAATACCCGATCCGGCGTAACTCACAAAAGGGTTTCCTACACCGGAACTTCGGCCGCTCGCTCCGGGTCGCTGCGGACCTCTGTTTCTCAGGCTCCGGCCGCTTTCGAAGTCCGCGAGAGGACCGTGTTCGTCTCTCGTCACGACCGGTTCGAGCGGCTCCCGGCCGACCCGACGGCGGCGAACTCGGAGACGGACCGGCGAAGGGTAGCTTCTTGTCGGTGGGGTCACAGGCGTCGGTATGGCCGACCAGGAGCTGACCGTCGAGGAGGCGACGGAGGTCTGTCTCGACGTGGTCGAGCGCGTCGAGGAGGCCGTCGTCGTCGAGCGGTCGGTGCTGTTCGAGACGCTCTCGGCAGTCATCGCCAGGGGCCACGTCCTCGTCGAGGACGTGCCGGGCACGGGCAAGACGGTGCTGGCCCGCGTCCTCGCGGAGTCGCTCGGGCTCGGGTTCACCCGCCTGCAGTTCACGCCCGACCTCCTCCCGGCGGACGTGACGGGCTCGAACGTCTACAACGAGCACGAACGGGAGTTCGAGTTCGCCGAGGGGCCGGTGTTCACCAACGTCGTCCTGGCCGACGAGATCAACCGCGCGCCGCCGAAGACCCAGGCCGCCCTGCTGGAATCGATGGAGGAGGGGCAGGTCAGCGTCGACGGGACGACCCATCCGTTGCCGGAGCCGTTCGTCGTGATCGCCACGCAGAACCCCGTCGAGCAGGAGGGGACGTTCCGGCTGCCCGAGGCCCAGCGCGACCGCTTCGCGGTGAAGACCTCGATGGGCTACCCCGACGTGGACGGCGAGATGGACCTGCTGGACAAGCGGGCCGGCAGGCGCTCGCTCGCACCCAGCGTCGACCCCGTGGTCGACCCGGACACCGTCCTCGCGCTGCAGGACCTCGCCGAGGACGTGCGCGTCGACGACAAGGTGCGGCGTTACATCATCGATATCGCACGGGAGACGCGCGAAGACGGCCGGACCGACATCGGCGTCTCCCCCCGGGGCATCCAGCGCGTCTTCGAGGCGGTGCGGGCGGGGGCCGTCGTCGCGGGTCGGGACTACGCGACACCGGACGACGTGAAGCGGCTCGCCCGGGCGACGATGGCCCACCGGCTCGTGCTGACGACCGAGGCGACCGTCGAGGGCGTCGACCCGGAACAGGTGGTCGCCGACGCGCTCTCGGCGGTCGACGTGCCCGCCGTCTCGCCCGACGCGCCCGACCCCGGCGGGGACGAACCCGGGGCGGCTTCCGACAGCGACCCCGGCGAGCCCGACCGCCCGCGGGTCGACGGCGGGGGCGACGACCGCGACACCGCGACCGACGGCCCTGACGCCCGGAGCGACGACCGCGACCGACGGAGCCAGGAATCCGGCGACCGGAGGGACCCGGAACCCGGCGATCCCCTCTGATCGACAGCGTTTTTCCCGCGGCCCGCCCGTGATCGGAGCGTGACTATCCGCGGCGTCGTCGTCGACGTGAGCGACCCGAAGACCGTCTCGACGCAGTACGGCGAGAGCGAACTCGTCGAGGTGGGCCTCAGACCCGACCGTGGCCGGGGTGAACCGACGACCGTCACGCTGTGGGACAAGTGGACCGAGACGGCGACGTACCTCGAAGCCGGGATGGAACTCGCCGTCACGAACCCCGAACAGCGGGAGTACCGCGGCGAGCAGCAGTTCTCGACGACCGGCGACTCGATGGTCGTCGTCGAACCGGACTTCCTCGTGGACGTGACCGACGTGCGCTCGTGGGTGCAGTGCCCGCGGATGTACTACCTCAACAAGATCGGCGGCACGCCCAACGCCTACCCCGTCGTCAAGGGGACCATCGTCCACGAGGTGTTCGGCGACCTCCTCCGGGGCCGGGATCTGGACGAATCCATCGACGAGCGGGTCGAGGAGGCTGGACTCGAACTCGGGATGCTCGGCCGGACCGCCGACGAGGTGCGCGAGGAGGTGCGCCAGCACGCCTCGGCCATCGAGGGGTGGCTCCAGCAGGGGACGCTCACCGACGAGGACGAGTGGCGCTCGGAGATGACGCTGGTCAGCGAGACCTACGGGCTGAAGGGGCGGGCCGACGCCGTCCGCCGCGGGATGCCCGTCGAGCTGAAGACGGGCAAGAACACCAAGCGCGACCCCCGCTTCCACGACAAGGTGCAGGCGACCTGCTACGCGCTCATCCTCGGCGAGCGCCGCGGGGAGCCGCCCGACACGGGCACCCTCCTCTACACCAAGAACGCGGCCGTCGAGCGGACCGAGGAGAGCGGCGACCTCTCGCCGGCCAAGGAGTTCTCCATCGGCTCTGGCTTCCTGAAGTTCGTCCTCCGGACCCGGAACGCGCTGGCGGCGATGGAGTACGGCGTCGACGTGCCGACCGGCTACGAGGCCGACGCCAAGTGCGAGTACTGCTTCGAGCAGGACACCTGCATGGCCGTCTCCGGCCGGCTGGACCAGGAGTCGAAGGCCGGCCAGGTCGGCTCGCCGATCCCCGAGGAAGAGCGCGAGTACTTCGACCGCGTCTACGAATCGATCGAGCGCGAACGGCGCGCGGTCCACCGCGAGTACGCGAAGCTCTGGGAGCAGAGCCCCGAGGAGCGGGCCGACGACGACCGGGCGCTGGTGGACCTCGAACCCACGGAACGGACCGAACTCGACGGCGGCCGGTGGGAGCTTCGCGCCCGGGGGACCGGCGCCGTCTCGAAGATCCGCGAGGGCGACCTGGTGCTGGCCAGCGACGGCGACCCGATCCGCGGCGAGGCCGAACTCGCCCGCGTGGAGCGGCTGGGCGGGGGTGTCGACGACCCCGAGTCCGACGAGAAGGGGCCCGAGGTCGTCGTCACGGCCGACGAACCCGTCGAACTGCGCCGTATCGACGTGTACCCCTCCGAACTCTCCACGGACCGGATGCTCACCGCGCTGCACGACGCCGTCCTCACGCAGTCGCCCGACGAGAAGGACGTGCTGTTCGGCCGCCGCGAGCCCGACTTTTCGGCCGTCGAGGAGACGTTCGTCCCGAACAACGACGCACAGGACGAGGCCGTCGAACTGGCCGTCGGTTGCGAGGACTGCGCGCTTGTCCACGGACCGCCCGGGACCGGCAAGACGTATACGCTGGCATACATCGTGCAAGCGCTGGTCGACCGCGGCGAACGGGTCCTGCTCTCGGCCTTTACGAACCGCGCGGTCGACAACGCGCTCGAAGCGCTCGTCGAGCAGGGCTTCGACGAGTTCGTCCGGGTCGGCACCGAGAGCGGCGTCCGCGAGGACATGCAGGAGTACCGGCTAGAGCGGGCCGGCGACCCCGACGAGCGGGTAGCCGAGTTGCGGGACGCGAACGTCGTCGCGGCGACGACGGCCACCTGCGGGTCGCGGATCATGCGCGAGCAGGAGTTCGACGTTGCCGTTGTCGACGAGGCGGGCCAGCTCACCGAACCCGGGACGCTCGCCGCGACGAACCTCGCCGAGCGGTTCGTGCTCGTGGGCGACCACCAGCAACTACCCCCCGTGGTACAGGCCGACGAGCCCGACCTCGACGACCTGCCGACGGGCGACGACGGGGAGCCCGCTCCGGGCGCTGCGCTCTCCCGGTCGCTGTTCCAGCGGCTCATCGAGCGCTATCCGGACGCCTCGGTCATGCTCGACCGGCAGTACCGCATGGCCCAGCGCATCCAGGCGTTCGCCTCCCGGGAGTTCTACGACGGCCAGCTCCGACCGGCGACCGGCGAGGTCGCCGGCCAGCACCTCGGCCAGCTCGACGGCGTCGACGTGGCGGCGCTGCCCGAGCACCTCCGCGGCCAGGTGGCGTTCGTCGACCCCGACGGGAGCGCGCGGGGCAACACGAACCCGACGGAGGCCGACGCGGTCGCCGAGACCGTCGCGGCCTACCGCGAGGCGGGCGTCCCGGCCGGGGAGATCGGCGTCATCGCGCCGTTCCGCGCGCAGGTCGCCGAGATCGGCAAGCGGCTCCCCGACGCGGTCGCCGTCGACACCGTCGACCGCTTCCAGGGCTCCAGCAAGGAGGTCGTCGTCATCTCGTTCGTCGCCACGGGGTCGCTCGACTCCCCGATCTTCGAGGACTACCGCCGCGTCAACGTCGCGCTCACGCGAGCGAAGAAGGCGCTCGTCCTCGTCGGCGACGCCGACGCGCTCGCCACCGACGACACCTACGGCCGCATGGTCGAGTGGGCCCGCTGACCACGCCGACCCGATCTCCCGCTCCGACCCCGTCACTCGCCGCGTTCCACTTTCGCCCCGTGGCTATCACTTTTGACTAGTGAATCGCCGCTCCACTTTCACCGTGTGGCGAGGTTTTATCCCTAGTTCCGTACCGTTTCAGTTTCACTCCGTGGCGTGGATTTTAGTAGTGGTATCGACGCCGAGAGATGTCGCCGGGGTGGGAAAGTATAAGCGGGCGGCGGACACGGAGGCGGGTATGTTTCGGCTGGTCGCGGCGAGCGAGGCGATCCGCGGGGCGGTCCCGGCGGAGCTGGTGCCGGTGTTCGGGCTCGTCACGGTCCTCGGCGGGTCGAAGTTCCTGATGGTGGCGCTGTCGCTGGCGTACTGGAACGACGGGTCCCGGCGCCGGGAGCTGCTGACGGTGGTCGGCGTCGCGTTCGTCGCGGTGTCGGTGACGCTGGCGCTGAAGTACGGGTTCGGCCTGCCGAGGCCGCCGGCGGCCGCCCGACGGGTCGCGGTCGACCCCAGCCCCGTCGGCTTCCCGAGCGGACACGCCATCGCGGCGACGACCGTCTACGGGGGCCTGCTGGTCGCGCTCGACCGCTACCGCGACCCGAAGTTCCTCGCGGGGGCGGGCGCGCTGGTGGCGCTCGTCGGCCTCTCGCGGGTCGTCATCGGCGTCCACTACCTCGGCGACGTGCTCGCGGGCTTCGCCGTGGGACTGGTGATGGTCGGCGTGGTCGCCGTCGCCCTCGACCGCGGCCCGACCCCGGTGTTCGGCCTCGCGGTCGTCTGCTCGGTCCCGGCGGTGCTCCTGGCTGCGGCCCCGGGCGACGCGGCGCTCGCGATGGGCGGCAGCGTCGGCGGCCTGGCGGGCGCGGCGTGGCGGACCGGCGCCGAGCGGTTCCGCTCGCTGGTCGAGCGCGTCGCGGTCACCGCCGGTGGCGTCGCGTACCTCGTGGCGACCATCGCCGTCGTCCAGACGGTGGAACCGCTCTTCCTCCCCGCGGCGGCCGCCAACGCCGCGCTGACGTTCGGGATCGTCGCGCTCCCCTCGCTGGTCGGCCGGTTCGACGCGTTCGCGGGGGCGAGCGCGACCGACTGAGCTGGCTGACGGCGCCGAGGCGAGAGAGGGTACCGGACCGGCAAGTTCTCGGGGGCGGCGGTGTTACTGGCGAGCGTGCCAGTCGAACTCCCACTGGGCGAGGGGACCGTCTCCGTCTCGCTCCCCGACTGCGACGTGACCGTCTGCCGGCCGCCCGGCGGCGAGGCGGTCGACCCGCGCGATGCGGCCGAGGCGGCGGTCGCCGACCCGCACGGGCCGCGGCTCGCCCGCCGCGTCGACCCCGACGACACGGTCGGGATCGTCGTTACGGACGTGACCCGCGCGACCCCGGACGACGTGCTGCTGGACGTGTTGCTCGACGAACTCCGTTCGGCGGGCGTCGCCCGCGAGCAGGTGACCGTGATCATCGGGCTGGGACTGCACCGCCCGATGAGTGACGCGGAGATCGAGCGCGCGCTGGGCGACCACGCCGACCTCGCCGTCAACCACGACCCCGACGCGACGGTCGAGGTCGGCGAGGTGGACGGAACTCCTATCGAGATCAACGAGACGCTGACGCGGGTCGACACCGTCCTCGCGACGGGGATGGTCGAGCCCCACCAGTACGCCGGCTTCTCCGGCGGCGCGAAGACCGTCGTGGTCGGCGCCGGCGGCGAGTCGCAGATCGGCTACTCCCACGGCCCCGAACTGCTCGCGCGCGACGGCGTCCGCCTCGGGCGCGTCGACGACAACCCCTTCCGCGCGTTCGTCGACGAGGCCGGCGACCTGGCGGGCGTCGCGTTCTCCCTGAACGTCACCCACGGCCCGAGCGGCATCCTCGGCGCCGCCGCGGGCGATCCCCGGCCAGTGGTCCGCGACCTCGCCGACACGGCCCGGGAAGCCCTCGCGACGCCCGTCGAGGACGGCTACGACGCCGTCGTCGCCGGCGTCGGCGCGCCGAAGGACGCCAACCTCTACCAGACGACGCGGGCCGCCACCTACGTCGTGCTGGGGGCGCACAACCCACTCCGGGACGGCGGCCGGGTCGTGATCCCGGCGGCGCTCCCCGAGGGCGCCGGCGAGGGGACGGGCGAGCAGCGGTTCTACGACTGGCTCTCCTCGGCGGAGAGCGCTGAGGCGCTCTACGACGAGATGCGCGAGGGGTACGAACCCGGCGCCCAGCGCGCGTTCGTCGTCGCTCGCACTCTCCGGGACCAGGACATCTACGTCACGAACAGCGAGGCGCCCGAGGTAGTCGAGGAGTGTCTGATGCACGCACGCGATTCGGTGGCCGACGCCGTCGAACCCGGCAGCGACGTGCTGGTCGTCCCCGACGCGCTCGACACGCTGCTGGTCTGAACGGCGGAGCGGCGCGATGCAGTAGCGCCGCCATCAGGTCCGTTCCCGCTCAGTTCGCACCGAGCCCGGTATCGGCGGCGTCCTCACCGATCTCGTCCATGACGCGCTCGTGGAAGCGCTGGAGCACCTCGCTCTCGTCCTCGGCGAGCACCACGTCCGAGGCCATCAGCGTCGCGAGCCCGAACGCGCGGGGCGACGGCGACCGCACGCGGTGGTGCTCGACGGCGACCTCCTCGCGCTGGACCGCCCCGAGCACGTCCTCGATGGCGTCGACGTTCAGCTTGTCCTCCAGGATCTCGCGGTAGGTCTCCTCGATCACGGCGAACCCGTCGAGGTCCTCGGCGAACCCCAGCAGCATCTCGGAGTTCATCTGCTGTTCGGCCGCCGACTTCTCGTAGCCCTTGTACCGTTTCAGGATCATCAGCGCCCGCGTCGCGTTGATGCGGAAGTACCGCTGGAGGAGGTCGGTCCCCTCCAGACTCGCTCGCAGGTCCGCGCGAACGTCGTCGGGGTGGATGTCGTCGATCACGCCCAGCACGTCCACCTTCCGGTTCAGCGGCATCGAGAGGGTGAAGCCGTTGTCGGCGACGGCGACCTGGACGTTGGCGTTGGCCTCGCGGGCGATCCGGTAGGCCAGTAGCCGGGAGAACCCGTCGTTGAACCGCCGGCCGTAGTTGGAGTGGACGTAGTAGCGGCGCTCGTACTCCTCGCGGTCGAGTTCCTCCTCGACGACCAGCCGCTCGTCGGTGCTGACGCTCTCGAAGCCGGCGTACCTGACCTGCTCCTCGAACATCCGCGCGACGGCGCGGACGCTGTTCTCGTCCAGCGGGAACTCCCGCAGCCAGTGGCGCACCGCGCCGGCGCCGCCACGGTCGAGCTTGTCCAGCAGCTCCCGCTGGAAGGCGAGGATCTCCCGGCCGAGGTCGTAGGAGAGCGGCAGCCGCTCGGAGAACCACGACGGGACGGTCGGGCGGGCGCTCGTCGGGTCGACGTACACCTTCGACCCGCGGCGGTAGCGGTACTCGAAGTTCTGCCCGCCGAGGACGAACACGTCGCCCGACTCCAGGGTGTCGAGGTACTCCTCGTCGAGCTGGCCGACCCACTCGTCGCCCGAGCGGGTGAACACGTCGCAGGTGAAGGAGTCGGGGATGGTGCCGATGTTGGTCATGTAGATGACCCGCGCGAGCCGGCCGCGCTTGCCCATCAGGTCCTCGCCGACGGGGAACTGTTCGTAGTGGTGTTCGCCGTCGGGCGGGTCGTTGGTGTCGCGCCAGACCTTCGCGTAGACGTTCTTGTCCTCCATCCCCGCGTAGTCGGCGGTGAGATAGCGCAGCAGCGACTCCCACTCCTCGTCGCTGTAGTTCCGGTAGGGGTAGGCCCGTTCGAGGATGCCCCGGATCTCCGCCTCCGGCCGGACCTCGGCGATCGCCATCCCGTAGACGTGCTGGGCGGCCACGTCCTGGGCGCGCTCGGGGACGAACACGCGGTCGACGAACCCCGCCTCGGCCTTCCTGAGCATCACCGCGCACTCGACGAGTTCGTCCCGGTCGAGCGCGACGACCCGCCCCGTGACGGTCTCGCCGAGCTGGTGGCCCGCGCGACCGACCCGCTGGAGGAGGGCGGCGACTGACTTGGGCGACCCGACCTGCACGACCAGGTCGATGTACGGCATGTCGATCCCCAGTTCCAGGCTCGTCGAGGTGGTCACCACGTCGAGGTCGCCCTCCTTGAGCTTCCCCTCGATCTCCTGGCGGCGCTCCTTCGAGAGGCTGCCGTGGTGACAGCCGGAGTTGTCCTCGTCGTAGTCGTCGTTGCGCTCCCGGAGGTTGTGCAGGACGCGCTCGGCGCCCGACCGGGTGTTCGTGAACACCAGCGTGTTGGTGTGGTCCTGGATCAGGTCGTGCAGGTCCCGGTAGAACCTGTCGTTGACCACGTCCGGCGGCGTGTTCACCAGGTCGTCCGTCGGACAGACCAGTTCCACGTCGAACTCGCGGGCGAACCGGGCGTCGACGAGTTCGTAGTCGCGGGGGTCGCCGCCGGGCGACTCCTGGCCCACGAGGAACTCCGCCATCGCGTCGAGCGGTTCGACCGTCGCCGAACAGCCGATGCGGGTCGGCGACCCGTCGGCGAGCGCCTCCAGTCGCTCCAGCGACACCGAGAGGTGCGTCCCCCGCTTGTTCTCGGCGAGGCTGTGGATCTCGTCGACGACGACGTACTCGACCGTGCGGAGTTTCTCCCGGAACTTGGGACTGTTCAGGAGGATCGCGAGCGTCTCCGGCGTCGTGTTGAGGATGTGCGGCGTCTCGTCGAGCATCTTCTGCCGGTCGGCGTCGCTGGTGTCGCCGTGGCGGATCGCGTGGCGGATCTCGGCGTCCTCGCCGCGCTCGTCGAGTTTCTCGGTGATGCCGTCGAGCGGCACCTCCAGGTTGCGGTGGATGTCGTTGGCGAGCGACTTGAGCGGCGAGACGTACAGGCAGTAGACGGAGTTGTCCAGCCCCTCGGCGCGCTCGCGGCGGAACAGCTCGTTGATGATGCTGGTAAAGGACGCGAGCGTCTTCCCCGATCCCGTCGGCGCCGCGATGAGCGCGTTCTCGCCCTCGTGGATGAGCGGGACGGCCTCCTTCTGTGGCGGCGTGAAGAACCCGCCGTTCTCGGGGACGAACGCGCCGAACTGCTCGACCCACCACTCGCGGACCGGCGGCTCCAGCAGGTCGAGCACGTGGCCGTCGTCGATCTCGGCGTCGGCGGCGTCGACACCCACGTCTGCCGTGTCCAGCAACTCGCGTCCTCCCATGTGGCCTCGGCTCCCCGGTTGGGACCGCGCCGTCAAGTGGGTTTGGACCGCGGGGCGAAAGTGGTCACCCCTCGAAGGCGTTGTCCGTCAGGACGAGCAGCGCGCCGACGACGAGGACGGCGCCGACCGCCAGGGCGACTTCGACCGGCCCGCTCCCGAGCGCGTCGATCCGGAACCCCCAGGCCTCCCGGATGACGACGTACCCGAGCGCGACCGTCGCGAACAGGAGTCCGGCGGCCTTCGCGAGCGGAGACTCGATGCGAAATCCCATGTCGTGGAATCGTCCCGTTCGAGTTATATGTTTTTCCCGGACCGACCCGACCACACCGGGGACGGGAGCGGACGGGCCGCAACTCGGCGGGACGCCGCCGGGCGAGTCGCCACCGGGCGGGTCGCCGCCGGGGAGCCGCCGCCCGGCGGACGCATCGACAGCACGGCACGACTTTTCAGCCTCCCGCCCGACGAGTCGGATATGCGCGTCACGTTCCTGGGCACGGGCAGCGCGATGCCGACCGGCGAGCGGTTCCAGACCGGCATCCTGCTGGAGTCGGCCGGCGGGGATCTGCTCGTCGACTGCGGCAGCGGCGTCCTCCACGGCCTCCAGCGGACCGATGTCGGGTACGAGGGTATCGACGCCGTGCTGCTGACCCACCACCACCTCGACCACGTCTCGGACCTCATGGCGCTGCTGAAGGCCCGCTGGCTCGCCGGCGCGACCGACCTGACTATCGCCGGCCCCCAGGGAACGGCCGAGCTCGTGACCGACCTGCTCGGCGTCCACGAGTACATGCGGGACCGCATGGACCTGACCTTCCGCGAGGTCGGCCCGGAGGCGTTCTCGCTCGCCGGCTTCGACGTGACCGGCTTCGAGGTCCGACACTCGATGTACTGTCTCGCCTACCGGTTCGCGGAGTCCGAGTCGTCGGCGTCGAGCGAGCGCGACCGCCCGGCGTTCGTCTTCAGCGGCGACACCGAGGCGTTCCCGGGACTCGTCGAGTTCGCCGACGGCGCGGCCGTCCTCGCGCACGACTGCTCGTTCCCCGACAGCGTCGACGTGGACAACCACCCCACTCCGAGCGAGCTGGGCCGGACCCTCGCCGAGGCCGACGGCGAGGTCGGCCGCGTGTACCTGACTCACCTCTACCCGCACACCGACGGCCGCCACGAGGAGATGCTCGACTCGGTCGCCGACCGCTACGACGGGGACGTTCGGTTCGCCTCCGACGGGCTCTCGCTCGACATCGACTGACCCGTTCGGCGGCGGCGTCAGTCGCCCGTCTGACGGGTCTTTACGTCCTCCGGCGGAGGACACTCGCACGGGCGCGCAGCGACGGCCTCATTCCCATCCTCCCCACCGCGCGCCCGCCCATCCACTCCAAGGCGCCCAGCGGTCGCGTGTCCGCGACCGCGTCGTTTCCCGCACCCGCCGAGTCACTCGTCGGCGACGAACCGCCGGTAGAGCGCGACGGCGACGAGACCGACGAACACGAAGACGAGCAACTGGCCGACGACGCTCGCGAGCGCGACACCGCCGGGCGGGCCGGCGGGGAACAGCGGGGGTGGGGACACGTCTCCGTAGTCTCCGCCCGCTGGAAAAGTCCTTTCGGCTGTCACGTGCGGCGCGCGGCCGTCGCGGTCAGGCGGCGGCCGCCTCGTCGCCGCGGAGGAACGCCCGGATCTCCGGCAGGTCGGCGGGCGCGGCCATCAGCGCCACGTCGTCGCCGGCCTCGATCTTCGTCTGTGGCAGCGGGATCTCCATCGGCTCGTCGGCGCGGCCGTGGGCGTAGATATGCGCGTCGCCCTGCAGGTCGACCTCGACGACGCGCCGACCGATCTGTGGCGACCCCTCGGGGATGGTCACGGTCGCAACGGAGAGTTCCTCCGTGAGGTCGGCGAGGACGTTGAAGTCCCCGCCCAGCAGCGCGGTCTTGGCGCCGGCGGCGCCGAGCCGCTCGGGGTAGATGATCTCGTCGACGTCCTCGGCGTACTTCTCGTAGATCTCCTGGCGGTAGTCCTCGTCGATGCGCAGGGCGGTCCGAAGGCCGTAGTGCTTGCCGAGCATGCACGCCGAGAAGTTGGTGTTGAGATCGCCCGTCAGCGCGCCGACGGCGTCGGCGTCGGCGATGCCGGCCTCCTCCAGGGTGGACTCCTCTGCGCCGTCCCCCTCGACGACGGTGAACCCCTCCTCGCGGGCGCGCTCGACCTTGGCCGGGTCGTTGTCGACGATCACCAGGTCGTGGCCCTCGCTCCGGAGGATGCGGGCCGTCCGCATCCCGACGCGACCGAATCCGACGATGACGAACTTCATGGGACTCCGTACCACGCCCGACCACAAAACTGTACTCCCGGACGGGGCACCGATACGGCGGGCCGGCGATCAGTGGTCGCGCAACGACCGCTCGTTCGTCCGCGTCTCGGTCCCCGGGTCGAAGCCGGGGCTGTCGGTCGACTCGCGACTCCCGGTCTCCCGGTCGTCGGTCTCGAAGTGCGCGACGCCGACCCCCGCGACGACCGCGAGCACCGTGACGACGCCCGTCCAGACCACCGCGTCCGGGAACGAGGCCGCTGCCGACACGAACGAGGGGGCGTTCGCGTCGCCGCCCCCTGTCGTCGCGTACCAGGTCACCGAGACCCACGCGACCAGTAACCCGCCCAGCGCGCCGGCGGCGACGATGCCGACGAACCGGCGGGACGGGGTCGCCACGCCCCGCCGGCGGACTGCCAGCACGCCCAGCGCCATTCCAGCGCCGATGACCACGATATCGCCGGCCAGTTGACCGGCCTGGAGGTACGCCAGGACGGTCGCCCCGGTGGACCCGAACTGCGGGAGCGACGCCGCGACCCCGACACCGTCGCCCGCGGTGATGGCGAGGTCGGCGACGGAGTTCAACAGGTATCCGGTGCCGGCCACGGTGGCCGCTCCGAGGGCGAGCGGTCCCAACTCTGTGGCCGACCGAACGGGCGCGCCGTCCCCGCGGGCTGACGCGAACGCGACGCCCGCCAGCGCGGCCACCGTGAAGACGCCGGGAACGCCGACGAGCAGCGTCACGACGGTGAGTAACCCCAGGAACGGGTTCGACCCGTTCGGGCCGTTGAGGACGACCCATCCGGCCAGGACCAGGAGCAACACCGTCGTGCAGGTGCCGGCGACGACGCCGACGTACCGCAGGTACGCTGGGCCCACCTCGCGGTGGCGGGCCTCGCGATACCCCAGCGCGCAGGCGCCGGCGAGCACGGCGACCGTTCCGAGCGCCCACAGCCCTTCCCAGAGGGCGAAACGGACGCTGGACGACCCGAGGTCGGCCAGCCACGCGGGTCCGCGGATCGGGACGACCGCGGGACCGAACTGGACGGCCAGGGCGAGGACTGTCAGGACTGCCGGGAGGAGGACCGTTCGAGCGGCGCGACGCATATCGGTCGTTCGGCCGTCTGGTTATTAAATAATTTTCCGTTCACACGTTTGCCCGGCCTCGCCGGACGGATCGCCGCGTCCGTGGCACACAAGAGCGTCGCGGCACAACGGTCGGGTATGGTCCGAGAGATCACCGTGACAGGCATGAGCTGCGGCGGCTGCGAACAGTCCGTCGAGGAGGCGCTGGAGGGCGTCGCGGGCGTCGAGTCGGCCTCTGCGGATCGAGAGGCCGAGACGGCGACCGTCGAGGGCGACGCCGACACCGACGACCTCGTCGCGGCCGTCGAGGACGCCGGCTACGAGGCGTCGGCCTGACCGGCGGGCCGCCGGACTACCGGACCGCGCTCGAACCGGCGAGGCTTGCAGCGCCCGGGCAGGGGCACTTGCCCGCGGCACGGCTAGCCCGACCACCATGAGCGCCATCTCGCGCCGCGAGATGCTGGCGGCGACCGGACTCGCCGTCTCCGGCGGTCTCGCGGGGTGTCTCCTCCGACAGCAGGGCCCGGGGACCGGCCACATCTACATCGAGAACACGGACGAGACGGCCCACCGCGTCGCGCTGTGGGTCGCACAGCGGTCGGTCGACGACGCCGCAACCCCCGGCGAAACCGGAGCCGTCGGCGCGACCGGAACTGACGGAGGAACGGGAAGCGGCGAGGGGACCGGCGACGTGGATCCGATCGTCGCGGCCTGGTACCGCGTCCCCGAAGGCGACGCGGTGGAGTTCCAGAACGTGATCGAGCCCGGCCAGGGGTACGAGGTGCGCGCGGCGCTGCCGGACGCGCCGCCCGCCGACCGGATCACCGGCGTCGTCGACCCCTGCTCCGGCGAGGCCGCGGGCGAGCGCGTCGTGAGCGTCCGCGTCCGCCCGGACGGCCTCGGGATCATCCCCTGGGGCTGCGAGGACACCTACACGAAGGGGGACATGGAGTACGTCGACGCCGGCGAGCGCCGGATCGAACCGGTCGAGGGGACGGTCGCGGCCCCCTCGACGTAGTCGCGCGGCGACGGCGACGCGAGGCAGTCCGGGAGTGCGGAACGACGGCGAGAGCGGGCGAGTCAGTCCTCCAGCGCGACCGACGCGAGCAGCGCTTCGAGCTGGATGCGCTCGTTGGCGCCGGTCGTGATCCGGTACTCGGTCTCGCCGATGCGGTCGAGCAGCCGGACCGCGGCCTCGTCCTCCAGGTCGAACTCCCACACCGAGCGGTGGAGCTGGTCGATCACGTCGCCGCCGGCGATGCCCTCCTCCGTGAGGAGGCGGTCGAGCGTCGAGCGGGCGGCCGTGAAGTCGCCCTCAAGCGCCCGGTCGACCATCTCCTTTATCTCCTCGGGCTTGGCCGTCGACGTGAGCGCGTAGACGGCCTCCTCGTCGACCACGCCGCCGGTCACGGAGGCGGCCTGCAGCGCGTTGATCGCCTTGCGCATGTCGCCGTCGGCCGCGTAGACCAGGGCGTCGAGCCCGTCCTCGGTGACCTCGATGCCCTCCTCTTCGGCGATGTGGCGCATCTCCTCGGCGACCGCCTCGTCGCTCAGCGGCGAGAAGCGGAAGACGGCACACCGGGACTGGATCGGGTCGATGATCTGGCTGGAGTAGTTACACGAGAGGATGAACCGGACGTTGTTCGAGAACTGCTCCATCGTCCGGCGGAGCGCTGATTGCGCGTCTGAGGTAAGTGCGTCCGCCTCGTCGAGGAAGATGATCCGGTAGTCGTAGCCGCCGAAGGACGTGCGCGCGAAGTTCTTGATGCGGTCGCGGACCACGTCGATCCCCCGCTCGTCGGAGGCGTTGAGTTCGAGGAAGTTCTCCCCCCAGTCGTCGCCGTAGAGTTCCCGGGCGATGGCCGTGGCCGAGGTCGTCTTGCCGATACCGGCCGGACCCGAGAAGAGCATGTGGCTCAGGTCGTTGCGGTCGACGTAGCTCTGGAGGCGTTCGACGATGTCCTCCTGCCCGACGATCTCGTCCAGGGTCTGCGGGCGGTACTTCTCGATCCATACCTCCTCGCGCCCCGCCCGCGACCCCGTCTCCTGGTCGGCCTCGCTCATGCCCGGAGGGAGGCGACGGCCGTCCGTAAACCTACCGAGTGGCACCCGCTCGACAGCGCGGGAGCGCCCCGCTGGCCGGGTGCGGCCGAAACTCCGTCGGTCCGACCGCGGACGACACGCTCAAGCCCGCGCGGACGGATCGACCGGTATGCGCGTCACCGTCGCCGTCGCCGGCGAGGACACCCGCCAGATCGAGGTCGACGACGGGGCGACCTACGGCGACCTGCTGGAGCCGCTGCCCTACGGCGCCCACGAGGTGTCCGTCCTCGTCGACGGCCGCCCCGTCCCCGAGGACGCCCCCGTCGAGGCCGACGAGGTGGAGGTCCTGCGGCTCGTCAAGGGCGGGTGACCGGCTGCGTCGCGGCCGGTGTCGGCGGGGGTAACCTTCCGGCGGGTCTCTCCCGGCGGTCCGCTCACCGCGGTCGCGGGAGACCCGAGACCGTCACGAGAGGTGTGCCGTCACGTCGGTCGAGGAGATCATCCCGACGTAGTCGTCTTCGACGACCGGGAGGTGCTTGATCCCGTACGTGGCCATCATCGCGGCGACCTCCTCCATGTAGAGGTCGGGGGTCGCCGTCTCCACGTCGGTCGTCATCACGTCGCTCACGCGGAGGGCGGAGACGTCATCTCCCCCGGCGACGGCGTCGAGCACGTCCGTACTACTGATTATCGCTCGCGGCGTGGTCGTCACAACCAGCGCGCTGATATCCGCGTCCCGCATCCGCTGGGCGGCCTCTCTCACCGTGGCGTCCTTCGAGATCGTCTCCAGCGGCGTGGACATCACGTCTCCGACGGTTACCCTGTCGTTCGATGGCATACAGCACAGGACGGGAGCGACGCTCAAGTGGTTTGCCCACGGTTCGACGGCTTACCCCGCCGGCGGGTCCACGTCGGCGACCTCGGACGCAGTCGTTTTGACCGGGGGGCGTCTATCGGCGGTCGATGAGTGGCTCTCAGCCGGCGCCGGCGTTCGAGTTGCCCAACGTCGGGGCCGGTCCCGACCCCTGTTCGCTGGCGACGCTTTCGGGCACCGAGTCGTTCGTCGTCCTCCTCTTTCACCACGACGACGAGTGCCACGACTGCCGCGCCCAGGCGAAGAAGGCCGGCGAGCGCTACGCCGCGCTGCGGGCCCGCGACGCCGTCGCCGTCTCCGTGCTCCCGCGGGACCGCGAGCGGGCCGAGGACTGGCAGGACCGCTTCGACCTCCCCCACCCGCTGCTGGTCGACCCCGACGGGACCGCCGGCGACGACTACGGCCAGCCCGTCCGGCTCCCGGTCTTCGCCGAACTCCCGATATTCGGGCGCCTGCCCGCAGTCGCCATCGTCGACGCCCGCGGCGCCGAACCCGAGGTCGCCTGGACCTACCGCGGCCGGTCCACGTGGGACCACCCCTCGATGACGACCGTGCTCGAAGGCCTCGACAGCGTCCGGGAGTGACTCCGGTGGTCCGGGACGTAGTGGTCCGGCCGGCGACCGCCGACGACCTGTCCGGCGTCCTCGGCGTCCTCGACGCCGGCGCACTCGAAACCGACGCCGAAGCGGTGCGGACAGGCATCCACCGCGGCGACGCGTTCGTCGCGGTCCGCGGATCGGCGTCGGGAGCGGGCGACGCCAGTGGGACCGTCCTCGGTGCGCTCGTGCTGGTCGACTGTGAGGGGCCGGCCGGCGCCGAGATCGACGCGGTGGCCGTCCGGCGGCGCCGCCGCGGCCAGGGGATCGGCCGTGCGCTGGTCGCGGCGGCCGCCGACCGCTACGACCGACTGGTCGCCGAGTTCGACGCCGGTGTGCGGCCGTTCTACGAGTCGCTGGGGTTCGAGATCGAACCCACCACGGGCGACGAACCCGACCGCTACCGGGGTGTACTGTGCGGCGCGATACCGCAAGAGGACGGTTGAACGGGTTTCTGCGACTCAGACCAGCGGCTCGACCAGTTCGCGACCGGCCGCGAGCAGCTCGTCGACCCGCTCCTGTGAACTCGCCTCGGCGTAGACCCGCAGTTTGGGCTCCGTGCCACTGGGACGCATCAGCAGCCAGGTGCCGTCGGCGAGGAAGGCCTTGAAGCCGTCGACGGTCGACACGTCCTCGACCGCCGAGCCGGCGAGCTCGTCGGGCAGCGCGTCCTCCAGGTCGCTGAGGACGGGTCCCTTGCGCTCGTCGGGGCAGTCGACGCTGACGCGGTCCTGGACGATGGCGCCGTGGCGCTCCAGCAGGGCGTCGACGCGGTCGTCGTAGGGTTCGGCGGCGGCGACGGCCGCCGCGAGGACGGCGACCCCGACGCCGTCCTTGTTGCGGACGTGGGTCGTGAGGCCGAACCCGCCGCTCTCCTCGCCGCCCATCAGGGCGTCGTGGTCGGCCATGGCCTGCGCGACCCACTTGAACCCGACCGCCGTCTCGTGGACGGACTGGCCGTGGGCCTCGGCGACGCGGTCGACGATGCTGCTGGTCGAGACCGTCCGGACCACGTCGCCGCTGGTCTCCTCGTCGCTCGTCCAGACCCCCTCGTCCAGCAGCGCCTCGTAGGTCGCGGCGAAGAAGAGGTTCGGGTCGAGGACGCCCCGGTCGGGCGTGACGACGGCGATCCGGTCGGCGTCGCCGTCGTTGGCGACCCCCAGGTCCGCGTCCGACTCGGCGACCCGGTCGGCCAGGTCGCCGAGGTGGGCGGCGGTGGGTTCGGGCGAGTCGCCGCCGAACTCGGGGTCGCGCTCGCAGCGCAATCGGTCCACGTCCGCGCCGGCCCGCTCCAGCAACAGGTCGGTGACGCCGCGGCCGCTGCCGTGCATCGCGTCGTAGACGACCGAGAGGCCCGACAGGTCGGCGTCGACGGCGTCGAGCACGCGGTCGGTGTACGGGCCGACGAGGTCGGCCTCCGCGACGCTGCCCCACTCCGATTCGGGGAGCGGGTCGGGCTCGGCGAGGCGGTCGGCGAGCGCGTCGGTGACCTCGGGGAGCGCGGGCGCGCCGCCGGCGGGGAGGAACTTCACGCCGTTGTACTCCGGCGGGTTGTGCGAGGCGGTCACCATCAGGCCGCCCGCGAGGTCGCGCTGGCGGACGGTCCAGGCGACGACCGGCGTCGGGCAGTCCCGGGGCGGGACGAGCACGTCGAAGCCGTTCGCGGCGAGGACGCGGGCGAGCTCCTCGGCGAACCCGCGGGAGGTATCGCGGGCGTCGTAGCCGACGGCGACGGTCCCGGCGCCGTCGGCGGCGTCAGGGTGCGCGTCGCCGTCTTCGCGGAGGTACGTCGCCACGGCCTGGCCGACCATGCGGACGCGCGGCTCGGTGAACTCGTCGAGCGTCGCGCGCCAGCCGTCGGTGCCGAACTCGATCGCGTCGGCGTCTGCGTCTGCGGTCATGCCCGGAAGCAGCGCTGCCGGGCGGAAAAAGGTGTGTGAGTGGCGTGCTACCACGCTCGGCGGCGGTCGAGCGCTTTCCGCTCGACGGCGGCTCACCGCGCGTCGTCGGCCAGCAGGCCGACCGGCAGGTCGACTGACTCGGGCACGCCGCCCTCGGCGACGAGGCGTTCCTTCGCGGCCCGGGAGCCGTCCTTGATCTCGTACTCCCGGGACATGGCGGCGGACTTCGAGTCGAACCCCTCGACGTGGACGAGCTCGACCGGCGTCCGGCCCCGGGTGTACTTCGCGCCCGCGCCGTCGTCGTGTTCACGGACGCGCCGCTGCACGTCGGTCGTGTAGCCGGTGTAAAGCGTGTCGTCGGCGCACCGCAGGACGTAGACGAAGTGGTCGGGGTCGGCGGTCCGCGGGTCGGTCATCGGGCTGTGCGGGGACTACACTTCGGGGGCGCGCTCTCTCGCGACTTCCGCGATGCCCGCGTTCGCCGAGCAGCTCGGACAGGCGTGAACCGCACCGGTCTCGTCGGCGAAGACGCGGGCGAACTGGTCGGAGACGTGCGCGCCGCAGTGATTACACGTTGGCATTCGTTTGTCCCGGCTGTCAACCGGTACCAGTCCCTTGACGCGCCCCGGATATAACGAGTGTACCAACGCTGTTTGGTGTCGTCCGTGTAACCGGGTGAGAGCCGTCTTACCGGCCGTCTCTCGGTCATCCGTCGCTCCGCGCGGCGTCGATGCGACGGGCGATCAGCCCCGCCTGCGCGCCGGCGGTGAACCCGGCGTCGACGTTGACGACCGAGAGGGCGGTACACGACTGGATCATCCCCGAGAGCGCGGCCTCGCCCTCCCCGGCGTGGCCGTAGCCCGTCGAGACGGGGAGCCCGATGATCGGCACGTCGACCAGCCCGGCCAGCACGGTCGGCAGTGCGCCCTCGCGACCGGCGGCGACGACGAGCACGTCCTGTTCGCGCAGGGTCTCCAGCGAGTCCACCACGCGCGCGAGCGAGGCGACGCCCACGTCGTCGACGCGTTCGACGGTGGCGCCCATCTCGCGGGCGATGGCGGCGGCCTCTCCCGCGGGGACGGCGTCGGAAGTCCCGGCCGTCACGACCCCGACGGCCGCGTCCAGGTCCGGTCGCTCGAACTCCGGGGTCGTCGCGACGACGACGCCCGACCGGCCGTCCGCCTCGACCGTCGCCTCGGGGTGGTCGGCACCCAGTACGTCTTCGACGGCCTCGGTGACCGCCTCGTCCGCGCGGGTCACGATCGTCCTGCCGGTCGTCTCGACGGAGGTCGAGGCCAGTGCCGCCACCTCCGCCGGCGTCTTGCCGTCCGCGAGCACCGCTTCGGGGACGCCGCTCCGGGTCGTCCGGGCGGCGTCGAACCGCCCGGCCTCGCCGGTGGCGTAGCCCGCGAGCTCCGCCTCGGCCTCGGCCGGCGAGAGCTCGCCCGCCGCGACCGCCTCGAGTAGTTCGCGCATACCCCCCATCTGCGTTCGATCCACTTGACCGTCCCCCTCTCCGGCCGTGACCGGCGGGTTCCCCGAACACCGTCCCGCCACAGTCTCAGCCGCGCCGGAGCGCGCGCGAGCGGTCCCACACCTTCGAACGGCCCAGTTTCCGCCCGTCTCGGCCGCGGTCGCCCCAAAAGATACTTAAACCCTCGTCGTTCGGAGGGCGCGACCGCGCCGGAGCGGCGCTCAGACCCCCGACAAAGCCGGCGAGACTGCGTCTAATTGGGAAAGTTTATAAACCATCCATTTGTTCAAGCGACTTGTATGGCAGACCTCATTGTCAAGAACTCGGTCAAGGAAGCGCTCGAAGACATGAACGTCTCCCGCGACTTTTACGACGCCCTCGACGAGGAAGTCGAGGAGCTGCTCGACGAGGCGCAGCGACGCGCCGAGGCCAACGACCGGAAGACGGTCCAGCCGCGCGACCTGTAAGGTCGACGGGAACAGCGTATTTTTATCGGCGTCAGGGCTCGAAGACGGTTACGTCAGTCTCCGTCCCGACGTAGACCTCGTCGGCGAAGTCGACGAACAGCCCGTGCTCCACGACGCCCGGCAGCGCCGACAGGTCCGCCGCCAGCCCGGCGGGGTCGGGCATCGCGCCGAACTCGCAGTCGAGGATCAGGTTGCCGTTGTCCGAGACGACGGGGCCGCTCTTGCGGTCGGCCCGCCTGAGTTCCGGCCGGCCGCCGAGCCGGCGGACGGCGTCGGCGACTGGCGAGCGGGCGTCCGGTAGCACTTCGACGGGCACCGGGTCGTCGAGCACGTCGACCTCCTTGGTGGGGTCGACGACGACGAGCAGCCGGTCGGCGGCGGCGTCGACCACCTTCTCGCGGGCGTGGGCGCCGCCCCCGCCCTTCACGAGGTCGGCGCCCGCGATCTGGTCGGCGCCGTCGATCGCCAGGTCGACGTCGCTCTCGTCGAGCGTCGTCAGCGGGATCCCCTCGTCGACGGCGATCTCCCTGGCCTGGAACGACGTGGGGACGCCCTCGATGTCGAGCCCGGCGTCGACCTCGCGGCCGAGCGCCCGGACGGCGTGGGCCGCGGTGCTGCCGCTCCCGAGTCCGACGACGGTGCCGTCTTCGACCGCTTCGGCCGCGCGCTCGCCCGCGCGGCGCTTGGCCGCCTCGCGCTCGCTCTGGTTCATACCCCACCCATCGCCGGGGGGCCGAAAAACGCTACCGACCGCGAACGGCCGGCGGTCGGTCCTCCCACTGCTCTCCCGGCCGGCGACGACGGTCAGCCGCTCCAGCCGCCGCGGAGGTCGCCACCGACCCGGTCGCGCCACGTCTCGAACTTCGCCTCGCACTCGGGGCGCTCGGCCGTGTGGTCGACGAAGCCCGCGCCCGGCGACGCGAGTCGTTCGCCGCAGAACGGACACCGCTCGGGGTCGTTCCAGGAGTCTGTCGCTGCCATACCCGGATCGACCCCGTCCCCGGACATAAGTTTTACCGGGAAATAATATAGGCACACAGGTTGATAATTAAACACCCTATTATTTACGTAGTCTCCGAGAGATTATCTCGGATCCGAGTCCCAGAACCTCGTGAACGATTCACAATACTCCCGCGAAGCGGTCACACAGTCCGCGACGTACGGCCTTATATTCTCAAGTCGGAATAATAGGAACGCTTAAACCGGAGAACGATCTGGACTCCGGTAATGGCAACGCAGCAGCACACGGCCGTCGGGGCGTATCGGTGTCCCGACTGCGACGGCGAGATCACGTTCGAACACCAGTCCTGGGAGTGCAGCGACTGCGGCCACGCGCCGCGCCACGGCGCCGACTGACGCCCGGGACGAGCAGTACGGCCACCCGCTCGCGCGGCGAGTCACTGGACACTGTCAGGCATCCACCCCTTTTCCGCCGACCGGCCGCCCAGCGACCGCGCCGACGGCCGAGTTTTTTGGTCCGACCCGCCGTCGCGTCGAGCATGTTCGGAACCAGCGGCATCCGGGGACCGGTCGGTGAGGACGTGACCGCGGAGCTAGCCCTCTCGGTCGGGCGGGCCGTCGGCGTCGGCGCCGACCGCGTCGTCGTCGGCCGCGACGCCCGCGAGAGCGGGCGGCTCCTGACGGACGCGCTGAGTGCCGGTCTCCGCGAATCCGGCGTCGACGTCGTCGACCTCGGCCTCGCCGCGACGCCCACGGTCGCCCGGAGCGTCGCCCGCGAGGACGCCGACGCCGGCGTCGCGGTCACCGCCTCGCACAACCCCGCGCCCGACAACGGTATCAAGCTCTGGCAGCCCTCCGGGCAGGCCTACGACGCCGACCTGCGCGCGGAGGTCGAGCGCCGACTCCGCGAGGACGCCGCCGACCTCGCGGCGTGGGACGAACTCGGCGACCGGGTCGACCGCGACACCGCCGACGGCCGCCACGTCGACGCCCTGGTCGACGCGGTCGACGTGCCGGAACCGCTGTCGGTCGTCGTCGACGTGGGCAACGGCGCGGGGGGCGTCACCGTCGACGCGCTCCAGCGGCTCGGTTGCGAGGTCGAGACGCTCAACGCCCAGCCCGACGGGTCCTTCCCCGGTCGGCCCAGCGAACCGACCGCCGAGAACTGCGAGTCGCTCGCCGCCCTCGTGGCGGAGACGGACGCGGACCTGGGGATCGCCCACGACGGCGACGCCGACCGGATGCGCTGTGTCGCCGCCGACGGTACGTATCTCTCGGGCGACGTGACCCTCGCGCTGCTGGCCCGCGAGGCGGCGAGCCCGGGCCAGCGCGTCGCCGCGCCCGTCGACACCAGTCTGGCCGTCGACGACCACCTCGCCGAAGTCGACGTGTCCGTCGAGCGTACGCAGGTGGGCGACGTGTACGTCGCCGAACGGGCGGGCGAGGGCGGCGTCGCCTTCGGCGGCGAGCCCAGCGGCGCCTGGATCTGGCCGGGGGAGACGCTCTGCCCGGACGGCCCGCTCGCCGCGTGCAAGGTCGCCGCGCTCGCCGCCGAGCGCCCGCTGGCCGACCGCCTCGCCGAGGTCGAGACCTACCCGATCCGCCGGGACTCCGTCGAGACCGCCGAGAAGGGCGCCGTCATGGAGCGGGTGACCGAGCGGGTCCTCGCGGAGTACGGCGACGTGACGACGC
Source organism: Halosimplex halophilum (assembly GCF_004698125.1). Lineage (NCBI taxonomy): Archaea > Methanobacteriati > Methanobacteriota > Halobacteria > Halobacteriales > Haloarculaceae > Halosimplex > Halosimplex halophilum. The sequence continues at coordinate 535,580 of NZ_ML214297.1, forward strand.
TGGACGGCGTCCGCGTCGACCTGGGCGACGCCTGGTTCCTCCTGCGGGCCAGCGGCACCCAGCCCCTGGTCCGGATCACCGCCGAGGCCCGCGACGCCGACCGCGCCGAGGCCGTCTTCGCCGAAGCGCGGGACCTGCTGGACGACGCCGTCGGGGCGTAGAACCCAGCCGTCGGCGCGTGAGCCGTCGGAACGTGGGACCCAGCCGTCGGAACGCGGGCCCGGCCGACGGCTGGAGCGGTGGCTCGGCGGGAGTTCGCTCGGCGGAGAACGGAACAGGAGAAGCGTCCTGGCAGCGTCCCGGGCGGGTCCCCCCGAACCCGCCAGGCCGCCTCCCCCCGATAGTTCACGACGATTCAGGACCCTAGCCGCGACGGGTCGAGCGCGCCTCGCGGACGTCGGCCCCGTCGCGGATCTTGTCCTCACACTGAGGACAGACGCGCGGCGACTCGACCCCGTTGGGCGTGAACACCCGTGCGTAGTCCGCCGTCACGAAGGAACCGCAGTTCTGGCATTCCGGCATACAGTACATCCCTTCGGGTACTGGACCTTAATGGTTGGTGATTTGGTAGTAGCACTCACACCCCGTCGAACCCGGGCGTGACGGCGTCAGCACCGATTCCCGAGGGCGGTCCTGGTGTAGAGGTCGGTCCGGACATCGAGAACGGGTTCGACTTTCTTTAGAACGGTCGGGCGGCGGTTGGGAACGGCGTTCGGTGCTTCGGTCGGAGCGGCGGCCGGGCACCACTGCGCCAGAGCGGTACGGTTATTACCGAGAGACGGCTGGAACCGGACAACCGGACGGTAGTTCCGGAGGTCTCCGAATGGACTGGGATTCACTCGAACTCACGCGCCCGCTGGCCGCCCGTCTCTGCGTGGTCGCCCTCGTCGCGGCACTGCTCGTGCCGTCGGGCGTCTCGGCGCTCACGCACGAACCCGTCGAACTCCAGAAGGGCGCCATCGACGAGGCCGCCAACGGCACAACCGTCATCGCCGTCCAGGGGTTCAAGGGCCGCGGACAGAACAGCTCCAAGAAGCCCGCGCGGCTCGTCGGCGTCGGTCCCGAGGGCGACCTCGAGTGGAACTACGAGCCCAAGGAGGACGTGACGTGGTTCTACGACGTGGACCCGCTGGACGACGGCACGCTGCTGGTCGTCGGCGCCCGCACCGACGGCACGACCGTCTTCAAGTACGACCCCGACACGAACAGCCGCGTCTGGACGGAGCGGCTCGACATCCACGACACCCACGACGTGGACCTGATCAACGGCGATCAGCTGCTGATCGCCAACATGCGCAACTACAACGAGACGACCGGGACGAACAACGACCGCATCTTCGTCTACAACCGGACGACCGGCGAGACGGAGTGGGAGTACCGCTTCGAGCGCATCTACGACCGCGGGGACGGCGGCAGCTACACCGGCGACTGGACCCACGTCAACGACGTGGACAAGATCGGCGAGGGCCGGTACATGGCCTCGCCGCGCAACATGGACGAGGTGGTCGTGATCAACCGCTCGACCAAGGAGGTCGAGCTGTCGCTCGGCGCCCCCGGCGACCACAGCGTCATCTACGAGCAGCACAACCCCAACTACATCGAGAGCGAGGACGGGACCCCGACCGTCGTCGTCGCCGACAGCGAGAACGACCGCGTCGTCGAGTACGAGTACGCGGGCGGCGAGGGTCGCAACGCCACCTGGGAGCGCACCTGGAACCTCGGGGTCGACGGCAACCTGAACTGGCCCCGCGACGCCGACCGCCTCCCCAACGGCAACACGCTCGTCACCGACTCGCTCAACCACCGCGTCATGGAGGTCACCCCCGAGGGCGAAGTGGTCTGGGAGTACTACGCCCCCTGGGGCACCTACGAGGCCGAGCGAATGCATCTCGGCGACGAACCCGGCGGCCCCACCATCGCCGACCAGGACGCCGAGGGCGCCTACGCCCTGAACGGTAGCGCCGCGCTCACCCCCGGCGCGACCGAACGGGCCACCTTCGCCTCGTGGCTCCGCAACACGTTCGCGGGCACGCCCATCTCGGGACAGGTCGACTCGTTCGCCGAGCGGTGGGCCCACGTCGCCCCCTGGGTCCGCCCCGTCTGGATGGACCCGTGGGCGTTCGTCGCCTTCCTCGGCGCCGCCGTCGTCACCCTCGGCTGGACCGGCGCCGAGGCGGTCTACCACCGCCGCTGGATCGGCGGCCGCCTCCGCGCCGGCTACGAGCGCCTGCGCCCCTCGGACGGCGCCGACTCGACCCGCTCGGACGACTGACCGCGCCGGACCCCCGGAAAGTATTTGTCGACGCGCCGAACGTAATCCGCCGTGACGGAGATCGGACGGCGCTGCGCCCTCTGTGTCCTCGGAAGCGCACTGGTCGGCGGTTGCGTGACGGACTTCGGGTCCCCGGACGCCCCTCCAACGCGGACGCGGGAGCCGCTCGAATGGACCGTCGAGGACGGCCCGGCCGACGTGACCGCCGACCCCGACGAGCGCCCGGCACCGGGCTCGTGGCCGATGGCCGGCTACGACGCCGCCGGGACCGCGGCGGCGCCGGTCGAGAACGCGCCCGAGGGGGTCCCGCTCGAACGGACGTGGTCGGAGTCGACCGGTCAGAACGGCCCGACGGCGCCGGTCGTCGCCGACGGGACGCTCCTCGTGGTGACCACCCACCACGACGCGGCGCTGTCCGCGTTCGACCCGGCGGACGGCGCCGAGCGGTGGTCCGCGACGTACGACGACGTCAGCCACGTGACGCCCGCGATCGGCGACGGGGCCGGGTTCGCCCCCTGGGAGAACGACGGGACCGGCTCGTACCTCGGCGCGGTGGGCCTCTCCGACAGCGAGCGCAGATGGCGCCGGACGCTCTCGGCCTCGGTGTCGGCGTCCCCGGTGATCGCGGGCGACACCGTCTTCACCGGCCACGAGTTCGACCCGGCCGTCCTCGCGGTGGACGCCCGATCGGGCGAGCTCGGCGTTCGACTCGCGCTCTCGGATCCGGGTACCGCGGTCCGGTGCGTCGCGGTGGCCGACGGTCGCGCGTACGTCGGCGCGAACGGGTCGAACAGCGACTACCCGAACCTCGGGTGGGTCCTGGCGCTCGATCCGGACGCGGGAGCGGTCGAGTGGGTCTACCCGGGCGCGCCGGTCCGGGACCTCGCGGTCAGCGACGGGACCGTCTACGCGGCCACCGAGGCCGGCATCACCGCGCTCGACGCGGACGGCGGCGAAACGGTGTGGACGGCCCACAGCGAGGAAACCATCGACAGCGCGGACTCGGTCGCCGTCACCGATGACGTGGTCGTCGGGGGGACGCACGAACGGGTCGCCGCGTTCGACGCGCCCTCCGGCGATCGGCGGTGGGCCGCCCCCGTCGGCGGGCGGAACGTGCTCGCGTGCGCCGGCGACACGGTCTTCGCGGCCGGTCTCGTGGCGAACGAGGACTCGTGGGTGCTCGCGACCTTCGCGACCGACGACGGGACCGAGCGGTCGCGGCGGGCCCTCGACGCGGAGCCGACCGGCGGAACCGTCGCCGCCGGGTCCGTCTTCGTCGTGACCGAGTACGGGACGCTCCACCGCTTCGGAGCCGGCTGAGGACCGGGCCCGGAGCACGGTCCGAAACCGCGGCAGAGCGGTACGCAGTGGCGCCCGCCTCAGAAGTCGGCGTCGACGGAGCCGTCCTCGGAGAGGTCGACCACGCCGTCGAACCGCGCGCGGAAGTCCTCCAGTTCCGCGTCGTCGTGGACGCCCTTCGCGAGATGGAACAGGCCGACGGCGTCGTGCTCGTCCAGGAGTTCGAGGATGGCGTCGACGGCCTCGGCGGCCCGCTCGGCGTCGGAGTAGTACACCATCTCCGTCACCGAGTCGAGACTGACCCGGCGCTTGCCCTCGGTCGATTCGAGGAAGGCGCGCGTCTCCTCGACGATCCCCTCGAGGTCGTCCGGCGCGGAGACGTACTTGACGTTCTCGGACTGGCGGCGGGTGTAGCCCCGCTCGACCGACAGCGCGTCGAGGATCGTCGCCCGCTCCTCGTCGACCTCGTAGTGTTCGAGCTTCTGGCGCACCTCGCGGGCGGTGGTCCGCGTCGAGATGACCAGCATCTCGTCGGTGTCCGTGCTCAGAAACTCCGTGTCGATGCGGTCGGTCTCGCCCGTGCTCGGATGCAGCAGGAGGATGCCCGTCCCGCCGGGTACCGTGTCCGGCGCCGACTCGATGGCGAGCTGGTAATCCATGTACACGGGAGCGGCCGGAACCGCCTTAAGATTGGCCTTCCGCCCCATCGGTCTGCCGCCCGTGGTTTCCCGGTCGCTGCGTTCTCTGTGGGCGCCGGGACGAGAGACACGAGCGAAAACGGTCAGTGCCGGAGATGTTGACTGTCCAGTACGGGCGGTAGCGGTTGCGGTGAGCGGTCGCGGTGCGGTCGGCGTGCGCTGTCGAGCGTGCCCGCCGCCTGGCGGGCCGCTCGAAATAGCCGCGCGAGGTCTTCGTGAACTGTGTGAACGAAGGCTCGCCGGAGCGTGCTCCGACGGTGGATGAGCGACGCCAGGAGCGAATCGACTTGCACATCGAACCGAACGCCCCCAGCGAAGACCCGGTTCTCATGTGCGTGGCGCCGCACGTGACGGTATGGACAGCGGTCGCGCGAAGGGGTTCGTCGCCCTCGCCTTCGGCCTCGGCGTCGCCGTGCTCTGGGCGGCGGTCGCGGGAGTCGTGCCCCCGAGCGGGGGCGTCGCCGCGGTGGTCTTGTTCGGGACGGCGCTGGGGGTCGCCACGGGGCCGGTCGCGCGGGCGGAGCGGCGCCTGGCATCGGGGCTCGCCGCTGGACTGGCCGCGCTCGTCGCGGCCGTCGCCGTCGAACCGCTGGCCGGCGTTCCGCTGCCCGACATCGGCGTCCTCGGTCCGTACACCTACCTCGCGACCGAACTCGTGTTCGGGTCGCTCGCGCTGGGGCTGCTCGTCCGCGCGGGCCGGGCGGCGCTACGGCGCGCGGCCGTGACCGTCGCCGTCGTCTACCCGCTGGCGTACGTCTGGGACTGGTACACGCTGGCGGTCGGGGTGTTCGCCATCCCGCTGCGGACCGGCGTCGAGTTCGTCGGGATCCCGGTCGAGGAACACCTGTTCATGCTCGTCGTCCCGGCGCTGGTGCTGGGGATCCACGAGACGCTCCACGACCGGTCGGAGTGACGGGGCGGACCGTCGGGGCGCTTCGACGGAGACCGAGACCCGCCGCTCAGACGAGGTTGTCGTCGTCGAAGACGAACGCCGAGACGTGGGAGGCGAGCCGCCGGGCGTCGTCCTCCGTCTCGGCGTGGAGTTCGCCGGCGACGTGGCCCGTCTCGCCGCCGACCCCCTCCGTCTGGGAGTCGGGGTCGACGCGGACGGAGTAGGAGCGCAGCGAGCGGACGTGCTCGCGGAGCCGCCTGAGCGCCCGCTCGGAGAGCTGGCCGTCGAGGTGCTGGAGGTCGTAGCGGACCACGTAGCCGCGCTCGCCTTCGCGGACGGCGACGACGGGGAGCCCGCGGTCGGCGCAGCGGTCCCACAGCGACCGCCCCTCCGCCTTGGTCTCGTAGGTCGGCACGTTCGACGGCGCCAGTTGGTCCATCGCCCGGAGGTAGGGCCGCGAGACGTTTCTACGTTCCGCAGGCGAATGTCGGCCCGAGTGTCAGACCGGTTACTTCAACGGCGTTCAGGGAAACGTCAAGTCCGCGCCGTCCGACGGACCGACCGTGCGCGTCGACCTGTCGGACCCGCGGGCGCTGATCCGCCGCTACTACCTCTTCCAGGCGCTGGCGGCGGTCGGGTTCGTCTCCCCGGTCTTCGCGCTGTTCGTCCTCCGCGATCTGACGTACCCGCAGTACGGGACGCTGAGCGCGGTCTACTCGCTGGTGCTGGTCGGTGGCGAGATCCCGACCGGGTACGTCGGCGACCGCGCTGGCCGCCGGGACACGCTCGTCGCGAGCAAGATCGCGATGGCCGCCTCGCTGCTCGGGTTCCTCCTCGTGGATTCGTTCGCCTCCTACCTCGTCGTCTACGTGCTCTGGGGGGCCGGGGTCGCCCTGTCGTCTGGGACGGGCGGCGCCTGGCTCTACGAGGTGCTCGAATCGACCGTCGGCGAGGAACAGTTCACGACCGTCCGCGGCCGCGGCCAGTCGATCGCCCGCTGGAGTTCCGCGGTGACGACCGTCGTCGGCGCCGTCCTCTACGGGGCCGACCCCCGGGCGCCGTTCCTCGCGGCGGGCGCGCTCATGCTCGTCGGTGCGGGCGTGGTCGCCACGCTCCCCCGCACGGAGCAGTTCGAGGCCGGCGAGACGGCCGGCCCGTCGGTCCGCGACGCGCTCCCGCTGCTGCGCGACCGCCTCGCCCGCCCGCCGCTGCGGTCGTTCGTCGCCTTCGCCGCGCTCGTCTTCGGCGCCGTCGGCGCCGGCAACCAGTACGTCCAGCCGATCGCCGTCGCGGTCGTCGAGGGGGTCGACTTCGCAGCGCTCCCGGTCGTCGGCGGCGTCGTGGGGACGGTCGGGACCGCATCGCTCCCGGTCGATGTTCCGGTGTCGGCGGCGACCGGACTGGGACCGCTGTACGCGAGTTTCGCCCTCGTCGCGGGCGTCGTCAGCTACTACGCGGGGCCGATCGAGGCGCGGTTCGGCCTCTCGCGCGTCCTCGCGGGGGCCGCGGTCGTCCTCGTCGCCGCGACGCTGGTCCCGCTCGCGGTCCCGCTGGCGGCGTTCGCGACGTTCTACCTGCTCCGTGCGGTCCACTACCTGCTCCGCCCGATGGTCGAGGGCCACGTCAACGACCGGGTCGAGAGCGTCGGACGGGCGACGGTGCTGTCGGCCGTCTCGATGGTCGTCGGCCTCGCGCGGACGCCGTTCGTCGTCCTCGCCGGCGTCGCGGCGGGCGCTCGCGGGCCGGTCGCCGCCTACGGCGCGCTCGGCGCGTTGCTGGTCGTGACGGCCGTCCCGCTCGTCCTCCTGGGCTCGCCGTTCCCCGACGAGGACGCGGCGGCCGCAGGTGACGACGAGGAAACCGACGGCGGCGCGCCGAACTGATACGGATTATTGCAAGTCATTCCGGGATCGACCGCATGCAGTCGTGCGGTTGACCCGGGAAACGCTTGCAATAATCCGTATGAATCAGGCCACCGCGTCGTAGGCGTCGTCCATGACCTCCAGGGCCTCCTTCAGCGTCTCGACGTTGACGGCGTAGGAGATGCGGGCGTAGCCCTCGCCGTGCTCGCCGAAGGCGTCGCCGGGGACGACGACGACCCCGCGGTCGATCACCTCGTCGACGAACCCCTCCGGTACTTTGGGCATCGCGTAGAACGCGCCCTTCGGCGTCGGACACTCCAGCCCGATGTCCGCGAGGCCGTCGAGCAGCACGTCGCGGCGCTGTTCGAAGGCCTCGACCATCTCGTCGACGGGGTCCTGCGGGCCGGTCAGCGCGGCCTCGCCGGCGTGCTGGGCGGCGGCGGTCGCGCAGGCCTGGCCGTACTGGTGGACGCGCAGCATCCGTTCGATCCGGCGGTTCGAGCCGGTGACCCAGCCCAGCCGCCAGCCCGTCATCGAGTAGGTCTTCGAGCAAGCGCTCACGGCGACGACGTTGTCCGTCTCGGCGAACTCCAGCGGCGAGCGGTGCTCGCCCTCGAAGACGATGTGCTCGTAGACCTCGTCGGAGATGCAGAGCACGTCGTGCTCGTCGGCGATCCGGGCGAACTCGCGCATGTCCTCGGGCGACTGGACTGCGCCGGTGGGGTTGGCGGGACTGTTGACGACGAAGGCGGCGGTGTCGTCGGTGATCGCCTCCTCGACCGTTTCGGGAGCCATCGTCAGGTCGTCGCGCAGCGGGACCGGCTTCGGCTCGCCGCCGGCGATGTGCGTCAGCGCCTCGTAGGAGACGAACCCGGGGTCGGGGAAGACCACTTCCTCGCCGGGGTCGACGTGGGCCTCCAGCGCGATGTGCAGCGCCTCGCTCCCGCCGGCGGTGGCGATGACGTCATTCGGGTCCACGTCGATGCCGCGGTCCTCGGCGTAGCGGCCCGCGATGGCTTCCCGCAGCGACTCGGTGCCCTTGTTGGAGGTGTACTCGTCGGCCTCCCCCGCGCGGATGGCCTCGATGGCGCCCTCGCGGGCGTGCTCGGGCGTCGGGAAGTCCGGCTGGCCCAGGCCGAGGTTGATCGCGTCCTCGCCGGCGGCCTCGAAGACCTCGCGAATGCCGCTGATCGACACCTGCTCGACGCGTCGAGAGAACTCCGTCATACTCCCACGGCGGGCGCGCTCCCCGATAACTGTTGAGGGTCCCGCCGTCGCGGCCGCCGGTGGGCGCGCGGCCGCCGCCACCGGCGACCGGCGCACCGCGGAGAACCGATCAACCATCGAAACATTCCCACGCGGAAACCGGAATTCCGGGTATCAGCAGGTTTATCCGCGTTCTGTCGCAACGAGCGGCGTATGCACACACGGCAGACACTCCCGACGCTGGCGGTCCTCGTCCTGACGGTGACGGCGGGCTGTGGGTTCATCACCGGCCAGAGCGCGCTGGCGTTCAGCGCCTCGCCGGCGACCGCGAGCGACGCCGCGCTCTCGGAGACGGGCTACGAGGAGCGGGCCGTCACGAACGCGACGGTCACGCGCAACTTCAGCGCCGCCGGCCAGACCCGGCAGGTCGAGGTGACCAACCGGCAGGCGCGCTACGAGCGGGCGGTCGACCTCGGCCCGCTGGGCTCCCAGCGGGCGGCCGTGTTCGTCACCTTCGCCAGCCCGGAGGTGGAGGTGGCCACCCGGACGTTCAACCCCATCTCCGACATGTCCACCCGCGAGGTGCTCCGGCAGTTCGAGTCCCAGTACGAGGGCCTGAGCGTGGGCGACCACGTCGAGAACCGCAGCGTGCGCGCGCTCGGGAGCCAGCGCACCCTCGAACAGTTCGAGGGGACCGCGACGCTCTCCGGGAGCGAGGTCGACGTGTACGTCCACGCCGCGAAGTTCAGACACGAGGGCGACTACGTCGTCGCCGTCGGCATCTACCCCCAGCGACTCGACGGCGAGGCCGAGAACGTCGTCACCCTCACCGAGGGCCTCGAACACGACGGCGAGGACTGACCGACTGGCCGCCTCCCGTTTTCCCGCCCCCAGCAGTCCTGCACGAGCGACAGCGCCGTGACGGTCGCCGGGATCCGGAGCGGCCGTCCGGGCTCGCCGTGTGCTCACCGTCCGGACCGCCGGAGCGCGTCGAACAGGACCGTCCACGCGAGCGCCGACAGCCCCACGTCCCGGACGAGCACGTCGACGAAGAAGCCGCCCTCGACGACCGCGGCGACGGCGAGGTAGGCCGTCGTGGCCGACAGCGAGACGGCCGCGACGCCGGCGGCGAAAGCGGTCGCCCTGTCGGCGACGATCGCCGCGCCGAACCCCACCTCCAGGACGCCGTTGACGAGCATGAACGTCACCGGCGAGACGACCAGCCACGGCGCCAGCCAGCCGGTGACGTACGCCGCCCACACGCCCGGCGCGAGCAGTTTGTGGACGCCGGCGAGCAACACCATCGCGCCGAGGCCGACGCGGGCGACCGACAGCGGTGCCGGCGTGTAGTCGGCGAGTCGAGCCGCTGTCGTCCGTGACATACCCGGGCGATAGGGACGCGTCGACTAATGGGCACCGGCGGCGCCGGCGGGTTCCTGCGACCACTTTACCGCGACCGCCTTACCGCGACCACCCTACCGCGACAGCAACACCATCACCGCACCGCCGCCGCCGACGCTCACTCCCGTCGGCGCCGGCGGTCTCACACAACCGCCCTACCGCGATAGCAACACCATCACCGCACCGCCGCCGCCGACGCTCACTCCCGTCGGCGCCGGCGGTCTCACACAACCGCCCTACCGCGATAGCAACACCATCACCGCACCGCCGCCGCCGACGCTCATCCCCACAACTCCGAGATCGTGGTCCTCCCGAACCATCGCGTGGGCGGTCGTCGTCGCCAGGATCCCGCCGCTGGCGCCGATGGGGTGGCCCAGCGCCACCGCGCCGCCGAGCGGGTTCAGCCGCTCCTCCGGGATCCCGAGCCTGTCCCGCACGTAGACCGTCTGGGCGGCGAACGCCTCGTTGACCTCGTAGTGGTCCACGTCGTCGACGGCCAGGTCGTTTCGCGCCAGTAGCTTCTCGATGGCGTCGCCGACGGCCTGGGAGAACTCCGCGGGGTCGCGGTAGGCGACGGCGTAGTCCTCGACGTGGACCATCGGCCCGAGCCCGTGTTCCTCGGCGGCCTCCGCGCTGGCGAGGACGACGCCGCCGGCCCCGTCCGCCAGCTTCGAGGCGTTGCCCGGCGTGATGGTTCCGTCCTCGCGGAACGCCGCGGGCAGCCCCCTGAGCCGGTCCAGCGAGGTGTCGGCCCGCGGCCCCTCGTCGGTGGTGACGAGCCGGTCGTCGACCTCGACCGGGACGAGTTCCTCGTCGAAGCGGCCCTCCTCGATCGACTCGGCCGCGCGGCGGTTGCTCCGCAGCGCGTAGCGGTCCTGGGCCTCGCGGGTGATGTCGTGAGCCTCGGCCAGCCGCTCGGTGAGTTCGCCCATGTGGGCGTCGTAGCCCACGTCCCACAGCGCGTCGAAGATCATCGAGTCGACCAGCTCGGTGTTGCCGTGACGACGGCCCTCGCGCAGCTCCCGGAGGAGGTACGGCGCGTTCGACATCGACTCCATCCCGCCGCCGACGGCGATGTCGACCCGACCGGCCGCGATGCGGTCCGCGGCGAGCGTGATGGCGCGCAGTCCCGACCCGGACGCCTCGTTGACGGTCGTCGCCGGCGTGTCATCGGGGAGCCCCGCCCGCGTGACCGCCTGCCGCGCGGGGACCTGTCCGACGCCCGCCTGGACGGCGTTGCCCAGCCCGACCCAGTCGATATCCCCGGCGTCGACGCCGGAGCGGTCGACCAGGTCCTCCAGCACCGTCGCGCCCAGCTCCGGCGCGCGCACGTCCGACAGCGACCCGAGCATCGCGCCGTGGGCGGTCCGCGATCCGTCGACTATCACTACGTCTGTCATGTGTCAACAGTTCGCGCGGCTCCGTCATCGGTGTTTCCCCGGAGTGACCGGAACCGCCGTCAACGGGCGAGACGCTTCGAGAACAGGAGTCGCGGTCGAGAAGCGGCCGAACGCCGCCAGTCACTCCTCCTCGGCGGCCTCGCGCAGGTCGGACAGATGGGTCCGGACGACCCGGAGGGTCGCGTCGGCGTCGGCGTAGCCGTCGTCGTACTCGGAGAGCGCTGCGTCGGTCTTCTCGAGGAACTCCTCGACTGCCGCGTACAGGTCGTCGGACATATCCCCTGTTCCGGCCGGCGGGCGGATAAATACCCGAGAACCGACCACGGGACTGCCGGACCGTGGGACTCCGTCCCGAACGGGGGCAAGCGCTTTTCCGCTGGCCGGGCCCCATCGGAGTATGTCCGATCTGTTCCCCGAGCGCGTCGAGACCGAGCGGCTCGTCCTCGAAGCGGCGACGACGGAGACCGTCGACCCGCTGGACCTGTACGAACACGTCCGCGAGGGCGCACCGCACGTCGACGAGGTGACCGAGTACGTCACGTGGGACCCCCACGAGACGCCCAGAGAGACCGCGGAGTTCCTCGAACTCGTGACCGACGAGCGCGAGAACGACGAGGGCGCGACCTACGTGGTCCGGCCGAAACCCGGCGAGGACGGCGCCGGGGAGCTCGCCGGTCTCTCGGGCATCAGCGTCGACTGGGACCGGAAGACGGCGACGTTCGGCGTCTGGTTCCGCAAGCGCTTCTGGGGCCGGGGCTACTCCGGCGAGCGCGCGGCGGCGCTCATGGGGGTCGCGTTCGACCGGCTCGACCTCGACGCCGTCGTCGTCTGCGTCCACGCGGGCAACGAGAAGTCCCGGACAGCGGTCTCCCGGTACGTCGAGGCCCACGGCGGCCACCACGAGGGCCTGCTCCGGAACTTCGAGGTGAACCAGGACGGCTCCGTCGCCGACGTACACCGGTTCACCGTCACCGCCGCGGAGTACCGGGCGGCGACCGACGACGGCGAATAATGGGCCGCGAGAGGGAGTAGTAGGCAACCGCGAGAGCGATCGCGACTCGGCGACCTCGGCGACTTCGGCGGTGCGTCAGGCATTTGTCGGCCGGGCGCCGAGAGGCGAGCGATGGACCCCGAGTACCGCGACCGGGCGGTCTACCTCGACGGGACGCTCGTCCTCGCGGACACCCACTTCGGGAAGGGCGAGGCTTCGACCGTCGAGTTCCCCATCGGCGCCGGCGAGGACTGCGTCGGGCGCCTGGAGGAGTTGCTGGACCGCTTCGACCCCGAGGAGGTCGTCTTCGCGGGCGACGTGTTCCACTCGTTCGACTACGTGCCCGACTCGGCCGAGGCGGCGCTGTCGGGGGTTCGGCGGGCGGTCCGCGAGGCGGGCGCGCGCCTCGTCGTCGTCGAGGGCAACCACGACACGATGCTCGACGCGGCGTACTCGGGCGAGCTCCACGACGAGTACGAACTCGACACCGACGGCGACGAGACCGTCGTGGTGACTCACGGCCACGAGGAACCCGATACGCCCGCCGACGCCTACGTCGTCGGCCACGACCACCCGGCAATCGAGATCGAGGGGCAAAAACGACCCTGTTTCCTCGTCGGCGACGGCGCCTACCGCCGCTCGGACGTGCTCGTCGTCCCCTCGTTCAACCGCCTCGTCGAGGGCGTCTCGGTCAACGGTCGGGTCGGGACCGCCCGGCCGGAGCTGTCCCCCGTCGTCACCGGCGTCTCGCAGTACCGACCCGTGGTGTTCGACGCGGAGAGCGAGGAGACGCTGCGGTTCCCGCCGCTCGGACAGTTCTCGCGGATGCTGTGACCGAGCCGCCTGCTATCCCGGACGCTCGTCGGACCCGTCTCAATCGGTAGTTTCGGGCGTCCCGGTTGCGACCGGCGTCCCCGCGCATTGCTCGTTCGGGTCCGGGACCGAGTTCTTCCAGAATATCGTCGACTCCTCGCCGACTTCGAGGTCGTAGTGGATGTAGTTCCCGTTCGCCAGTCCCTCGGAATCGACCTGCTCCCAGCCGTCGCGGCCCTCGACGCGCGCCCTGATGAGGAACGGCGCCGGCTCGGCCGGCCACGTCCGCTCGATCCACTTCCGAGCGACGCCCGACTCGTCGTGCCCGGCCAGTTCGAGCGTGTCCCACGCAACGAGTTCGTCCGCGCGCTCGACGATGACGTGGACGGTCCGGGCCTGTGCGGCGTCGTTGGTCACGCTCACGCAGCCGAGTATCGGATCGCTCGGGCCGGTCGAGAGACAGCCGGCGGTTCCCGACAGCGCCGCCGACCCCGCGACCGAACCGAGCACGTCGCGTCTGGAGGGCACGTTCGAGGTGACAGCCACCCGACAGAAGTGTGTTGCGGTCGAGGCGCGGTGGTCCCGTCGCTGTCGGGTCGGAAAACGGGGGAGAGGTGGACTGGTCGGTCTACGCGAAGGTGCGCGAGACGTCCTCGTCCTCGTCCTCGGCCTGGATCTTGTCCCAGGCGTCGAGGAAGTCCTGCATGCGGACCTCGGTGCGGTCGTCGCGGATGGCGAACATCCCGGCCTCGGTGCAGACGGCCTTCACGTCGGCGCCCGACGCCTCGCCGGTCAGATCGGCCAGCTCCGCGAAGTCCAGGTCGTCGTCGAGGTTCATGCTACGGGTGTGGATCCTGAAGATCTGCTCGCGGCCCTCCACGTCGGGCTTGGGCACCTCGATCAGGCGGTCGAACCGGCCCGGGCGGAGGATGGCCCGATCCAGCATGTCGAAGCGGTTGGTCGCGGCGATGATGCGGACCTCGCCGCGCTCCTCGAAGCCGTCCATCTCGGAGAGGAGCTGCATCATCGTGCGCTGGACCTCGGCGTCGCCGGAGGTCTTCGAGTCGGTTCGCTTGGCCGCGATGGCGTCGATCTCGTCGATGAACAGCACGCTGGGCTCGTGCTGGCGGGCCAGTTCGAAGAGGTCGCGGACGAGCTTGGCGCCCTCGCCGATGAACTTGTGGACGAGCTCGGAGCCGGCCATCTTGATGAACGTCGCGTCCGTCTGGTTGGCGACGGCCTTGGCGAGCATCGTCTTGCCGGTGCCCGGCGGGCCGTGCAGGAGGACGCCGCTCGGCGGGTCGATGCCGACCTCCTCGAACATGTCGGGGTTCTGCAGCGGCATCTCGACGGTCTCGCGGACCTCCTCGAGCTGGTCCTCGATGCCGCCGATGTCCTGGTAGGTCACGTCCGGGGACTCCTCGACCTCCATGACGCGGGCCCGCACGTCCGTCTCGTCTTCGAGGCTCTTGACGATCGACAGGGAGTTGTTGACGGCGACACGGGAGTCGGGTTCGAGGTCGTCGCGCATCTCCTCGGTGACCTCGGTGATGGCCTCCTGGTTGTTGCCGTGCTGTTTGATGATGACGCCGTCGTCGGTCAGCTCCTGCACCGTGGCGACGAACAGCGGCGACTGCTTGAGCTTCTTGTTCTCGTGGGTCAGCCGCTCCAGCTTCTGCTGGTACTTGTTGTTCTCGGCGTTGGCGTCCAGCAGCTTGTCCCGCATCTCCTCGTTTTGCGATTCGAGCACCTCGAGGCGCTCCTCCAGGGCCTCGATCTTCTCCTGCTGGGAGGCGTCGTCGTCGTACGGCAGGTCCACCTCGTCCACGGTGTCGGTCATTACACCTCTGCTAGCGGATGGGATAATAAGAGGTTTCGGGTCGGTCCGGTCACTTGCCGATCGGAGGGATATCCCGAACGTCCGGCGCTGTCCCCCGATTCTCCCGGTATCGTCGTGTGATATGTTAGCGCAGTCGGACCGGCCCCGGCTGACCGGCACCGGCCGCGCGGTTCTTGCCGATAGATTCTCGGAGGTAATTATTCGAAACGGGAAATATTATTAGTCTGTATCCGAAAGCGACAGTCACGATGAGCACGTCCGAGACTGCGGAGGCGGAATCGGCGGCCGAAGAGGGCTGGGACGCCGTTCGCGACCTGCCCCCGAGCGCGAAACTGGTGGCAAAGACCCTGGAGTACAACGACGCGCTGACCCAGAGTCAGCTCGCCGAGGAGACGCTGCTGCCCCCGCGGACCGTCCGCTACGCGCTGAACCGGCTCGAAGACGTCGACGTCGTCAGCTCCCGGTTCTCCTTCGCCGACGCCCGCAAGCGCATCTACACGCTCGATATCGAGTAGTCCCGCTCCCCGACCACCGCCGCCCTCCCCGCCCTTCCCCGTTTTCTCGCCGCTCCGTCGGCCGGATTCGCCGGACCGCGTGGTAGGTCGACCGTACCCGACGGGAGTACTTTCACCGCGCTCGCGACACCTCTTTAGGCCGGGGTTTCGTACCCCGCCGTAGATGACGCGCGTGATACACACCGGGGACACCCACCTCGGCTACCGGCAGTACCACCGGCCGGAGCGCAAGCGGGACTATCTGGACGCGTTCCGGCAGGTGGCCGACGACGCCGCCGCCGACGACGTCGACGCGGTCGTCCACGCCGGCGACCTCTTTCACGACCGGCGCCCGACCCTCGACGACATCATGGGCACCCTCTCGGTCCTGCGGACCCTCGACGACGCCGGCGTCCCGTTCCTCGCCGTCGTCGGCAACCACGAGGCCAAACGCGAGGGCCAGTGGCTCGATCTCTTCGAGTCGCTCGGGCTCGCCACCCGGCTGGGCCCCGAGCCGGTCGAACTGGGCTCGACCGCCTTCTACGGACTCGACTTCGTCCCGCGCTCGAAGCGGGAGGGCTTCGAACTGGACCTCGAATCGCACGACTCCGACCACGCCGCCCTGGTCACGCACGGCCTGTTCGAGCCGTTCGACTTCGGCGAGTGGGACCCCCGCGAGCTGTTCGAGACGACCGAGGTCGAGTTCGACGCGCTCCTGCTGGGGGACAACCACCACGCCGAGACCGCACAGGTCGACGACACCTGGGTCACCTACTGCGGGTCGACCGAGCGCACCAGCGCCGCCGAGCGCGAGGAGCGGGGGTACAACGTCGTCGAGTTCGACGGCGAGGTGGACGTGCGCCGCCGCGGGCTGGACACCCGGGAGTTCGTCTTCGTCGACCTCGACCTCGGCGAGGGCGAGGGCGTCGAGCGCGTCCGCCAGCGCGTCGGCGAGTACGACCTGGAGGACGCGGTCGTCGTCGTGACCATCGACGGCGAGGGCGAGCCGGTCACGCCGGCCGCCGTCGAGGAGTTCGCCCTCGACCGCGGGGCGCTGGTCGCCCGCGTCACCGACCGCCGCGAGACGGCCGAGGAGAGCGAGCGGGAGGTGTCGTTCGCCGACCCCGACGACGCCGTCCGCGAGCGGGTCCGCGAACTCGGCCTCAGCGAGGCGGCCCGGTCGCTCGACGAGACCGTCCGCGCCAGCAAGGTCGCCGACTCCAACGTCGACGACGTGGTCGAAGACCGGGTCGCCGACCTCGTCGAGGACGGCGACCCCGCGGCCTTCGAGTCGGTCGACCCCGAGGAGCGGGAGGACGAGTCCGAACCGGCGGAAGGCGACGGCGACGGAGAACCCGCTTCCCCAGCGGCCGACGACGAGACGGTCGCGGCGAGCGCGGCGGCCGACGGCGGCGACCCCGCAGAGGAGTCCGGCGACGCCGGCGGCGAAGCGGAAACCGAGACCGACCCGGACGCCCGGGAGGACGGGGCCCCCGCGGAAGACGGAGCCCCCGCGGAGGACGGGGACGGCCAGGCGACGTGGGGTGAATTCCAGTGAGGTTCGAGCGCGTCAGGCTCTCGAACTTCAAGTGCTACGACGACGCGGACGTGCGCCTCGACCGCGGCGTGACGGTCATCCACGGGCTCAACGGCAGCGGCAAGTCCTCGCTGCTGGAGGCCTGCTTCTTCGCGCTGTACGGCGCGAAGGCGCTGGACAACACCCTCGACGAGGTGGTCACCATCGGCGCCGACGACGCGGAGGTCGAACTCTGGTTCGCCCACGGCGGCGAGTCGTACCACATCGAGCGGCGCGTCCGCGCGACCGGCGAGCAGGCCCAGACGGCCAAGTGCGTGCTCGAAGGCCCCGACGGCACCGTCGAGGGCGCCCGCGACGTGCGCGGCTACGTCGAGGAACTGTTGCGGATGGACGCCGAGGCGTTCGTCAACTGCGCGTACGTCCGGCAGGGCGAGGTGAACAAGCTCATCAACGCCTCGCCGGCCGAGCGCCAGGACATGCTCGACTCGCTGCTCCAGCTGGGCAAACTGGAGGAGTACCGCGAGCGCGCCAGCGACGCCCGCGTCGGCGTCGACCGCGTCCGCCGGGACAAGCGCGGCTCGCTCTCCCAGCTCGACGACCAGATCGAGGCCAAGGAGGACGAGGATCTGCACGCCCGGCTCAACGACCTCCGGACGGACCTCGAATCGGTCACGTCCGACATCGAGCGCTTCGAGGACCAGCGCGAGAAGGCCATCGAGACGCGCGACCAGGCCCAGGAAGTCCTCGACAGCTACGAGGAGAAACGCGAGGAACTCGACGAGGTCGAGTCGGACATTGAGGAGCTGCGCGAGGCGATCTCCGACACCGAGCGCGACCGGGAGGAGCTGGCCGAGGAGATCGCCGACCACCGGGAGCGTCGGGAGACCCGCCGCGAGGAACTCGGCGACCTGCTCCCCGAGACGGAACTGGCGGGGAGCGCCGACGACCCGCCCGACCCCGCGGCCGTCGACTCGCTGCTCGACGACCTCGCCGAGCGCGACGACGAGCTACAGGAGACGCTGCAGGAGGTCACCGCCGACGTGTCCCAGCACAGCACGCAGGCGGAGAACCTCCGTGAGACGGCCGACGACCTCGGATCGCAGGCCGAGGCCAAGCGCGAGCAGGCCGACGACCTCGAATCGGAGGTGGCCGAGACGCGCGAGGAACTCGCGGACCGCCGCGAGAAGATCGACGAGCTGGGCGAACGCATCGAGTCCCTGCAGTCCGAATTCGACGACGCGCCCGTCGCGTTCGGGGAGGCCGAATCGTTCCGCGCGGAGGTCGCCGACGAGCTGAGCGAGGCCCGCGAGCGGGTCGCCAGCCTCGAATCCGACGTGTCGAACCAGCGCGACCGGATCGAGGAGGCCGAGGAACTGCTGGACGAGGGGAAGTGTCCCGAGTGCGGCCAGGACGTGGACGGGTCCCCCCACGTCGAGTCCATCGACGACGACCGCGAGCGCCTCGCCGAACTGGAGGCCGGCCTCGAAGCGGCCCGCGAGCGCCGCGACGACCTCGAAGACCGCCTGGAGCGCGCCGAGGAGCTCGTCGAGGTCGAATCGGAGGTCCGTGAGTGCCGGACGAACCGCTCGAACGTCGAGCAGCTGGTCGACCAGCGCGAGGACGCCCTCGAAGAGAAGGTCGAACAGGCCGAGCGGCTCCGCGAGGAGACCGACGACCTCGAATCGGAGGTCGAGGAGAAACGGGCGGCCGCCGAAGAACACGAGGCCGATGCCGAGGAGTGTCGCGAGCGGGTCGGCGAGATCAACGCCGAGCGCGGCGAGATCCGCGAGCGCCGCGAGCGCCTGGAGCGGGTCGACGAACTGCTCGACGGGATCGCCGACGCGACCGACGCCATCGAGGGGCTACGCGAGCGGCGCGAGCAGCTCGAAGAGACCAACGACGAGCGCCGCGAGCGGCTCGCCGAGAAGCGGGAACGGCGCTCGGAGCTGCAGGAGGAGTTCGACGACGACCGGATCGAGCAGGCCCGCGAGCAACACGACAACGCCGTCGACTACATCGAGAAGGCGGACGCGAAGCTGGAGGAGCTGCGCGAGCGCCGCGACGACCTCCAGAGCGCGATCGGCGGGGTCGAGAACGAAATCGAAGAGCTCGAATCGCTACGCGAGCGCCGGGAGGAACTCGCCGAACGGGTCGAGCGGCTCGACTCGCTGTACGAGGAGGCCGAGCAGCTCCAGCGGATGTACGGCGACCTGCGCGCCGAACTCCGCCAGCGCAACGTCGAGAGCCTGGAGGCGATGCTCAACGAGATCTTCGACCTGGTCTACCAGAACGACTCCTACGCCCGCATCGAGCTCTCCGGGGAGTACGAACTCACCGTCTACCAGAAGGACGGCGAGCCGCTCGACCCCGAGCAGCTGTCGGGCGGCGAGCGCGCGCTGTTCAACCTCAGCCTCCGCTGCGCTATCTACCGGCTGCTCGCGGAGGGCATCGAGGGCGCCGCGCCGATGCCGCCGCTCATCCTCGACGAGCCAACCGTCTTCCTCGACTCGGGCCACGTCTCCCAGCTCGTGGAACTCGTCGAGGCGATGCGGGAGTACGGCGTCGAGCAGATCCTCGTCGTCAGCCACGACGACGAACTCGTCGGCGCGGCCGACGACCTGGTCCGCGTCGAGAAGGACTCGACGACCAACCGCTCGTCGGTTCGGCGGGAGCGGCCCGAGGACCGCCTCGCCGAGGCCGTCGAGGCCGACGACTGAAGGCGGCTACGCGGTTTCGACCGGCCGCCCGCGGCGGACGGCGTTGACCGCCGCGCCCAGCAGGACGACGATGCTGGCGAAGTACAGCCAGGTGACGAACACGAGGACGGCGCCGATCGCCCCGTAGGCGGCGTAGCGGCCGGCGTTCGACGCGTAGAGCCGGAACCCGACCTGGAGGAGCACCCAGCCGACGGCGGCGACGACCGCGCCGGGGAGCACCTCCGAGACGGACACCTCGACCGGCGGGAGCACGTAGTATATCGGCAGGAAGGCGAGCGCGAGGGCGGCGACCAGGACGAGAGTCCCGAAGACGTTGACGAGCGGGATCTCCAGCGGGAGCAGCGAGAGGGCGACGCCGACGGCGACGACGAGTCCGATGGCGAGCCCGATGCCGACGACCGTGACGAGGGCGTCGCGGATCTGGTCGAGCAGCGAGGCCTCCACGTCGTCGGTGTAGACCTCGTCGAACGCCTGGTCGAGGCCGCGGAACAGTTTCAGGGCGCTCCAGGTCAGCGTGACGAACCCGACGACGGAGGCGGCGCCGCGGCCGGTGGAGGCCGTGAGCGCCTGGGTCAGGCTCTCGGCGCCCGACGAGGAGAGCTGCTGGTCGGCCATCGCCACCACGCGGTCGACCAGGGCCTCGCCGCCGACGACCGACGCGACGACGACGGCGAGCAGCAGTATGGGGATGATCGACACGAACGCGTAGTAGGTGATCCCGGCCGCCAGAAAGGTGAGGTTGCGGTCGCGGGCGAGGGCGACGACGGAGCGGACGGTCGACATACAGCAGGTACCGGCCGCGAGCGGTTGAAAGCGGGGCTGGCGCAGGAAAGGGTCGCGCGGCTCGCGAGGCGAACGGACGGCGAACCCCGCGTCCGGGTTCGGACGGTCGGCGGCGGATACGTTCCATCCGTTACGTCGTCCGCCCCGTCGCCGACAGGCCGGCGACTCAGGCGATCGCGATCGAGTAGTTCGCCTCGATCTCGGTGTCGCCGTCCGTGACCCGGACGTGGAGGACCGACCCGAACAGAGTCTCGGACCTCGACAGGTCCGGTTCCGGGAACGTCACGGTCTCGGTCGCGGACCGGCCGTCGGCCTCGACGGAGACGGTGACCGTCGCGGGGAACGAACAGCCGAGCGGGACGGCCTCCTCGAACCGGGCGTCGTCCGGCGTCGCGGTCGCCGAGCCCGCCTGTGTATCTTCGGCCGGACCGAGCGACGGCGACGCGGTGAACACCGTCTCGCCCGCCCGGCGGACGGTGACCCCGGCGTCGACCGCCCTCGGTAGTTCGTTCTCGACGTGGCAGGTGGCGGGCTCGGCCCGGCACCACCACCCGAGCGCGTGGCCGACGCCGGCCGTCAGCGTCAGCGCGCCGCCGACGCTCCCCACGAGGACGGCGCGTCTGTTCCGGCGGACCGCGCCCGCCACCCCGTCCTCGGCGGGGTTCTCGCTCGCGGGTGAGACGCCGGATCTGCGGAGCAGCCGTCCCACTGTGATGCCGAGGACGTACAGGGCGGTGCCGACGCCGAGCGTCAACGCGACTGCGGGCGGGAGAAATCGGCCAAGGTCCGGTGGTGGCATCCCGACGTACGAGAAGAACCGCCAGGCGAACGCGTACATCGACGGGAACGCGGCCGCCCAGGCGGTGACGACGCCGCCCGACCACCGCAGTACGAGGTGGGTCAGCGCCGCGGCACCGACGAGATACGCGATCACCGTCAGTACCGCGAACCCCGGTCCCGTGCCGAGAACGGCGAGGAACAGTTCGAGCCCGACCGCGGCGGCGACGCCGACGGCGAACGCGACCGGGATCCACCGCGGACGCTCGCCGACGACGTGTGCCCACAGCCGGTCCCGGCCCATACCCACCGTCGCGAGCGCTGCGGTAAATGTCTTGGTCAGGGATCGGCCGCGTCCGGCCCGTCCGCGGCCGGGCCGTCGTCGCTCTCGACCGAGTCGTCGTCGCTCTCGACCGGGTCGTCACCGTCGCCGTCCACGTCCGCACCGCGCATCGCGGCCAGCGCCGTGCTCGTCCGCTCGGTCGTCTCGTAGCCGCGGACGCCCGCAGCGTCGGTCTCGGCCACCAGCCCGGCCGCACGGAACTCCGAGAGGAGGCCGTGCAGGTCGCTCTCGCAGAGGTCGACCGCGCCCGTCAGCGTCCGCACGTCGACGGGCGAGCGGGCGTCGATCTCCACCAGGAGTCCGAGCGAGCGGTCGTCGTGGACGGCGCTCGCCACGGCCCGGACCGGTTCGGGGACGGCGCGGCTGGCCGTCTCCAGCGGCGACTCGCCGTCGACGGGCTCCAGATCCTCGTTGGCGACGTGGCGGCGCTCTCCGGTCTCGGGGTCGCGCACGAGCGAGGCGTCGTCCGACTCCTTCAGCAGCACCAGGCGGCGGCCGGACTCGTCGCGGACCGTTCGCATGGCCGGCGGTAGCGGCCTCGCGGGGTTAGCGGTTCCGGTCGCGGCGACGAGGGTCGACCCGGTGTCGCCGGCGAGTCAGCCCTCGTCGGCTCCGGCGTCAGTTTCGAGGTCGACGCCGGCCTCGGTCCCGCCGTCGGGTGCGGGTTCCGGCGAGTCGGCGGCCCTGGAGCGCCGGAACGCGCGGTACTCGCGGACGCCATAGCCGAACGTGACCGCGCCGAGCGCGGTCAGCGGGCCGCCGACGCTCCAGTCGCCCCAGAAGTAGACGAACATCGGACCGACGGCGATCGAGAACAGCGCCACGTCGAAGACGAGGACGAGCCGCCAGAACGTCCGGCTCACCTCGGGGTCCACGTCCGCGTCGAACGCGTCGGACTCGTCGACCGCGCCCGCGTCCTCGCCCCCGTCCGCGCCGTCCTCGCCGGGGATCGAGACCGACGGGACGTCGACGCTCGGCACGTCCGGGCCGAGCGCGTGCTCGAAGCGCTCGTCGTCCCCCAGCAGGCCGCGCTCGTCGTCCGCCCCGTCCTCGGACACACCGGCGAGTTACGCGCTGGCGGACAAAAGGGTTCCCACTCGACGGAAAACCGGGCGCCAACCGGTCGCCCGGGCCGCTCAGACCATCTGCCCGAGCGCGACCGCGTCGTCGGCCTCGACCCACGCGAGGGGGTTCTCCGTGTGGAAGAGGACCACGCCGCCGTCGACCTCGTAGGCGTCCGTGGCGGCGACGCCGTCGGTGTCGGCCGGCCCGACTCGCACGTCCGCGGACGGCTCGCTCTCGGCACTGTCCGCCTCGCCGCGTCGCGTCGCGTGGTCCGTCATGGCTTCACGACCGGGTTTGGTACACCGTATCAAGTATCTTCTGCCTGCACCAACACTACCCGGCCCGCACTCAGGACAGACAGTAACTGTTGCAGTGAGCGGTCGCGGTGCGGTCGGCGCGCGCTGGAGCGCGCTCTCGTGCGCGCGACGACATCGCGCGAGGGATTCGCGACTCGCGTGTCGCGAATCGGCTGGGGAGGCTCGTGGCCGTCTGCGGTGCTGTGCGGGGCGGTCTGCGGTACTGTCCTGGTGGACTGAACGGGCGAGGCGGGCTCGCGTTTATCTAGTCGCCTGAGCGGGCCACTATCCGCGCGGGCCGTGCGGAGAGCGCGGATATCCCGCTCAGCGACCGCGAGCGCGCCGAGGGCTTTCATCGCTTGCTGTCCTCTGCGGTGTTGACTCCAGGTAGCGAGCGCGGCGAGGGTTTTCAGCGCTCACCGGCGAGTGCGGCCACTCCGAGACGACTTCCTTCCCCGACAAACCCAACAGAAACAACTACTCGATTCGCAACACGAACTGACAACTCACATCGGGTCCGAACGCTTAGGCCCGCGGGTACACTCTACTCCGAGTATGCCCGCCGACCTCGAAGAGAAGACCGACCGCTACGAACGGCTGCTCGCGGAGGCGCTCGACGCCGCCGAGGTGGCGCCGCCCGAGGGGACGCCGATGGCCGACGCCGCCGCCGAGTGCGAGGAGATGGCCCGCTCGTACCTGGAGGACGGCCGCCACTTCCGCGACGAGGACGACCCCGTCAACGCCCTGGCCTCCTTTTCCTACGGCCACGCCTGGCTCGACGCCGGCGCCCGGATCGGGCTGTTCGACGTGCCCGAGGAGGGCCATCTGTTTACAGTCTAAAACCGGGGTCGAGAGACCTCAGCCGATAGTGTCTCGGATCTGTGTGAGGTACGCTTCGAACCGTCGAGCTGGTTCTGGAGAGAAGTGTAGACGGCTTCGTCGTCGATGTCTGCGCCGTACTGATGTGTGAGGATGTTCCGGAGTCCGGCAGCGCGAGCCATCCGGTCGGCAGTGGCGTCGTCTAACACCGCTTCCGCTTCGAGGCGGCGGAACACGCTCCGATTCGTCTCCGGGACGGCAATGTCTCGCGACCGGAGTAGCATCTCGCCGATGTCGATACAGTCTTCGATCGCGGTCTGGAGTTCCCGTTCGACGACTGCGCGGTCCTCTCGGCTATCCCGGTACTCTTCGAACGACAGCGAATCGCGTTTTTCGGCGAGCACCTCGACCGCATCCCGGACGTACGACGCTTTCTCCACGATTCGCCGTCTCGTCGACTCGTCCATCCTACACCACTCGTCTGAGATCCCCGAGTATGTCGTCGAACGAGTCGAGCGGCGCGTCGTCGGCTTCAGAGTCCGGCGTCGCGAGCAGGTCGCGAGCCCTGTCGAGCGACCCGTACACGACCACCCCATCGCGACGGATCGAGCGCCGGAGTTCTGGCGGCGAGTCGGTGATCGGAACGACGTCGATGTCGTCGGTGCCGAGCGCGGCCGACAGCGCGTCGATCAGCGACAGGCGCTCGCGAGTCCGATCCGACGGGGAGTGTACGTCTTCGAACGCGACTCCGATGTCGATGTCACTCCGACTGTGGGCATCGCCGCGCGCGCCCGAACCGTAGAGGACTCCGACCGACACCGGAGCCGCGTCGAGAACACGGCGAACGGCGTCCAGATCTACCCCGGAGATCTCGTCTCGCCGCTCCATGCCTGACCGTTGCCAGCGGATGGTAATAAACGTTCGAGCAAGCGGGCGTAGGTCCTCGCTCCCGCGCCGCCCTTCGTGAAGCGGATCCCATCGATCCGTGTGTCGCCGGTCAACGTATCGACGCGACACCGCCCCCTCGCGAATTTCAGCCGTGATTCCTGGGGCTCCGGGTTTAAGTGACTCGCCGGGATAGTTGGAGTAACACCCTCAGGGGGGCACTCATGTCACGGGAAGCGACGGACGGACCGGGCGCGGACGGGCGGCTCGCGGCGTTCCAGCGGTGGCTCTCGCGGGCCGCCGGGGCGCTGGCGGGGTCGCGGATCCACGTCCCCGACTACGACCCGGCCCGGCACGGTCGGCTGGTCGCCGACGACCCGCCGAGCGGCGGCCGCGAGGTCGACCGCTACTGGCTCAACGCCCCCTTCGCCTACGTCTCCATCGCCTACGACGACGAGGAGAACGAACACCGCTACCGCGTCGTCGAACCGACCCTCGACGGGACCGAGCGCGAGTTGCTCGACCGGGTGTTCGACGACATCCGCGACCCGCTGCTCTATCGCGACGACGTGAGCGACGACCCCGCCGACGCCCTGCGCGAGGAGCTCCGCCTGCGCCTCGAGGAGTACGGCGTCTCCATCGCGACGGAGACGTTCTACCGGCTGTACTACTACCTCCACCGCTCTTTCCTGGGCTACGGCAAGCTCGACCCCGTGATGCACGACCCGCGCGTCGAGGACATCTCCTGCGACGGGTCCGGCCTGCCCGTGTTCGTCTACCACGAGGAGTACACCGACGTAGAGACGACGGTCGTCTTCGAACGGGACGAACTCGACGACTACGTCGTCCAGCTCGCCCAGCGCTCGGGCCGTCACGTCAGCGTCTCCGACCCCGTCGTCTCGACGACGCTGCCGGACGGCTCCCGGATCGAGCTGGCGCTCGGCGAGGAGGTGACGCCGCGGGGCTCGGCGTTCACCATCCGGAAGTACGCCGACGAGCCGTTCACGCCGGTCGACCTGATGAACTACGGCACCTACGACGCGCGGATGCTCGCCTTCCTCTGGCTCTGCATCGAGCACAACAAGAGCCTCATCTTCGCCGGCGGGACCGCGGCGGGCAAGACCACCTCGATGAACGCCGTCTCGATGTTCATCCCGCCGCGGTCGAAGGTCATCACCATCGAGGACACCCGCGAGCTCTCGCTGTACCACGAGAACTGGCTCTCGTCGGTCACCCGCGAGCGGATGGGCGACGGCGACATCACGATGTACGACCTGCTGCGCTCGTCGCTGCGCCACCGCCCCGAGTACATCGTCGTCGGCGAGGTCCGCGGCGAGGAGGCCATCACGCTGTTCCAGGCGATGAACACCGGCCACACCACCTTCTCGACGCTGCACGCCGACTCCGTGCAGACGGTCATCAACCGGCTGGAGAACGAGCCGATCAACGTCCCGCGGCCGATGGTCCAGAGCCTGGACGTGCTGAGCGTCCAGGTCCTCACCCGATCCGGCGGCGAGCGGGTCCGCCGCGCCCGGACCATCGCCGAGATCGAGGGCATCGACCAGCGGACGGGCGAACTCGACTACTCGAACACCTACAGCTGGGACGGCACCGCCGACACCTTCACCCGCAACAACAGCGAACTCCTGGAGGAGATCCGCGAGGAGCAGGGCTGGACCCGCGCCGAGTTGCTCCGCGAACTGCGCGACCGGCGGCGGTTCCTGACGTACCTCCGGGACAACGACATCACCGACTTCCGGCGGTTCACCGCGATGGTCAACAAGTACTACGCCGACCCCGACGAGGTGGTCGAGATGATCGACGAGGCCGACGTGACCGTCGACGAGGGGACGGGCCCGGACGCCGGGGCCGGGCCGGCGGTCGGTGAGGGCGCCGACCCGGCGGCGGGCGAAGGAACCGACCCGGCGACCGGCGACCAGCAATGAGTTCGGTCGTCGGGCTCGCCCCGCTGGTCGTCGCGCTGGGGCTGGCCGCGCTGGTCCCGCTGTCGTCGCTCCACTCCGGCCTCGACACCCGGTTCACCCGGACGGCGCGGCGCTACTTCGGCCGGTACGTCCCCGACGAGGCGCCCGACCGACGGCGGCGGCTCAGGGAGGCCTACGTCGACGAGACGTACCGCACCTACGCGGCGGAGACGTACCTCGTGACGGTCCTGGCCGCGACGGCGGGCGCGATCGTCGGCGTCTACGTCTTCGGCGGCGTCCTGCTCGTGCTCCCGGCGGTCGGCGAGTTCATCCAGGGGTTGCCCGACGCCATCGCGAACACGCTCGGGCGGCCGGAACTGGAGCCCGACCTGACCCCGAACCAGGTGTTCGGCGTGCTGACCGCCGGCGGGGCCGTCTCCGGACTGGCCGTCGCCGGAGTCGCCTACTGGTACCGCTGGGAGCGTCTCCGGAGTACCGCGGAGGTCCGCCGCCGGGGGATCAACGAGGGGCTGCCGCGGACGGTCGCGTTCGTCTACGCGCTGTCGCGGGGCGGGATGGCGACGCCGGCGGTGATGCGGACGCTGGCCGAGAACCGCGACGTGTACGGCCACGGGGCCGACGAGATCTCCGTCGCCGTCCGGGAGATGGATCTCTTCGGCCGTGACATCATCACCGCCGTCCGGTCGGTCTCGAAGCGGACGCCCAGCGAGGAGTTCAAGACCTTCAGCGAGAACCTCGCGAGCGTCCTCCAGAGCGGGCAGAACCTCCCCGGGTTCCTCCGCGACCAGTACGAGCGCTACCGCGAGGAGGCCGCCGACCGCCAGGAGGAGATCCTCGAACTGCTGGCGACCATCGCCGAGGCCTACGTCACCGTCCTCGTCGCCGGCACGCTGTTCCTGATGACGATCCTGCTCGTCTTCGGGCTGACGACGGCTCAGACCATCAACTTCCTTCGCCTGCTCGCCTACGTGATGATCCCGCTGGCCAACCTCCTGTTCGTGGTCTACCTCTCGGGGAAACTCGACCTGCTGGGCGTCTCCGGCGGGAGCGAGACCGGCGCGCTCGCGGCGTCGATCCGCGGCCGGAGCGGTCTCCCGGGCGCGGGCGGGTCCGGGACCGACCCGGCGGCCGAGGGGGAGGTCGCCGACGGTCGGACGGTCGACGGGGCGGGCACCGACTCGGCGGCCGACAGTCCCGTGACCGACGGCGGCTACACGGCGTCGTCGACACTCCGCGAGCAACTGGCGGCGTACGACTCGCTCGCCCGCGTCCGGGCGCTGTTCGACCGACCGGGACAGGCGCTCATGCAGCGGCCGACGGCGATCCTCTACGTGACCGTCCCGCTCGCGCTGCTGTCTATCGCGCTCCGGGCGCCGGACGCGGTGGGGGCCACCGGCGTCCAGGTCCGGGCGCTCGACGACGTGCTGATCCAGGCGGCGCTGCTGGTGGTCGGCTCGTTCGCGGTCGTCTGGGAGCTCTACAGCCGGCGGATCCGGAAGCTGGAGGCGGCGCTGCCCGAACTGCTCGAACGGCTCGCCAGCCTCAACGAGGCCGGGATGTCCGTCGTCGAGGGGTTCGAGCGCGTCCGCGAGAGCGACCTTGGCGTCCTCTCGGTCGAGGTCGACCGCATCTGCCGCGACCTGACCTACGGCGCGAACGTCGACGACGCGTTGCGCCGGTTCGGCCTGCGGGTCCGCACGACGGCGACGACCCGCGTCGTCACCCTCCTCACGAACGCCCTCCGCGCGAGCGGCGACCTCGCGCCCGTCCTGCGGATCGCCGGCGAGCAGGCCAACACCGAACTCAAGCTCCGGCGCAAGCGCCGCCAGCAGATGTTCACCTACCTGATCGTCATCTACATCTCCTTTCTGGTCTTCCTCGTCATCATCGTCGCCGTCCAGGAGGTGCTCGTGCCGAGCCTCCCGAACAACGTCCCGACCCCCGAGAACACCGACCGCCTCGCGGTCAACGTCGACGCCTTCGCCCGCTTCGGCCGGGTGAACAAGGCCGCCTACACCCTCGTCTTCTTCCACACGGCCATCGTCCAGGCGGTCCTCTCGGGGTTCGTCGCCGGCCAGCTCGGCGAGGGGTCGCTCAAACACGGCGCCAAACACGCGGCGGTCATGCTCGCGGTCGCCTACGGCGCGTTCCTGCTTCTGTCCTCCCCGGTCGCGCAGGTCACCTTCGACGACCAGACGATGGCCGGCGAGACCGTCACCGTCGACTCGGTGTCGCTCTCGGAGGGCGGCTACGTCACGGTCCGCGCCCGGAGCGCCGACGGCGAGATCGTCGGCCACAGCGGGTACCTCGCGGCCGGGGGCCACGAGGACGTGCGGATACGCCTCGAATCGACCTACAGCGACGAGATGGAGCTGTACGCCGTCCCGCACCTCGACACCGACGGCGACGAGCGGTTCGGCTACACCGGCGGGGCGGTCGACCGCACCTACCCCGAGGAGCGCACGCGGATCTACGACGTGGCGACCGTCCGGCGGCCCGGCACCGGCGGGACCCGGTCTCTCCAGCCCACCGCGGGACCGGCGGAACGGTCGAGACTGGCGGACCGGCTCGGGGTCGGCAGCTTTTAGACCGGCGAGGGACCTACCGACGAGGCGATGGAGTTCGCCGCCTTCGCCGAGCGCGCCCGGGCGATCGAAGCCGAGAGCGCCGACTCCGACGTGCGCGAGCGGGTGACCGACCTGCTGGCGGCGGCGGGCCCGGACCTGCCCGTCGTCGCCCGCTACGTCCAGGGGCGGGTGTTCCCCGCCCACGACTCGACGAAACTCGACATCGGGCCGGCCCTCTGTTACGAGGCCATCGCGAAGGCGGCCGGCCGGAACGTCACCGCCGACGACGTGGAGGAGCGGGTCGCCGACGTGGGCGACGTGGGCGAGGTCGCCGCGAGCTACGACTTCGGCGGCCAGCGGGGCCTCGCCGCGTTCGGCGCCGGTGGCGGCGGCGACAGCGGGGACGGCCACGGCGGGAGCGACGGCCTGACCGTCGCCGAGGTCGACGCCGAGTTGCGCGACCTCGCCGCGACGGAGGGGTCGGGCAGTCACGACACCAAGCGGGACATCCTGTTCGGCCTGTTCAACCGGACCGAGGGCGACGAGGCGCGGTATCTCGCCCGACTCGTCCTCTCGGAGATGCGCATCGGCGTCGGCGACGGGACCGTCAGGGACGCGGTCGCCGACGCGTTCGACGTGCCCGTCGAGGCGGTCGAGCGGGCGCTGCAGGTCACCAACGACCACGGCGAGGTGGCGGTCGTCGCCCGCGACGAGGGGCGCGACGGGCTCGAATCGCTCGGGCTGGAAGTCGGCCGGCCGGTCGGCGCGATGCTCGCCCAGGCGGGGACCGTCACCGACGCGCTGGACGACTGGGGCGAGGCGGCCGTCGAGTGGAAGTTCGACGGCGCGAGGGTCCAGGTACACTACGACCCCGACGGGATAGACGACGGGGTCACCACCGCCCTCTTCTCCCGCAACATGGAGGACGTGACCGACCCGCTCCCGGAGGTCGTCGAGTTCGTCGAGGAGAGCCTTGACGCCCCCGCCATACTGGACGGCGAGGTCGTGGCGGTCGCCGAGGACGGCTCGCCGCTCCCCTTCCAGGAGGTCCTCCGGCGGTTCCGCCGGAAACACGACGTGGCGAAGGCCCGCGAGGACGTGACCGTCGAGTTCCGCGCGTTCGACTGCCTGCACGCCGGCGGCGACGACCTCCTCGACGACCCCCTCACCGACCGCCACGACCGGCTCGCCGCCGTGCTGGGCGAGGCCGGTACCGACGCGCTGTCCGAACCGACCGTCTCCGAGGATCCAGACGAGATCGCCGCCATCGAGGCCGATGCGCTCGACGCCGGCCACGAGGGGATCATGCTGAAGAACCCCGAGTCGGCGTACACGCCCGGCCGGCGCGGGAAACAGTGGCTGAAGCGCAAGCCCGACGTGGAGACGCTGGACCTGGTCGTCACCGGCGCCGAGTGGGGCGAGGGCCGGCGGGCCGAACTCCTGGGCACCTTCGAGGTCGCCGCCCGGACCGACGACGGCTTCGCCCCCCTCGGCAAGGTCGCCACCGGCATCACCGACGAGGAACTCGAAGAGCTGACCGAGCTGCTCGAACCCCACGTCCTGAGCGAGGACGGCGCCGACGTGGACATCGACCCGTCCGTCGTCTTCGAGGTGGGGTACGAGGAGATCCAGACCTCCTCGACCTACTCGGGCGGCTACGCCCTGCGGTTCCCGCGCTTCCTCGGCGTCCGCGAGGACATCGACCCGACCGACGCCGACTCCCTGGAGCGGGTCGAGCGGCTCGCCGAGCGGCAGTGAGGGCGCGGCCGAGAGCCGGAAGGCGCCACCCGAAGCCGAACCCTTAACCGCGTCTCGGCGGAAATCGGGGGTATGACTGTCCGACACGACGGCCTGACTGTCGACTGGCTCGGCTACGCGACCCTGCGCATCGAGGGCGACGACACGGTCGTCTACCTCGACCCCGGCCGCTACGGCACGCTGACCGGCGAGTGGGAGCCCGACACGCCCGGCGTCGGCCACCCGCCGGGACAGGACTACCGCGCCGAGGACGCCGACGTGGTCTGTGTCACCCACATCCACCACTACGACAGCGACGGCGTCGAGCGCGTCTCGAACGAGGACACCACTGTCGTCGCCTTCGAGGGCATCGACGTGACCGACACCGACCGCGAGTTGACGCCCGTCGACGACCTCCCCTACGAGGTCGTCGAGGTCGGGATGGAGGACGAACTCGTCGTCGGCGACGTGCCGATCGCGACCGTCCCGGCGTACAACGACCCGGACGGGGAGAACGTCGACGAGGACGGCGAACCCTTCCACCCGAAGGGGATCGGCTGCGGGTTCGTCGTCACCGTCGACGGCACGAACGTCTTCTGGACGGGCGACTCCGACGCGCTGGAGGGTCACGAGGCGCTCGACGTGTCGCTGTTCGCCCCCTCCATCTCGCAGTCGTTCACGATGGACCGCCACGACGCCGCCGACCTCGCCGAGGCGATGGACCCCGACCTGGTGCTCCCGATCCACTACAACACCTTCGCGGCGCTCGAAGCCGACAGCGGCGCCTTCGCCGAGGACGTGGCGAAGCGCGGCGTCCCGGTCGTGCTGGACGAGCGGTAGACTTCGCGGACAACGCGGTCGCTCATCGGTTGTTCAGTACAGGCGGTAGCTGTTACAGTGAGCGGTTGCGGTGCTGTGCGGAGCCGTGCGGTGTCGTGCGGTTGCGGTCCTGGCGGACTGAAAGGGCGAGGCGTGCTCGCGTTTATATAGTCGCCTGAGCGGGCACTGTCCGCGCGGGCGGTGCCGAGAGCGCGGATATCCCGCCTCAGCGACCGCGAGCGCGCCGAGGGCTTTCAACGCCTGTGGTTGACTGCGCTCTCCCCGACACGACTTCGTTTCACGACTCCACAAACAGAAACACCCACTCAACTCGCACGTCGAACCGGACGATTGTCAGAGACGAGGTGTCCCTGTCGTCACAGCACGCCCATCTCGTCGAGGCGCTCGGGCAGGTAGGTGTCCGTGACGAAGTCCAGGCCGTAGGAGGCCAGGCTCTGCTGTTCGGACTTCTTGTCGATCTCGAGTTGCAGTTCGATCTGCTCCTTCCAGTAGTCGGACTGGAACCGCGGGTCCTCCAGTTCGCTCTCCAGGGCGTTCACGTCCGAGTCCGAGAGCGGGTCGGTCGGCAGGTCGTACTCGACGATGTCCTCGGGCTGGATGCCGACGAACTGCGCCTCCGGCGTGGCGAGGTACTCCGAGAGGTGCGCGCTCTTGATGGAACCGTAGGAGACCGACCCGAAGATGCGGTACGACCACGGGTCGCCGTCGGTGAAGACCACGACGGGCAGGTCCAGTTCGTCGTGGAGCCGCTTGGTCAGCCGCCGGGTCGCCCGCGCGGGCTGGCCGCCGAGGTGGACGACCAGGGCGTCGTAGTCGTCGTCGAAGCCGTTCTCGACGAGGCGGTCGCGCATGCCGCCGGTCTCGACGCAGAGGACGAACTCCGCGTCGTTGTCGAGGAACTCGATGGTGTCGGGGTTGTTGGGGATCTGGTAGCCGCCCTGGCCCACGTCGTCCTGGCAGTGGATCTCCCGGTCGCCGCGGTTGGTCTGCTCGCGGATGCGCAGCGGGCCCATCACCTTCGCGCCCGACTCCTCCGGGCGCATGTGGAAGTCCTCGCGTTTGACCTCCGAGACGATCTCCAGGTCCTCGACGAGGTTGTTCGACTCGTCCTGGCTGTTGAACTGGGCCTCGTCCAGGTCCCACGACTCGCTGAGGTAGTAGAGCTCACGCAGGGTCGACGAGCGGTCCTCGTCGAGCTGGCGGGCGAGGAAGTCGATGGTGTAGGTGGCCTTCAGCAGCTTCTCCGCGCCGGAGATGGTCTTGGCGGTGCGCGTGCTCTCGCGGTCGCCGTACACCCAGACGTCCTTGTCCTCGTCGTACTCGATGTTGGACTTGGTCCGGGTCGGAATCTTCATCTTCGGCACGTCGCCGCCCTCGAACTGCTCGTAGAACTGCTCGGCCAGGTCGATCAGCTGTTCTCTCGCGTCGGCGTCGGTGTCTGTGTCTGCGCTCATTGGTATGTGTCGGTGTCCGCGCTCGTCGTCATGCGTCGATAGTGACTCGCTCGGCCTCGACGCCGTCGACGGAGATGTCGAACTCCGCGTCGGCGCCCGCGTCGTACTCCAGGGTGGCCTCGTCGCCGGCCGACACCGAGGTCGACCACTTGACGAACCACTCGCCGTCCATCTCGACGACGCTGGCGTCGCCGTTCGCGAGGGCGGGCTCGCTCCCCGCGACGATGTCGGTGATCTCTACCTCGGCCGCCCGGTCGGAGTTGTTCTCGACCACCAGCCGGACGGTGTCGCCGTCGCGCTGGCGCTCGATCAGGACGTTGTTCATGATCCGCGCGAGGGTGTCGTCGATGTCCAGCTCCTCGTTGTCGGTGACCGCCGAGAGCTTCTCGGCCATCTCCGGGAGGATGGTGGCGAGCTTGTCCTGCTTCTCGCGGCGCTGCTGCATCGACCGGCGCTTCTTCAGGAACGACTTCAGCTCGCGGGCCGCCTCCCGTACCGCGAGTTCGATCTCCGATTCGAGCTCGGGGACGTTCGCGACGGCGTCTTTCGACTCGCTGGTGAACGGGACGTTCGTCGAGGCCACGTGGACCATGATCACGGCCGGCCCGTTCGGGATGCCCGAGCCGCCTGGCTGGTCGAGGTTGTAGTTGCGCCAGTTGATGTCCTTGACCACGTCGGTCGTGGCGCAGGCGCCTCGCTGGTAGACCAGCGGGACGCGGTTGGCGAAGCGCATCACCTCGGCCTTGCCCTCGGCTTCCACGTCGCCGCCGTAGGCCAGGCCGGCCTCGACGATGAACGGGTCGCCGCCGTGGACCGATGCGTCGCGGGTCGACGCGGCGTAGAACTCCGCGTCGTACTCCTTGCGCAGCCCCTCCTCGATGAGGTCGGACTCGATGGGCGAGAGACAGTCCGTGGGGGGCGCGATGATGTCCGTCTCGCGCATCGCCTCCAGCAGCTGGCTGGACGTGTCGCGGTCGCCCGCGATTTCGTTCACGTTCGGCGGGTCGTCGGGAACGCGGCGGGCCCGCTCCCACAGCGCCTCGACGACGTTCTCGCGGGCGGTCTCGCCGAAGGTCGCGTCGTCGTACTCCTCGGTGGCCTCGGCCGCGCGGCGGACGAACTCGCGGATCTCGTCGCGGGTCAGCCGGTGGCGGGCGTCGTCGGCGTCGCCGAACTTCGGCGCGAGCCGGTCGGCGACCCCCTGGATCGTCGCGTCGTCCTTCTGGGTGGTCGTCACCTCGTCGACGACGGCGTAGAGGTCCCCGCGGAGGTGCTCGTACTCGTCGGCGTCCTCGCCGAGGTCGACGGCCTCGCCGGTCCCGGTGACGGCGCCCCAGCCGGCCTCGCAGGCGTTCTCGCGGACGGTCGAGCCGAAGGTCACGTCGTGTTTCTCCTCGATGTCGTCGGCCACGTCGTCGACGATGTCGCAGAACTCGTGGTGGGCGACCCGCTCGTAGCCGTCGACGGCGTCGGCGACCCGGTCGGCGAACTCGGCGGTCGCCTCGGCGCCCTTGTTGGCGACCGCGGCGTCGAGCGCGCGGG
Source organism: Halosimplex halophilum (assembly GCF_004698125.1). NCBI lineage: Archaea > Methanobacteriati > Methanobacteriota > Halobacteria > Halobacteriales > Haloarculaceae > Halosimplex > Halosimplex halophilum. The sequence continues at coordinate 570,056 of NZ_ML214297.1, forward strand.
CCACGTCCGCGGGTTCGTGTGACTTCGGCGGGGTCCACGACATCTCGCGGCCGAAGTGCCGGTCGCGGAAGTTGTCGATGACCGAGTCGGCGGTCTTGCCGCCGACGCGGGTGAACTCGCTCTGGAGGAAGCCCGACACCGAGTACGAATCCGTGGCGTCGAGCATCTTGATGAGCGTGCCGAGTTCGACCCCGTGAGGGTGGGGCCGGATCTCCTCGGTCTCCGCGGGGAGCTTGTCGGTCACCCGCTCGTATTTCATGTGCTCGCTCGGCTCGCGGAGCTCGATGCGGGCGTGGGGGTTGACGACCGCGGTGTGTTTGATGTAGTCGTGGAGCTGGTTGCGGGCGCGCATGTTCGCCTCCATCTCCAGTTCGATCCGCGTCCCGTGGGGGCGCTCCCACGTGGTCGTCTCCTCGACGTCGATCTCGGGCTCGTTGGTGTCGGTGTCGATGATGAGCTCGAAGTACTCGGCGTCGGTGCCGCCCTTCGTGCGGGAGGTGATCTTCGCGGGCTTGCCCGAGGTCAGCTGGGAGTAGAGGACGGCCGCGGAGATGCCGATCCCCTGCTGGCCGCGGGACTGCTCGCGGGCGTGGAACCGCGAGCCGTAGAGGAGCTTCCCGAAGACCTTGGGGATCTGCTCTTTCGTGATGCCCGGCCCGTTGTCCTCGACGATGAGGCGGTAGTAGTCGCCGGCCTCCTGGATCTCGACGTAGATGTCGGGGGCGATGCCGGCCTCCTCGCAGGCGTCCAGTGCGTTGTCGACCGCCTCCTTGACGGCGGTCACGAGCCCCCGGGCCCCGCTGTCGAACCCGAGCATGTGCTTGTTCTTCTCGAAGAACTCGGCGATGGAGATCGACCGCTGGCTCTCGGCCAGCTCCTCGGCGATCCCCTCACCCTCGCCGAGTTGCGACTGATACGATGTCATCCGTGCGCCCCCCTACTGCCGGGCAGGTTAAAAGGCGTTCGCCGGCGGGGTGAAAGTGAAACCCGGCTCCCGGAGCGGCGGGGACGGTCCGGTCTGTCGCCCGGAGCGGCGGGGACGCCCCGGCCTGTTGCCCGACGCTGGATCCGGGGACAGACCGGACCCGGCGTGCGATCCCGCGGGCGAGCGGGCCGCTCCGCGGCGAGTCTCGCGCGAGCGCGCGTGCGAGGGCTTTAAGTCGGCTGGTCTACTACCGGTAGACAGATTATATGTCACGGGAGCCTGAGGAGTACGGCGCACAGCAGATCCAGGCCCTGGAGGGGCTGGAGGCCGTGCGCAAACGCCCGGCGATGTACATCGGGTCCACCGACGACAGGGGGCTGCACCACCTGGTCTACGAGGTCGTGGACAACTCTATCGACGAGGCGCTGGCGGGATACTGCGACAGCATCTCGGTCACGATCCACGACGACGGGTCCGTCTCGGTGACCGACGACGGTCGGGGGATCCCGGTCGACACCCACGAGAAGTACGACAAGCCCGCCGTCGAGGTGGTGATGACGGTGTTACACGCCGGCGGGAAGTTCGACAACAAGTCCTACCAGGTGTCGGGGGGGCTCCACGGCGTCGGCGTCTCCGTCGTCAACGCCCTCTCCGAACGGCTGGAGGTCGAGGTCAAGCGCGACGGCGCCGTCTACCGCGAGTCCTTCGAACAGGGCGCCCCGCAGGACGGCCTCGAACGCGTCCGGGATATGGACGACGACGAGGGGACGGGGACGGAGATCCGCTTCTGGCCCGACACCGGCATCTTCGAGGCCACGGAGTACGACTACTCGACGCTGGAGTCGCGGCTGCGCGAGCTGGCCTTCCTCAACTCCGGCGTCGAGATCACGCTGGCCGACGAGCGCGACGGGACGGCGGACACGTTCCGCTACGAGGGCGGCATCCGGGAGTTCGTCGAGTACCTCAACGAGACGAAAGAGCCGCTCCACGAGGAGGTCGTCTACTTCGAGGACGAGGAGCAGGACATCCACGTCGAGGTGGCGATGCAGGGCACGAGCGAGCTGCAGGGGTCGATCCACGCGTTCGCCAACAACATCAACACCCGCGAGGGCGGCACCCACCTCACGGGCTTCAAGACCGCGCTGACCCGCATCGTCAACGACTACGCCGAGGACAACAGCCTGCTGGGCGAGATCGACGGCACGCTCAAGGGCGAGGACATCCGCGAGGGGCTCACCGCCGTCATCTCCGTCAAACACCCCGACCCCCAGTTCGAGGGCCAGACCAAGACGAAGCTCGGCAACAGCGAGGTCCGCGGCATCGTCGAGTCGGCCGTCCACGAGGGGCTGGGCACCTACTTCGAGGAGAACCCCGACACCGCCGAGGTCATCGTCCAGAAGGCCGTCGAGGCCGCGAAAGCGCGCAAGGCCGCCAAGAAGGCCAAGGAGCTGACCCGCCGGAAGTCGGCGCTCGATTCGACGGCGCTGCCCGGGAAGCTCTCGGACTGCCAGACCCGCGACCCCGAGGAGGCCGAGCTGTTCATCACCGAAGGCGATTCGGCGGGCGGGTCGGCCAAGCAGGGCCGCAACCCCGAGTTCCAGGCGATCCTCCCCATCCGCGGGAAAATTCTGAACGTCGAGAAACACCGCCTCGACCGCATCCTCGAAAACAACGAGATCCGCGCGATGATCACCGCCATCGGCACCGGCATCGGCGACGAGTTCGACATCGACGACGCCCGCTACGAGAAGATCATCCTGATGACCGACGCGGACGTCGACGGCGCGCACATCCGGACGCTCCTGTTGACGTTCTTCTACCGGCACATGCGGCCGCTGCTGGAGGCGGGCTACGTCTACGCGGCCCAGCCGCCGCTGTACCGCGTCCGGTACAACGGCGAGACCTACGACGCGATGAGCGACGAGGAGCGCGACCGCATCGTCTCCGAGAAGTGTAACGGCAACCCCACTCAGGTCCAGCGCTTCAAGGGTCTCGGCGAGATGAACCCCCAGCAGCTCTGGGACACCACCATGGACCCCGACCAGCGCATCCTCAAGCAGATCACCATCGAGGACGCCGCCGCCGCCGACAAGATGTTCTCCGTCCTCATGGGCGACGCCGTCGAACCCCGCAAGCAGTTCATCAAGGACCACGCGCCCGAAGCGGAGTGGGTGGACATATGACCCGGCGCGACCGAGCGGCGGACGACACTGACCGACGAGAGGTGACACGATGAGTTCCGACGTACCCGACTCGGACGTGACGCCGGCCGCGGAGGTCGACCGCGTCCGCGTCGAGAACGAGATGGAGCAGAGCTACATCGACTACGCGATGAGCGTCATCGCGGGCCGGGCGCTGCCGGACGTGCGGGACGGGCTCAAGCCCGTCCACCGGCGCATCCTCTACGCGATGCACGAGATGGGCGTGACGAACAACAGCTCACACCGCAAGTCCTCGTCGATCGTCGGCGAGACGATGGGGGACTACCACCCCCACGGCGACTCCGCGATCTACGACACCCTGGTCCGGATGGCCCAGGACTTCGCGATGCGGTACCCCCTGGTCGACGGCCAGGGCAACTTCGGATCGATGGACGGCGACCCCGCGGCGGCCATGCGCTACACGGAGGCCCGGATGGCCCCCATCGCCGAGGAGATGCTCGCGGACATCGAGAAGGACACCGTCGACTTCCAGTCGAACTACGACGACCGACTGACCGAGCCGGAGGTCCTGCCCGCGAAGGTGCCGAACCTGCTGATCAACGGCTCCTCGGGCATCGCGGTCGGGATGTCGACGAACATCCCGCCGCACAACTTCGGCGAGGTCGTCGACGCCGTCGTCCACCTCATCGACAACCCCGACTGCGACGTGGAGGACCTGATCGACACCCGCGACGGCCGCGGCAACGGCACCGCCGGCCCGATCAAGGGGCCGGACTTCCCGACCGGCGGCACCATCGTCGGCCGCGAGGCCGTCCACTCCGCCTACACCACCGGCCGCGGCCGGGTGACCGTCCGCGCGAAGTACGAGCTCGACCGGGAGAACGGGCAGATCGTCCTGACGGAGATCCCGTTCCAGGAGAACAAGGCGCGGATGGTCGAGCGCATCGCCGAGGACGTAAACGAGGGGAAGATCGAGGGCGTCTCGGACCTGCGCGACGAATCGGACCGCAACGGCGTCCGCGTCGTCATCGAACTCAAGCGCGGGGCCAACATCGACGTGGTCGAGAACCAGCTGAAGAAACACCACTTCGAGTCGACCTTCGGCGTCATCAACCTCGCCCTCGTCGACGGCCAGCCCCAGGTGCTGACGCTCAAGGAGACCCTCGAGGAGTACCTCGACCACCGCAAAGAGGTCGTCCGGCGCCGTTCCGAGTACGAACTCGCGGAGGCCGAGGACCGCGCGCACATCCTCGAAGGCCGGCTGAAGGCCCTGGAGCAGGTCGACGCGGTCGTCGACCTCATCCGCAACTCCGAGGACCGCGACCAGGCCAAGGCCGCGCTGCGCGGCGAGGTCGACCTCGGCGAGCTCGACGCGGAGTTCGAGCACCTCGACGAGCAGACCGCCTTCGACTTCTCGGGCGACCAGGCCGACCACATCGTCCGGATGCAGCTCGGCTCGCTCACCTCGATGGAGGCCGCGGAGATCGAGAGCGAGTACGAGGACCTGCAGGCCGAGATCGAGCGCCTGGAGACGATCCTGAACGACGAGTCGGAGCTGCTGGCGGTCATCAAGGAGGAGCTGGAGGCGATGAAGGCCGAGTACGACGACGAGCGCCGGACGAACTTCGTCGAGAGCGACGAGATCACCAACGAGGATCTGATCCCCGAGGAGGACGTGGTCGTCGTCATCACCGAGGACGACTACATCAAGCGGATGCCCGTCGACCGCTTCGACCCGCAGGGCCGGGGCGGCAAGGGCATCATCGGCGCCGACCCCAAGGAGGGCGATCGCGTCTCGAAGGTGTTCCGGGCAAACACCCACGACTACCTCCTTTCGTTCACCAACCAGGGGCAGGTCTACAAGCTCAAGACCTACGAGATCCCGGAGATGAGCCGGACCGCGCGCGGCAAGTCGGCCGTGAATCTCATCGACCTGGACGACGGCGAGGAGATCACCGCCGTCGTCAACACGGACGACTTCGAGCCCGAGGAGTCCATCGCGATGGTCACCCGCAACGGCTACGTCAAGCGGACCAACGCCGAGGAGTTCGAGAACATCCTCTCGACGGGGATCATCGCCGCCGACCTGGAGGCGGGCGACGAGCTCGTCGACGTGGAGGTCACAGACCGGACGAAGGACCTGGTGATCGCCACCGAACAGGGGATGACGATCCGCTTCGACGAGAGCGAGGCCCGCGAGATGGGCCGCAACGCCCGCGGTGTCGGCGGGATCGACCTCCAGGGCGACGACCGCGTCGCCGGCATGGTCGCCACCGACGGCGAGGACGACCGCTGTCTGCTGACGGTCACCCGCAACGGCTACGGCAAGCGCACCCGCCTCTCGGAGTACCGCCGCCAGTCCCGCTACGGCAAGGGGCTCATCGACATCAAGACCGACGAGCGCAACGGGCCCGTCAGCACCGTCAAGGCCGTCGGCGCGGACGACCACCTGATCATCATGAGCGAGCGCGGGCAGATCATGCGCATCCGCGCGGGCGACGTGAGCGAGGTCGGCCGCAACACCAAGGGCGTCGTCGTGATGGACGTGGAGGAGGGCGACAGCGTCGCCAGCGTCGACGTGGTCCCCGAGTCCGTCGACGAGGTCGACGCCGAGGACGCCGAGTAGCGCCCCTGTTCCCGGCCGATTTCGCTTTCGCCGTTCTCGCCGTCGAGCGGAGCGCTCGCCCGTGAAGGGACACAAGAACTTTGCCGGAGTCGGGCGGACTCCCGGACAGCGACGGGGGAACTCACGATCACGATGTTCGAGAGACGCGGCGGTTCGACGCTCGGAGTACTGTTCGTCCTGGCGGTGGCGGTCGCCGGGACCGCGGCGATACCGGCGTTCGCGGCCGCTGGACCGGATACACGGGCCGGGACGGCGCCGGCGAACGCGGGCGGCGGGACGCAGTGTCCGGTCGGCGGCGGGGCGGTCGGGTCGGCGGCGGCCGCAGATGGGGGCGCTGACGACAGCGGTCCCGGCGGCGCTTCGACCGCGTCGGCGGCGAGCGACCACTCGCTGGCGAGCTACCCGGAGGCGCCGCGGACGGACGTGGCCCGGGGGGACATCGCGGCCATCGAGACGGGGATCACGCGCGGCGAGACGGGGACCGTCCGGATCGAGTCGGTCGACGGCGAGTTCAACGTCTCGCTGACGTTCGCGAACAACGACGGGCGCAAGCCGGCGGAGCTGTACGTCAACACCTACCTCGCGGGCAACGAGACGGCGGTCGCCGGCCTCGCGTACACCGCCGGCGACAACGACCGCGTGGCCGTCGAGGACCGGGAGTCGGTCACCGGCGCGCCGATGCCGGTCGGCGCCTACGACGTGACCGTCGAGACGCGGTCGGGGACGACCACGCAGCGGCTGACCGTCGACGACCCCGCGGTCGGCGACACGACGCTCCAGCGGGCGCCCGGCGACCGGTTCGGCGAACTGGACTCCGACGAGGACATCGTCGCGGCCCGCGAGGCGGGTCTGATCACGGAGCCGCCGATGACTGACGACGGCCCGGAGGCCGCGCTGGGCGACACGATGGTCTACCGGCTGAACGCCAGCGGGGTCTACGGACTGCTGGCCGCACAGGGCGGCGCGACCAGCGAGGCGAACTTCCTCGCCGCCACGGGCGAGGAGGGTCCGTTCGACCTGTCGATCACCTCGTCGGGCGACTGCGAGTCGGCCGTCGACGTCCGCGGGAGCGTCGCGGACGGGACCGCCCGGGTGATCCCCGACCCGGACAGCGAGACGCTGTACGTGACCGCCGACCTGCGGCGCGTGGCCGTCCGCGAGGGCCTCGACCGCGGGTTCCGCGGGCCCGGGCGGGCGACATACACGTTCTCCGGGGGGAGTCACATCGCCGAATCCGATACGACGACCGCGGTCGACTACACGGTCGCGGCCCGCGAGTACAGCTACGACGCCGACGGCGGGATCCTCGTCCGGGCGGCCGAACCCGGCCAGCGGGTCGCCGGCGAGACGAACCTGGCGCCGGGGACGAACCTGACGGTCAACGTCACGGGGCTCGACCGCGACTACGAGACGAGCGCGCGGACGACCGTCGACGACGACGGGAGCTTCGGCGTCGACGTCGACCTGAGCGACGCGCGCGACGACGCGCGGTACACCGCCTCGATCGCCCAGATCGACGACTCGGAGACGCTGCTGACGACGGGGTCGGCCGAGGCGACGGCCGTCCTCTTCGAGGAGTACGCGTCGGCGAGTTCGAGCGAGGCCGACCGGGTCGAGAACGCCCGCGTCGCGCTCGAAGACGGCGGGTTCCTGGCGGCCTACCGCGTGCCGCCGAACGAACAGGTGACCCGGGAGGACCTGATCGGTCGCTCGGGGTACCTCCAGCCGGGGGTCCACGACCCGACGGTGTCGCTCGACCGCCCGCTGACCCGCAGTGAGAACGTCGTCCTCGTGGCCCACCGCGACGGCGACGGCGACGGCCGGTTCGACTACCCGGCCGACGACAGCCCCTACCGGATCGGCAGCGACCCGGTCTACGGCGTGGGCAGGGTGCTGCTCGACGGCGGGTCGAAACCGCCGAGAAATCCGCAGTACCTCGGCGTGACGCTCCCGCCGGCCGACGAGATCACGGGGACGCCGGTCCCGACGGCGACGCCGACCGACGAGCCGACGGCGACCGCCACCCCGTCGCCGACGCCGACCGCGACGCCGACGGACCGTGCGGTCACGACGACGGAGCTCCCGCCGCCGACGCTGCGCGGGACGGACACGCCGACGGCGACGCCCGCGGGGACGACCGCCCCGAACGGGACCGGCGTCCCGACCGCCGCGAACGGCACCGCCGGGCCGAACGGCACGGCCGCCAGCGGGACCGCGACGGTCACAGACGGCGCCGCCGACGGGTTCGGCCCCGGGTTCGGAGTGACAGCGGTCGTCGTGGCCGTCGTCCTGTTCGGCGCGGCCGCGCTGTCGCGGCGGGAGTAGCGGCTGGGACCGGGGTCGGCGCGCTCGCTCGCGCGTCGTCCCGTGTCAGAGGATGCGTTTGCCGAGCGCGCTCGCGGCGAGTTCGACCGCGAGTTCGGCGGTCCTGTTGTGGTCGTCGAGGATGGGGTTGACCTCGACGATCTCCATCGAGACGAGGTCGGAGCCGGTCGTCCGGGAGACGACCTCCATCGCGGTGTGGCCCTCGCGGTAGGAGGCGCCGCCGCGGACGGGCGTGCCCACGCCGGGGGCCTCGGTCGGGTCGAGGAAGTCCATGTCGAGGCTGACGTGGACGCCGTCGGTCCCGTCGGTCGCGGCCTCGACGGCCTCGCGGGTCACCTCGGGCAGGCCGCGCTGGTCGACGTCGGTCATCGAGAACGCGGTCACGTCGCTCTCCCGGAGGGCCTCGCGCTCCTCGTCGTCGAGGTCGCGCAGGCCGACCATCGCGACGTTCTCGGGGTCGACCGTGGGGGACGCCGCCCAGTCGCTGTCGGCGAACGCGCCGCGGCCGAGGATCGCGGCGACGGACATCCCGTGGACGTTCCCGCTCGGTGTGGTGGCGGGCGTGTTGAAGTCGCCGTGGGCGTCGAACCAGACGACCCCCATGTCCCGGTCGCGGGCGACGCCGCCGACGGTCCCGATGGCGATGGAGTGGTCGCCGCCGAGGACGAGCGGGACCGCGCCGTCGGCGACGGCCGTGGCCACCTCGTCGGCGAGGTCACGACACACCCGCTCGGTCGCCGCGAGGTACTTCGCCCGACCATCAGGGGGGCGGCCGGCGTCCGCCTCGGTCCGTTCCGGGCTGGGGACCGGGACGTTTCCGCCGTCGTCGCAGTCGATCCCGAGCGACTCCAGTTCGTCGGCCAGTCCGGCGTAGCGGATGGCCGACGGGCCCATGTCGACGCCGCGCCTGTCCGCGCCCAGGTCCATCGGGACGCCGAGGACGCGTACCGGTCGGTCCATACCACCGCAAGGTGGCCGAGCGGCAAAACGGTCGGGGCCACCGGACCGGGCACGCCGGTCTCCACCGCCCCCTTCAGTAGGTCGGCGGGTCGGTCCCCGGAGGGACGACGAACCGACGGAGGACGGTCCCGAAGCCACCGCCCACGGCGCCGACGAAGCCGAACAGTGGACCGAGGACCATCAGAAACACCGCGGACAGCAGTGCCCCGTACACGGAGTTCCCCTCGGGCTGGACGAGCCACAGGGCGAACAGTCCCACCGAGACGGCGACCGCCGAGACGACCAGCCCGATGACCACCGCACGGAAAGCCACGGCGACCCCCTCGTACCACGCGCGACCCAGCGAGAGTCCGGTGAGAAAGCCGGCGAGCGCGACGACCGCGAGCCCCGTCGTCCCGATCGCCTGTGACAACCCGTCGAAGAACACACCGGCGGAAAACAGGACGACCGTCGTCACCGAACCGAACACGACCTGTCGCGGGTGGTCACCGAGGTAGAACTGGTAACTGCCGCCCACCCCCTCTCGAAGGTCCATACCAACCGCTGACGCGGGTGTCAATTAAGTGTTCTGTATGGCCAGTTACTCGTACTGGCTGCAGACGCGCCGGACGCCCTCCTCGAAGGAGATCTCGGGTTCCCAGCCGGTGGCCTCGCGCATCCTGGAGGCGTCGGCCATCGTGTCGTGGACGTAGACGTCCTCGGGGATGGGGTTGTCTTCGTAGACGGGTTCGACGTCGGTGCCCAGTTCGTCGTTGATGCGGTCGACGAGGGTGTTGAAACTGTACTGCTGGCCGGTGCCGAGGTTGTAGACGCCCGTGAGTTGGTGGTCGGCGGCGAGTTCGAGCCCGCGGACGATGTCGTCGACGTGGGTGAAGTCCCGGGTTTGCGAGCCGTCGCCCCAGATCTCGGGGTTGCGGCCGTTGGCGATGTCGTCGGCGAACTGCGCGATGAGGTTGGCGTACTCGCCCTTGTGCTCCTCCGCACCGTCTTCCATCCCTTGATACACGGAGAAGAAGCGCATGCCGGCCATGGACATGTCGTAGTGGTTGGCGAAGTACTCGGCGTACTTCTCGCGGGCGAGCTTCGACGCCTCGTAGCCCGTGTTGACCGTCACGTCCATGTCCTCGGGGGAGGGGTCCGTGCGGTCGCCGTAGATCGACGAGGTGGAGGCGTAGACGACGGTATCGCAGCCGTCCTGGCGGGCCTGGTCGACCGTGTTGACGAACCCCTCGACGTTGACCCGGGCGCCCCGCGTCGGGTCGTCCTCGTGCATCGCGTAGGAGGACAGCGCCGCGATGTGGAAGACCACGTCCACGTCCGTCGGCAGGTCGTCGTCCAGGACCGACCCCTCGACGAACTCGACCGACTCGTCGAGGTTGTCGGGCGTCCCCAGATAACAGTCGTCCAGCGCGATCACGTCGTTGTCCGCGGCGAGGTGGTTCGCCAGGTTCGACCCGATGAACCCCGCGCCGCCCGTGACGAGTACCCGCTTGCCGTCCATGGGTCGAGATGTCACTCCGAGCGCAATAAGTCATCCCATTATCGCCGGGCCGCGAGCGGATCGACCGTGTGAGGGACTGACTGTCGCGGGTTCGAGCCAGCGGGTGGCGAATATTGCCGCGGTCGCGGCCGGCCACCGCCGGCTTTAATAAAATCTATGACCAAAATGCGGGTATGTCATCAATCGAGTTGACGCCCAGCCAGAAAAACATCCTGCAGGAGCTGGTCAATCTCTACCGGGAGTCCGAGAGCGCGGTGAAAGGGGAGGACATCGCCGAGAAGGTCGACCGCAACCCCGGGACGATCCGCAACCAGATGCAGAGTCTCAAGGCCCTCCAACTGGTCGAGGGCGTCCCCGGTCCGAAGGGCGGGTACAAGCCGACGGCGACCGCCTACGACGCGCTCCAGATCCAGGACATGGACCAGGCCGCCGACGTGCCGCTGGCCCACAACGGCTCGGACATCGAGGACGCCAACGTCGAGGAGATCGACCTCACCAGCGTCCACCACCCCGAGGAGTGCCGCGCCGAGATCCAGCTGCAGGGGTCGATCGCCGACTTCCACGAGGGCGACACCATCACCGTCGGCCCGACGCCGCTCTCGAAGCTCCAGATCATCGGCACGCTCGAGGGCAAGGACGACACCAACAACAAGCTCATCCTCACCATCGACGACATGCGCGCACCCGCCGGCGAACCCGAGCACTGACCGCGATACCGCCCCGTCGACCGGTCGACTCGCTTCACCCCCTCGGCTCCCACCGGCTCCGCGCTCCCCGACTCCGATCCGGGCGGCCCCGGGCCCGAGCCGCCCGTCGTTCGTCTCGACTGACTCGATCGGACCCGTCGATCCTGTATTTTCGTGACAGACGGCCGTCGGAGCGACCGATTCTCGCGACGGATTCGTAGGGTTTGTATCGCCCGCCTCCCGAGTCGGTCGCATGAGCGACAACGTCGTCGTGCTCGGGTCCGGTTACGCGGGCGCGGGTGCCGTCAAGAGCCTCGAATCCCACCTCGACGGGCGGGCCAACGTGACCTGGATCTCCGACGTGGACTACCACCTCGTGCTCCACGAGTCCCACCGCTGTATCCGCGACCCGAGCGTCCGCGAGAAGGTCACCATCCCGGTCGAGGAGGTCAAGTCGCCGTCGACGACGTTCCGCCAGGCCACGGTCGAGGGCGTCGACACCGACGAACGGGTCGTCGAACTCGCGGACGGCGACGAGGTGGCCTACGACTACCTGCTGGTCGGGATCGGCTCGCGCACCGCCTTCTTCGGCATCGAGGGCCTCCGCGAGCACGCCCACACGCTCAAGAGCCTCGACGACGCCCTCTCGATCCACGACGCCGTCTCCGAGGCCGCCGCGGGCGCCACGCGGGACGACCCCGCGACGGTCGTCGTCGGCGGCGCCGGTCTCTCGGGCATCCAGACCGCCGGCGAGATCGCCGAGTACCGCGACGACTACGGCGCCAACGTCGACATCGAACTCGTCGAGGGGCTCGACCGCGTGCTGCCCAACAGCGACCCCGAACTGCAGGGCGCGCTCCGCAAGCGCCTGGAGGCCGCCGACGTGAACATCCACACCGGCGAGTTCATCGGCGAGGTCGACGAGGACACCGTCTACATCGGCGACGACACCGAGATGGACTACGACGTGCTCATCTGGACCGGCGGCATCACCGGCCGCGACGCCATCGCGGACGCGAACGTCGACAAGGACGAGCGGAGCAACCGCATCTTCGCCGACATGACCTTCGAGACGGACGACGACCGCGTGTTCGCCATCGGCGACGCCGCGCTGGTCGACCAGCCCGGCGACGACCCCGCGCCGCCGACGGCCCAGGCCGCCTGGCAGGCCGCCGAGGTCGCCGGCGAGAACCTCGCCCGCCGCGTCAAGGGCCAGCCGCTCACCGAGTGGACCTACGACGACAAGGGCACCGTCGTCTCCGTCGGCGACGAGGCCGTCGCCCACGACGTGAAGTTCCTCCCCATCTCCACCTTCGGCGGCAAGCCCGCCGAGATCCTCAAGAAGGGCATCGCAGCCCGCTGGATCGCCGACGTGTCCTCGATCGGCAACGCCATCGACGCCTGGCCCGACATGTGACGACGTTCCGGGGAACGAGGCCGGCAGCTCGCTTCGCTCGATCCCGGTGAATCGCGCTCAGTGCTTCGGACGAGTGCTACCTACAGTCGAGACGTGGAACACTCTGTGAGGGACTACAGTAACTCACAAAATCATATTATGTGCTAGAAATAGATTTATTTATATAAGTGGCGAATATTGCGGTGGTCTCACCCATGACCCCCTCGGAGAGTGCAACATACCGGATTCTCGCACACCGACGCCGACGCCAACTCCTGCGGTATCTTCAGGACGCCGAAGACAAAGTGGCCCAAGTCGATACCCTCGTTGAGTGCATCGCCCAGGAAGCATCGGACTCCCCGCCCCCCGACCGTAGGTCGATTCGGATCGGCCTCTATCACCACCAGCTACCGTTTCTGGATGAGAAGGGCGTGATCGATTTCGATCACCGCTCGGAGACAGTTCGGTATCGGAGCCATCCGAAGCTCGAAGCGGAACTGGAACAAGGTAGTGACGCCGAAACAGCCGACGACGCACCACCGTTCCCCTGAACCGGGCAGTTCACCGAGAGCGGCAATCTGTTACGTCACTGTCTGAAATTGGTGTCCGGTTCTACCCACAGGGTCGGATCTACTCGGTCGAGTATTAGACGTGCCCTCGGCCCAGAAGACAGGCACTCGATAGCAATCACTCAGATAATCACACTAAACATAAGTCACTACAGCGAGTAGTCACATTGTGGATTGTTCTTTCGGAGACGCCCCAGTCAAGCGCCAGTTCGATTGGTCAACGACAGATCCGAGCCACGCGGTCGTTCTCGGAGTCGCAGAACTGGAAGGTGTAGAAGCGACCCGGCTCCCCGAGAAGTTTGACACGACCCTATCGGACCACGTTGACCCCGACGCGCTTGACACACTTGTCCGCTCGGAGGCTCGCGTCGTGATCTCGTTCACCTATGAAGAGTATTCGATTCAGATCGAGGGAGACACGCTGTTTGCATCGCGCTAGCTATCGGAACAGCAGTTCGCAACCCAAACTGGCCACTCGACTGGACAAAGCATATACCGGACTGCCGAATCGTCAGACACGATGCGCGGCGCGCTCCCGGTGGCACTTGCACTACTCCTGGTCGTCGCGGGCTGCAACGCTCCTGCGACCGGTCGTTCACCGACGACCGAGTCGGCGGACCCAGCGACCGAAACGATGCCCGGTCCGGGACCGAACTCGCCGGTCGCGTCGCCGCGCGAGTCACCGTCGGACCCTCCCGCGGAGGCGTCCGTTACCCGACCGACATCGGCAACGCCGGTCGCGTTCGATTCCGACGGCACGGCCTGTCCCGACAGCCTCTGGATCGGATTCTCGCGGACCGACAGAGCGGATATCTGGGCACAGGACGCCGTCCGCGTGAGCTTCACGATCCCGTCGAACAGGTCTCTCTTTCTGGTGACGTACGTGGACGGCGAAGTCGCGAGCACGTACTTCCGCGCGGACATCGGCGAGGAGGTCGTCACTGCCGACGGGTATCCCCTCGACCTCCGGCGGTCGTACTCCGGGACTCGCGCCGTCCAGACGGTCGTCTACAGCGACCGGAACGGGAACGGCGAGTTCGACCGCGACGCGGACGGCCCCTGTCTGGTCGACGGGTCGGTCGTCCAGGCCGGACCCGAACGGCTGAACTTCACGGCGTACGGCGGAACCGAGTAGCGACCGCCCTCGACGGGAGCGATAGGTGAGGCCACAACGTATTTACAGGTGACACGGGTCCAACCGAACTGATGTCACAGAACCCCCTGGCGAGCCCCGCTGTGAGATACGGTATCGGTGCCTCCGGCGCGCTAGCGGTCGCCGTCGTCGCGTACCTCTTCCTCGATGGCACGACCCAGCTCGTCGCCTACGCGGTGGCCGTCCTCGACATGATCGTCACGCCGCAGATCCTGAAACGAGCCGCGACCGCCTGACCCCGGACTGGCGAGCCGCGACCGCCCGGCCGCAACCGGCCGGATCGGCCGTTTCAGCGGCTGATACTCGGGCCGGTGTGCTTTTGTCGAGCTAGTCCTCCGAGCTTGGTATGCCAGCCGAGGGAGCCACCGAACCGGCCGCAGCGACCGGGGGGCTGCGGTCCGGTCTCCGAACCTTCGTCGAGTACATCCCGAGCGGGGACACGATCCCCGACGAGGCGTGGCGGCGGCGCCACCGCAACATCCTCCTCGTGGTCCTCGCCCACGTCCCCGTGCTCTTTCTGCTGGGGACCTTCGAGGGGACCGAGACGACGTTCTCCGGGGCGACGATCCCCGCCATCCCGCTGTCGACCGTCCTGCTGGAGCTCGGAGTCCTGGTCGGGCTGGTCGCCGCGGCGAGCCGCTCGCGGCTGCCCCGGCGCGCCCGCACCGCGCTCGGTACGGTCAGCCTGCTGACGGCGTCGATCGTCCTCGTCCAGTTCTCCGGCGGGTTCATCGAGGCGCACTTCCACTTCTTCGTCGCGATGGCGGTCGTCGCGGTCTACGAGGACTGGTTCCCGTTCGCCCTGGGGATCGGGAAGGTCGTCCTCACCCACGGCGTCTTCGGGATGATCAATCCCGGTCGGGTGTACAACCACGAGGCCGCGATCGCCAATCCGTGGGCCTGGGGACTGATCCACGGGGTGTTCGTCCTCGCGCTGGCCGCCGCCCTGATGTCCCACTGGTACTCGACGGAGCGGTCCCGCGAGGAAGCGACCGAGCGGCTCCGCGAGGCCGAACAGAAACGCGAGCAGGTCACCGATCTGGAGGAGCAGCGGGCGGAGATCGAGCGGGCGAAGGCCGAGGCGGAGGCGGCCCAGGAGCGCGCCGAGGAGCGCCGGCGGGAGGTCGAGCGGCTGAACGACCACCTCGAAGCGAAGGCCGACGACTACAGCGCGGCGATGTCGCGGGCCGCGGACGGCGCCCTGTACGTCCGGCTGGACCCCGAGAGCGAGAGCGAGGCGATGACGCGGATCGCCGAGGCGTTCAACGAGATGATCGCGGAGACGGAGTCGGCGATGGCGGAGATCCAGGGGTTCGCCGCGGAGGTCGGCGAGGCGAGCGCCGAGGCCGACGACGGGGCCGCGGCGGTCGAGGAAGCCAGCGAGGCGGTCCGCGAGTCGATCGAGGCGATCTCCGAGGGCGCGAGCGAGCAGTCCGAACAGCTCGACGCGGTGTCGGCGGAGATGAGCGACCTGTCGGCGACGGTCGAGGAGGTGGCGGCCTCCGCGCAGACGGTCGCCGAGACCTCCCGCGAGACGGCCGAGATCGCCGACGATGGGGCGGAGACGGCGCGGACGGCGATCGAGAACACGCGGGAGAGCCGCGCGGCGATCGGCTCGACGGCCGACCGGGTCGAGGCGCTCGACGACCGGATGGCCGAGATCGGGGAGATCGTCGACCTCATCGGCGACGTGGCCGAGCAGACGAACATGCTGGCGCTGAACGCCAACATCGAGGCGGCGCGGGCCGGCAGCGGCGGCGACGCGGCCGGCGACGGGTTCGCGGTCGTCGCGGAGGAGGTCAAACAGCTCGCCGAGGAGACCCGGGCGTCGGCGACGGAGATCGAGGAGCTCGTCGAGGAGACGCAGGCCCAGACGACGGCGACCGTCGAGGAGGCGCGCCGCGCCGAGCGGCGGATGGGCGAGAGCGTCGACGTGGTCGCGGACGTGGTCGACGCGTTCGAGCGGGTCGCCGAGAACGCAGAGGAGACCGACAGCGGGATCCGGGAGATCAGCGAGACGACCGACGAGCAGGCCGCCAGCACCGAGGAGGCGGTCTCGACGGTCGAGGCGGTCGCCGAGATCAGCCGCTCGACCGCCGACGAGAGCGAGCAGGCGGCGGCGACCGCCCGGGAGCAGGCAACCGCGATCGCCGAGGTCAGCGGGAACGTCACGTCGCTGAGCGAGCGGGCCGGACGCCTGCAGTCGCTGCTGGGGACCTTCGAGGTCGGCGAGGGGACCGCCGGCCGGGGAACGCCCGCGGCCGGCGGGACGGTCGCGGTCGAGGACGGCGGCCGGCCGGAGTGAGGGCCACCACGATTAAATCGCGTCCCGCACCTAGACTGGCCATGAGAGAGACGACCCCCTCGCCGTCCCGTCGGTGGTCGCGATGGTAGACATCCTGTTCTCGACGGGGCGCCTGCTCGCCGCGCTGTTCCTGGTGGCCCTGAACGGCTTCTTCGTCGCCTCGGAGTTCGCGTACGTCCGCGTCCGGTCGAGCGCGGTCGACCAGATGGTCGCGGAGGGCCGAGCGGGCGCGGACCTGCTGCGGGACGCGCTGGACGAACTCGACAACTACCTGGCGGTGACCCAGCTCGGGATCACGCTCGCCTCGCTCTCGCTGGGCTGGATCGGCGAACCGGCCATCGCGGCGCTGATCGACCCGGTCCTGGGCGCCGCGTTCCCCAACGCCCCCGTCCACCTCATCGCCGTCGGGATCGGGTTCGGGATCATCACGTTCCTGCACGTCGTCTTCGGGGAACTCGCGCCGAAGACCATCGCGATCGCCCGGGCCGAGCAGATCGCCCTGTTCGTCTCCCCGCCGATGAAGTTCTTCTACTACATCTTCATCCCCGGGCTGGTCGTCCTCAACGGGACGGCGAACTACTTCACGCGCCTGATCGGCGTCCCGCCGGCCTCGGAGACCGAGGAGACCCTCTCCGAGGAGGAGATCCTGACGGTCCTCTCGCGGTCGGGCACGGAGGGTCACGTCGACGCGACCGAGGTGGAGATGATCGAGCGCGTGTTCGAACTCGACGACGTCTCGGTCCGGGAGGTGATGGTCCCGCGGCCGGACGTGGCGAGCGTCCCGGCGGACGCCACGCTGGCGGACCTGCGCGAGGCGGTCCTCGACTCGGGTCACACCCGGTATCCGGTGCTCGACGCCGAGGACCCCGACCAGGTGGTCGGGTTCGTCGACGTGAAGGACGTCTTCCGGGCCGAGGAGTCGATGGCCGACGACGTGACCGCGGCCGACATCGCCCGGGAGATGCCGCTGATCCCCGAGACCGGGGCCGTCGACGACCTGCTCGCGGAGTTCCAGGCCGAGCAGCGCCAGATGGCCGGTGTCATCGACGAGTGGGGCTCCTTCGAGGGGATCGCGACCGTCGAGGACGTGCTCGAACAGGTCGTCGGCGACCTCCGCGACGACTTCGACGCCGCCGAGCGCGAGCCGACGGTCGACGAGCGGGCCGACGGCTCCTTCGCCATCGACGGCGGCGTCGTCCTCACCGAAGTCGAGGACGCTCTCGACACCGAGTTCGAGACCGACGACGTGGGCACGGTCGGGGGGCTCGTCCTCGACCGGCTCGGCCGCGCGCCGGAGGTCGGCGACGAGGTGACCGTCGACGGCTACCGGTTCACGGTCGCGGCCGTCGACGGCGCCCGGATCGACGAAGTGACGGCCAGAGCGGTCGAAGAGAGCGACGAGGGGACGGGGACCGACGAGAAGGGAGTCGCCGACGCCGAGACCCAGGACTCGCCGACGACCGACGACGCCGGCGAGTGACCGGCGTCTCCGGGCGGGTCCCCACGCCGCCCGCCACTCGGCCGCTCACTCCCCCAGGCCGAGCCCGGGGTGCCACCGGTCGACGCCCGCAGCCTCGGCGGCGTCGTCCATCTCGGCGAGGATCGAGACGGCCTCGCTCGCGACTTTCGCGGCCTTGCGCTCGCCCTCGGTGCGAAACTCGCCGGTGACGCGGTTGGCGTAGACGGTACAGACCGCGCCCGCCCGGAGCCCGTAGAGGTTGGCGAGCGTCAGGATCGCCGCGGCCTCCATCTCGAAGTTGAGGACGTTCGCCTCGCGCAGGTTCTCGACGAGTGCGTCGCTCCCCGCGGCCTCGAACCCCCGGAAGCCGGGGCGGCCCTGGCCGGCGTAGAAGCTGTCCGTGCTGGCGGTGAGCCCGACGTGGTGGTCGTAGTCCAGCCGCTCGGCCGCGGTGACGAGCGCGCCCACGACGCGGTCGTCGGCGCTCGCCGGGTAGTCCTCGCGGACGTACTCGTCGCTGGTCCCCTCCTGGCGGACGGCGCCGGCGGTGATGACGAGATCGCCCACGGACGCCTCTTCGCGGATGGCGCCGCAGGACCCCACCCGGAGCAGCGTGTCCACGCCGACGCGGGCGAGTTCCTCGACGGCGATCGCTGCCGACGGCGAGCCGATCCCCGTCGACGTGACCGATATCGGCGTGTCGTCGTAGGTCCCGGTGGCGGTGCGGTACTCGCGGTGTTCGGCCACGAGCTCGTGGCCGTCCCAGCCGTCGGTGATCTTCTCGACGCGCTCGGGGTTGCCCGGCAGGAGCACGCTGTCGGCCACGTCCCCCGGCGAGACTTCGAGGTGGTACTGCTCGCCGTCGTTGGGGTCCTCGCTGGCGGGGGTGTCTCCGTCGGTCGGTGCGTCCCCGGTCGCCGCCCCGTTCCCGCCGGCGGCGTCGTCCCCGTCGCTCATCGCTCGACCATCTCCCGAGTGATCGTCTCCGGTAGCAACTCGCCGAGTTCGTACTCGACCGGGTCGTCGGCCCCCTCGCAGACGACGACGAACGACTCCGCGCAGAACTCCGCGAGCGACTGGCGACACATGCCGCAGGGGGTCACGCCGTCCTCGGCGGCCGAGGAGACCGCCAGCCGGTCGAACTCGCGGTGGCCGTCGCGGACGGCCGAGCCCAGCGCGACCTCCTCGGCGTGGAGGCTGTTGCTGTAGTTGGCGTTCTCGATGTTACAGCCCGTGTAGACGGTCCCGTCGGCGGTCCGCAGCGCCGCGCCGACGGCGTACTCCGAGTAGGGGGCGTAGGCGTTCTCGCGCGCCTCGCGGGCGCGTTCCAGCAGGTCGCTCATGGCCGTACCGAACGGCGGACGCCACTTAAGCCGTCGCCCGGATCAGGCGTCGGCGACGGCGCCGCGGACGACGGTCGTGACCGCGTCGACCAGCTCGGCCACGCCCTCGCTCTCGGCGTAGACGCGGACGTACGGTTCGGTCCCGCTCGGGCGGACGAGCGTCCACGAGCCGTCGGGCAGTTCGAGCCGCACGCCGTACTCCGTGTCGACGCTCGCCTCGGGGAACTCGGCGGGGAGTCGCTCCTCGACCAGCGCCATCGCGCGCTCCTTGTCCTCGTCGGGGCACTCGACGCTGACCTTCCGGTACGGTCGTTCGGTCACCGGGTCACGGAGCACGGCGAGGCCGGGGCCGGCGACGAGGCGGGCGAGCACCGCCGCGCTCGCGACGCCGTCGATCCAGCCGCCGAAGCCGGTGTGGATGTGCTTCCAGGGCTCGGCGGCGAAGACGACCTCGGTGTCGTCACCGCCGGCCGCCCGGGCGGCGTCGACGCCCTCGTGGAGCGCGCCCAGGCGGACGCGCTCGACGCGGCCGCCGGCCGCGCGGACCCGCTCGTCGATGCGGGCGGAGGCGTTGGGCGTCGTGACGACGACGGGGTCGGCCGCGTCGCTCCGGGCGGTGTAGTGCTCGGCGAGGATGGCGACGATCGTGTCCTCGTGGACGACCTCGCCGCTCGCGTCGACGACGACGATGCGGTCGGCGTCGCCGTCGTGGCCGATCCCCAGGTCGGCGTCGCTCTCCGCGAGATACGAGCGGAGGTCCCGCAGACTCTCGGGCGTGGGCTTGCTCTCGCGGCCGGGAAAGTGACCGTCGACGTTGGCGTGGATCGCGGTCACGTCGGCGCCCAGCGCGCGGAGGACCTGCGGCGTCGCGACGCCGGCCATCCCGTTGCCGCAGTCGACCGCGACCGAGAGACCGTCCAGCGGCTCGCCGTGGTCGCGTGCGTACTCGGCGACGGCGTCGCGGTACGCGCCCAGTACGTCGGCCCGCTCGCTCGCGCCCCACTCGTCCCACGCGACGGGGTCGGGGTCGTCGGCGACGCGGCGTTCGATCCGCGCCTCGGCGTCGTCGCCGTACTCGCGGCCGTCGGCGAACAGCTTGAGCCCGTTGTCCGTCGGCGGGTTGTGGCTGGCCGTGACCATCACCCCGCGGCGCTGCTGGGCGGCGTAGGCCAGGGCGGGGGTCGGAACCTGCCCCACCCTGGTCACGTCGGCGCCGGCGCTGAGGAGCCCGGCCTCGACGGCGGCCGCCAGTCCCTCGCCGGTGGTTCGCCCGTCGCGGCCGACGACGAACGAGTCGCCGTCCGCGCCGGCCGCGCGCCCGACCGCCCGCGCCAGTTCCGGCGTCACCCGAGACTGCGCGTCGCCGCGGATCCCCGCGGTCCCGAACAGTTCCATACCGGCTCCACGGGAGGGTGGCCATTAACCGTAGTGGCATGCGGCCGAACGGCGACGGGGACCGAGGGACCGGTGCGGTCCCGGCGAGCCGCGCCCGGACGCGAGCGCGGCCGCTGGTCGGCGAAAGAGCGAGAGCGAGAGAGAAGGGCGGCGTTACTCGACGCCGTCGAAGTCCGGGTAGTCCTCGATCTCGACGCCGTCCTCGGTGACCTCGGCGATGTAGACGCCGTTACCGGAGCCGGTGTCGCGCTCGGCGGCCGCGCGGACGCCGGCGACGGCGGCCGAGCGGGCCTCGTCGATGCTCATGCCGTCCTCGTAGCGGTCCTCCAGGGTGCCGTAGGCGACGGTGAGGCCGGAACCGGTGACGGTGTAGTCGTCCTCCATGACGCCGCCGGCGGGGTCGATGGAGTAGACGTGGCTGCCCTCGTCGTCGATGCCGCCGAGGATGGGGTTGATGGCGAAGAAGGGACCGCCGCGGGCGAAGTTGCCGGCGAGCGTCGAGAGGGCGGTCATGCTCATGTCCTCGCCCTTGCGGGCCTCGTAGAGGTCGACCTCGGCGCGCAGCGAGCGGATGAACGACTGGGCGCCGCCGACGGAGCCGACCAGCGTCAGCGCGGCGGTCGGGTGGATCTGCTCGACCTTCTGGACGCGCTTGTTCGAGACGAACCGCCCGCCCAGCGAGGCGCGCATGTCCGTCGCGACGACGACGCCGTCCTCGGCGGTGATGCCGATGGTCGTCGTCCCGGTCTCGGCGACCTTGCTCTGGTCGCCCTGGGGGGACTCGTCGGGGAACGAGCCGATCTCCGGCTCGGTCGGGTCGGGGATCCCCGCGTCGTGGCGCTGCAGATTCTCCGAGAACTCCGGGCCTGCGGATGGGTCGCGCATGGTAGTCGGGTATCAGTCCTGTGCTGATAAAACCACCTTTTCGATCCCCCGTCCGGCGACGGCGCCGGTGCGACGCGTCGCTCGCCGGTTGGCGGGTCGACGACAGAAGGGTGGCCCCGTCAGTTCGCGTGTTCGGCGTCCATCTCCTCGTAGGTCTCGTTGACGCGGTCGACCGCCCGGTGGACGGGCAGGGTGACCCCCGCCTTCCGCATCACGAGCGCCACCGGCATGAGCAGAATGCCGGCGAACAGGGTCAACTGGTACACTGCGAACACGGCCGCGCGGTTCAGGGTGGTCGGCATCGTGGTATGCTCTCTTCTCCAGTCGAGGGAGTATATAAGCTTTACCCCCCGACACCGGGTATTTGATCATGGATCATGTGGTTTCACCCCCACGCCGTCTTGCGGTTCAACCGGAGTTGTCCCGGAGACAACCACACCGGCGCTCGCGCGGGTTTCGGGGTAACGGGTCCGCTGGTGAGCCCGGGAATCGTCATAAGTTATGGCCATGATTGGAGTCACGTGCGCAGCGGCCCGCGGCGGTCGTCGGGGAGGGCCCGGGCCGGCGGGCGGCCCTGCTGGCGGGAGCGGACCAAAAACAGGATTACGGAGAAAGGCGGAGCAACGTGTATGAACTACATCGTAGTGATGGAAGCGGCCTGGTTGGTTCACGACGTGGACAACATCGACGACGCCATCGGCGTCGCCATCAGCGAGGCCGGCAAGCGCCTCAACCAGAAGGACATGGACTACGTCGAGGTGGGCGTGGGCTCGACGAACTGTCCGGCCTGCGGCGAGCCGTTCGACTCCGCGTACATCGCCGCCGACACCGCCCTCGTGGGCCTGGTCCTGGAGATGGAGGTGTTCAACGCCGAGAGCGAGGAACACGCCCAGCGCATCGCCAAGAGCGACGTGGGCGGCGCGCTCCGCGACGTGCCGCTCAACGTCATCGACACCGTCGAGACCGAGGACGACGAGGAGAACTGACCGCTTCTCACTGCGCCGCCAGGCGCGTCCCCGTCTCGGCGCTGACCAGCAGGTCGGCCACCCGCTCGGCCGCCGCCGTCACCTCCGGTTCGCTCCGCAGCAGCACCGTCTCGCTCGGGAAGAGGCGCTCGCCGACTTCGAGGCCGTGCTCGCGGGCGGTCCCGCCGGAGACGGTCAGGTAGACGCCGATGCCCGTCTCGGCGATGGCCGCCTCCTCCTCCTCGTGGTCGTCGGTGGGATAGGTGAACTCGATCCCCTCCGTGGCCGAGGTGCCGAGGACTCCCTCGACGAGCCGCTCGTAGCGCGGCGAGATGCAAAGGTCGCCCTCGTAGGCGTCGACCAGCTCCCGCGTCGGGTCCGGATCGTACTCGGCGGCGACCTCCGGGGTGACCAGCAGCGAGTGCCAGACGGTGTCGCCCAGGCCCGCGACCAGGCGTACGTCGGTGTCCCGGGGGTCGACCCGCTCGTTGACCTCGCCGAGTTCGGCCAGCGGCTCCGCGCGGAGTTCGACGACTTCCTCCAGGAAGAGGTCGGCGCTGTCGAAGCCCAGCGGCATCTCGTGTTTCCGGAGCGCGCGGAACGGTTCCTCGCGGCCGACCAGTCGCAGTCGCAGGTCCTCGTCGACCGGCACGACCACGCTGTCGAAGACGATCCGGCGGGGCATCCCCGAGCGGTCGTCGCGGACGAGCGTGTACTCCGGGGCATGGGGGTCCCCGTCGTCGCTGTAGGCGGCCAGCCGTTCGTACACGTCGCCGGTCGCCGACTGCTCGCCCTTGGTGACTGCCTTCTCGTAGCGCAGGGTCGAGATCACGTCGTCGGCGAGGCCGGCGACCCCCGTCTCGTCGGCGAGTCTGTCGAGGACCGCTTCGAGCGGGCGTCCCTTCCGCGGCACCGCGACGCTGACGGTCGTCATTGCTATCGAGCACGCAAGCGGCGCGTAAAACGAGTCCGATCTCCGCCACGTCCGCCCGGCCGGGGGTTTTCCGGGCCCCGCTCGACTCCAGCGCCCGGTGCTGCTCGACCCCAGTGCCCAGTCCCGCTCGACTCCTGCTCCCGGGGCTCGCCGGTCCGGGGAAACCGCTCAGCTGCCGCCGATGACCGAGGAGAGCTGCTCGCGCCACTCCTTGAGCTCCTCGATCTCGTCGTTGATGTCCTCGATGTCCGAGCGCACGTCCCCGACGTCGATGTCGCCGACCTGCGCTTCGAGGTCGTCGAGGTCCTCCTCCACGTCGTCGACGGTGTCCTCGACGGAGTCGACCTCGTCCTGGACGGACTCCACGTCCTCCTGGACGGACTCCACGTCGTCGAGCACCTCGTCCATGTCCGACTGGAGCGCGTCCATCGACGACTCGACGGAGGCGACGGTCTCCTCGACCTCCGAGATCGACGCCTCGTGGCCGGAGGCCATCTCGCGGACCTCCTCCAGCTCGGACTCGAACGACTCCACCTGCTCGCGGAACTCCTCGATCATCTCGTCGCCGGTGCCGTTCTCGTCGAGGAACTCCTCGAGCGCGGAGGTGTAGGCGAGCAGGTCCGACACCTCGGTCTGGAGGTGCTGGATGCGCGCGTCGACGCTGCCCTTGTCGTCCTCGGCGAGGTCGAACGCCTTGCGCAGCAGCTTCACGTCCTCGGCGTCGACGTTCTGGTTGCGGATCTCCGCGGCGAGCGCGCCGACCAGCGAGTCCACGTCGGCGTCCTCGACGGCCACCGTCCCGCCGCCGCCCGAGGAGTCGCCGCCACCGCCGCCACCGCCGGACCCGGCGTCGTCGGGCTCGTTGGGGTCTTTCAGGTTCAGCGTCTCCACGTCCTCGTCGCTGCCATCGGCCTCCTCCTCGTCTTCGAGCCCCGGCACGTCGCCGTCGCCGGAGATCACGTCGCGCACCACGTCGCTGCTGCCCTCGTCGACGACGCTCCCGTCGCCGCCGTCGTCCAGCGGCGGGTCGACGGACTCGATGGTCGGCGTCGTGAGGAACTGCTCGACGTTGTCCGTCCCGGTCGCCCGGATGCCGTAGACCGTCGTGTACTCCGCGCCCGCCTCCAGCTCGCGCTCGAAGGTGATCTGGTCCTCGTCGATCGTCCAGTACTCCGAGCCGTACTCCGGGTGGAACCCCAGGTCCTCGACGGCCACGTCCTCGGGCACCCGGTCGACCAGCGTCACCGTCACCGTCTCCGAGCGCGCCGACTGGATCTCGAAGGCGATCGCCGGCACCGGGAACTCGTCCTCCTCGAACCGCTTGTCCACCGTCACCCCGTCCGACGAGACGGACACTTTCTCGTACTGCTGGGAGTCGCTCATGTGTTCCCTCTCGTTTAGGGACCAACTTAATGATACTTATTGTCCGGATCCTTTCATCTCTGCGCAGCGGAACGAAAGCGCGGAATTTCGGGCGAAAAGCGGTCGGTCGTCCGGCGGTCCCGCGGCGCCGGACGGGCGGATACCCGGCCGACGACGGCACGTGCGGCGACCGTCTCAGAGGTCGAAGCGGTCGCCGATCTCGACGACCTGCAGGTTCTCGGGGTACTCGAAGCTCGCGGCGTGGTTGTGCAGCACCGTCGGCTCGGTGGTCATGCCCTTCCACATGTCCCAGTGGCTCGGCACGAGCGTATCGAGCTGGAGTTCGTTGGCGGCCTCGATCACCATGTTCTCGTCGCTGTACCACCGGGTGCGCACGTCCTCGCCGGTCTCCTTGTCGGGGATGTTGCCGACCGCGCCGAACGCCAGCACCCCGATGTCGATGTCGTAGGCCTCGCCCACCCGCTCGAACTCGCCGGGGCGGGCGTCGCCGCCGTGGAAGAAGGTCCCGGCCTCGTGCTCGAAGACCAGCGAGACGGGGTGGACGGCGTCGGGGTCGTTGGCCGGTTCGACGTGGACGGTCAGCTCGCCGACTTCGACCGTGTCGCCCTCCTCGATCTCGTGGAGCTGGTCGTCGCTCACGCCCCACTCGCCGGTCCAGTCCTCCTCGTCGATCACGTCGTGGCCCGAGTCGGAGGTGTAGTAGTCGGCGCCCGTGTTCGCGAGGATCGGCGCCTGGCTCGGGCCGTGGACGTGGTCGACGTGCTCGTGGGTGCCGAAGATAGCGTCGGCCTCTTCCACGTGTTCGGGTTCGAACGGGACGGGGATCATCCGGACCGTCCGCGGCGGGTCGCCGATCCCGAGATAGGGGTCGACGTAGACCGTCGTGCCGTCGCTGGCCTTCAGGACGAACCCGTTGCAGCCGAGGTACCAGACCGCCAGCGTGTCCGGCGACGCCGATTCGACCGCGCGGGGGAGCCAGTCGCCCCAGTCGCTGTCCACTGTCATACCCGCACCTCCGCGCGACGCCAGCAAAAAGGTGGGTGAAACCGGCCGTTCGCTCGGCGGCGCCCGCGAGACGGTCAGTCCTCGCAGCAGCCGCCGGCCTTGCCGCCGAAGTCCACCGTGAGGGGTTCGGAGATGATCTCGTTGAGCTCCTGCAGGCGCAGCTCCAGCTCGCTCTGGACTTCGAGGTACTCCGCCATCTTCGGGTGGTCGTGTAGCTCCTCCTGGGCGTCCTGCAGCGTCCGGAGGTCCTCCTGGGTGGCCTCGTTGGTCTGGCGCGCGAGCATGAACTCCTCGCGGATCTGCTCGAACTCGCGGATCTGCTCCTGGAGGTCCTCGTCGGCCTCGACCTCGGCCTTGGCCTCGCGGTAGCGCTCGTAGACGGGCAGCTCCGCGATGCGCTCGCCGAGTTCGCGGGCGAGCGCGTCGACCTCCTCGCTGGCCTCCGCGTTCGCCGCGTCGGTCTCGATGCTCATACCCGCCGTTGGTCCCTCGCGGGTTTCAAGGTGCCGACTCCGGCCGCAGTCGCCGGGTCGACCCCGTCGAACGGCACCGGCCGAGTACCCCGGGCGCTCACCGCTCCAGGTGGTCGTCGGCGTCGAGCGGTCGGAGGCCCAGCCGGCGACGCACGCGGTCGCGGAACGCCGCCGCGGCGGCGACGGGATAGGCGACCGCGAGCGCACCCGCCCGTGCGACGACCGACGAGGGGAGCGAGACGTCGAGCGACCGGAGGACGGCGATGCCGGCCAGCCCCGCGGCGCCGCTGGCGACGTACAGCGCGACGACGAAGACGGCCAGCCGCCGATACGACCAGTCGCCGGCGACGAACGGGTAGCTCCCGCCGACGGCGACGACGACAGCGGCGGTCTGGGGCGGCTGGGCGAACAGCGTCGCGTCGGCGACCAGCGCGTAGACGACCGTAAAGGCCGGCGCGAGCGCGAGGTAGAGCCCGACCGCCGCGAGCAGGAAGTCGACGGTCGCGGACGCCCACGTACGGGGAGACATACCCGACTCCGGGTGCGCGAGCGCCAAAGCTCCCGCGACTGCGCGGGGACCGGAACTGGAACTTCGGGACCCCGCGGACGGGGCCGCGAACCTACCCGAGCAACAGCGCGTCGAGCGCGACGTTCGCGAGGCCGAACGCGACCCAGAAGGCCAGGAAGGCGAGGATGAACGGGTTCAGCCCGTCCCGAGGTTCACGGTCGGCCTGGCGGAGCGGTCGGCCGTGCCAGCTGTCCGGGAGGCGGTCGTGCATCGCGAAAAAGCGGGTGCGGACGGCGAGGCGGGTGACCGCGACCGCGGCGCCGGCTGCGACCGCGAACGAGGCGACGGCGACGACCGCCGTGCGGAGGACCGTCGAGAGAGGGACCATCGGCGGTCGACCCTACTCGGCGGGCGGCGATAAATGCGTGGGCGCGGTCGCTCCTGGCGTCCGGACCGACGGGAGCGCGTCACCGGATCCGGCGACGTTCGCACGCTCCCCGAGCCCTTATCCGACGCGGGACCGAAGCGGGGGTATGGTCTCAGAACTCGTCGTCGGCGGGCTGCTCGCGACGCTGGTGTTCGGCTTCCTCCGGTTCCAGGACCGCATCGTCTCGGCGCTGACCCGCGCCCGCGGCGGCGACGAGCGGGTCGTCATCGAGGACCCCTGACGGCGGTTCGACCCTCGGGTTCGTTCCTCGCGCTCGCCGCCCGCCCAGCCGTGCGACTGCGACGCACTGACGGGTCCGCCGGGGACCGCGGAGGTTTTACCCCGCGAGCGGATACGAGCCCCTAATGAGCCAGGATTCGCGCGGCGAGGCCGACGAGGCGCCTCGCACCGAGGGCGACCTCAGGGAGACGGGCATGTCGCTGCGCCACGACCGCGAGTGGGACTACGAACTCGACCGCATCGTCGACGCCGTCGCCGAACGTGACGCCGAGACGGTCGGCCTGCAGTTCCCCGAGGGGCTGAAGCGGCGCGGTCCGCGCGTCGCCGACGACCTGCGCGCCGAGCTGCCCGACGACGTGACCGTCATGATCTCCGGCCAGCCCTGCTACGGCGCCTGTGACCTCGACACCTATCTGATGCGCCGGACGGACGTGTTCGTCCACTTCGGCCACTCCCCGATGAAGGAGTCGGACAAGATCATCTACGTCCCCCTCTTCTCGAACGTCGACGTCTTCCCGATCATGGAGCGGGCGCTCGACGAGGAGATCGCCCCGGCCGACGAGGACGAGGACGTGGGCCTCGTGACGACCGCCCAGCACATGAACAAGTTCGACGAGATGCGCTCGTGGCTGGAGGAGCGGGGCTACACCGTCCACACCCGCAAGGGCGACGAGCGGCTCACTCACGAGGGGCAGGTGCTGGGCTGTAACTACGCCAGCGCCGACGTGGACGCCGACCAGATGCTGTACGTCGGCGGCGGCAAGTTCCACCCGCTCGGGCTGGCGATGGAACACCCCGACAAGAAGGTTGTCATCGCCGACCCCGTCAACAACGCCGTCTCAGTCGCCGACACGGAGAAGTTCATGAAACAGCGCTACGGCGCGGTTCACCGCGCGATGGACGCCGAGGAGTGGGGCGTCATCTTCTGCACCAAGATCGGGCAGGGCCGCTGGGACCAGGCCCAGGAGATCGTCGAGAACAACGACGACGCCTACCTCATCACGATGGACGAGGTGACGCCCGACCGGCTGACCAACTTCGGGATGGACGCCTACGTGAACACGGGCTGTCCCCGGATCACCACCGACGACGGCCCGCAGTTCAAGCAGCCGATGCTCACCCCCCAGGAGTACCGCATCGCCATCGGCGAGGAACCGCTGGAGGCGCTGGAGTTCGACACCTTCCACGGCACCTGGTAGCCCGCCGCCGGAGACCCGTTCTCGCGGGCCCAGTGGAGTATCAGCCGCGATAACTGGTGGCACAACGATTTACAGCCGGACGGTGAGCCTCGCGTATGCGCACCGAATCGAGCGCGAGAGCCCAGCGAGTGGCGGTCGGTCGTGGACCCACCGGCCCGGCGGCGACGGTGTCCGACGGCGGAGGGGACACCCCGTGAGCAACGGTCGCCCGTCGTCGTCGACGTACGTCAGGCCGCTCGACGAGCGGGAGTCGGGAGTCAGCGTGGTCTGTCTCCACCCGGATGAGGCGACGGGCGAGCGCCTCGCCGACGGTATCGAGGCGACCGGCGACACGGCGAACGCGACGGCGGTGACGACGGTGTCGTCGGCCTTCGAACGCCTGGACGCCGAGGACGTCGGGTGTCTCGTGTGCGGGCTGACCGCGGGGGAGCCGGACGGGATCGCGGTCCTGGAACGCCTGCGGGCGGAGCACGGCGACCTGCCGTTCGTGCTGGTCACCGGGGACGGGAGCGAGCGCGTCGCGGCCGACGCCGTCAACGCCGGTGCGGACGGCTACGTCGCCTACGACGGCGAGCCCGGGTCCGAGGCGTTTCGAACGCTCGTCGACCGGATCGACGTGGTCGTCGACGAGTACCGTTCACACCAGCGCTACGAGGAAACGACGGAACTGCTGTTCCGGCTCACCGAGTACACGACGGACACGCTGTGGATGTTCACGGCGGACTGGTCGGAGACGGTCATCGTCAACTCCGCGTACGACGACGTGTGGGACCGGACGAAGGCGGACCTGATCGAGGACCCGACCAACTTCCTCGAGGGGATCCACCCCGAGGACCGCGAGATGGTCCGCGAGAAGATGGGTGTCCTCTCGGAGGGCGACCCGGCCGACCTCGAGTACCGCACCCTGACGGACGACGACGAGACGCGGTGGCTCAGCGTCCACGCCGAACCCGTCTTCGACGAGGACGGTGCGGTCGCGTACGTCGCCGGGTTCACGCGCGACATCTCCGAGCTCAAGCGGCGCGAGACGCGACTGAAGAACCTCGCGGAGACGACCAGAAAGCTCCCACACGCTCGCTCGGAGCGAGCGGTCGTCGAGATCGTCGTCGAGATCGTCGACTCGATCGTCGGCTGTCCCGTGTCGGCGTACTGGTCGTACGACGGGGCCGAGCGACTCGAACCGCTGTACGCGTCGGACGGCGCGCTCGACGCGTTCGGGGTCGAGACGACGGAGGCCCTCCCCGACATCGAGCCCGCTCACGACGAGATGGGCTGCTTCGAGGCGGGAGAGCTGTCGGTCGTGGCGGACTACGGCGACCTGGCGAACCCGTCGGTCCCGCGGGCCGACCTGGGGACGCTGATGCTGGTCCCGGTCGACGACCACGGGCTCCTGATCGTCGGCCAGCCCGGGCCGGCCGAGATCGATGAGTTCGAACACACGATGGTCGAGATGGTCGAGCAGGCCATGGTCGACGCCCTGGACCGCGTCGAACGCGAGGCCGAACTCGAACGCCAGCGGACGGAACTGGAACGTTCGAACGAGAGTCTCCAGCAGTTCGCCTACGTCGCCTCCCACGACCTCCAGGAGCCGCTGCGGATGGTGTCGAGCTACGTCTCGCTGCTCGAAGAGGAGTACGGCGACAGCTTCGACGAGGAGGGCGAACTGTACATGGAGTACGCCGTCGACGGCGCGACCCGGATGCAGGCGATGATCGACGCGCTCCTCCAGTACTCGCGGGTGACGACGAAGGGCGACGAGCCGACCGAGACCGACGCCGGGGCCGTCTTCGAGGAGACGGTCCGGAGCCTGGAGCTTTTGATCGACGAACGCGACGCGACCGTCGACAGCGGCGAACTGCCGGCGGTCACCGTCGACCGCAACCAGCTCGGACAGGTGTTCCAGAACCTCGTCGAGAACGCGCTCCACTACGGGGGCGAGGAGCCGACCGTGACGGCCGGGGCCGAACGCGAGGACGACCGCGTCCACTTCACCGTCGCCGACGACGGCCCGGGCATCGAGGCCGACCAGCACGACCGCATCTTCGAGATATTCAAACAGAACGCCAGCCGCTCGGGGAGCACCGGCATCGGGCTGGCGATGTGCAAGCGCATCGTCAACCGCCACGGCGGCGAGATCTGGGTCGAGTCCGAACCCGGCGACGGCGCGACGTTCCACTTCACGATGCCGGCGACGGCGGAGACGGAGATCCACGCATGAACCGCAACGACACGACCGCGACCGACCGAGCGCGAACCGTCGACGAACCGACCCGACCCGCGGGGGCGCGGGTATGAACGACCACGGCGAGCCGGTCGAGATACTCCTCGCGGAGGACAACCCCGGTGACGTGACGCTGACGCGGAAGGCGCTCGAACGGGGGAGCATCAGCAACAACCTCCACGTCGTCGGCGACGGCGTCGAGGCGCTCTCCTTTCTCCGCCAGGAGGGGGAGTACGCCGACGAGCCCCGCCCCGACCTCGTGCTCCTCGATCTCAACATGCCGCGGAAGGACGGCCGCGACGTGCTGGAGGAGATCAAGACGGACGACGACCTCAGGCGGATCCCGGTCGTCGTCATGACGAGCTCGGAGGCCGAGGAGGACATCGTCCAGTCGTACGACCTGCACGCGAACGCGTACCTGACCAAACCGATCGACTTCGACGGCTTCCTCGACATCGTCAAGCGGATCGAGGACTTCTGGCTCACCGTCGTCAGGATGCCCCCCGAGTGATGAACCAGGCCGTCAACGCGTTGCTCGTCGAGGACAACCCCGGCGACGCGAAGCTCGTCGAGCATCACCTCGAGAACCCCTCCGTCCAGGCGTTCCTTGACGAGGTCGCGCTCACCCACGTCGAGTCGCTGTCGGCCGCACGCGACGCGCTCGTCGCGCGCCACTACGACGTGCTCCTGCTCGACCTCGGGCTCCCGGAGTCCGAGGGGATCGAGACGCTCCGCCGCGCCGCGGCGTTCGACTCGGGCGTGCCGATCATCGTGCTCACCGGGCTCGACAACACCGAGATCGCCGTCGAGGCGATCCAGTCCGGCGCCCAGGACTACCTGCCGAAAGGCGACCTCGACGGTGACAGGCTCGTGCGGGCGCTCCGCTACGCCATCGACCGCCACGAGCAGGAGCAGACGCTCGCGCGCCGCAACGAGCAGCTCGACTTCTTCAACAGCGTCCTCCGCCACGACATGATGAACGGGTTCAACGTCATCATGGCGCGAGCCGACATGCTCCGAACGGAGCTTGACGACCCGGAACTCGTCGGTCACGCCGAGAACATTCACGACTGGAGCGTCAAGATCACCGACCTCAGCGGGAAGGTGCGGTCGATCCTCGACTCCGTCGCCAGCGACGGGGACGCCGCCCTCGAAGCGGTCGCGCTCCGGCCGCTCGTCGCCGAGGAGGCCGACCGCGTCGACGCGATGACCGACCGGGTGGACGTCGACGCCTCGGTCCCGGCGGGGCTGACCGTCCTCGGGAACGACCTCCTCGACGACGTGGTCGGGAACCTCCTCACGAACGCCGTGGAGCACTCCGAGGAGACCACCAGCGTCGCCGTCACCGCGGAGGACGAGGGGTCGACCGTCGTCCTCCGGGTGGCCGACGACGGGCCCGGGCTCCCCCCGGAAGACCGGACCGACATCTTCGAGCGCGGCGGGAAGGGCGCCGCCTCCTCGGGCACGGGATTCGGCCTCTTTTTCGTCTCCTCGATGGTCGAGTCCTACGGCGGGTCGGTCCGCGCCGAGGAGAGCGACCGCGGCGGCGCCGCCTTCGTCCTGGAACTCCCCCGGGCGTGACCCGTCCGCGACCCGCCCTGGAATTACTGTTGTGCATTCACAAACGTTTTTGCATACGCAGGAGATATTGTCGACGGATGACCGACCAGGCGCGACGCGCGGGCGGGAGCAACCGCGGGGTGAGAGCGTGAGCACGAAGACCCGGCTGGCCCAGCAGCTGGCGGTCGTCGCGGGCTTCGAGGACCCGCGGGTCGACCTCGAACAGTACCGGACGCCGCCGGACGTGGCGGCCCACCTGATCCACACGGCGGACCTGCAGGGCGACATCGAGGGTCGGACCGTCGTCGACCTGGGGACCGGGACGGGGATGCTCGCGCTCGGCGCCGTCCTGCGGGGTCCCGAGCGGGTCGTCGGCGTCGACCTCGACCCCGGCCCGCTGGCGACGGCGCGGGCCAACGAGCGCCGGGTCGCGGCCGCCGCCGACGTGGAGTGGGTGCGGGCCGACGCGACCGCGGTCCCCCTGTGCCCGGACGGCCCGACGACGGTCGTGATGAACCCGCCGTTCGGCGCCCAGTCGGGCAACGAACACGCCGACCGGGCGTTCCTCGGGACGGCCGCCGCGGTGAGCGAGGTGTCCTACTCGGTCCACAACGCCGGCAGCGAGGACTTCGTCGAGTCGTTCGCCGCCGACAACGGCGGCCGCGTCACCCACGCCTTCGCCGCCGAACTCGACCTGCCCCGTCAGTTCGACTTCCACGAGGCCGACTCGCAGACGGTCGACGTGGAGGTCTTCCGGATCGCCTGGGACGGTAGTGACGCCGACGACGAGTGACTGCCGCGCGCCCGGGGCGCCCGCAGTTCAGCCCTGCCGCGCCCGCGGCACGGACTTGCTGGCGACCTGCACTCTCGTCCGGTCGCTGATCGCGACCAGGTCGCGGCCGGTCCGGTTGAGAGTCAGTCCGCCGACGGTCGTCGCGTTCGACCGCGCGGGGACCGGCGCCCGCCCGAGGACGGTCCCGTTCGTCGAGACGACGGCCTCGAACCCGCCCTCTACGGGCGCGATCGAGACGTTGCGGCCGTCGATCACCGGCCGCGCGCGGCGCGCGTCGGACGCGTAGGCGAGCCGTTCCCGTCCGCCCTGCTCGCGGAGCGACACCTTGTACACCGACCCGTTGCCGACCACCGACCAGCCCTCGCGGTCGGCGTGGACCGACTCCCGCCAGCCCAGCCCGCCGACGCGGACGGTCCCGCCGCCGCTGAAGGCGAGCCGGCTCTTCGAGATGGCCTCGATCCACACCCGGCGCTCCTCGCTGAGGACGACCACGCCGCTGGAGCGGATCGTCCCCGTGTCGCCGTAGAGGTACTCGTTGACCAGCGAGACGTACTGGTTGGGCTCGTTCTCGACGTAGGTGACGGTGTAGTCGCGGACCTCGACGGTCGCGGCGTCGGCCGGCAGTTCCCCCGAGACGGTCGCGAACCCGAACGGTACCGCGAACGACGAGAGCACGACAAGCGCGACGGCGACCACCACCACGGGCGAATCGGGGCTGGGCAGGTCGACGCTCCGTCCCTCCAGCCGCGGGACCAGCGACCGGTTCGACGCCGAGACGGCGGTCGCGATCAGCGCCGCCGAGAGGAAGATCACGCCGACGCCGACCGCGCGGAAGAGGACGAACCGGTTGGCGCCCATCGGCGCGTAGATCGCCCACAGCGACTGCCGGATGCCCAGCACCAGCGCAGCGAACCACAGGGCGAGCGGGTTCGGGTACTCCTCGCGGACGGCGAGGACGGCGATCCCGGCCAGCACGCCGGCCAGGATGCCGATCGCGTGGCCCTGGATCGCGATGTCCGCCCACCACGGCGAGAAGAAGCTCGGGCCCGGCTCGCGGCTGATGTAGGGGTTGCGCAGCCCCCGGTAGAGCAGGTCGACGACCCGCTCGGAGACGAGCGCGAGCACCGCCAGGGTCGGCCGCGTCACCATCGCGAAGCCGACGTAGGCGTAGACCACGCCGGAGAAGCCGATGACCGGCCCCATCGAGAAGAAGCCGGTGAACACGCCCACGGCGACGGACCCGGCGGGGACCGCCAGCAGGCGGACGAACGGGTTCGCCCGGAGCGAGGAAAACGACTCCGAGCCCCGCTCGGTCGGGTAGTGGCCGAGGTAGTACTCGACGACCGGGGCGAACACGACCGTCCCGACCAGGTTGCCGGTGATGTGACCGACCCCGTTGTGGGCGAACCCGGCGACGAGGACCCCGAGCGGGTAGAAGTACGACCACGACCGGAAGGGGATAACCAGCGGGCTGTTGGGGTGTTCCCAGCCGCCCTGGACCACCCAGTAGACGAGCAGGACGCCGAGGACCGTCAGCAGCGTCCCCCACGGGACGCCGAGGACGAACCGGGCGCGCAGGCGGTCGCCCCAGCGTTCCCCGGGAACGAGCCGGCGGGCGACGGCGACGGAGACCCCGACGGCGACGAGGAGGAACAGCTGCTGCCAGGGGGCGACCGCGCGGACGGCCTCGACCAGCTCGGCGACCTGCCCGGGCGACGACTGCAGCATGTCCGCCACATAGGGGGCCGGTTAGTTATCGTTGGTGGCGCCACCGGGCTACCGTCGGGCGGTCGGAGGGCCGGAAGCCACCGGGGCGCTGGACGCCCTGTAGCCCGCGAGCGACCGAGCGCCGTGGGCCGAACACGCCGCTACGGGGAGCGTTCGAGCCGCAGGATTTTCGGGGGTCGACGCCGATGTGTCCGGCAATGGGAGTTCGGCCACCGTCGAACGACGTGGACGAGGAACCGGACGTCGTCGAGTTCGGGATCGCGGCACTCGACGCGCGACTGGCCGACGCGGACGTGTCCTTCCCCGCGACAGCCGAGGAGCTGCGCGAGTACTTCGGGGACGCGACCGTCCCGTACGACGCCTCGGGCAACGAGATGCCCGTCGCCGAGGCGCTGGCCGAGGCCGACGGCGAGTCGTTCGACTCCGAGGACGAGCTGCTCAACGCCCTGCATCCCGTCTTCGAGCGCAAGCGCCAGGCGGCCTCGACGAGCCTCGTCAAGCAGCTGCGCGGGCTCGTCCCCTTCTGAGCCGGTCCCGGCCCGTCACCCCTGCCGTTCGGCCGCCGACGGCTCCGGATCGGACGGGCGCTCGCCGTCCGCGCGGCCCGCGGTTCCCCCCGCGTCGCGCCCGGTCCCGGACTCGTCGACGCGAGCGGTCCCGCGCGCCCGGTCATCGCTCAGCCGCTCGGTGAGGTCCTCCAGCTGCCGGGTCTGTTCGCGGTTGACCGTGACGATCATGTCCGAGAGGACGCCAAACATCAGTAGCTGCACGCCGAAGATGATCGCCAGACCGCCGAGGAAGGCGATCACCTCGTGGGAGGTGTTGGCCGTGATCCACTCGACGGCGACGTAGGTACCGAGGACGAGGCCGACGACGAGGCTGACGGCGCCGACGCTCCCGAAGTAGAACAGCGGGTTGTTCGTCTTGGCCATCTTGTACAGCGTGAGGATGATGTCGGCGCCGTCGCGGAACGGGCGGAGGTTCGTCTCGGAGTCGTCCGGCCGGGCGCGGTAGCGGATCGGGACGACCTCCGTGCGGACGTTGTGCTTGACGCACTCGACGGCCATCTCCGTCTCGATGCCGAAGTGATCCTCCGTCAGCGAGATGCGGTCGATGCTCTCGCGGGTCAGCGCCCGGTAGCCGCTGAGGATGTCCCCGTAGTCGCGGCCGTGGATGAGCGAGAACGCGCGGTTGATGACGCCGTTGCCGAACCGGTTGAGCCGCGTCATCGCGCCGTCCTCCATGTCGGCGAAGCGGTCGCCGATGACGTGGTCGGCCCGGCCCTCGAAGATCGGTTCGAGCATCGTCGCGGCGTCCTCGGCCCGGTAGGTCATGTCGCCGTCGAGCATGAGCACGACCGGGGCGTCGGTCCGCTCGAACCCCTCCTGGAGCGCCTGGCCCTTCCCCTTCGAGCCGCGCTGGGCGACGACGCGCGCGCCCTTCTCCTCGGCGATCGACGGGGTCCCGTCGGTCGACCCGCCGTCGATCACGAGGATGTCGTCGAACCCCTCGGCCGCGAACGACTCGACGACCGGCCCGATCGTCTCGGACTCGTCCAGCGTGGGGATCAGCACGCAGACGTCGTCGTAATCCATCGTCCGCGCTTTGACGCTCCGGGAGAAAAAGGTTCCCCGTTGGACACGGGCTCGCCCGCCCCGAGCGGACCCCACCGCCGCGGCTGTGGGACGAGAGAGCGGGGAGAATGACGGCGCGGACGGCTCAGTCGTCGGCGCGCTCCTCGCTCAGGTGCTCCCAGATCTCGGTGCAGCCACAGCCGTCGGCCACGCCGTCGAGGTGGGCGTCGGCGCGAGCGTCCCCGTCGGCCGGCTCCTCGTCGACCCGGTCGTCCGTGCTACCGTCGGCCGCGTCGCCGTCCGCGTTGTCGAGTTCGACCATAGTTACTCGGCTTGTGAGTAACTCACGACGGCGACAGGTAAGTACCTTTCGGGGGCATTTTAAGCCCGGGCGGCGAACCGGCCGGTACCATGAGCGGCGACGGGAGCGCGGTCTTCGACCGGCTGGGGCTGACCGAGTACGAGGAGACGGCGCTGCGGGAGCTGCTCTCGCTCGGGAAGACGACGGCGCCGAACCTCGCCGAGGCGACGGACATCCCCAAGGCCCGCATCTACGGCGTCCTCGACTCGCTGTCGGACCGGGGGTTCGTCGAGGTGATCCCCGGCCGGCCCAAAGAGTACCAGCCCAAGCCGCCGGAGGCGATCCTCGACCGCGCCGTCGAGAACCGCCGCCAGGACTACGAGGAATTCTCCGCCGCCATCGACGACCTGCGCGAGGAGTTCCTCGCGGCGTTCCGGCCCCGCTACGAGCGGGCGAGCGAGGACGTGACCCCGACCGAGGAGCTGTTCCACGTCGTCGACGTGGGCGAACCCAGCGAGCGCGAGACCCGACGGCTCTACCACGAGGCCGACGAGGAGGTCGACGTCGTCACCAAGAGCTTCGAGTACTTCGACTCGGTCGAGCCCGCCCTCGCCGACGCCCTGGAGCGGGGCGTCGAGGTCTCGGTCCTGATGCTCGTCCCCGACTTCCTCTCGACGGACCCGCGCGACGAG
The DNA here is from genome assembly GCF_004698125.1 of Halosimplex halophilum. Lineage (NCBI taxonomy): Archaea > Methanobacteriati > Methanobacteriota > Halobacteria > Halobacteriales > Haloarculaceae > Halosimplex > Halosimplex halophilum. Next base: position 607,749 of record NZ_ML214297.1, read on the forward strand.
CCCGCCATCCAGCGGGAGATCGTCGAGCGGATCCGCGAGGACTACCCCGCCGTCGAGATCCGCTTCTCGACGGGCAAGCTCCCCTTCCGCGGCCACGTCGCCGACCCGAGCCCCGACTACGAGACCGGCTCGGCCATCCTCCTCGTCGAGGAGGAGGACGTGCCCAACCACATGCGCCAGGCCGCGATCACCGACAACGGCGCGTTCGTCGCCGGCCTGAAGCGGTACTTCGACCTCATCTGGGACCACGAGAGCGTCGCCGACCGCGAGGGGTGACGGGTCCGGGCGGCGACGCGGCCGCGACGAAAGGGAATCTTCATTGGCGGGCCCGCGGAACGGGTTGGCGAGAACGGTGAGTCCGCAATGATCGCAGGCGCGTCAGTCGCCCTCGGTGTCCCCGTCTACGAGCGGACCGAGAAGCTCCGGAACCTCCTCGAATCGGCCGAGAACGTCCCCGTCGACACCGTCTACGTCGCCGACAACGGCCACACCGAGGAGCGGCGCGACCTCTACGACTCGGAGTTCGGGTTCGAGCTGGTCCCCATCGACGTGGAGTACGACTCCGGGCTGGGGAACTGCCGGCGGAGCATCGTCGACCGGCTCGACGAGGACTACCTGGTCATCGCCGACAGCGACCACACGATCCCGGGGAACGTGGCGACGCTCGTCGACCAGCTGGAGGCCCGGCCCGAGTTCGGCGGCGTCTGCGGGCTCCTCTTCGAGCACGGCGGGCTCCGCGGGACCTGCCACGACCTCTACGAGCGGGGGGACCTCCTCGTCCGGGACATCCGCGGCAAGGACGCGGAGCTCGTCGCCGGCCAGCCGCTCGTCGAGTTCGACTTCCTCCAGAACGTCGCCGCCTTCCGCCGCGAGTGCGTCGAGGACTACGCCTGGGACCCCCAGCTCCAGCAGGGCAAACCCCACCTCGACTTCTACGTCGGCCACAAGCGCCGGACCGACTGGCGGTTCGGCTGCTGTCCGGCGGTGCAGTTCCCCCACTACCCCGGCGGCGGCAGCTCCTACACCGCCAACCGGAACAAGCGCGAACGGTTGATGGACGCCCGCGAGTACTTCCTCGACAAGTGGGGCTACCGCCAGATCGTCTACGGCCAGCTCGAGTGGCTGGAGACCCAGGACCGGCTCCCCTCGGACGGCCGCGTCGCCGAACTGCTCGCGAAGCGACTGCTGACGCGGCTTCCCCTCGAACTGCAGGCGAAGGTGACCGACGCGCGGCAGTTCGTCCGCAAGCTCCAGGGCCGGCCGCCGCTGTAGCGCGCGGTCGGCGACCGCTGTCGCCGTAGCAGGCGCTCACCGGCACCGCCAGAATCCGTCTAGACGTAGCCGAGTTCCGACAGCCGCTCCTCCACGTCGCTCGGGAGGTCCTGGCCCTCGCCGAGCGCCACGTCCCTGACGGCGAGCGTGTCGACGACCTCGTCGATGGCCGCCCGGACCGTCGCCTCGTCCGTGTCGCCCCACGTCCGGAAGCCGTCGAGCGTCTCGCAGCCGTAGGATCCGTCCTCGACGACCGCGCCGTTGAGCGGCGCGTCGTAGCGCTCGACGGTCGCCTCGTCGTAGCCCTGGTTCCGGAGGTGGGAGATCCGCTCGGAGCGGAGGCCGTGGCGCTCGGTGAGATACGAGCGCGACCCGCGGTCGGCGCGCAGGTCGCGGCCGCGCGCCTCGTCGTCCGCCACGCCGGCCGCCGACAGCACCGTCCGGTAGACGTCGAGCAGCCCCACCGTCTCCTCGCGGGTCTCGACGGCGTCCCCGCCATCCCAGACGGTCAGCGGCACGTGGGTCAGCTCGGGGTAGAGGCCGTGGTTGTGCCCCCAGACGTCGTCCTCGCCGAACATCTCCCCGTGGTCCGACAGCGTCACGACCACGTCGAACTCCTCGCGGAGCTCCGCGAAGATGTCCCGGTAGACGTCCGAGAGATACCGGACGCAGTCCTCGTAGGCCTGGCGCACGTCCGCCGGGTCTGCCTCGGGGCCGTCGCCGACCGTCTCCTCGAAACTGGGGTTGGCCGAGACGTCGACGGTCCGGTACTCCTCCGGGGCGTTGTACGGCCCGTGGGCCTCCATCAGGTTCACGAAGAGGAACTCGTCGTCGCCGAAGTCGGTCGACTCGACGAGGTCGAGGACCTCGCTGGCGCCGTCGTCCTCGCCGGCGATGGAGGCGATGCCCAGGTCGCGGGCCTTCATCCTGACGCCGAACTTCAGCGACTCGACGGTGTCGACGTCGTCGGCGAAACAGCGCCGGACCGCCCTGAGGAACCGCGTCGGTCCCTCGCCGCGCGTCTCGGAGATGAACTCCGCCCAGTCGACGATGTCGGGGTCGCGCCGGCGGCCCCGCCAGCTGTGGTGGAACTCGTCGAAGCCGCGGGTGAACTGGAAGGCGTCCGCGATGTTGGCGTTGGCGCTGAACCCGCGGGTCGTGTAGCCGGCCCGCGAGAGGTGCTCCGCGAGGACGGGCTTCTCGCAGTCGAGCGCCGTGGTCTTGGCGTAGACGCCGAGCTCGCTCGAGTACAGCCCGCCGAACAGCGTCGCGTGGACCGGGACGGTCCACCCGCCGGGCGACCACGCGTTCTCGTATCGCGCGCCCGGCAGCCAGTCGAAGTGCTCGTCGAACGAGTCCTTCCGCAGCGTGTCCATCACCACCAGTGCGATGTTCGTCATGTCACATGTACCCGAGGTCTTCCAGCTGCTCTTTCACGCGGTCCCCGCCGACGCCGCCGCCCTCGCCGGCCGCCGGCCGGTGGGTCGGCGTCCCCGAGTGGTCGGTCCCGTCGAGTTCCGCGTCGATGGCCGCCCGCACGTCCGTGACGCTCTCGATCGACTCGACGAGCGACCCGTCGGTCGCGGCGACCATCGCCTCGTGGGTGTGGACGCCGTCCTGCAGGCCGTGGTCGCTGACCAGCAGGAGTTCGTCGTCGTCCCCGAGGTCCGCGCGGAGCTCGCCGACGAACTCGTCGAGTTCGTCGTAGGCGGCCCGCTGCAGTTCGGGGCGGTCGTAGGTCACGTGGCCGATCAGGTCGAGGCCGCTGGTGTAGGCGAAGACGAGCTCGTGGCGGCCGCCGCGGTAGGCCCGCCGCGCCCGGGCGACCCGTATCATCGCCATCTCCATGCACTGCTCGTAGAACGTCTCGGGGTCCGAGGAGGTGTGGCCGCCGGTCGCCTCGGGGTCGCGCTCGAACAGGTCCCCCAGGCTCCGCCGGAGGGCGTGTTCGCGGTCCTCGCTGTCCGGGTCGACCACGTAGTTCGGGACGCCGATCGGCTCCGCCTCGCGCCCGTCGAAGACGGTGGTGAGGCCGTTGTCGGCGTAGTAGGTGGCCGGCGTCCGGAAGGCGTCGGTGTCGGTGTTGGTCAGCAGCCAGGCGCCGAGGCGGGTCTGCAGCGAGTCGGGCAGCAGGTAGTCGGCGACCGCGCTGCCGAACTCCAGCACCGGGTTGCCCCACGCCACGCCGTCGTCGCCGAGTTCGAGCCCGTGCTCCGACGGGGGCAACCCCGTGATGATCGTCGGCCAGAGTTCGTGCGTGCTCGGCTCGCCCGCGTGGCTGTCGATCGTCCCGATCGCGCCGTGGGCCGCCAGGGTGAGGTTCGGGTGGGCGTCGGCGTCGACCAGGTCCGGGTCGAGCGCGTCCACGCCGAGCACGACCAGCGTCATCTACCGTCCCGGAGTCCGCCGTCGCTCAAGTATCTTGTCGTTTTCCCCACCGTGGCCCGCTCTCGTCGGTTTCCCGCCGCGGCGCTCTCGTCGGTCTCCGGCTGTAGCTCCCCTCCCCCGCGCTCGCCGGTCGACCGCGAGCGACCCGTTAGACATTACTGCACCGCCGAACTCAGGGCGGACATGGCGCGGAACGTCGTCCTCGTGGTCCTCGACTCCGTCCGGAAAGACTACTTCGACGAGCACGCCCCCCGGCTGGCCGACGCGGCGGACGTGTCCTTCGAACACTGCCGCGCGGCGAGCAACTGGAGCCCCTCCAGCCACGGCGCCATCTTCACCGGCGAGCTCCCGCACGTCTCGGGGCTGCACAGCCACGACCCCAGCTACGACGACATCCCCATCGAGGACACGCTGTTCGACGCGTTCCGCGACCACTACCGCTTCGCCGTCAGCAGCAACCTCTTCGTCGCCCGGCCGTACGGGTTCGACGAGTACTTCGACGAGTTCACCAGCGTCTCGCGCCACGCCGTCTTCGCCGAGGGCGAGGAGATCGACTCGTTCCTCCACGACGTCGACGCCGATGGGGTCCGCCGCTACTACGAGTTCCTCAGGCAGGCGCTGGGCCACGACGAGACCGTCAGGAGCATCGCCAACGGGCTGATGCTCAAGACCAACGACTACCTGGAGGGCGTGCCCGTCCCGCGGCTGTGGGACTACGGCACCCGGACGCAGCTCTCCCACGCGGCCGACCTCGCGACGGCCGGTCGCGAACCCTTCTTCGGCTTCATCAACCTGATGGAGACGCACAACCCCCACGCGAACAACGTCTTCTACCGGGCCGAGGACGTGCCGAACGACTGGTGGTCCGACAAGCACCGGACGGTGCCGTTCAACAACCGCCTCCTGGAGGACCCCGACGGCTACGACGACCACGTCCAGCACTACCGCGACACCTACGCCGCGTCGATCGACTACGTCGACCGCAAGCTCGTCCCGTTCGTCGAGCGGCTCCGGCGGGAGACCGAGGAAGAGACGACGGTCGTCGTGACCGCCGACCACGGCGAGAACCTCTGCTATCCCGACGACGACGGCATGCTGGGCCACATCGGCAACGTCACCGAGTCGCTGCTGCACGTGCCGCTGCTCGTGTTCAACGCCCCCGAGTCCGTCCGCGAGCCCGACGACACCTACTTCTCGCACCTCGACCTGCGGACCCTCCTGGCGGGGCTCGCCGACGACGAACTGCCGACGACCTACAGGGACCGGGTCCCCGCCGAGGTCGTCGGCGGCGCGCCGCCCGACCACGTCGAGAACTACGACTACTGGGACCGGATGATCCGCGCGGTCTACGACGGCGACCGCAAGTACGTCTGGGACTCGTTCGGCGAGCGGTCGGTCTACCGCGTCGACCGCGACCGCCCCTGCCGCCAGGAGGAGGTCGACGAGCCCTTCGACGAGAGCGTCGAGGAGCTGTTCGAGGTCCCGCTCGCCGAGTTCAAGAGCCGGTTCGGCGACGCCCAGGAGAAAGACTGGGGCGACGACATCCCCGAGGACCGGCTGAAGCGGCTCGGCTACCTCTGAGTCGACGCCGCGGACCCGAGCCGGCGGTTCGGGCCCCCGGCCGGACTCCGGCCCCACCGGTCCGGAACCGCGGGACCGGGACCCGTCGGCCGGAACGATCCGCATCCATTAAGTTAGGATATCGCTGACATCTGGTATGCCCTCCCTGTTGATCACGGTCGACGCCGTCAGGCAGTCCCATCTCGGACAGTTCGGCTACCACCGCGACACGATGCCCGCGCTGGACCGGCTGGCGGCCGACGGCACGACCTTCCCCAACGCCTTCTCGAACGCGCCGTACACGCGGATGTCGATCCCCTCCTTTCACACGTCGCAGTACCGCGGTCACGAGCTCATCGGCGAGTCGCCCACGATCGCCGAAGCCCTCAGCGACGCGGGCGCCCACACCGCCTGCCTCGGGACGCTGACGGGGTTCAAGGACAACGAGGGCGCGCTCGTGTTCGACGAGTACGCCGACCTCGGCCGCGACGAGTTCTACGAGCAGGCCAACCACTCGCCCGTCCTCGACGCCGCGAAGCGGGCCGTCGAGCCGGTGGTCAGCGTCTCGCGGCCGCTCTACGAGGCCGCCGAGTCCGTCCACGACCGCCTGTTCTCGACCCACGAGTTCAAGGGCTACACCAGCGCCGAGCGGATGACCGACGAGGTGATCGACTGGCTCCGGGAGGCCCCCGACGACTTCTTCCTGTGGGTCCACTACATGGAGGGCCACCGCCCCTACGGCGTCCACGACCCCGACCCGGAGTACCTCGACGAGCAGCCCGACGACGAGACGATCATGGAGCTCATGGAGACGGCCGGCACCGCGCCCGACGACGTGACGATGGGCCAGAACCGCCTCATCGAGGACCTCTACGACTCCGATCTCCGGTACTGCTCCGAGCACCTCGACCGGCTGTTCGACTTCATGCAGTCGGCCGGCCTTTGGGCGGAGACGGACATCTACTTCACCTCCGACCACGGCGAGGAGTTCTACGACCACGGGATGTACTTCCACCGGAACCTCCCGTACGACGAGCTGATCAACGTCCCGCTGTTCACCAAGCTCGCGTCCCGACCGGGCGGGGAGACGATAGCGGCGGACCGCGAGCTGCTCGATCTGGCCCCGACGATCTGCCGGGAGCACGGCCTCGACACGGACGACCTGCCGTTCCTCGGGACCAACCTCTTCGAGGGGGGCGACAGGAAGGTGATCACGACGGGGTCGGCGGCCATCGACGACAGGGCCGTGGTCGGCGGCCGCTGGGACGGCTGGAAGTACATCCGCGACGGCGACCGCCGGCACCTGTTCGACCTGGAGGCCGACCCCGACGAGCGGGCCGACCTCGCGGACGACCGTCCGGGCGTCGTCGACGAGTTCGAGGCCGAGATCCCCGACCCGCTGTTCCGGACGGAGTCGCTGGGCACCCGCGACCCCGACGACGCCGCCGACGAGGAACAGCTGGCGGCGCTCGGCTACATGGAAGTCTGACCCCGTCTTTCCGACGAACATCGACCCGCTCCGCCTCGCTCTGGACGCCCGCTACACGCCAGCGAGCCCCCGGACCTTCGCCCGGATCCGGCCGGAGACGGCGATCAGGACCGCGGTGTAGACCGCCGCGCCGGCCAGCACCAGCCCGATCGTCAGGTAGTTCCCGGTCGGGACGGCCGGGCGGACCGAAACGACGGCCGCGACCATCACGAGGGCCGCGACGGCCTGGCGGGCGATCTCGAGGACCGGCACGTCCGGTCGCCCGACGAGCCGGGACAGCGCGACGTAGGAGTACACGAGGCCGACGCCGGCCGAGAGAACGGTCGCGACGGCGGCGCCGACCCAGCCGTAGAGGTAGATGAGCGCGACGTTCAACAGGAGGTTCGAGCCGGCGAACGCGAGGTTGACGCGGAAGGCCACGTCGGGGCGGTCGATCGCGTTGACGACGTTGAGGAACTGCTCGCCGTAGGCCGCGAGCATCCGCGCGAGGACGAGCAATACCAGGATCGGCGCGCCCTGGGTGAACTCGGGCCGGTAGATGCGCAGGACGCGCTCGCCGAGCGCCCACGCGCCGAACAGCCCGGGGATGACGAAGACGCCGGTGAACACCAGCCCCTCGTTGAGGTAGTGGTGGATGCGGTCGTGCTCGTCGTCGACGCCGAGCTCGCTCATCTCCGGGAAGAGCGTGCTCTTGACCGAGACGGCGACGAGCGCGAACACCGACGCGAGGCTCCAGGCCACCTCGTAGACGCCGATCAGCGTCGACCCGACCGCGAACGCGGCGAGGACGACCGTGTCCATCCAGCTGAACGCGCGGGTCTTCAGCGTGCTGAGCCACGTGTAGCGGGCGAAGTCGAAGAGGCTCCGCGCCGCCCGCCGGGTCGGCCGCCCCGGCGAGAGGTCGACGAAGACGACGGCGGCCAGCGTCCCGACGAACAGGGCGGCGGCGTGGCCGGCGACGAGCGCGGTGACGCCGTAGCCGGCCGCGACCGCCGCGATCTGCAGGACCGAGCGGACGATCCGCTCCAGGGACTTCGTGCCCGCGGCCCTGGCCACCTTCTTCTCGCCGTTGAGGACGGCTCTGACGCCGATGAACGCGACGTTGCCGACGACCAGCAGCGCGACCACGTCGCCGACCTCGGCGCCGACGAGCCAGTTGACCAGCGGCGTGCCGAGGACGACGGCGACCCCGAGGACGACGGCGATCCCGGCCAGCATCACGAGGCCCGTCGCGAGGTACTCCCCCCGGTCGCTCCCCTCGCTCAGCCGCTTCGTGAGCGAGTCGCCGACTGCCGTCGCGGGGATGTTCAGCCAGAAGGCGACGGCCACGGCCGGCGCGTAGAGGCCGATGAGGTCCGCGCCGCCGAGCCGGGCGATCGCGAACGTCGCCGCGAACCCGGCGAGCGAGACGACGACGTGGGAGGCGAAGTGAAAGAGGGTTGTCCGGCCGAGCCGCATCGTTACCCGCCGACCCCGTCGACCCGGCGCGTGCTTGAACGACGATCGCTCATGGGCCCACTGTGACCGGCGGGGTTCAGAACCTTTCTGATACGCGCCCGCACCGGACCGCCCGACGCCCGTGGCGGCTCCGGACTCGCGGCGCCCGGGAGATAGCAATCTTTTCGACACCGACCGAACAACCGGGGCGTATGTCACGGGTACGGGAGCGTCTGGGCCGCCCGCTCGGTCGGGTCCGGGCCGACCTCGGGGCGGACCCGTATCTCCCCTATCTGCTCGCGCTCGCCGCGGTGACCTGCGGGTTCGGCGTCTGGTTCCGGCTGCCGAACTTCGCCGCGCCCGACGAGTACTCCCGGCTCATCCAGCCGATGAAGGTCGCCGGCCGGTTCGTCGCGGACCCGGGCTTCGAGTCGATCCGGGCCGGCGTCACCGACGGCCGGGCGCTCGGCGCGACGTTCTACCTCTACGCGGCCACCCTGGCGCCGGTGTTCCTGGTCGTCGTCGCCACCGGGCGGCTCGGGGAGTTCGCGACGCTCGGGACGATCCAGTCGCGCTGGGAGCTGTGGCACGCCGCGCCGGCGTGGTTCTGGACGCTCGCCGTCCTGCTCGGCCGCCTCGTCAGCGTCGCGCTCGGCGTCGGCTGCGTCTACCTCACCTACCGCCTCGGGACCGAGCTCCGCGACCGCTTCGCCGGCCGCGTCGCGGCGCTCTCGCTCGCGCTCTCGGTCGGCTTCCTCGCCCAGACCCACATGATCGGCGAGGACATCCCGATGATCTTCCTGCTGCTCGCGACGGTCCTGCTGGCCAACCGGTACGTCGCCGTGGGGCGCGCGGCCGACTTCCTGCTCGGGTCGTTCGCCGGCGGGCTCGCCGTCGCGTTCAAGCTCTCCGGGGGCGTCGCCGCGGTGGTCCTCGGCGTGGCGCTGCTCGTCCGCGCGGCCCGCAGCGACGACCCGGTCGGCGAACTGGCCCGGCCGCGGGTCGTGCTGGGCGGGCTCGCGGTCGGCGCCGCGACCATCTACGTCGCGATCCCGAGCGTGCTGCTCGGCGGCCCACTGGAGCTGTTCGCGCGGGCGACCGGGTCGATCGCCTCGAAGACCGGCAAGTCCGGCGGGCTCACCGCCCCGATCTCCTACTGGCTGGTCCGCCAGTACGTCCGCGGGCTCGGCGTCCCGCTGTTCGTCGCCGCCCTCGCCGGCGCGGGCGCGACCGCCCGTCACCTCGTCACCCGCCGTTCCCGGATCGAACCGCTCTACTGGCTGCTTGTCACCTCGGTAGCGGTCTTCCTGCTGGTCTACTCGCGGTGGGAGTTCGTCCGTCTGCGCCACGTCGTCCCCACGTTCCCGCCGCTGCTCGTCCTGTTCGGCGCGGCCGCCAGCCGCTGGTGGGACGTCGACCGGCCGAAGGTCCGGACCGGCGTCCGCGCGGCGCTCGCGCTCGTTCTCGTGTCGAGCGCGCTGATCGCCGGCGTCGCCGGCGCCGGCTACCTGACGGAGCCGCGTGACGGCGCGACGGAGTGGATCGCGACGAACACGAACGCCGACGACCGCGTCGAGGTCTACGAGAACTCCATCGCCGACGTGGGGACGCCCCACGGCCGGGAGACGGTCCACTTCGACTACCGGGAGGAGCGGGCCACGTCCAGCTCCTCGCTCGTCCTGAACGAGTCGCGGTTCACCGAGTGGATGACGAGCGGGCCCGAGCGCGAACCGGCCTACATCGAACTCACCGCGAACGAGCTGTCCTACGTCGACCCGACGGACACGGACTACCACCGCTACCCCGAGCGGCGGGCCTACGTCCGGGGCCTGCTCGCCGGCGAGTACGACTACCGCGTGGTCGCGACGTTCGGCCACTGGGAGCGGACCGAGACGCTCCGGGACGACTTCATGCGGGCCGTGTTCCGCCCCGAGGTCGAGGGCCAGGAGCGATACGTGGTGATCCTGGCCCACGAGGAGCGGACCGGGACGATGGCGGACGCCGGCGGTCGCGAGGTCCGTTCGGGCGGGTGACCACGAGGGAGAGCGGCTCTGCGTCGAGCGGTTGTGCGTTCGAACAGTCGTGGCCTCGCTCGCGCCGCGGGCGGGACCGGGTTCCGAAGGGATTGTATAGGTTCCCGGAAAATGACGGCACGAGCTTCGAATGAGAGATGTCGTCCTCCTGACCGCGGACTCGGTCCGCCGCGACTTCGTCGACGCGATGCCCTTCGTCGACGGCCACGACGTGCTGACGGGCGTGACCGCCGGCCACTACACCCGGCCCAGCCTCGCCGCCCTCCAGTCGTCGCGGCTGCGCGCCTCGGTCCAGTCCAGGGTCATCGGGCCCTCGCTGGCCGAGGTGCTCTCCGAGGCGGGCTACGAGACCATCGGGCTGGTCCCGACCGCCCAGGCCGACCCCGCCTTCGGCTTCGACGCCGGGTTCGACCACTACGACAACTACATGAGCGGCAGCGGCAACGCCGCGAAGAACCGCCGCAGCGGCCTCCGCGAGTTCCTCGGCTCGTTCGACATCGTCCGGCAGGTCTACCGCCGGGTCTACCCGATGGAGGCGAACATGGCCGACCTCCCGGCCGACGACGCGGTCGTCGACGAGGCCGTCGAGCGGTTCAACGACGCCGACGGCCCCCGGTTCCTCTGGGTCCACCAGATGGAGAGCCACCGCCCCTACGGCCGCGGCGACGACGCGATCCCGGGGTCGGTCGACCGGAAGGCCGAGGCCAGCGGCGGCCGCCACTGGTTCGGCTCCTCGGAGGTCACGGACGCGGAACGTCGCACCATCCTCGACGCCTACCGGGACGCGCTCGGCCGCGTCGACGACCGGGTCGAGCGGGTGGTCGAGGGGATCGACAGCGAGGACCCGATCTTCGCCTTCGCGGCCGACCACGGCGACGAGTTCGGCGAGGAGGGGTACTACTACCACCAGGGCTACCGCCGCAGGGTCGCCGACCCGATCATCCGCGTCCCGGTCGTCCTCGACGGGGTCGACACCGTCGGCGACCGGTGTAGCCTGCTCGACATCGCGCCGACGCTCGCCGGCGCGGTCGGCGCCGAGGCGCCGGCCGCGTGGCAGGGCAACGACCTCGCGAAGACCGAGACGGGCGAGACGCTCACGGTCGCGCCGTGGCACGACAGCGCGACGGTCTGCTGGCAGGACTTCGACCGCAAGCTCGTCGCGCGCGACGCCGACGTGTCGATCACCGACGACGAGGGCGAGGCGACGGTCGAACGGACCGACGTCTCGGAGGACGTGGAGGCGCAACTGCGCGACCTGGGCTACTCGGACGCGGGGTAGCCATGTCGCGGAAGAACCTCCTCCTCGTCACCGTCGACTGCCTCCGCGGCGACTTCGTCGGGACCGACCACGCCGACACGCCGTTCATCGACGGCCTCGTCGCCGACGGGACCGACTACCGCGAGATGTACGCCACGGCGACGACGACGACGCCCTGCGTCGCCAGCTACATGACCGGCACCTACTCCGAGCACAACGGCGTCTACTCGCTGGAGGAGGCCCGCCTCGACGAGTCGGTCCCGACGCTCGCCGAGCACCTCTCGGCCGCCGGCTACGACACGACCGCGATGGTCACGGGGCCCATCGTCGCCGACACCGGCCTCGACCGCGGCTTCGACGAGTACGCCTACCGCGACCGCAACGAGGAGCTCGTCGGCGACTGGTTCGACGAGGCCGTCGAGACGGTCGCGGGCCTGGAGGAGCCGTTCTTCTGTTACCTGCACCTCTGGGAGATCCACGACCCCGTCCGCGTCCCCGACGGCTACGATGACCCGGAGTACGGGCGCTACCCCTACGCGCGAACCCTCTCGGCGCTCGACCGCGCGCTCGGACGGTTCCACGACCACATCCCGGCCAACACCGTGACCGCCCTCCACGGCGACCACGGCGAGGCCATCGCCTACCGCGACAGTTACCTGCACAAGCTGACGAAGTTCCTCCGGACCGGGCTCCGCTACGGGCTCGGACTCGACACGCGCGCGCTCGAACGCCGCCTCAAGCGCCGGTTCGACCGCGACCCGCCGGTCCCCGACCACTTCATGGAGGACGGCCACGGCGAGAACGTCTTCGACTTCGTCTCGAACGTCCCGTTCGTCCTCTCCGGGCCCGGAGTCGAGGACGCCACCGTCGACGCGCAGGTCCGGCAGGTCGACGTGCTGCCGACGCTGCTCGACCTCCTCCGCGTCGAACCGACCGACGACCGGCCGATCGACGGCGAGTCGCTGCTGCCCCCCGAGTCGGTGAGCGACCGCGACGCCTACATCCGCGCCTGCGGGAAGTCGCTCGTCCGCGAGGCCAACTGGCAGCGCGCCGTCCGCGCGGAGGGCCACAAGTACGTCGAGTACGTCGACCGCGACTGGGAGCCCGAGCTGTACGACCTCGACGCGGACCCGCTCGAACTCCACCCCGTCGAGGACGAACCCACCGCCTCCGACCTCCGGTCGCGGATCCCCGAGGAGGGCGTCCGCGACGGCGAACAGCTGGAGATCGACGGCCTCCTGAAGGACCTGGGCTACAAGTAGGGGCGTCCCGCCTGTCGGGGTCGCACGGCCGCCGAGGCCGTCGGCCGTTCGGGTCGACTCGACCGCTCGCTGCGCTTTCGTTCACCGGATCCAGGTGACGAAGATCGTCCGCGCGAGCCCGACCGCGTAGCCGAGCTTCGGTTTCTTGGTCTCGCCGGCCTCCCGCTCGTGGATGGTCACCGGGACCTCGACGATGCGCAGGCCGTTCTTGCGGGACTCGATGATGAGCTCGGGCGCGGAGAACCGTTCCTCGGTGAGCGTGAGCTCGGCGAGCCGGGAGCCGCGGATGGCGCGGAAGCCGTTGGTGCAGTCGGTGATGTCGGTCTTGGCGAGGCGGTTGATCAGCCAGGTGAACGTGCGGATGCCGCCCCGGCGGGTGATCGAGTTGCCGGAGTTGTCCTCGCCGCGGTACCGGGAGCCGAGCACGTAGTCGGCCTCGTCGTCGACGATGGGGGCGACGAGGTCGTCGAGCTGGTCGACGGGGTGCTGGCCGTCGGCGTCCATCGTGACGACGATGTCGGCGCCGTGGTCGCTGGCGATGTCGAAGCCGGTCTGGAGAGCGCCGCCCTGGCCCTGGTTGATCGGGTGTTCGACGACGATGGCGTCGTACTCCTCGGCGGCCCGCCGGGTGGCGTCGTCGGAGCCGTCGGAGACGACGACCGCACGGACGAGGTGGTCGTGGATCCGGTCGGGCAGCGCCGCGAGGACGGTCCCGATCGTGTCGGCCTCGTTGTAGGCCGGGACGACGACGTACAGCGTCCGCTCGTCGAGGTCCGCGTCCGGGTCGGCCTGCTGGACGGCCAGGCTCCGCGTGAGGTCGCCGATCGTCCGCTGGCTGGTGTTGACCTGCGAGACGAGGTAGAAGATGAGCACGAGGAACGTGACGTTGGCGAAGATCTGGATGAGGATGAAGCGGCTCTCGAGGTTCAGGACGCCGGCGAGCGCGCCGTACAGCCCCGGCGCGAACGCGACGGTGAGCAGCCCGAGCGCGACCCCGAGGGCGATGGCGAGTTCCGCCCGCGAGAAGGTCGTGCGGTAGCGCTCGAACCCCCACAGGAGGACGACGGCCGCTACCCCGGCGAACAGCAGGGTCAGCGCCTCGTTGCTCAACCCCGGGAGGGCTGCCAGGGGGGCGTCGGCGGACACCAGCGGCGACATTGGTTCACCACGGATCACGAACGCCGCCCGATTTGTATCTGCCGGTCCCCCGCGGACGCTCCCGATACCCTTCTCGGAGATCCGGTCCTGGCGGTCGCGGGCGAAGCGCATCGCCCAAGTAGGCCGGGGGTGTACCCCACGACGAGTCTCCCCGCCGATGTCACAGCCACGCGCCGCGCTCTCCGTCGACCTCGAGTTCTTCACGCACCTGCCGGCCTACCGCGGGGCCCGCGGGGTCACCGACCGCCCGGCGGTCGGGCTCGGCGGCGTCACGGCGCTGCTCGACGCCCTCGCCGACGCCGACGCGGCGGGCACGTTCTTCACCGTCGGCGACATCGCCGACGACCACCCGCGGGTCGTCGAGCGCGTCGCCGACGAGGGCCACGAGGTCGCCTCTCACACGCACACCCACCAGCACCTCTCCGAACTCGACGGGGCAGAGCGCCGCGAGGAACTGGCGCGCTCGAAGGAGCGGCTGTCCGCGGTCGCCGGCGAACCGGTCACCGGGTTCCGCGCGCCGTCGTTCGACCTCGGCCCCGACCACTTCGGGACGCTGTCGGATCTGGGCTACGAGTACGACTCCAGCGTCGTCCCGTGTCGGTCGATCCCCGGCTGGTACGGCGGGGAGTTCGACGCCGAGCGCCCCGTCCCGGCGAGCGCCGTGGACCCGACCGCGCCGGACGAGTTCGTCGAGGTCCCGACCTCGGTGATGCCGCGGCTGCGCCTGCCGCTGACGGGGACCTGGATCCGCTTCTTCGGCGTCTCCTACACGCTCGCCGGGATGCGGCTGCTCGCCCGGCGCGGGATCGCGCCGGTGCTGTACGTCCACCCGTGGGAACTGGTCGACCTCCCGGCGGTCGAGGGGGTCCCGAAGCGCGTGTACGTCCGGACGGGCGCGTACATGCGACGGGCCATCCGCCGGATCCTCGCCGAGCCGTTCGAGTTCGTCACCGTCCGCGACCTCGCCGACAGCGTCGAGTCGAACGAACGGACGCCGTCCGCAGGGAGTGGTCGACCGTGAGCGACGAGGGAACCGAAAGTCCGTCCGGCGACGACTCGGCGGGCCGGTCCTGGCGGGGGCGGGCGCTCTCGGCGCTGCAGTGGGCGGTCGCGATCGGGGCGTTCTGGTACGTCGCCCGCGGGGTCGACTGGTCGGCGACGGGGGCGGAACTGGCGACGCTGGACGCGGTCGTGGTCGCCGGCGTGCTCGCGGTCACCGCGGTCGAGTTCGGCTCGCGGTTCGGGATGTGGTACGCGCTGTTGAACGGGCTCGGCCCGACGGACTTCCGGACGAGCGCGAACGTCGACCTGGTGATCAAGTTCGTCAACCACGTCGTCCCGTCGAAGGCCTCGGGCCACTCGGTGGCGCCGCTGGTCGTCCGCCACTACACGGGGGTCGACTGGGCCGAGGCCGTGAGCGTCTCGGGGCTCAACACCGGCCTCTACGCCGCCCTCTACGGGCTGGTCGCGCTCGCTGGGCTCGGCCTGTTCGCCCCCCGGCTCGGCGGCGGGTGGCTGCTCGTCATCCTGCTGTCGACGGGCGTCTACCTCGTCGCCGGCGTGCTCGTCCTGCTCGCGGGCCGGCGGATGAACGCGGCCGGCCGCCTGGCGAGCCGGCTAGGCGGGCTGCTGGGCCGGATCCCCCGGATCGGCGACCGGCTCGCCGGCGTCGCGGCCGCGCTGCCCTCCTTCACCGCCGACTCGGCGGGCGTGTTCCGCCGGCTGTCGGCGCGGCCCTCGGTCGTCGGCCCGTACGCGCTCGGGTGGGCGGGGACGCTGATGGTCTGTCCCGGGCTGCGCGTCTGGCTGCTGCTCACGGGACTGGGCGGGGAGTTCTCGCCCGTCCTCGCCCTGCCGGTCGTGCTCGTGACGGCCTACAGCGTGACCGTGCTGCCGCTGACGCCCGGGGGCGTCGGCGTCGCGGAGGCCTCGGCGACGGCCGTCCTCGTCGCCCTCGGCGTCGCGCCGGAGATCGCGCCGGTCGTGGTCCTCCTCGACCGCACCTTCGGCGTCTACCTCCCCGCCGTGCTCGGCTGGCTCCCCGCCGCGACGCTGGACTTCTCGGACCTGCTCGCTCGCGGCGAAGAGGGGAGCGGGTGACCGCTGCGGGTCCGTCGAATCGGCGGACGGCGGTACGAAACCCCGCTGCGGCGCGGCGACCGTCCGGCCGAACGAAACGTATTTCCGGCGGCCTCACGGCCTTCCGACAATGACGCGGACCTTCGTTGTCGGGCTCGACGGCGCCAGCTGGCTGCTGACCGAGCCCTGGATCGACGACGGGCTCCTCCCCAACCTCGCCGCCCTCCGCGAGTCGGGCACCTACGCGACCAGCCGGAGCTGCCTGCCGCCGGTCACCTACCCCAACTGGAAGTGCTACTCCTCCGGGAAGAACCCCGGCAAGCACAGCGTCTACTGGTGGGAGCGCATCGACCTCGCCGACGAGCGCATCGACATTATGAGCGGGAGCGACTACAAGACCGCCGAGCTGTGGGACTACCTCAACGCCGACGGCCAGCGGGCGGGCGTCGTCAACATGCCCTCGATGTACCCCCCGCGGGAGATCGACGGCTACGTCGTCTCCGGCGGCCCCGACGCCGTCGAGGGCGAGTACCGCTCGCTCGACTCCGGGTACACCCACCCGCCCGACTTCGAGGACGAACTGGCCGACCGCTACGACTACCAGGTCCACCCCGACCCGCTGCTGTCGTCGAACGACGAGCGCGGCGCCGAGGTCGACCAGATCCTGCGGCTGTTCGAACTGCGCCTCCAGGTTGCGAAGGACCTGTTCGTGGAGGAGGACCTCGAGTTCACCCACGTCACGCTGTTCTACCTCAACGTCCTGCACCACTTCTTCTGGGACGACGAGCCGACGAAGCGCGGCTGGCAGCTCGTCGACGAGTGGCTCGGTGAACTGGCCGAACTGGAGGACACGAACCTCGTGGTCATGTCCGACCACGGCGCCGCGGCGACGACCACGGAGTTCTACGTCAACGAGTGGCTCGCCGAGAACGGCTATCTCACCCGTGCGAGCGGCGTCGAGGACTACTTCCAGCGGGTCGGACTCACCCGCGAGACGGCGCTGGACGTGGCAAAGCGGTTCGGCCTCGTCGACTTCCTCGCGGAGAACGTCCCCCAGCGCGTCCAGGAACTGGTCCCCCAGAGCGCCGGCGCCAAGCGCGAGCGCAAGATGGAGCTGATCGTCCCGGAGGAGACGAAGGCGCTCGCCAGCGGCCAGGGGCCGATCTACGTCAACCCGCGCTTCGACGTGGAGTCGGTGCGCGAGGACCTCATCGCCGACCTCCGGGAGGTCACCGACGAGCACGGCGAGCCGCTGTTCACGGGCGTCTACCGCGCCGAGGAGGTCTACGACGGCCCCTACGTCGACATCGGGCCGGACGTGGTCGTCGACCAGCGCCCGGGCGTCCACGTCAACGACGGGATGGGCGGCGACGCCGTCCAGACCGAACCCGACCGCTGGGCCGCCGAGAACACGCCCACGGGCATCTTCGTCGCGGACGGCCCCGACTTCCGGAACCGCGGCGAGATCCCCGAGATCGACATCCGCGACATCGCGCCGACGATCCTCGCCGCCCACGGCGTCGACACCCCGACGGACATGGACGGCGAGGTGCTGGACATCTTCGTCGACGACCCCGACGTGGGCACGCAGGACCCGATCGACCACGAGACCGCCCGCGCCGGCGGGCCGGGCGACGAAGTGGCCGACCGGCTGGCCGAACTCGGCTACATGGAGTGAACGGCACGCGACCGCCGTCCCACCGGGCCGCCGGTCCGACCAGTGATGTGCGCGCGGGCCGTAGCGACGACCGACAATGTCGCTTCGCTCGCTGCTGGACCTCCCGATCGCGATGGGGTGGCGCCACCTCCTGTTCGCCAACTGGCCGGTCGACCCCGGCCTCGTCGACGCGCACGTCCCCGACGCGCTGACGGTCGACACCCACGGCGGGCGGGCCTGGCTCTCGGTCGTCCCGTTCACGAACGTCGCGGTTCGCCCGCGCGGCCTGCCGGCCTGGACCGGCCTCCCGCTGCCCGAACTGAACCTCCGGACCTACGTCACCCGCGAGGGGGAGCGCAGCGCCGAGGGCGCCGGGCCGACCGACGACGGCCCCGCCGAGGACCTGGGCGTCTACTTCTTCAGCCTCGACGCCGACGGGATCCTGGGCGTGACGGGCGCGCGCCTGTTCCACCACCTCCCGTACTACCTCGCCGACATGTCCCTGGAGGCCGACGCGTCGGGCGTCGAGTTCAGGAGCCGGCGGCGACACCCCGGCGCGCGGCCCTGCGACTTCGACGCCCGGTACGAGCCGGTCGGCGACGGCTTCCGCTCGGATCCGGGGTCGCTCGAACGGTTCCTCACGAAGCGCCACCGATTCTACACCGAGACGCCCGGCGGCGAGTTGCGCTACGCGCAGATCCGCCACCCGCCGTGGACCCTCTACGAGGCCAGCGTCGACCTCCGCGAGAACGAGGTCTTCGAGACCAACGGGTTCGACACGCCCGAGAGCGAACCAACCGTACTCTACAGCCCCGGGGTCGACGTGACCGCCTCCGGGAGCCGTCGGGTGGAGTGATCACCCCGGGGCGAGGGCCGACCCGGGTGAAGGTCTGGCTGGTCCCGCTCGCAACCGTTGCCCATTCCCGGCTCGGCGCCCAACCGCCGGGTGACATGACTTCGGAGATGACCGCCTACGTCGTCGAGGAGTACGGCGACCCGGACGTGTTCACCGAGCGGACCGTCGCGGTGCCCGAGCCGGGACCCGAGGAGGTCCGCGTCGAGGTGCGGGCGACCAGTCTCAACCCGGTCGACTACAAGATCCGGCGGGGCGACATCCCCGATTTCACCCCGGAGTTCCCCGCAGTCCTCCACTGCGACGTCTCGGGGGTCGTCGACGCGGTCGGCGAGAACGTCGACCGCTTCGACGTGGGCGACGAGGTGTACGGGATGCCCGGCGGCGCGGGCCGGGACGGCGCGCTGGCCGACTACGTCGTCGGCCACGCCGGGACCTTCGCACCGGCGCCGGAGACGCTCCCGCTGGCCGACGCGGCCGCGCTCCCCGTGGTCGCGCTGACCGCGTGGGAGATGCTCGCCGACAAGGCGACGGTCGACGTGGGCGACGACGTGCTCGTCTACGGCGCCAGCGGCGGCGTCGGGCACGTCGGCGTCCAGCTCGCTCGCTGGTTCGGCGCGGACGTGACCGCGACCGGCTCGACCGAGGCGAAACGGGCGTTCGCGGCCGACCTCGGCGCCGACCACACCGTCGACTACACCGCGACCGAGGTCGAGTCGTACGTCGACGAGCACGCCGACGGCGCCGGCTTCGACGTGGTCTTCGACCCGGTCGGCGACGACCACCTCCAGACGGCCTTCGACGCGGTCCGCCCGTTCGGGACCGTCGTGACCACCGAGTCGAGTTCGACCCAGGACGTATCGGCGCTGCACGCCAACTCGCTGGAACTCGGGGTCGTGCTCGTCATCCTGCCGGTGCTGCTCGGCGAGCGCCAGGAGCGGGTCGGCGACGAACTGGCCGACATCGCGGCGCTCGTCGACGACGGCGCCGTCGAGCCCCACGTCGACGAGCGGTTCGCCTTCGACGAGGTCGCCGACGCCCACCGCCTCGGCGAGGACGGCGACTTCGTCGGGAAGATCCTGCTCGAAACCGAGTGAACGAACACAAAGCATTTGTCGCGGTGGCCGGTTTCTCGGCAGTGATGCCCTCCACGATACCCACCGCGGTACCGCTACAGATGGGCGAGGCGGCGTTCGTCCTCCTGTTCGGCCTGCTGTTTTTCGCCGTCGGGATCGCGCTGATATTCTGGACGTACAGCGACGCCAAGAAGAACAGCAGCCACCCCGCGTTCCTCTGGGCCATCGTCGTCTTCCTGGCCCCGCTGCTGGGACTCGTACTGTACTTCCTGGTCGGCCGCGACCAGAAGTACTGACGGGCCGATTCCGGCCGCTGTCTGACCGACCTCTTCCGGTCGCTACCGATTCCGACGCCGGACGGCTCGCTGCAGGATCTCGCGATACCGCTCCTGAGCGGCCTCGAAACTGTACTCCGACTCGATCAGCTCGCGCCCGTTGCGACTGATCGCGGGCAGGTCCTCCCGGTCGAGGACCGCGAGCAGCTCCCGGCGGATGTCGCCGGGGTCGGTGCTGTCCATCAGGAAGCCCGTCTCGCCGTCGCGGACCACGTCGGGCACGCCCGAGACCGGCGTCGCGTAGACCGGCGTCCCGCAGGCCAGCGCTTCGAGGATCGTCGTCGGCAGCCCCTCCGTGGGTTCCGAGGGGAGGACGACCAGCCGGAGCCGGTCGAGTTCCGCGGGCACGTCGCCGTGGTCGACCCAGCCGCGCATCTCCACCCGCCCGGCCTCGATCTCGTCCGCGAGTTCGTCCTCCAGCCACTCACGGAGGTCGCCGTCACCGATGAAGGTGAAGGTCACGTCGTCGGGGAGGTCCTTCGCCGCGGCGGCGAGTTCGCGGACGTTCTTCTCCTCGTCCAGCCGGCCGAGGAAGCCGACCCGACGGCCCCGCTCCGCCAGGGGCGTGCGGACCCGGAACTCGTCGGTCCGGACGTAGCGGGCGCCGGTGGGGTACACGTCGGGGGAGTCGGGGTCGAGGTCGAGTTGCTCGGCCATCGACGGCGTGTAGGTCACGACCCCGTGGGCGGCCGCGAAGCCCGCGCGTTCGAGCGCGCGGACGAGCCCCGCGAGCGTCCGCGCGACCGGCGAGGGCAGCGACTCCTCCCAGGCGATGCGGAGCGTCAGCGGCACGTCCCCCCGGGGTTCGACGAGGACCGTCTTCCCGACGGCGCGAGCGAACAGGATCGGCAGGAGGTACGACGTGGCGCCGTAGAACAGGACGACCCCCTCGTCGCGGCCGGCGAGGACGCGGCACATCCGGAGCTGGTTCAGGAGGAAGCGGACGGCCGCCACCGCGACCGAGTCGCCGGCGCCCTTCCGCGTGAGTTCCACGAGTTCGTGGCGGTCGCGGATCTCCGAGTCGGCGGGCAGGTCCGCGGTGACGAGCGCGACGCCGGTCACCGCCGAGAGGATGTCCAGCAGGCTCCGCGTGGCGTTCTCGCCGGCCGCCGCCAGCGGGTGCGTGACGACGCACACGTCGGGCAGATCCGCCATTACTGGTGGAGTGGCCCCGGCGAACGCTTAACGCTGATCATCCCCGTCGGAGGTCACCGCTCCCCGCCGGATATCTCCGCTCGCCGGCTGTTCCCGATCGCAAGTCACCGCCACTTGAGTATCCCGTAGAGGTAGCCCAGGCCGACGACCCCCGTCAGCAGGACGAGCCAGACGAGCTGTTTCGCGGCGGTCGCGTCGGGGTCGCGGAGCAGGCCCGCGAGCCGGCCCGGGACGTACTCCCCGAGGATCTTCCCGAGGAAGTCGCCCTCCTCCTCGGCCGACCCGGAGACGAACTGCTGCATGCCGCGCTTGGAGTAGCCCTGCCAGAACGCCCGGTCCAGCAGCCACTTCGGCTCGGTGCGGTAGGCGTACACCTTGTGGCCCACTTCGGCGTCGGGGACGTACCGGACGCCCTGGCCGTACTCCGCCTGCAGCCGGGCGCAGACCTCCGTCTCGCCGCCCTGGAGGTTCTTGTCGCCCTTGCGGCCGCCGATCTCGTCGTCGAACCCGCCCAGGTCGAGGAACACCTCGCGGCGGAAGGAGAGGTTCGAGCCGTTGGTGTTGCGGACCTCGGCGGGGGTGTCCCGCCCTTCGCCGAACCCGCGGTAGGTGGCGCCGATCAGGAAGTAGAACTCCGCGGGGAGAAAGTCGACCGGGCCGTCGACCCAGATGGGGGCCATCCGGCCGCCGACCGCGAGGGCGTCGTGGGCCTCGTAGGCGTCGACGAGTCGCTCGATCCACTCGGGGTGGGCGACGGCGTCGTCGTCGAGGAACGCGACCACATCGCCGGTGGCCGCCCTCGCGCCGTTGTTCCGGCTGACGAGCAGGCCGCGGTTCGCGTCGTTGCAGAGCGTGACGACGTTCCCGCGGTCGCCGAAGTCGGCCTCGAACCGCTCGTAGACCTCCGGGTTGCCGTCGCTGACGAAGACGAGCTCCACGTCCTCGTAGGTCTGGTCGAGGACGCTGCGAGCGGCCTCGGTGACCGCGTCGTAGCGGTCCATCGTGTGCTCGCAGAGCACGACGGAGACGCGCATGTCCCCCCAATGGACCGGGGGCCGGGATAGGTTTTCCGTCTGCCGTGCCGCGGTGGTCGGCGTCCCGACCCGGCGATCCGGCCCGGAGATCGCAGGAACGCAGCGGTATCGGTGGGTCCCGGCTGGCCCCATTTATCGTGATATGACAAGGCTTATGCGCGCGATGGGACTGGTTCCGTCAATGAGTCAGTGGCGTGGTCAGATCGAAAACATCGACGAACCCGGTGACCTCGCCGAGGTCGTGGGCGAGTACTACCACATCCCGGCGGTGGTCGCCCTCCTCGGGTTCATGCTGTGGAGTCGCGTCCGCGATTGGAAACAGTTCCTCGTAGACGGGACGGTGTACTTCAGCGGGAACGACCCCTGGTACCACTACCGGATGGTCCAGTACACGGTGCGCAACTGGCCGAGCACGAGTCCGTTCGACCCGTGGACCCAGTTCCCAGTCGGGACTCACTCCAGCCAGTTCGGTACGGTGATGGACCAGCTGGTCGCCACGGCCGCGCTGGTGGTCGGCCTCGGCAACCCGAGCGACCACACCGTCCGGCTGGTCGTCCTGTTCGCGCCGGCCGTCTTCGGCACCCTGGTTGCGGTCCCCGCGTACTTCCTGGCCAAGCGACTGGCCGGGAAGTTCGGCGGCGTGATCGCCGTCGCCGTCCTCGCGCTCGCGGGCTCGACCTTCGCCCAGCGCGGGACCGTCGGCTTCTACGACCACCACATCGCCGAGGCGCTGTTCATGACCGGCGCCGTCCTCGCGACGATGGTCGCCGTCTCCGTCGCCGAACAGGAGAAACCCGTCTGGGAGCTGTTCAAGGCGCGCGACGTCGCCGCCCTGCGCCGCCCCGTCGGCTGGTCGCTGGTCGCCGGCGCCGCCATCGCCATCTACCTCTGGACCTGGGCGCCCGGCGTCTTCCTCGTCGGCATCCTCGGCGTCTTCTTCCTCGTCCAGATCGTCTCGGAGTACGCCCACGGCGAGAGCCCGGAACACGTCGCGATCGCCGGCGCGGTGACGCTGTCGACGACCGGCGTGCTGAGCTTCGCCGTCATCGAGGAACTCGGGCTCAGCGCCACGAGCTACAACCTCCTCCAGCCGATGCTCGCGTTCGGCGTCGCCGCGGGCTGTGTCTTCCTCGCGTGGTTCGCCCGCGAGTGGGAGTCCCGGGACCTGCCCAACTTCCAGTTCCCGCTCGCGGTGGGCGGCATCCTCCTCCTGCTGGCGGGCGGGATGGCGGTCCTGCTCCCGGACCTGTGGGGCTTCCTGGTCAACCAGATCACCCGCGTCGTCGGCCTCTCGGTCACGGACACGGCACAGACCGTCGGCGAGGCGCAGTCGCTGCCGTTCAGCCAGCTGTTCCCCCGGTACGGCTTCACGGTCTTCATCGCGCTGCTCGGGGTCGCCTACGTCGCGGCCCGGCACTTCTACGACCGGCCGCGCGCCGAGCTGACGCTCGTCGCCGTCTGGACCGTCTTCCTCCTGCTGGCGACGCTGACCCAGCAGCGCTTCGACTACTACTTCGCCGTCGCCGTCGCGTCGATGGCCGCGCTCGTGCTCGGCGAACTCGCGCGGTTCTCCGGGCTGTCGACGCCCGACACGGACATCGAGACCTACCAGGTGCTGACGATCGCCGCCGTCGTCCTGGTGGTGTTCGCCCCGCTGGTCTACCCGACGCCGCTCGCGATGCAGATGACCTCCGCGGAGGGCGGGCCGGGGCAGGCTCAGCCGGCCTGGAACGAGACGCTCGGCTGGATGCAGACGAACGCGCCCGCACAGGGCACCTACGGCGGCGCCGACAACGCCGACGCCGTCCCCTACTACGGCACCTTCGAGAACACCGACGACTTCGACTACCCCGAGGGGTACTACGGGACGCTCTCGTGGTGGGACTACGGCCACTGGATCACGGTGATGGGCGAGCAGATGCCCACCGCCAACCCGTTCCAGCAGGGGGCCAACCAGGCCGCGAACTTCCTGCTGTCGACCAACGAGTCCCACGCCAACGAGGTGATGACCGACCTCAGCGAGGACGACGCCAAGAGCCGCTTCGTGACGGTCGACTGGAAGATGGCCGAGACCTCCCAGTACTACCAGCGGGCGGGGACCCAGCCGCTGAACATCGGCGGGAAGTACTTCGCGCCGTTCGCGTTCTACTCCGACGGGAACATCTCCCAGAACGACTACTACTCGGGCCTGTACTACCAGACGGGCCAGCAGGACCGCGTGCAGTACCGCCTCTTCCGGCGCCACCAGCAGCCGTACTACAACTCCACGGCCGTCCGGCTGTACCGGTTCCACGGGAGCGCCGCCGAGCCGAGCCCGGTCGTCCTCGACTGGACGATCGAGGACGTGGGCGGCGAGCAAGTTCCGATCAGCAACGGGACGCGCCGCTTCGGGTCGATGGCCGAGGCCCGCGAGTACGTCGAGAGCGACCCGACCTCCCAGATCGGCGGGTTCGGCGGCTTCCCCGAGGAACGGGTCCCCGCGCTCGAACACTACCGGATGGTCCAGGGCAGCGACACCACGGCCTTCGACTCGGTCCGCTACCAGCTCGGCCTGCGGAAGCAGGCCCAGGGCGCCTTCCAGACCTCGCTGCGCCAGCCGGGCGTGCTCGGCGCGCTCCAGCCGGCCAGCACGAACTGGGTGAAGGCCTTCGAGCGGGTCCCCGGCGGGACCATCGAGGGCGAGGGGCCCGCGAACGCGACGGTCAACGCGGCCGTCCAGATGGAGGTTCCGTCGACGAACTCCACGTTCGTCTACCGCCAGCAGGCCGAGACCGGCCAGGACGGCTCCTTCACGATGACGGTCCCCTACTCGACGACCGGCTACGACGAGTGGGGCACCGAGGAGGGCTACACGGACCCGAGCGTCACCGCGAACAGCTCCTACCGGCTCAGCACCGGCACGACCTCCAACGGCACCTACGCGTTCCGCTACGGCGCCACGGTCGACGTGACCGAGGGCCAGGTCATCGGCGAGAACGAGTCGGCCTCGACGGTCACCCTCGAGAAGGGCCAGGCGCAGCCGCTCCCGACCGCCCAGCCGGACAACGGGACGAGCGGCGACGGCACGGGCGACGGCACCGCCGGTGACGACGGCGCGACCGGCGACGGGACGGCCACGCCGACCCCGGCCGACGACAGCGGCACCGACACGGGCGCGGACGGCACCGCGACGCCCGCCGGCGACGCCGGGACGGCCACGCCGACCGCGAGCGATACCGGAACCGCGACGGACGCCGGGACCGGCAGCGACGCCGGGACCGACACCGCGGCGCCGGCGACGCTCGTCGCGCTGCTGGGCGGCGGACTGGTCTCGCTGGTCGGACTGAGCCGGCGCGACTGACCGACTCCGCCGGCCGATTCCGTTCCGGACCGTTCCGGCCCACGCCGTTCCGGACCGTTCCGGTCCGCTCCGCCACCCCTTTTTCGCGGCCTCGCCGCGCGCGACTATCCGTCAGTACTAACTACTGGCTCCGACTTCCGTCCCCTATGACACGACAGTCCGGTCGGCGCAACCGGGGTCGCCGACCGACCGAGCCGCAGGGTGAGGCCGATGGCAGTTGACGGCGGTCTGCTCGCGGTCGACCTGTTGCTCGTGGCGTTCGCGGGCGGCGCGGTCGGCGCGGCGCTGGGCGGCTACGCGGCCTACGGCCTCGCCGGCCTGGTCGTCACGGTCGGCGAGATCGCGCGGGTCACCACCGGCGCGGGCGGCTCGCCGCTCGTCGCCGACTCGGCCGACCTCGGGGCGGCGGGCGTCACCGGGCTGGTCGGCTACGGCCCCGTTCTGGGGCCGCACGTCGCGTTCGCGGGCGCCGCCGCGGCCGCGGCCTACGCCGGCCGCAAGGGCCACCTCGACACCGACTTCCCCTACCACGAGGCCAAACACCTCGCGGCGCCGCTCGGGCCGCGCCCCGGCGCGCTCGCGGTCGGCGGCGCCTTCGGCGTCCTCGGCTACTGGCTCGCCGGGCTGTCGCTCCGGCTGGGGCTGCCCTGGGACCCCGTCGCGGCGAGCGTCGTCGTCTCCGCGCTGTTGCACCGGGCCGTCTTCGGCTACCCGCTGCTCGGCCGCCTCGACACGGACCTGCTCGACATGTCGCCCTACCGCGACGGCGACCGGCGGATGGCCGCCGACGGCGACGGCGCCCGGTCGCTCGCCGGCCGCTACGTCGTCGAGCCGTGGCTCCCCTACCAGTCCGAGTGGGCGACCGTCGGGTTGCTCGGCCTCGTCGTCGGCGTCTTCGCCGGCTTCCTCGCCGTCGCGACCGGGAGTTACTTCCTCGCGTTCGGCATCGCCGCCACGGGGCTGCTGTTCCTGACGGCCGGCGTCGAGCGGTTCCCCGTCACCCACCACATGGCGCTGCCCGCCGGGATCGCCGCGCTCGCGGTCCCGGGCGCCGGCCCGACGGTCGCGATCCTCGTCGGCGGCGCCTTCGGCGTCCTCGCCGGCCTGGTCGGCGAACTCGCCCAGCGAGTCCTGTACGCCCACGCCGACACCCACCTCGACCCGCCCTCGGTGGCCATCGTCGTCACGACCCTGCTCGTCGCGCTGCTGGACCTGGCGGGCGTGTTCCAGCAGGCCGCGGTCCCGACGGTCGGGCTCGCCTGAGGACCCCGCTCGCGTCCGGCGGTCGGCGAACGGGAGATACGCGGTTTCACAGCGTTTTTATACCGACCTCGGCATGTTACGATAGATGCAGCAGTGGCTGGTCGGCGACGCTGTCGGGGGAGCACTGGCGGCCGGGGGCGGGACGGCGCGGGCGATCGCCGCACGGGGATGGCCGTCGTCCCCGACCGCCGGCGAGCCGTCGGTCGGCGCCTTGCAGTCGGCCTCGGGCGACATCGGCGGGATGATGGTCGCCGCCGTCGTCCTCGTCGCGCTCGGCCTCGGGGGCGTCGCCGCCTGGCACTCCGGCCTCCCCTCGCTTCGGTCGGTCGGCGGCTCCGCGGGCGGCGAGTCGTCGACCGACCCGGAGGGGCCGGCGACGACCGACCGGCCGCCCGAACCGGACCCGGCCGCCGAGGGGGCCGCCGAACCCGACGAACCCGAGGGCCGGACCGACCGGGAACTCATCGTCGACATCCTCGAATCCCACGAGGGGCGGATGAAACAGGCCCGGATCGTCGACGAGACGGGCTGGTCGAAGTCCAAGGTGAGCATGCTCCTCTCGGAGATGGAAGACGAGGAGGAGATCAGCAAGCTCCGGGTCGGCCGGGAGAACATCATCAGCCTCAGCGGCAACGAGCCGGAGGCCGCCGGCTCCCCGTTCGACGACGAGTGAGCGGCCGGTCCCGGCTTCCCGTTGCGGACCTTCCGGGTATCCCCGAAACGACGACCAGCCGACGGTACGGAGATCCGGCGCCGGAGAGTGTGCGACGGCGTACCGATACGGGCGCGAAGCGCAACCGTTAAACCCGTATCCGCGCAACGATTTGGTACACACAGAGGGCGTGTGCGCTCCGTTGGTGTAGTCCGGCCAATCATCTTGCCCTCTCACGGCAAGGACCAGGGTTCAAATCCCTGACGGAGCATCCCACTTTCCTTCAGTCGGTATCCCGTTCCCAGTTCCTCCGCCACGTAACCCCTCGTTCAACCGTCGTCGAGCAGTTCGAGCGTCTTCGGGTCGGGGTCGCCGTCGTAGTACCGCTCCAGTGCCGTCTCGAAGGGGCCCGGGTCGTCGGCGACCGTCGCGAACAGCGTCATCGAGGAGCGGAACTTCAGGTCGTCCGGCGACCCGAATATCTCGCTGGCCGTCCGGCCCTCGACGGCGTTGACCAGCTCCGTGCACTCGCGCAGGCGCGGCCCGAGTATCGGATGGTCCAGGTACGCCTCGGCCTCGGCCCGCGAACCGATGGCGTATCGCTGGGCCATCTCGCTGCTCCCGAGTCCCTCCATCTGGGGGAACACGAACCACATCCAGTGGGAGCGCTTGCGACCCGAGCGCAGTTCTTTCTTGACCGCGTCCATGACCGACTCCTGCGCTTCGACGAATCGCCGCAGATCGTGGGGGTCGTCGGGGTTCGTCACGTTTCTCCCCGCTTCTACGGCCTCCGACAAAACGGTTGGTCCCTGATCACGCCCCTGCGGCGGTCGTTTGCTCGGGGTGAAAACGGGGGCGTCACGAGTCGCTTCGTCGTCTCCGACCACCACCTCGGACACGCGAGAATCACCGAGTGTCTCCGAGTAGCCGAGCGACCTTCGAGTAGCGAACGACTGTCCGGGACCGAACCCTCGCGGGACCGGCGGTACATTGACACTCGGCAAGACGGTACGACGGGTATGCGGATCGGCCTCATCTCGGACGTACACGGGAACCGCCCGGCGCTCGAAGCGGTGCTCGCGGATATGCCGGATGTCGAGAAGATCGTCTGTGCGGGGGACGTGGTCGGCTACAACCCCTGGCCGGCCGAGTGCGTGGATCGGGTCCGCGAAGTCGCGGCGGTGACGGTCGAGGGGAACCACGACCGGACCGTCGGGACGCCCGGGCGGTACAGTCACAACGAGCAGGCTCAGCGCGGGCTCGAACACGCGAACGACGAACTCTCCGACGAGCAACTCGCGTGGCTCGACGGCCTGCCGCGGGAGACCGAGATCGGGGACAGTCGGTTCCTGCTGGTCCACGACCACCCGGAAGAGCAGGACCGGTACGTCTGGCCCGCGGATTTCCCGCGGCTTCGACCGTATCTGGACGACTACGAGGGGGTCGTCGTCGGCCACACGCACGTCCAGCACGAGGCCACTATCGACGGGCGGCTCGTCGTCAACCCCGGAAGCGTCGGGCAGCCCCGGGACGGGGACCCGCGAGCGGCGTACGCGGTCCTCGACACGGACGAACCGAGCGTTTCGCTCCGCCGGGTTGAGTACGACATCGATTCAGTGATTACCCGCGTGGAGTCGGCCGGGCTCCCGCCCCGGGTCGGGACGAGACTGCTCGACGGGGAGTAGTCCGGGCGGTCGCCCTGGGTCGAGCCGCGGGGTTCCGTCCCCGGGTCGAGCAGGGTGTCGACCTAATACACCTTCGAGACGGCGACACCCACATCTTTACCGCCCCGCTCGCGTACTCGGGATATGACTCTCGAAGACGACTCCCTGGAGTACCACCGGGCGGACCCGCCCGGCAAGATCGAGATACGGACGACCAAGTCGACGAGCACCCAGCGCGACCTCAGCCTGGCGTACTCGCCGGGCGTCGCCGGTCCCTGCCGGGCCATCGACGAGGACCCCGAAGCCGCGTACGAGTACACCTCGAAGGGCAACCTGGTCGGCGTCGTCTCCGACGGCTCGGCCGTGCTCGGCCTCGGCGACATCGGCCCGCAGGCCTCGAAACCCGTCATGGAGGGGAAGGGCGTCCTGTTCAAGCGCTTCGCGGACATCGACGTGTTCGACATCGAGGTCGACCACACCGAGCCCGACGAGTTCGTCGACGCGGTGGCGGGCATGGAGTCGACCTTCGGCGGGATCAACCTGGAGGACATCGCGGCGCCCAAATGCTTCGTCATCGAGGAGCGGCTGCGCGAGCGGATGGACATCCCCGTGTTCCACGACGACCAGCACGGCACCGCCATCATCTCCGGCGCCGCGCTGCTCAACGCCGCGGAGATCAGCGGGAAAGACCTCGAAACGCTGGAGGTCACCTTCGCCGGGGCGGGCGCGGCGGCCATCGCGACGGCGAAGTTCTACGTCTCGCTGGGGGTCAGGGAGGAGAACATCACGATGGTCGACATCGACGGCATCCTGACGACCGAGCGGGCCGAGGCGGGCGACCTCAACGAGTACAACCGCGAGTTCGCGAGCGACGTGCCCGAGGGCGACCTGGGGGACGCGATGGTCGACGCGGACATGCTCGTCGGGCTCTCGGCGGGCGGGATCGTCGACGCGGAGATGGTCCGGTCGATGGCCGCGGACCCGATCATCTTCGCGATGGCCAACCCCGAGCCGGAGATCGGCTACGAGGAGGCCAAGAGCGCCCGCGAGGACACGGTCATCATGGCGACCGGGCGCTCGGACTACCCCAACCAGGTGAACAACGTGCTCGGGTTCCCGTTCCTGTTCCGCGGCGCGCTCGACGTTCGCGCGACGGAGATCAACGAGGCGATGAAGGTCGCGGCGGCGGAGGCGCTGGCCGACCTGGCGAAGCGGGACGTGCCCGACGCCGTCCGGCGCGCCTACGGCGACCAGCCGCTGCAGTTCGGCCCGGAGTACATCATCCCGAAGCCGCTCGACACGCGCGTGCTCTTCGAGGTCGCACCGGCCGTCGCGGAGGCCGCGATGGAGTCGGGCGCCGCCCGCGAGACGGTCGACCCCGACACCTACGTCGAGCGCCTGGAGGCCCGGCTGGGCAAGTCCCGCGAGATGATGCGGATCGTCCTGAACAAGGCCAAGACCGACCCCCAGCGGGTGGCCCTCGCGGAGGGCGCCAACGAGAAGATCATCAGGGCCGCCCACCAGATGGAGGAGGAAGGAGTCGCCGAGCCCGTCCTCATCGGCAACCGGACGACAGTCGAGCGGAAGGTCGGCGGGCTGAACCTCGACTTCGACCCCGAGGTCGTCGATCCGGGGGCGGGCGAGTACGACGAGTACGTCGACCGGCTCTACGAGCTGCGCCAGCGGAAGGGGATGACCCGCAAGGAGGCGGCGGAGGTCGTCCGCGACGACGACTACTTCGCGTCGGTGATGGTGGAACGCGGCGACGCCGACGCGATGCTGACCGGGCTGACCCATCACTACCCCTCCGCCCTGCGCCCGCCGCTGCAGGTCATCGGCACCGAGGACGGCGTCGACCACGCCGCCGGCGTGTACATGCTATCCTTCGAGAACCGCGTCGTGTTCGTCGCCGACGCGACGGTCAACCAGGACCCCGACGAGGCGACGCTGGCGGAGGTGACCCGCCACGCGGCGGGCGTCGCACGGCGGTTCGACGTGGAGCCGCGGGCGGCGCTTTTGTCGTACTCGGACTTCGGCAGCGTCGACAACGAGGGGACCCGCAAGCCCCGGAACGCGGCGCAGCGGCTCCGCGAGGACCCGACCGTGGATTTCCCGGTCGACGGGGAGATGCAGGCCGACACCGCCGTCGTCGAGGACCTGCTCGTCGGCGACTACGAGTTCGCCGAGATCGACGAGCCGGCGAACGTGCTCGTGCTCCCGAACCTCGAAGCCGGTAATATCGTCTACAAGCTCCTCCAGCGGCTCGGCGGCGCGGAGGCCGTCGGCCCGATGCTCGCCGGGATGGCCGAGCCCGTCCACGTCCTCCAGCGCGACGACGAGGTGAAGGACATCGTCAACCTGGCCGCCGTGGCGACCCTCGACGCGCAGGGGTCCGAGTAGCTGTCACGGCACGGGAGAACCGGACGAGTCGTCGCCGACTCGAACGTTTTTCCGCCCGGTCGCCGTCGGGACGACCATGCCCACAGTCGGAGTCATCGGCGTCGGCTACATCGGGAAGACGTTCCTCGACCGGCTGGCCGACACCGAGTACGACACCGTCGCATACGACGTGGACGAGTCACAGGTCGAAGCGGCGACCGAGCGCGGCGCGAGCCCCGCCGAGAGCCCCGCGGACGCGACGCGCCGGTCGGAGTTCGTCGTCCTCGCGCTCCCCGGGACGCTGGAGGTCGAGGCGGTCATGGAGAGCGACGACGGCGTCCTCGGCGCGCTCTCGGGGGGTCAGACCGTCGTCGACGCGACGACGACCCACCCGGACACCTCTCGCGAGTGCGAGCGGTGGTGCGAGGAGCGCGACGCCGCGTTCGTCGAGGCGCCGATCACCCGCGCGGCGCCCCGCGACGGCGCGCACATGA
This sequence comes from Halosimplex halophilum, assembly GCF_004698125.1. Classification (NCBI taxonomy): domain Archaea; kingdom Methanobacteriati; phylum Methanobacteriota; class Halobacteria; order Halobacteriales; family Haloarculaceae; genus Halosimplex; species Halosimplex halophilum. The sequence goes on from NZ_ML214297.1 coordinate 639,587, forward strand.
TGGTCGGCGGGACCGACGACGCCTACGAGTCGGCCCGCGAACTGGTCGAAGCCCTCAGCGACGACCACCTCCACGTCGGCCCGGCCGGGAAGGCCACGGTCCTCAAGCTCGCGCTGCAGATGCGCTATGCCGGACAGAACGCACTCGACGCGGAGATCGTCGAGTTCACGCGGGACAACGGGGTCGACCCCGCCCACCTCCGCGACTTCTTCGGCATGGACGTGTGGGAGCACTACCTCAACCGCGAGTTCGCCCAGGACATCGAGGGGCTCGGCGGGCTCGCGATCTGGCACAAGGACATCGGCTACGCGCGCGACGCCGCCCGGGAGAACGGAACCGCGCTCCCGATCAACGCGGCCGTCCACGAGGCGTACAAGGCGACGACCCGCCGGGCCGGCCCGGACGAGGGTCACGCCGCGACGCTGCTGCGGTACTGGGAACTGCTCAACGACGCCGCCGACCGGGAGTTCCAGCCCGCGGAGGACTGAGAGACGCCGTGGGCCCCGTCAGTCCTCGCCGTCGAGCGTAAAATCGGGTTCGAGGCCGGCCTTCTCGTAGAGCTGACGGCGGTACTCCTGGTCGTCGGCCTGCTCGCGGCGGGCGGCGTCGGCGACCGCGCGGGCGTGCTCGCGGGGGACGACCACGACGCCGTCGCCGTCGGCGACGACCACGTCGTCGGTGCGGATCTGCGCGCCGCCGACGTTGACGGGGACGTGCGTGTCGTCGAGTTCGGCGCGGCCGGGGATGATCGTCTTGTTGCGGTCCTTCGCGTAGACGGGCGTCCCCTGTTTGACGATCTCGTCGGTGTCGCGGGGCCCGCCGTTGGTGACGACGCCGACGGCGCCCTCGCCGTCCCAGTCCAGGGAGTTCGCCGACCCGACGATCCCCACGTCCATCTCGTGGGATTCGACGACGACCACGTCGCCCTCCCGGATATCGTCGGGCTCGCCCGAGAGGTCGCCGTACCACTCGTCGCGCCACTCGGTCGTCGTCTCGAAGTCCCGCTCGGACTGGGCGGGCAGGTCCCGGGGCCGCCGGGCGGGGAGGAACCGGATCGTGTTGGCGAAGCCGACGAAGCGGTGGGAGAACTCCTCGAAGTCGCGGTGGAGCGGCTCGATGGACGAGTCGAGCCGGTTCACGTCGTGGAACCCGAGGAAGTCCATCCCGTCGGTCACGTCGGGCACCCGGAGGCCCTCGAAGGCGTCGAGCAGTTCGGCGCGGTCCTCCTCGGAGAGGGGTCGGTCGGCCATGGCCGCGCTTCCGGCCGTCCGCCCATAGTCGCTGGGGTGGCGGTCGGACGTTCCGCGACTCCCGAAGGGTCGGATTTATCCCCAGCGGCGCGGGTATCGGGGGCATGGACATCCTCGTCGCGCTCCCGCCGGGCGACCTCCGCGAGTCGTTCTTCCCGCCGGACCTGCGCGCCCGCCTCGAATCGCTGGGAACCGTCGAGTGGCCCGACGCGTCGCTCTCGGAGGCGGACCTCGTCGACCGGATCGGCGGCGTCGACGTGCTCGTGACCGGCTGGGAGAGCCCGAAAGTGACCGCCGAGGTCGCCGAGGCGGCCGACGACCTCGCGCTCGTCGCGCACACCGGCGGGAGCGTCGCGCCGGTCGTCGCCGAGGCCGTCTACGACGCCGGGATCGCCGTCGCCAGCGCCAACGACGTGATGGCAGACCACACCGCCGAACACACGCTCGCGCTGCTGGTGGGTCACCTGCGGTCGGTCCCGGCGCTCGACCGCGCGGTGGCCGACAGCGAGTGGGTCCCGGAAGACGCGGACATCCGGACGCTCCACGGCGCCGAGGTCGGACTGGTCGGCCTGGGTACGATCGGGCGGAAACTGCTCGACCACCTCGCGCCGTTCGAGCCGGACGTGACGGTCTACGACCCGTACGTCGACCCCGAGGCGCTGTCGGCGTGGCCGTTCGCGTCGCTCGGGGACCTCGACGCCGCGCTGGACTCGTCGGTGGTCTCGATCCACGCCGCCCGGACCGAGGAGACGGTCGGCATGCTCGACGCCGGGCGACTCTCACAGGTCCCGGACGGGGCGCTGCTGGTCAACACCGCCCGGGCCGAGATCGTCGACGAGGACGCGATGCTGGCGGAACTCCGCTCGGGCCGGATCGCGGCGGCGCTAGACGTGTACCACGAGGAACCCCTTCCCGTCGACCACGAGCTCCGGGACCTCGACGGCGTCCTCGCGACGCCGCACGTCGGCGGGTCGCAGATCCGGCCGCCGCTGACGGCGGCGGTCCTCGACGACGTCGAGCGCTGGAAGGACGGGGAGTCGCTCGAACACCGCGTCCCGCGCGAGCAGTGGGCGACGATGACGCGGTGAGCGACCGGGTGTCCGGTCGCGGACTCCGGATCAGACCGAGACGCCGACCTCGTCGGCCACGCTCCGGACGTGGTCGGCCGCCCGTTCGTACGCCTCGGGGCCGTCGAGGTGTTCGAGCATGACCGGCAGGTCGTCGTCGAGATCGTCGAGCGCCCGCAGCAGGGCGCGGTAGTCGAGGTTCCCCTCGCCGGGCGGCACCTCCGAGAGGTGGACGAGCGGCTCGCCCCCCATCGCCACGTCCTTGAGGTGGACACACTGGATCCGCTCGCCCAGTTCGTCGACGAACTCGTCGATGAGGCCCGCGGTGTCGGCGTAGCGGCGCGGCGAGGCGACGAGGTTGACGGGGTCGAAGTGGACGGCAAAGGCGTCGCGGTCGACCGCGTCGAGCAGGCGGCAGTAGCTGTCGACGGAATCGGGCACCGTCGTCGGCATCGCTTCGAGCGTGTAGCTGGCCGAATCGGGATCCGCGGCGTCGATTATCTCCCGAACCGACTCGACGACCAGATCGAAGGTGTCGGCGTCGAAGTTCTCGGGGTGGGGGCCGGCCCACGAGTCCCCGCGGGAGCCGGCGACGTTGACGGCGCAGTTCGCCCCCACGGCGTCGGCCAGTTCGAGGTGGCGTGCGCAGGACGCGACCGCGTCCTCGCGCTCGTCGGGGTCGGGGCTGACGGGGTTCACTCCCCACGCGCCCACCTCGGCGATCTCCACGTCCGCCTCCGCGGCGGCCTCGCGATAGGCGCGGACCGTCTCCGGGTCCGCGTCGGGGTCGACCGGGCAGTAGGCCGCCCCGTAGCCGAGGTCGTCCAGCGCGTCGATCCACTCTCCGGGCGTGTCGTGGTCCGCGAAGACCGGGCCGCCGAGTCGCATGACGACCCGTACCGCGACAGGGGCCAAACCGTTGCCGGAGCGGGCAGTCCAGTCCGGTTGTCGGCCCGGACCGACTCGGACACCGGTCGCCGGGGCCGAACCCCCGAACATCGTTCGGGCGAAGGGACGGGTCGCCGACCGGTTTCCGAACATGTTCGGGAACACTGATAGTCCCCGCGGCTCGTAAGGATCGGATATGCCGCGGGCCACTCTGGAGATCACCGTGCCGGACTCGGTGTGGATCGGCGAATTGTCGCGCGAGTATCCGGACGCACAGTTCGAGATCCTGACGGTCTTCCCGAAGGAGGACGGCGGGGTCGCGCTGGCGGAGATCGCCGCCGACGACATCGAGGCGGTCGTCCTGGCGATGGACGAGTACGACGAGGTGACCAACACGGACTTCCTCCAGCGGACGGCCGACACCGGGCTCGTGCAGTTCGAGACCTCCAACCCCGTCCTCCTGCTCCCGGTGCGCAACGCCGGGACGCCGCTGGAACTGCCCTTTACGGTCGTCGACGGGAGCGTCGAGTGGGAGGTCACGGCCCCGCGGGACCGCCTCTCCACGCTGGGCGACCAGCTCCGGCAGTTCGGCATCGAGTTCGAGGTCATGGCCGTCCGCCAGGAGATGGAGACCGAGCAGCTGCTGACGCCGAAACAGCTCCGGCTCGTCCAGACGGCCGTCGAGGAGGGGTACTACGACACGCCGCGGGAGTGTACGCTCACCGAGCTCGCCGACGAGGCCGACATCGCCAAGTCGACCTGCAGCGAGACGCTCCACCGCGCCGAGGAGAAGATCGTCAAGGAGTTCGTCGACGAGACCGACCAGACCGACGAGCGGGCGCCCGCGATGCGCGCCTGACCGGTCCGTCGCGGGCCCGGGAGGTCCAAGAGCCGATCCGAGCGTCCGCCGAGGCCCCGGCGGAGGGTCCGCCGAGGCGCCCGACCCCGTGTCGGGAGTTTCAAGACAGTCGAGGGCCCGACTCTACTCGATGCGTCACGACCACATTATCAGTGCGAAACAACTCTCGCGGGCGGACATCGAGGCGGTGTTGGACCGGGCGGCGGAGGTGGCCGCCGACCCCGAGTCGTTCGCCGACCGCCACGAGAACGCCCTGCTCGGGCTCTGTTTCTTCGAGCCGAGCACGCGGACGAAGATGAGCTTCACCGCGGCGATAAAGCGGCTGGGCGGCGACGTGGTGGACATGGGCACCGTCGAGTCCTCCAGCGTCAAGAAGGGCGAGAGCCTCGCGGACACGGTCCGGGTGGTCGAGGGCTACGCCGACGCCCTGGTGTTGCGCCACCCCAGCGAGGGGTCGGCCCAGATGGCCAGCGAGTTCGTCGACGTGCCGCTGATCAACGCCGGCGACGGCGCCGGCCAGCACCCCACACAGACCCTGCTCGACCTCTACACGATCCGCGAGTCGGCGGGTTTCGACGACCTGACGGTCGGGATCATGGGCGACCTGAAGTACGGTCGCACCGTGCACTCGCTGGCCCACGCGCTGACGAACTTCGACGCCGACCAGCACTTCATCAGCCCGGAGAGCCTCCAGCTCCCCCGGAGCGTCCGCTACGACCTCCACGAGGAGGGCGCGTCGATCCGCGAGCACACCGAGCTCGAACCGGTCCTGCCGGAACTCGACGTGCTGTACGTCACCCGGATCCAGGCCGAGCGGTTCCCCGACGAGAGCGAGTACCGCGCGGTCGCCGGCGAGTACCAGATCGACGCAGAGACGCTGGAGGCGGCCCGCGACGACCTGACGGTCATGCACCCGCTGCCCCGCGTCGACGAGATCGCCCACGAGATCGACGACACCGACTACGCCCACTACTTCCAGCAGGCCCACAACGGCGTCCCCGTCAGGATGGCGCTGCTGGACCTGCTGCTCGGAGGTGACGAATGAGCGACCGCGAACTCCGCGTCTCGAAGATCCGCAACGGCACCGTCGTCGACCACATCACCGCCGGCCAGGCGCTGAACGTGCTGGCCATCCTCGGCATCGACGCCGACAGCGGCGAGACGGTCAGCGTCGGCATGCGCGTCCCCAGCGACCGCCTCGGCAGCAAGGACATCGTCAAGGTCGAGGGCCGCGAGCTGAGCCAGGACGAGGTGGACGTGCTCTCGCTGATCGCCCCCGCGGCGACGATCAACATCGTCCGCGAGTTCGACGTGGTCGAGAAACACCGCGTCGAGCGTCCCGAGGAGGTCGTCGGCGTCCTCTCCTGTCCCAACCGCCACTGCATCACCACCGAGGACGAGCCCGTCCAGTCCCGGTTCGACGTGCTCGACGACGGGATCCGCTGTACCTACTGCGACACCATCGTCCGCGACTCCATCGCCGAGCAGATCGACGTGGCCTGAGCGTCTTTCGTCACGAGACGGTGGGTACCGGCGATTCTCGGCTGCTTGCCATCGACGGGAGTCGACCTATTGACAGCCCCTCCGAGTGGCCGGTGGAGGCGTTCCAGTGTTCTACCACGACGACAAACTCCAGTACCCGGTCGAAGTCGAAGAGCCCGACCCGGCGTTCGCGAAGATGCTGCAGGAGGCCATCGGCGGCGTCGAGGGCGAGATGCGCGTCTGCCTGCAGTACATGTTCCAGGCGTTCGGCGTGCCGGACGAACACGCCGAGTACCGCAAGCTCCTCATGGAGACGGCCGTCGAGGAGATCGGCCACATCGAGATGCTCGCGACCGCGGTCGCGAAGAACCTCGAAGGCGCGCCGACGGAACTGCGCGAGGAGATGCAAAACGACGGCGCGGTCAACGCCGCGATGTCCGGCATGATGCCCCGCCAGTACCTCTCGGCGGGGATGAACGCGATGCCGGTCGACGCGAACGGCAACCCGTTCAACGCCAGCTACGTGGTCGCGAGCGGCAACCTCGCGGCGGACATGTACGCCAACGTCATGGCCGAGTCGACCGGGCGGCTGCTCGCGGCGCGGCTCTGGGAGATGACCGACGACCCGGGGATGAAGGACATGCTGTCGTACCTGGTCGCCCGCGACGCGATGCACCAGAACCAGTGGCTGAAGGCGCTGCACTCGCTGGGCGACCCCGAAGACCCCTTCGACCACCTGCCGATCCCCAACACCTTCCCCGAGGAGGAGATGCCCGACGAGTTCGACTACTCCTTTATGTCCACCACCCGCGACGGCGAGGAGTACGAGGCGCCGTGGACGCAGGGCCCCTCCGTCGACGGCAAGGAGGACTTCTCGTTCGTCTGGGAGGGCGACATGGAGGGCGCGATGCGGGACATCTCCGCGGCCGACCCCGACACCCACAACGAGGTGGCCGGCGACGACTGAGCGGTCGCTCCTGGTGCGAGCGCCCGGCGACCGGGCGCCCGGTCGTTTCGCACCAGAAACACTTTAACCGGTTGCCACGAACGTTCGTTCGATGTCGAAGAAATCACTGCTCGTGCTGGTCGCCCTGGTCGCAGTCGCCGTCGCCTACAAGACGGCGCTCGGCGAGTAAGGGGGTACCAGGGCGCGACCGCCCCGGCGAGGCATCGCTCTCCGACCGCCTTTTCGAACGACTTACACCGCGCGCTCCCGACCCACGGGTATGTACGGCGTCGTCACGCGCAACGAGCCCGAGCTGGAGTGGGCGGAGTTCGACCGCGCCTTCTACGAGGTCAAGGACGTGACCGGCCGCGCGGCCGAGCCCGTCGACAACGGCGTCAACATGGTCTCCTGTTTCGGCGACAACAAGGCCGCCGCCGACAACCCCGACCTGGTCCCCGTCAGCGACGAGGGCGAACAGGCGACCCGCGAGCGCCCGTACTTCGACTGGGCGTACGTCTGTCCCACCCACGAGCGCTACCGCGAGGGCCTGCTGGAGATAATCGAAGACGCAGCCGAGGCGAACGAGGACGTGCGCCTCGACGACGTGGGTTTCCCCCGCGAGGAGTACTGTCACTGCGACCGCTGCGAGGAGACCTTCGCGGCCAGCGAGTTCGACGACTGGCGCGCCTGGCGGGCGTCGGTCATCACCGAGTTCGTCGCCGAGGCCCGCGAGCGCGTCCCCGGCGACCTGTATCTCACGCTCTACCCCGACCCCTACCCGGGACACATCTACGACCGCGCGGGACTCGACGTGGACGAACTCGCCGAGTACGTCGACGAGTTCGTCGTCCCGCTGTACGACATGGCCTACTCGACGACCTACTGGCTGGAGATCCTCGCGAAGGGGTTCGTCGACGAACTCGACTCGCCGTTCTCGATCGAGCTCTACGCGGTCGAGGTCGACATCGACGACCTCGTCCACGCGACGGAGGTCGCCGAGGAGTACGCCGAGTCGGTGCTGTTCGGCTACGACGCCAGCAACGCCCGCGCGACGGTCCGGCGGATGCGTGCCGACGCCCGCGACGGCGAGCAGTTCGGCCCGGAGTAGCGGCGACTCTCTCTCGGCTCGGCGGTCCAGCCCGCCGCCACCGACCCGACGTGGCGACCGCTCACTCGCCGAACCGTTTCTGGCGCCACTCGCGGAGGACCGACCGATCCCGGGTGTTTTCGGGCAGTTCGTCGAACCAGCGAGCGTCGGTGATCTCGCCGTCGGGGTCGGCGACTTCGGGGTCGGTCGACTCGGCCTCGCCCTCGAAGATGGGGAGGACGCCCCACGTCTCGTGGCCGTCGCCGCGGAAGCGGACCTCGCCGAGGACCCCGAGACCGTCGTAGGACACGTCGATTCCCGCCTCCTCGCCGAGCTCCCGGCGGGCGCCCTCGCGGACGGACTCGTCGGGTTCGACCTCGCCGCCGGGGAGGACCCAGGTGTCGATGGCCGCCTGCTTGACGAGCAGGAGTTCGCCCGAGGGGCGGTAGGCGAGCGTGTGCGCGCCGTAGGGGAGCCCCTGGGCCTCGATGCGCTCGGCGACGGTCCGGAAGCGCTCCCGGGAGACCGTCCGGGTGGTCCGGAATTCGACGAAGTCGTCGTACTCGTCGGCGAAGCGGTGGTACACCTGTTCGGCTGCCTGGCGGGCCTCGGTGGCGAGGTACCAGAGGTTGTCGACGGCCGTCATCGCGGCGGTGTCGGCGGGCGGGGTCCGCTCGGCAAACGCTTCCGCCGGCCTGCGCGCGTTCGCTCGGTCATGGCCACACGTTCGCGGGTCACCGGCATAAGTTTTCGACCTCCTGGCCAGTTGCCCCGGGCTACCCCGGTGGGGTATCGGTGGAGTATCGAGGGTGCCGAGGGGCGACGGGGAGCCCGCGAGCGGACGACCGCGGCCGCCGGCGAGGGCCCCGAGCGCCCTCGCGTGGGACGGATCAATCCCTTTTTGACGGGCGGTCGAGTATCGCCGCCCATGGCATTCGAAGAGGACGACCGCGTCATCCTCCACGACGAGCACAGCGAGTACGACGGGCAAGAAGGCACGATCACGCAGGTCGTCGAGACGATGTTCGGCGACGAGAACTACACGGTCTCCTTCGAGGACGGCCAGGAAGCGGGCGTCTCCGAGGACAGCCTCGAAGCCGCCGAGGAGTAAGCCGCCCGATGCCCTCCGTCCCGCTGCACTACGTCGACCTGCGCGCGTTCTGCTACGTCACCGAGGACGAGGAGCGCGTCGAGTCGGCGCTGCGGACCTTCCTCCCGGAGGACTTCGAGGTCGAGCGGGCGGTCTCGGAGGGCCACCACGGCGACCGCATCGTCGTCCTCTCGGCACGGGTCGAGCGCGCCGACGAGATCCGCCACGTCCTCGACGCGCTCGGCGACCTCGGCGACCTCGACGCCGTCGTCGACGAGCTCGACGAGCGGGTCGACGACAACTGCGCCTTCTACCTGACGCTGGACAAGCAGGCGGCGTTCCGCGGCGAAATCGAGCGCGGCGACGGCATCACCTTCCGCTCGAAGGTCGAGGCCTACCCCGCCAAAAAGCCCAAGGCCGTCGAGAACGCCCGCGAGGTCTTCGAGGCGCTCTGAGCGCGCGATGAGCGACACGGATCGAAGGGCGGACGACTCGGCCTTCGAGGCCGTCCACGCCCATTCCGACGGCGAGGCGACCGTCGCCCGCCACGCGCTGACCGCCGCCGAGTACGGCTTCGACGGGGTCGTCGTCCGCAACCACGGCGACGCTCCCGCCGAGTTCGACGCCGAGGAGATCGCCGACCAGTACGGCGTCGAGGTGGTCGAGGGCGTCGAGATCCGGGCCGAGGACCCCTCGCGGGCGAGCGGATTCGTCGGCAACCACCGCCGGTCGAAGACGGTGGTGGCGGTCCACGGCGGGACGCCCGCGATCAACCGCTTCGCCGTCGAGCAGCCGGCCGTCGACGTGCTCGCCCACCCGATGGTCGGCGACGGCGACGTGAACCACGTCCTCGCGAAGGCAGCCGCCGAGAACGGCGTCCGCTTCGAGTTCTCCTTCCGGCGGGTGCTGCGGGCCGACGGCGGCCGACGGGTCCAGGCGATCCGGGACCTGCGCAAACTCCGGGAGATCGTCGAGGCCTGCGACGCCCCCTACGTCGTCAGCGCCGACCCGCGCAGTCACCTGCAGCTCCGGGCGCCCCGCGAACTCGCCGCGGTCGGCGAGGTGCTCGGGTTCGACGCCCAGCAGGTGCGGGCGGGGCTCGCCGAGTGGGGCCGGATCGCCGACCGCAACCGCCGGCTGACGAGCGACGCGTTCGTCGAACCCGGTGTCTACCGGGTGTCCACGGACGACGACAGCGACGAGGCGATGCCGCTCGACGGCGACGGGGAGGCGTCGCCCGATAGCGACGACCGGTAGCCTCCCGCCGGGAGCGAGGCGTTCTTGCCCCCGCGGGGCGAACGCGGTGGTATGAAACGCTCCATCGACGAGCACGCCGCCCGCTTCGACGAGAAGGCCGGCGAGTACGACGACTCGAAGAGCGACGAGTACCGCGCCTGCGCGTCGCTGGTCGTCGAGCACGCCAACCCCCGCCCGGGCGACACCGTCCTCGACCTGGGGACCGGAACGGGTGCGATCGCCCTCCCGCTGGCCGAGGAGGCCGAGCGGGTGATCGGCCGCGACATCAGCGAGGGAATGCTCGACGAGGCCCGCTCGAAGGCCGACGACCGCGGGCTCTCCAACGTCGAGTTCGGCGAGGGGCGGTTCCGCGAGCCCGCCGTCCCCGACGACGCCGACGTGGACGTGGTGACGACGAACTTCGCGATGCACCACCTCTCGGACGGGGAGAAACGGGAGGCCATCGAGGTGATCACCGACCTCGGACCGCGGCGGATCGTCCTGGGCGACGTGATGTTCTTCGACGGCCCCGACCCCGAGGAGCCGTTCTACAGCCCCGAGGTCGACGACCCGGCGACGGTGGGCGCGCTCGCGGACGCGTTCACGGACGCCGACTACCCGGTGACGGCGGTCGAGCGGGTCCACGACCAGGTGGGCGTGCTCGTCGCCCAGCGCGTGGTACCCCTGGGCGGCCGGAGAGGGACGGGACCGTCGGAAGCCGAGCGGGCGTCGGAGGCGGGTGAGGAGTCGTGAAACACCTCCCGAAACACCTGCAGCCGCGGTGGCGCTACCTGGCGGTCGGGCTGGAGGGGTGGCCCGACGCGGAGATCGGTCGGCGGGCGTTCCAGCGGGAGCTGTGGTTCGCGGCGCAGAACCTCGTGGGCGACGCCGGGAGCGCCGAGGCGGACCTGTCGGTGGTCCGGTTCGGCTTCGAGGCGGGAGCGGGCCACGCCATCGTACGGGCGCGGCGGGGGGAGGTCGACCGCGCGCGGGCAGTGCTGGCCTGTCTGGACGGGGTCGACGGGGCGGAGGTGGGCGTCCGCGTGCGGGGGGTTAGCGGCACGGTGCGGGCCTGTGAAGAAAAGTATATACGGAGCCCGCCGGAACCAACGGACCAGAGAAACGTCGTCTTCGAGAACGCCGAGCGGCGTGCCGTCGGTCGCGGCGGCCGAATCGACGTGCGGGCCGACGACGCGTTCGTCGGGGCGACCGAACTCGATCTATAAATATGCAGGGACAATCGCAACAGCAGGCGTACGACCGAGGGATCACGATCTTCTCGCCGGACGGTCGGCTCTACCAGGTCGAGTACGCCCGCGAAGCCGTCAAGCGCGGCACGGCGAGTATCGGCGTCCGAACAGCTGACGGGGTCGTGCTGGCGGTGGACAAGCGCATCCGCTCGCCGCTGATGGAGCGCTCCAGCGTCGAGAAGATCCACAAGGCCGACGACCACATCGGCATCGCCAGCGCGGGCCACGTCGCCGACGCGCGCCAGCTCATCGACTTCGCCCGCCGCCAGGCGCAGGTCAACCAGCTGCGCTACGGCGAGCCCATCGGCGTCGAGACGCTCACCAAGGCCGTCACCGACCACATCCAGCAGTACACCCAGGTCGGCGGCGCGCGCCCGTTCGGCGTCGCGCTCATCATCGGCGGCATCGCCAACGGCGAGCCCCGCCTCTACGAGACCGACCCGTCGGGGACGCCCTACGAGTGGAAGGCGCTGGCCGTCGGCGCCGACCGCGGGGACATCCGGGAGTACCTGGAGGACAACTACGACGAGGAGATGGACCTCGACGGCGGCGTCGGCCTCGCCCTGGAGGCGCTCGCGTCGGTCAACGACGGCGAGCTCTCCCCGGAGGGCATCGGCATCGCCACCATCAGCGTCGACGACGAGACGTTCACCGAGATGAGCGACGCCGAGAAGGAATCGCACCTCGACGAGCTCGACCTGCTTGCCGTCGAGGACGAGGACGACGAGGCGGACAGCGAGGAGTAACACGGTTCGCGGTCGGCGCCCGTTCCCGGGCTCGGCCGGGCGGCCCGCCGCCGCGGGGTCGCCAGCGCGGAGTCGGGCCCCACACACCTTTTTACCCACACGGTGTTACCTCCGGGTATGATATCGCTCGACGAGGCCGTGACGGCGCGTCTGGAGTCCCACGGCGAGCGCTTCGAAGTGCTCGTCGAACCCGACGCCGCCCTCGCCATGAAGCGCGGCGAGTTCGACGGGGACCTGGAGGACGTGATCGCCGCCGAGGACGTCTTCGAGAACGCCTCCCGCGGGGACCGCCCGCCGGAGAACGCGCTCGAGGAGGTGTTCGGCACCACCGACCCGCTGGAGATCATCCCCGAGGTCGTCGAACGCGGGGAGATCCAGATCACCGCCGAGCAGCGCAAGGAGATGCAGGAGCGCAAGCACAAGGAGCTGGTCAACCGCATCACGCGCAACGCGGTCAACCCGCAGATGGACGACGCGCCCCACCCGCCCGACCGCATCGAGAGCGCCCTGGAGGAGGCCGACTTCAAGGTCGACCCGATGGAGCCCGTCGAACAGCAGGTCGACGAGGCGCTCGACGCGCTGCGGCCGGTGATCCCAATCCGCTTCGACACCGTGAAGGTCGCCGCCCAGTTGCCGCCGGACTACGCCGGCAGCGGCCAGGCGCAGATCCGCGAGTTCGGCGACCTCGAACGCGAGGAGTGGCAGCCCGACGGCTCCTGGGTCGGCGTCGTCGAGTTCCCCGCCGGGATGCAAAACGAGTTCTACGACCTCGTCAACGAGGTCTCCAGCGGCGAGGCCGAGACCCGCATCCTCAAAGACGAGGACGACATCGACACCCGGTAACCTCCCTCCCCCGCTCGCGACCGCAGTTCGTGCCGCCGGTGTGGACCGCCGGACGGCGCCGGTTCTGGAGAGTTGATCACCCCGGTTGTCCGAGGTTACCGGCCGCCGTCCCGCGGTTCGCGCCATCGCGCGAGCGGTTCCCGCGGACGTGAACGTTCCGGTGTTGATATATGGAGCGATCCCGAACTTCCGATCATGACCCACGTCTGCCGCAACTGCAAACGCACGTTCAGTACAGAGCTCGAACTCGAACTCCACCGGGACACGTGCTCGCAGGGCGACCTCTTTTGCGACGAGTGCGGCGAGCGGTTCGCGGAGCGAACGGCCACCGAGGACGGCTGGCACTATCGATGCCCCAGCGACGACTGCGACGGCGAGGGCATGGGCGAGGACATCCACAAAGTGACCGACGTACGCCTCGAGAAGTCGGTCTGACGACGACCCCGGTCACACTGTTCGCGAACTGTCCTACCGCTTCGATAGCTCGTCGCGCTCGGCGAGCGACGCGATCCGGTCGAGCGCCCGGCGGCAGACGACGGCGTACCCGCCCGCGAGCAGCGGGATCTCGAAGGCGACCCGCGAGCGGTCGTCGCCCAGCGGCGTGACCGCGTGACCGGTCGCCGGGATCTTCGCGACGCGCCACGTCCAGCGGTAGTCCGCACACGTCTCGACCTCGAAGGGGACCCACGGGCCGCCGGCGACCTGTACCTCCCCCCTCGACCCGGGTTCGATGTAGCGGTCCCGGGACCGGACGGCCGTGACGCTCGGGCCCCACTCGGGCCACCGCTCGGTGTCGGTCAGGACCGTCCAGGCGGCCCCGGCGTCCGCGCCGACGACGCGGTCCACGACCAGCCGCCGTCCGTCGGGCGTTCGCTCGATCCGCGGCAGTGCCATGTGTGCCCGTTGGGGCCGCCCGGTCTTGGGTGTCGGGGTGGAAGTGTCGCGAGAGCGGCGCCCGGGATCGCCGTCAGGGGATCTCGCCGACGGCCCGCCGGAGGTCCGACTCGTCGCGCCAGCGGACGACGCGGTCGCCCGCCGCGCGTTCGAGCGCCGCGAGGTGGGCGGCGGCCATCCCGTTGTCGTAGCGCTCGCGCCGCCGCTCGTCGCTCTCGTAGGTCCGCTTCAGCAGCCAGAGCGCGTCGCGGACGCGGCTCCCCTCGTGGTAGAGGTACCCCAGTTCCCAGACGTGGCCGCCGTCGAAGTCCTCCAGGACGCCGACGACGTGGGTCGCCTGCTCGCAGAGGATCTCGAAGGCGGGCGCCCACAGGTCGATCTCCTCGCCCGAGAGCCCGAAGTCCTCCAGCATGAAGGCCGTCGCGTCGCGGCGGTCGTCCAGCAGGTCCCGGGCCCGCCGGCGGCGCCGCCCCGGGCCGCCGTCGCCGCCCCGTCCCACGACGAGGTACCGCCGGTCGCTGTACTCGATCTCGTTCAGCCGGTCCCCGTGGAGGTGCGTCTTGAGTCGCTCGTGTTGCTCCGGCGTCAGCGTCAGCGAGTCCGGGCTCGTGTCGACGAGTTCCCCGCCGTCGACGCCGTCGACGTACTCCCCTCGCCGCTCCGCTCCCGCCTCGCCGCTCGCGTCCCCCGACGCGTTCCCGTCGTCGACCATGCCGGCCCGACTCCCGGGGGTGGCAAGTGTCTTCCGACAGTCGGAGCGACGGTCGTGCGATCGTTCGACGAACAGTCGAGAATTACTCGCGCTCAGCGTCCAAGTGTTTATGCCGGCGGGGGTCGTACGGGCGAGTATGAGGCCCGAACCGGTCGAGGCGAGCGACGGCGGGGCTGACGGGGCGACCGACGCGTTCGACCCGTGGCTCGCGCTCCAGCGGGTCACCGACGAGACGCGGGCGAACATCGTCGCGGACGTGGTCGGCCACCCGAAGGGCGCGCCCAGCGTCGACGAGCTCGACTACACCAACCCCAGCCTGGAGGCCGACACCATCCGCAACCACCTGAAGACCCTCGCGGAGGCGGGCGTCGTCGAGGAGCTGACGGTCCCCGCCGGCCAGCGGACCCGGGGCTACCCCTACAAGTTCTACCGGGTGACGGAGGCGGCCCGGGAACTGTTCGACCGCAACGGCCTGTTCCCCGCGGAGGCGTGGCGACGCCAGTACGAGCGCGTCGAGAAGACCCCCGAGATCCGTGAGCTCGAAGCGATGCCCCGCCCGGATGAGTAGACGGAGTCTGTGACTGGGGCCGATCGCTCGCGATCGACTCGTTTTGGCTCGGCGGCAAGCGGTGAAAGCCTTCGACGCGCTCGCTAGCAGTCGTCTCGACCGTACTCGACAGCAGGCGGTGAAAGCCCTCGCCGCGCTCGCGGTCGCTGAGGCGGGATATCCGCGCTCTCCGCACCGCCCGCGCGGATAGTGCCCGCTCAGGCGACTAAACTGCACGCGAGCGCGCCTCGCCCGTTCAGTCCGCCAGGCGCCGCAACCGCACGGCACCGCAACCGCACCGCAGGGGGCCACGAGCCTCCCCAGCCGATTCGCGACACACGAGTCGCGAATCCCTCGCGCGGTGCTGTCGCGACACGAGAGTCGCGACAGCGCGCGCCGACCGCACCGTAACCGTCCGTCACGGGCACCGAGAGCCCCACAGTTGGTCGTTCGTGCCATCCCCAGATCCGATAACGGGGGACGAACCTATACAATCCCCCACCCGCAAGGGTCGGTCGAATGATCACGGCCCGCGACCTGCGCAAGGAGTACGGCGGCTTCGTCGCGGTTGAGGGGAGCACGTTCACGGTCGAGGAGGGCGAGGTCTTCGGCATCATCGGCCCGAACGGGGCCGGCAAGACGACGACGCTGAAGATGCTGGCGGGCCTCGTCGAACCGACCGACGGCGAGGTCTCCGTCGCTGGCTACGACGCTGGCGAGACGGAGATGCGCCAGCGGCTGGGCTTTCTCCCCGAGGAGTCGCCGCTGTACGAGGAGATGACGCCGGTCTCGTACCTGCACTTCTTCGCGGATCTGTACGACGTGCCGGAGGGCGTCGCGGACCGGCGCATCCACGACACGCTCGAACGGCTGGAGCTCGACCACCGCGACCGCCCGCTGGGGGACATGTCCAAGGGGATGAAGCGGAAGGTCGCCATCGCGCGGTCGCTCATCAACGACCCCGACGTGCTGATCTACGACGAACCCGGCAGCGGCCTCGACCCGCTGACGACCAACTACATCATCGACTTCACGCGCGAGCTGGGCGAGCAGGGCAAGACCATCGTCTTCAGCGCGCACAATCTCTACCACGTCGAGAGCATCTGCGATCGCGTCGCCATCATGAACGAGGGTCGCATCGTCGCCAAGGGCGACCTGGACGAACTCCAGGCGGAGTACGGCCGGACCGAGTACCACGTCTACACGACCGTCGAAGTGCCGGATAGCGCCCGCGAGAACGGCCACTACCGGCGCGTCGTCGAGAGCATGGACGCGGTCGACGAGACCCGGGAGGCGGCCCAGGCCGCGGGCGGCGAGGTCGTCGACATCCGGACCGAGGAGTCCAGTCTCGAAGAGGTGTTCCTCAACGTCGCCGAGTCCGACCCCGAGGCCGAGCGGACCTCGGGGCCGCGGCCGTGAGCGGCCAGCCGCCGGTCGGCGGGGACTCCGGGACCGAGAGCGACGCCTCCCGCAGTCGCCGACTCGCCCGCTGGCTGCGCACGCGCGTCGAGAACGTCGCCCGGATCGCCCGCTGGGAGGTGACGAAGAACGCCGGCGGCGTCGACCGGCGGACGGCCGCCATCGCCTTGCTGGCGGTGCTCGGGCTGGGCGCGATGGCCCCGGTCGCCGTCAGCCAGGGGGTCGCGCTCGACCAGGGGATCTACCGGGTCGGCGTCGTCCAGGAGGACCCCCTCTACGACCCCGTCTACCTCGACCCGACCTTCCGGGTGCAGGACCCGAGTTCGGCGGCCGTCGAGGCGGGCTATCAGGAGGTCATGGTCGTCGGCCCCCAGGTCCGCGAGTACGCCGACTCGACGAAGGGCCGGGCCGCGGTCTCCGAGTTGCGGTCGACCGTCAAGCGGTACAACGACGGGATCATGGACACCGAGGACAACCAGTCGGCGGCGTTCCCCGTCGTCGTGAACCTGACCTACGTCGACCGCGAATCCTCCCGCGTCACGGCCGCGCAGACACAGACGATCCCGATTCAGACCGACGAGAACGACGAGGCCGGGGACGGCGACGGCTCGGCCGGCGAGGGCGACGGCGGGGACGGATCCGGCGGTGACTCCGCGGACGGCGCCGCCGACGAGACCGACGGGTCGGCGGGCGGTGACTCCGGCGACGGCGGGGACGGCGGCGACGGCTCCGGCGGCGTCACGCGGCCGGGCGAGGGCTCGAACGTCGCCGGGTCGAGCATCGGCGCGCGGCTGACCGGCGGGAGTTCCACCGGCGCGCCGTCGGACATCACGCCCCCCTTCCCCTTCCGGTCGCTCGTGCTCGCGTTCGTGTTCGTCCTCCCGCTGAACTTCGTCATCCAGGCCTACGGGTCGACGATACTCAGCGAGCGGATCAACCGCCGGGGCGAACTCCTGCTGGTCGCGCCCGTCTCCCGCGGGGACATCATCGTCGGGAAGACGCTGCCGTACTTCGCCGCCGCTATCGGCGTCGCGGCGGCGATCACCGTCGCGCTCCAGGCCGGACTCGGGCTGGCCGGCTCGGTCGTCTCCGTGCTCGCCATCGTCCCGCTGGCGCTGCTCTTCCTCGCCGCGACCTTCCTCGGCGCGATGTTCGCCCGGTCGTTCAAGGAGCTGACCTTCGTCACGGTGACGATCACCGTCACGCTCACCTCCTACGCGTTCGTCCCGGCGATCTTCACGGACGTGACGCCCATCGCGCTCATCTCGCCGCTGACGCTCGTGGTCCGGGACCTGCAGGGCCAGGCCATCGGCCTCGGCCAGTTCGTCTTCTCGACGCTGCCGCCGACGCTGACGGCGCTGGTCTGTTTCGGCCTGGGTGCGGGGCTCTACCGCGAGGAGGACATGTTCACCCAGCGGCCGATCCCCTACAAGGTGCTCGACGCGCTGGCGGGGCCGATCAAACGGCGCCGCAGCGTCGCGCTCGTGACCGCGGTCCTGCTGCCGTTCGTCCTCGTGGCGGAGCTGGTCGTCGTCGCGTTCGCGTACCCGCTCTGGCAGGCGGAGATCCCGGTCGGGGTCATCGTCGTCGCCCTGCTCGTCGGCATCGCGGTCGTCGAGGAACTCGCCAAGAGCCTGCACGTCTACGCCGGCTACGCCCACGCGCTGTTCGACGACCGGCTGCGGACGGCGCTGGTCGTCGGCGCCTTCAGCGGCCTGGGCTTCTTCCTCGCGGAGAAGCTCACGCTGATCGTCCGGCTCGCGGACCTGCAGACGCTCCCCGTCGGCCAGGCCGCGATGGGCGAGCAGGCGCTCGTGGCGACCGGCGTCCCGCTCCCGTTGCTCGTCGGGGCGCTGTTGCTGGCGCCGCTGGCGCTGCACGTCGTCACGGCGTCGATATCGGCGCTCGGCGCGCGCCGGGGGCCGCGCTCGTACGCGGTCGCCCTCGCCGTCGCGGTCGTCGTTCACGTCGCCTACAACCTGACGGTGGTGAGTACCCTTGTCCGGTGAGGACGCGCCCGCCCCGCAGCCGGGGTCGGCGGCCGCCGAGTCCGGCGACGGGCCGAGTGTCGACGCGCCGAGCGACGGCGAACCGTCCGACGGCGACGACGCCGCGGTGCGGTCGCTGCTCGCCGACCCGCGACTCACCATCGCGAAGCGCGACCTCGCCTCGCTCAGCCGCGAGAAGACGATCGTCCTCGCGCTGCTGATCCAGCTGTTCGTCGCCGCGTTCTCGTCGTTCCTCGTCGTCGGGCTCACGTCGCTGTACAGCCCCGGGTCCGTCTCGGCCGGCGAGGTGGTCGTCGGCGTGGCCGGCGAGCACGACGACGCGCTCGTCCGCGCGGCCAACGACCAGGAGGGCGTCCGCGCGATCGTCTACCCGAACCCCGACGCCGCTCGCGACGCCTACCACGACGGGAGCGTCCACGCGACGCTGCTGGCGACGGACTCGGGCGACCGGATCGACGTGGCGGTGATCGCCCCACAGGAGAGCATCGAGACGACGCTGATCGTCGACCAGGTCCGGACCCTGCTCGAATCGGTCGAGCGCACCGAGCGGATCGCCCGCGCCGACCACCTCGACAACTCGCCGGTGCCGCTGCCGGAGGACGTGGACGCCAGCCCCTACTTCGGGTTCACCTACACGGTGCTGGTCCCGCTGCTCCTGTTTCTCCCCCCGTTCATCAGCGGCTCCGTCGCCGTCGACGCGCTGACCGAGGAGATCGAGCGCGGCACGCTGGAACTGCTGCGGGTCGCGCCGCTGTCGCTGGTCGACATCGTCGACGGGAAGGCGCTGGCGATGATCCTGATCGCGCCCGCCCAGGCCGCGCTGTGGATCGGCCTGCTCGGGTTCAACGGCATCGCCGTGTCGAACGTTCCCCAGATCCTGCTCGTCGTGACCGCGCTGACGACGCTGGTCGTCACCCTCGGGCTCTCGCTGGGCGTCCTGACAGCGAAACGCCGGCAGGCACAGCTACTGTACTCGGTGCTGGTGATCTTCGGGTTCGGCCTGCTGACGTTCGTCCCCGAGCACCCGGCGACGACCGTCGCGAAACTCGCCGTCGACAGCCCGACGGCGACGACGACGCTCCACGTCGCCGCCTACGCCGTCGCCGCGGTCGTCCTGTTCGTCGGCGCCCGCCGGCTCGTTGCGCGGACGGATCCCGAAGGGCTCTGAGCCGTCGACAGCGGCAGTTCCGGGCGTCTGCCGGCGCCCGCTCGCCGGGTACCCGCCGGGAGAGCCGGCGACAGCACCCGGGGAACCCACCTTTTTGCGCCGCGGCGCCATCCCTGGCGTATGGAGTACACCACACTGGGATCGACCGGCGTCGAGGTCAGCCGCATCTGTCTCGGGTGCATGAGCTTCGGCTCGTCGGACTGGCGCGAGTGGGTCTTGGACGAGGAGGAGGGCATCGAACTGGTCGAGCGCGCTCGCGACCTCGGCATCAACTTCTTCGACACCGCGAACATGTACTCGCGGGGCGAGTCCGAGCGGGTCCTCGGGAAGGCGCTGGAGGGCCACCGCGAGGAGAGCGTCGTCGCGACGAAGGGCTTCTTCCAGATGGACGACGACGACCCGAACTCGGGCGGACTCTCGCGGAAGGCCATCGAGCAGGAACTCGACAACTCCCTCGACCGGCTGGGGATGGACACGGTCGACCTCTACCAGATCCACCGCTGGGACTACGACACGCCCGTCGAGGAGACGCTGCGGGCGCTCGACGACGCCGTCCGCCGCGAGAAGGTCCGGTACGTCGGCGCCTCGTCGATGTGGACCCGCCAGTTCGCCGACGCGCTGCACACGAGCGAGCGGCTGGGGCTCGAACGGTTCCAGACGATGCAGAACCACTACAACCTCCTCTACCGGGAGGAGGAGCGGGAGATGTTGCCGTACTGCGAGCAGGAGAACGTCGGGGTCATCCCCTGGAGTCCGCTGGCCCGCGGGTATCTCACCCGGCCGCACGAGGAGTACGACGCGACGACGCGGGGCGAGACCGACGATTACGCCCGGGAACATCCCTACTTCGAGGGGGGCGGGAAGGAGATCAACGAGCGCGTCGCGGAGCTGGCCGACGAGTACGGCGCGACGATGGCCCAGATCGGGCTGGCGTGGCTGCTGGACAAGGAGCCCGTCGACGCGCCGATCGTCGGCACGACGAGTATCGAACACCTCGAACAGGCCGTCGAGGCGCTGGACATCTCGCTGTCGGAGTCCGACACCGAGTATCTGGAGGAGCCGTACGAACCGGTCCGGGTGTCCGGTCACGAGTGAGAACTGCGGATCGGCGGGCCGGAGCGGTCCGCGTACGGGGCCGATACCACTAAACCGCGCCCGGCCCACGACTGAGGCGATGACAGATCCCCGCGACGACGGCGACGAGGCGGACCCGCCCCCCGACGGCGCCGCGCCGCCCGCCGAGGGCGTCTCCGCGGACGCGGAATCCGTAGAGGGCGACGCCGCCGACACGGAGACGGCCGACGACCCGGCGACAGACAGGAACCGGTCGCCGGTCGACGACGAAGCCCCGGCGGGCGACGACGGCTCGGCGGCCGACGGGACGGACCGGCCGGTCGCCGAGTCCGTCGAGACGCCGGGCGAACCGCGGACGCTGCACCCGAAGGTCCGGATCGAGTGGGTCGTCGGCCCGCTGTTCGGCGCGCTCCTGACTGCGGCGGTCGCCGGGTTCATCACCTGGGCGGTCGCGGCCGAGTACCTCCCCTACGATCGGACGAGAAGCGCCGTCGCGGTCGGAGCGGGGCTGTTCCTCCTGTTCGCGGTGTACGGCGCCGTGCGCGCCGTCTTCCTCTACCGGTCGTGGCGCTACGTCGTCCGCGAGGAGTCGCTGTATCTCACCCGGGGCGTCCTCACCAAGGTCCAGACCGTGGTGCCCTACGTGCGCGTCCAGCACATCGACACGCGCCGCTCGGCGTTCGAGCGCGTGCTCGGCCTCTCGACGCTGGTCGTCTACACCGCCGGCTCCCGCGGCGCCGACGTGACGATCCCCGGACTCACGCCCGACACGGCCGAGGACCTGCAGTCCCGGCTCGAACGGCTCGCGATCGCCTCCGAGGACGAAGACGCAGTATGAGCGACGACCGCCCGACCGACGACTCGCCAGCCGACATCCCGCCGGGCGACGCCCCGGCGGCCGACGACGCCCGGCCGGCGGACGCGGACCGCGAGACGGTCGGCGAGGCCGCCGCCGAGGAGGCCGAGAGCGCCGGTCCCTCGGCGGCGACGCCCCGGATCGAGGGGCCACAGAAGCTGAACGCGCTGACGGTCCCCTACCAGATCGCCCAGCAGGGGATCAGCATCGTCGTCGCCATCTTCATCTTCGGCGGGGGCGGCGTGTCGGCGCTGTTCGGGTCGGGTCGGAGCCTGCTGGCGATCGGCGCGGTCGTCGCCATCGTCCTCGGGATCGCGGCGTTCGTCGGCTACTTCGTCGCCCGCTACCGCCGCTTCGAGTACGAACTCACCGCCGACACCTTCGACATCCGCTCGGGTGTGCTCTCGCGGCGCGTGCGCGAGATCCCGCTGCGACGCATCCAGAACGTCGACATCAGCCAGAACGTCGTCCAGCGCGTCCTCGGGATCGCCGAGGTCGACCTGGAGACCGCCGGCGGCGGCGGGACGGAGGCGCAACTGCAGTACGTCGGCGTCGACGACGCCGAACGGCTCCAGTCGGAGATCAGCCGACTGAGCCGCGCGGCGAAGGCCGAGGAGGGCGAGACGACCGCGACCGACGAGGAGCGCTTCGAGACGGTGTTCTCGATCACCGACCGCGAGCTCGGGATCCTCGCGCTGATCTCGGTGGACCTCCGGCTCGCCTCCTTCCTCTTTTTCGGCGCCTCCATCTTCGCGCCGTCGGCGGTCTCGATGGCCCAGCCCGACAACTGGTGGGAGTACGGGTTCGGCCTCGACAGCCTCGTCGGCGCGTTCCTCGGGCCGCTGGCGGCGCTGGCCGCCGTCGCGGCGCTCGCGGTCGCCTCGGGCGTGCTCAACGCCGCCCGCTACTACGGGTTCCGGCTGGACCGGGGCGACGAGGAACTGCGCTACGAGCGGGGCCTGCTCCAGAAGTTCCGCGGGACGATCCCCCTCTCGAAGGTCCAGACGCTGACGCTGGAGGAGAACGTCCTCGCGCGGGCGCTGGGCTACGGCGCGCTGACCATCGAGACGGCGGGCTACACGCCGACGAGCGGCGAGTCGAACGGCTCCCAGTCGGCGATCCCCGTCGCCGAGCGCGACCGCGTCGTCTCGCTGGCGCGGTCGCTCGAACCGTTCGACGACTCGGGGCTCGAACGCCCGCCGAAGCGAGCGCGCCTGCGCTACGGCTTCCGCTACGCCATCGGGCTCGCCGTCGTCGTCGCCCTGCTGTACGCCGGCACGGCGTTCACCGACTTCCGGCTGTACTGGTACGTCCCGCTGGTCGCCGTGCCGCTCGTCCCCGTCGCCGCCCACTACAAGTGGAAGAACCGCGGCTACGCGCTCGGCGACGAACACGTGATCACCCGCAACGGCTTCTGGGTCCGCCGGCAGAAGGTGGTCCCCTACCACCGCGTCCAGACGGTCTTCAGCTCCCAGACGGTCTTCCAGCGGCGGCGGGACCTCGCGACGGTCACCGTCGACACCGCCGGCTCCCAGAGCCTCACCGGCCAGGACGCGAAGGCCGTCGACATCGACGCCGGGCGGGCCGAGGAGATCCGCGAGGAGGTGTCCGACGAGCTCTACGGGGCGCTCGCACGGCGCCGACGCGAGGGTCGTGGCCGCGGTTCCGGCCCTGATTCCGGCCCCGACACCCGCCCCGACGGACCGGGCCCGGGCGGGACGCCGGCGGACGACTGAATTCGGCCAAAGGGTTTCGGGGGAGGGCGTTCCACGCTACCGTATGTCACACGCAGGACCCGGCGAGTTCGACCACGGCGTCGACTGCGCGGTCGTGACCGGTGCGCTCGGCGGCGTCGGGGCGTGGATCGTCGACAGACTGGCCGACGACGGCGTCGAAGTCGTCGGCGTCGACCTGGACCGGCCCGACGGCGACCGGCCGAACGCGCAGTTCCGCGCCGTCGACCTGACCGACATGGGCGAGACCTGGGAGACGGTCCACGAGGTCGACCCCGACGCGGTCGTCCACGCGGCGGCAATCTCCGGCCCGCTGGACGACCCCGGGACCCGCGTCTTCGAGAACAACACGACGAGCACGTACAACGCGCTCGTCGCGGCCGGGCGGGCCGACGCCGAGGTGGTCTGGACCTCCTCGCAGGCGGCCTACGGGATGCTGTTCGCCGAGGAGCCGTGGCTGCCCGACTCGCTGCCGATCGAGGAGGACCACGAGCGTCGCCCCGAGGACCCCTACGGCGCCTCGAAGTACTGCGGCGAGGTGGTCGCCGGGACGGTCGCCCGGCGCTACGACGTGCCGGTCACGACCATCAGACCGGCGAGCGTCTACGGGCCCGAGGCCGAGCGCGCCCGCCCGCAGCGCGAGGGGTTCGACCTGGAGGAGGGCGAACTGAGCGGCAACCTCTGGTCGTACGTCGACGTGCGGGACGTGGCCCGGATGGTCGAGGCGGCGCTGGCCGCCGACGAGTCGGGCCACGAGGTCTACCACTGCGTCGCCGACGAGAACTACCTCGGCCAGCCGACCGCCGAGATCATCGAGGCCGTCGCGGGCGAACTCCCCGCGGAGTGCGACCTGGAGGGCCAGCAGGCCGCCCTCTCGAACGCGAAGGCGAAGGCGCGACTCGGCTGGGAGCCGGCCTACTCCTGGCGGGCGGCCGACGAGTCGCCGTCGCCCGGGATCGACTGGCGCTGAGAGCCGACTCCGCGGTTGGCGCCCGGATATCCACGTCGACAGCCCCGCCAGAACCACTAAGGGACCGGCCGCGAGACGTACGCCAGACACAGGGGCCGTCCGGCGGACGGGCCGCCGAGCGGCCGGAGGACACCACTATGGGCGCAATCGAGACGGACGGACTGACGAAGCGATACGGGGACGTGACGGCGCTGGAGGGGCTGTCGCTGTCGGTCCCCGAGGGCGAACTGTTCGGCCTGCTCGGCCCCAACGGCTCGGGCAAGACGACGACCATCGAGATACTCACGGGCCAGCTCGACCCTACCGGGGGCACCGCCGCAGTCCTCGGCCACGACCCCGTCGACGACTCGCTGGCCGTCCGCGAGGCGGTCGGGATCCTCCCCGAGCGGGAGGACCCGCCGAGCTTCCTCACGCCGCGGGAGTACCTCCAGTTCGTCGGCGACGTGCGCGACCTGTCGGCCGTCGACGACCGCATCGCCGAGTGGGCCGACCGGCTGGGCTTCGCCGACACGCTCGACACAATCTCGACGGACCTCTCGGAGGGCGAGCGCCAGCGCGTGATGCTCGCCCAGACGTTCATCCACGAGCCCGACCTCGTGTTCATCGACGAGCCGCTGGTCAACCTCGACCCGATCATGCAGGCCGAGGTCAAAGACCACATGCGCGACTACTGCGAGCGGGGCAACACCCTCTTCCTCTCGACGCACTTTCTGGAGGTCGCCGAGGAGCTGTGCACCTCCGTCGGCATCGTCCGCGACGGCGAACTCGTCGCCGAGCGCGACCCTCGCGACCTCGACGACGGCGAGCAACTGCTCGACTACTTCCGACGGGAGGTCGAGCCCGAGGCGGCGACCGGGAGCGGTGCCGCCGCCGGCCCGGCAGCGACTTCGGCCGGGGGACCCTCCGGCGGATCCGACCCATGAGCGGCGCCGACTCGACCGCGGCGGACCCGACGACGGACTCGCCGACGCCGAACCGACGGGGCGGCCTCTCGACGCGGCTGCTCGTCCGGATGATCCGCGAGGAGTGGCGCCTCCAGGCGGAGCTGTTCGGTGACCGGTTCGCCGCGTTCCCGTTCGTGATCGCCGTCTTCGGCGGCCTCGGGGTCTGGCTGCTGACGGTGGCGGGCACCTCGATCGACGCGGTCGCGGCGGGGCTGCACGGCCTGGTCTTCTTCTTCGGGCTCCAGACCGGCACCATCGGTCTCGTGGGCCGCGACGCGCTGCGGGACGTGCTGGGCGACGTGATGCTGCTCGTGTTCTCGGCGCGGACGCTCCCGGTCACCTGGCGGCGCCTGCTCGCGGTCTTCGTGGTCAAGGACCTGCTGTACTACTCGGCGCTGTTCCTCGCCCCCCTCTCCGTCGGCTACGCCGCCGTCGCGCTCTCGGCGGGCGAGCCGGCCGCTCGCGTCGCCCTGCTGTGGCTGACGACGACCGGCGCGTTCGCGCTCGGCGTCGGGACGAGCCTCACCCTCACCGGCGTCGGAACCCGGAGTAGAGCGGCAGTGCTCGCGCTCGTCCTCGCGGTCGCCGCCGGGATACTCACGGGTCGGCTCGACGCCGTCGCGCTCTCGCCGTACGGCTTCTACCTCGACCCGTCGCTCCGGTCGGCGGTCGCCGGGTTCGGCCCCGCCCTCGCGCTGGCGGTCGCCGGGCCGCTCGCGTTCGAGCCGGTCGAGAGCGGCGGTGCGCGGTCTGCGCCCCAGCGGTACGAACGGGTTCGGTCCACGATCCGCGACCGCGACGGGGTCGCCACGCGGACGCTGCTGGAGGTCGCCCGCTCGTCGGGCTCGGTGTGGAAAGTCCTCTTCTCGATGGGCGTCCTGTTCGGCGTCACCGTCCTACTCGTCCGGGAGGTCGCACGGGCGACGACGCTCGCGCCCTCCTACGGCATCGCCGTCGGCACCCTGCTCGGCCTTGGTGCGTTCACGACTTACAGCTGGGTCACGCAGTTCGACTCCGCCGAGGAGTACCTACGGCTGCCGCTCTCGCTGTCGGCCGCGTTCGCCGGCAAGCGGACCGCGTTCCTCGTCCTCTCGGTGCCCGCGGGGCTGGTCTACCTGGTGGGGTCGCTCGTCTGGCTCTCGCCGGTCCAGGTCGCGGTCGGCGCGGTCGTCTTCCCGCTCGTCGCGGTCTACGTCTTCGGCGTGACGGCCTACGTGACTGGATTCTCACCGAACGAGCTACTGTTCGACACGCCGCTGTTCGTCGCCTTCGGCGCGGCGCTGGCGGCGGTCGCCGTCCCGCTGGTCGTCGCCGCGCTCGCCTACACCGAGGCGCCGACCGTCGCCGTCGGCGTCGCCCTGGGCGTCTCCCTCGTCGCCGCCGCCGTCGGCGTCGTCCTCTCGCGACGCGCCGGTCCGCGCTGGGGTCGGAAACTGCGGTGAGACTGCGGTTCCCGGCCGCTGACCGCCGAAGACCATCCCCGGGCGGCATCGCCCGACGACCGGCCCCCTTTTGCCGTGACGGTCCCAACCGCCGGCCGAACTAGATGTCCGTCACATCCGATTCCGAGACGTTCGACGACATCCGCGGGGTCGTCCTCGACCTCGACGGGACGGTCTACCGCGGCGAGGGGGCCATCCCCGGCGCCGCCGAGGCGGTCGCCGCGCTCCGGGAGCGCGGTATCTCGGTCTGCTTCTGCTCGAACAACCCGACGAAGACGCCCGCCGAGTACGTCGACCGCCTCGCCGGGATGGGGATCGACGCCGACGAGTCGGCGGTCCTCCCCGCCTCGACGGTCACGCGGGACTACCTCCGCGACAGCCATCCCGGCGAGCCCACCTATCTCCTCGGGTCGGACTCGCTCGCCGACTACCTCCGGGAGTCGGGCCAGCGCCTCGTCGACGACCCGCGGGCGGCCTCGGTGTTCGTCGCCTCGTGGGACGAGCGGTTCGACTACGGCGACATGCGCGACGCGCTCGCCGGCATCGACGACGACACCGCCTTCCTCGGGACCGACCCCGACCGGACGATCCCCGCCGCCGAGGGGTTCGTCCCCGGATCGGGCGCGATCATCGGCGCCGTCGCCCGCACGGTCGGGCGGGAACCGGATCGAGTGCTCGGCAAACCCGCCCCCGAGACCGCCGAGGACGCACTTGCTCGCCTCGGTGTCCCGGCCGAGCGCTGCCTGGTCGTCGGCGACCGCCTCGACACGGATCTGCGGATGGGCGCCGACCACGGGATGGCCACCGCGCTGGTGCTCACCGGCGTCTCGACCCGGGCCGACGCCGCCGGCAGCGCGGTCGATCCCGACGCCGTCCTCGACTCGCTGGCCGACCTGCCCGCGCTGCTCGATTAACTGCGAACGGCGCTCTCGCGCCGGACCGACCGCGCTCGGGTCCGGATCCCGACAGGTCGAGATACGCTTATGCTGTCGGGAGACCAACCACTACGTGGACTCCGAGGGGGTTCACAACCATGGCGAAGCTACTGCTCATCACCGGCGACTTCGGGGAGGACTACGAGGTAATGGTACCGTTCCAGGCGCTCCAGGCGGTCGGCCACGAGGTCGACGCCGTCTGCCCGGACAGGGAGGCGGGCGAGACGGTCAAGACCGCCGTCCACGACTTCCGCGGCGACCAGACCTACCTGGAGGAACGCGGTCACGACTTCGAACTGACGGCGACCCTGTCGGAGGTCGACCCCGCCGACTACGACGGGCTCGTCCTCCCGGGCGGCCGCGCCCCCGAGTACATCCGCAACTACGACGCCGTCATCGACGCCGTCGAGCACTTCTTCGACGAAGACAAGCCGGTCGCGGCCATCTGCCACGCGATGCAGATCCTCGTCGCCGCCGACGCCGTCGAGGGGCGAACCTGCACCGCCTACCCGGCGCTGGAGGCAGACGTGCGCGCGAGCGGCGGGGAGTGGGCCGAGGGTGTCGTCACCGACGGCAACCTCGTCACCGCGCAGGCCTGGCCCGACCACCCCGAGTGGATCGCCGAGTTCCTCGACGTGCTCGGCACCGACATCCAGCACGGCCAGCCCGTCACCGCGGACTGACCGCGGCCCCGTCGCTCACCGTTTCTTCGACCGCTCCGCGCCCACCGATCCGACCGCTGCTACGCCCCCGGCAGCCGAAACGCCGTCACACGCCCGACAGTCGGAACACTGCGCCGCTCTCGCCGGTGACCTGTCCCTGTGCGGTGGTACAGACGAACAGCTCGCCGTCCGGGTTGCGTCCGAACGAGAGGACCATCGGGCCGAACTGTTCGTCCGCGTCGATGGAGACGGTCGTCGTCGGCCACAGGCCCTCGTCGACCTCGCGGGCGGCGAACAGCCGTCCGCCGGCTCGCCAGTCGGCGAACAGGTAGCGACCCTGGAGGTCGGGCATCGCGTCGCCGCCGTAGAGGTACCCGCCGATGACGGCGATGCCGCTCACGGCCGCGCCGCCGTGGGGATACTCGATCACCGGGTCGCGAAGGGGTCGACCGCGCGGGCTCTCCGACGGGCAGTCGTCGGCCCGGAAGCAGTCGGTCCCCTCCCTGACGTTCCAGCCGTAGTTGCCGCCCCGTTCGACGACCGACACCTCCTCCCAGGCGCCCTGGCCCACGTCGCCGACGAGCAGGCGGCCCTCGGGGCCGAACGAGAACCGCCAGGGGTTCCGGAACCCCCAGGCCCACTGCTCGTCGAGGCCCTCGCCCCCCACGAGCGGGTTGTCGTCGGGGACCGCGTAGTTCCGGGCCGGGCCGTCCGAGCCGGCACTCCCGTTCCCGCTGCCCGTCGCGGTCCCCGCCGTCGACCCCTCCCCGTCCACGTCGATCCGCAGCATGCTCCCGAGCAGATTCTCGGTGATGTCCTGGCCGTTGCCGCCGTCGACGGCGTCGTACCAGTCGTCGACGTGGCCGACGCCCTGGTCGTTGGCCTGCCCGCCGTCGCCGGTCGCGACGTAGAGGTAGCCGTCCGGGCCGAAGGCGACGGCGCCGGCGTTGTGGTTGCTCTGTGGCTGGGCGATTTCCATGACGACCCGCTCGGAGTCGGGGTCGGCCGTCGCCGCGCCCGGGTCGGCGCGGAACTCCGAGAGGACGAACGTGTGGGAGTAGTCGTCGGGCACCCACCCGCGGGGCGGCGCGCTGTAGCGGACGAAAAACCGCCCGTTGTCCGAAAAGTCCGGGTGGAAGGCGGCGCCGAGCAGCCCCTGCTCGGAGTAGCCGCTCACGTCGACCATCCGGTCGGACACGTCCAGGAACGGCTCCTCGCGGAGGCTCCCGTCCTCCTGCAGGTAGATCTGGCCGGCCTGGTCGACGACGAAGCGCCGCCCCCGCTCGGGGATGGCGAGCGCCAGCGGCGAGGTGAACCCCGAGGCGACGCGCTCGGCCCGGACCGTCAGGTC
The DNA here is from genome assembly GCF_004698125.1 of Halosimplex halophilum. Lineage (NCBI taxonomy): Archaea > Methanobacteriati > Methanobacteriota > Halobacteria > Halobacteriales > Haloarculaceae > Halosimplex > Halosimplex halophilum. The sequence continues at coordinate 669,047 of NZ_ML214297.1, forward strand.
CTCGAAGGCGGCCGTCCCCGGCGAGCCGTCGCCGGCTGTGGGGGATCCGCCGGCGTCCGTCGGGCCGTCCGTATCCCCGTCGGTGTCCGCGCCCGGCCCCTCTGTCGCCGTGCCGTCGGGGCTCGCCGGGTCGCCTCCCGGTCCGCCACCGTCAGAGTCACTCCCGCACCCTGCGAGACCTCCGGTCAGCGCCAGCCCGCTCACCGCGAGTGCTCGCCGGCGCGTCAGTCTGTCGTCGGTCATGGGTCGACTTTGCGCTCCAGTGATAGGAATCTTGGGTTCGGGCAGGGGAGCGACGGGCGAGGGGCGGGGCGATAAACGAGCAACTGGTTTGAAGATGTGAATCTCGAACCTTTTTTACGGTCATACGGACATCTAGGGGTATGGTTGACAGGCAAGACCTCCGCGAACAGTTCACCGAGGCGTTCGAGGGCGCGGACTACCCCATCTCCAGCCCGATGGACCTGGTGCCGGCGCTGCCGAACGGGCCGGGCACGAAGTTCGAGTCGGGCGACTTCTCGATGACCGCGATGGAGCTCAACACCAAGCTCGGCAGCGGCAACTTCCCGTACGACAGCGTCGACGCGTTCGTCGACGACATCATGGAGCAGCTCGACGACCAGGACCTCCTCTAGCTCCCGGCCACCAGCGCCGTTGCGACGGTCACCAGTACTCCCGCTCCGAGCAGGAGGTAGTTCGCCATCGCGTTGTCCGCGCGAGTCAGCGATATCGTGTAGTGAGCGTCCGAGAACGGCCGGAACGGCGTGACCCCCATCGGCGTCAGCGCGTCGGCCAGCAGGTGCGACCCGACGGCGAGTCCGCCGACGAGGAAGCCGAACGCGCCCAGTGCCGCGGCCGTACCGGGCGCGCCCGCTCGACCGAGCGCGACGCCGGTGGCGCCGACGGCGAGGCCCACGAGGACGAGGAAGCCCGCCGTGTGCGTCGGGCCGCGGTGCTCGACGAACGGGATCCGCTGGTCCACGTCCGGGAGCCCGGAGAGCCCGACGACGACCGCACCGCCGACCAGCGCCGCCGCGTCGAACCCGGCGGCCAGCAGCGTGCCGCCGACCGGCGCGTAGACGAGCAGCGCCGCCCCGTAGTGACCGGTCCTGTACATCGCCGTTCGTAGCTCTGTTCGCCACGGTACTTACGCCCTCGGGACGCTCGCGCCGTTCGCCGCCCGAGCACTGAAGGCCGTGCCGGGCGCTCGATCCCGTATGAGCGACCCAGCGATGACGCGGTTCCCGGTCCCCGACGTCGACGAACTGCCCGACGACCTCCAGGAGCGCATCGCCGCGGAAGAGGACGACGCCGGCTTCGTCCCGAACGTCTTCCGCGCGCTGGCCTACCGGCCGTCGCACTTCCGGGCGTTCTTCCAGTACTACGACGCCCTGGTCGAGCACACCGAACTCGACCGCGCGGAGATCGAGATGATAATCGTCGCCGTCAGCGGCGCCAATGACTGCCTCTACTGCAACGTCGCCCACGGCGCGCTCGCCCGCATCTACGCCGACGACCCCCAGATCGCCGAACAGTTGATGAGCAACCACTGGACCGCGAACGTCTCCGAGGCCCACCTGGCGATGCTCGACTTCGCCGTGAAGCTGACCGAGAACCAGGCCGAAGTCGGCGAGGACGACTTCGAGGAACTGCGCGAGCACGGTTTCTCGCAGCGGGCGATCTGGGATATCGGCAGCGTCACGGCCTTCTTCAACCTCTCGAACCGGATGGCCCACCTCGCGGACATGCGGCCGAACGACGAGTTCTACGAACTCGGTCGGTGACGCGCCGCGGCCGAACGGGCCGTCGATCGGTCCGGCTGTCGATCCGATCGATAGTGCAACCGTTCGGTGCAACACCCTTAAGGTTTAGATGGGTCTAATCCGGGGTGATGCTCAGCGCCAAGATGGAGGATTACCTGAAGGCGATCTACGAGCTCCAGCGGGAGGGGGAGGAGCCGGTCGCCACCTCGCGCATCGCGGAGCTGCTGGACGTGACGGCGCCGACGGCGACCAGCATGATGGAGAAGCTGGAGGAACGGGAGCTCGTGGAGCGCGAGAAGTACAAGGGCGTCCGGCTGACGCCCGAGGGGGAGACCGTGGCGCTGGAGGTCGTCCGCCACCACCGGCTGCTGGAGACCTACCTCACCGAGGAGCTGGGCTACGACTGGGCGGAGGTCCACGACGAGGCCGACCGGCTCGAACACCACATCAGCGAGGAGTTCGAGCGCCGGGTCGCCGAGCGGCTCGACGACCCGACCGTCGACCCCCACGGCGACCCGATCCCGACCGACGCGCTGGACCCGGTCGACGAGACGGCCGGCGACACCCTCGACGACTGTGCGGAGGACGAGACGGTCGTCGTCCGGCGCGTCCGCGACCGCGACCCGGAGGAGCTGGCCTACCTCGACGAGGCCGGTATCACGCCGGGCACCGAACTCGTCGTCGCGGAGGTCGCGCCCATCGGCATGGTGACCGTCCGGCTCGTCGAGGCCGACGAGACCGTCTCGCTCCCGGAGAGCGTCGCGGGCACCATCTTCGTCGACGCGCCCGGGGAGACCGCCGAGAGCGCGAGCGGCGCGGCCTGAGTCAGTCGCCCTGCGGCGACGGCCCGCTCGCGCGCGCCGAGCGGCCGAAACCAGTTTTGCCAGGGGCCCGCTCGTCTGTGGTATGCGCGACCTCGACGACACCGACCGGACGATCCTGGGACTCCTCCTCGACGACGCCCGCCGCTCCTGGCGGGACATCGCCGACGCCGTCGACCTGTCGCCGCCGGCCGTCGCCGACCGCGTCGAGCGCCTCGAAGAGATCGGCGTCATCCGCGGGTTCACCGTCGACGTGGACCGCTCGAAGCTCCGCGAGGGCGCGCCCGTGCTCGTGACCGTGAGGGTGACACCGCGGGCGGCCTCGGCGGTCGCGGACGCGCTCGGGGACGCCGACGCCGTCGAGCACGTCTTCACGACCGCCGAGGAGCGCGTCGTCTTCACCGCGACCGTCCCGGAGGGCGACGTGCTCTCGCTGCTCGACTCGACGGTCCCCATGGAGGACGTGCGCGACTACGAGGTGTCGCTGCTCGCGGACCGCTCGTGGAGCCCCTCCGTCGCCGAGGCCGAGCTGGCGCTGACCTGCGACGAGTGCGGCAACACCGTGACCGCCGAGGGCGAGACCCGCGAGATCGACGGCGAGACCTACCACTTCTGCTGTGAGTCCTGCGAGGCCTCCTTCGTCGAGATGTACGAGGAGCTGCGGGAGGGCGCGGAGGGCTGAAGCCGGAGCGCCCGGCCGGCGGACTCAGTCGCTCGCCAGTCGGACGACGTGTTCGGCGCCGGTCGCGACCGTCTCCACGCGGTCGAACGGCGCGAAGTACCCGTCGAGGTCGAGCGCCCGGTGGTGGACGACCCAGCAGCGACCCCCGGGAGCGAGCACGGCGGCGGCCCCGCGGAGGAGGTCCGCGAGCACCCCGCTCCCGGCGTGGGTCGGCGGATTGCAGAGGATCGTGTCGAACGACTCGTGGGCGACGCCGGCCGTGCAGTCACCGGTGACGACCCGACCGTCGACGCCGTTGGCGGCCAGTGTCCGCTCGGCGGCCGCGGTCGCGAGCGCGTCGTCGTCGGTCGCCCACACCGAACAGTCGGCGGCGCGGCCCGCGCAGGCGGCGAGCGGGCCGTAGCCGCAGCAGAGGTCCAGGACCGCGTCGCCGTCCTCGACAATCGCCGTCTCGGCGAGCAGGCGCGTCCCGCCGTCGAGGGCGCCGGCGGCGAACAACCCGGGTGCGGTCACCAGTTCGAGGTCGGTCCCGTCGACCGTCGCGTCGATCCGGTCGAAAGGTGGATTGGGGCGGCCACCGTCGGCCGCCGGTGACTCCTCGGCGCGCAAGAGCGACCAGCCGTCGCGCTCGGCGACCGTCTCGACGGTCGTCGCGGCGCCGGCCAGCGCGTCCTCGTATCGGCCCAGTCCGGTCTCGGGCTTCGCTGCGAGATAGAGGGCCCCGCCGCTCACCAGCGAATCGAGCGCGGATCGGATACGCCGGATCCCGACCTCGATGGGGGCGTACGCTCTGGGAACGAAGACGGCAGTGTCGGCGCGCTCGTCGGCGGATCCGTCTATCGAGGCGAGGCCGGTCGCGAGTTCGACGGCCGCGTCGGCGCCGTTTTCGGCCGCGTTGCGCTCGCAGAGCGCGGCCGCGCGGGCGCTCGCCGTCGTCATCCGGACGCTCGTCGCTCGGTCGGCGAGGACGACGCCGACGACGCCGTAGCGGGCGCCGACCGTTCGGAGTCGCCCGAGGTCGCGGCCCCACAGGTGTTCGAGCGCAAGCAGTTCGCCGGGGCAGAACGCGTCGGCCGCCGCGACACCGTCGGCGGTGTGGAACTCGAACCGGTCCGGGCCGGCGTCCGTTCTCGACCCGAGGACGAGCGGCTCCCGGTCGGCGGTCATCTGCGACCTCCCCGGGCGGCGCCGCGGTCGCGAGTGTGCGAGCGGAACGGTACCGGACGGTGTGTGGTCGAACGGCGGGCGGTCGAACGGCAGGCGGCCGGACGGTGGACGGCTGGGCGGTGAACAGTCGGGCAGTTATCGAGGCTATGCAGTCGTGGGCGTGCGTGGCGTGGCATTCGGATGGTCGGCAGGGCTGGCGGTCGTCGACCGACTCAGAGCCGCGCCTCGGGAGTATCGCTACAGACGCCGTCGAGGAGACGGGCGCCGCTGTCCGCGAAGCGCGGCACCGGGTACCGAAAGCGCGACCGCCCGGAGAAGAGACGCGTCCGACAGCGACTCGGACGCGCGTCCGGACGGCGCACAGCCGGCGAGCCGGTCGAGCCCGCCCCGCCCGCGCGACCGCCGCTGCCGTCGGCGGTCTACGCGAGTCGGAGGGCGCGGCCCGACCTCGGGCCCTTGTCCATCCTGTCCGACGGTATTCGGCCGCCCTACAAATTCGTTTCCGTGCCGTGGACCCCGTTCACGCGTGGGACCGCGACCCGGCCCGGGACAACACGTATGCGGGCGCCGCTTGACCGGCGCGTATGGAACTCGTCGAAGCGACCCGCGACGACGTGGCGACGCTCGCCGAGTACTGGTACGACCTCGCCTCGGCGATGGAGCAGTACGACGAACTCAACGAGGTCGCCTACGACGGCCCCGAGCCCGCCGAGGCGGGGATCGAGGGCCTGCTGGCCGACGAGGACACGACGGTCTATCTGCTCACCGTGGACGACGGCGAGGGCGGCTATCTCGTCGTCCGCTCCGGTGAGCACCCGTCACGGGTCCACTCGGAGTACGTCGAGATCGTCGACCTGTACGTCGCGCCCGAATATCGGGACAGCGGCCACGGCAGCGACGCCCTCGACGCTGTCCAGCGGATCGCCCGCGAGCGGGGCGCCGACTACGTCGAGGTGTCCTGCGAGTGGGGCAACGACGGCGCCCGCCGGTTCTACCGGGACAACGGTTTCGAACCCAAACAGGTGACCTACGCTCGACGGGTCGACTGACGTTCGAACCGCCAACTGAGCGCCGAAACTAGTTGGGATCGAAAAATTGCCGTCGGGATTACCTTCGAAACACAGGCACAAACCGCATGAACGGGTAGCCCCTATATACAACCAACATGAGCGAGCGCACGACCAGGCTGGAACTCCACGGGATGAGCTGCGCGAACTGCTCGCAAACCATCGAGGAGCGGGTGGGGTCGCTGGCGGGCGTCTCCGAGGTCGACGCCAACTACGCGACCGACGAGGGGTCGGTCACGTACGACTCCGAGGAGACGAGCCTGCGTGAGATCTACGACGCTATCGAGGACGCCGGCTACGAGGCGGCGAGCGAGACGGTCTCCGTGGGGATCACGGACATGTCCTGCGCGAACTGCGCGGAGACCAACGAGTCGGCGCTGCTGGACACGCCCGGGGTGATCGACGCCGACGTGAACTACGCGACCGACGAGGGGACGGTCACCTACAACCCCGCCGAGGCGTCGCTCGACGATATCTACGACGCCATCGAGTCGGCCGGCTACACGCCCGTCCGGGAGGATGAGGGAGGCGAGGACGGCGACACCGGAGACACCGCCGACTCGTCCCGGGACCGCCAGCAGGCCGCGCGCGACGAGGAGATCCGCCGCCAGCGGAACCTGACGATCTTCGGCGCGGTGCTGTCGCTACCGCTGCTCGTGATGCTGGTCGACCACGTGTTCGGGCTCGGCGTCCTGCCGGAGGAGGTCGCGGGCGTCTCGGTCGGCTGGGGCGCGTTCGCGCTCGCGACGCCCGTCCAGTACGCGCTCGGCAAGGAGTTCTACGAGAACTCCTACAAGGCGGTCGTCAAGAACCGGACCGCGAACATGGACGTGCTGATAGCCCTGGGGTCGTCGACCGCCTACCTCTACTCGGTGGCCCGACTACTGGGATTCCCCGGCGAGGGGCTGTACTTCGACACCGCGGCCCTGATCCTCGTGTTCATCACGCTGGGCAACTACCTCGAGGCCCGCTCGAAGGGCCAGGCCTCCGAGGCGATCCGCTCGCTGCTGGAGATGGAGGCCGACACGGCGACGCTTGTCCGCGACGACGGGACCGAGGAGGAGGTCCCGCTCTCGGAGGTCGAGGTCGGCGACCGCCTCAAAGTGCGCCCGGGCGAGAAGATCCCGACCGACGCCGAAGTAGTGGAGGGCGACAGCGCGGTCGACGAGTCGATGGTCACCGGCGAGTCGGTGCCCGTCTCGAAGGAACCCGGCGACGAGGTGATCGGGTCGACCGTCAACCAGAACGGCGTGCTCATCGTCGAGGCCACGAAGGTCGGCGAGGAGACGGCCATCCAGCAGATCGTCTCCCGGGTCAAGGACGCCCAGAGCCGCCAGCCGGAGATCCAGAACGTCGCCGACCGCATCAGCTCCTACTTCGTCCCCGCGGTGATCCTGAACGCGCTGTTCTGGGGCGGCGTCTGGTACGCCTTCCCCGAGGCGATGGCCGGGTTCGTCGACTCCCTGCCGGTGTGGGGGCTCGCCGCGGGCGGCCCCGCGGCCGTGGGCGTCTTCGAGTTCGCGGTCGTCGTCTTCGCGTCGGCGGTACTGATCGCCTGTCCCTGCGCGCTGGGGCTGGCCACGCCCGCGGCGACGATGGTCGGGACCGCCATCGGCGCGCGCAACGGCGTGCTCTTCGAGGGCGGCGACATCCTCGAACGGGTCCGCGACGTGGACACCGTCGTCTTCGACAAGACCGGGACCCTGACGGAAGGCGAGATGGAGCTGACCGACGTGGTCGCGCTGCCCGCTACCGACGGCGGGGCCGTGGAGGGCGACGCGGCGACCGACGGCGGCGCCCTCGCCGAGCCCGAGGTGACGGAGGAGTTCGTCCTCGAGGTCGCCGCGAGCGCCGAGTCGGGCAGCGAACACCCGCTCGCCGAGGCCATCGTCTCCGGCGCCCGCGAGCGCGGCATCGACGTGGAAGATCCCGAGGACTTCGAGAACGTCCCCGGCCACGGCGTGAAGGCGACCACGAGCCACGGGCGCGTCCTCGTGGGCAACCGGAAGCTCATGCGCGAGGCGGACGTCGACGTGTCGCCCGCGGACGAGGCGATGGATCGGCTCGAACGCGAGGGCAAGACCGCGATGCTGGTCGCGCTCGCCGACGGTGAGGGCGCCGACGGGGCCGCCGGCGACTACCGGCTGCTCGGCGTCGTCGCCGACGCGGACACGGTCAAGGAGACGGCCGAGGCGGCCGTCTCGGAGCTCCGCGAGCGCGGGACGGACGTGTGGCTGATCACCGGCGACAACGAGCGGACCGCCGAGGCGGTCGCCGAGCGAGTGGGCATCGACCCGGACAACGTGATGGCCGGCGTCCTCCCGGAGGACAAGGCCGACGCCGTCGACGACATCCAGTCGGACGGCCGCCGCGCGATGATGGTCGGCGACGGCGTCAACGACGCGCCGGCGCTCGCGACGGCGTTCGTCGGCTGCGCCATCGGCAGCGGCACCGACGTTGCCATCGAGGCCGCCGACGTGACGCTGATGCGGTCGGACCCGCTGGACGTGGTGAAGGCCGTCCGCGTCTCGGAGGGGACCCTCTCGAAGATCAAGCAGAACCTCTTCTGGGCGCTGGGCTACAACACGGCGATGATCCCGCTGGCCTCGCTGGGGCTGCTCCAGCCGGTGCTCGCCGCGGCGGCGATGGCCGTCTCCAGCGTCTCCGTGCTGACCAACAGCCTCCTCTTTCGCCGGTACGAGCCCGACGAGGACTACCGGCTGCTCGGGTTCCTGCGCTGAGGGCGACCGGTCGGGAGGGTCGCCGCCGGTCGCCCGAACTGGTTCGGCCGGATCGGGCGTTTTCGCGCGGTTGACTGCACCGAGGCGGTCTATCACGGTCTGTATTGCGAACCCTCTTTTTCGTGGGCTACCAAGGGTCGAGTTGCGACATGACCGACGGAATCCGACGTCGACGGCTGCTCGGTGGTATCGGAGCGATGGCGACCGCGGGCGTCCTCGCGGGGTGCTCGACGGAGACATCCGGCGGAGACGGCGGTGACGGCGGAGACGCCGGTGACGGGGGCGACGGCGGCGACGGCGGCGGTGGCACGCCCTCGTGGCCCTCCTACCTCGACGACGCCCAGGGCGACACCAGTCAGGACGCCCGCGGCCAGAGCGAGGTCACGGTCGCGGTCGGGCCGGACGGCAACTTCGTCTACGACCCGGTGTACCTGCGCGTCGATTCGGGGACGACGGTCAACTTCGAGTTCGAATCGCCCAGCCACAACGTCAAGCCCGAGAGCCAGCCCGACGGCGGCTCCCTCGAGGGGACGGAGGGCGGCGAGATGGACGTCGTCGACCAGGGCGAGACGTACTCGGTCACGCTGGAGACGACCGGCATCTACACCTACTACTGCGGACCGCACGAGGGGACCGGCATGAAGGGCGGCATCTCCGTCGAGTAGAGACGGGGACGCCGGCTGCGGTTGTTTTACCGCGTCACTCGCCGCGCAGTTCGGCCACGTGGTCGATGCGCTGCTGGACCAGGTCGGGCTTGCCGATGTCGTGGCGGATGCGGACGCCGTCGCCGGCCGCTTCGAGCGCGTCCTCGGCGATCTCCTCGGCGACGGAGATAGTGTCGGCGATCCCGACGACCGCGAACGAGCGCGAGGTGGTCGTGTAGATGCCGTCGTCGCGCTCGTCGACCGAGGCGTAGAACAGCCGGACCTCCGGCGGGGACCCGCCGTCGGACCGCAGGCCCGACGAGGGTCGCGAAACGGCGTTTCGCTCACCGCCGTCGGCGACCGCGTTCGACTCGCCGCCGTCGCCGCGATAGCGCTCGTTGACGCGCTCGATGGTGTCCTCGTCGACGGTGACGCGGGCGCCGCTGTCGGGGTCGGTCGGGTAGCCCTCCGGGACGGCGTACTTGCAGACGGTCGCCCGCGGAGCGAAGGACAGCTGGGGGAGCGAGTCGCCGTCCCGCGCCGCGGTCAGCACGTCCAGGAAGTCGGTGTTGAGCACCGGGAGGGTGTTCATCGCCTCGGGGTCGCCGAAGCGGGCGTTGAACTCGACGACCTTGATGCCGTCGGCGGTGAGCATGAACTGGCCGTAGAGGACGCCCTTGTAGCCGTCCAGCGCGTCGACGGTCGCCTCCAGCACGTCGACGGCCTCCATGTAGTCGTCCTCGTCCATGAACGGGAGCTCCAGCGTCGCGTCGGAGTAGCTGCCCATCCCGCCGGTGTTCGGCCCCTCGTCGCCCTCGTAGGCGCGCTTGTGGTCCTGGACGGCCGGGGTGACGCGCACCTCGCCGTTGGCGACGAACGCCTGGACGGTGAACTCCTCGCCGACCAGCCGCTCTTCGAGGACGATCCGCTCGTAGTCGGACTCGCGGACGTACTCCTTGGCCTCCGCCTTGGTGATCTGGTCGCCGGTCACGCGGACGCCCTTGCCGCCGGTGAGTCCCGCCGGCTTGACCGCCAGGTCGCCGTCGAACTCGTCGATAAAGTCGCAGGCGGCGTCCATGTCCTCGAACGTCTCGAAGGTCGGACAGCCCGGGATGTCGTGCTGTTCCATGAACCGGCGCTGGAACGCCTTGTCCGTCTCGATGCGCGCCTCGGCCTCCTGCGGGCCGAACGTGAAGATGTCGGCGTCGTCCAGCGCGTCGGCGACGCCGGCCTCCAGGGCCGCCTCGGGACCGATCACCGCCAGCGTCGCGTCGACCTCGCGACCGTAGGCGGTCACGGCCGATGGGTTCGTGGTGTCCAGCGACTCGAAGCCCTCCGCGAGCCGAGCGATGCCGGGGTTGCGGTTGCCCGCACAGGCGTACAGGTCCGCGTCCGAATCGGCGAGCGCCCGGGCGATCGCGTGTTCGCGGCCGCCGCCGCCCACCAGCAGGACTGTCTCCGTCATATCCGGTAATCCGGCGCGGTGGGAGCCTAAAGGTTGCCTTTCGCGCGACGCGATCCGCGCGGGCGAGCCGGCTGCGGACCGAGCGACTGCCGCCGCCGTCAGCGCGGCCGACTGCCCGCGGGGCTCGCAAATAAGTGGGTCGCGGCCGATACTCGACCAGCGATGGAGGTCGTCAACCCCGCGACCGGCGAGCGCATCGACACCTACGAGGAAGCCGACGGGGCAGCCGTCGAGCGGACGCTGGCCGACGCCGACGCGGCCTTCGCGGAGTGGCGCGAGCGGCCGCTGGCCGACCGCGAGGAGCTGATCGCGTCGGCCGCCGACGTGCTCCGCGAGAACAAACGGGAGTACGCCGAGCTGATGACCCGGGAGATGGGCAAGCCGGTCTCCCAGGCCGAGTCCGAGATCGAGAAGTGCGCGTGGGTCTGCGAGCACTACGCCGAACACGCCCACGAGTACCTCTCGGAGGAGCACCACCCCAGCCCGCCCGGTACCGAGGTCAAGACCGTCTACGAGCCGCTGGGGGTCGTGCTGGCGGTGATGCCGTGGAACTTCCCGTTCTGGCAGGTGTTCCGCTTCCTCGCGCCGTATCTCACCGCCGGGAACGTCGGCGTGCTGAAACACGCCTCGAACGTCCCCGGCTGTGCCGAAGCCATCGAGGAGATCCTGCTGGAGGCCGGCTACCCCGAGGGCGTCTTCCAGTCGCTACTCGTCCCCTCCGACCGGGTCGAGGATATCATCGCGGACGACCGCGTCCGGGCGGCGACGCTCACCGGGAGCGGCCCCGCGGGTCGCGCCGTCGCGTCGGCCGCCGGCGACGAGCTGAAGAAGACGGTGCTGGAACTCGGCGGGAGCGACCCGTTCGTCGTCCTCGACGACGCCGACCTGGACGCCGCCGCCGAGACCGGCGCCTGGGCGCGCAACCTCAACGGCGGCCAGTCCTGCATCGCCGCCAAGCGTTTCGTCGTCCACACCGCCGTTTACGACGACTTCCTCGACCGCTTCGTCGACGAGGTCGAGTCGCTCTCCGTCGGTGATCCGACCGACGAGGACACCGAGGTCGGCCCCCAGGCACGCCAGGACCTCATGGAGGAACTCCACGAGCAGGTCGAGGCCAGCGTCGCGGCCGGCGCCGAGGTCGTCACCGGCGGCGAGCCGCTGGACCGCGAGGGCGCGTTCTACCCGCCGACGGTCCTGACGGACGTACCCGAGGGGTGCCCGGCCGACACCGAGGAGCTGTTCGGGCCGGTCGCGGCCGTCTACGAGGTCGACTCCGAGGACGCCGCGGTCGAGCGGGCCAACGATACCGAGTTCGGTCTCGGCGCGAGCGTCTGGACCGAGGACCGCGAGCGCGGCGAGCGGGTCGCCCGCCGGATCGACGCCGGCTGTACGTACGTCAACCAGCTCACGAAGTCCGACCCGCGAGTCCCGTTCGGCGGGGTCAAGCAGTCGGGGTACGGCCGCGAACTCTCCGAGGCGGGGATGAAGGAGTTCCTCAACCGCAAGACGGTCTGGATCGAGTAGTCGCTGGGGCGTCGGGGACCCGACAGGGAGTTCGGTGTCGTCGCGTCGGGTCGTCCCGACCGTCCCGTTCCCGGTTCCTTTTCGGCGTCCCCGGCGTACGGGCGTCCATGACCGACGCGGACCCCACCGCCCGCAACCGCCTCGACGAGGAGGAGAGCCCGTACCTCCGCCAGCACGCCGACAACCCCGTCAACTGGCAGCCCTGGGACGAGGCGGCCCTGGCGGCCGCCGAGGAGCAGGACAAGCCCATCTTCCTCTCGATCGGCTACGCCGCCTGCCACTGGTGTCACGTCATGGAGGAGGAGAGCTTCGAGGACGAGGACATCGCCGCGTTGCTCAACGAGCAGTTCGTCCCGATCAAGGTCGACCGCGAGGAGCGGCCGGACATCGACTCGGTGTACATGAGCATCTGCCAGCAGGTCAGCGGCCGCGGCGGCTGGCCGCTCAACGCCTGGCTCACGCCCGACGGCGAGCCCTTCTACGTCGGCACCTACTTCCCGCCGGAGCCCAAGCGCGGCACGCCCGGCTTCCGGCAACTGCTCGAAGACATCTCCGAGTCGTGGGCCGACCCCGAGCAGCGCGAGGAGATGGAGAACCGGGCCCGCCAGTGGACCGAGGCCATCGAGGACGACCTGGAGTCGACGCCCGACCAGCCCGGCGAGGCGCCCGACGAGGGCGTGCTCGACACGGTCGCGGGCGCCGCGCTCCGGGGCGCCGACCGGGAGTTCGGCGGCTGGGGCAAGGGCCAGAAGTTCCCCCAGCCCGGACGGCTGCGCGCCCTGATGCGCGCCCACGGGGCCGGCGGCCGCGACGCCTACCGCGAGGTCGTCGGGGAGACCCTCGACGCGATGGCCGACGGCGGGCTCTACGACCACGTCGGCGGCGGCTTCCACCGCTACACGACCGACCGGGAGTGGGTCGTCCCCCACTTCGAGAAGATGCTGTACGACAACGCCGAGCTCGCCCGCGCCTTCCTGACCGGCTACCAGTTCACCGGGCGCGAGCGCTACCGCGACACCGCCCGCGAGACGCTCGCGTTCGTCGAGCGCGAACTCACCCACCCCGACGGCGGGTTCTACAGCACGCTCGACGCCGAGAGCGTGGCCCCGACCGACGAGAGCGGCCACGACACGGACGAGGACGGGAGCGGCGAGCGCGAGGAGGGCGCCTTCTACGTCTGGACGCCCGACGGGATCGACGACGCGATCGCCGAGTACGGCCCCGAGCACGGGATCCCAGGCGAACAGGCGGACCTCGCGGCCGACATCTTCCGCGAGCGCTACGGCGTCACCGCGACCGGCAACTTCGAGGACGGGAAGACGGTGCTCACGCGGAGCGAGTCCGTCGAGTCGCTCGCCGACGACTACGGGCTCTCGTCCGACGACGCCGAGGAACTGCTCGACTCGGCGAGAGCGGCCGTCTTCGAGGCCCGCGAGGAACGCCCGCGCCCGCCCCGCGACGAGAAGGTGCTGGCGGGCTGGAACGGCCTGATGGTCTCGGCGTTCGCAGAGGCGGCGCTGGTCGACGACGAGACGTGGGCCGAGACGGCGACCGACGCGCTCGACTTCGCGCGCGAACAGCTGTGGGACGCCGACTCGGGGCGGCTCTCCCGGCGCTACAAGGACGGCGACGTGGCGATCCAGGGGTACCTGGAGGACTACGCGTTCCTCGCGCGCGGCGCGTTCGACACCTATCAGGTGACCGGCGAGGTCGAACACCTCGCGTTCGCGCTGGACCTCGCCCGGACCGTCGAGGCGGAGTTCTGGGACGACTCGGAGGGGACGCTGTATTTCACCCCCCAGAGCGGCGAGTCGCTGGTCGCCCGCCCGCAGGAGCTGGCCGACCAGTCGACCCCCTCCAGCGCGGGCGTGGCCGCCGAGTTGCTACTCGCGCTGGACGGGTTCGTCGCCCACGACCGCTTCGAGTCGGTCGCCGCCGGCGTGCTCGCCACCCACGGCAACCGGGTGGAGTCGAACCCCCAGCAGCACCCGTCGCTCGCGCTCGCCGCCGACACCTACCGCCGGGGCGCCCACGAACTCACGCTCGCCGCCGAGTCGTTGCCCGATTCCTGGCGCGAGACGCTCGCCGACACCTACGTCCCGCGGCGGGTGCTCGCGCCGCGGCCGCCGACCGACGACGCGCTCGACGCCTGGCTCGATACGCTCGGTCTCGCGGCGGCGCCGCCGATCTGGGCGAACCGCGAGGCGCGCGACGGCGAACCCACGGTGTACGCCTGCCGGTCGCGGGCCTGTTCGCCGCCGACCCACGACATCGACGAGGCGCTGGCGTGGTTCGAGGACTGACGGGGCTCTAGGATCGACGGGAAGGAGCGAGGACTGACGGAGAGGCGGGAGCGCGAGCGGAGAGGTGTGGGTCCGGTGGGACCGACCGCGCTCAGACGGAGGTCAGGTGGTCGAGCTCGCGGGCGAGGTAGACGGCGATGGGGACCGGTTCCTCCTCGACGAAGCGGGCGACCTCCTCGCCGTTCCGCTCCACGACGACCGTCGGGATGTACTCGATGTCGTACTCCTCGACCTTCGGGCCGACCTTCGTGCCGTCCTCTTCCTTCTCGACGGCGTACTCCTCGATCCGGTGGTCGGGGACCCCTGCGGCGTCGAGCGCCGCGCCGAAGTCCGGGAGCTGCGAGCGGCAGTCGATACACCAGTCGCCCCCCCAGACCTTGTAGGTGAGTTCGTCGCCGAGCGCCGCGAGCACGTCCACCGTCTCGGCGTAGGCCTCCTCGGTCCACACCGGGTTCGGGTCCATGGTCTCCAGTGACATACCAGTCTCTTGCGCACGGGGTGGCTTAACGACAACGCTCCGTTCACGCGCGCTGCGCTCGCCTCCGCGGCGTCACCGACGGTTCACTCCGCCAGCGCGGCCGCCCGCTCGCGGAGTTCGTCGTCGAGGATCCGCCGGTGACACCGCTTGTCGTCGCCCTCGAAGCAGACGAGCGCGACCGACTCCCCGTCGGCGACCCGTTCGGCCAGCGCCGAGAGCGCCTCGGCGGCCGCCCCGTTCGCGAGGTGCTCGCGGTAGCGCGCCTCGAAGTCGACCTCGCCCCAGGCGGCGTTGTGGGCCTCCTCGTCGCACAGCCCCTGGCGGCGGAAGTCCTCCTGGCGCTCCTTCGCCTCCGAGAGCAGCGACTCCGGCGGCCCGAGCTCGGGCCGGTTCTCGTCGACGAGCGCCGAGAACCACCCGGTCGGCCGGCGGACGACGCCGACGAGCGCGGCCTCCTCGGGCAGGTCGGCGATGTCGTGCTGGAGCGCGGCGGCGTACGTCTCCGCGACGGTTCCGGACACACCCGTCGCTACGGGCGAACGGCCGGAAAAAGTTACGTCGGCCGGTACCGATACTGCCGGAGTCGCGCGGGGACCGCCGATACCGGGTTGCCGGACTCGTTAGCTGTTGTCGCCGGTGAACTGGCCGCTCTCGTCGCGCTCCTGCTCCTGTGCGGAGTGCTTGCCGCCGCGGCGGCGGGCCTCCTGGGTC
This sequence comes from Halosimplex halophilum, assembly GCF_004698125.1. NCBI lineage: Archaea > Methanobacteriati > Methanobacteriota > Halobacteria > Halobacteriales > Haloarculaceae > Halosimplex > Halosimplex halophilum. The sequence continues at coordinate 684,413 of NZ_ML214297.1, forward strand.
AGCCCCTGGGTGTTGCCCTGGCCGCCGCTCTGGCCGCTGCTCCGGTCGTCGCTGCTCCCGCCGCTCTGCCGCTGCTGGCGGCTCTGTTGCTGGTGACTCTGCTGCTGCTGTCCCTGCTGGCGGCCCTGTTGCTGGCCCTGGTGGCCGGCGAACTGGCCCTGCTGGTCGCGCTGCTGGGAGTGGGCCGAGTGCTGACCGCCGATGGATCGGCCCTGCTGGCCGCCGAACTGCTGGCCGCCCTGCTGGTGCTGCTGGCGACCTTGCTGCTGGCGACCTTGCTGCTGACGACCCTGTTGCTGGTGCTGCTGGCCCTGCTGGCCCTGCTGGCCGCCGAACTGCTGGCCGCCCTGCCGGTGGCCTTGCTGCTGACGACCCTGCTGCTGGTGCCCGCCTTGCGACGGCGACACGAACTGCCCGGACTGGTCACGGGGCAGCTGCTGGGCGATCTGGCGGTGTTCCTGCCGGAACTGCTGGGAGTGGCGCTGGTCCTGGGCGCCCTGGTCCGCGCCGCGGCCCTGCTGGCCGGGGAAACCGGTCTGCTGCCCACTGGGCTGCTGGCTGGCAGGGATCTGCCCCTGCTGCTGTCCTCGCTGGCCCTGCTGCTGGTGACTCTGCTGTGGCTGCTGACCTTGCTGACGCTGCTGGGGCTGCTGGTACTGCTGGCCTCGCTGGCCCTGCTGCTGACGGCTCTGCTGGTGGCCCTGCTGCTGCTGTCCCTGCTGGTGGCCCTGCTGCTGCTGTCCCTGCTGGCGGCCCTGTTGCTGGCCCTGGTGGCCGGCGAACTGGCCCTGCTGGTCGCGCTGCTGGGAGTGCGCAGAGTGCTGGCCGCCGATGGATCGGCCCTGCTGCTGGTTGTGCTGGCTCTGCTGTCGTCGGTTGTTCTGGTTGTCGTAGGGCATGGTTGATCAGATAGACCGCGGTGCTGTCACCGTTCGACAGTCGCCGTCGAGCGGCTCACCTGTCCGTTGACTCGGCACTCGAATGGCTGTTCGGCCTGCATAGGTAACCCGGAAGATCACACGACTCACCCCGCCAGCGGAGCCGATGCTGGACCCGTCACCGACGCCCGCACTCCCTGCCGCTGTCACGGGCCATTTAAGCGCTCGTGTCGTACGCGGGCGTAGTGAAAGAGAGCATCCTGGACACCATCGGGTCGCCGCTGGTCGCCGTCGACGCCCCCGACGGCGCGACGGTCGCGGCGAAGATCGAATCGTTCAACCCGGGCGGGTCGGCCAAGGACCGGCCCGCGAAGGGGATGGTCGAGGCCGCCGAGCGCGACGGGACGCTCTCGGAGGGCGACGCCATCGTCGAGCCGACGAGCGGCAACACCGGCATCGGGCTGGCCATGGTCGGCGCCGCGAAGGGCTACGACGTGACGCTCGTCATGCCCGCCTCGAAGTCCCCCGAGCGCCGGGAGATCATGCGCGCCTACGGCGCCGAGATCGAACTCGTCGACGGCGACATCTCCGACGCGAAAGAGCGCGCCGACGAACTCGAACGCGAGGAAGGCCACGTCCAGCTCCGGCAGTTCGACAACCCCGCCAACCCAGAGGCCCACTACCGGACGACCGGCCCGGAGATCCTCGAACAGCTCGACGGCCGCGAGCCCGACGCCTTCGTCGCCGGCGTCGGCACCGGCGGGACGATCTCCGGGATCGGTCGCCGCCTGCGCGAGGAGTTCCCCGATATCGAGATCGTCGCGGTCGAGCCGGCGAGCAACGCGGTCCTCTCGACCGGGGAAGCCGGCGACGACGACTTCCAGGGGATGGGGCCGGGCTTCGTCAGCGACAACCTCGACCGCGACCTGCTGGACGACGTGGAGACGGTCGAACTGGACGCCGCGGAGGCGGAGTGTCGCCGGCTCGCCCGCGAGGAGGGGATCTTCGTCGGCCAGTCCTCCGGCGGGACGAACCTCGTCGCCAAACGGGTGGCCGAGCGCCTGCTCGACGAGGGCGTCGCGGACCCGCTGGTCGTCACCGTCTACTGGGACAGCGGCGAGCGGTACATGTCGACCGGGATGTTCGACTGACTCAGTTCTCTCCCGTCTCTTCGGAGTCGGGCCGGGCGTCCTCGAACGCCCGCAGGTCGCCGCTGACCCGCCCGCTCGCCTGCCGGTGCATGAACCGCCCGAGCAGGGCGGCCAGCCCCGCGACGAGCAGGGCGACCGCTGCGACGGCCGTGACCGAGACCGAAAGGTCGCCCGCGGCGAGCCCGTTCCCGCCGAAGCGCAGGCCGACCGGGATCAGCGCGGTCCCGGCGGCGATCAGGTAGCAGCTCCGCGCGAACGCCTCGGCCGGGACGCGGGCGCGGGCGAGGTACGCGCCCGGAAGGAGCCAGCACCCGAGGAAGACCAGCGCGGCGTTCCATATCGAGAGCGGACGGACCGTGTTCGCGAGGAAGAGCCCAAGCGGCGCGAGCGGGAGCGCGACCGCGAGGCCGGCGACGACCATGACGCGCCCGGAGGCCCGCCGCTCGCCGCCCTCGACGGACAGCAGTTCCGCCGGGTCCCCGTCGAACCGGTCGTCCAGATCCGAGAGGGCGACCACCTCGCCGTCCTCGCCGATCGGTGTCGCACACCGGGGGCAGAACCGCGCGTCGGCCGGCAGCGGGTCGCCACACTCCGGACAGGGGAACTCCGCGGCGTCGACCGCGGCGGTGTCCTCGGCGTCGTCGCCCGTCGGCGGCTCCCCGGCGTCCCCGGCAACCGGGTCGCCGTCGCCCGCCCGGGGACCGTCCGGCTGGGCGTCGCCGTCAGCGCCGTCGGAGTCCCCTGAGTCGGTCATGGCGTCGGCTACGCGCTCGGCCGTCAAGAATCCCGCTCACCGTGGGCCGACCCCGTCGGGCTCGCACTCGCCGGGCGAGCGGACGAGAAACGACTTTACCGGCGGGGAGCCACCCACCGGGCATGCGACTGGAGGACTACTGGGGTATCGGGCCGAAGACCCGGGACCTGCTGGCCGACGAACTGGGCGTCGAGCGGGCGGTCGAGGCCGTCGAGACGGCCGACACCCGCGCGCTGGTCGCGGCCGGGCTCTCGCAGGGGCGGGCGACGCGCATCCTCCGGCGGGCGCAGGGCGGCGAGGCGATGGACGTGCTCGCCACGCGGGACACCCGCGAGGTCTACAAGGAGATCCTCGACCTCGCCGGCGAGTACGCGCTGACCGAGGACGCCGCCAGCCGGATCCGCATCCTCACGCCGCTGGGCTCCCGCGAGGAGATGGCCGAGCGCATCGACCGGGTGCTCGAAGCCCGCGCGGCCTGGACCGCGCTCGACGACGCGACCCGCCAGGCCGTCGAGGACGCCTTCGCGGAGGGCGACGAGGGCGGCGAACTCGCCGCGGTCCGGACCGCGCTCGCGCTCTCGGCGGCGGGCGTCTCCGAGGGCGTCTTCGAACCGATCGCCGAACTGGACGACGGGACGCTGGACGACGCGGCGGCCGCGCTCGCCGGGCTGCGGGGCGGCGACGACCGCATCGGCGAGGGGGCCGACGACCGGCTGGACTCGCTGCGGGCGACGCTCGCGAGCGTCGAGGACATGGCCGCGACGCCCCAGGGCGTCGCCGAGGAGGTCCAGTCCGGGGCCCGCGGCGCCGACGACTTCCGGGAGACGCTGGTGCGCCACGTGACGAGCGAGACGGACGTGGACGTGGCCCGGGTCCGGGAGGCGATGCCCGGTGAGGCCACCGACGCCGGCGACTTCGTGGCCGAGACGCTGCGGGCGCTCGCGGGCGACCTGCGGACCGCCGTCGAGCGGCGCGAGGCCGAGGTGGCCGACCGGCTGGAGGAGACGCTCGAATCGGCCCGCGAGGAGATCGACGCGGCCGTCACGGCGGTCGACGACGTGGCGCTGTACGTCTCGCTCGCCCGGTTCGCCGACGAGTTCGACCTCCAGCGGCCGACCTTCGTCGACCGCGAGACGGTCGCCGTCGAGAACGCTCGAAATCTCTCGCTGGTCGCGGGCGGGGCCTCGGTCCAGCCGGTCACCTACGCCGTCGGCGACCACGACCTCGACGTGGCGGCGGCGTCGGCCCCGCCGCGGGACCACCGCGTCGCGGTTCTCACGGGCGCGAACTCCGGCGGGAAGACCACCCTGCTGGAGACGCTCTGTCAGGTGCAACTGCTCGCCCAGATGGGCCTGCCGGTCCCCGCCGACAGCGCGGAGGTCGGGATCGTCGACACGGTCGTCTTCCACCGGCGCCACGCCAGTTTCAACGCGGGCGTCCTGGAGTCGACGCTGCGTTCGGTCGTCCCGCCGCTGACCGACGAGGGCCGGACGCTGATGCTCGTCGACGAGTTCGAGGCCATCACCGAACCGGGCAGCGCCGCGGACCTGCTCCACGGGCTGGTCCGCCTGAGCGTCGACCGCGGGGCGCTCGGCGTGTTCGTCACCCACCTCGCCGACGATCTGGAACCGCTCCCGCCCGAGGCGCGCGTCGACGGTATCTTCGCCGAGGGGCTGACCCCGGACCTGGACCTGGAGGTCGACTACCAGCCCCGCTTCGAGACCGTCGGCCGCTCGACCCCGGAGTTCATCGTCTCGCGGCTGGTCGCCAACGCCGGCGACCGGAGCGAGCGGGCTGGCTTCGAGACGCTCGCCGAGGCGGTCGGCGAGGAGGCCGTCCAGCGCACCCTCTCGGACGCCCGCTGGTCGGCCTGATACGGATTATTGCAAGCGTTTACCGGGTCGACCGCACGCAGTCGTGCGGTCGATCCCGGAATGACTTGCAATAATCCGTATGACCCGTTCTCAGACCGTCATCGTCGGCAGTAGTTCGCCGTCCGACGGGTCTTCCTCGGACTCCGTCCCGTCCTCCGATTCGTCGTCCGCCGATCGGTCCCGTGTCTCGTCGCCGCGCGACGCGTACTCGGGCGCAATGATGCACAACATGGCTCTCACCAGGCTCCCCGGCGGGGATCGAACCCGCCGCTCCGGCCGTCTGCCGGCGTCACGCCGCTGTGACCGCGGGGAGCGAAGGGCCGGGGCGACCCCGTCGCGGGGTCGCCGTCGGTAGTCGCCGCCGTTCACGCCTCGGCCGCCTCGGCCACGGGGACGCTCGCTTCCATGATGCCGAAGCCGTCTTCGAGGGTCTCCCGGACGGCGTCGGGGTCGACCTCGTGGTCGGGGAGGACGACCCACACCGTCGCGGTGACGCGGATGTCCGTCGCACGGGGCGTCACGTCGGTCACGCCCGTAACCTCGGCCGTCTCGACGCCGGCCGCGTCGGCGACGACCGTCCGGACGCCGCTCTCGAGGTCCGCCATCGTGTCCCGGGGGACCCACAGGTCTATCTCCGCCGTCGCTTCCACCTGGGTAGTGGCATGGACTGCCATACGACGCCCGGCGCGAGTCGAACGCGCCGCCCGCTGCCTCCGAGGGGCGTCCGGAGCGCAGTGATGCCTCTGGCCGGCACAGCTGGCGCTGGTTCACCCTCGCGCCCGACCGGCGAGCCGACGAGACCGGCTCGCGTCCGGTCACCGCCGGATCGACGACCGCCGGACGGGCGCGAGTCTGGGGGGCTGAGCGTATCGTGACTGCGGCGTCGCGGGGACGGGACCGTCGGGACTTCGGAGCCTGCCGTCAGGCGGGACGGACCCGTGGCCACGACGCGGTTGTCACAGGAAGAGCCCAGATGGGCTCGAACCGACGGCCGTCACCGGACTGGGAGCCCGGGCGGCCTGCGGACCTTCACGCGGCGATGGGTTCGAGCGTGCGGTCGACCCCGTCGAACCGAACCCGCGCAGGAATCCGCATGCCGTTGCCCACCGGCGCATCGGTGGACACGGCGGACCCGGCGTCGGGGCAGGCCGAGCCGTCGGCCCCTGCGGACGCCGGATACGCGCTGAGTTCGGTCATGGTCGGGATCACCGCTCGTCTGGGAGCGTACCCGATACGTCTACACGGATTTATATTAAATTTTTTGCAGGTATGGCAGTCATTGACACGCGATACCCCTCGGGAGGGTCACATTTATCCCCTCCATCGCCGAAGTAACCGGTATGCAGAAACGGATCAAACGCGTCCTGAGCCGTGCTCGCTACGCAGCCATCGGCGCCGCCGTCGGCGCCGGGATCGGGGGTCTCGTCGGCCGCAACGCCGCCAGTACCGGCGGCGCTCTCGGCGCTATCGTCGGCGCGACGATCGGCGAGAAGCGGGTCTCCGTCGACTCGTTCATCGACGACGTCAAGGAGAAACGCGCCGAGCGCGAGGAGCTCGACGACGACTGACCGCGGCGAGGGGGCGGTTCGGCCGCCCGCCGCTCAGACCGGTTCTTCGACGTGTGCGCGGGTGACGTGCCCGCCACAGCCGCACTGTTCGACGTACTCGTAGCGGACGGCGTCGCCGAAAAACTCCTCCAGCACCTCGTAGAGATACGTCTCCGGGTGGCCGTGCTCGCCGTGGGTGACGAGGTTGACGTGGTTGCCCGGGGCCGTGTGTTCGACGGCGTCGAGCGCCTGCGAGACGACGAGGTCGCGGTCCTCCCCGTGGTGGGGCTTCTCCAGGTTCGCGGACCAGGAGTTGTCGTGGACGTGGTCGGTCACCGGCTCCACGTCGTCGTGGCTGACGGACATAGCGATCCGTACGGGTCGCTCACGCGAACCGCTGGCGCCGAACATGTTCCCTCGTCCCGGGTCGGTCCTCAGGCGAGACTCGGGTCGTCGTCTTCCCCGGGCGGTTCGTCGTCTTCCTCCGCGGGCCCGTCGGGTTCCGGCTCGTCGCCGGCGCCCGCTTCCCCCGAGTCCCCCTCGTCGCCGTCGTCGTCGGGTCCCTCGACGGTGCGTTCGCGGACCTGGACGCCCTTGCCGGCGAGGTAGCGCATCTGTCGGCGGGCGAACTCCTCCTCGCGGGCGCCCTGCGTGGCGAGGACGTACATCAGCGCCCGCCCGGCCGGCCGCATCGTCCGGCCGGCGCGCTGGGTGCCCTGCCGGCGGGAGCCGCCCAGTCCGGACGCGACGATAGCCAGCGAGGCGTCCGGGAGGTCGATCCCCTCGTCGCCGACCCTGGAGACGACCAGCGTGTCCAGCGACCCCTCGCGGAACTGCTCGAACTTCCGGGCGCGCTCGTGGTGGGGCGTGTCGCCGCTGATAAACGGCGCGTCCAGCGCCGCGGCCAGCTCGCGGCCCTGGTCGAGGTAGTCGACGAACACCAGCGCCTTCTGCTCGGGGTGTTCCCGGAGGATCCGCCGCGTCTCCTCGACCTTCGCCGGGTTCGAGGCGGCGATCTGGCGGCGTTCGTGGCCCTCGCTGCCGACGTACTCGTTGCGGTGGTCGTCGTCCGTCCAGGGGACGTAGCGGATCTCGACGGTCGGCTCGGCGACGAACCCCTCGTCGAACAGCGCGTCCCAGTCGGTGCCGATCGGCGGCCCGATCAACGTGAAGATCTCCTCCTGCAGGTCGTCCTCCCGGACGGGCGACGCCGAGAGCCCGAGCCGGTGGCGCGTCTGGAGGTTCGCGCTCCGGCGGTACACGTCGCTGGGGACGTGCTGGACCTCGTCGTAGACGATGAGTCCCCACTCCCGGGAGTCGAACAGGTGCCGGTGGCGGTCCATCCCCGCCGTCTGGTAGGTGGCGACCGTGACCGGTCGAATATCCTTCTTGCCGCCGTGGTACTCGCCGACCTGGCTCTCGTCGAGCGTCGTGTGCGCGAGCAGTTCGTCGCGCCACTGCCGGACGAGTTCGCGGCTGGGCACGAGGATCAGGGTCTCGCCGGCGACCCGCTCGACGATGCCCATCGCGGCGACGGTCTTGCCGCTCCCGGGGGGCCCGACCAGCACGCCCGATTTCGTCTCCATGAACCGACTCACCCAGTCGTGCTGGTACTCCCGCAGGTCGAGGTTGAGGGTGAGATCGAGGGGGTCCCCGGACTCCAGGTCCCGCTCGTCCTGGACGGGGTAGCCCGCCTCGTAGAGGATCCGCTTGACCTCGGCGGTGGCCTCCTCGGCGACCCAGCTCTCGGTGTCGGAGATCGGCGCCCGGAGGTGCTCGTCGCCGAGTTTCTGCCGGGCGACGTTGCCCATCAGGTTCTCCGTCGCCGCCTCGAGGACGACGTAGCCGTCCTCGTGGGTCTTCAGGGTGAACTGGTGGGCGCGTTTCCACTGGTCGCCGATCCACTCCTCCAGGTCGGGATACCGCTGGGGCAGCACGTCCCGGACCGTCCCGAGCAGCCCCTCCAGGTCCTCGTAGGGGGCCTGCCACACGTCGGAGTCGTCGATCTCGTAGACGTAGCCGCCGTCGCCGTTGGTGTCGACCAGTCGCGCGAACTGCGAGAGCTGGGCGCGGGTGAACTGCGCGGGCCGGTCGACGACGATCTGGCGGCGGTCGGGGAAGACGACGAACCGCTCGCGGTCGGCGTAGTCGGTCCACTCCGCCGGGTACCAGACCGTCGGGTCCTGGGACACGTCCCGGCTCACCACCGACCCCTCCCGTTCGAGGTCGGCGAGCCACGACTCGACCGCCTCGCGGGGCTCCTCGGCGTTGCGGGCCACCTCCTCGGTCGTCAACACGGGGTTGCCCGCCGCCTCGACCGCCTCGTGGAACCGGTCCAGCGACGGCTCCCCCTGGTCGTCTGTCACGCTCGCCGGTTAGCGACGGCGGGTCAAGGGGGTTTCGTCTGCGCGTGCGACCCTCGTTGACTCGACATACCCCGAAAACATATAAATACTGTCATAGACAGGCTACTGTTATACGCCGAGGCCGCGTGTATTTCGAGCCTCGACCCGGACAGAAGAACGTCCCACTCAAAGCCGATGCGACGCCGTATCGTCCGGAGATCCGGGTCGCGTTTCGAAACGCCGTGACGGTATCGGCTTCGGGTCCCGGATATCACTAGGTACCATCGTAGCGGCGTCTGAGGCGGATTTACGGAATATGCGTATCAGCGGAGCGCGCAGAGCGCGGAAGTAATTGCGATTCGATTATTTCGTCGAAGTTACGGAAAGTTGGGATGTCGTGGAGCTACGAGTAGGTGACGTTGAGTTCGAGGACGTTGGCGGTTTCGAGGACGCGCTTGGGGAGTTCCTCGCGGAAGCGGTGGTCCTCGAAGCGGTGGGAGGGGCCGGAGACGGAGATCGCGCCGAGGACGCGGTCATCGTTGCTGAGGACGGGCGCGGCGACGCAACGCAGGCCCGACAGGCGTTCCTCGTCGTCGAACGCGACGCCGCGCTCGCGGATCTCGGCGAGGTTCTCGAACAGCTCGTCGCGGTCCGTGACGGTGCGCTCGGTCGTCTCGGGGAGGCCGTGGCGGTCGATGATCTCGTCGACGCGCTCCTCGGAGAGGTGGGCGAGGATCGCCTTGCCCAGCGCGGTGCTGTGGAGACAGACCCGGTTGCCCACGTGTTCTTTCACGCGGACGGCGTTCTCGCCGCGGGTCCGGTAGAGGTAGGTGCCTTTGCCGTGTTCCTCGACGAGCAGGTTGCAGAGCTCGCCGGTCTCGTCGGCCAGCCGGTCGAGCTCCGGCCGGGCGATCTCGAAGATCTGCGACTGGTTGCGGGCGTACGCGCCGTGTTCGAGAAACCGGAGGCCGATGCGGTACTCGTCGCCGTCCTTGACGACGTAGGCCTCCTGTTCGAGCGTGCTCAGGTAGTTGTGGACCGTGCTCTTGGGCAGGTCCAGGTGCGTCGACAGCTCCGTCACGCCCGCGCCCCCCAGCTCCTGCAGCCCACCGATTATCCGGAAGGTGCGTTCGACCGATTTCACCGTGTTCCGCGCGGTCTGCGCCATACCCGGGCCAATACACTGGGTGGTAATAACCGTTCTGCAATCGCAAACGGTCGTTCAGAAATTCACTCGGAACCGAGCCAATCTTCGAAGCCGTCAGACCGTCGTGACCGGGTTCATCAGCGTCCCGATGTCCTCGATATCGATCTCGACGAGGTCGCCCTCGCGGAGAGTGAAATCGCCCTCGGGGACGAGCGCCGTTCCGGTCATCAGAACGGTCAGGTCGGGGACGACGTTGTGGCGGGTCAGGTAGGAGGCCAGTTCCTCGCAGGTGCGGACCATCTCGCCGGTGTTGGTCGCGCCCTCGTAGACGACCTCGCCGTCGCGGTGGATCTGCATCGTCATCTCCAGGTCGTGGGGGTCGTCGACCGCGCCCGCGGAGGTGACGCACGGGCCGAGCGCGGCACAGCGGTCGTACACCTTCGCCTGCGGGAGGTAGAGGGGGTTCTCGCCCTCGATCGAGCGGCTGGACATGTCGTTGCCGATGGTGAACCCGACGATCTCCCCCTGGTAGAGGACGGCGGCGAGTTCGGGCTCGGGGGTGTCCCAGGTCGAGTCGCCGCGGATGCCGACGTGGTCGTTCGGGCCGACGGTCCGGCTGGGCGTCGCCTTGAAGAAGACCTCCGGGCGCTCGCTCTCGTAGACGTCGATGTACACGTCCGGTTTGTCGCTCTCCTCCTGGCGGGCCTCCTCGCTGATCTGGTAGGTGACGCCGGAGGCCCACACCTCGGGCGGTTCGACGGGCAGGACCAGGTCGTCGTCCTCGAAGTCGATCTCCTCGGCGTCGTCGAGATAGGCCTCGGCGGCCTCGTCGAGGCCGTGGCGCGTCTCGTCGGCCGCGAGCAGCTCGACGACCGTCGACGGGCCGTCGGGCGCGCTCGTCAGGTCGTAGGCGTCGTCTCCGTCGGACACTACCAGCCGCTCGTCGTCCCCGCGCGTCACTCGAAAGTATCTCATGCTACTCACTGTGATGGACAGCCAGTATTTAGTTTTGCCGGGCCGCGGTCGACGCCGCGGATCGCGACACCACGACCCCGTCGCGGGGCCGGCGGCCCCGACCGCCGAGGCGTCCGGGTGAGCGTCGACCGTCCGCGAACGGGCCGTATCCACCCGCCAAGACCGCCCGGGGCCGCGGCGAGGGGTACCGCCATCGCAAGAGTTTTTGAGCGTTCGAGAGAGGTGAACACACATGGACGTAGGTGTGCTGACCGTGGCACTCGGCGGCGAATCGCTCGACGACGCGTTCGCGTACCTGGCCGACCAGGGCGTCGACGCCGTCGAACTGGGCTGTGGCGGGTTCGTCGGCGACGACCACCTCCCGCGCGAGGAGTATCTCGACGACGAGGACGCCCAGGCCGAACTGCAGGCCCTGCTCGACGAGCACGACCTGTACGTCTCGGCGCTGGCGACGCACAACAACCCGCTGCACCCCGACGACGAGCGGGCCGACCGCGCCGACACCGAGCTCCGGGAGGCCATCGAACTGGCCGACCAGCTCGGCGTCGACGCCGTGACGACCTTTTCGGGGCTGCCCGCCGGCAGTCCCGCGGGCGAGGTGCCCAACTGGATCACCGCGCCGTGGCCCAACGAGCACCACGAGGCCCACCAGTACCAGTGGGAGGTCGCCGAGGAGTACTGGTCGGACCTCGCCGAACACGCGAAAGCCCACGACGTGGAGGTCGGCATCGAGATGCACCCCAACATGCTGGTCTACGAGCCGACCGGCATGCTCGAACTGCGCGAGCGCACGAACGAGTACGTCGGTGCCAATTTCGACCCGTCACACCTGTTCTGGCAGGGAATCGACATCACCGAGGCCATCCGCTTCCTCGGCGAGGAGGACGCGATCCACCACTTCCACGCCAAGGACACGAAGGTCTACGAGGCCAACTCCCGCGTGAAGGGCGTCCTCGACACCGAGCCCTACACCGAGGAACCGGACCGCTCGTGGCTATTTAGATCGATCGGCTACGGCCACGGCGAGGAGTTCTGGAAGGACGTGGTGTCGACGCTGCGGATGATCGACTACGACGGCGCCCTCTCCATCGAGCACGAGGACTCGCTGACCTCGCCGAACGAGGGCCTGGAGAAGGCCATCGACGTGCTCCAGCGCTCCGTCTTCGAAACGACGCCGGGCGACGCCTACTGGGCCTGAACCATGTCGGAGGAACCCCTCTCCGTCGGCGTGCTCGGGTACCGCTTCATGGGCAAGGCCCACGCCAACGCCTTGGCGCGCCTCCCGATGTTCTTCCCGGAGGCGCCGGCAGTCGAACGCGACGTGATCGTCGGGCGCGACGAGGAGGCGCTCGCCGAGGCGGCCGACCAGCTGGGCTTCGAGCGCTACGCGACCGACTGGGAAGACGTCGTCGACGACGTGGACGTGTTCTACAACCTCGGGCCGAACAACGTCCACGCCGACCCCTCGATCGCCGCGCTCGAATCGGGCACGCACGTCTTCTGCGAGAAGCCGCTCGCCCACACGCTCGAAGACGCCGAGCGGATGCGCGACGCTGCACAGGAATCGGACGCCACCGCGGGCATCGCCTTCAACTACCGGTTCATCCCCGCGATCCAGTACGCCAAGCAGTTGATCGACTCGGGCGAACTCGGCGAGATCCACCACGTCCGCGGGCAGTACCTCCAGGACTGGCTGGTCGACCCCGAAGCGCCCTGGAGCTGGCGCAACTCCGCGGAACTGGCGGGGTCGGGCGCGCTCGGCGACCTGGGCGCCCACACCATCGACCTGGCGCGCTTCCTCGTCGGTGACCGGGCGGGCGACATCTCGCGACTGTCCGGCCACCTCCAGACGTTCGTCGACGAGCGGCCCGTCCCCGGCGGCGACGAGGGCTCGCTGGAGGGCGAGGGCGGCGAGTCGACCGAGACTCGCGAGGTGACCGTCGACGACGCCTACACGGCCCAGGCCGAGTTCGAGAGCGGCGCGATGGCCACCTTCGAGGCCTCGCGGTTCGCCAACGGCCGCAAGAACGACCACACCATCGCCATCGAGGGCTCGAAGGGCAGCCTCTCGTTCTCGCTCGAACGGCTGAACGAACTGGAACTGCTCACCGAGGGCGACCGCGGGTTCCAGACGATCAACGTCACCGACCCCGACGACCCGTACATCGACCACTGGTGGCCCCCGGGCCACGTCATCGGCTGGGAGCACACGTTCGTCCACGAGAACTACGAGTTCCTCTCGGCGGCCGCGGCCGGCGAGGCCCACTCGCCCTCCTTCGAGGACGGCTACCGCGTCCAGGAACTGCTGGCGGCCGTCGAGGCGTCCGACGACGCCGGCGAGTGGGTCGAGGTGTAGACGGACCGAACGGGGTCCCCGGTCGCGGTCACCCTCGTTTTCCAGAGTCCGGCAGCCGTTCTCTCTCGCCCAGATCCGGGCCACCGATAGATCCGCCACGCTCGGGAGTGATACGACGACCGTCCCGGGTATCCGTACGACAGGAACGCCTATCCCGACAGAACTCCGGGAGTCCTCTCCGGAACGCCCTCGCTCGAACGGTATGGGATTACAGGATTACGAGTGTAATAATACTCACTCGATATCGAGTAAATGTTTTCGAGGCTGGGGCGGCGCTCGGTCGTGTTCGGTAGCGGTGAGTGGAACCACCGATACGCGGACCGGGGGAAGGCGCGAGCCGGCCGGTCAGTCGTCGGCCAGCCGTTCGCGGAGGACGCGGTAGGCCTCCTTGGGCCGGCGGTACTCGTCGAGGACGCCCTTGTTGTTGCGCGTCCGCGGCCTGGTCATCGCCTGGTCGGGGTCGGTGAGCGTGTCGCAGAACTGCCAGACGGCGAACCCGGCGACGTCGTCGCGCTCGCGGAACAGGTCGACGCAGTCGGCCAGCAGGTCGGCCTGGTAGGACTCGGACCACTTGCGACCCTCGTGGGTGCGTTCGCCGGGGACGGCGCCCGCGCCGAACTCCGTGACGACGACCGGTTTCTCGCCGTACTTCTCGGCGATCCCGTCGAGGAACTCGCCCCAGTCGCCGTCGCGGTACCAGCCCCAGTAGGCGTTGACCGACAGGAAGTCGCAGACCTCGAAGACCTCGTCGGTCTCGCCCTCCCAGTCGGTGTTGGAGGCGGCCGTGACGAGGCGGGAGCCGTCGACCCCGTCGACGGCCCACTTCAGCTGGCGGGTCGCGTCGGCGACGGTCGGCTCCTCGTTGGCGCACTCGTTCGAGAGGCTCCACGCGAAGATCGAGGGGTGGTGGCGGTCCCGCTCGACCATCTCCATCAGCACGCGCTGGGCGCGCTCCTGACAGGCGACGACCGACGACTCGTCGACCTGCCACATCGGGACCTCCTCGATCACCAGGACGCCCGCCTCGTCACAGAGGTCGAGGAAGCGCGGGTGGTTCGGGTAGTGCGAGCACCTGACCGCGTTGCAGCCGGCGCGCTGGACGATCTCCAGGTCACGCTCCTGGACGCGGAGCGGCTGGGCCGACCCCCACTCGGGGTGGGTCTCGTGGCGGTTGACGCCCGCGATCTCGACCGGATCGCCGTTGACGAGGATCTCGCGACCGTTCGTCGAGACCGTGCGAAAGCCGATCCGGTCGCGTAGGTCGTCGGCAAACACCTCGTCCTCGCGCTCGTCGGCCTGTTCGCCGCTCAGCCGGGCTTCGACCTCGTAGAGCGTCGGGTCCTCGGGGTCCCAGCGGTCGACCTCGGGCACGTCCAGCGCGAGCGTCGTCGTCCGGGCGTCCATGCCGTAGACCTCGACGGACTCGGTGACCGAGGCGTCGCCGACCGAGACGGTCAGGTCCGGTTCGGCCGGACGGGCGCCGGTGTTGTGCAGCGTCACCTCCGCCTCGACTGCGGCCTCGTCACCGTAGAGGTCGTACTCGACCGCGAGGTCGCGGAGGTAGACCCCGGGCACGGTCTCGACGACGACCTCGCGGTGGATCCCGCCGTGGGGGAACCAGTCGGCGTCCTCGTGGGGCAGGGTCGTTCCCGTGCGGGTGTTGTCCGCGCGGACGACGAGTTCGTGTTCCCCCGCGTCGAGGTCGCGTCCGAGCGCGGTGAACGGCGTGTACGCGCCCTCGTGGCTGGCGACCTCGTCGCCGTCCAGCCAGACCGTCGTCTCGCGGGCGACCCCGTGAAAGGTGAACAGCAGCGACCCCGGCTCCCGGAGGTCGACGGTCCGTCGGTACCACGCCGGGCCGACGTAGTCGGCGTACTCGGCGTGGGCGTTCCACGAGCTCGGGACGGAGATACGGTCGGCCCGCTCGCTCGGGAACGACTCGTGGTACTCGTCCTCGCGTCCCTCGTCGTCGGGGTCCGTGACGAACTCCCACATCCCGTCGAGGGTTCGCTGGCGCCGTTCCGTCGTCGTCTCGAACGTCCGGTGCATACCCGTCTCTCGGCCGCCGACGGCGAATAAACGTTGCTACCCGTCCGGCCGAAAATTTAAGTCTATTTGTCACTATCACCCACCATCGATGGCTGGCGACGCTCACGCCCCCGGCGGGGCTGACGGTGGGGCCGGTGGCGGTGATAGACAGGCGGATCCCGGGCGAGTGGACAGGCGAAGGTTCATCTCGCTCGCCGGCGCGGCCGCCGGGGCGGCGCTGGCGGGCTGTTCGAACGCGTCCGACGACGCCGAGACGGCGACGGCCGGTCGGCGGCGCGACGTCGACGGGCCGGTCGTCTCGGTGATGACCGGCGCACAGCCCAGTACGCTCGACATGGGGCCGAACACGAGCACGCCGGCCGGCCGGCCGCACTTCGAGGGGCTCCTCCAGAGCCTGGTGCTCCCGACGCACGCGCCGTCCGGCCGGTCGCTCACGAGCGGCCACACCTGGACGGTCGACGGGTCGGAGCTGTCGGTGCCCTGCGCCGTCGAGTCCTTCGAGGTCGCCGACGACGGGTCGGTCCGCTACCGCTTCGACGACCGGCTGACCTACTGGTCGGGCGAACCGCTCGACGGCCGGGCGTACTACCTGAAAGACCGGATCGAGTGGCTGGAGACGAACGGCGCCTTTCGGGAGGAACCGTTCGGGGGCGAACTGGAGAGCGACACCGTCTACCGGCGCTCGCCGCTCGGCGGCCCGACGAACCCGTGGGCCGCGCGGGCGAACGCCCACCCGGGGATGCCGCCGCTCCCGCCCGCCTACAGTGAACCCTGGGTCGAACGGTTCGAGGACGCGACGACGGAGGACGCGGTCAGGCAACGGTACCTCGACTACCGCCAGGGTAAACTGAGTGCCGAGACGTTCGCCGAGGAGGGGTACGGGACCGGTCGCTACGAGGTCGGGTCGGCCGACGACGTGACGAGCGAACTGATCGAACTCCCCCACGCCCTGCGCACGAACACCGAGGTCGTCTACGCCGAACCCAGGCCGGAGTATCCCGGCCCGACCGACCGGCCGACGCTCCGGATCGTCTGCGGGGCGGCGGGGACGAGCGCGCCGCGGATGTCGGGCCTCAGTGGCGGTGGGAGCGGCGGCCGTCCGTCGGGTTCGATGTACGACCCGCGCGACTTCGTCAACGGCGACGAGATCGACTTCGGACGGGGCGTGATCGCCGAGTCGAAGGCCGACTACTTCCGGAAGCAGGTCCCCGACGACATCGAGCAGCTGACCACCTGGCCCAACCCCGCCGGGGGCGGCCGCCAGCTCACGTTCAACTGGGCGAACGACCACCTCCGCCGGCTGTGGGTGCGCCGGGCCATCGTCGCCGCCGCGCCGTTCGAACGGATGCGGTTCAACCAGTACGGTCGCGGGACGATCGAACCCTCGTCCGACGCCGGGACGCTCGGGTCGGTCGCCGAGCGCGCGCTCGGCGAGTCGTTCGTCGAGTCGCTGTACACCTATCCGCTCGATCCGGACACGGACCTGGCTGCGCGGTGGATGCGCCGGGCCGGCTACGAGCGCGTCGACGGCCTGTGGACGGGGCCGGACGGGGAGGGGCTGTCGCTGACGCTCTCGGTCTTCTCGTCGGAGGTCGGCGACGTGCAGACGCTCGTCGCCGGGCTGGAGTCGTTCGGGATCGCGATCGAGGTCGAACAGCTGCTCGCCGGCGGTATCTCCTACGAGGGCAACGTCGAGGCGGGCGGGTTCGACCTCCTCGTCTCGAACGTGCCGGCCGGCCGGTCGGTGCTGCCGTACTACGGCGACTGGTTCTCCGTCGGGGAGAGCTGGATGGCGATGCCGCCGATCGCCGTCGCGGGCAACCCGCTGGGGAGCTGCCGGGAGGAGCCGCCGCTGGCGTCGGTGCCGGCGTCGGTGACGCTCCCGAGCGAGCCCGGCGCGCTCGCGGTCGACGGCGTCGACTACGCCGAGGCCGGCGGGAGCTACGACCACGAGGCCGGCGAGACGGTCGCGCTCTGCGAGGCGGTCGACCGGCTGCGCGACGCCGATACCGACGAGGCGGGGTTCCGCGAGGCGGCCCGGCGTTGCGCCCGCTGGTACAACTACGCGGTCCCGAACTTCGTCTTCGCCGGGGACCGGGTCGGGGTCTGGGCGGAGCTGAGCGAGTTCGCGGTCGCAGCGGAGGAGGACCGCTCGCTGGGAATGAGTCGCGCGGAGCCGACGGCGCCCGTCCACTACCACGTCCAGGCGGGGACGCTTCGCCGGAGCGGGGGCTCGGACGGCTGAGCCGGTCGCGGCCGCGGAGGGCGCCGAAGCGAGTCGAACGCCAGTTCTTTGCACTCCCGCCCCGGAGGGCGCGTATGGAACTCGAACCGGTCGACGGGGCGGTGTTCATCTACACCTTCGGGGTGATGTTCAGCGCGCTCTGGCTCTCGACGCCCGGGACGCCGCCGCTGAACGCCTGGGTGTTCGCCCTGTTCGGCGTCACGTCTGCGGGCTGGACCGCCTACTTCAAGTGGAAGATCGCGCCGCAGTTCGTCCCCGACGAGGACGAGGAGGACGAAGAGGTGGAGACGCCCCGGCCGCCGACCGCCGAGGAGTAGGCGGTCGGGGCGCTCCCCGTCGGGGTCGCACCGGCCGCCGCTCAGTGGACCGTCCGCTCGTCGGAGGTGTCGATGTCCTCGCGGGGCTCGGTGTTGCCGCCGCTGGAGGTGGCGCGGTCGTCGCTGGGCGCCGCCCACTCGGCGGCGTTGGCGAGCACGTCCCGGATCTCCTCGTTGTGGTAGACCGGGTAGGTCTCGTGGCCCGGGCGGAAGTAGAAGATCCGGCCGTTCCCGCGGCGGTACGTGCAGCCCGAGCGGAAGACCTCGCCGCCCTCGAACCAGGAGTTGAACACGAGCGTCTCGGGCTGGGGCACGTCGAAGCGCTCGCCGTACATCTCCGCCTCGTCGAGTTCGATGCAGTCGTCGACGCCGTCGGCGATGGGGTGGCTCGGCTCGATGACCCACAGCCGCTCGCGCTCGGCAGCCTCGCGCCACTTCAGCGAACACGTCGTCCCCATCAGCCGCTTGAACACCTTCGAGAAGTGCGCCGAGTGGAGGACGATCAGCCCCATCCCGTCGCGGACGGCCTCGACGACGCGGTCGGCGATCTCGTCGTCGACCTCGTCGTGGGCGGCGTGGCCCCACCAGGTCAGCACGTCCGTCGCTTCGAGGGTGTCCTCGGTCAGGCCGTGTTCCGGTTCCTGCAGGGTGGCCGTCTCGGTGTCGAAGCCGCGCTCGTCGAGGGCGTTGGCGATGGTGCCGTGGATCCCGTCGGGGTAGACCTCGGCGACCGTCTCGGACTCCTGCTCGTGGACGAACTCGTTCCAGACCGTGACGCGCGTGTCGGGCATACTCGATCCTCGCCGCCCGCACGCTTGCCGGTTCGGGTCCCGGCGAGACTGTTCGGGGGCGGGCGATTTATCCGGCAGTATGGGCCGCTACCGCACCGCCCGGACGACCGCCGAAACCGGAGAGTTACCCGACCAACCGCGCGCTTTTGGTCGGCGGTCGGCAACGGCCGTCAACGAATGAGCGAGTTCGAACCCGGGTCCGAACGACCCACCCAGCGGGTACACGTCGACCAGGTCGGCTACCGCCCCTCGGCGCCGAAACGGGCCGTCGTCGCGGTCGACGCCGAGCGGTTCGCCGTCCGTGAAGTCGGGGACGAGTCAGTCGTCCTCTCAGGCGGGCTCTCCGACCCGATCGACGACCCGGACGCGGGCGAGACGGTCCGGCGCGCCGACTTCTCGGCGCTCTCCGAGCCGGGCGAGTACCGCGTCGCGGTCGGGTACGGGGAGGCGGACGGCGGCGGTCTGCGGGAGACCGCGGGTGAATCGGCCCCGTTCCGTGTGGGTGCGGACGTGTACGACGGGACCCTCGCAGATACCGTCCGGCTCTACACGCTGAAGCGCTCGAACACGGCCATCGACGACCCCGTCACCGGGCTGGACGTGCCGGCCGGCCACACGCAGGACGCCGAGGCCCGGATGTACTTCGGCGACGCCGTCCGCGAGGAGGGCGACCGGCTTGACGCCGCCGGCGGCTGGTACGACGCCGGCGACTACGGGAAGTACGTCCCCCCGGGCGCGGTGACTGTCGGCCAGATGCTGCTGGCGTACGAACAGTATCCCGACGCGTTCGCGGCGGGCCAGTGCGACCTGCCGGTCGAGCGGTCGGAGGGCGAGCGGCCGACAGGCGAGGGGTCGGCGGCCGATGACGAGGCGAACCTGCCCGACCTGCTCGTCGAGGCGAAATTCGAGCTGGAGTGGCTCGAACGGATGCAGCGGGCGGACGGCGCCGTCTACCACAAGGTCGCCGCCCGCGAGTGGCCCGACATCGACGAGGCGCCGACCGACGACGACCGCGAGCGGTACGTCTACGGGCTATCGACGTTCGGGACCGCGGGGTACGCCGCCGCGATGGCGATGGCCGCCCGCGTCTACGCCCACTGGGCGCCCGAGTTCGCCGAGCGCGCGCTCGACAACGCCCGGGCGGCCCACGACTACCTCGTCTCGAACCCCGAACCCGAGTTCCGCTTCGACCCGGGACAGGACGACGGGTCGGGGCCGTATCGCAAGGACACCGACCGCGAGGAGCGCTTCTGGGCGACTGCGGAGTTGCTGAAGACCACGGGCGACACCCGGTACGCCGACCACCTGGAGGTCCGGTTCGCCGACCTGTTCGACGCGGGGGTTCGGGCGCCCGTCTGGGACGACACGCTCTCGCTGGGCCAGTGGGCCTACCTGACTGCCGACGCCGCCGACGACGCCCGCGCCGACCGCCTCGAATCGGCGTTCGTCGACTACGCGGACCGTCTGGTGGAAGACATCGAGGCCGACGGCTACCGCTGCGCGCTCGACACCGACGACTACCACTGGGCGTCGACCAAGCTGGCGCTCTCGAAGGGCGGGATGCTGTTGCTCGCCGACGCGATCGATCCGGACGAGCGCTACGTCGCCGCCGCGCTCGACCAGTTGCACTACGCGCTCGGGCGGACGCCGACCGGTTACAGCTACGTGACCGGCCAGGGCACCCACCCGCCGCGCAACCCCCACGACCGCCTTGTGGAGGGGACCGGAACCTCTCTACCGGGGATGGTCGTCAGCGGCGCCAACCGCAACGGCGACGACGAGACGCTCGCGGAGTACATCGCGGAGACCGACGCGCCGCCCGCGAAGTGCTACGTCGACGCCACGGCGTCGTACTCGGCCAACGAGTGGGCCATCGACTACACCGCCCCGATCTTCCTCCCCCTCGGTCACGCCCGGACGATGGCGGACTGACGGCAGAGCGCCGGCAAGCGAGGGCGTCGACCCGTCAGTCGACCCGCGGCGCGACCTCGTCCCCGAACAGCTCCATCCCGCGCGTGCTCGGGAAGTCCGGGAAGATGAGCTGGAGCTTCCCGAAGCCGAGCTCGCGGATCGGCTCGATCTGCTCGGCGACCTCGGCGGGGGTCCCGATGAGGAAGTCGCCCTTCTCCCGGGCCTCCTCGGGGGTACTGAGCTGGTCGTCCACGTCTTCCTCCTCGCCCCACGGCAGCGGGAAGATCTCATCGCACAGCCGGTCGAGTTCGTCGGGGTCCTCCCGGACGATACAGTGGGCGAGCCACGACCGTTCGACATCCCCGGGGTCGCGGCCTTCTTCTTCGAGATACTCGTCGAATTTTCGAGTTTTGAACTCGATGGGCTTGCCCCGCGCTCGCCCGGATATCTCGACGTTCCACTCGTCGGCGTGGCGGGCGGCGAGTCTGAGCATCCGCGGGCCGGCGCCGCCGACGACGACCGGCGGATGGGGATCCTGGAGCGGTTTCGGTTCGTTGTAGGCGTCGTCGATCTCGTAGTGGTCGCCCGAGAAGTCGGGTTCGGCCTCGGTGAACATCGCTTTGACCACCTGGATCCCCTCGTCGAGCATGCCGATGCGCTGGTTGACCGGCGGGAACTCGTAGCCGTAGGCCTCGTGTTCCTCGCGGTGCCAGCCGCAGCCGAGGCCGAGGCGGGCGCGGCCCCCGGAGAGGTGGTCGACGGTCGTCACCATCTTCGCCAGCAGCGCGGGGTTGCGGTAGGTGATCGAGCCGACGAGCGGACCGATGTCCACGTCGGTCCCGTGCGTGCGTTCGGCGATGGCCGACAGGAGCGTCCAGACCTCGAACTCCTCGTGTCGCGGCCCGAGCATGAAGTGGTCCGGCGCCCACAGCCCTTCCAGTCCCGCGTCGACTGCGGCGTCGACGCCCGCCATCACCGTCTCCCGGTCGACGTGCTCCAGGAGCGGGGTGTCCCTGTGGACCCCCGCGCCCGCGTAGCAGCCGACCATCCAGTCGAATTGCATAGCGGATCGGTGTATGCGAGCGACTTGAGTATGGGGGTCGATGTCGTGGGAGGGACGGGGACGACCGTGGGCGTTCTCGACAGCGGGCGATGAAAGCCCTCGGCCCGCTCGCGGTCGCTGAGGCGGGATATCCGCGCTCTCCGCACCGCCCGCTCACGGCACAGCCGTTCGCTTCGAGGCGCACAGCGCCTCGCACCCCGCGGATAGTGCCCGCTCAGCGACTAAAGTGGACGCGAGCGCGCCTCGCCCGTTCAGTCCGCCAGGGACAGCACAGCACCGCACGGCAACCACCCCGCACGGCACCGCAGAGGGCCACGAGCCTCCCCAGCCGATTCGCGACACGCGAGTCGCGAATCCACCGTCAGAGCAAGCGCTGACGAGCCTTCGTTCACACGTTCACGAAGACCTCGCGCGGTGTCGTCGCGCGCATGAACGCGCGCTCCAGCGCGCGCCGACCGCACCGCAACAGATTCCACCCAACCGAATTCCCCCCTCAGATACACCGGAGCCGAACCGGCCGCTTATCGGTCGAGTTCGACGCTGGCCGCGCTGCCGTCGTATTGCAGCGTCGCGTCAGGGTCGGCCGGTTCCACGCCGGTCCCCTCGCCCTCGCCGACGGCGACCACCTCGAAGTCGCGCTCTTCCACGAGTTCGGGGAACGAACCTTCCCGGTCCGCGACGGTCAGTTCGTCGGCGGTGTCGTCCCAGCGGATCGGGGTGAACGCGTACTCGCCGTCCTCGTAGTCGTAGCCGTCGCCGGCGTCCTCGTAGGCGTCGAACTCGCCATCGCGGCCCGGGTAGACGCGCAGTTCCCACGGCGCATCGGACTTCTCGCCGGTGTGCTGCACTTCGGGACCCATCGGGACGACGCTGCCGGCCTTCACGAACAGCGGCAACTTCTCCAGGGGCGCGTCGGCGAGAACCGTCTGCCCGCCGTCGTAGCGCTCGCCCGTCCAGAAGTCGTACCAGTCGACGCCCTCGGGGAGGTACACCTCCCGCGCCTCCGCCTTCCCGTCGAGTTCCTCGGAGTCGGGGCCGTAGTACATCGGTTCGGTGACCGGGCAGACCAGCAGGGAGGGACCGAACATGAACTGGTCGCCCACGTCGTGAGCGTCCTCGTCGTCGGGGAACTCGACGGCGAGGTGGCGGTACATCGTGTAGTCGCGGTGGGTCTCCCAGCCCGCCAGCGAGTACAGGTAGGGCAGCAGGCGATAGCGCAGGCGGTCGAACTTGACGAGGGTGTCGTAGGTGCGGTCGCCGGGCTCGCCGAAGCGCCACATCTCGCGGGGGGTGTCGGTGCCGTGCGAGCGGAACATCGGCAGGAAGGCGCCGTACTGGAACCAGCGGACGTACAGCTCGCGGTAGCCCAGGTCGTCGACGCCGTCGTCGAAGTCGCCGTCCGTGATCCACGAGGGGCCGTCCCCGACGAAGAAGGCGCCCACGTCCAGCGTCCACTTGGGGTTGCCCGCGGCGGTGAACTGCAGGCCGTCGGCGATCTGCTTCCGGTAGCGCTCCCACGTCGCCTCGATGTCGCCCGACCACGTGATCGCGCCGTAGCGCTGCTGTCCCGGATACCCCGAGCGGGTGAGGTTGATGACCCGCTTGTCGTCCGTGGCTTCGCGCTGGCCCTCGTACATCCCCTTCGCCTGGTGGAGCGAGTAGGTGTTGATGTAGCCCGGATCGAGGACGCGCTTGAACGCGTCGGTGGTGTGCTTCGCGAGCGCGAACGGGTCGGGCGCCGTCGGGAGCGTCCAGGTCGGATCGTAGGGCTCGGTCGAGTCGCACCACCACGCGTCGACGCCGTGGTCGAACAGCCCCTCCTTCGCCTGGTTCCAGTAGATGTCCCGCGCTTCCCCGGAGAAGGCGTCGTAGTACCGTTGCTCGTTGCCTGGCGCCGGCACGTCTGCGTCGTCGAGGATGTGCCCGGCTTCGCTCATCTCGTCGTAGTTCTCGCCGGCGAGCATGTTCGGCCAGATGGAGACCATCAGGCGGACGTTCCGCTCGTGGAGCGCGTCCATCGTCGCCGAGGGGTCGGGGTAGCGGCCGGGGTGGAACGACTTCTGACCCCACTGGCCCCAGTCGCCCGTGGGGCCGCCCCACTCCTCGAAATTTGGATGGTGGTCCTCCGTATCAGGCCAGTACTGCCAGTCTTGCACCACGCAGTCGATGGGCACCTCGCGGTCGCGGTACTCCTCGACCACCTCCACGAGTTCCTCGCCCGTCTCGTAGCGCTCCTTGGACTGGACGTAGCCGTAGGACCACTTCGGGAGCATCGTCGCCTCGCCCGTGAGTTCGCGGAAGCCCGCGATCACGTCGTCGGGGTCGCCGGCGACCACGAACACGTCCAGCGAGTCGTCGCACTCCGTCCAGACGTACGAGCCGTGCTGGTCGTCGTGGAACGTCGTCAGCGACCCCGTGTTCCACAGCATCCCGTAGCCGCCGGTCGACAGAATGGCCGGCATCGCGACCTTGGTGTTACCCTGGTAGAGGATCTGCTCCTCGCCGCTGTAGTCGGCGACGCCGCCCTCGTGCTGGCCGAGCCCGAGGATCGCCTCGCTGTCGTCGAACTCCAGGTCAAGCCGCGTCGAGTACGCCTCCCGGTCGAGGCTGTCGCGGGGTGTCGCTACCTCGTGGTCGCCGACCGTGAGGTCCTCGGGCGGGACGGGGACTATCGATTTCCCGCCCTCGGGCGGTTCGCGCACGAGCAGGTCGCCCTCGGCGTCGCGCCACGTGAGCGCGCCCGTCTCGCGGTCGAGTTCGACGCGCAGGGCGTCGGTGACCAGTTCGTACTCGCCTTCGCGCTCGACCAGGTCCCACTCGCCGTCGGGGTCCTGTTCGACGACCATCGGGCTCTCGGGGTCGGGGACCGACTCGCCGGCGGTGTAGACCAGCCGGACGATGTCGTCGGCGAGGACCTGCAGTTTGAGTCGCTGGTCGCCCGCGTCGAACAGCGGGCCGTCGGCGTCCCGTCGGAGGGCCGTCACGTGCATGCGCCCATCCTCAGCCGGACCGGTCTTGAGGGTTCCCCTCACGGCGGACCGCGCCGGGATCCCCCGGACGTTTCAGGGCGGATCCGCGGCGCAGCTGCGCGGACTCGGAATCATCTGCGAGAACGTCCCCGGTATCTTTATCGGGGAGTGCCCGCCTGTTCGGGTATGGCAGACGACGACAGACTGCGCGACGTAGCGGAGGAGCGGGACTTCCAGATCGGTGCCGCGGTGGCCGCCCGGCCGCTGCGGACCGACGCCGGCTACAAGAAGACCCTGCGCAACGAGTTCAACTACGTCACCGCCGAGAACGCCCTGAAGATGGGGCCGCTCCGGCCCGACCCCGGCGTCTACGACTTCAACGACGCCGACGCGGTCGTCGACTACGCCCGCGCGCACGACCAGTCGGTCCGCGCCCACACCCTCGTCTGGCACAACCAGACGCCCGAGTGGTTCCAGGAGTGGGACTACACGACGGAACAACTGGAGGACTTCACCCGCGAACACGTCCACACGACCGCGGGTCGCTACCGCGACACGGTCGACACCTGGGACGTGGTCAACGAGGCCGTCGCCGACGACGGGACGATGCGCGAGAACCTCTGGTACGAGGCGATGGGCGAGGAGTACCTCGACAAGGCCTTCCGCTGGGCCAACGAGGTCGCCCCCGACACCGACCTGTACTACAACGACTACGGCGCCGACGGCGTCAACGTGAAATCCGACGCCATCTACGACCTCGTCTCCCGGCTGCTGGACCGGGGCGTCCCCATCGACGGCGTCGGCCTCCAGATGCACGCGCTCCACGAGAAGCCCGGTATCGACTCCGTCGCCGAGAACATCCGCCGGTTCAAGGACCTCGGTCTCGACGTAGAGATCACCGAGTTCGACGTGGCGTACCTGCCGGAGGACGACCCCGGCGACCAGGAAGCGCGGTGGGAGAAGCAGGCCGACTTTTACCGCGACATCACCGAGGTCTGTCTCGACGAGGGCGTCGACACGATGATCGTCTGGGGCGTCCGCGACTCCGACTCGTGGATCCCCAACTGGTTCGAGGACCTCACCGGCGACCCGCTGCTGTTCGATTCGGGCAACGACCCCAAGCCCGCCTACCACGCCATCAAGGAGACGCTCGCGAACTACGAGGCGTAACTGGGGCGCGGTAGCGGGTCTTTCGGCGTCGTTTTCGGCGGTTCCCGGTCCGAAACTGCCGTTCGGTTCGATGTGCCTGTTCCACATCCCAGTACTTTTCAATAATATCGCATACATAACAACTGATGGACGAAACGCCGATCGAAATTGTCGATCACGACTCGGAGTGGCGTGACCGGTTTCAGACGGAGCGCGATCGTATCACTCCAATCCTTGAGGACTGCACGACACGGATTGACCATATCGGAAGTACCTCCGTTCCTAGACTCGCCGCGAAACCGATCATCGATTGCATGGCTGTCGTCAGCGACGCCGAGGGGATGCTCGGGAACGTCGATCACCTCTCTACGTGGTTCGGTTACGAGATCAGCCACGTTCCGGGTGACTGGCTTCTGCTCCAGCGCGAGGATGAGGACGCACAGGCATTCAATCTGCATCTGATTCCCGAATCTTGTGAGGAGTGGCGACGGAACCTGCGCTTCCGAGAGTACCTCCGAAACAATCCGGAAGCTCGAGAACGGTACGAGTCAGTTAAACGAGAGGCGGCAGCAGCCCATCCTGAAGACCTCGACAGCTACAACAGCGCCAAATCGGACTGCCTACAGTCCATTCTCGAAGATGCCCGTGCCGACGATTCGATCACTGTTCCGAAGAACGGCGAATGAGACTAATGTCTGACCATCGTGTAGTGTACGTGTGAATGTTTCCAAGTTGCGAGATACCGACGACACTACCGACATTGAGCGTTACCTGTCTTCCCTGCACTGAGCATCCGGTGGTGAGGGGCGCGAAGAGAATCGGGCGGCGAAACGGCGGTGGCTACAGCTCGATACGGCCGCCGGTCTCGCCGGACTCGTAGATGGCGTCGACGATCCGCATGTCCTCGTAGCCGTGCTGGCCGTCCGGACCGATCTCCATGTCGGTCAGGACGCCCGTCGCGAAGTAGTCGAACTCCTCGACCATCTCGGAGGGTTCCTCGACTTCGACGACCTGCTCCTCGCCGCCCTTCCGGACGGTGATCGTCCGGTCGCCGTCGACGTTGAACGGCACGTCAACGCGGATCCGACCGCGGGTGCCGCCGACCTCGAAGTAGTTGTCGCCGGCGACCTGGTAGCCGGTGTCGCACTCGGCGACCGCGCCGTCGGGGAACTCCATCGTGAACGCGCAGTACTTCTCCAGGCCGTCGAAGCCCTCGGGACCCTCGACGGTGGTCGCGTGGACGGCCTCCGGGTCGGCGTCGAGGACGAATCTGGACGTGTTCAGCGGGTAGACGCCCAGGTCCATCAGCGGGCCGCCGCCGGCCAGGTCGGGATTCAGCCGCCACTGGTCCATGTCCTCGCCGGCGGCGATCAGGTTGTACGAGAACGCGCCGCGGGTGTGGACGGGGTCGCCGATTGCGCCGTCCTGTACCACGTCGCGGAGCCACCGGGTCGAGCGAGTCGCGTGCATCCGGTAGGCGGTCATCAGTTCGACGCCGCCCGCCTCACAGGCCTCGACGCACTTCCGGGCGCGTTCGGCGTCGGCTTCCAGGGGTTTCTCGCAGAGCACGTCCTTCCCCAGTTCCGCGGCCGCCTCGACGTGCGGGAGGTGCAGGGCGTTGGGCGTGACGATGTAGACGGCGTCGTACGCCTCGCTCGCCTCGCCGTCGGCGTAGTCGTCGTAGGTCAGCGCGTGGTCGACGCCCTTCTCGTCGGCGACGCGCTCGGCCTTCTCGCGGTCGCCGCTGACGACGACCGTCGTCTCGCAGAACTCGGACTCCTCGATCGCGGGGATCGCCACGTCCGGGCCGAACCAGCCCAGTCCCAGGACGGCGAACCGGACGGGCCCGCCGTCGACCGGGCGGCTCCAGTCGCGCTCGTCGAACGAACTCGGGACTTCGATATCCATACGACGACTCACTGTATCCACCGACAAAAAGGGGGCCGGTCGCGGCATCGACGGGCCGACCCCGTCACCGCCACGCCCCGGACGGCCGCTCAGAACCCGTACAGCTCCTTCGGGCGCTCGTAGGCGACGTGGTCGACCAGGTCCTCGGCCACGTCGAGGGGCATCTGCCCGCGCTCGACCTTCCGGCCGACGACGTTGGCGAGCGTGCGTCGGAACATCTCGAACCGCGAGTCGAAGGATAGCAGTTTCCGCGAGTCGCTGACCATGCCGGCGTGGTTGGCCAGGAGATCGACGCTGCCGACGTAGTCGAGCTGGTGGTCCATCCCGAACGGGCTGTCGTTGAACCACCAGGCCGGGCCGACGCTGACGTCCGAATACGCCCGCGCGATGGTCGTCAGCGTCGGGTAGTGGCTCGGGTCGACGCAGTAGAGGATGATCTCGCCCTCCCCGTCGAAGCGGTCGAGGTAGTAGTCCAGCCCCTCCGCGATCTCGATGTCGCCCGTCGACACGTCGCCACCGGATGCCGCGCCGAGTTCGTCGTACAACTGTTCGCGGTAGTCCCGCAGTGCGCCGATGTGCAGTTGCGTGACCCAGTCGGTCTCGGCGTTCAGCCGGCCGATGAACTCCAGCAGGTACGCCTGGAAGTCCTCGATCTCCCGCTCGGACAGGGACTCGCCGGCGCGGCGCCTGGCGTACACTTCTGCCGCCCGCGCCTCGCTGACCGGCCGCGAGACGGGTTCGAGGATGCCCAGGTCGCTCGCCGCGCAGCCGTGCTCGTCGAAGTACTCGTGAGTGGCTTCCAGCGCGTCGAGATAGCCCGCGAAGTCGTCGGTGTCGAACTCGGTGGCGTCGGCCAGGTCGTCGGCGAAGTCGACGAACCCGGACTTCTGGATGTTGACGGCCGGGTCCGCGCGCCACGTCGGGCGGATGTCGACGCCCTCGACCTCGTCGACGGCCCGCTCGTGGTATCCGAGCTGCGACGTGGGGTTGTCCGTCGTCGCCAGTACCTCGACGTTCATCTCCCGCAGGAGCTCCTGCGGGCGCATGTCGTCGTCTTCGAGCTGGGATCTGGTCTCCGCCCAGATCTCGTCGGCGGTCTCGGCGGAGACGGGCTTCTCGATGCCGAACCGGCGCTTCAGGTCGAGGTGGAGCCACTCGTAGACGGGGTTGCCCGCCATCTCCGGGACGACCTCGGCGAAGGCGTCCCACTTCTCGCGGTTGGAGGCGTCGCCGGTGATCAGCTCCTCGTCGACGCCGCGCTTGCGCATCATCGACCAGACGTAGTGGTCGGTGGCGCCCTGGACCTCCCAGATGTCCGCCCAGCCGTCGTTCTCGACGATCTCCACGATGTCGGCGTGGTTGTGCGGATCGAGGATCGGCCGGTCCGCGATCTCGGCGTACAGCTCTCTGGCCGCGTCGGTCTCGAGCAGATAGGTTTCGTCGTCGAGGAACCTCATGTCGTTCGGATCCAGTCCCGATTCGCTCATAAAGGTAGCTGTCCGATGCCGCGGCGCGTCCAGTTCGAGACCCCCTCCGACCGACGCCGTGGGCCGGTCGCCGGTGCGACGCGAGTCGAGGCAGGCCGAATCAGAACCCTCATGGCGTCGTTCCGTCCATCGACGGATATGACGACGATAGTCGCGGTCCGGCACGGCGAGACCGAGTGGAACCGGACGCGACGACTGCAGGGGTGGGCTCCCGTTCCACTCACCGACCGCGGCCGAGCGCAGGCGGACCGGCTCGGCGCGACACTCGCGGACCGACACGATGTCGACCGGATACTGTCGTCGGACCTCTGCCGGGCCGAGGAGACGGTCGAGGTCCTGCGCGACCACCTCGACGCGCCCGTCACCTTCGACCCCGCGTGGCGCGAACGCGACGTCGGCGTCCACCAGGGCCTGCAGCTCGACGAGATGCCGGAGCGGTTCCCCGAGTACGACCTTTCGGCGTCCGGTCCGGAGGCGGCGCACAGGTCCCCGGAGAGCGGCGAGAGCCTCGTGGACGTTCGCGAACGGGTCGTCGAGCGGTGGGAGACGACGCTGGCGGAGTCCGAACCGGGCGAGACTGTCCTCGTCGTGACGCACGGTGGCCCCATTCGCCTGCTGCTCGGACACGTGACCGCCCTCGACATCGTCGCGGCGATCGTGGAACAGTCACAGGGGTACTGCTCGATCAACGAGGTCGAGTACGACCACGAGACCGGGACCGCGAGGGTCGTCCGGGAGAACGACACCAGTCACTGTTGACCCTCCGCGCTCGCGGTCCGGATCGATACCGCCACGCCGACGGCGCAGCGGTCCCCGAGTGGGAGGGCGCTCCGACGCGGAACGGACGGTGCGTCAGATATTTACTCCGATCGAGCGACCACACGAGCATGAGCGACAGAGAGCCCGAGGACCTGAACTTCGGGTGCCAGGTCGTGACGTACGGCGACGTGCAGGGAACGATCGAAGACGCGGTCCGCGCCGAGGAGGCGGGCTTCGACATCATCACCGTCCCGGACCACCTCTTTCACCCGACGGGCTCGGAGGAGTTCCTCGTCGACCCGCCGTGGGAGGCGTTCACCGTCCTCGGCGCCGTCGCCCAGCACACCGACGAGGCGATGCTGATGCCCGGCGTCACCGACTCCGTGCGGCGCCACCCGACCGAACTCGCACACATCGGCGTCACCCTCGACCAGATGACCGACGGGCGGTTCGGCCTGGGGATCGGCGCCGGCGAGGCGTTCAACTTCACGCCCATCGAGGACATCGACTGGTCGGACCCGTTCGGCCGGTTCTCGGAGGCGTTCAAGGTGGTCGACCGGCTGTGGGACTCGACCGCCGACGACCCCGTCGACTTCGACGGCGAGTTCTACCAGCTGGAGGCCGCACACATGGGGCTCAAGCCCGTGCAGGAGCCCCGGCCGCCGATGTGGGTCGGCGGGTACGGGCCGAGTATGCGCGGGTTCACCGGCGCGCTCGGCGACGGCTGGTTCCCGTGGATCCACGCGCCCGAACAGTACGAGGAAGACCTCCAGCGGGTCCTCGACGTGGCGGAGGACCGCGGGCGCGACCCCGACGACATCGACCGCGCGGTCATGATCCCGACGACGGTCTCCGAGGACGGCGACGCGGCCCGCGAGGCGGCCATCGAGCGCAACCGGACGAGCCTGGCGCTGCGCCCGCCGCTTCTGGCGAAGATGGGCTACGAGGACATCGCCGACGAGACGCCGATCATGTTCGAGATGGCCTTCGACGAGGAGCAGGAGGAGCGGCTCCTCTCGGCGGCCGAGAGGATCCCCGACGAGGCAGTCGACGCGGTGACCGTCTCCGGGACGCCCGAAGAAGCAATCGCGGACCTGGAACGCTGGGTCGAGGCGGGACTGGACAACGTCGTCCTCATCCCGGTGGGCGACTACGAGGAGACGCTGGCCCACTACGAGGAGACGATCATCCCGCACTTCCGCGGAGAGTAAGGTCGGCGTACCGAACCAGTCGTCCGCGGCGGGGAGGCGACCGCATCGCGTCCGCGGCGGGGACGGCCGCGCCCGGGTTCAGTCGTAGGCGTACTTCACTTCGACGACGTTGACGGTGTTCCGGAGTTCCGGCAGGATCTCCGCTTCGATGCGCTCGTCGTCGAGTCGCTCCTTCGGACCGGAGACCGAGATGGAGCCGACCACGCGTTCGTCGACGACGACCGGGGCGGCGACCGAGCGGATCCCCTCCCGGCGCTCCTCGTCCTCGATGGCGTAGCCGCGGTCCTCGATCCGCGCGAGTTCCCGGCCCAGGCGGTCGCGGTCGGTGATCGTGTGCTGGGTCGCGCGCGGCAGGCCGTAGGTGTCGACGACCTCGTCGACGTAGTCGGCCGGGAGGTGGGCGAGGATGGCCTTGCCCAGGGCGGTCCAGTGCATCTCGGTGTGTTCGCCGATCGGCGCGTTGTCGTAGACCGCCTCCGTGCCCTCGGCCTGGTAGAGGATGACCCGCTGGCCGTTCTCCTCGATCCCGAGGTTGGCGACCTCGCCCGTCGACTCCGCCAGCGCGTCGATCTCCGTCCTGGTCGCGCGGTAGACCGTCCGACGCTGTCTGACTGCGACGCCGTCGCGGAGGAACCGACAGCTCAACCGGTAGCCGTCGCTCCCCTGGACGACGTAGCCCACCGATTCGAGCGTCTTGAGGTGCGAGTGAGCGGTGCTCGTCGGGATGTCGAGCGCCGTCGCCACGTCGTCGATCCGAACGGTCCCCCGCTCGCGCACGACGCCGACGACCGCGAACGTCCGCTCGACGGCCCCGATCGCGCTGTCGTCCGCGCCTGGTTCGGTGATACCCATACCCGTTCATTCGATTCGCCGGTGATAAAATCCACTGATGCTGGAACGACACTCTCACATTACAGTCGTATACCTGTATTCCGAACTCGGGTATCTGGTGTGTTATCGACGCTCACACGGGAGTCTCGCCGGGAAGTATCCCCCGTCTGTGGCGGGGTCGTTTATAATAATTATTGGTGCCGCTACCGTTCCATCGATAGTGGATAGAACTGTGTAAAACAGTGACGCATTTCTCGAACACCCGGCCCGTCATCGACGCTGACGGGCGGTTCCCGTTCAGGAGACCGGAACGCGTCGCGTTCCGGCGACTGCCGAAGGTGGGTCGGCGGGCGGTAGAAAGACGGGGTCGGTGCTCAGTCCTGAGCGAGGGCTCCGACGCCGGCGTCGCGGCCCGCTCGCTCGGCGCGCATCGCTTTCAACATTCCGCGGAGGTAGCCGACGGTGTAGGCGCGGCCGCGGTGCTCCCAGTCGGTGTCGCCCTCCAGGTGGGGCGTGTGGTCGGGGATCATCATGCCCGAGAAGCCGACCTCGTCGAGCAGCCGGAGGAGCTCGTACTCGTCGTAGTTGCCCTCGTCGATGAAATCCTCGGAGAAGTTGGGGACGGTGCCCGACACGTCGCGGAAGTGGACGTAGAATATCTCGTCGCGCCCTCCGAAGTAGCGGATCACCTCGTCCAGCGGCTCGCCCATCTGCGACCAGCAGCCGAGGCAGAGTTCCAGCCCGTGGTGGTCGGTGTCGCGGTAGTTCATCGCCCGCTTGAAGTTCTCGAAGTTGCGGAACAGCTGGGGGATCCCGCCCAGCTCCTCCATCGGCGGGTCGCTCGGGTGGAGACACAGCTTGACGCCCGCCTCCTCCGCGACGGGCAGGATCTCGTCGAGGAAGTACTCGTAGTTGTCCCACAGTTCTTCCTCCGTGTACTCCCGGCCGTGGGTGAGTTCGTCGATGTCCGCTTCGTCGGCGTCGAAGACGGAGACCTCGGCGCCGCCGCGGGTGGTCGTCCAGCCCGTCCGCCAGACGCCCGCGGGCGCCCAGTGATAGCCGAAGATCGGGATGCCGGCTTCCCCCATGTTGCGGATCGTCCGCTTCATCTTCTCCATCTGCTCGTCGCGTTTCGGCCCGTCGAGCATGATGTCCTCGTAGAAGGAGACGGGGACGTTTTCGATGGCGTTGAGCCGCACCCCCTCAGATTCGACGCGCTCGCGGAGCTCCCGGAGGTTCTCCGCGGACCACTCGCCGTCGCCGGTCAGCGGCACCCGCTCGTCGTCGGGCATGTGCTCGTAGTCCGGCTCGTCGACCTGGTACATGTTCAGCAGGATGTCGTCGGCGCCGAGTTGCTTGATGTATCGCAGCCGTTCGGGGGCCGGGTCCATGAACTGACCCGCCCCGACCCGCATCGGCAGATCCTCGAACGAACTCGGCTCGTCGCTGTCGGTCGCCATACCCCCCGTACCGGAGGCGGCGTTATAAATCTCGTCACCCGAGTTCCGGACTGGACCGCCGCGAGGCGTGGATTCAAGAGCCACCCGGCGCTTGCTCGGGCTATGCCACGCACTGTCGCACGCCGCGCCCGCCCGCTCGCCCGGTCGACCGACTGCCGCCGGACACCCCCCGCGCCTCTCGCGGTCGCCGGTACGGAGGCGAGCGCCTGATGGTCGAGTTCGCCGCCAACGCCGGGATCGTCGCCGACGACGGCGAGACGGTCGCCGACGGGGTCGAACGGGCCGCCGCACTCGGCGTCGACGCCGTCGAGTTCTTCGACTGGGCGGGCGCCGACCTCGACGCCGTCCGCGCCGCCGCGGACGAACACGGGGTCGAGATCGCCGGGATCCTCGCTGCCGGGGCCGGGTCGAACATCGACGACCGCGACGCGCCCGCCGCGGTCAACCCTTACGACCGCGAGACGGCCGTCGACGACATCGAACGGTCGCTCGACGCCGCCGCCGAAGTGGGAGCCGACTGTCTGATCGTCACCGTCGGCCCCGACCAGGGCGGGTTCGCCCACGACACCCAGCGCCGGGCGCTCGAACGCGTCCTCGCGGACGTGGCGCCAGCCGCCGAGGACGCCGGCGTCACCGTCGTGATCGAGCCGCTCAACACCGTCGTCGACCACCCCGGCTACTTCCTCGAATCCTCGCGCGAGGCGTTCGACATCACTCGCTCGGTGGGGAGCGACCGCGTGCAAGTCCTGTTCGACGCCTACCACCAGCAGATCACCGAGGGCGACGTGATCCGGAACCTCACGGAGAACGTCGACCAGGTGGGCCACGTTCACGTCGCGGACAACCCGGGGCGGACCGAACCGGGGAGCGGCGAGATGGCTTACGGCAACATCTTCGACGCGCTGGACGAGGCGGGTTACGACGGCTACGTCGGGCTGGAGTTCTTCGCGACCAGCGAGGCGACCACCCTGACCGAGGGGATCCGCGGGACGCTGGAGCTGGACTGACCGATGTCGGGACGGGAATCCGCTCCGGACTCGGACTCGAATCCGGGCCCGGACCACGACGACCGGCTGTGGTACGACGCGCCGGCGGCCGAGTGGGTCGAGGCGCTCCCGGTCGGCAACGGCCGCCTCGGCGGGATGGTCCACGGGCGCCCGGCCCGCGAACGCGTGGCGCTGAACGACGACCGGCTGTGGGCCGGTCACCACGCCGACCGCACGCCCGACGGTGGCCCCGACGACCTCGACGCCGTGCGCGAGTGCCTCTGGGACGGCGAGTTCGAGCGCGCCCAGCGCCTGTGCAACGAGTTCTTCGTCACCGACACCACCGGCGTTCAGCCGTACCAGCCGCTGGGCGACCTCCTGCTCGACTGTCCGGGCCACGACGACCCCGCCGAGTACCGGCGGAATCTGGACCTCCGTGAGGGGGTCTCCCGCGTGGAGTACACCGCCGACGGGACGCGCTTCGAGCGCGAGTGCTTCGCGAGCGCGCCCGACGGCGTGCTCGCGGTTCGGATCGAGGCCGACGAACCCGGTGCAGTCGACGCGCGGGTCCGGCTGGACCGCGACCGCTCGGCCCGCGCGACGGTCGTCGACGACACCGTCGTCCTCCGGGGACAGGTGATCGACCTGCCGGGGGACGACGAGGCAGTGGAACCCGGCGGCTGGGGACAGAGATTCGAGGCCCGGACGCGGGTCCGCGCCGAGGGCGGTACCGTCGCGGCGGCCGCCGACGAGGAGGCCCCGTCGATCGGCAACGACGATCCGGAGTCCGACGCCGACGGCGACGGGATAGTCGTCGCGGGCGCCGACGCGGTGACGGTGTTCGTCGCGGCCGGGGTCGCGCCCTCGGACGGGGACCCCCGCGACGAGTGCCGCGAGACGCTCGCCGCGGTCGCCGGGGACGACTACGCCGCGCTCCGCGAGCGCCACGTCGCCGACCATCGCGAGCGGATGGGCCGGGTCGACCTCGACCTGGGCGAGCCGGTCGACGCGCCGACCGACGAGCGACTCGACCGCGTGCGCGACGGCGAGCGCGACACGCATCTCACACAGCTGTACTTCCAGTACGGGCGCTATCTCCTGCTGGGGTCCTCCCGGCCCGGGACGCTCCCCGCCAACCTCCAGGGGATCTGGAACGAGGAGTACCGCCCGCCGTGGGACTCGGATTTCACCCTGGACGTGAACCTGGAGATGAACTACTGGCACGCCGAAGTGGCGAACCTCCGGGAGTGCGCCGACGCGCTCGTCGAGTTCGTCGACGGCTTCCGCGAGCCCGGCCGGGAGACGGCCAGCGAGCGCTACGGCTGCGAGGGCTTTTGCGCCCACCTCCACAGCGACCGCTGGCACACCACGAGTCAGACCGCCGACGCCCACTGGGGCCACTGGCCGATGGGCGCCCCCTGGCTCTGTCAGAACCTGTGGGAACGGTACGCCTTCTCCGGCGACCGCGCCGACCTCGAACGGATCTACCCGATCCTCCGCGAGGCCGCCGAGTTCCTGCTGGACTACCTCGTCGAGCACCCCGAGGAAGACTGGCTCGTCACCGCCCCCTCGGCCTCGCCGGAGAACCAGTTCCGGACCGATGACGGCCAGGAGGCGACCACCTGCGTGATGCCGACGATGGACGTACAGCTCACCCGCGACCTGTTCGGCCACTGCATCGAGGCCGCCGACGCGCTCGACCGGGACGCGGAGTTCGCCGCCGAACTGGCCGAGGCCCTCGACCGGCTCCCGCCGATGGGGGCCGGCGAACACGGCGGACTGCGGGAGTGGCTCCACGACTACGAGGAGGTGAACCCCGGCCACCGCCACGTCTCGCATCTGTTCGGCTACTACCCGGCGGACGTGCTGCACGGCGGCGATGGCGGGGCTACCGCCGACGGCCGCCCGGGGAGCGCCGACCTCGCGCTCGACCGCGCGGAGTTCGACGAGGCGGTCCGCGCGTCGCTGGAGCGGCGACTCGACCACGGCGGCGGCCACACGGGCTGGTCCTGCGCCTGGACGATCGCGCTGTTCGCCCGCCTCGGCGACGGCGCCGGCGTCGGCGAGCACGTCCGGAAACTCCTCGCCGACTCGACGTACGACTCCCTGCTGGACGCCCATCCGCCCTTCCAGATCGACGGGAATTTCGGCGGGACCGCGGGGATCGCGGAGGCGCTGGTGCAGAGCCATGACGGAGCGATCCGGCTGCTCCCGGCACTCCCCGACGCGTGGAACGACGGGTCGGTCTCGGGACTCCGCGCCCGCGGGGGGTTCGAGGTCGACATGGCCTGGAGCGACGGGGCGCTCGACGCGGCCACGGTCCGCGCCGAGCGGGACGGGATCTGTCGGGTCGAGGCCTCCGACCGAATCGAGGCCGTCGAGACTGCCGACGGCCGGCCGGTCGACCTCTCGCGGCCGGACGGAACCGACCGATCGCGGGCGGAGGAGTTCGTCGAGTTCCGGGCGTCGGCCGGCGAGTCGTACGACATCGTGGTCGGCGAGGACTGACCCGGAAAGGTCGCTCTCGCAGGCGCACGCGCCGGCGCGCGAAGCGGCCCCGCTCTCCGCGACCCCAGTTCTTAACCGTGGGCGTGAGAACCGTCAGTCGATGGCACTAGACGCGACACACGCGGAGCAGCCGATAGACCGTGATAACCTCGATATCGCCTACATCGGCGGCGGGAGCCGCCAGTGGGCGCCGAACCTCATCCAGGACCTGGCGCTGTCGGAGTTCGACGGCCACGTGCGCCTCTACGACACCAACCGGGAGGCCGCCGAGACCAACGCCGAGTTCGGCAACTGGGTCCAGGACGACCCCGACGCCACCGCCGAGTGGTCCTACGAGGCGGTCGGCTCGCTGGAAGCGGCGCTGGACGGCGCGGACGCCGTCATCCTCTCGACGCAGTACGACCCCCGCGAGACGTTCGTCCACGACCTGCGGATCCCCAAGGAGTACGGCATCTACGGGGCCGTCGCGGCCACCATCGGCCCGGGCGGTATCTTCCGCGCGATGCGGACCATCCCCGTGTTCCGCCGGTTCGCCGCCGCCATCCGCGAGCACTGCCCGGACGCCTGGGTGTTCAACTACACCAACCCCGTCCACTTCGTCACCCGCGCCCTGTACGACGAGTACCCCGACATCAACGCCCTCGGTCTCTGTCACGAGGTGCTCGGGACGCGCTGGCACCTCGCGATGCTCGCCGAGGAGGAACTGGGCATGGACGCCGAGCGCGCCGACATCGAGGTCAACGTCAAGGGGATCAACCACTTCACGTGGGTCGACGAGGCCCGCTGCAACGGCGTCGACCTCTGGCCGCTCCTGGAGGAGCTCAAGGACGGCGAGCGCGGGAGCAAGCGGTTCACCTACGACGACCTGAAAGACGAGAGCGTCTTCACCGACAACTGGCAGGTCACCTGGGAGCTGTTCCGGCGGTTCGGCGTCCTCCCGGCCGCGGGCGACCGCCACCTCATCGAGTACGCGACCTCGTTCATCGCCGACGGGCAGGACTCCCTCAACCACTGGGGCGTCCGCCGCACGGACGCCGACTACCGCGCGAAACACTGGACGCCCGCCGAGTCCAAGCAGACCACCAACGTCGAGGGCTGGATGGAGGGCGAGCGGGAGTTCGAGCTCGAATCCTCGGGCGAGGAGTTCCTCGACATCCTCGAGGGGCTGACCGGCGACGGTCCGTACGTGACGAACGTCAACCTGCCCAACACCGGCCAGGTCTCGGACATCGAGCAGGGGCCGGTCGTCGAGACCAACGCGGTCGTCCGGGACAACCAGGTCAAGCCGGTCAACGCCGGCGGCTTCCCGCGGCCCGTCCGCAGCATGGTCCAGGGCCACGTCGACACCATCGAGACCGTCATCGAGGCCGCCCGCACCGGTGACGTTGACAGGGCGTTCCAGGGCTTCTCTATCGACAACCAGGTCCAGACGCTCACGCCCGACGAGTCGCGCGACCTGTTCGGCGAACTGTTCGCCGCCGAGATCGAGTTCCTCGACGACTGGAACGTCGACGACTCCGACGTGCTCGCGAAGGCCGACACCTTCGACGCCTGAGCGGCGCGCCCGACCGCCTCCGACGCTGGACTTTCCCCGCATCCTCCGGGTCGGACCACATGTCTCCCCAGCAGCGGCGTCCGATCGCTGCACGTCGTTCTCTATCATCACACGTTGTTCTTTGTGCACCACGTACTGTTCTCTATCCGACGAGTTTCGTTCTCCAGTCGAGTAGTCTCTTCGAGCCGTCCGTTCGCCCCGCGTCGTTGCACGCTCGACTCGGTCCCCCTGGCCGTCCGTCCATCGCGCGTCGTTCTCCGCTCGCTACGTCTCGTTCTCCACTCGATCCGACCACCGGATCTGCGAACCGAACTAGTCGTCCGCTGATACAGCGCCAAATGGACGGCTGAAAAACATAACTGCCCTAAATAAAATTTAACCTCACCACACCACAGGTCGGAGGTGCGGGTGGTACCGTGACACGAGGTGGCAACACACACCCCAGCTGACCGCAGAGAGAAGCACTCCGACCGGCACAGTCCCGAGGCCCGAGAGTCCGGTGACGCTTCTCCGCTTCGCCTCCGGAGCGTGGCCGACTCATCGTGGCAGTAATAGTATCTTCTAAAACATGTTATCTAGTTATGTAGTATTTTAATGTTGGTTGTAATTGCTAATGTTTATTTACTTCCCGAGTGTCGGAGCGGGTGCGGCAGTGGTAACATGGTACGCGATACTGACGACAGCGGCAGTGGCGAATCGACAGCCGACGGAACGGCGAACTTCGACCGGCGGGCGTTCATGAAGGCGGCGGGCGCCGCCGCGGCGACCGGTCTCGGCGTCGGGGCGACGGCGAGCCCGGCCGCGGCCGACATCACGTCGAACCAGACGGGCAACGACGGGGGATACTTCTACTCGTTCTGGACCAACGCCGAGGGGACGGTGACGATGAACCTCGGGGACGGCGGCAACTACAGCGTCGACTGGTCGGACACGGGTAACTTCGTCTGCGGCAAGGGCTGGGAGACCGGCGCGGCCCGGACCGTCGACTACACGGCCAACTACAGCCCTTCGGGCAACTCCTACCTGTGTCTGTACGGGTGGACGACCGACCCGCTCGTCGAGTACTACATCATCGAGAACCACGGCAGCTACCGCCCCGAACACGACTACAAGGGGACCGTCAACAGCGACGGCGGCACCTATGACATCTACGAGTCGCTGCGGGAGAACAAACCCTCGATCGAGGGGGAGGCGACGTTCCCGCAGTACTGGAGCGTCCGGCAGAACACCCGGTCGAGCGGGACGATCACGACCAGCAATCACTTCGACGCCTGGGAGAGCAACGGCATGGACATGGGCAGCCACGACTACCAGATCGTGGCCACCGAGGGCTACCAGTCCAGCGGCTCCTCCGAGGTCTGGGTCGGCGCCGACGGCGGTGGCGGCGGAGGCGGCGGTGGGGATTCCGGCGGCGACGACGGGGGGAGCGGCTCGACCGGGTCGCTCCAGGACGGCACCTACAGCATCCAGAACGTCAACAGCGGCAAGGCGATGGACGTGGCCGGCGAGTCCACCGAGGACGGCGCCAACGTCCAGCAGTACAGCTACTGGGGCGGCTCCAACCAGCAGTGGAACGTGACCGCCACGGGCAACGGGTACAGGATCGAGAACGTCAACAGCGGCAAGGTGCTGGACGTGTCCAACTCGTCGACCGACGACGGGGCCAACGTCCAGCAGTACACCGACTACGGCAACGACAACCAGCGGTTCCACATCCACGACCAGGGCGGCGGCCAGTACCACATCCAGCCCATCCACAGCGACAAGGCCGTCGAGGTCGAGGGCTCGTCGGGCAGCGACGGCGCCAACGTCCAGCAGTACAGCTGGTCCGGCAGCGGCAACCAGCTCTGGACGTTCGAGTCGGTCTGAGCGACGCTCGGACCGCCAGCACGGCCGTCTCTCCTCTTCGACCTCCGTCTCTCCTCTTCGACCTCCGTCTCTCCTCTTCGACCTCCGTCTCTCCTCTCCGACCTCCGTCTCTCCTCTCCGACCTCCGTTCCCTCCGTCGCACCCGATAGTTGTTTATTTTACATATATAACGCAAACAATCATTTTAACGTTAGTTGTAATCGACAATTTTTATCCCCGCGGGAGGAGAGGGTGTGGACGCGGTTGTGCAATACGATGGCACACGACACCGGTGGTAACGACAGTGGTGAATCGACATCGAACGACATTCTGGACATGGACCGGCGCGACTACGTGAAGGCGGTGGGGGCGGCAGCGGCGACGGGGATCGGAGTCGGAGGGTCGGCGGCGACGGCCGCCGCGCACGACGAGACGATCACGTCGAACCAGACCGGGACCCACGACGGGTACTTCTACTCGTTCTGGACCAACGCCGAGGGGACGGTGACGATGACGCTCGGGACGGCGGGCAACTACGAGCTGGAGTGGAACGACACGAACAGCACGGTCTGTGGCCTGGGCTGGGAGACCGGGGCGCGCCGGAACGTCGAGTACGACGCGACGTTCGATCCGGGTAGCAACGGCTACCTGTGCCTGTACGGGTGGACGACCGACCCCCTCGTCGAGTACTACATCGTCGAGGACCACGGCCCCTACCAGCCGGGGGACTCGTTCCAGGGCACGGTCGACACCGACGGCGGCACCTACGACATCTACACCTCCCAGCGGACCAACGCTCCCTCGATCGAGGGGACGGCGACGTTCCCGCAGTACTGGAGCATCCGCCAGTCGGGGCGGACCAGCGGGACCATCACGACCGGCAACCACTTCGACGCGTGGGCCGACAACGGCATGGACATGGGCAGCCACGACTACCAGATCATGGCCACCGAGGCCTACCAGTCCACCGGGAGCTCCGACGTCTCCGTCGGCACCGCGGGCGGAGGTGGCGACGGCGGCGACGGTGGTGACGACGGCGGCGACAGCGGCGGTGACGGCGGCGGATCGAGCGGCGACCTCGTCGCGGAGATCGATCCGGACACGACCTCGGCGTCGGTCGGCGAGCGGGTCGCCTTCCGCGTGACCGACACCACCGAGTCGGGCAACTGGGTCGACTCGCTGTCCTGGAGCCTGGGCAACGGCGAGTCGGCCAGCGGCTGGTACGCCGACACCACCTACGACTCGGCCGGCTCCTACACCGTCGAACTCGACGCGACCAACAACGAGGGGACGACCACGACCGACAGCGTCACGGTCGACGTGTCGTAATCGGCGGTCCGAAGCCGTATCGACCGACCCGCACGGGTCGAACCGCGCTCTGTGCCCTTTCTCCGGGACGGACCGGCAGCCGAGCGGCCGCTCAGTCCTCGCGGGGGACGCGGCCCTGCTCGTCCGGGATCGCCGCGTACTCGTAGAAGTGCTCGGCGAGGCGGTCGCGCCAGATCCCGGCGTGTTCGACCTGCTCGTCGAACCGCTCGGCGACGTGGCGGAACCGCTCGTCGTCGATCTCGCCCTCCAGGGTCCGCCACTCGTCGCGCAGCCGCTGGACCTCCTCGACGCCGGCGAAGAGGTTGTCGTACAGCGTCTGGACGACCGTCCGGCCGTCGTCCAGCTCGTGGTCCCACGGGAGGTGATGGAAGAAGAGCAGTAGCTCCTTCGGGCAGGTCTCGGGGTCGTCGTACAGCTCGGCCAGCGCGTCGGGGTACTGCTGGGCGTAGCCGTTGCCCTTCGAGTTCCGGTCTTTCCCGACGCCGCCTTCGGTGATGCCGGTGTAGCCGGGCCACTCCTCGGGGCCGGGGTCGTAGTGGTTCTCCAGATAGGCGCTGCCGTTGTACATCATGTGCATCAGCCCGATGCCGCCGGTCGAGTAGTCGATGACCGCCGGCCACGTGCCGTGCATGATCTCCGTGACGGTCTCGACGACCTCGGGGTCGGTGCCGAACGTCCCCTTGACCCACTCGTCGGTTATCTCCTCGGTTGTCAGGTCGGGGTCCCACGCCAGGCGGCCGTAGCCGTAGAGGTTCGCCTGCGCGAGGTAGTGACCGGTCCAGCTCCTGTCCTCGCCGGGCCCGCCGACGCCCGCCATCCCGGTCCCGGGGTCGGTGAACAGGTCCTTGACCTGCTTGCCGTGGCCCTCGGGGTCGGTGTCGAACTCCAGGACCTCCTTCCACATCGGGACGTGGTAGCAGGCGTGGACGTGCTGGCCGGTGTACTCGCCGGTGATCTGCAGTTCGAGGCCCAGATCGGTCTCGGGCATCTGCCCGAAGACCGGCGAGATCGGCTCGCGCGGCTGGAAGTCGATGGGGCCGTTCTTGACCTGGATCGTGACGTTGTCGTGGAACTCGCCGTCGAGGGGCTCGAAGGTGTCGTACTGCTGGACGGCGCGGTCCTTGTGGCTCCCGTAGACGAACGCCCGCCACCAGACGCGGCCGCCGTGGGGTTCCAGCGCCTCCGCGAGGACGTTCGCGCCGTCGACGTGGTCGGCGTCGTAGTTGTAGGGGC
Source organism: Halosimplex halophilum (assembly GCF_004698125.1). Classification (NCBI taxonomy): domain Archaea; kingdom Methanobacteriati; phylum Methanobacteriota; class Halobacteria; order Halobacteriales; family Haloarculaceae; genus Halosimplex; species Halosimplex halophilum. The sequence continues at coordinate 727,049 of NZ_ML214297.1, forward strand.
CGGGCTGGCCCTCGGAGTCGGCCTTCACGAGGAACCCGCCGAAGTCGGGGATCAGGTCGTAGACCTCGTCGGCCTTCTCGGCCCACCACTCCGCGACCTCGGGGTCGTTCGGGTCGGAGGTGTCGAGGTCGCCGACCTTCTCCGGCGCGCCGAAGTTGACCGAGAGGTACGTCCGGATGCCGTACCGCCGGAACATCGAGGCGAGGCCGGTGAGGTTTTCGAGGTGTCGGGTCTCCAGCAGTCGCCACCCCTCCAGCTCCTCCATGGCGTCGCTGGCGGACTCGCGGCCGGGGATCTGGGTGTTGACGTTGTTGAGGACGACCCCGTTGATCCCGACGGAGGCGAGCAGCCGCGCGTAGTCGCGGTAGCGCTCGCGCAGGTCCGGCAGGGCCTCGAAGTCGAAGATGGACTGGCCGGCGTAGCCCCGCTCGACCGACCCGCGGAAGGGGTTGTCCCAGTGGTTGATCAGACGGTCCGGCGAGGCCGGCTCCTCGACGAGGTCGACGCCCTCGATGGGTTCGCGCATCGACAGCAGTCGCAGGAGGTGGAACGTGCCGTAGACCAGCCCGCGGTCGGAGGAGGCACTGACGACGAGTGTGTCGATCCCCTCCCACTCGCCGGTCGTGACGACGAACCCCCCTTCGTCGAGGTCCGCGACGCGGTCCTCGTCGACGGCCTGTGCCACCACGTCCATGTCGCCGGGCGTCCCGACGGCGAGGAAGCCGTCGACGGTCCGGGGCGGGTGCTGCCAGAGGTGCGGGTCCCGCCCGAGCAGTCCGCCGAGGCCGCGCCGCAGTTCCTCGCGGACGGCGCCGAGTTCCCGCGACTCCTCGGCGACGTACGCGTGCGAACAGAGCCGCCGGTACGACTCGCGGAGGTCCCCCTCGGGGACTTCCTCGTACCGGAGCCAGCAGTCGTCGTACTCTTGCATACGCTACTCCGATCCGCGGGGGCCACCAAAACGATGACGACGCGCGCCCGCCGTCGGTGGCCGGAACCGTGACATCCCCGCCCGGGAGCGTGTCGAACTCCGACGGGTCCCCCGGTCGAGCTTCGACAGGTGTCCCCCGGTCGGCGGAGACGCTGTCGGACCGGGGTCGGTCGGCGGTGGCCCCGCGGTCCGTTCTCATCGCTGAGAAACGAGTACCAACGCTTTTGCCGCGGATCCGCCGATACCGACGTAGATGGATACACCGACAACGGGCGGTCCGGGACGCGAGCGCGGTCAGCGGGACGAACCGGGCCGGCGGGCGACGACCCGTCGGTCGCTGCTCGGGGCGCTGGCGATCTCGGGGACCGCGGGGCTCGCGGGCTGTCTCGGGTTCGGGGGCGACGGCGGGGACGACGGGCCGGACGGCGGGGGGTTCAGGACCGTCGGCCGGGAGGGCGGGCCGGAGCCGACGGCCACGCCGGCCCCGGACGGGACGACGGAACCCGGGCCGACGGCACCCGGTCCTGACCGACCGACCGAGACCCCGACGACGCCCGCGGGGACCGACTCGTCGGGCGGCGAGTGGCCGTCGGTCGAGGACCCCTACTACAGCGCGCTGCAGGACGACCTCGCGGCGATGGACGTGCCGCCTGGCGAGTTCGTCTACGCCGACGACGAGGCGGACGCGCTGGACGCGTTCCAGATCTGGACGGACATCGCCGAGACCTCGTCGCTCTCGGTGGGCGACGACCGGTCGTTCTCCGCCGCCCGCCGGGTCGAGGTGACGGAGGAACCGGACAACCCGTGGGACGTGACGATGAACGGGCCGGTCAACAACCGGTCGGTCTCGGAGGGCGACGTGTTGCTCGGCGTCGTCCACCTCAGGGTCCCGGTGTCGAGCCCGACGGACTCGACGGTCCAGTTCGTCGCCAAGGACGAGGACAACCCCGAGACGAACATGGTCACGACCCGACAGCGGGTCACGCCGCCGACCGAGTGGACGCGCTACTACGTCCCCATGCAGTGGAGTTACGACTCCGAGGCCGGGACCTGGTGGTGGGAGCTGTTCCACGGCTTCGGCGTGCAGACGACCGACGTGGGCGGTATCGCCCTCGTGGACTTCGACCGGGCGGCGGAGATCGAGGACCTCCCGAGCGGCCCGGCCGGCGTCGACGAGTGAGCGTCGCCCGGGCTCGACCCGGAGCGCCGTCGGACGGACACCGAAAGTTTTTGTCAGCGATTCCCCTTGGACGAGCCACGTGTATGCCATCTGAGGACACAGCCGGAACGGATCCGGACGGGACGGTGGACCGACCGGTCGGTCGGCGAACGCTGCTGGGCGCGCTCGCGGCCGCGGGGCTGGCGGGCTGTCCGAGCGACGGCGGGGACGGCACGGCGACCGAGGGGGGCGGGGACGGCCAGCCAGGAACCACGTCGGCGCCCGGCGACGGGACCGATCCGACGCCCGACGACGGGAGCGACGCGACGCCCGAGCAGACCGCGACGGAGGAGGACACCGACACGCCGAGCGAGCCCGACCCCGAGGTACAGCGCCGGATCCGCGAACACCGGACGAGCGACCTGACCGTCGAGGTGACCGACGGGAGCGGGAGCGCGGTCGCCGACGCCGAGGTCGCGGTCGCGATGCGGGAACACGAGTTCGGCTTCGGCACCGCGGTCAACGCCGGCACGCTGATCGAGGAGTCGAGCGAGGGCGACAACTACCGGGAGTACATCCCGGAGCTGTTCAACAAGGCGGTCATCGAGAACCAGATGAAGTGGCGCTTCTGGGAGTCCGACCCGGACCTGGCCGACGCCGCGGTCGAGTGGCTGCTCGACCGGGGGCTCGACGTGCGGGGCCACGTCTGCATCTGGGGCCGGGAGGACGTGGGCGCCATCCCCGCGGACGTGTTGACCGCGATCGACGAGCGCGACGCCGAGACGATCCGCGAGCGCTCGATGAACCACATCGAGGAGATCATCGAACACTACGGCGAGGACGTGACCGAGTGGGAGGTCGTCAACGAGGCGATGCACGCCTACCAGCTCCAGCTGGGCGTCTACGGCGACGAGATCGACCAGGCCGAGCCCTGGACCGGCGAGGTCGTCCCGTGGACCTCGCCGCTGCTGGCCGAGTGGTACAGCGAGGCCGACGCCGTCCGCCGGGACAACGACCTCGACATCGGGCTCGCGGTCAACGACTTCAACCAGTTCGGCTACAGCTACACCGACGGGCGCTACCAGGACCAGATCGAACACATCAACGAGAACGCCGTCCAGCTGGACACCGTCGGCCTGCAGGCCCACGTCGGCGCCCGCACCGGCGAGTTCAACACCAACTCCAACCCCGACGAGCGGGTCAGCGCGGCCCGCGTCGCCGAGGAGATCGACAAGTGGGCCGACTACGGCGCGGCCGTCAAGATCACCGAGTTCGACACCTACAACGGCGACGACTGGGAGGACGACGAACAGCGGGCGCGGGTGCTGGAGAACTACCTCCGCGGCGCCTTCTCCCACCCCGACGTGGAGGACTTCCTGATGTGGGGCTTCTGGGACGGCCGCCACTGGCGCAGCGAGGCGCCGCTGTTCTACGAGGACTGGGCGGAGAAACCGGCCTACGACGTGTGGACCGGGCTGATCTACGACGAGTGGTGGACCGAGGAGTCGGGCACCACCGACGACCAGGGGACGTTCTCGACGACCGGCTTCAAGGGCGAGTACGAGGTCACCGCCACGGTCGACGGCACCGAGGTCACTGAGACGGTTACCCTCTCCGACGGCGGCACCACCGTCGAACTCTCCCCGGACGCCTAACCCGTCGGTACCGGCCCGTTAACTAACTCATCTGTCATCTCTCGCGGTCCGTATCACTCCGAATGTAAATCTTTTTTACCGGAACTCCCGCTGGTAGGAGCCACGTCGATGCCAGACGATCCCAACCACGGTTCGGACAGTGGGGTAGACCCGGCTCTCGGCCGACGGACGCTGCTCGGTGCGCTCGCGGCGACCGGACTGGCGGGGTGCCCGAGCGGCGGCGGGAACACGGACGCGCCGGACGGCGGCGGTGAGGGTGGCGGTGGCGCCCCCGAGACGCCCTCCGGGACGCCGGTGGCCGTCCCCGACGGGTGGCCGGAGACGCGGGACCCCTATTACGGGGCGCTCGCAAACACGCTCGGCGGGGAGATGGGGCTGCCCGCCGGGGAGTTCGTCTACGCGAACTACGAGGCGGGGGCGATGGCCGCCTTCGGCGTGGGCGCCGACGCGGCCGAAACGTCCGAGATCGAAGTGGGCGACGACCAGCCGTTCTCCTCGGCGGTCCGCGTCGAGGTCACCGAGGAGACGGAGAACACCTGGGACGTGACGATGATCGGGACCGCGACCGACACCGCTGTCGAAAGCGGGGACGTGCTGCTCGGCGTCGCGTACCTGCGGGGCCCCGAGTCGAGCGAGTCCGAACCCACGGTCCAGTTCGTCTCGAAGGACCGGGACAACCTCAGCACGAACATGGTGCAGTCGACCCCGCAGGTCCAGCCCCCCGCGGAGTGGACCCGCTACTACGTCCCGATCCAGTACGACTACGACGCCGAGGCCGGCACCTGGCGGACGGAACTGTTCCTCGGGTTCGGCCCCCAGACGGTCGATATCGGCGGCCTCGCGCTCGTCGACTTCGACGGGCAGGTCGCCGTCGACGACCTGCCGAGCGGAGCGGCCGGCGAGAGCGGGGACGGCGAGGCGGGCGGCGACTGGGAGGCCGCGGCCGACGAGCGCATCGCGGAGCACCGGACAAGCGAACTGACCGTCGAGGTGAGCGACGGGTCCGGCAGCGCGGTCGCGGACGCCGAGGTCTCCGTCGCCATGCAGGAACACGAGTTCGGCTTCGGCACCGCGGTCAGCGCCGACTTCCTGACCGAGGAGTCCGACGAGGCCGACACCTACCGCGAGCACGTCGCGGACCTGTTCAACCTCGCGGTGCTGGGCAACCACCACAAGTGGCGCTTCTGGGAGGAAAACAGGGAACTGTCCGACGCCGCGACCGACTGGGTCGTAGAGCAGGGGCTGGACCTGCGCGGACACGTCTGCCTGTGGTCCGACGTGTCCGCGTGGTCCGTCCCGCCCGACGTGGTGCGAGCGATGGGAGTCGAGTGGGAGGCCAACGGCGTCACGGACCCGGAGCTCGACCCCGAGCACGTCCGCCGGCGGACGATGGAACACGTCCCCGAGATCATCGAGTACTACGGCGACCGGATCACCGAGTGGGAGGTCGCCAACGAGATCGTCCACAAGCCGGGACTGATCAAGGCGGTCAACGGCGTGGCGGCGACCGACGACACCGCCCTGGAGGACGTGGACCCGGTCGAAGCCCCGGTCCTGGCGGAGTGGTACGCGGCCGCCCGGGAGGCCGCCCCCGAGGGGATGCCCCTGGGCGTCAACGACTACAACACGCTCGCCGGCCCCTACGAATCGACGCGCGACGCCTACGAGCGGCAGATCGAGTTCCTCGTCGACTCCGAGGCGGGGCTGGACTTCGCCGGCCTGCAGAGCCACTTCAACGAGTCGTCGTCGCTGTCGCCCGGGGAGGTCAAATCGGCGCTGGACCGCTACGCCGAGACGGGCGTGCGCCTGCGGATCACCGAGTTCGACATGGCCGACGAGAACTGGGCCGAGGCGGACAAGGCGGTCTTCTTCCGGCAGTGTCTCAAGGTCGCGTTCAGCCACCCCGCGGTCGACGACTTCCTCGTCTGGGGCATCTACAGCCCCAACCACTGGCGCGACGACGCGCCGTTCTTTGCCGAGGGCTGGGAGGAGAAGCCCGCACTCGACGAGTACCGCTCGCTCGTCTTCGACGAGTGGTGGACCGAGGAGTCGGGGACGACCACCGACGAGGGGACCTTCTCGACGACCGGATTCAAAGGCGAGTACGAGGTCACCGCCACCGTCGACGGGACCGAGGTCACTGAGACGGTCACCCTCTCCGACGGCGGTGCCACCGTCGAACTCTCCCCGGACGCGTGACCCGTCGAGCGTCGCTGTCGTGACCCACGTCGGGACCGTCGAAACGTCCCGGCCCCGCCGCCGACCCGCTCGACGCGCGCCGGCCACGCACCACCGGATCGGCGGGGCGGGCTGCCGCCAAGCCGCCCCCGGGGGCCGTCCTGACCTGGGCCGAATCGGCCCACTCGTGAAAATCCGGCAACCATATCCGGAGATCCTGACAATCGATTGTGGACTATCACCAATTATCAGTATTTTTTGGAAATATTTATGCGTGATAAATCGCAGAGGTTGGCCTGCACTATGCGAGAGCCTGACAGTGGCGGTCGTGGGGACGACCGTCTGCGGGTGGGGCGCCGACCGTTCCTGCAGTCGATCGGGGCGGCGGGCGCCGCGGGTGGCATCGCCAGCGTGACAGCGGACGAGGTTCGCGCGGACACGCCGGACTCGTGGGCGTCGGGCGGCGACGCGTACTACTCGTCGCTCGTGGCCGACCTGCGGAACGGGCGCGGGCTCCCGCCGGCGAGCTTCGAGTTCGACAACACTGAATCGGGCGCCTGGAACACGCTGTACGCCCAGGCGGGGTCGGACGGCCAGTACGGGACCGCCGAGTCGATCGACGTCAGCGACGACGACGTACCGTTCTCGGAGGCGCGGCGTATCGACGTGACCGACGCGCCCGACCCGGACTACCCGGTGCAGGTGCGCGGCGACCTCACCCGGGACGTTTCCTCGGGAGACGTGATGCTCGCCGTCGCGTATCTGCGGTCGTCGAGCGACAGTCCGCAGGCAGAGTTCTACGCCGTCGATAGCGGCGGTTTCAACAGCGGGAGTGTCGGGAACTACCAGCCCACGATCGGCTCCGAGTGGGAGCGACACTACTTCCCGATCGAGTTCGGTGCCGACACGGCCGCCGACTCCGAGGACCAGAACCTGTACATCCAGTGGCAGCTCGGCTTCAAGGAGCAGACCGTCGATATCGGCGGGGTGGCGCTGCTCGACTTCGGGACCAACGTCGAGTTCGATACCCTCCCGTCGGGCGTCACCAGCCCGGCGCTGGGTCCGTACTACTCGACGCTCGTCTCCGACCTCTCGGACGCGGGGTTCCCCGGCGGCGAGTTCGTCTACGCTAATACGGAGTCCGGAACCTGGGACACGTGGAACACGAACGGCGTCGGGGAGGGCAGTCCGGGGGCCGCACAGTCGCTGGACGTGAGCGACGACGGCGTCCCGTTCAGCGAAGCACAGCGGATCACGGTCGAGAGCGCCGACACGGAGAGTTACGCGGTGCAAATGCGCGGCACCGTGGGCGGCCAGTCGGTCGAGGCGGGCGACACGTTCCTGGGAGTCGTCTACTTCAGGGCTCCCGAGGGCGACGTCGAAGTCGAGTACCGCGCCCGGGTCAGCGACCCCTACAGCAACGAGGTAAACGACAACAGTAAGCCGTCGATCGGATCGGAGTGGCAGCGCCAGTACGTCCCGATCGAGTATCAGAACGCTGCCGACGCCGGCAACTGGTGGATCGAACTCAACTTCGGATACGGGGAGCAGACGGTCGACGTGGGCGGGATCGCGCTCGTCGACTTCGGCCAGGACGTGGACGTGGCCGAGCTGCCGTCCGGCGTCCCGTCGGGCGGCGGTGACGACGGGAACGGCGGCGACAGCCCCTCGGAGTGGCCCTCACCGAGCGACCCGTACTACTCGTGGCTGGTGAACAACCTGAGCGGCGACGGCCTGCCCGCGGCGGAGTTCGTCTACGCCGACAACGAGTCCGAGACGGTAAGCGGCCACTACACGTCCGCCGGCGGCAACGGGAGCGTCTCGTCGCTGGACGTGAGCGGCGAGACGGTCCCCTTCTCGGCGGCGAGGCGCTTCGAGATCACCTCGACGCCGGAGAACAACTACGACGTGCAGATGCGGACCGGGCTGAACAACACCGACTACCGGAGCGTCTCCGCGGGCGACGTGTTGCTGGCCGCGGCGTACATGCGCTCGGAGAGCGGCGAGGCGACCGTCCAGTTCAACGTCCAGAACGACAACACCGAGGCGTTCTCCGAGACGACCGGCACGAACCAGGTGACGGTCGGTTCTGAGTGGCAGCGGTACTACTTCCCCGTCGAGATCGGCGCGGACGCCGACGCCGGGACGTGGTGGTCGGAGTTCTGGCTCGGGTTCGGCCAGGGCACCGTCGACATCGGCGGCGTGGCCCTGCTCGACTTCGGGTCCGGTGCCAGCGCGGGGAACCTTCCCTCGGGCACCGCCAGCGACGACGACCTGTACTACGGCGACGTGTACACGGACGTGATGGGGATGGACCTGCCCGCGCCGGAGTTCAAGATCGCCGACTCGGAGTCGGCGACCATCGAGTCCGGCTCGATGATCATCGAGAACCCCAACGGATCGCTCTCCTCGCCGTCGCTGGGTGACGTGCCGTTCACGGAGGCGAGGCGCTTCGAGGTCACGAGCGAACCCGACAACGCCTACGACGTGCAGTTCCGGGCGAACGTCCCCGAGTCGGTCTCGGCGGGCGACGTGCTGCTCGCGGTCGCGTACCTGCGTTCACCCTCGGAGGACCCGCAAGCGTCGTTCTACGCGGTCGACGCGGGCGACTTCGGGAACGACGCGGCCGGCAACACCAGCCCGACCGTCGCCGGCGAGTGGGAGCGCCACTACTTCCCGATCCAGTTCAGCGACGACACGAGCGCCGGGAACGCGTACGTCCAGCTGCGGCTCGGGTTCGAGGGACAGACCGTCGACGTGGGCGGGTTCGCCCTGCTGGACTTCGACGGCGCGGCGTCCGTCGGGAACCTCCCCAGCGGGACCCTGGCCCCCGACCAGTACGACGAGTGGCCCGACGTGTCCGACCCCTACTACTCGACGCTGGTCGAGGACCTGCGGGACCGGGAGCTGGGCGCCGCCGGCCGGTTCGTCTACGCGAACAACGAGGCCGACACCTTCGCCGCGTACGAACTCGCTCGCCCGGGGGAGGACAGCCCCGGCAGCGCGACCCGCTCGTCGCTCGACGTGAGCGGCGCGGACGTGCCCTTCTCCGAGGCGACCCGGATAGACATCACGGAGACGCCGAACAACGCCTACGAGTTCAGCCTCAAGGGGCTCGTCGAGGACAGGTCGATCGGCAGCGGCGACGTGCTGCTGGGCGTCGCGTACCTGCGCACGCCCGACGAGGACGGGGAGGCGTCGATCACCTACAAGTCGACGGAGAACGGGTCGATCTCGTCGAACTACGTCACGAAGGGGCGGCCGACCGTCGGCCCGGAGTGGGAGCGGTACTACTTCCCCGTCGAGTTCGCCTCCGACGGCGCCAGCGGCGAGTGGTTCACCGAGATGTGGCTGGGCAACGAGGTCCAGACCGTCGACATCGGCGGCCTGGCGCTGGTCGACTTCGCGCAGGGCGTCTCGGTCGACGCCCTCCCGGCCTGGCAGGAGTCGCCCGCCCCCGGCTGGGAGGCCGAAGCCGACCAGCGCATCCAGGAACACCGGACGGCCGAGATGCGGGTCGACGTCGTCGACGAGGAGGGCGACCCCGTCGAGGGCGCCGAGGTGTCCGTCGAGATGCGGGACCACGAGTTCGGCTTCGGCATCATGACCAACGCCGGCGAACTGCAGAGCGCCTCCGAGGGCGACCCTTACGTCGAGAACCGCAAGGGGATGTTCAACCTCGGCGTGCTGGAGAACGCCCACAAGTGGCGCTTCTGGGAGAACGACAAGGAGGCGCCCGACGCCGCCGTCGAGTGGTTCAACGAGTTGGGCTGGGACGTGCGCGGCCACGTCGCCCTGTGGGGGAGCGTCTCCTCGTACGCCGTCCCCAACGACGTGGTCGAGGCGATGGGCGCCCCCTGGGAGGCCCAGGGGATCGAGGCCGGCGAGCCCGACCCCGAGTACGTCCGCGAGCAGACGCTGAACCACGTCCGCGACATCATCGAGTACTACGGCGACGACATCGACGAGTGGGAGGTCATGAACGAGATCATCCCGCAGCCGGGCCTGGTCAAGGCGATCAACGGCATCCAGGCGACCGAGGACACGACGATGACCGACCCGCGCCCGGAGGAAGCACAGATCATAAACGAGTGGATGGCCGAGGCCCGCGACGCCGGCCACGAGGACCTCTCGCTGGCGATCAACGACTACAACACCATCGAGGGGCCGTACAACAACCGCCGCGAGCGCTACCGGGCCCAGATCGAGAACATCGAGAACTCCGAGATCGCCGACCTGGACGCGGTCGGTCTGCAGAGCCACTTCAGCCAGAGCAGCAAGCTGCTGCCCTCGGAGACGATGGCGGCGCTGGACAGCTACGCCCAGTACGACGTGCGCCTGCGGATCACGGAGTTCGACATGTCCGACGAGAACTGGTCCGAGGAGAACAAGGCCGACTTCTTCTACCAGTTCCTCAAGACCGTCTTCAGCCACCCCGCGGTCGACGACTTCGTGGTCTGGGGGCTGATCGACACGCTGCACTGGCGCGACGACGCGCCGTTCTACGCGGCCGGCTGGGAGGAGAAACCAGCCCTCGACCGCTACCGCGACCTCGTGTTCGACCAGTGGTGGACCGAGGCGTCGGGCACCACCGACGCCTCCGGCGCCTACTCGCTGCAGGGCTTCAAGGGCGAGTACGCGGTCGACGTGAGCTACGAGGACGCGTCTGTCTCGGCGACGACCACGCTCTCGGACGGGGGGACGACCCTCGAAGTCTCGCTCGACGGCGACTACGCCGAGGAGGGCGGCGGGGAGAGCGACGACGGTGGCGACTACAGCGGCCCGACCGCCGACGCCGGGTCGGCCAAGCGCGTGCGGCCCGGCGAGGAGGTCACGCTGAACGGCGGCGGGTCCAGCGGCAGGGACATCTCCTACGAGTGGTTCCAGATGTACGAGTCGACGACCGCCGACCCGGCGGTCTCGCTCACCGGGAAGGAGACGGCGAGCGCGTCGTTCACCGCCCCGGAGGTCGAGGAGACCCGGGCGCTTGACTTCCGCCTGGAGGTCACCGACGCCAGGGGCAACACCGCCCAGGACACCGTCGACGTGGTCGTCGAACCGGCCGACACGGCGACGCCAACGGCGACGCCCACGGAGACGGCCACCCCCACCGCGACGCCCACGGCGACGCCGACCGACACGCCGACCGCGACGCCGACCGACACCCCCACGCCGACGGAGACGCCCACGGCGACGCCGACCGACACGCCGACCGCGACACCGACGGATACCCCCACGCCGACGGAGACGCCCACGGCGACGCCGACCGACACGCCGACCGCGACGCCTGCCGGGACCGACCCGGCGACGCCCGAGCCGGAGGAGACGACGGCGGGCGACGGCCCGGGCATGGGTATCGTCTCGACGGTCGCGACCCTCGGCGGGCTCGCCAGCGTCGCGAAGTACCTCGCCGGCGACGACGGGGACGACGACGCCTGACGCGTCTCGTTCCCGCCCGGCGCTGTCAGACGTAGCCCGCCGCTTCCCCCGGGGGTCCCAGGCCCCGCTTCGCAGCCTTCTCGTCCCGTTTCCCGACGTGGGGACGGGCAGTTCTCTGACCACGGCCCCCGTCCGAATACCGGACGTGAGACTGTCGTCGGAACCATTAATATCCGCGTCCACCACCGAATAGCCGTAATGACAGCCGACTCCGACGCAGCCTACCGTGACCCGACGGTACCGACATCGCGGCGTATCGAGGATCTGCTCTCACGAATGACGGTCGAGGAGAAGGCCGCCCAGCTCGGGTCCGTCAGCCCGAGCAGCGGCGTCGCCGACAACGCCGGCGAGGACGACGAGGGGCACGAACTCGTCGAGGACGGTCAGCTCAACCGCGAAGTCGTCGACGAACTGATCGGCGACGGGGTCGGCCACCTCACCCGGGTCGGCGGCGAGGGGAGCCTCCCCCCGGAACAGGCCGCCGCCGTCACCAACGAGATCCAGGAGTACCTCGTCGAGGAGACGCGGCTCGGCATCCCCGCGATCCCCCACGAGGAGTGTCTCAGCGGCTACATGGGCCCCGAGGGCACCACCTTCCCGCAGGGGATCGGCATGGCCAGCACCTGGGACCCCGAGCTCATGCAGGCGGTCACCGACACCATCGGCGACCAGCTGGAAGCCATCGGCACCGCCCACGCGCTCTCGCCGGTGCTGGACGTGGCCCGCGACCTCCGCTGGGGCCGCGTCGAGGAGACATTCGGCGAGGACCCGTATCTCATCGCCGAGATGGCGACCGCCTACGTCCGGGGGCTGCAGGGCGACTCCCCGGCCGACGGCATCTCCGCCACCCTCAAGCACTTCGTCGGTCACGGCGTCGGCGCGGGCGGGAAGAACCGCTCGTCGGTCGACGTGAGCGAGCGCACCCTCCGGGAGGTCCACATGTTCCCGTTCGAGGCGGCCGTCCAGGAGGCCGACGCCGAGGCCGTGATGAACGCCTACCACGACATCGACGGCGTCCCCTGCGCGAAAGACGAGTGGCTGCTGACCGACGTGCTGCGCGGCGAGTGGGGCTTCGACGGCCACGTCGTCTCCGACTACTTCAGCGTCGACTTCCTCAAGGAGGAACACGGCGTCGCCGCCACCCAGCAGGAGGCCGCCGTCTCGGCCGTCGAGGCCGGCATCGACGTGGAGCTGCCCAACACGGACTGCTACGAGTACCTCGCCGAGGCCGTCCGCGACGGCGACCTCGCAGAGGAGACGCTCGACGAGTCGGTCCGCCGCGTGCTGCACGCGAAGTTCGAGAAGGGCCTGTTCGAGGACCCGACCGTCGACGTCGACGCCGCGACCGACCCCTACGAGGACGAGGCCGCGGCCGGGCTGGCCCGCGAGGCCGCCCGCGACTCGCTGGTCGTCCTGAAGAACGACGATGACCTGCTGCCGCTGGACGACGCCGACTCCGTCGCCGTGGTCGGCCCGAAGGCCGACGACAAGAAGGGGATGCTCGGCGACTACGCCTACGCCGCCCACTACCCCGAGGAGGAGTACGAGTTCGAGGCCGACACCCCCCTGGCGGCCATCGAGAACCGCGTCGACGCCGACGTGACCTACGCCCAGGGCTGTACGGCGACCGGCACCGCCACGGACAAGATCGGCCGCGCCGTCGAGGCAGCCGAGGGCGCCGACGTGGCGCTGGCGTTCGTCGGCGCCCGCTCGGCCGTCGACTTCTCCGACGTGGACGCCGAGAAGTCCGAACAGCCCATGGTGCCGACCAGCGGCGAGGGCTGTGACGTGACCGACCTCGGGCTGCCCGGCGTCCAGGAGCAGCTCGTCGCGCAGGTCGAGGAGACTGACACACCCGTCGTCGTCGTGCTCGTCAGCGGGAAGCCCCACGCGATCCCGGAGATCGACGCGGGCGCCGACGCCGTCGTCCAGGCGTGGCTCCCCGGCGAGGAGGCCGGCAACGCCGTCGTCGACGTGGTCTTCGAGGGCCACGACTCCGGCGGCCACCTGCCGGTGTCGATGCCCAAGTCGGTCGGGCAGCTCCCGGTCCACTACAGCCGCAAGCCCAACACCTACAGCGAGACGTACGTCTACGACGACGCCCAGCCGGTCTACCCGTTCGGCCACGGGCTGAGCTACGCCGAGTTCGAGTACTCCGAGCTGGACCTGTCGGACGTGGACGTCGACCCCTCCGGCACCTTCACCGCGAGCGTCACCGTCGAGAACACGGCCGACCGCGCCGGCAGCGACGTGGTCCAGCTGTACGTCTCCGCGGAGAACCCCGACCTGGCACGGCCGGTCCAGGAACTGGTCGGCTTCGAGCGCGTCGAGCTCGACGCCGGCGAGTCGACCCGGGTGAGCTTCGAGCTGGGCGCGAGCCAGCTGGCCTACCACGACCGCAACGCGAACCTCGCGGTCGAGGCCGGCGACTACGAGCTGCGGGTCGGCCACTCCGCCGAGGAGATCGCCGAGACCGCCCGCCTGTCCGTGACCGACACGAAGCAGGTCCCGCGGACGGGCCGCCGCTACTTCACCGAGACGAGCCTCGACCGGGCCTGACCGGTCCCCCCGGTCGCCGCTTCGCTCCGCGCCGTTTCGTTCCGTCGTCGCGCTCCCGGATACGGCGTGGCCCGTCCGCCGGGACGGCCATTATCGAACGTGACATACGCACGGCGACCGACGATTCGGTCCCTGTTCACGCGCACGCGCGTTGTAAGATCCAAGCATCCGTCTACGCCGTCCGGGCGCCACGAGGCAAGTTCTCATGGGTGATACCGATGTGGTCGACCCGGCCGCCGGGCGAGCGCGGGCGGGCGGCGCTCTCGCCGGTGTGGCAACCCTTTTCGGGACCGCCCGACAACCGGGGAGCATGGTTCGGGCGTCGGTCGCCGACGGAGGGGTCCGGTCGTGAGCGAGCAGAGCGACGAGCAGACGGGCAGGGAGGCGGCCGCCGAGGCGCTGTGCGAGCAGAACCGGAAGGTCCTCGGCGTGTTCACGATCGCCGTCGTGTTCCTGCTGCTCCAGCTCCCGTACCTGGTCGTCACCGACGCGGACTCGTCGCTGTTCGTCGTGGCGGTGTTGAACGTCGTCGGGAGCGGGGCGTTCGCCCTCCTCAGCGGCGGCGCGCTCTGGTTCTGCCGCCAGCGGGCGATGTGAGTCGTCGGCCGACGAGAGGCGGTCGGCGTCGCGGCCCGCAGTACGCGGTCGTCCGGTCCGGTAGCTACGGGCGAGGTGACCGACGGCGAGAAGTTTCGAGGGTGATGCGACCGGCGGCGAGACGTTCCGGGGCCCTCAGGCCGACGACGTGGCGCGGGCGTACAGCTTGTTCGCCAGCAGGAAGCCGTACGCGGTCGCGCCCAGGACGATGAGGGTGGTCCCGAAGATGCCCAGCATCGCGGCGAAGACCTTGTGGGCGAGGACGACGCCCTCGACCTGTCCGAACGTCTGGTACTGCTCGGGGATCCCGTTCATCAGCGAGATCGGCCCGGCGTCGCCGCCGATGACGATGGCCGGCGTCCCGTTGACGAAGGTCGCGCCCAGGACGATACAGCCCACGCCCATGAGGATGACCATCAGCGAGATGTTCCCGACCATGAAGTAGTACAGCGCCAGCGCGTACGCCCGGACGCCGTCCGCCTCCTGACGGGCTCGTTCGATTTCCTGTCTCATTGCGATAGAGTGTTTCACACACCTATTTGAAGGTTGCGCTTGCGGGAGCGACCCAGCCCGACCCGCGAACAAGATCAGTCCCCGCTCGGTATGAAATAATCAGGAAGTTTTATATAGAGCTGGCAGAAGGTAGAGGTATGCGGAAGCCTGACAGCATCCGTGACAAGGAGTTATCGCGACGCCGGTACGCGCAGATACTGGCTGGAATGGGAGCCGCGGGCGTGGCCGGCTGTGGGAGCGACGGTGGGTCCACCGCCACACCCGGGTCGGAGGACACCCCCACGCCGACGCCCAGCGGGGACGGCGGGGACGACGGCGACGGTGGCGACGGTGAGACCGACAGCGCGACCGCGACCGCCGAGGAGCCGGTGACGCGGCAGGTCAACTACGCGGTGGCGAACTCGCCGGACGTGTTCAACTGGAACCCGTGGACGCCTCAGGACAACACCATCGGCGACCTGTGGATGTCGGACCTCCACGGGCTGCGGAACGTCCACACGACGAACCTGTCGTACTCGGGGACGACGGTGCCGACCCCGCACAAGCCCGACCACGAGGAGATCGAGATCATGACGTGGATCTCGGGCTACGAGGTCGAGCCCCCCTACGACTGGTACGACCACCACGACGACCGGTCGGCCTACTGGAACGGCGACCCCCACGACGCCGAAGCGCGCGAGACGCACAACCACGTCCACTGGTTCCAGGACGGCAACAAGTTCACCGAGGGCACGACCTTCAACGAGCGCGCCGAATCCCAGTGGACTCACCACATGTGGCAGGCCAAGGGTTCGGTCCCCGAGCAGGACCCCAACCCGACGGCGCGGGTCGTGCTCCGCTCGCAGGCCGGTCCGGTCGACGGCAACCCGCCGATCCACCCCGACTTCACGGAGCCGTACCTCGAACGCTACCAGGACGCGGGCAACTCCGACGAGGTCAGCTCGATCACCGACGAGCTCGTCAGCGACCGGATCAGCCTCGACCGGATGGCCATGGAGGGCGGCACCGACGAGATGCTCGCCGGCACGGGTCCCTACCGGCTGGAGTCGATGGACGACGTGGGCTCCGAGCGGATGATCCTGCACCTCAACCCCGACCACCCCAACGCGGAGAACACCAACGTCGAGCGGCTCGCGCTCTACTGGGCCGAGGGCGACCGGCGCCAGACGCTCGTCAACGAGGGCGTGCTCGACGTCGACTCCGGCGCCGTCACCGACAGCGGGGCGACCACCCGCGAGTCGCTGCCGGACCACGTCCAGGAGTTCACCCGCTGGCTGCGCGCCACGGGCGGCGACGTCTGGCAGCTCAACTGGCAGAACCCGCACCTCCAGAACCTCTGGGTGCGCCGCGCGCTCATCGAGGCCATCGACTGGAACGCCGTCTCCGCCAACGGCTGGGGCGAGGACGCCTCCCAGGTCACCCAGCACGACACGTTCCTGCTGGACGCCCAGTCCGAGAACACGTTCTCGGAGGACTTCCTCGACCAGCTGCACCACTACTCGCGCTCCTCGAACAAGGAGAACGCCAACGAGTACATGCGGCGGGCGGGCTACAGCAAGCAGGGCGGCCAGTGGGTCGACCCCAACGGCAACCCCGCCGAGATCGACCTCTCGTCGCGGTCGGGCAGCCCCGCAAACGTGCAGGGCGCCCAGACCATCCGCGCCAACCTCGCCAACTGGGGCTTCGGCGTGAACTTCACCACGCAGGGCTGGAACACGTGGTCGAACACCATCGACCCGAACAACGGCCTCAACTACGACTCGACGATGTTCTGGCACGGCGACCCGTACGTCTTCCAGTACTACCACGACCGCGGCGCGTGGTGGGACCTGGGCCTGGTCGCCGGCAGCCCGACCGGCAACCCCTTCGACGCCGACCCCGAGGACGAGGTCGACACGCAGGGCAAGCCGATCGTCCAGCAGGTGCCCGACGAGCCGGGCGCCTTCGAGGCCCCCGACGAGGCCGGCAAGTCGCCGGACCTCGACAACGCCACGGAGGTCAACCTCGTCGAGACGGTCAACGCGATCCGCGAGCCGGGTAACTCCGAGGAAGCCCAGCAGGAGCTGTACCGCACCTGCGCGAAGTACTACAACTTCTACGTCCCGCACTTCGTCTTCCACCAGTACCTGATGGGCTCGTACGGCGACGTGCGCGACTTCGACTGGCCGGACCCGTCCGCCCGCGCCTTCGACTACGAGCGCTCGTTCGGTATCGAGGACGTGCTCGTGCTCGGCGGCATCACCCAGGCCAGCACCGACACGGAGTTCGAGCCGCCGGAATAAGCGGCTGACTCCCCGTATCGACAGCCGAACACCCGGTCGTCCGGGCCGACGTTTCTCCGCGTTTCTCGCCGTCCAGCGTGAGAAGTGGTCGCCAGCCCCCGCTCCGTACCGTCGGAATTCGCGGACCGCTCCCGCCGACCGTCGCGGCGTCAGCCGTCGGTCGCCGGGCGGATCGCACCGTGTTTCAGCATGTGGAATACCGGCTGGTCGCCGGGGCCGGCGGTCCCGTACTCGCGGTCGTCGTCGTGGGCGGGCCACTCGAAGTCGCGGGTGTTGCCCCAGAGACCGTCGACGCTGTTGCCCAGGTAGATGTCCGGGAGGGCGTCGTTCCACCAGGTCGCGAACGTCGCGATCGCGTCGACGGTCGTCTCGCGGTCGTTCGGGGCCTCGATCGTCCGCCAGGTGTCGAGGAGGTCGACCGTCCGGCGCTCGCCGTCGGGGGCGTCGACGGCGCCGGGCGTCCGCGGGACGGACGCCGCGACGGGTTTGCCGCGGCTGCCCGCCTCGGCGCCGGGGTCGTCGACGCCGTAGCCGATCGCGGTCGCGCCGTCGCCGGTCACGTCGTAGACGCTGTAGGGGTCGCCGTCGAAGCTCCAGACGACGACGTCGTGGGTGTGGTTCGAGACGGCGCTGTAGACGTTGCTGTTGGTGAGCCGGTCGGTCTCGACGTCGAAGCCGAACCGCGAGAGGCTCGACGCGACGACCTCGGTCGCCGACACGTAGTCGGACCACACGGGCGTCGCGATCCGGATCGCGGGGCGCTCGCCGTCCGGGCCGCGCCAGTCGCCGTTGTCGTCGCGGCTGTAGCCGCCCGCGCGCATGTACTCGGCGGCGGTCGCCTCGTCGGCCTCGACGGGGTAGCGGTGGAGCCGCTCGCGGACCTCGTCGGGGAGCCACCGGCGGGCGGCGGGCGCCGAGAGGCCCGTCTGCAGTTCGATCGGCTCGCCCCAGTCGGCCACGTCGACGATCTGGTCGACGGGGACGACCGAGAGGAGTGCCCGCCGGACGGGCCGGCGTCCCAGGTGCGGGTCCCGCCAGTCGAGCACGAGCTTGGTGCCGGAGTCGGTCGGGTAGGTCGCGAGCTGTTCGAGGTTCCCCGGCGGGGAGCCGCGCTGGTCGGCGAGCAGCCCGTTGCCGCCGTCGAGCCACCCCTTGTCGATGAGGTTCTCGACGGACATCGACTGGACGACGGGGAACCACAGGCGCGGGACCGCGACCTCGTCGGCGCGGGGGTGGTCGTCGTAGCGCTCCAGCATCAGCCGGTTGATCGACACCTCGACGAGCTCGTAGGGGCCACAGCCCAGCCCCTCGTCGGCGAGCGTCTCCAGTCCGGGGCTGTCCGTCCGGAGCTCGGCGACGACCTCCGAGCGGCGCTCGTCGGTCCCGGCCTCGCGGAGCCGGTCGAGCCACGGCTCGTAGCGGTCGGCCCGGGTCCGGACGGCGCCGCCCGCCGCCGCCGCGAGCGCGAGCGGCCGGTCCAGGGGCCGCTCGAAGCGGTAGCGGAGGGTCCGCTCGTCGCGGAGGTCGACGCCGTAGCCGTCGTCGCCGCCGACGAACGACGCGATGCGCTCCTCGACCCACGCGTCGCGGGCGGTGACGGGGTCGCCCGACCACCAGGTGTAGCCGTCGGCGTAGGTGACGGTCGCGGTGTCGCCGTCGATATCGACCGACTCAACCACGTCGCCGAGCCGGCGGTCGCCGCCGGGCGTGGTGTACGACTCCGCCTCGAAGAGGACCGAGTAGAACGCCGCGGGGTCCGAGCTGGACCACGGGCCGACGTGGACGTTCTCGGGGACGTAGGGGAACTGGAAGCCGAACACCCGCGGCGAGTCGACGATCTCGTTCGGCTCGGTGCAGCCGGCCAGCGACCCGGCCGCCCCGGCGCCGAGCGCGGCGAGGTACGCCCGCCGGGTCAACCCGCCGCCCGCCCGCCCTTCGGAACCAGGTTCCATCGCCGCGAGGTTATGGACGACCCGCCTTAAGGCCTCCGGGGGCGAACCCGCCCGAGCGGTCGGGCCCGCGGTGCCTCGGAGACGGTCAGCCGTGAGAGTCCCCGTCCGATCAGATTCGACACGGCGCGGCCCGAAACGTCCCGGGTGCGAACGGTTCTCTCCCGCGGCGGCCAGGCGGGGGCAGGTTCGCTGTATCCAGCGGATCGCCACCCGCCGGCCTCCGGCAAGCGGAAAAGACATATAGGGTCGATCGTACAAGTCGTAGTATGGATGATTATGTGTCACAGGAAGCCCTGCGGTTCGTCGTGATCGGGCTCGTGGCGATGGCCGCCGTCGCCGTGGGCGCCGCGACGATCACGGCGACCGTCGACACCGGGGCGGCGACCGGTGCCGGGGAGGACCCGGCGCAGGATCCGAACGAGCAGGGACCAAACCAGGGTGGTAGCAGCGGAGACGGCCCGGGCGGGGGTGACGGGCTCAACCGAAGCGGGGGCGGTGCCGACGGCGACGTGGTCCAGTACACCACCTGCGTCGAGCCGCTGACGACGTGGTACGGCGGCCTGGTGTACTTCGGCGCCGCCGCGATGCTCGTCTTCCTGATCAAGCGCCGGTACTCGTTCGGCGCCGCGTTCCTGGGGCTGTACGCGCTCGCGCCGCCCGTCCTCCTGGCGTACTTCCTCGGGACCGACTGCGCGACCGTCGGCGGTCCCGGCCTGGGCGACGGGACGGTCGGCGGCTCGACCAACACCTCCACGTCGCCGGTCGCGTCGATGGACGTGCCGCCCGCGGCCGTCCTCGGCGTGTTCGGGGTCGTGCTCGTCGCGACGGCCGCGGTCCTGTTCCGCGCGTCGAGCGACCAGCAGATCACCACCATGGAGGAGGAAGCCGTCGACGAGGGCGAGGGCGCCGACGTGATGGACCTCGCCCAGGCCGCCGGTCGCGCGGCCGACCGCCTGGAAGAGCACAACGCCGACGTGGACAACGAGGTCTACCGCGCGTGGTGGGAGATGACCAGCATGCTCGACGTGCCCAACCCCGACAGCGCGACGCCCGGCGAGTTCGCCGAGGCCGCGGTCGACGTCGGGCTGGGCGAAGAGGACGTACAGGAACTGACGCGACTGTTCGAGGAGGTCCGCTACGGCAAGCGCGACGCCGAGAGCCGCGAGGACCTGGCCATCGACGTGTTCCGCAACATCGAGCAGGAGTACGGCGGTGCGACCGACTCCTCGGTCGGGGAGGGGGGCGACGATGGATATTGAGACGCTCCTCAACCGCGTGCTGATCGCCATCGGGGCGATCCTGTTCGCCGCCGCGGCGGCGATGATCGTCGTCCCGGACCTCTCGAGCGCGCTGCCCTCGGCGACGCAGGGGGTCTTCCTGGTCGGGATCATCGCCGTGGTGACCGGCCTGGGCGTCGTCCGCCGGCGCCTCCGCGGCGAGGTCGAGGAGACGGTCACGCCGAACCCCGAGCGACCCGCCGGCAACCCGATGCCCGGCGAGGACGTCGACCGGATGCTCTACGAGATGACCCACCTCCGCCAGGGGGTCAGCGAGAACCGCGAACACCTCGAGGAGCGGCTGGAGAACCTCGCGGTCGCCGTGATCCGCAACCGCGAGGACTGCTCGGTCGAGGAGGCCCGCCGCATCCTCGAGGCCGGCGAGTGGACGGACAACGAGACGGCCGCCCAGTTCTTCCAGGGCGAGCGGACCGCCGCCGAGGAGGCCGGCCTGTCGGAGTCGCTGCTGTCGGGCACCGACGACGTGGCCGCCTTCGAGAACCGCTTCCGCGTCACCGTCGAGGAGCTCATCGAGGTCGGCGACGTGGACGTGAGCCACGACGTCGACGTCGAGGAGACCGACGACCGCTCGTTCTTCGACCGCCTGCTCGGCCGCTCGGCCGACGACGGCGACGACGACGACGCCGTCGAGTCCAACTGGAACGAGTCGAACTCCTCGGTGCCGTCGTTCGACACGAGCGAGCCCTTCGAGGACGTGAGCCTGCAGCACACGAACCGCTGGCTGGGCGTGACGGCGTTCGCGCTGGTCGCGGTCGGCGCCGGCGTGGTCACGTTCACCCCCGGCCTGATGCTCGCCGGGACGGTCGGTATCGCCTACACCATCTACGCGCGCGTCTCGGCCGTGCCCCGGACGGAGGGGCTGGTCGTCGAGCGGGAGTTCGACGTCGAGGACGCCGAGCCGGGCGACCTCGTCGAGGTGACGCTGACGGTCCGCAACGAGAGCGGGTCGATGCTGCCCGACCTGCGGATGGTCGACGTGGTCCCCGACTCGTTCGTCGTCACCGACGGCGTCCCGCGCCTGCACACGGCCCTGCAGTCGGGCGCGCAGGCGCAGGTGGAGTACACCGTCCGCGTCGAGCGCGGCGAGTACCAGTGGCCGCTGCTCGTGGTCGCGCGGGACTTCAGCGGCGGCGTCGAGCGCACGTCGCTGGTCACCCCCGAGGCGGGGATGCGGGTCGTCCCGCCGCTGCGGGTCACCAACGACGTGCCGGTGCGCGCCCAGACCACGCAGTACGCCGGCGACGTCGACACCAAGCAGGGCGGCTCCGGGCTGGAGTTCCACTCCGTCCGCGACTACCGGCCCGGCGACCCGATGAACCGCATCAACTGGAAGCAGGTCGCCAGCACCGGCGAGCTTGCGACGATCGACTTCCGCCAGGAGAAGGCCGCGACGGTCACCATCCTGTTCGACACTCGCCAGAGCGCGTACATCTCGGCGGGCCCCGACGAACCGCACGCGGTGGACCACTCGGTCCACGCGGCCAGCGACATGTTCGGCGCGCTGTACGAGCAGGGCAACCTCGTGGGCGTCGCCGCCTTCGACACGGTGCCCTGTTGGTACGCGCCGGGCGCCGGCAGCGAACACCTGGAGAACGCCCGGGTCCTGTTCGCCCAGCACCCGGCGCTGTCGCCGCGGCCGCCCGAACGCCAGGACCACGAGAGCCAGTACATCGACCCGATGACCCACGTGCGCCGGCGGCTGCCGAGCACGTCGCAGGTGTTCCTGTTCTCGCCGCTGGCCGACGACTACGCGGCGGAGGTCGCCCGGCGGCTCGACTCCGAGGGCCACCTGGTCACCGTCATCAGTCCCGACGTGACCGTCGACGAGACGGTCGGCCAGCGGCTCACGCGCATCGAACGGACCGCGCGGGTCCGGTACCTCCGCGAACGGGGGATCCGCGTCATGGACTGGGACCCCGACGAGCGCCTCTCGCTCGAGGTCGAGAAAGCACAGACGAGGTGGGCATAATGAGCTACGACACACAGGACGAGGAGTTCAGCGCGGTCGAGGTCACGCACTCGCCCGCACGGTTCAGTGGTATCATCGCGGTCGCCGCGGCGCTGCTGGCGGTCGTGACGACGGCGCTGGTCGCGCCGCTGTCGGCGCCGGTCGGACTGTTCGGACTCGCCGGCGTCGCCGCCGGCCTGTTCGTCTTCGAGTCCGAGCGGCTGACGACCGCGGGGACGGGAATCGTCTTCATCGGCATCGTCGTCGCCGGTTTCTTCGGCGACGTGCCGGAGTTCCTGCTGTTCGCGGCGCTGGCGACGATAATCTCGTTCGACCTCGGGTCGAACGCCTTCAGCGTCGGCCGCCAGCTCTCCGACCAGACCGACACCCAGCGGGGCGAGGCCGTCCACGTCGCCGCGACCGTCTTCGTGGGCGTCGTGGCCGCCGGCCTCTCCTACGGCCTCTACATCGTACCGTGGGGCTCGCTGACGGTGCCGGCGCTGACGCTCCTGCTGCTGTCGGCCCTGTTTTTCATCTGGTCGATCCGGCAGTAGCCGGCGACCGCTTCCGGTTCGCGGCCCGGTTCGCGGCTCGGTTTTCACACCGCATCCGATCCGGTTCTGACCGGTTCGACCCCCGTTCTCGGGTCCCGCCGCGGCCCGGGACGGTCCCGTCGATATCCGCTCGCTGACTGGCGTGTCAGTCAGTATTCCATCACGGAAAACCGTCTTACACCGTCAGGGTTAAGAGGTATAGCACGGGCTATCTTACCATGGCACAGAGCGACCTATCCATACAGGAGGCCAGCCAGCAGTTGGACGCAGTGGTCGACGAGATCCAGTCGTCGGTCATCATCGACGAGGAGTTCCTCGAGACGGTGCTCGTGGGGCTGCTCTCGAAGGGCCACGTCCTGCTGGAGGACGTACCGGGGACGGGCAAGACGCTGACCGCGAACAGCTTCGCGACGGCGCTCGGACTCTCCTTCTCCCGCATCCAGTTCACACCGGACCTGCTCCCCAACGACGTGACGGGGACCTACATCTACAACGAGCAGGAGGGCGAGTTCGAGTTCAACAAGGGTCCCATCTTCGCGAACATCGTCCTCGCGGACGAGATCAACCGCGCGCCGCCGAAGACCCAGGCCGCGCTGCTGGAGGCGATGGGCGAGGGCCAGGTCACCACCGAGGGCGACACCCGCCAGCTGCCCGAGCCGTTCTTCGTCATCGCGACGCAGAACCCCGTCGAGCAGGAGGGGACCTTCCCGCTGCCCGAGGCGCAGATCGACCGCTTCAACGTCAAGAGTTCCATCGGCTACCCCGACGTGGACGGCGAGGTCGAGCTGCTCCGCCGGCGCAACGACCGCACGTCGACGACCCCGTCGGTCGGCCAGGTGCTCGACCACGAGTCGGTCATGGACCTGCAGGCGGTCCCGGACACCGTGACGGTCACCGAGGACATGCTGGAGTACATCGCGGCCGTCTCGCGGGCAACCCGCGACGACCACCGCGTCGAGACGGGCATGAGCCCGCGCGGGACCCAGCGCCTCTACGAGACCGCTCGCGCCCAGGCCGTCATCGAGGGGCGCAACTACGTCACGCCCGACGACGTCAAGACGGTCTCCCAGCCGGTCATCGCCCACCGCCTGGGCCTGACCGCGGAGTCGCAGGTCAACGACGTGGACAAGTCGGAGATCGTCGCGGACGTGCTCGAGGAGATCCCCGTCCCGACCATCGAGGCACCGGCGTAACGACTCAACTGGAGGACACACCATGGGTGTTTCAAACGCGGTTCGGAACCCGGGCTCGTATCTCAGCAGGACGCTGGACCTGTACCGAGCGCTGCTGACCGACCCGGAGCGGTTCTACGACGAGTACATCGGGACGCGGCGGGTCAAATCGGAGTTCGCGCTGGTGCTGGTCGCCGGGCTGGTCGGTCTCGTGGGCAACTACGTGATGCTCCAGGAGCTGATCTTCCAGTTCGAGGGCTTCCAGTCGGTCACTATCAACGAGCAGGTCCGGTTCCAGCTCCAGCAGCGGGTCGTCGAGCCGCTGCTGGGGGCGTTCCTGCTGTGGATCTGGTTCGGGATCGGCATGTACTACGTCGCCTGGCTGTACACGACGATCGGGACGACCTACGTGGCGATGAAGCGGACGGCCTGGGCGCTGTTCCCGATCCTGATCGCGAACGTCATCCACACCGCCGCGATGGCATACGCCTCGACGACGCTGGAGGTCACCGACGAGGACATCACGATCACGACGAGCATCGCCGACGAGGTGTCGGCATTCGTCTGGTCGCAGGCCAGCGGTGAGACGGTCGTGCTCGCCGCGACCGCCGTCGGGATCGTCTTCGCGCTGTGGGCCGGGTACATCGGCGCCTACGCGATCAAGGACGTGCGCGACCTGACGACGAGCGAGGCGTACAAGGTCGCCGCCGTCCCGACGGGCGGGTACGTGCTGTACATCGCGTACAGCGTCGTCACTGCGCTCTGACGGAAGAATTAAGAAGTTGTGATACACCAACACACACTATGAACTATTACATACGCCGATTCGGGCAAGCGATCGTGACGTTCTTCGTGGGGATGTTCATCACGTTCGCGCTGTACCGACTCGTTCCGGGTGGGCCGGTCCAGGCGATCATCGCCGACCGGGTCCAGCAGATGCAACAGCGCGGCCAGCCGGTCGACACGCAGGAGGTCGCCGAGATGGCCGAACAACTGACGGGGATCAACCCCGACACGCCGATCCCGATCGCCTTCTACGAGTGGATCCGGGACATCATCCTCTACCAGGACTTCGGCGAGTCGATCCTGTTCCAGGACCCCGTCTTCGACATCCTCTTTCGCGGGATGCCGTGGTCGATCTTCCTGAGCGTCTACGGGCTCCTGCTGGGCTTTACCGCCACCATCGCGGTGGGCGTGTTCATGGCCTGGCACGAGGGGACCAAGATCGACTCCGGGCTGACGGTGTTCGTGCTCGTGATGCGGTCGATCCCCTACTACGTGGCCGCCATCGTGATGCTGTCGGTGCTGGCGTTCCAGTGGGGCCTGTTCCCGACCGGCGGCCGCGCGCCGCCGGCGGCGACGCCCGGCTTCAACCTCGACTACATGATCGGGATCGCCAGACACGCCGCGTTGCCCATCCTCTCGAACTTCATCGTCGGCTTCGCCGGCGGGGCCATCGGGATGCGTGCGCTGACGGTCCGCGTCATCGGCGGTGACTACCTCCGGTCGGCGCGGCTGCGCGGGCTCGGCACGAACCGTATCCTGACGCGGTACCTGACCCGCAACTCCATCCTCCCGATCTACACCGGGTTCATGCTCGGGATCGCGGGGATGTTCAGCTCGAACGTCATCACGGAGCAGATCTTCCAGTACCACGGCGTCGGCTGGTTCATGCTCGAGGCGGCGGTCAACCAGGACTACCCGCTCGTGATGGCCGCGTTCGTGTTCTTCTCGGGCATCACGGTGACGGCCATCCTGATCGCCGACCTCACCTACGGGCTCATCGACCCGCGGGCCGGGACCGGCGCGTCGAGGGAGAGCTTCTAACGATGTCCGAGAAAAATCCACAGAGCGACGGAGGCGTCACGCAGGAAAGCATCTTCGGTTCCGACGAGGAGGTCGAGCGCCGCCGGACGCCGCCGGCCGAGCGCGCCCGCCGCGCGTTCGACTTCTACATCGCGACGCCGTTCCGCGTCGCGTGGTCGGACTGGCGGACCCGCATCGGCGGCGTCGGCGTCCTGTTCTACCTGCTGATGGGGACCGTCGGCGTCTGGCTGGTGCCGCCGCCACAGATCAACGAGGGGCCGTACTACCTCCAGCCGTTCGTCGACTGGTCGATGCCGCTGGGCACCGACAACCTCGGACGGGGCGTCTTCAAGACGCTCGTCCACTCGACGCCGGCGATGATGAAGATGGCGCTGGCCGGGATCGTCTTCTCGGTCGGCGTCGCGGTGCTCGTCGGGATGATCGCGGGCTACAAGGGCGGCGTCGTCGACACGGTCCTGATGACCATCGCCGACGTGTTCATCACGCTGCCGGGCCTGCCGCTGATCATCGTCCTCGCGGCGATCTTCTCGCCGGAGGACCCGTTCATCGTCGGGACCATCATCGCCATCGACCAGTGGCCGGGACTGGCCAGGATGTTGCGCTCGCAGGTGCTGTCCTTGCGCGAAGAGGACTTCGTCGAGGCGGCCCGGTCGATCGGGCTCTCGACGCCGACGATCGTCGGCCAGGAGCTCGTCCCGAAGGTCGCGCCGTTCGTGCTCGTCTCCGCGGCGGGCGCCGCGGTCGCGGTCATCTTCCAGTCGGTCGCGCTGTACTTCATCGGCGTGCTCCCGTTCAGCTCGTTCAACTGGGGCGTGATGATGCAGCTGGCCTACGAGCAGGGCAACGCGATCTCCGCCCCCGGCCGCGCGGGCCACTGGATGCTGTTCCCGCTGCTGGCCATCTCGGGCGTGAGCTTCTCGCTGATCCTCTTCTCGCAGGGGCTCGACCGGGTGTTCAACCCGCGCCTGCTGGCGCGCCACTCCGAGACGGTCCCGGAGGACGAACAGGACGGGGCGGGTGACCTGTGATGCCCGCTCGCGAACCGACCCGACGACCGGAGGTGAACTGACATGGCAATCGGACAACCGGACCAATCGAGCGAGGAGGAGACGACGGAGACCGACGACCCCGACGAGGACATCGTCATGAGCGTCGAGGACGCCCGCGTGCAGTTCGGGATGTCCCGGGGACAGGCCTGGGTGCTCAACGACGTGAGCCTGGACGTGCGCCGCGAGGAGATCCTCGCCGTCGTCGGCGAGTCCGGCTCGGGCAAGTCGATGTTCGCCGCCGCGCTGATGGACGCCGTCGAGGACCCCGGCCACCTCTCGGGCGACGTGACCTACTACCCGCGGGAGGACGAGGGCACCGACACCCCGAGCGCCGACCAGATCGGCTCCTACGACGCCGTCGGCGACGACTCGATCGACGTGCTCGGGATGAGCGAGAGCGAGCTCAAGAACTTCCGCTGGGAGGAGGTCTCGATGGTGTTCCAGGGGGCGATGAACTCGTTCAACCCCACGATGAAGATCAAGGGCCACTTCCACGAGACCATCCAGGCCCACAACGCCGTCCTCGACGAGCGCATGGAGCACGTCCGGGACCTGTTCGAGGCGCTGCACCTCGACCCCGACCGCGTGATGAACTCCTACCCCCACGAGCTGTCGGGCGGGATGAAACAGCGGGCGCTCATCGCGCTGGCGCTGGTGCTCGAACCGGAGGTGCTCGTGATGGACGAGCCGACCGCCGCGCTCGACCTCCTGATGCAGCGGTCGATCATCTCGATGCTGCGGGAGCTGCGCGACGAGTTCGAGCTGACCATCGTCTTCATCACGCACGACCTGCCGCTGGTCGCCGGGCTGTCGGACCGCATCGGCGTGA
The DNA here is from genome assembly GCF_004698125.1 of Halosimplex halophilum. NCBI lineage: Archaea > Methanobacteriati > Methanobacteriota > Halobacteria > Halobacteriales > Haloarculaceae > Halosimplex > Halosimplex halophilum. The sequence goes on from NZ_ML214297.1 coordinate 754,991, forward strand.
TGTACTCCTTCGAGTTCATCGAGGTGGGCGAGACGCGCTCGCTGCTGAAAGACGCCGCCCACCCCTACACCCGGGCGCTGTTGCGCTCGGTGCCGAGCATCGAGTCGGACATCGACGAGATGGAGCCCATCGAGGGCGCGCGCCCGGACCCGGTGAACATCCCGACCGGGTGTTCGTTCCACCCGCGGTGTCCGATCGCCGACGACCGCTGCGAGATCGAGGACCCCGACCTCGTGACCGTCGACGAGGACCACGAGGCGGCGTGTTTCTACACCGACCAGGCCCGCAACGAGCTGAGCTACAGACTCGACCACGGGACCACGGAGGACGACAGATGAGCACAGACGAACCCACGGCAGACGACGTGACGGCGGACGAGGCGGCCGCCGACGAGGCGGCGACCGACGTACCGGACGACGAACCGATCCTGTCGCTGGAGGACGTGAACGTCCACTACACCCCGGGCGGGATCGTCAAGCGGGCGCTGACCGACAAGAAGGTCCGCGCGGTCGACGGCGTCAGTTTCGACCTCTACGACAACGACATCGTCGTGCTGGTCGGCGAGTCGGGCTGTGGCAAGACCACGCTCGGCAAGACCGCGATCGGCCTCGAACAGCCCACCAGCGGGACGATCTCCTACCGCGGCCAGGACATCTGGGACGCCAAGTCCAACCCGCGCGACGCGGACATCGAGTTCACCGAGATCCGCCGCGCGATGCAGATCATCCACCAGGACCCCGCTAACGCCCTGAACTCCTCGCGGCGGGTCAAGGCGATCCTCTCGGACCCGCTCAAGAAGTACCGGACGGAGCTGGGCCCCAAGGAGCGGGAGGACACCATCTACCGCTTCCTGGAGTACGTGGATATGATGCCGCCGGAGGACTACGCCGAGCGGTATCCCCACCAGCTGTCGGGCGGGGAGAAACAGCGCATCGCCCTGGGCCGCGCCCTGCTGATGAACCCGGACGTGATCCTCGCCGACGAGGCCATCTCGGCGCTGGACGTGAGCCTCCGCGTCGGGATGATGGACCTGATCCTCGACCTGCAGGACACCTTCGACACGTCCTACATCTTCATCAGCCACGACCTGGCGAACGCCCGCTACCTCGCCAAGCGCGCGGGCGGCCGCATCGCCATCATGTACCTCGGGGAGATCGTCGAGATCGGGCCGCCGGAGGAGATCCTCCAGAACCCCACCCACCCCTACACGAAGGTCCTGAAGTGGTCGACGCCGACCGTCGACCCGGACCTAGCGAAACAGCGCATCCAGGAGGACCCGCCGGTCCGCAAGGTGGACGTGCCCGACCCCGAGGACCCGCCCTCGGGCTGCAAGTTCCACACGCGCTGCCCGGAGGCCCGCGAGGTCTGCACGCAGGAGGAGCCCGAGCGGTTCGACACCGCGGGCGAGAGCGACGCCGCCTGCTTCCGCGCGCTCGAGACCCACGAGTACTGGAACAGCGCGGAGCTGGTCGACGCCGACGAGGACGAGTACGACGCCCAGGAATCGGCGAGCTTCGGCGACTGAACGGCGCCGCCGCCGCCAGCGTCTCTCTTTCCGTTCTCCCAGCCCGCCAGCGGGCGCGCTCGGCGGAAAGCAAATCTTATTTCCGCCAGACGCGGTTGTGAGCACACATGGCACGACAGATGGCCGACGGACCGATGGTGGTCCTCTCCGACGAGAGCCAGCGCACGTCGGGCGAGGACGCCCGGTCGATGAACCTCGAAGCGGGGCGCGCAGTCGCGGAGACGATCCGGACGACCCTCGGCCCGCGAGGGATGGACAAGATGCTCGTCGACCAGGGCGGCAACGTCGTCGTCACGAACGACGGCGTGACGCTGCTGGAGGAGATGGACGTCGACCATCCCGCCGCGGACATGGTCGTCGACGTGGCGACCACACAGGAGGAGGAGGTCGGCGACGGCACCACCTCCGCGGTCATCCTCGCCGGCGCGCTCCTCTCGAACGCCGAGGACCTGCTCGAACAGGACATCCACCCCACCTCCATCGTCTCGGGCTACCGCCACGCCGCCGAGACGGTCACCGAGGTGTTCGAGGACATCGCGACCGAGGTCGACCCCGACGATACCGAGGTGCTCGAACAGGTCGCCGGCACCGCGATGACCGGCAAGGGCGCCGAGACCGCCAAGGACCTCCTGTCGTCGATGGTCGTCAGCGCCGTCCGCGGCGCCGTCCGCGAGGACGGCACCGTCGACCGGGACGCCGTCGACGTGCGCCAGTTCTACGGCGCCTCCATCGAGGACTCCGAGTTCGTCGAGGGCGTCCTCTTCGACATCGAGCCGGTCCACCAGAACATGGCCCGGGACCTCTCCGACGCGAACGTCCTCGTCTACGAGGGCGACATCGAGGTCTCCGAGACGGAGATCGGCGCCGAGGCGTCGGTCGGCGACATGGACGACCTCCAGGGGTTCGTCGAACTCGAACAGTCCGAGCTCGCCGACACGGTCGACAAGATCGTCGAAGCGGGCGCCGACGTGGTGCTCGCCGACGGCGGCATCGACGAGTACGCCGCCGAACTGCTCGTCGAGAACGGCATCACCGCCTTCCGCCGGGTCGACGACGACAAGCGCAAGCGCGTCGCGGCCGCGACCGGCGCCGAGCGCGTCGGCGACCTGGAGCTGCTGACGGCCGACCACCTCGGCCACGCCGGCCGCGTCTCCGAGCGGGTCATCCGCGACCGCACCGTCCGCCGGCAGGCCGACCACGAGTCGACCATCGTCTTCAGCAACCTGCCGGACGCCGACGTGGGGACGATCCTCCTCCGCGGCGGCACCGAGCACGTCCTCGACGAGGTCGAGCGCGCCGTCGTCGACAGCGTCGGCGTCGTCTCCGCCGCCATCGAGGACGGCCACGTCCTGCCGGGCGGCGGCGCCCCGGAGATCGAGGCGTCGCTCGCGCTCCGCGAGGAGGCCGACTCCGTCGAGGGCCGCGAGCAGCTCGCCGTCGAGGCGTTCGCCGAGGCCTTCGAGGACGGCCCCCGCACCCTCGCCGAGAACGCCGGCCACGACGCCATCGACGCCCTGGTCGACATGACCGCCCGCCACGACGCGGGCGACGTGAACGTCGGCATCGACGCCGACACCGGCGAGCTCGTCGAGATGTTCGAGGACGGCGTCGTCGAACCCCTGCGGGTCAAGACGACGGCCGTCAACTCCGCCGTCGACGCCGCGACGATGATCCTCCGCATCGACGACGTGATCTCCGCCGGCGACCTCTCGGTCGGCGACGACGAGGAGGACGAAGGCGGTCCGGGCGGCGCGCCCGGCGGCGGCATGGGCGGTATGGGCGGCGGCATGGGCGGCGCGATGTGAGACCACTTTTTGCGGCGGAGAGCTCCTCGCGCGCCTTCGGCGCGCTGCGGGGATCCTCCGCCGCAAAAGCTTGGTGAAAAAGGCCGGTCGCCGCGGTCGCTCCGCTCCCTCGCGACCGGTGAACCGCGCGCCTGCGGCGCGCGGACGTTCTCTCACTGTTTCCCATCGTTCGCTATATCACGACGTGTTTTCGGCAGTGTGGTATCGGCATTTGGCGGCGAGACTGTGGTCCCAGTGTCCGGTGCCGCAGATTGCGGTTCCAGCATCCGGCGCGGAGCGCCAGTTCGCCGTCAGAGACAGGCGCTGACGAGCCCGCGGTCGTTCGCGGTGCTCGCTCCCGCAGACACCGGACGCGAGGGAGCGAACGCGACCGAGTCGTCCGGCCTTTTTCACCCATGTTTTTGGACCGGGGGTTTCCTCGGTCGCCTGCGGCGACCTGCGGGGAACCCCCGGTCGATAAAGATGGTTAGGAGTAGTTGTGTTCCAGTTCCACGACGTTCGCGGCGCCGAGGACGGCCTGGCGGAGGTCCTCGTAGAAGCGCTCGTCGTCGACGCGGTGGACGGGACAGGAGACGCTGATGGCGGCGATGGCGCGGTCGTCGTCGTCGGTGATGGGCGCGGCGACACAGCGGAGGCCGTTGAGCCGTTCCTCCTCGTCGATGGCGTAGCCCTGCTCGCGGACCGCGGCGAGTTCCTCGAAGAAGGCGTCGGGGTCGGTGATGGTGTGTTCGGTCTCGGCGGGCATGCCGTGCTCGTCGAGGATCGCCTCGACCTCTTCCTCGGGGCGGAAGCCGAGGATCGCCTTGCCGAGGCCGGTGCAGTGGAGGTTGACGCGTTTCCCCTCGTAGGTGTCGAGTTCGACGGCGCTGTCGCCCCGGGCCTGGTAGAGGTAGATACCCTGTCCTCCCTTCTCGACGAGGAGGTTGACGAGTTCGCCCGTCTCGTCGGCGAGCTCGTCGACCTCGGCGTGGGCGGCGTCGAAGATCTCGTTGCGCTTGCGGGCGTAGGCGCCCAGCCCGAGGAAGGCGAGTCCGACGTGGTACTCGTCGCCCTCCGTGACGACGTACCCGCGGTTGGCGAGCGTGTTGAGGTGGTTGTGGACCGCGCTCTTGCCCACGTCGACCCTGTCGGCGATCTCCGAGACGCCGGCCCCGTCGAGCTCCTGGATGATCTCGACGATCTGCAGCGTCCGGTCGACCGTCGTGACCGGGTGCTTCGGTTCGTCCATACCCCACGGTCCACGGCCCCGCACTTACCTGTTCTGTTCGGCCGAACCTCGTTCTACATGTTACCGAACTCGTTCGATCTCGGGAAACGGGATCGTCGCGCGAACCGGGCGTCCCATCAGGAGAAACGGTTCGATACCGGAACCCTCCGAGAGCGATATCGGGACCCGCGAGCGTCGAAACCGCGGGAGACGCGGGTGAGCCCGGTGGTGCGTCGAAGCCACCGGACTTCGTTCGGCGAGCACGGTTTGGCTCGGGGTTCGGGGTCGAACTGCGAGAATCGGAGACCTTCGCGCTCGACGAAGCTCAGGGGCCTCGTCGAACGAGTCGAGTCGGAGATTCGCCGGTTCGACGCGGCTTACGGGGCCGGGTCGAACACCGCTGAGCGGAGATTAGCGAGCCCGATCCGGCTTACGGGGCCGGATCGAACAGCGTCTCGCCTTCGACCATGTTCGCCTCGATGGTGTCGAGGTCGAGCGTCAGGCCGAGGCCCGGCTCCTCGGGGATCTCCATGTAGCCGTCCTCGATGAGGTCGTCCTCTTCGACCAGGTCCTCCCACCAGCCGAGCTCGTAGGAGTGGTACTCGACGGCCAGGGAGTTGGGGATGGCGACGGCAAGCTGCGCGGAGGCCATCGTCCCGATGGGCGAGGAGACGTTGTGCATGGCGACGGGGATGTAGTACATGTCGGCCATGGCGGCGATCTTACGGCCCTCGCGCATGCCGCCGACGCGCGGGATGTCGGGGGCGATGATGTCGATGGCCTCGTTCTCGATGAGGTCGCGGTTGCCGTGGGTGCGGTAGACGTTCTCGCCGGTGGCGGTCGGCGTGGCGGTCGACTGCGTGACCTCGCGCTGGGCGTCGTGGTTCTCCGGCGGGACGACGTCCTCGAGCCACCACACGTCGTACTCCTCGAGGCGCTTGGCCAGGCGCTTGGCGCTGCCGGTGGCGTACGACCAGTGGCAGTCGAAGGCCACGTCGGCGCGGTCGCCGACGGCCTCGGTAGTCGCCTCGACGATCTCGGCCTTGTGTTCGATCTCCGGGCCGCGGAGGTGGCGGTTGGCGCGGTCGCGCTCGTGACCGGAGGGCACGTCGAGGTCGAACTTGATGGCGTCGTAGCCCAGCTCGGAGACGACGCGGTCGGCCTCCTCGGCGCAGGCCTGCGGGTCGGCCTCGTTCTCGGTGTGCAGATCGCAGTAGATGCGGGCCTCGTCGCGGTACTTGCCGCCGAGCAGCTGGTAGGCCGGCAGGTCGGTGAGCTTGCCCGCCACGTCGTGCAGCGCGATCTCGATGCCGGAGATGGCGGAGATGACCTTCCCGGAGATGGAGCCCTCGCCGGACATCTTCTGGATCATGTGCTCGTAGAGGCGGTCGATGTCCAGGGGGTTCTCGCCGATGAGGAACGGCTTCATCCGCTCGATGATGGCGGTGTCGCCGCCGCCCCAGTAACACTCGCCGTTGCCGACCGGGCCGGCGTCGGTGTAGACGCGCACGAGGATCCACGGGTAGTTCCCGTCGACCATCGTCGTCTGTACGTCCGTGATCTCGGCGTCGCGTGTGCCGCCGCGCTCCTTGGAGACGCCCATCGTCTCCGCCGAGAGGTCCCGCATCGTGTACTCAGCGTTCGGGTCGCTGATCTTGTCGAAATCGACCATGACGAGTATAGGTGCTTACGTAACTCGCTTAAAGTTTCCCACATCCGCTCGGGGGGCGTCCGACGGCGCTACCCGCCCCGATCCGATCGAGATAGTGGCAGGCCGTGTCCTGTATGGAAACTCGTAAGTGGCCGCCAGACGACCGTTTACGTGCATGACAGACACAACGAACCTGTACATCGACGGCGAGTGGGTCCCGGCCGAGAGCGGGGACACCTTCGCTGTCGAGAACCCGGCCGACACGACGGAGACTGTCGCCGAGTACGCGAAGGGCTCGACCGAGGACGCCCAGAAGGCGATCGACGCGGCCAACGAAGCCCAGGCCGACTGGGAAGCGACGCCCGCGCCCGACCGCGGGACGATCCTCCGCGAGACGGCGAAGCTGCTGGAGGAACGCAAGGAGGACCTGACCGAGCAGCTCTCCCACGAGGAGGGCAAGACGCTCTCGGAGGCCAGCCCCGAGGTCCAGCGGGCCATCGACATCTTCTACTACTACGCCGAGAAGGCCGCCGACAACGCGGGCAAGCGCAAGGGCCCGAGCGGCGGCCGCACGTCCGTCTACACGAAGCGCGAGCCGCTGGGGGTCGCCGGTCTCGTCACGCCGTGGAACTACCCCATCGCCATCCCGGCCTGGAAGATCGCCCCGGCGCTGGCGACCGGCAACACGGTCGTCATCAAGCCCGCCTCGGCCGCACCCGGCCCGGCCGCCAGCATCGTGCAGGCGCTCGAGGACGCGGGCATCCCGGACGGCGTCATCAACTTCGTCCCTGGCTCCGGCAGCGACGTCGGCGCCGAGCTGACCTCGAACGACGGCATCGACGCCGTCTCCTTCACCGGTAGCTCCGAGGTCGGCCACCACGTCTACGACGCCGCGACGGACAACATGGCCCGCGCGCAGGCCGAGATGGGCGGCAAGAACCCCGCCATCATCACCGACAGCGCGGACGTCGACGAGGCCGTCGACATCGTCGGCGCCGGCGCGTTCGGCGTGACCGGCCAGGCCTGTACCGCCTGTTCCCGCGCCATCGTCCACACGGACGTCTACGACGAGTTCGTCGAGGGCATCGTCGAGTACGCCGAGTCCATCGACATCGGCCCCGGCCTGGAGGACCCCGGCATGGGCCCGCACGTCACCCAGAGCGAGCTGGAGTCGACGCTCGAATACGTCGACGTGGCCGCCAACGAGGGCGCGACCCACGAGACCGGCGGCGAGCGTCTCGAAGGCGACGAGTACGACGACGGGTACTACGTGAGCCCCGCCGTCTTCACCGACGTCGAGCGCGACATGCGCATCTTTCAGGAGGAGGTCTTCGGTCCGGTCCTCGCCGTCACCGAGGTCGAGGACTTCGACGAGGCCATCGAGGCCGCCAACGACAGCCAGTTCGGCCTCTCCTCGTCGGTCGTCACCACCGACCTGAACGAGGCGCACGAGTTCATCGAGCGCACCGAAGCCGGCGTCGCGAAGGTCAACGAGAAGACGACCGGCCTCGAACTCCACGTGCCCTTCGGCGGCAAGAAGGACTCCTCGACCAACACCTACCGCGAGCAGGGCGACGCCGGTCTCGACTTCTTCACCGAGATCAAGACGGTCTACCTCAACACGTAGACCCGCCGTCGGCCCCGTCGCCGGATTCTGAATTATCTGTCCGGCATCGCCGGACGATTTCTCTTTCGGTTGTGACGGCTCGACCACGCTCCGTCTCCAACCGCCGAATTCGTCCCGTAGCGCTGCATGTCCCAGGAACCCGTTCTGTTGCTGTGAACGATAACTGGACAGTCCAGTGACCTAACACGCCCGTCAGGGAGCGAGTATATCGGTCGTCATCGCACAGAACGCATCATTCTGCGTCGGGACTGCTGTCTCCGTAGAAGTAACCGACGTTCATTCAATTAGAACGCAAGTTCGAATTCCGTGGCGGGTCGTGGGTCCGACTAGCAGGCATGACAGTACTACGTGTGTAATCCGGATCGGCCCGGACAACTCGGTCCCGGATCGCCGAGGGTTCGCGCGAACGGACGGGGATCAGACTGGATCCCTCGATCTCGGGCCGCCTCACTCTGTACGTCCCGCGATCGCGGTCCTGACGAGTAAAGGAACGATCTGCGACCGGTGCGATTTTGATATAGCGAGATATAGTTTATCCGTGCGCCACCGAACACGGCTTCTGGCACCGAACACACATTACAGAGACGGGGAGGACCTCGCTCGCTCAGAGGAGTCGGTAGATGTGGTCGGCGTACACCTCGCGGACGCGGTCGCCCCAGTCGTGGGTGTAGGTGTCGATGATGTCCTGTGCCACGTCGCCCCGGAGGTACTTGACGATGCCGCGGTCGCCGGTCCGGTCCCGGAGGTGCGTCGTGAAGAAGTGCCGGAAGTAGTGCGGAGTGACGTTCTCCTCGGCGCCGCCGCCGTCACGGTACCAGCCCTGGTCGCGGGCGTGCGTCTCGACGATGTGGTGGACCATGTCGGGGGTGAGCCGTTTGCCCCACTCGTCGGTCGTGCTGGCGAACAGCGGGTCCGCGTCCGCCCGCGGGTCGGGTCGGACGGCCAGCCACTCGACGAGGACGGCGGCGAGTTCGTCGTCGACCGGGATCGTCGTCGCGCGCTTGCGTTTGTTCGACGCGGTCCGCACCTGTCCGTTGTACGCCTGGCCCGCGCTGGGCGCGTCGTCGACGTAGATCGAGTCGGGCTTCCCGTCCAGCTGCGGCCGGTGCGTCCACTCGAACGGCGAGTCCGACAGCGAGAGGTCCCGTCTGTCGAGATTGCAGAGCTCGCCGGCTCGCATCCCCGTCTTCAACAGCGTCACCACGACGGCCCGGTCCAGCGGATGGGTCACCTCCGCAACGAACGACCGCATCGCGGGGACGGTGATGTCCCGCCGTTCCGGATCGACGTTGATCGACTCGTCGATCTCCTCCAGGACCAGCGCCATCGGGTTCTCCTCGAAGGTTCCGACCTCCGTCATGTACCCGTAGAACCGGTGAAGATACGAGGCGTACGTCGCGACCGTGCTCTCGCCGACCGACCCTCGCAGCTGGTGGATCCACGCCATGCAGTCGCGGTGGTTCGCTTCGTCGAGGTCGAGTCCCCGTTCGGACAGGTACGCCTCGAACTCCCGGAGCACGCGCTCGTAGGCGTCCCGGGTCCGCTGGCTCTTGCCCTGGAACGTGATGTCGTCGAGGAAGTACGCGACCGGGTCCTCGGCGTCCGTCGACCCGCGCTCGGCTCTACTCATCGATGGTGTACCCCCCGTTGCGGCCGCTGTAGGTGACTCGACCCTCCGACTGGAGCCGCTGCAGCGCGTCCTCCAGCTCCGCCTCGATGTCGTCAGTCACCGCTTCGAGCAGCTCCTCCCACGACAGGTAATCGCCCGACCGGAGCGCCTCGACGACCCTGTCTTCGAGGTCCGAACCCCCGGAGTCAGCGTCCCGAGACGCCTGCTCTGTACCTTCCGACGGCGCATCGGTCGCGGGGGAGCCGGGACTATCCGCGTCGCCGCCGCCGAAGCCTCGACGGCCGGCCTGGACCATCGTCCGGACGAACTCGCTGCGGCTCATTCCGAGGGCGTCGGCGTGTTCGTCCCACTCCTCGCGCTGGTAGGCCGGGACGTACGTCCTGACCGCCGTCCGCGAGGTGTCTACGTCGCTCTCCGTCATTGTTCCCGTACTCGACCCCTCCCGCAATCAATCTACCGCCACACTCACGGATCAGTCGGATCGCGGTCGCGATTGCAACGTGGGAGTCGGGTACGGGCGAGCGGTCGCTCCCGGTCTGTGCGGGGTTCGGCCAGAAAGCGCCTTCCGGAGTCGCTCGAAACACGCCCTGCAGAGCACGAACGCGACCGCTCACTCGATACGGGACGCCTCGACCGTCACATTCTCGAACATGAATCCGTCGTATTCCCCTTCGAACAACACTGTCCTCGTCTCTCCGCCACTGATATCAACGGTCTGTTCGTCGAGGACGACACCGGTGTCTCCGATCCCCTCCTCATTCAGCAGTTGAACTTCGACATCGCCGGAGCGACCGCGATTTCTGATGTCGGCTTCGACCTCGCCCGCCCAGAGACGGAATCCGTACCCCTCGTATCCGTCTTCGAGCTCGGCGGTCATCGTCGTACTTCTCCGCTCCCCGGAGGAAAAGAAGCGTTTCTGAGACCGGACTTTCTTGGACCCCACCGAGTGTACACTGTCGTCGGGATCTTCGAGGAAGACCAGCGTCAGTCCGATATCACCCGCGGTGCCGGTGTTCTCTACAGTCGCCGTGAAATCGTACGAATCTCCCCGATTGTGTGTGTTGTCGATCGCTACTGCCTGTGGCTCGGGGTGTCGGATATCCGAGACAAGGACCGGATTCTCTCCGGGCGTGTCTGTTTCTGTCCCGTCTAGTTCGATTTCATCGAGACCATCGACCCCATCGCTCTCCGAGGGGGTCGGTGAATCCGTCCCCGCTCCGTTCGATCCGATCTCGTCGAGAGTTCCCACTCCGTCGCTCGCCGACGGTGTGGACGTGCTCTGGAGGTCACTTTTCTCCTGTACGTCCGGGTCGTTCGGAGCGTAATCTTCACTGTCAATCACCCCGTCGCCGTCCGAGTCTTGAACCCCGTTCTCGGAGTCCCCGAGATCCGAACAGCCCGAAAGAACGGTTGCGCCGAGGAGCGTTGCTGACCCTATGAACTGCCTCCGTTCCATGACCCCGTCGGAGTCCATTACCCGACAACGATCGTTGTCGTACTTATTAGTACCCCAATAGGATTCCTTACGGCGCGGGATTCGAACGAGAAACCATCTGTTTCGCGGATCCGGCCGAATCACCCACTCGAAAAGTGTAAACTCCGCCGGTCCGGTCTGGCCTCTTTTGTCTATATCGGTATTCAGTGTACAGCGTCAGACACCCGACGACCTCCCAAGGGGTTGTCGGCGTGTTTCGAGCGGTGACTCCGCAGATGCGCGAACTGGGCGGATCGTTCGTCGCGAAGCTCGGGCGCAGGCGATTGTAGGACCTCTCGCGGAAGGGACCGACTGAATTCTCGCGGGTACCGATCCCAGCCGGCGCAGCCAGGATTACGGGAGGGGTGTCCTTCCCGAGTAGCCACTCCGTGTAATTTCCGCGACGACACCCGATCGAGATTCGATCGCAGTGCGTTCTCTCTGGTCGGAGTGACGAACCGTGAACCCCCTCCAGAGAAACCCCGTTCGACGGCTCACGTTCACGCAACCCCTGGGGTGAGACATGCGAGATAGCCCTCCCTCTCGGCGCCCATCAAACATCCACCGCTGAGACCGAGAGCGGCGGATCTCGCACTTGAGGCTGATCCACACCCGCGAGGGAGTGGTCCGGACGCTGCTGGCGCTCGCGAACTACCCGATTGACCGAGAATTTGATAATCAAACAAGGCTTACAAAAGCCGAATTAGCGGCGATCATCCTCGCGCTCGACCCGGACGCCGAATCACTGGAGAATTCCAACTGATGAGTATACACTCCCGGATAAAGACCCTTATTTGTGAATAGAGGATCTAAATGCGCCGACTCAGTTGTATTTTAGGCGTGAATCTAAACTTAGATCGGGCCATAGACTACATTCACAGCTAATATTCGTCGTCTAGTGAGCAACAGATTTGTTACCATGATCCGGGGCTGCGGGATATCGGTCCGGGAGGAGGGGACTCCCGACGCCGTCGGTTTGGTAGTAGGGCATTCAGCCATGCTCTCGATCCGCCTCAGACCGGTTTCTACGGTCACTGTGGCGCGTGGCGAGGGCTGTCCGCAATTGGGGAGTTTCGTCAGGCCGCCGAACGTGAGCGCCCGTCAGCGGGTCGGAACCTGATGCTCACGGCGGGTGCGACTGCGTCGTCGGGGCGGTAATCCGGATTCCACCGCAGGCCGGATTCCACAGTCCCGGCCGTCAGAGCGCTCCCGTTCCGTCGGCTGTCCACAGGCCCGGTTGCTGCCCTCGACACGGTCGCCACGAGGAGAGAGAAGGGTGACCTTCCGGGGACCTGTCGGCCATCGCGAACCCCTGTAGTGTCTGGGTCCGTCGTCGCGGCTCCTGGCCAGTTCCCGTGGGGGCAGCTGACCTCGCCCGGACGGTGCGTCATCAGGTACTGATGGATGGGGCCAGACACCTCGTCACGCCTCGGGCCGGCCGCATCGATCTCGGGACACACGGGCCCGCGATACCGGCGACTCGGTCGGTCAGGTCGTGGACTCTCCTCCCGAGTGGAATCCGGACGGAGCACCTCCCGGGGGCGAAGTTCGACGTATCGCCACGGAGCCATCGACGTAGCTTCGACCGTCGGACCACCTTCCCAGGGTCCCGGAGTCTCTGCCGAGGGCACACCGAGGGTACGGGCCGTCGGCCGGTGATCCACTCCGCTTCCCCGAAGTGTCGACACTCGCCCGCTCCGCTGTTGGTGTCGCCCCCGCTACCGCGCCCGGATATCAATTCGTCGGGGGTTGCAATACCCCGGCCCACAGCGGGAACGTGGCCTTCGGTACCGGGGCCGACCACGCGGTGTCCTGCGAACTGGTACCACGATCGAACTGCCCCTCGCTGCCCCGGATTCTGGAAGTTCCCGGACTCGTGGACCCACAAGTATAACATTACCATCATAGATGCCCAGCGATCCGTTCGATAGTTTTCGTATAAACCACATTCCGCTATACGCAATTGGGTCGGGCACGCGAATGTGATCTCCGGATCTCAGTTCGGTGATATCGGGGCGGTGCGGTCGTCAGCGGGTCGATTCGACGAGGTCCAGGAGGCGGTCGACACAGTCGACGAACTCGTCGTCGGTCCGGTCGCGGGGGCGTGGGAGATCGATCCGGACATCTGCGCGGACACGACCGGGCGTTCCCGACAGGACGAGCACCCGGTCGGCGAGCGTGACCGCCTCTTCGATGTCGTGTGTGACGAACAGGACCGTCTTGTCCAGCTCGCGCCAGATGGACAGCAACTCCGCTCCGAGGTGGCGGCGCGTCTGGGCGTCGACGCTCCCGAACGGTTCGTCCAGCAGTAACATCCCCGGGTCGACCGCGAGCGCACGGGCGAGGCCCACGCGCTGTTTCATGCCACCGGACAGTTCCGACGGGTACGCCTCCGCCCGGTCGTCCAGCCCGACCAGTTCCAGCATCTCGCGGACGCGGTCGGTCCGTCGGGGCGCCGGAACCCCCGCCTCGACCAGCCCGAAGGCGACGTTCTCCCGGACGGACAGCCAGGGGAACAGGCGATACTCCTGGAATACCATGGCCCGGTCGGGACCGGGGGCCACGACGGGTTCCCCGTCCACGAGGATCCGGCCGTCTGTCGGCGTTTCGAGCCCACCGACGAGGCGGACGAGGGTCGTCTTGCCGCAGCCCGACGGTCCGACCACGGTCACGAACTCGCCGGGGTCGACGGCGAAAGACACGTCCGCGAGGGCCGTCGTCGCCCCGCCGTCGGTAGCGTCGTACCGCTTGGAGACGGTTTCGGCTTCGATCGCGGGCGCCGTCGCGCGGTCGCGTTCGGTCATGCTCGCCACCTGAGGAGCCTCGCTTCGAGCCTGCGAACGCACCAGTCGCTCGCGAGGAACACCCCGCTGATCGCGAGCATGTACGCGACGCTGCGTTCCATCGCGAGGTTGTTCGCGCTCGTGATGATCTCGTAGCCGACGCCGGGCGCGCCGAACAGTTCCGCGGCGATCACCATCATCCAGCACTGTCCGACGCTCGTCCGGACCCCGGTCAGCAGTTCGGGCATCGCGTCCGGGACGACCACCCGGCGGATCAGCCGGTACTCCCCGTCGACCCCGAGGGTCGCCGCCACCTCTAGCAGGTCCCTGGAGGCGTTCTCGACGCCGCTGTAGGCGTTGTAGAACGTGATCCAGAACGCGCCGACGAACACGATGAACGCCGCTCCGGTGTGCCCGAGTCCGAACCAGATGATCGCGAAGACGATCCAGGCCAGGGGCGGGACGGGACGCAACACCCGGACGACGGGGGTCAACACGTCGTCCAGCCACCGGAACCAGCCCATGGCGATCCCGAGCGCGGCCCCCGCCGTCACCCCCGCGACGACACCGGGGAGATAGTGGACGAGGCTCTGTCCCAGGTGGACGAACAGCGCGCCGCTGACGGTCTCGGCCTGGAGCGCCCGACCCACTTCCGCCGGGCCGGGGAGCAGATACGTCGGCTGCGTGCTCGCGGCCGCCCACCAGACCCCGAGGAACGCGACCGTCCCGGCGGCCCCGCGCCGGACTCGGACGAAGTCCCACTCCCTGTCGACCGGCCGGCCCGCCGACTCGCGGCCGCGGTCGGTCCCCTCGCCCGTCTCGAATTCGGTCGCCATCCTACGAGGTCACGTCCCGGTAGACCGACGGGTCGAATATCTCGTCGGTCCCGACGGGGTCGGAGAGCTGGCCCAGCGCGCGCATCCGTTCGATGCAGACCTCGGTGCCGTCGACGATAGCCCGCGGGTCCGAGACGTAGCTGGAGAGCGGCGAGCGGACGGCCTGCTCGGCGAGGTCGCGTGACAGGCGGTCGCCGAAGGCACTGCTTACCGCCCGCGCCGCCTCGGCCGGTCGCTCGGTGATGAGTTCCGTCGCGTTGACGTGCTCGCGGACTACCGCGTTCGCGACCTCCGGGTGGTCGTCCCGGACCCTGTCGTGCATGAACATGACGCCGCCCGGGGAGTCGGACATGAACGCGCCGGCGCGGGTGATCCGACGGAACGGCGCGTCCCGGGCGTCGAGCACGGTAGGGATCGGTTCCATGATGAGCGTCCCGTCGGCGTTCCCGGACAGCAGCGACCGCCGGACCGGGCCGAGCCCGGCCATGTTCTCGACCTCGACCCCGTCGGCGCCGACCCCGAGCTCCTCGTCGAGCCACTGCCGCAACAGCACGTACGCGACGCTGCCCTTCGGGAACGTCGAGAACCTGAACCGGCGGCCGTGTCGCGCCCGGAACTCCGCGAACGCGTCGGCCCCGTGTTCGTCGTAGAGCGCCGCGAACTCCTCGCTCGTGACGACCGCGAACCCGCCCGTCTGGTTCGCCGCAGTCACCTTCCCCGGGATGCCCTCGTGTTTCATGCGGATCGCCGGCGTGATCCCGACGAACGCCACGTCCACGTCGCCGTCGGAGTAGGCCGACACGATGTTCAGTCCCTGGTTGGCGAAGTTCGTCGCCTCGACCGACGGGTCGATATCGGACAGCGCGTCCCGTTCGTCCATCACGAGAAACTGCAGGAACGGGAAGATCGGCTTGTACGCGACCGAGAGCGTCTCGAGACCGCTCCCGCCCAGCACCGACCCGCACCCCGCGAGACCGCTCGCGGTCGCGACACCGCCGGCTTTCAGGAACCTCCGTCGGGTGGCACTGGCCGTCCCGGACTGCACGCCCGATTTTTTAGGCTTGCCTAAATCCATGCCCGGAGCTTTCGTCGGGCGAGTGATAAAATCTGTCCCGAACGGGATCGGCTCCAGTGCCGGATCGGTTCGTCGGGTCGGACCGCGCCCGGCGTCTGGACGCTCCCTTCGACGGGGGATACACTGCTGGGAACGGGTGAACGGAAAGAACACGCAGCGTCGGCGGGCCCGGTCGATCCGGGCCGGAGCCGTTACTCTTCGGCCGGTTCGTCGGCGTCGCCGGGGTCCTCGGGACCGCCGGGGCCGGGCGAGCCGGCGCCGGTCTGGAAGACGAACTCGTGTTCCTCCTCGGTCTCGAAGTTACCCAGGCCGTCGCCGAGGTACTGGGCGTAGCGGGTGAGCTCCTCCGCGCGCGAGGAGACCTCGTTGAGCTCGGCGGCCTGTTCCTCGGCGGCGCCGGCGACGTTCTCGCTCTCGGACATCGTGTCCTCGGCGAGGTCGGCGGCCTGCTCGATCATGCTCGCGACCTCGCGGATGCTGTCGAGCGAGTCGCCGAAGTCGACGTTGGGGTTGTCGGCCGCGAAGTCCTCGAGCTGCGCGGCGACGCCGTCCATCTCCTCGGAGATGTTCTGCAGGCGCTCCTTCTGGTCGTAGGCGTCGTCGGAGATCTTCTGGATGGAGTCGGCGACCTGCTCGCTGGCGTCGCGGACCGTCTCGGCGCTCTGCTGGACCGAGCGACCGCTCTCCTCGACCTCGCTCGCGAAGGTCTTGAGCTGGCCGGTCGTCATCTCCAGCTCGGTCAGCATCTCGTTGAAGTCCTCGGCGATCTGGTCCATCGCCTCGTTCTCGCCCTCGGGCTCCATGCGCTGGGTGAGGTCGCCGCGGGCGCAGGCCTGCATGATCTCCGAGTACTCCTCGGCGCGGTCCTGGAGGTAGTTCGACAGCTCCATCGCCTCGGCCCGGGAGACCTCCGCCTCCTTGCGGGCGCGTTCGGCCTCGTCGATCTGCTCGCGCAGCGAGTCGCGCATCGACGCGAACCCGCCGTAGAGCTGGCCGATGCTGTCGATGCGGCCCGACTGGATGTCGACGTCGAGGTTACCCTCCTCCATCTCCTGGGCCTTGCCCTTCAGGCGGTCGATCGACGAGGAGGTGTTGTACCCCAGGGCCGCGCCGATGAGCAACATCACGAGCACGGCGCCGGCGGTCGCGATCATGCCGAACTGCTGGACCTGCTGGACGTCACCGAAGAGCACGTCCGTCGGCGCGTGGACGAGCACCGCCCAGTCCTCGGAGCTCCCGGGGACGAGGACGGGCGCGTACCCGACTGCGTACTCCTCGCTCATGACCTGACTGTTCGTCTGGCTCGGGTCGACCCCGCCCGCCTCGGACAGCGAGACCGCCCGGTCGACGGTCGCCTGGTCGCCGTAGGCGGTCAGCGTCTCGTCGGCGTTCGTGTCCGGGTTGCTCGCCTTCTCGTCGACCAGGATGGTCCCGCTCTCGTTGACGACCGCCGTGAAGCCGCCCTCGGCGCGGTCGGACCCCTGGAGGCGGCTCGAGATGTCGGTCGTGGCGACCTCGACGAGCAGGTACCGCCCGGTCGTGCCGTTGATGAGGCTCGCGAAGCCGACGACAGGGACGCCGTTGGGCGTCTGGTAGACGCTGGAGACTTTCACCTCGTTCGCCTCCTGGAAGTTCCGTTCTGTGACCCAGTCGCGGACCGTCCCGTCGACCTCCGTCCCGGGCGCGACGGTCTGGCTGGCGACGAACGTGTTCTGGCCCGGGCCGCCCCGGATGAGGTGCATCGAACTCACGTCGCTCGGCATCTGGCTCCGCTGGCGTTCGCGCAGCGTCCGCGACATGGAGTCCCCGTCGTTGCCCCGGTAAGCGGGGTCGCCCGAGGCCAGTCGCGTCGACAGCCGGTTGCTCTCCAGCCACTGGCTGACGAGGTTCGACTCCTGGACCGCGAGGCCCTGGTACTCGCTCTCGACCTGGTCGCGGGTGTGGTCGACGAACTGCTGGGTGCCGACGAGCCCGACCGCACCGATCGCCAGGCCCATCACCAGCAGCACGATGAGGAACTTCAGCGCGAATCGTTTCCTGACGAAGTCCGGAACCACCGTCCGGACGACACCCATTGCTCCACCACTGCCGCTGTCGCTGTCTTCGCTGCTCATGTGTCCTGTCTCCGTTCGGTCGGCGATCGATACCCCGTGTCCGGGTCACCGTCGGCCGGGGACAGCCCCCGGAACCCTGACTCGACTGCTCTGCTGTGCCCCTTGCCCATGGAATCCCATGTCCGACTATCTCATATATAGCTTTGGAGTAAGGTGAGGCCAGATATGACAACGTGACACGTTACTGGCCCGAACGGACGGGCGGCCGGGATCCCTGCGGATTTAAGCCGAGTCCCCTCCCAGCGACGGGTATGACCGACCTCGTGACCGCCGGCGAGTCGATGCTCAGGCTCTCGCCGCCGGACCACCAGCGCCTCGAAGCGATGGACGAACTCGACGTGCACGTCGCGGGCGCCGAGAGCAACGTCGCCGTCGCCGCCGGGCGGCTCGGCCTCGACACCGCCTGGGTGTCGAAACTGCCCGACTCCCCGCTGGGCCGGCGGGTGACCAGCGCCCTGGGCACCCACGGCGTCGACGCCGACGTGGTCTGGGACGACGACGCCCGCATGGGCACCTACTACGTCGAGATGGCCGGCAAACCCCGCGGGACCAACGTCATCTACGACCGCGCCGACTCGGCGGTCACCACCGCCACCGCGGACGAACTCGCCACCGACCGGATCGCCGCGGCCGACGCCTTCCACACGACCGGGATCACGCCCGCCCTCTCCGAGACGCTGCGGGGAACGACGGCGGACCTGCTCGAACTCGCCGGCGACCACGACACGACGACGGTCTTCGACGTGAACTATCGCTCGAAGCTCTGGTCCCCCGAGGAGGCCCGCGACACCCTGGAGGATCTGTTCCCCGACGTCGACGTGCTCGTCGTCGCCGTCCGCGACGCCCGTACCGTTCTCGACCGCGAGGGTGACGCCGAGGCCATCTCCCGGGGACTCGCCGAGGAGTTCGGCTTCGAGCTGACGCTGGTGACCCGGGGCGGCGAGGGGTCGCTCGCGCTCGCGGACGGCGAGGTACACGAACAGGGCGTCTTCGAGGCCGACGAGTACGACACCGTCGGCACCGGCGACGCCTTCGTCGGCGGCTTCCTCGCCTCGTGGCTCGACGGGGGGTCGGTCCCCGAGGCCCTGGAGTACGGCGCGGCCACGGCCTCGCTCAAGCGGACCATCCCCGGCGACATCGCCCTGGTCAGTCCCGAGGAAGTCGAGCGGGTCGTCGAGTCCGGCGAACAGGGCGGGATCTCCCGGTAGCCGGGCGGTCCGCCGTCATTCGCTCGCTTCGAACGCCCGGACGAGCTCCTCCGGGAACGTCTCGGGCGAGAATACCGACACGACGTCGCCGGTCTCGATCCGGGTGTCCCCGTCGGGCGTGATGCGGTCGTCGCCCCGTTCGATGCTGACCACCAGCGCCTCGTCGGGGAGGAGCCCGTCCCCGTTAGCGTCCTCGAGCGTCCTCCCGGTGATCGCGGCGTCCTCCTGGACGGTGAACTCGACCACCTCGGCACCGCCGACCACGCTCTGGAAGTCGGTGACCGCCGACCGCGGGGAGTCGACCTCGGGCGCGAACGACCCGTAGGGCTGGGTCGTCTCCTCGCGGACGATGTCCTCCCGCTCGATCGTCAGCCCGGCCGCCGACAGCTGCTGGGCGATCCGGTTGATGTCGCCCGTGTCCGACCCGACGGCCGTGACGACGACGTTCTCCTGCCCGGCGAGCAGTTCGCGCACGCCGACGACGCCGGGCGTCGCGAGGGCCTCGTTCGCGATGGCCGAGCGCTCGCCCACCGGCGCCGTACAGGTGAACTGCGTCGTCATCCTCCCGTCGGTCGCCTCGTAGTCGATGTCGGCGTGGTACCCGCGGATGATCCCCGCCTCCTCCAGCTGGCGGATCCGGTTGCGGACCGTCGCGGGCGTCACGTCGACCTCCTCCGCGATCGTCGGCGCCGTCGTGTTCCGCGCGTCGCCCGCGAGGTAGTAGAGGATGCGCTCGTCGATCTCGTCGATCCGATAACTCATACCGGTCGTTGTTTCGGATCGGCAAAATGAGTTGTGCGATCCGGTCGACACGATCTCGCCGACACCGGGAATAGTGGCCAGTGGTTTCTGAAATAGTAATTAATGGGGACTCAATTTTCGACACGAAAATATATCCGATATATTTTTGTGCCCGCGTCGAAAACACGCGCACATGACCAGTGACGAAACGAGTTCGGCGCTGGAGAAGCTACGGGACTACTACGACCACGAGGAGCTCGTCTGTCCCGACTGCGGGTACGAGGACGAGGGCGGTAGCTGGGACAGCGAGACCGACGGCGAAGTGGTCGAGTACACCCACGAGTGCCCCGAGTGCGGGGCCGTCAGGGAACACACGCTGGAGATCGGCGACGAGTGAGTGCGGGACAGGGCCGGCCGAGCGGGACTCGGCCTGATCGACACTGTTACACGACCGGCCGCGATGAACGGAGAACGATGAGAGGGGTCGTCGACGGCACGGGGGTTCGCGCGCGACCGGCTGTGGAGCCGGGAGAACGCGGGTACCGGCCGTGTGGGGGACGGACGACGGCGTCCGAACGAGCGACACGCTCCGACCGATCCCAGCGATGAACGCCGACGTCCGCGTCGACTGGCGGGCGAGCGTGAGCCTCACCGGGAGCGTCGTCAAGTGGCTCGCGGTGCCGATGCTGTTCCCGGTGGCTCTGGCGCTGTACTACGGTCAGGGGATCGAGCCGTTCCTGGTGACCGTCCCGCTCGCCCTCGCGGTCGGCTGGTCGCTGGAGCAACTCCACGACGAGCCCGGAGAGGCGCTGGGCGCCCGCGAGGGGTTCCTGATGGTCGCGCTGACGTGGCTGCTGGTCAGTCTCGTCGGCGCCGTCCCGTACGTCGCGGAGGGGTGGCTGACCGCCTACGGGTCGGCCTCGACGCTGAAGTGGCCGGTCAACGCCCTGTTCGAGTCGATGAGCGGGTTCACCACCACGGGGTCGACCGTGATGGGCACCATCTCCTTCGAGCACCACTCGCGGGCGCTGCTGATGTGGCGCCAGCTCTCCCAGTGGCTCGGCGGGATGGGGATCGTCGTCCTCGCCATCGCCATCCTCCCGGAGCTGTCGGTCGGCGGCGCCCAGCTGATGGACGCCGAAGCGCCGGGCCCGGGCATCGAGAAACTCACCCCGCGGATCGCCGAGACCGCCCGCACCCTCTGGGGCCTCTATCTCGGCCTGACCGCGCTGGAGATCGTCGGCCTCTACGCCTTCCACCGGGTCGGCGTCGCGCCAGAGATGACGCTGTACAACGCCGTCGCCCACGGGTTCACGACGATGCCGACCGGCGGGTTCTCGCCGGAAGCCAGGTCCATCGAGGCGTTCTCCGCGGTGGTCCAGTGGTTCGTGATCCCGTTCATGGTCGCCGCGGGGACGAACTTCGCGCTGTTCTGGCACTGCTGGAACCGCGACCTCCGGACCGTCGTCGAGGACGTGGAGTTCGGCTCGTATCTGGGGATCATCGGCGTGCTCGCCGCGCTGGTCGCCGGCCTCCTCTTCACCGCCCCCGGCCACGACGCGCTCACGGGCGCCCTCGAACCGTCGCTGCGCCACGCCGCCTTCCAGGTCACGTCCATCGTCACCACGACGGGGTACGCGAGCACGAACTTCGACCTCTGGGGCCGACAGGCCAAGTTCGTGCTCCTGTTCGCCATGTTCGTCGGCGGCTCGGCCGGCAGTACCGGCGGGTCGATCAAGGTCATCCGCTGGGTCGTGATCGTCAAGTCGCTGTTCCGCGAGCTGTTCACCACGGTCCACCCGGAGGCCGTCGAGCCCGTCCGCCTGGGGGACACGGCCATCGACGAGTCGACGATCCGCGGCGTCTACGCCTTCACGCTCCTGTATCTGGTCATCTTCGCCGTCGCGACGGTGGTCGTCGTCCTCGTCGGTCACACCGGGGAGTCGCTGTCGGTGTTCGAGGGGACCAGCGCCGTCGCCGCGACGCTCGGCAACGTCGGCCCCGGCGTCGTCGGCCCGATGGCGAACTTCGAGGGGTTCCCCGCCCTCTCGAAGCTGCTGATGGTCTTCCTGATGTGGATCGGCCGCCTGGAGATCTTCCCCGTGCTCGTCCTGCTCACGCGGGCGTACTGGCGATCCTGACGGCCGTCGACTGGCGATACGCGGCGAGGCTCCGGGATGCGAGGACCGCCGGTAAAGAACGGTAGACAAACCCTTTATTCCTGCCGCGGGAAGCCGTTCACATGAACCGAACACCGACGCCGCGGGGGGTATCGATCTGAGATGCGTAGCGCGAAGATAGTGTGTACGCTGGGGCCCGCCAGCGAGTCCGAGGAGACGATCGAGGCGCTCGCGGAGGCGGGGATGTCCGTCGCGCGGATGAACGCCAGCCACGGCACGCCCGAACACAGGCGGGAGCTCGTCGACCGCATCCGAACGGTCGACCGCCGGACGGACCGCCCGGTCGCGGCGATGCTCGACCTGCCCGGGCCGGAGGTCCGGACGGCGCCGATCCGCGACGAGATAACGCTCGAGGGCGGGTCGACCGTCCGGTTCGTCGAGGGCGACGAGGCGACGCCCGAGGAGATCGGCGTCTCCCACGACATCTCCGCGGTCGAGCCGGGCGACGTGGTCCTGCTGGACGACGGGCGCATCGAGACGACCGTCGAGTCGGTCGACGACGGCGTCGTCACCGCGACCGTCGAGAGCGGCGGCGACCTCGGGGCGCGCAAGGGCGTCAACGTCCCCGGCGTCGACCTGGGGCTGCCGGTCATCACCGACCAGGACCGCGAGGAACTGCAGGTCGCGGCCGACAAGGAGGTCGACTTCGTCGCGGCGAGTTTCGTCCGCGACGGCGAGGACGTCTACGAGATCACCGACGCGCTGGACGAACTCGGCGCGGACATCCCCGTCATCGCGAAGATCGAGCGGGACGTGGCCGTCGAGAACCTGGAGGGGATCATCGACGCGGCCTACGGCGTGATGGTCGCCCGCGGGGATCTGGGCGTGGAGTGCCCGCTGGAGGACGTGCCGATGATCCAGAAGCGGATCATCCGGCGGTGCCACGAGGCGGGCGTGCCCGTCATCACCGCGACGGAGATGCTCGACTCGATGGTGACGGCCCGGCGGCCCACGCGCGCGGAGGCGTCGGACGTGGCCAACGCCGTCCTCGACGGCACAGACGCGGTGATGCTGTCGGGCGAGACGGCCATCGGGGACCACCCCGTCCGGGTGGTCGACACGATGAACCGGATCGTGAAGGACGTCGAGGAGTCCCCCGAGTACGCCGAGAACCGCGAGCAGCGCGTGCCCACCGCCGACGAGACGCGGACGGACGCGCTCGCCCGCTCGGCCCGCTTCCTCGCGCGGGACATCGACGCGGCGGCGATCGTCGCGGCCAGCGAGTCCGGCTACACCGCGCTGAAGGCCGCGAAGTTCCGCCCGTCGATCCCGATCGTCGCCTCGACGCCCAGCGAACGGATCCGCCGTCGGCTCGCGCTGTCGTGGGGGATCATCCCCAAGAGCTCGCCCTACACGGCCGACGGCGCCGACGCGGTCATCAACAACGCCGTCCAGTCGGCGCTCGACACCGGCGCGGCCGACAGCGGCGACACCGTGGTCGTCCTCTCGGGCATGATGACCGAACTCGAAGGGGTGAACACGGCGAACATGCTGAAGGTCCACGTCGCCTCCGAGACCATCGCCTCCGGGCGCTCGGTCGTCGAGGGGCTCGTCTCCGGGGAGCTCCACTGGACCGACGACGGCGACCTCTCCGAACTCCCCGAGGGGGCGATCCTGGCTGTCCCGGAGGACTTCGACGGGGAGTTCACCGGCGACATCGAGAAGCTGGCGGGGATCGTCGACCGCCACGGCGGCATGACGAGCTACGCGGCCATCGTCGCGCGCGAGCTCGACGTGCCGATGATCTCCAACGCGTCGCTGCCCCGCGAGGTTGAGTCGGGGACCGTCGTGACGCTGGACGCCGAACGGGGCATCGTCTACGACGAGGCGATCCAGAGTCGCGCGCGCGAGCGCACGGCCGAACGGGACCTGTAGCGCCGCGGCGGGAAGGAACCTGTAGAGTCCCGTCGAACGACGACGCGGAGCCGCGGCGGACGGCCGTTCGAACGTCCGGAGGCCGCGAGGGCGCCGTTCCCGGTTCTCGAAGGAGGTACTCGGAGGCGGGTGAATATGTGCAGTTAAGTAGCGGAGGGTACACCGTTGAGGTACCATGGCCACCTACGCAGGGGTCGACCTCGGCGCGACGAACATCCGCGCCGTCGTGGGGGACGAGTCGGGGACCGTCGTCGCGTCCCGGCGGACGGAGACGCCCCAGGGACCGAACGGCATCGCGGTCACGGAGGCGGTCCTCGACGCGCTCCGCGGCGCCGCCGACGAGGCGGGCGTCGACCCGACGCGGATCGCCGCCGTCGGCATCGGCTCCATCGGCCCGCTCGACCTCGCGGAGGGGGCGATCGACAACCCCGCGAACCTCCCGGACTCCATCGACCGCATCCCGCTGACCGGCCCCATCGGGGAACTCGTCGACAGCGACGATATCTATCTGCACAACGACACTACCGCCGGCGTCATCGGGGAGCGGTTCTACTCGGAGCGCAACCCCGACGACATGGTCTATCTCACCATCTCCAGCGGCATCGGCGCCGGCGTCTGCGTCGACGGCGAAGTCATCCAGGGGTGGGACGGCAACGCCGGCGAAGTCGGGCACATGACCGTCGACCCCAACGGCTTCATGACCTGTGGCTGCGGCGTCGACGGCCACTGGGAGGCCTACTGCTCGGGCAACAACATCTTCCGGTACGCCCGGCGGCTCCACGACGAGGACCCCGTCGACACGTCGATGCCGCTGGACAGCGCCGACTTCTCCTCGGCGGACGTGTTCGCTCACGCCGCGGAGGGCGACGAGTTCGCCGAGCACGTCCTCGACCAGGTGACCCGGTGGAACGTCATCGCCATCGCCAACATCGTCGACGCCTACGCCCCGCTGGTCATCTACGTCGGCGGCGCCGTCACGCTCAACAACCCCGAGCGGACCCTCGACCCGATCCGCGACCGGCTCGACGACGTGGTCTTCGGCAACGTCCCGGACGTGCAGCTGACTACGCTCGGCGACGACGTGGTCGTCAAGGGCGCGCTCGCCAGCGCCATGACCGGCGGCACCGGCGACCGATCGCGGGTCCGGTAACGGTACCTTCGTTCGGGTGGGCCCGTCGAGAGCACTCCACGAGGTGGCGGCTTCTATCAGATTCGGGTGAATCACCCGTTTAGTTCGTGTTGTTTATTCAACGCTTGGGTTAGCTCCCTCAAAGATATCCTCTTCGGTCACTATTGGGACAGAAGTGGGCAGAGCGTCATGGGTCATTGTGTCTGCTGATTTGTCATAGACCGTTTCTATGGAGACACCCAACCAGTCCCACTACAGATATCACATTTCACGACGATATGAGTACCCGACCTGCTAGACGCTCCGTAACAGGTTTCGCAAGAATATACATCACCACCTCCTTGTACATTTTTACAAACGCCTTCACCGTCACAGTGTCCACAGGTAACGTGTGTTTCTCCCATATCTGCCACTAGTTCTTGTCCAGCTAATAATTTATGGAGACACAATCACTGCACGTTTCAGTGGATCAGGGACAGAATGAAGGCGCCCTGTGTGCTGTATTGATCCGCTGTACTGAGCAAGTGCCGATTTCCAGAAACGGTGTCAAAACTATCGTACGACACCCGCCCGCTCGTGGCCGGCGTCACCCCCGCAGGTCGTACAGCCGTCGGAACGCCGTCGGGGGGAACCGCAGTTCGACGCGGCTGGGCGGGCGGCCCTGGCCGTCGGTGGCCTCGGCCTGGACGCGCTCGACGACGCCGACCTCGGCCATCTCGTAGAGGTAGCGCTTGACGGTGCCCGGCGAGAGGTCGACCGCGGGGACGGCGCCGATCGCCTCGGTGGTCGCGGTGACGGAGGCGCGGTCCTCGGCGGGGAGGTCGACCAGTTCCCGGAGGACGAGCTGTTTGTTCGCCGGGAGCGCGAGCACGCGGGCGAGCGAGGCCGCTCCGCGGGGGACCTCCTCGGTCGCGGCGGCCACGTCGGCCTCGGCGAGCCGCGTCCGCTCGTCCTCGGTCGCGCGGACGGCGGCGACGAACAGCGCGGCCATCGCGTCGTGGGCGTTGCCCTCGGCCCACTCGGCGACCCGGCGGGCGAGGTCGTGATCGAGGCCCTGCCGGCTGAGCCCCAGCGACGCGCGGGTCATCAGCAGGTCGACGAGCGTCTCGCGGCGGTAGCGGTCGACGCGGATCTCCGTCGCGGTGTACTCGGTCAGCAGGACCTCCCCGGGGTCGCGGCGGCCGACCGCCAGCCAGCTCACGTTGCTCGGGAGGCCGGCGAACCGCTCGACCAGCTCCTCGTCGCCGGTGCCCTCGGGCTCGCCGACGTGGTCGACGGCGACGACGACGCCCGTGTCGGAGTCGCCCAGCAGGTCGTGGAGCCGCTCGCGCAGCTCCGCGGTGGAGATCCCGTGGTCGGGCACCGACTCCTCGACCAGCGCGTCGAGGACGCCGTGGTAGAAGGCGAACTCGCTGGTCGTCTCGCGGAGGTCGACGTAGGCGAACGCGGGCGAGGTGGGCGTGGCCGCGCGCGTGCTCGTGTGGATGATCGACCGGGTCTCGGTCGACAGCCGGTCGAGATGCGAGAACAGCGCGGTGACGACGGCGGACTTGCCGGCGCCGAACGGGCCGGAGACGTAGGCGTTCGGCGGGAGCTTGCCGTCGAAGACCGGGTCGAGGTGGTCGAGCAGGCGCTCGAAGGTCGGCCCGCGGTCCGACGGCTCCTCGACGTGGGCGACCGGGGAGAGCGACTCGTAGTCCTCGACGAGGCGGCGGCCGTCCGTCCGTCGCTGTCGCCGTTTGATGCGCGCGTCGATGTCCATGGGAGTCCGGTGGAACGGTTGTGAATCAGTTCCGTCTCAGTATATAAATCGGTCGGGAGTGGCGAACGGCCGGGCGGGGCCACCGCGGCGGGGACCGCTCAGAGGTACCCCGCGTTGGGCAGCACGCCCAGGATCGCCAGGATCCCCACGACCAGCATCGCGAGGGCGATGGCCATCGCGGGCGGGTCGACGTGGGTGCCGGAGTGGGCGTAGAAGATCCGCTGGGTGACCTCGCCGAGGAGGCCGCTGACGGCGCCGAAGACGCCGGCGGCCAGCAGCGCGACGACGCTGCCGGCGACGGGGGCAACGACGACCGCGCCGACCGCGCCGACGAGCGTGATGTGGTGGGTCACGGGGATCTTCTCGACGCCGAGGTTCAGGAACAGCAGGCTCATCGCCGAGATGGCGTAGCCCATGAAGATGCTGCCCGTCTGGATCCAGATGTAGCCGCCGAGGATCCCGCCGACCAGGCCGATGGCGGTGACGCCCGACCACTTGTACTGGTGGGGGAGCCACGGCTCGGTGGCCAGCCGCCCGGCGTGTTCCTCCGGGACCTCCCCGCCGTCGGTGGCGACGCGGGGCTCCTCCCGTTCGAAGGGGGACATGTCGAGCAGGCTCCCGCCGGCCGAGCGGCCCACGATGGGGTAGCCGAAGACGATCCGGGCGATGAAGGCGCTGGCGACGACCGTCAGCGCGATGGAGTCGGTGACGCCCGTGCCGCCGACGACCAGCACCGCCGCCGAGAGCTGGTTGATGACCACCCCGACGACGCCGAAGACGGCGCCGACCGCGAGGATGTCCGGCTTCGTGCCGAACGCGTAGAGGATGTTCTTCCCGAAGTGGTAGTCCCAGCCCTCCGGTTCCATTTCGGGGTACTTCTTGCCCGCGTACGCGGAGGCGGCCACGCCGCCCGCGAAGGCGATGTGCGGGCCGGTGACGGCGCCGAAGCCGATGACGCCGGTCACGCCCGCGGCGAGTTCGCCCTGGCCGATGGCCGGGAGGTCCATGACCTCGCGCTGGAGGATGGCCAGCCCCTCGCCGAGGAAGACGACGAAGCCGGTGAAGATGAACGCCGGGAGCGCCCCGAGCGCCGCGCCGAACGCGCCGCCCGCCATCGCGGTGATCACCAGGAGAGCGAACTGCTCCCACTCCATGCCGATGACCGGCACCTGGAGGACCGTCTCGTACATGGATCACTCCTCCCGCGCCCAGTCGAGCGAGCGCTCGACGGCGTCGTCCCAGCGGCCGTACATCCGGTCGGCCTCGTCGGCGTCCATCTCCGGGGTGAACTCCCGGTCGACCTGCCAGTTGTCGCGCAGCTCGTCGACGGAGTCCCAGTAGCCGACCGCGAGGCCGGCGGCGTAGGCCGACCCGAGCGCGGTCGTCTCGTCGACCTCCGGCCGGGCGATCTCCGTCTGGATGATGTCCGACTGGAGCTGACAGAGGAAGTTGTTCTTGACCGCGCCGCCGTCGACCCGGAGACTCGTCGTCTCGACGCCCGAGTCGGCCTCCATCGCCTCGGCGATGTCGCGGGTCTGGTAGGCGATGGATTCCAGCGTCGCCCGGACGATGTGCTCCTTCCGGGTGCCGCGGGTCATCCCGACGATGGTGCCGCGGGCGCGGCCGTCCCAGTGGGGCGCGCCCAGCCCGGTGAACGCCGGGACCATGTACACGCCGTCGGTCGAATCGACCGAGCGGGCCAGCTCGGCGGTCTGGGCGGCGTTGTTGATCAGGTCCACGTCCTCGAGCCACTCGATGGCGGCGCCGGTGATGAAGATCGACCCCTCGAGGGCGTACTGGACGGGCTCGCCGGACATCTGGAAGCCGATGGTCGTGAGCAGGCCGTGCTCAGAGGAGACCGCCTCGTCGCCGGTGTTCATGAGGTAGAACGAACCGGTGCCGTAGGTGTTCTTGGCGTCGCCGGCGTCGAAGCAGGTCTGGCCGAACAGGGCCGCCTGCTGGTCACCGAGCGCGCCCGCGACCGGGACCTCGGCGCCGAGGAAGCCGTCGGGGTCGGTCGACCCGTAGGTCGCCTCGTCGGAGGACGGCCGGACCTCGGGAAGCATCGACTCGGGCACGCCGAACTCCTCCAGGAGTTCGGGGTCCCAGCTGAGCCCCTCGATGTCGTAGAGCATCGTCCGCGAGGCGTTGGTCACGTCGGTGATGTGCTCGCCGGTGAGGTTGTAGATGAGCCAGGTGTCGATGGTGCCCATCCGGAGTTCGCCGGCGTCGGCGCGGTCGCGGACGCTCTCGCCGCGGGAGCTCTGGAGCTTCAGCGGCTCGGCGTTGTCGAGGATCCACTCGACCTTCGTGGCGGCGAAGTAGGCGTCGGCTTCCAGCCCGGTCTTCTCGCGGATCCACCCGACCTTGTCCTCCTCCTCCAGCTGCTCGACGCGGTCGGTGGTGCGGCGGTCCTGCCAGACGATGGCGTTGTGGACCGGCTTGCCCGTCTCCGCGTCCCACACGACGGTCGTCTCGCGCTGGTTCGTGATCCCGAGCGCCTCGAGCTGGCTCGCGTCGAGCCCGCCGTCGCGGAGGCCCCGCGTGACGACCTCCTGGGTGTTCTCCCAGATCTCGATGGGGTCGTGTTCGACCCACCCCGGCTCCGGATAGATCTGTTCGTGCTGTTCGTATGCGTTCGCGACGACCTGCCCCGCGTGGTCGAACACCATGAAGCGGGTGCCGGTCGTCCCCTGGTCGATCGCGCCGATGTACGTGTCTGCCATTGTCTGTCACCGTGTGGCGGGATGTTTACGTCTGACGCCGCCCTGTCGATAAACAATATTGGGAATCATTATAAATGTTACTGACGGTTGGGCGGGTCAGGGTGAGGTAAGCCCGTGATACCGGCCGTTCGTGTGCTCGCGTGCCCGTGTTCGGGAGAGATCGCGCTGCGCTCGCGGGCCGACGGCCGCGGGCCAGGGAGGTGTCCCCGTTCTATCGAGCGGTACGGACCGTCTACGGACAGTTTGGGCGGCTTTCCGCCGAGTACTGCGCCCGTTCGGGCGGATTCCCGGAGTCGGATCGGTGGGGCCGACGCGCCAGCAGCATGGTAAAACCATTTTATTTATCGAGGGTATCGGTTCGCCGGTGAAGTAAAGTGAGTGGGCGCCGAAGGTCCGGAGAGATGGCATCGACACCCCACATCGCGGTCCTCGGGGGCGGTTCGACGGGCAGCGGGGTCGCGCGCGACCTCGCGATGCGCGGGTTCGACGTGACGCTCGTCGAGCAGGGCAACCTCACGCACGGGACGACCGGGCGGATGCACGGGCTGCTCCACAGCGGGGGGCGCTACGCGGTGTCCGACCAGTCCAGCGCCCGCGAGTGTATCGAGGAGAACCGCGTCCTCCGGGACATCGCCGCCCACTGCGTCGAGGAGACCGGCGGCCTGTTCGTCAAGCGCCCCGAGGACTCCGAGGCGTACTTCCGGGAGAAGCTCGCGGGCTGCGAGGCCTGCGGGATCCCGGCCGAGGTGCTCTCCGGACGGGAGGCCCGCGCGATGGAACCCCACCTCGCCGAGGACATCGACAGGGCGATCCACGTCCCCGACGGCGCCGTCGACCCGTTCCGACTCGTCGTCGCCAACGCGGCCAGCGCCGTCGAACACGGCGCGCGCGTCGAGACCCACTCGGAGGTGACGGACCTGCTCGTCGAGGACGGCGAGGTCGTCGGCGTCGAGGTCGAACACGCCTCCGGCCCGGGCCTGCGCGTCCACGGCACCGAGGGCGGCCGCGAGGAGATCCGCGCCGACCACGTCGTCAACGCCACCGGCGCCTGGGCCGGGCAGATCGGCGACATGGCCGGCGTCGACATCGAGGTCCGCCCCTCCAAGGGCGTGATGACGATCATGAACGTCCGGCAGGTCGACACCGTGATCAATCGCTGTCGTCCCAAGGGCGACGCCGACATCGTCGTCCCCCACGAGACGACGGCCATCCTCGGGACGACCGACGAGGAAGTCGACGACCCCGAGGACTACCCGGAGGAGCAGTGGGAGGTCGACATGATGATCGACACCCTCTCGGAGCTGATCCCCATGCTCGAAGAGGCCCGGACCATCCGCTCCTTTTGGGGCGTCCGCCCGCTGTACGAGCCGCCGGACGTGGGCAGCGAGGACCCCACCGACATCACGCGGGACTTCTTCCTGCTCGACCACGACGACCGCGACGACCTGCCCGGCATGACCAGCATCGTCGGCGGCAAGTTCACCACCTACCGGATGATGGCCGAGCAAATTGCGGACCACGTCTGCGACCGTTTCGGCGTCGAAGCGGCCTGCCGCACCGCCGACGTGCCCCTCCCGGGCAGCGAGGACTTCGACGTGCTCCGCGATTACATGGACGAGTTCGGCCTCCAGTCGCCGATCGGCCGCCGCAGCGTCGAGCGGCTGGGCTCGCGGGCCGAGGCGGTGCTCGACACCGACGGGCCGAACCCGGTCGTCTGCAACTGCGAGGGCGTCACGCGCGCGGAGGTCCAGGACGCCATCGAGGGCTCGGGCTCGGACCTGAACGCCGTCCGCATCCGGACGCGGGCCACAATGGGCAACTGCCAGGGCGGCTTCTGTGCCCACCGGCTCGCCGGCGAACTGGAGGACAGCTACGACGAACCCACCGTGCGCGAGGCCTGGGACGAGCTCCTGCAGGAGCGCTGGAAGGGGCAGCGGCACGCCCTGTGGGGCCAGCAGCTCTCCCAGGCGATGCTCAACTACGCGCTGCACGCGACCACGCAGAACCGCGACCGCGACCCCGCCGACGCCGACGAGCCCGTCGACTTCGCGGCGTTCGACGACGGGCCGAGCGACGCGGTTGACGGCCACAGTGGCGGGAGCGCGGATGACACCGGCGTCGCGACCGACGGAGGGCGCGATGGCGATTGAGTCGGAGGTCGTCGTGGTCGGCGGCGGGCTCGCCGGCGGGTTCGCCGCCCTCGCGGCCGCCCGCGGAGGCGCGGACGTGCGGTTGCTCTCCTACAAACAGAGCACGCTCGCGCAGGCCTCCGGTCTCGTCGACGTGCTGGGGTACCCGCCGGACGGGGCCGCGAGCGACGGGGACGGCGGCCCCGTCGTCGACCCCTACGCGGCGATCCCCGACCTCCCGGACGACCACCCCTACCGGGCGGTCGGCGTCGA
Organism: Halosimplex halophilum; assembly: GCF_004698125.1. NCBI lineage: Archaea > Methanobacteriati > Methanobacteriota > Halobacteria > Halobacteriales > Haloarculaceae > Halosimplex > Halosimplex halophilum. The sequence goes on from NZ_ML214297.1 coordinate 786,741, forward strand.
CGGCGTCCGCGAGGCGATGGCGGTCTTCGACGAGGTGGCCGACCGCTATCGCGGCGCCCACACCGACCGCAACGCCCTGCTCCCCACGCACGGCGGGACGGTCAAACCGACGGCGCGATACCCAGCCGGGGCCGCCGCCGGCGTCGCCAGCGACGACCGCGACGCCCTGCTGGTCGGCTTCGAACGGCTGGTCGACTTCGACGCACCACACGCGGCCGTCCACCTCGAAAACGCGGGCGTCCCGTTCGAGGTGGAGGGCGCGACGGTGGCCTTCCCCGGCGATCTGGCCGCCGACGCGAAGGTGACCCGCTACGCGAAACTGCTCGACGAGGACGCGCCGGTCGAGACCCGGTCTGGCGGGCAGCGGCGCGCCCGCGACGCGCTCGCGGCCGCGGTCGAAACCCACCTCGGCGGCGCCGAGCGCGTCGGCTTCCCCGCGGTGCTGGGCGACGACGACCCCGGGGCCGTCCGCGAGTCCCTCGAATCGGCGCTGGGGGTCCCCGTCTTCGAGGTGCCGATGGGGCCGCCCTCGCTGCCGGGGCTCAGACTCGAAGACGACCTCTACGCGGCGCTGGACGCCGCCGGCGTCAGCATGGAGACGGGCAACCCCGTCGTCGACTACGAGCCCGACGGCGGGGCCGACGCCGCCGGGCGGGTCGCGTCGGTCTCGATCGACCGCAACGGGGCGAAGATCCCGTTCGCCGCCGACCAGTTCGTCCTCGCGACGGGCGGGCTGGTCGGGAAGGGGGTGGGATCGGACCGCGAGGGGGTCGAGGAGCCGGTCTTCGACTGCCACGTCCCACACGCGGCCGACCGCTACGAGTGGTTCGACACGGACGCCTTCGGCGACCACCCGTTCGCCCGCTTCGGCGTCCCGACCGACGGCGACCTGCGGCCGCTCGACGCCGACGGCGACCCCGAGTTCGGGAACCTCCGGGCCGCCGGCTCGGTGCTGGGCGGCTACGACTTCGCGGCGGAGAAGTCCGGCAGCGGCGTCTCCATCGCGACCGGACACGCGGCCGGCGCGGCCGCAGCGGAGGCGGTCCGATGAGCGACGAGCGGGCGGCCGACGGACCGGATCGCAGGGACCGGACGGACGGCGTGGATGAGGCCGACGGCGTAGACGAGACGGACGGCGTGGACGATACCGGCGGTGTAGCGGACGAGACGGACGACAGCGCGGGAGACGACTCCGATTCGGGACCGCCGCGCGTCCCGGACGGCGGCGCGGCGAGCGGCGGCGCGAGCGACACGACGGGACCTATGAGCGACACGGACCACACCAGCGACTTCGAACCGGCGGCACCGAACCCCGACGAGAACCACGAGCCGACACAGGTCTTCGGCGAGGCCGAGGAGTTCGACCTGCGGCCGGGCGCCGACTCCTGTTACAAGTGCTCGTCCTGCGACACCAGTTGCCCGGTCGCCGAGGTCGACGACGACTTCCCCGGGCCGAAGTTCCAGGGCCCCGAGCAGTGGCGGCTCACCCAGACCGACGAGGACTACGAGGTCGACGAGTCGGTCATGTCGTGTTCGAACTGCATGCGCTGCGACGACGCCTGCCCCTCCGGCGTCCCGCTCAGCCAGATGCACAACACGACGCGGGGCCGCTACGTCGACGAGCAGATGAGCAAGCTCTCCGTGGAGTACTGGCGCAACCGGATCCTCGCCAACTACCGCACGTCGGCCGCCCTCGCGAGCAAGGTCCCCCGGCTCGCGTCGTTCGCGATGAACTTCGGGCCGGCCCGCTGGGCCATGGAGAAGACGCTCGGCGTCACCAGCGAGCGCGACTTCCCGGAGTTCGCGACGGAGACGTTCACCGACTGGTGGCAGGCCCGCGGCGGCGCGCAGGTCCAGTCCGCCGACAAGCGGGTCGCGTACTTCCACGGCTGCTACGCCGAGTACAACACCCCCGAGGTGGCGAAGGCGCTCGTCCGGCTGTTCGAGCACTTCGGCTACCAGGTCGCCGTCCCCGAGCAGGGGTGTTCGGGCACGCCGATGTTCGCCAACGGGATGTTAGACGACGCCTGCCGCGACGCGGAGACCAACGTCGCGTCGCTGTCGGCGCTGGTCGAGGAGGGCTACGACGCCGTCTGTTCCTGTACCTCCTGCTCGATGAGCCTCCGCCAGGAGTACCCGGAGCTGTTCGACTTCGAGGGGACCGCCGAGGTCGCCGCGCACACCTACGAGGCCGTCGAGTACCTGCGGATCCACGAGGACCTGGCGGGCGCCGTCGCCGAGGCCGACGTGGACGGCGAACTCGCCGAGGAGTTCGCCTACCACGCGCCGTGTCACGCCCGCAACCAGGGGCTCGACCGCCAGGCCGTCGAACTGTTCCGGGAGCTGGACGGCGTCGACATCGAGGACGTGGGCGACTCCTGCTCGGGCATCTCGGGCACCTACGGCTGGAAGGAGGAGAAGTACGACTACTCGATGGAGATCGGCGAGGAGATGTTCGAGCACATGGAGTCGGCCGAAGGCGAGACGGGCATGACGGAGTGTCCCACCTGCGCGATGCAGATGGAGCACGGCACCGGCTACGAGGTCCGCCACCCGCTGGAACTGCTGGAAGCCGCGCTGGTGGAGTGAGGGCGGCGCTCTCGCCACTTTCTTGTCGGCCGACGTGTCTCTCGCGAACATGCCGGAGCGCACGCCGTCCGACCGGTCGGTTCCCGTCTACGCGAGCCGGACGGGGACGAACTTCCTGCTCGCCGTGCTCACCGTCACCGTCGCGGCCGGCTTCGCCGGCGCCGAGCCGGTCGTCCACGCGGTCCTCTACGGACTGCCCGCGCTGGCCGCGCTCGCCTGGGTGATACGACTCGGCGGGCGCGACGGCGGCGGGACGGGCGGTGACTGACGGCGGTCTCCGAAACTCACCCGCTCCGGACGAAGGTAACCGGACAGGGCGCTTCCAGCAGGACGGTCTGGGCGGTCGAGCCGAACACCGCTTTCCCGGAGGGACGGCGCTTGCGGCCGCCGACGAAGACGAGGTCCGCACCGGTCTCCTCCGCGAGCGCGACGACGCCCTCGCCCACGTCGCCGACCCGGCCGCGGACGGACACGTCGAGCCCGGCCTCGGAGAGGCGGTCCCGGAACGCCTGGACGGTCGTCTGCCGGGCGGCGACCGCGTCGGGTTCCGCGTCGTCACCGAAGCCCAGGCGGTCGCCCGCCTCGGCGAATCGCTCGCGGGAGAACACGTGTCCGAGGACGACCCCGGCGTCGGCCGGCCCCGCCACGTCGCTCACGGCGGTCACGACCGGGTCGGTACGCGCCTCGTCACCCGGGCCGACGGCGACGAGCACAGTGTCGAGTGTCATGCGCGGCGGTTCGCGGCGCCGACGCAAGCGCCTTTCGTCGGTTCATCCGCGGAGGAACCGGCGAACGGCGAGTAAGGGGGTCCTACCCGGTGTTCTTCATCCCGGCGGCGATGCCCTGCACCGTGAGCCGCAGGGTCCGCTCCTCGGCCTCGGTGAGGTGCGACTGGTCGAGCAGGCGCACCTGCAGGAGGTTGAGGGGGTCGACGTAGGGGTTGCGCCGGGCGAGGTTCTCGGCCAGCCACTCCCGCCGCAGGAGGCTGTCGCGGTCGGTGATCGTCTTCACCAGCTCGACCGCGGCCTCGTACTCCTCGCGGATGCGCGGGAAGAACGCCTCGCGGAGGTCGTCGGGCGCCAGGTCGGCGTAGCGCTCGGCGATCTCCATCTCCGAGCGGGCGAGCGCGAGCGCCGCGTTGTCAAGCGTCGTCTGGAAGAACAGCCACTCGTCGTACATCTCCCGCAGCGTCTCGACGTCGCCGCCCGAATCGAGGTAGGCCTGGATCCCGGTCGCCAGCGAGTACCAGCCCGGCAGGATACAGCGGGCCTGGGTCCAGGAGAACACCCACGGGATCGCCCGCAGGTCGTCGACGCTGCGGTCCTCCGAGCGGGAGGCCGGCCGCGACCCCATGTTGAGGTCCTCGATGACGGTGATCGGGGTGGCCGTCTCGAAGAAGTCGACGAACCCGTCGGATTCGAGCAGGTCGACGTACTCCTCGCGGGCGGCCTCGGCGGCCGTCTCCATGGCCTCGGCCCACTCCTCGGGCACGTCCTCGACGGGTTGCTCCATCGCGTTGTGCCGGGCGCGGATCTGGGCGTCGAGCATCTGTTCGAGGTTGCGCTCGGCGATTTTCGGGTTGGCGTACTTCTCGGAGATGGTCTCGCCCTGCTCGGTGAACTTGATCTGCCCCGAGACCGTCTCGTTGGGCAGGGCGAGCATCGCGTCGTTCATCGGACCGCCGCCCCGCGAGATGGAACCCCCGCGGCCGTGGAACAGCCGCATCTCCACGTCGTAGTCGTCGGTGATCGCGGCCAGCCGGCGCTGGTTGCGGAAGAGGCTCCAGTTCGCGGCGAGGAACCCGTTCTCCTTGTTCGAGTCGGAGTAGCCGAGCATGATCTCCTGGACGCCGCCGCGGGCCTCCAGCGCCTGCTGGTAGGCCTCGTTCTCGAACAGCGTGCCCATGATGCGGCGGGCGCCGTCGAGCGCGTACTTCGACTCCAGGAGCGGCACCACGTCCAGCCCGCAGTAGCCCGGCAGGTCGACGACGCCGGCCTGGTCGGCGAGGAAGAGCACTTCGAGGACGTGCGAGGGCTCCTCGCACCAGCTGATGCAGTAGGTGTCGATGGCGTCGACGCCGTAGTCGTCCTGCCACTCGGCGGTCTTCTCGAAGCGCCGGAGGACGCGGGCGGCCTCGTCGGACAGGCCCTCCCGGTCTTCGAGGTCGACCACGGGCTGGTCCTGCAGGATGGCCTCGGTGAGGAAGTCGACGCGCTCGTCCTCGTCCATCGACTCGTAGTCGATCCCGTCGCGGTCGACGGCCTCGGCGATCGCGTTCGTGTGTTTCGCGCGGTGGTCGCGCAGGTCGAGGCTGGCGAGGTTGAACCCGAACGTGTCGACCGTCCGGTAGAGGGGGTCGACGTGGGCCTCGGCGATGGCCTCGCCGCCGTTGGCCCGCAGGCTCTCGGCGATGGCCGCGATGTCGTCGAGGAACGCGCTCTCGTCGCCGTAGCCGCCGGGGCGCACGTCGTCGACGCGGAGGACGCGCTCGCGCATCAGCTTCAGCAGCTGCCGGTAGGGCTCGTCGGGGTAGCGCTCCCGGGCCGCCTCGGCCACGGCGGGCAGCCGCTCGCGGTTGTCGGCCAGCCGCTCGTCGAGGCGGTCGCCGGTGTCGATCCCCGCCGCGTCCTGGCTGAGGACGCCCGACAGCGTCTTCAGCCGGTCGCGGTACAGCGGGACCGCGACCGACTGCTGGCGGTCGAGCGTCTCCTCGGTCACCTCGGGCGTGACGAACGGGTTGCCGTCGCGGTCCGACCCGGCCCACGAGCGGAACTCGTAGAGCTTCGGCACGTCGACCTCGCCGTCGAACTCGTCGTCGACGGCCCGCTCCAGGGCGTCGTAGACCTCGCTGATGACCTCGAAGAGGACGTTCTCCAGGTACCACTGGACGTTCAGCGCCTCGTCGGTCACGTCCGGGCGGCGCTCGCGGACCTGCGCGGTCTGCCAGAGGCTCGTCACCTCGGCCTCCAGGTCCCGCTCCACCGCGGCCTGCTCGTCGCGGGTCAGCCGCACCTCGTCGAGCCGTTCGAGGTCGTTCGCGACCGACCGGAGCTTCGCCTTGACGGTCTTCCGGCGGGCCTCGGTCGGGTGGGCGGTGAACGTCGGCTGGATGAGCACGTCGTCGAGCACCCGCTCGACGGTCTCGGCGTCGAGGTCCCGCTCGGCGAGTTCCTCGACGGCGGCCCGGACGCTGTCCTCCAGCGTCCCCTCGTGGCTCCCCTCGCGGATCTCACGGACGCGCTGGCGCTCCTCGGCGAGGTTGATCAGCTCGAAGTAGGTCGTGAACGCCCGCGCGACCACGTCGCTCTCCTCCGGCGAGAGCCCGTCCAGCGTCTCGTGGATCGCCGCGCGGTCCTCGGCGTCGCCCCGGCGGTAGTCGACCGCCGCCGTCCGGATACGTTCGACTATCTCGAACGCGGAGTCGGACCGCTGCTCCCGGATTATCTCCCCGAGCAGCTCGCCCAGCTCCCGCACGTCCCGGTTGACCTCTCTGGCATGTAATTCCATAACAGTCCGTCTCAGGGCCACTCGTAAAACTCTAGCGGAATTCCGAATCCGTCAGGATCGTGTATGGGAAACCGGGCTTTCCCCTCCCGAACCCGGCCCACCGGGGCGATCCGGTCGGGAACTGGAACAGATCGAGTTCGGCTCTGACGAAAACACCGTTGCGTGGCGATCGAGCGCCGAGATACGTCGCCAGCGGCGTTTGAATCCAGCTATTTCGGTCTATCGGCGTTCGGGGAGCTGTCGCGGGGTTCACACGTGAACGTCCGGGTTGAAGGACGAGGGGTTCGATGACCCCGCCATGGCGTACGCGACCAACGACGGGACCCGGATCGCCTACGACGTGGCGGGGCCTGCCGACGCCGAGACGGTGACCTTCCTCGAGGGGCTGGCCTACGGGACCTGGATGTGGAACCGGCAGCGCGAGGGGCTCGACGACTACCGCACGGTCGTCATGGACAACCGGGGGACCGGCGACTCCGACGCGCCGGAGGGACCGTACACCGCCGCGGAGATGGCCGCCGACCTGGAGGCGGTCCTCGACGACGCGGGGATCGAGCGGACCCACCTGGTCGGCGCCAGCCTCGGCGGGATGATCGCCCAGCGCTACGCGCTCGACTACGACCGCGCCGAGTCGCTCGCGCTCCTCTGCACGACTCACGGCGGCGAGGAGTCCGTCCCCATCCCCGAGGAGACGCAGGCGCGGATGCTCTCGGTCCCCGAGGAGTACGGCCCCGCCGAGCGGATCCGCCACAAGATGCAACCGGCGTTCACCGACGAGTTCTGGGCGGAGAACGGGGACGTGGTCGAACAGATCGTCGACTGGCGGCTGGAGACCGACCCGTCGGAGGACGCCTACGAGTGGCAGAGCGCGGCCGCGGTCGGTTTCGACGCGAGCGACGAACTGGCGGCGATCGACGTGCCGACGCTCGTCCTCCACGGCACCGCCGACCGCGTGCTCCCGCCGGAGAACGGCCGCCTCCTGGCGGAACGGATCCCCGACGCGGAACTCGTCGAGGTCGAGGGCGGGTCGCACCTCTTTTTCGTCGAGCGCGACGAGCGCGTGACCGACGAACTCCGGGAGTTCGTGGCGGATGTCTGAGTGGGTCGGCGCCTGGAGCGAGAAGCGCGCCGCGCTCTCGCCCGACAGGGTCGGGCTCGTCGACGCCGCGACCGGGACCGAGTACACCTACGCCGACCTCGACAGCCGGGCCAACCGCTGCGCGCGACTCCTGGCCGACCACGGCGTCACGGCGGCGTCGAGCGACGCGCCCGCCGACGCGGGCGGTCGCGTCGCGGTCGTCTCCCGCAACCGCCCGGCGTACGTCGATCTCTTCTTCGCGACGGGCAAGACCGGCGGCGTCCTCGCCCCGCTGTCCCACCGGCTGGCCGCGCCGGAACTCGCCGACCTCCTGGCGACCGTCGACCCCGAACTCGTCGTCGTCGAGGAACCGTTCGCCGACCTCGTCGCCGACGCGGCCGAGAACGGGGCCTGGGACGCCGGCGGGCCGGTCCTGTCCCTGGCAGTCGACGACGAAGCCACCTGGGAGTCCTACGAGTCCGTCCTGCCCGCCGACGACTCGGCGTTCGACGGCCCCGCGGTCGACGCCGGCGACCCGCACCTGTTCCTCCACACTGGCGGGTCGACGGGAACGCCCAAGGAGACGGTGATCTCCCATGAGGCACTCGTCTGGAACTCGGTGAACACGATCACCGCGTGGGGGCTGCGGGACGACGACGTGACGCCGATGGTGTTCCCGATGTTCCACACCGGCGGGTGGAACGTCCTGACGCTCCCCCTGTTCCACATGGGCGGGGCGGTCGTCATCGACCGCGAGTTCGACCCCGGCCAGATCCTCGGGATCGTCGAGGAGCGGTCGGCTACCGTCCTCGTCGCGGTCCCCGCCGTGCTGCGGATGATGACCGAACACGACCGCTGGGCGGAGACGGATCTGTCCTCGCTGCGGTTCGTCAAGTCCGGGGGCGGTCCCTGCCGCGAGTCGGTCATGGAGGCGTGGTGGGACCGCGGCGTCGACCTCTCGCAGGGGTACGGGCTGACGGAGTGCGGTCCCAACAACTTCGCGATGCCCGACGACTGGCCCCGGGAGAAGGCCCACACCGTCGGCGTGGCGAACATACACGTCGACGCGCGCGTCGTCGACGACGGCGGCGAGGAACTCCCCGCCGGCGAGATCGGCGAACTCCAGCTGCGGTCTCCCCACGCGGCGGACGGGTACTGGTCGTCGCCGGAGGAGAGCGCCGAGACCTTCGGCGAGTGGGTGTCGACCGGCGACCTGGCCCGCGTCGACGACGAGGGCTACGTCTCCATCGAGGGCCGCAAGAAGAACATGTTCGTCAGCGGCGGCGAGAACGTCTACCCCGCCGAGGTCGAGGACGCCGTCGTCGACCACCCGGCCGTCGCCGACGCCGTCGTGATCCCGGTCCCCGACGAGCAGTGGGGCCAGGTCGGGAAGGCCGTCATCGAACCCGCGGACGGCGACCGAGAACTGACCCTCGACGACCTCCGGGCGTTCCTCGACGGCCGGCTGGCCCGGTTCAAACATCCCCGCCACCTCGCGTTCGTCGACGAACTCCCCACGAGCGGCCCCGACAAGATCGACCGCGAGGCCGTCGCCGACGAGTTCGGCGAGTAGCGGCCGTTCCGCGTCGGACCGCGCCCCGGTTCGCGGTCCGCGGCCGCCGGGTAGGGTTCGGCTACCCCGATCGATGCCTTCGAGGGTAGAATCATTTATGTTCGTGAGGGAAGTCGGTTCGAGGAAAGGGGTGTTCCGCACGTGATCGACATCTCGATGGACATGGAGCAGTACGACTGCCCGTTCATCGACACGACGGCGGACCACGGGGTCGCGTTCTCGGCGGTCCACTGGGAGTTCGACCAGTCCCGGCGGGCGCTGGAGACGCGGATGGTCGTCGAGGGGGGCGACCGCGGCCAGCTCACCGACGGGCTCGACGCGCTCCGCGAGCACGGCAACATGCACGACTACGCGCTGTTGAGCCGGCGCGAGGACGTGGCCCACATCAGGACGGTCATCGACGAGACGGCGGCGATGGAGACCATCCGGGACAACGACGGCTACATCACCGGGCCGTTCTACATCGAGGACGGCAGCGAGGTGTGGCACGTCGGCTTCGACCGCGCGCGCCAGGCCGACGACACGCTCGCCGAGCTCGAACGGGACAACGAGTTCGACGTGGTCGAGCGGTCGGACACGACGCTGCCGGACCTCCAGCAGCTGGTCCAGAACGCCGGCGCCGCGATGACGCTCGTCCAGGGCTGCGAGGAGCTGTCCGAGACCGAGCGGGAGACCCTGGAGACGGCCGTCTCCTCGGGCTACTTCGAGTCGCCCCGCGACGCCACCCTCGGGACGCTGGCCGACGAGTTCGACGTGTCCAAGCCCGCCGTCTCCAAGAACCTCCGCAGGGGCCAGCGCAAGATGATCGAACGGGTCGTCGACGCGCTCGACGACCTCGACGAGACGGACTGACGCGCCGGTTTTCGCGGTCGGGTGAGACACCGTTCTATCGCCCGGAACCCCCGTTTCGCCCGAACCCGCTCGTTAACATGTGAACCCGGACGGATATGGCCGTGAGGGGAGTATCACAAACTATCATGCGAGAGCATATCACGCGGAGACGGGCGCTGAAGTCGCTGGGTGTCGCCGGCGCCGCGGCGCTGGCCGGCTGTTCCGACGGCGGCGGCACGCCGACCGACGACGCCGGGGACGGCGACACCGGCGGCGACGGAAACGGGAACGGCGACGGGGCTGGTGGCGACGGCGGAGACGGCGGCGACACGGCGACCGACTCAGGCATGAACGGAACGGCGACGGGCACGGCGAGCAGCGTATCGGGCGAGGTGACCATCGGCGTCCTCCAGCCGATGTCGGGGAACCTGGCGTACTACGGCCAGCAGGGCCTGTGGGGGTTCCTCTCCGGGCTGGCCTACAAGGCCGGCGCGGACCCGGCCGGGCAGGTCGGCACCGGCGAGACGACCGTGACGGTGGGCGACGTGGACTACCGGCTGCTGGTCCGGGACACGGAGTTCGCGGCGGACCCGGCCCAGTCGGCGGCCACGTCGCTGGTCCGCGACGACGGCGTCGACATGCTGTTCGGCTGTTCGTCATCGTCGGCGGCCGAGCGGGTCATCGGCCAGGTCGTCACGCAGGCGCAGGTGCCCTACGTGGCCGGGCCGGCCGCCTCGGCGGCGATCACGTCGAACGGCGACTACTGCAGCGACCTGGTCTTCAGGGCGAGCGAGAACACGGCGATGGACGCCCGCTCGGGCGGGCGCTACGTCGCCAACGAGACGGACGTGTCGCGGGTGTACCTGTTCGGCGCCGACTACAGCTTCGGCCGCGCCGTCGTCAACAACTACGAGACCGTCCTGCGGGACAACGGCGTCGAGATCATCGACAAGCGCTTCGTCGAGCGGGGCTACGCCGAGTGGGACGGCCTGCTCGACAACGCAGAGGAGGCCGGCGCCGAGGGCATCGTCGGCGGGTTCACCGTCACGACGCTCCCGAACCTGTTCAGCTCGTTCCTCTCCGGGGACTACTCCTACCGGGCGTTCGGCGGGTTCGCGACCCAGATCACCAACCAGGTCGTCGGCAACACGATGGAGTCGGTCCTCGGGTCGCCGCTGACTCGGGAGAAGATCGAGGGCTCGCAACTCGGCCCGTTCACGACGCGGTACCACTGGAACCAGTACGACAACGAGATCAACGACGCCTTCGTCGACAGCTACACGAGCACCTACGGCGTCGTCCCCGATCTGTTCACCTCGGGGACGTTCACGGCCGCCTCGGCCATCCACCAGGCCGTCCAGACCTCGGGCTCGACGGAGGGCGCCGACATCGCGGGCGCGCTGAAGGGCATGACCGTCGCCGACACGCCGAAGGGCGAGGACGGCTACACCTTCCAGGAGTACAACAACCAGGCCCGCTCGGAGATGACGGTCGCGAGCCCGGTCCCGACGAGCGACGAGTGGGCCGACAGCTGGGACGCCTCGATCATGCCCGGCGAGCCGCAGGCCCGCATCTCCGGCGAGAACGCCACTATCCCGGCCGACAGCTCGGACATGAACTGCTCGCTGTGAGTATGCTGCGGACGAACGGCCTCACGAAGGAGTTCGGCGGCCTCACCGCCGTCGACGACGTGGACTTCGAGCTGGGCGACGAGCTGTGCTCGCTCATCGGCCCCAACGGCGCCGGCAAGACGACGTTCTTCGACCTGCTGACCGGCGCGCTCGAACCCACCCGCGGAACGATAGAGCTGCGCCGCGGCGGGAGCGTCGGCGCAGATGATGGCGACGCCGGCGGGAGCGCCGCAGCCGGCGGCGCTGTCGGCGAGTGGGTCGACGTGACCGACGCCTCGCCCGACGAGACGGCGGCGATGGGGGTCCACCGCTCGTACCAGATCACGAACGTCTTCCCGACGCTGTCGGTGCTGGAGAACGTCCGGATCGCCGCGCAGGCGGCCGGCGACGACGCCGCGACCTTCTGGCGGAACGTCGACGCCTACGACGAGTACGTCGCGGAGGCCCGCGGGATCCTCGACCGGGTGGGACTGGCGGACCGGGCCGACGACCTGGCGGAGAACCTCAGCCACGGCGCGAGCCGCCAGCTGGAGGTCGCCGTCGCGCTGGCGGGCGACCCCGACGTGCTCCTGCTGGACGAACCGAACGCCGGGGTCTCCTCCGAGAGCGTCGACGACATCGTCGCGCTCATCGAGGACGTGGCCGCGGACCACGCCGTCCTGCTGGTCGAGCACAACATGGACATCGTCATGGAGGTCTCCGACCGCGTGGTCGTCCTCAACCAGGGCGCGGTCATCGCCGACGGCGAACCCGAGGCGGTCCGGGAGGACCCCGCCGTCCAGGAGGCGTACCTCGGCGGCTACGAACCGGGCGACCTCGACCGCCGCGAGGACGGGACCTCGACCGACCCCGACGACACGGAGGGAGTCGCGTGAGCGTGCCCCGACCGCTCGGGCGGTGGTTCGCGTGACGCTCCTCGAACTCGCCGGCGTGGAGACGTACTACGGCGAGAGTCACGTGCTGGAGGGCGTCACGCTCTCGGTCGAGGAGGGCGAGGTGGTCGCGCTGGTCGGGCGCAACGGCGTCGGCAAGACGACGACGCTGCGGTCGGTGCTCCAGCTGACCCCGCCCCGCGAGGGAACCGTCGAGTACCGCGGCGAGGAACTTGTCGGCCTCGAAACCCACGAGGTCGCCGAGCGCGGCGTCGGCTGGATCCCCGAGGACCGGCGGGTCTTCTCGCAGCTCACCGTCGCCGAGAACGTCCGCGTCGCGGTGCCGGACGGCGCCGACGCTGGCGAACGGGTCGCGCGGGTCTACGACACGTTCCCGATCCTCGAAGCGCGCCGAGACCAGGAGGCGGGGACGCTGTCGGGCGGCCAGCAGCAGATGCTCGCGCTCGCCCGCGGGCTCGTCGGCGACAACGACCTCCTGCTGGTCGACGAGCCCAGCGAGGGGCTGGCGCCGCAGATCGTCGCCGACGTGGCCGAGGCGCTGGCCGACGCGGCGACCGAGACCACCCTCCTGCTCGTCGAGCAGAACCTCCCGCTGGCGCTCGATCTCGCCGACCGCTTCTACGTCCTCGACAAGGGGCGGGTCGTCGACGACGGCGACACCGCCGACGTGTCCGCCGACGACGAACGGCTCAGGAGGTACCTCTCGGCATGACCGGGGGCGCACTCCTTCCGGCCGCCGCGAACCCCGGAATCGCGCCGTCCCTCGCCGATCCCGCCGTCGCTTCGGCCCTCCGCACGCTCTCGACGGCGCCGCTCCAGATGGGCTTCGGCGAGGGCCTCCGGCAGTTCCTCGGGCCGGACACGCTCGCGAGCGTGGTCGTCGAGGGGCTGGCGAAGTCGGCCATCTACGTGATGATCGCCAGCGGGCTGACGCTCATCTTCGGGCTGATGGGCGTGCTCAACTTCGCGCACGGCTCGCTGACGATGATCGGCGCCTACCTCGCCGGCCTCGTCATGGTCACGCTCGTCGGCAGCGCCACGGGCGCGTGGACGCGACTGGCGCTGTTTTTCGTCGCGCTCGTCGCCGTCTTCGCCGCGCTCGCGCTGCTGGGCGGGGTCATGGAGGTCGGACTGATCCGCCAGCTGTACGACCGGCCGCCGATCTACCAGATCCTCCTGACCTTCGGGCTGACGCTCGTGCTGGAGGAGATCGTCCGGATCGTCGTCCTGTTCTACGGGCTCCAGCCCATCTCGGAGTGGCGCGCCGCCCTCGGCACGCGGCCGGCGATGCTCTCGGCCGAGCACTCGCTCGGGCCGCTGTCCGTTCGCGGCCTCGCACTCTTCGAGATCGCGCTCGGCGCGGCGACCGTGGTGGGCATCTGGGCCTTCCTCACGCGGACCCGCTACGGACTGTACATCCGCGCGGGCAGCGAGGACGCCGAGATGGCCGAGGCGCTGGGGATCGACGTGCGCCGCGTGTTCACCGTCGTCTTCGCGCTCGGCGCCGGGGTGGCCGGCGCCGCCGGCGCGCTGCTGATGTGGGACCCGGTCTGGGGCGCCAACGTCCCGCTGGCGGCCGAGACGCTGCTGCCGGCGTTCGTCGTCGTCATCATCGGCGGCCTGGGCACCTTCCGCGGGACCGTCGCCGGGGCCGTCGTCGTCGGAATGGCCGACGCGACGACGACCTGGTGGTTCCAGAACGTCGCCGTCACCTGGACCTGGCTGCCCGAGATCACCGTCTTCCTCATCCTCGTCGGGATGCTGATCGTCAAACCGCAGGGGCTGTTCGGCGTCGAGGAGGTGGGCGGCCATTAGCTCCGTCACCCGCTGGGTCGGCGACCGCGAGTTCGCCTGGCCCGTCGAACACCTCCGCAGCCAGCAGGTCCACCTCGCTGTCATCCTCGCCCTCGTCGCCTACCCCGGGATCTACCACCTGCTGACGACCTTCCCGTTCCCCGTCTTCCGCTCGGCCATCCACAGCTTCGCCGTCGCCGTCCTGCCGCGGGTCGACTCCATGGTCGCCGTCCTCTACTTCGCGCTCTTTGCCATGTCGTTCGACTTCATCAGCGGCTACACCGGCTACCTCTCCTTCGGCCACGCGGCCTTCTACGGTACCGGTGCCTACGCCGTCATCCTGATCGCCAACGGCAAGGTCCCGCTGCTGCCCGCGGGGACGCCGTTCATGGTCTCCCTGCTGGTCGCGGCCGTCCTCGCCGGCCTGCTGGCGGTCGCCATCGGGCTGGTCTCCTTCCGGCTCTCCGGCGTCTACTTCGCGATGATCACGCTCGGGTTCGCGCAGGTGCTGTACGTGTTCGTCCGCGGCTGGGACTACGTGGCGAGCAACCCGCGCGACGGCCCCGCCGTCGGCTCGACCCACCCCGAGGGCTTCGAGATCGGGATCCCATTCGTCGACCAGTTGAACCTCGCCATCGGCACGTTCTCCGGCGACACGGTGACGCTTTTGGGCCACGAACTCGGCACCTACACCGTCTCGTTCTACATGGTCGGGCTGGTCGCGCTGGTCTCCTACTTCGCGATGCAGCGGATCGTCCACTCCCCGTTCGGGCGCGTGATGATCGCCATCCGCGAGAACGAGGAGCGCGCGAGGGCGATCGGCTACGACACGTTCCGCTACAAGCTCGGGGCGTTCGTCATCAGCGGCTTCTTCGGCGGCGTCGCGGGGGCGCTGTACGCCGGGTTCGCCCGGTCGGTCACGCCGGAGAGCACGTTCTACTTCCTGACGACCGGCGACGCGCTGCTGGCGAGCATCATCGGCGGGTTCGGCACGCTCGCCGGGCCGCTGTACGGCCACCTGTTCGACCACTCGATCCGCGAGTTCCTCTCGAACACGGGCCAGGGCGGCGGCCTGCTCCCGTTCCTCCGGGAGACGCTACCCGAGGGCGTCCTCTCGGCGGAACTGCTCGGCGGGCTCACCGTCGAGGGGTTCATCGGCGCGGCGCTGAACGGCCACGCCGCCCTCTACGTCGGGATCGTGTTCGTCCTGTTCGTCCTCTACGTCCCCAGCGGGCTCGTGGGAACGCTGCGGAGCTACCTCGGCGGCCCCGTCGCCGAGCGACTGCCCGCGAAACTGTGGGGCGAGCGATGAGTCAGGACAGTCGCGCGGCGCGACTGGCCCCGACCGCCGGAGGTGAGCGATGACGGTCCACCTCACCGGGATCGGGACGGCGCTGCCCGACGAGACCGTCGGCGGCGCCGACATCGCCGAGCGGTCGGGGATCCCCCGCGAGGTGGTCGTCGAGAAGATGGGCGTCCGTCGCAAGCACGTCTGCCGGAACGGTGACGAGCAGCCCAGCGACCTCTGCGTCGCGGCCGCGGAGGAGGCGCTGGCCGACGCCGACTGCGACCCCGCGGAACTCGACGCCGTCCGCTACCACGGCAGCGAGTTCAAAGACTACGTCGTCTGGAGCCTCGCCGCCGACGTGGCCGAGCGGATCGGCGCGACCGACGCCTACGCCGCCGAGAGCTACGCCCTCTGCGCCGGCGCGCCGGTCGCCGTCCGGGAGACGAAATCGCAACTCGCGGCCGATTCCGTCGACCGGGTGCTGCTGGTCGCGGCCAGCCGGGAGGAGGACCTGGTCGACTACGGCGACCCCGACACCTCCTTCACGTTCAACTTCGGCAGCGGCGCCTCGGCGATGGTGCTCGAACGCGACGCGCCCGACCGGGCGCTCGCGACCGTCCGCGAGAGCGCCGCCCTGACCGACGGCAGCTTCTCGCGGGACGTGGTGATGCCCGCCGGCGGGACCCGCCACCCGCCCTCCCACGACACCGTCGACGCCGGGATGCACTCGCTGCGGGTCCCCGACCACGAGACGATGAAAGAGCGGCTGGCCGAGGTGAGCCTCGCGAACTTCCTCGACGTGGCCGACACGGCGCTCGACCGGTCCGGGCTCGACCGCTCGGACCTGGATTTCGCGGCGATCACCCACATGAAGCGGTCGTTCCACGCCCACCTCTGCGACGAGCTCGGCCTCGGCGAGCGCGAACAGTACTACCTCGACGACTACGGGCACGTCCAGAGCGTCGACCAGGCGCTGGTGACCGCCGAGGCCCGGTCGCGCGGGTGGCTCTCGGCCGGCGACACGGTTCTCTTTCTCGCCGCGGGCACCGGCTACACCTGGGCGGCCACCGCCCTGGAGTGGCGGGACTGACCGCGTCGAACGACTCGTTCGGCCGTCCGGAATTACCGAACCGAACGGCTCACGCGGCCGGTCTCGGCCGCCTTCGCATCACTTATGCCGGTCGCGTGCGCGCACTCGTCCATGGAACTACAGGAGTACCTCGACGACTTCACGGAGCGCGACTGGCCCCAGGCCGACGACGGGAAAGTGCGGTTCGCGATGGTCGGGCTCGGCTGGTGGACGATGGAGTTCGCCATCCCCGCCACCGAGGAGCTCGACCACCTGGAGACGACGGTCGTCGTCTCCTCGACGACCGAGAAGGCCGAGGGCGTCGCCGAGGACCACGAGACCATCGAGCACGGACTCACCTACGACGAGTTCACCGACGGCGAGGCGACCGACGCCTACGACGCCGTCTACATCGCGACGCCCAACGCCCTGCACCTGCCCTACGTCGAGGCGGCCGCCGAGTTCGGCAAGGACATCCTCTGCGAGAAGCCCCTGGAGGCCAACACCGAGCGCGCCGAGCAGCTGGTTGAGGCCGCCGAGGACGTGACGCTCGGCGTCGAGTACCGGATGCACGTCCAGCCCGCCGTCCGGATGATGCGCAAGCTCGTCGACGCGGGCTTCATCGGCGACGTGGCGATGGTCCACGGGAACATGTCCCAGCCCCTGCTGGAGATCAACGACAACTACGACCAGTGGCGGCTCAACCCCGACATGGCCGGGCCGGGCGCCTCGGTCACGGACCTGGGCATCTACTCCGTCAACACGACCCGGTTCGTCATCGACGAGGACCCCGTCGCCGTCACCGCGACGGACTGGTCGGGCCACGAGGCGTTCGACGAGGTGCCCGACGAGCGGGCCGCCTTCACCGTCGAGTTCCCCGACGGCGTCGTCGCCGCCTGCACGGCCAGCCAGAACACCCAGGAGACGAGCAACCTCCGGGTCATCGGCACCGAGGGCGAACTCCTGCTCGAAGACGCCTTCCTCTCGGGCGACCGCGAGCTGACGATCACCCGCGGCGAGACGACGATCACCACCGAGTTCGACGGCATCGAGGAGACCCGCCGCTCGCTGGGCTACTTCGGCGACCACATTCTGACGGGCACTCCTATCCTCGGCGACGGCGAGCACGGGCTCGTCGACCAGCGCGCTATCGACGCCATCTACGAGGCCGCCGAGTCCGGCGAGCGCGTCGAGCTGTAGCCGCTTCTCCGCGGTTTCTCCGCTCGGACGCGTCGACCAGTCGCGACACCCGTCGGGCGACCTACTCGGAGGACGCGAGTCCGAACAGCCCCGCGTAGACGAGCCCGATCGACCCGCCGAGGGTGACGTTGTAGCCCCAGCTGAAGACCCACAGGCCGCCGCCCACTACCCAGGCGACGCCGATCGACGACAGAAACGAGACCAGACCGATAGCGAGGGGGACCAGGGCGCCTGTCGGCCCCTCCCGGTAGCGAAGGGAGCCGACAGTTCCACCGACGGCGAGCGACAGGATCGGGAGGTCGGCGGGCTGATACCCTCGCGCGGCGAGGGGTGACGCTTCCAGCGGGACGCGCATCCCGGTGTGCAACGGACCGTACCAGGGCCACGCCAGCCACGTACCGAGACAGAGCAGCGCGCATCCGAGGAGCGTCCAGGCCGTCAGCAGAGCGCGGCGGCGGCCCGGCGCGAGCCGGAGCCGCCGACCGAGCAGCCACGCGGCCGGAAACACTCCCCACCAGACCACCGTCGCCGTCGCACCGCGATTTGACGACGCGAGCGCGACCAGCGCGACGCCGACCGTCCAGAGGCCGCCGAGCCACTGGACCGGCGTGCCCGTCGGGGTCCGCTCGCCGTCGGTCATGCGAACCGTGCTTGTTCCGAGCGGCCGAAAAAGGGTACCGGTCGGTCGCCAGTCGGTGAAATCGGTCGAAGCAGGAGTGGGGCGACCGGAGGCGGTCGCCCCGTGTCAGAGGCACAGGTGGATCGGTTGGCGGGCGATGCGACAGCGGCGCAGTCGGGGGCGGCGTCGGGCCGAAGCGCCAGCGGGTGGGGACCTGACAGGGCGACGCGGGGTCCGTCGCACCCACCGAACTGCGCGCACTTGCAGGTAGACGGAACGGGTTTGTAGTTTCTATCTCGGTACCGTCTATTGTATCGATACTACTCATACTATCGTTACTCGCTATACCCCAGTTACTCTATCGAGCGTCGATACGGTGCGACCGAACGGGACCGTCCGAATCAGAGCTTGTGCCGGAAGGCGTGGAGGACGTTCTGGCCGGTCTCGGTGAGGCGGATCTGTTTCTGGCGGCCGACGCGCTCGACCTCGATGTAGCCGTCGTCGACGAGCGGGTCGATGACGTTGGCGTTGAGCAGCGCGAACTTCGCCTTGTCGTTGGCGGGGTCGGCGTCGGCGATGAAGGACAGTTCCTCCGCCTCGGCGTGTTCGATGAGGTCGGACTTCTTGGCGGTGTAGGTGTCGGTGTTGGTCTCCTCCAGGAAGGCGAGCATGGCGACCTGGTCGCGGGAGACGGCCTCGATGGGGTAGGAGGGGAGCACCTCGTCGTCGCGCATGCCGCGGGTGCGGGGGTTCTCCTCCAGGTCGGGGACGTGCTCCTCGGCGCGGACGTAGTAGGCGGTGGCGTCGGTGGCCATGCAGGCGATGGCGCTCCCGATGGCGGCGAGTTTCCCGCCGCTGGAGACGTTGACGCGCACCACGTCCTGCTCGTGGTCGGCGGCGACGGTCGTCACGACCGCGAGCACGTCGTACAGGTCCGAAAGGGCCGTCTCCCGGAAGCGGATGGTCCGCCCGTCGCTCTCCAGCTCCTCCACGAGCGCCTCCTGGTAGGGGGTCAGCGGGGTGTGTTCGCCGTCGGCCGCGAGCAGGTAGACCACGTCCGCGTCGTGTTTGCGGAGCGGCCGGAGGATCCGGTCGTGCTCGTACCCCAGCGGCACGACGTGGACTTCGTCGATGGTTCGCATGCCAGGGAGCGCGAGCGCCCCCGACGAGAACGTTTCGGTGGCCGGCCCGACCGAATCCCGTGACGCGCCCGCACACCGCCCGAAGACACTTCGGCCCGCCGCCGGTACGCCCCGGCGATGACGACCGGCGAGCGGACGGGGGAGGGGACCGACTGGGAACCGACCCACGAGATCGTCTCCACGGGCGACCTCGCCGACGAGGTCGCGGCCGACACGCGCCTGGTCGCCGTCGCCTGTGAGCTCGGCGATCGGGCGTTCCTGACGATGGCGACCGACGACGTGGGCGACCGGAGCCCCCACACCCAGCGGATACTCGACGGGCGACTCGACCGGGTGGACGACGACGCGGACCGCGACCGGGTAGACGACGGGGCAGACCTCGACCGGGCGGACGCCACGTTCGGCGGCCCGACCTGGCGAGCGACACTTCCGGACGAGGCCGACGCGCTGGTACGCGCCCTGACGGTCGCGGACCCCGAGGCCGACGGCCCGCTCGGCGAAGCGCACTGGCGCCGCTGGGACGTACAGCGAGTCGCGGTTCACCGCGACGGGCGGCCGGTCTATCGCTCGGTCCCGCACCACTCGCGGTTCGAACTCGACGCGGCGGAACTGCCTGCGTTCACCGACCGGGCGCGCGAGCGCCTCGCCGACCTGCCCTGTGCCGTCGTCCCGACGGGCCCGGTCGCCACCTGGGGCGACGACGGCGAGGTCAACCACCGGGCGATCCGGTTCGAGACCGGATCGGGCGTCTCGCTGGAGCACGTGCGCCGCGTCGCCGTCGACCGCGACCGCCGAGAACTCGTCGTCGACTGGGAACCCGTCGGCGAGCGCGTCGAACGCGAGCCCAGCCGGGTGCTCCGCGGCGTGTTGCGGGCGTTCGCGTGGGCGGTCGACCGCCTCGGCGGCTCGGCGGACCCGCCCCGGCGGCTGTCGTTCGCCGACGGCGACGAGTTCCGACGGGCGGTCGCGGGGATCGAGACCGCCCGCGAGCGGGTGGGGTACGACTTCGAGGTCGTCGAGATGTGACGGGATGGCGCCAGTCTTTACAACCGGAGCCGCCCGAGTAGCCGCATGGTCAACGTCAGGGATCCGGAGTCGCTCCGGGACGAGCCGGGGGTCGACTTCCGCGAGCAGGAGCAGGTCGTCGACGCCGAGGAGTTCGAGCAGGCCGTCGAGGGCGCGGAGAACCAGAGCGGCCTCGTCGTCGTCGCGGTCACCGACGACCGCGAGCGGCTGTTGCTGGTCGACTCCGAGTGGGTCGACGGGTGGACGCTCCCCAACGGCCCGGTCGGCGCCGACGAGGACTGGGCGGTCGCCGCCGACCGCTGGAGCGAGGACGCGCTCAGTTTCCCCGTCCAGATCGAACAGCCCGAACTGGTCATCCGCACGGAGACGCGCGCCGAGGGCGGGTCCGAGAGCGTCGTCGGCTACACGGTCGCGTTCACCGGCTCGCTGATCCCCGCGATGGGCGGCCCGGGCGGCATGGGCCCCGGCGGCCCGCCGCCGGGCGTCGGTCCCGACGGGAAGAAAGCCCCGGACGGCGAGGAGGCTCCGGAGGGTCAGGGCCCGCCAGCGGGCGGCCCCAGCGGGCCGCCCGGCGGCCCCGGCGCCGGTCCCATCGCCTCGAACCCCAACCTCGACTGGTTCGACGGGGTTCCCGAGGAGGTCGCACCGGGCCACGACGCGCTCGTGCGGTACTTCCTCGGCTGACCGGTCGAGTGGACCCCGCCGGAAGACACTTGCCGTCGGTCGCCGACCCTGGGGTGTGCGGATCGACGCGACCGCGGCCGAACGGTTTCTCGCCTCCCTCGACGGCGAGGTCCCGCTGGAGCGGGTCTGGGAGCACGACGCCTACGACGTGGTCCGCGAACACGCGGACCTGCTCGGTCGAGATATCGCGCGCGAGGACGTGGAGCGGGGGCTCTCCGGCGAGGACACCGCGTTCTCCGGGGTGGCGGACCTGCCGAAGAACCGCGACCGGGTCCGCAGCCTGCTGGAACGGGTCCGATCGAACGAGGCGGCCTGGACCGAGCGGATCGAGGCCGCTCTGAAACGGGTCGCCCCGGACGAAGACCACACGGACGTGACGGTGTTCCTCGGGATCGGCTACGACTACGGGACGGGGGTCGGCGGGGAACGTGGCGCCTACCTGAACCTGCACGCACCGCTGTTCCGCGGCGCGCCGCGGGAGGTGCTCTACACCGCGGCTCACGAGTGTTCGCACGTCCTTCACGAGCGGGTCCACCGCTCGCGGCGCGCGCTCGGCCCCGACTCGTTCGAGGACCCGGCCGGCCAGCGGACCGTCTTCGACACGGTCGTCCACACCGAGGCGTTCGCGACGTACACGCCGATCCCACTGCGTCGCGCGGACAATGGCGCGGATGAGAGCGCGAGCGAGCACGACAACCCCGTCGCCGAGGACTACGCCGTGCTCTCCGACGACGACCGGCTGGCCGAGCTCGTGGCGACCTACGACGCCCTGCGCGGATCGCTCGGGGAGTCCGCCGTCCCGCGGGACCGTCTGTTCACACACCTGTTCGGCGGGCAGCGGCTGCCCTATCGCGTCGGAACGGCGATCCTGACTGGCCTCGAAGCCGTCCGCGGGATCGAGGCGGTCCGCGAGGCGTTCTACTGCGACCCGACCGAGTTCACCACCGAGTACGACTGGGTGCTCGACGAGTACCGGTCCGACGCGTGAACGTAGAATCCCGGAGGCGATCGAGTCCGACGAGCCTTACGCCTCGTCGAACACTGCTGAGCGAAGCTCAGCAAGCCCGATCCGGCTCACTGAGCCGGATCGAACAGCGTCTCGCCTTCGACCATGTGCTCCTCGACGGTATCGAGGTCCAGCGTGACGCCGAGGCCGTTCTCCTCGGGCACCTTCATGTAGCCGTCCTCGATGAGGCCGTCCTCCTCGACGAGGTCCTCCCACCAGTCGAGTTCGTAGGAGTGGTACTCGACGGCCAGGGAGTTCGGCACCGAGGCGCCGACGTGGGCGCTCGCGACCGTTCCGACGGGCGAGGAGACGTTGTGCATCGCCACGGGGACGTAGTACTGGTTGGCCACGTCGGCGATCTTCCGCGTCTCGCGCATCCCGCCGATCTTCGGCATGTCCGGCGCGACGATGTCGACGGCCTGTTCCTCGATGAGCCGGCGGTGCTCGGTGACCCGGTAGCGGTTCTCCCCGACGGTGATGGGGGTGGTCGTCGAGTCGGTGACCTTCTCCTGGACTTCGAGGTTCTCCGGCGGGACGGGGTCTTCGAGCCACCACACGTCGTAGTCGTCGATGGCCTCGGCCAGCCGCTCGGCGGAGTTGCCCGAGAACGTCCAGTGGCAGTCGAAGGCCACGTCGGCCCGATCCTTGACCCGCTCGGTCACCTTCTCGACGATCTCGGCCTTGTGGCGGATCTCGCCGGGCCGGAGGTGGCGGTTGGCCCGGTCTTTCTCGTGGCCCGAGGGCACGTCGAGGTCGAACTTCAGGGCGTCGTAGCCCAGCTCCTCGACGACGCGCTCGGCCTCGTCGGCGCAGGCGTCGGGGTCGGCCTCCTCCTCGGTGTGGCAGTCGCAGTAGACCCGCATCTCGTCGCGGTACTTGCCGCCGAGCAGCTGGTAGGCGGGCACCTCGATGATCTTGCCGGCGAGGTCGTGCAGCGCGACCTCGATGCCGGAGATGGCCGAGACGGTGACGCCCTCGACGGATCCCTCGCCGGACATCTTCTGGATGAGGTGCTCGTAGAGGCGGTCGATATCGAGGGGGTTTTCGCCGATGAGGAACGGCGTCATCCGCTCGATCAGCTCGGGGATGCCCGCGCCCCAGTAGGCCTCGCCGGTGCCGACGAGCCCCGCGTCGGTGTACACCCGCACCAGCGTCCACGGGAAGTTCCCGTCGACCATCGTCGTCTGTACGTCCGTGATCTCCACGTCTCGGCCGCCGCCGCGTCTGGCCGTGGTACCCATCGTCTCCGCGGACAGTTCCCGCATCGTGTACTCCGCGTTCGGGTCGTGGAGGTCTCTGTAGTCGCGTCCCATGTCGGCGGCTACTTGTGGACCCTACTAAAGTGTGGAGGAAACGCCGACGCTCCGTTCGGCTCTCCGAAACGAATCGGATCCCGGGTCGGCCGAACGGAACGCGGGTGCCGCCGGCTCGTCCGGACGGACCGCCTCGGGTCAGCCAGGCGGCCCCCGGCGCAGTCAGTCCTCGGCGTCGGGGTCGGCGCCGCCCTCGATCCGGCTCTCCAGGTCGTCGAGGCGGTCGAGCAGTCGCTGGTACTCCTCGCTGTCCTCGAGTTCGGCCGGGTTCTTCTCGACCCGGAGGGTGGCGACCTTCGCCGAGAGGGCGTGGTACTCCCGGACGACGGCGCGCTTGTCGAGCCGGTTGACCGTCTCGGCGACGACCGACTGCAGTTCCGGCCCCTCGACGGGCTTGAGCAGGTAGTCGTCGAACCCCATGTCGACGATGTCGAAGCCGGGGTCGACGGCTGTCACCATCACCACCCCGCAGTCGATGTCCCGGCCACGGATGCGTTCGAGGACCTCGCGCCCCGACAGGCCGTGCATCCGGCGGTCGAGCAACACCACGTCCACCTCGTCGGTCACCAGTTCGAGCGCCGACTCGCCGTCGTAGGCGGTCAGCACGTCGTAGAACTCGCCCAGCTGGCTCGCGTACACGTCGGCGACCGCCTCGTCGTCGTCGACGACCAGCACGGTCGCTACCCCCCCTCGGACCATGTTTCGCAGTTGGCGGGTACCCGATTTAGAACTTTATATCCGACGGGTCAGCCGGTCCACTCCGCGCGGTGGGCCTCGCTGCAGAAGTGCGTCGTCTCGACCTGGCCGTCGTCGACGCGCGTGACGACCCGGTGGTCGGGGTCCTGTACCAGCGCCGCGCCGCAGACGGCGCACGTCGGCGCCTCCTCCTCGGATACGTCTTCGTTGAGATCGGACGTGGGGTCGACCATCGTGTCCGACCCGTGTGTACGGACCCACTTAACCGCATACATCGACGCCGGCCCGGAGAGCCACGCGGCGGGTCCGGCACACGCGCTCCGTTCCCGGGCCTACACCGCCGCTCAGCGGTCCCGCGTCACGGACTCGCCGGGCGTCGTCGTCGCGCCGGCGGAGAGTCGCACGCCGGGGTTGAGGCTCGTGTTGATCCCGGTCTTGACGCCGTCGCCGGCGACGACCCCGAACTTCCGGCGGCCGGTCGAGACGCGCTCGCCCTTGACGGTGAAGTACACGTCGCCGCCGTCGTGGCGGAGGTTCGCCACCTTCGTCCCCGCGCCGAAGTTCACGTCCCGGCCGAGCACGCTGTCGCCGACGTAGGAGTGGTGGGGGACGTGGGTGCCCGCCATTATCACGCTGTTTTTGACCTCCACGGCGTTGCCGACGTGTGTGTCCTCCCCGAGGAGCGTCGCGCCCCGGACGTAGGCGTTGGGCCCCACCTCGGCGCCCTCGCGGACCAGCGCCGGCCCCTCGACGACGACGCCCGCGTCGACGGTGGCGCCCTCCTCGACGACCACGTCGCCGCGGAGGTCTGCCGACTCGTGGACCTCCCCGCGCAGGTCGCGGTCGAGGTCGGCCAGTTTCCACTCGTTGGCCTCCAGCAGCTCCCAGGGGCGGCCACAGCCCAGCCAGCGCTCGACCTCGACGGTGCGGACGGAGCGCTCGTCGATGACCCGCGCGAGCACGTCGGTGATCTCGTGTTCGCCGCGCTCGCTCATCGGCACGTCCAGCCACTCGCGGGCCTCGGCCGGGAACCGGTAGGCGCCGACGTTGACGAGGTCGGTGGGCGGGTCCGCCGGCTTCTCGACGATGCCGGTGACGACGCCGTCTTCGACCTCGAAGACGCCGTAGCTGGTCGGGTCGTCGACGCGGTAGGTGCCGACGGCGGGGCCGTCGGCGTCGAGCAGCGCCGCGACGCTCCCGCGGTCGTAGAGGTCGTCGCCGTTGAGGACGACGAACGGCCCCTCCAGGTGCTCGCGCGCGCAGTCGACGGCGTGGGCGGTCCCGAGCTGCTCCTCCTGGACGGCGTACTCGACGGGGACGCCCCGGTACTCGTCGCCGAAGTACGCCCTGACCGCCTCGGCCTCGTAGCCGACCACGAGGACCAGCTCCGAGGCGCCGGCGTCGACGGCCGCGTCGGCGCCGTGGGCGACCAGCGGCCGGTCGGCGACCGGCAGCATCGGCTTGGGCAGCGACTCCGTCAGCGGACGCATCCGGGTACCCTCCCCGGCCGTCAGCAGGACGACTTGCATGTACGGAGTCGGTCGCCCGGACGGCCCATAGTGGTATCGACCGTCCCCGGAGCCGCGCCGGGTTCAGGCGCCGTATAACGACGTGGCTGCCCGTTCCGGGCCAGATTGTTGCGGTATGCTACCGCGACACATACTAAAGCGGGCAGCGCGTACGATCCGGGTCGAACGACCATGGTACGATCCGACGGCGCCGACGGCGACACGGAGGGGGCGACACCGGCGACAGACGGCGGTGAAACGGGTGATTCCACGGCGAGGGACGACACTGATCGACTCCCAGCGTCGGCGGTCGCGGACCTGCGCGCGAGCGAGCGGCGGCGGCGGGCGCTGGACTGTCTCGCCGAGCGGGCCGACCCGATCCCGGTTTCGGACCTGGCCAGACACGTCGTCGCCGTCGAGCGCGAAGAACCGGCCGACGCGGTCCCGGACGAGGCCGTCGACGAGGCCCGGCGGGACCTGTTCCAGCAGCACCTCCCGAAGCTGACCGCGACCGGCGTCGTGCGGTACGACTCGCTGGTCGGCACGGTCGAGCTGGCGGCGGCGGACCCGAGAGTCCTCGGCGACGACGGGGACGACGCCGACGAGGGCGATACCGACGAAGGCGATGCCGACGGGCGTACCGACGACCGCGTCGCGCCGGAGTGAGGCCCCAGCGGGACCACCGGCGCGGCTCGCTCCGACACGGCGCCGCACACGCGCGGCCGAAC
The DNA here is from genome assembly GCF_004698125.1 of Halosimplex halophilum. NCBI lineage: Archaea > Methanobacteriati > Methanobacteriota > Halobacteria > Halobacteriales > Haloarculaceae > Halosimplex > Halosimplex halophilum. Next base: position 812,916 of record NZ_ML214297.1, read on the forward strand.
GGAAAGAGCAATACAGGCAGCTACCCAACCGGCGGGTACTGTGACGAACACGCAGGTAACGCACGTCCAGATCGACAACTACGGCCCCTGGACCGTCACGCCCGAGCCCCGGCGGGAGGTCGACCTCCAGACGCTGCAGTCGCGGCTGTACGCCGACCTCTCGCAGCTGGTCGGCAACCGCGGCGGCTACGTCTTCTTCTCGCGGTTCGACAACATGATCGCCGTCACGAACGGCCTCGACGAGGACGACCACGCGCTCATCCAGGAGTCCGTCGCCAACCGCTACCCGGTCACGATGAGCCTCAGCGTCGCCACGGGGACGACGCCCGCCGAGGCGCTCGGGACCGCCACGGAGGCCCTTCAGGAGGCCGGCAGCGCACAGGACAAGTCCCGCCGGGAGATCCTGCGCGGGCGCACTATCGACCAGGAGTTCCGGACCGACGAGGACGTGCAGATCGCCCACTTCGACGTGAACGACGCGACCGGCAAGTACACCGACGAGCTCAACGAGTTCGACACGTTCATCCAGATCGAACAGGGCTACGCCGAGCTGATGCGGTACATGCGGCGGGCCTACGACTCGCTGTCCTTCTTCGTCGGCGGCGACAACGTCATCGCCGTCTGCTCGGAGATGGACCCCGCGGAGTACCAGGACGCGGTCGACCACGTCCGCGAGGCGGTCGACGTGGAGCTCAAGGTCGGCGTCGGCCGCGGGGAACTCGCCCAGGAGGCGGGGATGGCCGCCAAACACGCGCTGGAGGAGTGTCGCGCGACCGGCGAGGACGTGCACGTCGACTGGGCCGCCGACGAGCCCGACCCCGCCGCCTGACCGGTCGATCCGGAGTCCTCGCTCGCCGGAACCGACCGCCGAAGTACGTCGCGTGCCGTCTTAAGCGTGGTGCAGGTAGCTTTTAGACGCAGTGTGGTAAACGTCCGCACATGCAACGAGACGCGAGCGTCCGGGAGGTGATGGACCGCGAGTTCGTCGGGGTCAGCGAGGGCGACGACCTCGGGGAGACGGCCGAGTTGATGCTGGAGGAGGGGGTCGACAGCGCCGTCGTCCTGCGGGGAACGGACCCCGTCGGGGTCGTCACCGAGCGGGACGCGCTGGCGGCGTTCGTCGACCGCGAGGGCGACCCGCCGACCGCCGCGGAGGCGATGACCGACGAGGTGCCGACGGTCCCGCCGGACCTGACCATCGCCGAGGCGGCCGACCGGCTGTCCGCGGGGTCGACCCAGCGCGTGCTCGTCTCCGACGGCGACGAACCGCTCGGCGTCCTGACCGAGCGGGACCTGCTGACCGCCTCGCCGTTCGCACCGACCGCGAGCGAGGCCGCGCCGACCGACCGCGAGCGGGCGGTCGCCGGCGTCACCCAGGGCCGGGGCGAGCAGGGGGTCGAGCCGGCGGACTCGCGACGGGGCGACGACTCGCGCTTCGAGGACCAGTCGCTGTGCGAGGCCTGCGGGTCGCTCTCGCGGGAGCTGTCGACGTTCAACGGTCAGCTGCTCTGCCCGGACTGTCGGGATATCTGACGCGGCCGCCCCCGGACGAACGTGGCGCGGCCACCCGCCTGGGGCGCCCTCGGCGGGTAAGCGCACGTTACATGAGCGTTTTCTGGTACCTTCGACGCCCGCAGATCGACCGGGCGACTTTCGCGTATCTTCCAGCGGTGTGACGGACGTTTCCGACGCTCGCAACCCGGCTGGAACGTGACAGGTCGTGGGACACCTTTATAGTGACTGGTTGACAAGGCACACAGTGAGATGTCTCGCAAGATACGTCGACGGAAGGTGCTCAGGGGACTGGGTGTCGCGGGTGTCGCGGGCCTGGCCGGGTGTGCGCAGGCGGGCGAGGACACCCCGACGGAGGGTGACGACGGCGACGGCGGTGACGGCGGTGACGGCGGCGACGGCGGTGACACGCCGGAGTCGACCCCGACCGAGACGCCCGAACCGGAGGAGACGGAAGCCACGGGCGGCGACGGCGGGGACGGCCCCGAGTCCCGGACGATCAGGCTGGGGATCCTGATGGGCGTGACCGGCCAGCTGTCGGACCTGGGCCCGCCGATCCGTCAGGCCGCGGAGCTGGCGGCCGACTACATGGACGAGGAGAGCGACACGTTCGCGGTCGACTACCAGTTCGAGGACACCGCGACGGACCCGAACACGGGGATCTCGGCCGCCGAGTCGCTCGTCTCGGCGGGCTATCCGATGATCGCCGGCGCGCTGTCCTCGACGGTGACCATCCAGACGGCCAACAACGTGGCGGTCCCGAACGGCGTCGTGGAGTGTTCGCCCGCGAGCACGTCGCCGGCGATCACGGACCTGGAGGACAACGGCTACCTCTACCGGACGACCCCGACGGACGCGCTGCAGGCCGAGGTGATGACCCAGATCGGCCGCGAACGGCTGGAGGCGTCGACGACATCGACGCTCGCGCTCAACAACGACTACGGACAGGGGCTGGCCGACGCCTACGTCTCCGCCTGGGAGGACGCCGGCGGCACCGTCCAGCAGGAGGTCAGCTTCGAGCCGGGCGCGGGGTCGTACACCTCGCAGCTGAGTTCGGCGCTGCAGGACCAGCCGGACCTGCTGATGATCGTCGGCTACCCGGACAGCGGGGTCCAGATCTTCCGGGACTTCTACAACGACTACTCGCAGGACTTCTGCGACGTCATCGTCCCGGACGGTCTCCAGAGCGGGAGCCTGCCGGGCGACGTGGGCAACTCGATGCGCAACGTCTGGGGGACGGCCCCGACCTCGACCGGTCCCGGCCGGGAGACGTTCGACTCGCTCTACCAGGAGGCCTACGACAGCGACCCCTCGGAGAGCCCGTTCACCGGCCAGTCGTTCGACGCCGTCGCCGTGCTCGCGCTCGCCAACGCCGCGGCCGGCGAGAACAGCGGCGAGGCGATCCGCGACCAGATGCAGGCGGTCGCCAACGAGGGCGGCGAGGAGGTCACGCCGGAGAACCTCGCCGAGGGGCTGGAGATGGCCGCCAGCGGCACCGAGGTCAACTACCAGGGCGCCTCCAGCGCCATCGAGTTCGACGACGTGGGCGACATCGCCGCCGCCACCTACCAGTTCTACCGCTACCAGGAGGGCGGCTTCGAGGTCATCGAGAACATCGACTACTCCGCCTGACGCGGCGGTCGCCGCCCCCGCTTTTCGCGCCGCTCACCCGCCGAGGAACTGCTGGCGCACGCTCTCGTCGGCCAGCAGCGCCTCGCCCGAGTCGACGAAGCGGTTCTCCCCCTGGACGAGGACGTACCCGCGGTCGCAGCGGCGCAGCGCCTCCTTGGCGTTCTGCTCGACCATCAGGACCGCCGTCCCCGCCTCGTTGATCGCGTCGATGCGGTCGAACAGGTCCTCGACCAGGTCCGGCGCGAGCCCCGCGGAGGGCTCGTCGAGGAGGAGGAGGTCGGGGTCGAGCATCAGCGCCCGGCCCATCGCGAGCATCTGCTGCTGGCCGCCCGACAGCGTCCCCGCCCGCTGGTCCTCTCGCTCCTCGAGGATCGGGAACCGGTCGTAGACCGCGTCCAGCGCCGCCTCGGGGAACTCGTCGCGGATGTACGCGCCCATCTCCAGGTTCTCCCGGACGGACAGGCCCGCGAAGACGTTCTCGCTCTGGGGGACGTACCCCAGGCCGTGGTGGACCATCGACTCCGGCGGCTCGTCGGTGATGTCCGCGCCGTCGAAGGTGACCGACCCGCCGAAGACGTTGGTCAGCCCGAAGACGGACTTCATCACCGTCGACTTGCCGGCGCCGTTCGGGCCGACGACGGTGACGTACTCGCCGTCGTCGACGTCCAGGTCCACGTCGGTCAGGATCTGCAGGTCGCCGTAGCCGGCGTCGAGCCCTCTGACCGCAAGCAGCGGGTCGTCGAGCGTCGCCGCCTCCTCCGCGCTCGTCGCGGTCGCGTCGCTCGCCCCCGACCCGGCCGCGAGGCCGTCGCCGTCGCCGCGATCCCCGGCGCCGCTCATATGTCCTCCCCCAGGTAAGCGTCGACGACGCGTTCGTTCGTGCGGATCTCGGCGGGCGTCCCCTCGGCGAGGACCCGGCCCTGGTGCATGACGATGACGTGTTCGCAGTGTTCCATGATGAGGTCCATGTCGTGTTCGACCAGCAGGAAGGTCAGTCCCTCCTCGCGCAGCTCGTGGACGCGGTCGAGCAGCTTCTCCTCCAGCGTCGGGTTGACGCCGGCGAAGGGCTCGTCCAGCAGTAGCATCGACGGGTCGAGCATCAGCGCCCGCGCGAGCTCCAGCAGCTTCCGCTGGCCGCCGCTGAGGTTGCCGGCGTACTCCTCGGCGAGGTGGTCGATCTCGAACAGCTCCAGGGTCTCCCACACCGCCTCGCGCAGCTCCCGTTCCTCCTCGCGGACCCGCCCGCGCAGGCCGGGCGCGACCGCGTTGACCAGCTTCTCGCCCGACTGGTCCCGCGGGGCGAGCATCAGGTTCTCCAGCACGGTCATCTCCTCCAGCTCGCGGGCGATCTGGAAGGTCCGGACGAGCCCCTTGTCGGCGATCTCGGCCGTCCGGCGGCCGGTGATCTCCCGTCCTTCGAACGCCACCCGCCCGCCGTCGGGGTCGTGGACGCCGGTGACCAGGTCGAACGTCGTCGACTTACCCGCGCCGTTCGGCCCGATGAGCCCCGTCAGCGTACCGCGTTCGACGGAGAAGGAGGCCCCGTCGACGGCGTCGATGCCGCCGAAGCGCTTCGAGAGGTCCTCGACGACCAGCGAGGCGTCCGCCGGGTCGAGCCCGTCGCGCTCGGCGCTCTCGGGCGTCGCCGACTCGGCGTCTCCGGTGTCGGCGTCCGCGGCGGCCCCGTCGGTCCCCGCGGCAGTGCCACCGGACGCCTCCGCCGTCTCGGCCGCGTCGGCGGTCGGGCGGTCGTCACTCATCCCCCTCACCTCCGCTGGAGCCGTCGTCCCTCTCGCCGGTTGGTTCGCCTCCATCGTCCAGTCCACCGCCGTCGGCCGCGGGCCGGGCGGCCTCGCCGCCGGGTCGGCCGCCGCGGTCGGCGAGGTCGACGCTCGCGGCGACCTCCTTGCGGTGGCCGAGCAGGCCGGTCGGCCGCCGCTGCATCAGGACGATCAGGACGACGCCGACGAGGACGAACCGCAGCGACGGGACGTTCTGGACCGTGTAGGCGAAGAGTGGTCCGAAGTCCAGCGACCCGACCGGGCCGAGGGCGCCGGCGAACGTGCTCGGCGCGTCGCCGCCGACGAAGTACTTCGTGAAGACGGCGGCGACCTGCTGGGGGCCCAGAAAGAGCAGGCTGGCGAAGAGGGCGCCGCCGAGGACGCTCCCGGTGTTCGAGCCGGCGCCGCCGATCATCAGCGCGATGAAGATGTAGAACGTCTGGATCGGCAGGAACGTCGTCGACGTGGGGTCGGTGAAGCCCTTCTGGGTCTCCCAGAGGATCCCGCCGAGGCCCATCAGCGCGCAGCCGACCATGAACACCTTCACCTTGAACAGCCGGGTGTCCTTGCCCAGCGAGTTGGCGACGAGTTCGTCCTCGCGGATGGCCTTCAGGACCCGGCCGAACGGCGAGTTGCCGATCCGGCGGAGCAGCCAGTAGAACAGGGCGACGAACGCGAGCAGGACGGCGGTGTACGCCAGCGAGACGACGACGGTCTCCCTGACGCCGGCGGCCCCGAACGCCGAGATGACGGCCTCGCCGAGGGCCGTCCGCCCCCCGCTGGCCGGGTTCGTCGGGTTCGTGTAGAACAGCGACTTGACCGGGATCGTCGGGTTGATCGGGATGTTGATCCCGCGGCCGGCGCCGCTGCCCAGCGGAACCTCGGGGAGGAAGGGGACGTTCGCGAACAGGGTGAACTGCTGGAACGTCGTCGACAGCAGCGACAGGCGGACGATCTCGGAGAACGCGACCGTGACGATGGCGAGGTAGTCCGCCCGGAGGCGCAGCGCCGGCAGGGAGACGACGGCGCCGGCGACGGCGGCCGCCAGCATCCCGCCGACGACGCCGATCCACAGCGGGAGACCGAGGCCCGGCGGATTTCCGCCGGTCGGGGCTGTGATCGCGGCGAACGTGTAGACGCCGACGGCCATGAAGCCCGCGACGCCGATGTTGAACAGGCCGGCGTAGCCCCAGTGGAGGTTCAGGGCGAGGACGAGCATCGCGTACAGCGCCGTCCAGAAGGTGACCCGCTGGAGCACGGCGACGACGCCGCCCACGCCCTGGGAGGGGCCGAGGATAGCGAACACCGTGAACAGCACGTAGATGCCGGCCATGACGAGGGCGATCAGCCCGGCGTCGCCCTCGCGCAGTTCGGCCCTGAGGCGGTCGACTGCGCCCGCTCCCGCGGTCGCGGTCGACGCGCCGTCCGTCCCGCTCATGCGGTGGTCACCCCCCCGAAGAGGCCGTCCGGCCGTATCACGAGCACGAGGATCATGATCGCGAACGCCGCCGCCGTCGAGAACGACGACGGGATCCACACCAGCGAGACGGACTGGGTGAGCCCGATGAGCAGGCCGCCGACGATCGCGCCGTAGATCGACCCGATCCCGCCGAGGATGACGGCGGCGAAGATCAACAGCAGCAGCACCCAGCCGAGGTTGTACGACAGCGTCCCCTGTTCCAGCGCCATCAGGTAGCCGGCGGCGCCCGCGAGGCCGCCGCCGATGATCCACGTCGCGCGGACGACGCGTTCGGTCGGAATGCCCGTGACGCGCGCCAGGTCCTCGTTGTCGGCCATCGCGCGCATCGCCTTGCCGAGTTTCGTCCGCTGGAGCGTGAGGTGCAGCGCGACCATCAGCGCCAGCGACGTGGCGACCAGCGTCGCCTCGGCGCTGGTGACCGAGAGGATCTCGGCGGTGTAGCTGCCGAACGCCGGTCCCGGCAGTTCGACGTAGAAGGCGTCCGCTGGCGGACCGCCGTCGCTCGCGAGGATGATCGTCGACCGCTCGGTCGCCAGCGCGAGCTTTCCGCTCACCCCCGCGAGGATCAGTTTCGGGCCGCCGGCGGTCAGCCCGCGGTTGCTCGCGCCGAAGACGAAGACGATCAGGTACCGCAGCGCCAGCGCGACGCCGATGCTCGCGATCAGCACGGCGATCCCGCTCTGGTCGCGCATCGGCCGGAAGACCAGTCGGTCGAGGACGAGCGAGACGGCGACCGTCACGACCACCGCGACGACGAGCCCGCCGACCACCGCCAGCGGGTTGCCCACCGCGTTGACCGACAGGTCCGCGGCGCTGGGGCCCTCGGGGCCGAACCCGACCGTCGCGAGGTAGAGGAAGTTGCCGTCGAGGACGCCGGCGCCGAGCCCGGCGACCACCCACGCGACGGCCCAGCCGGCGAACGCGCCGGTCGTGATGTAGTCGCCGTGGGCGAAGTTCGCGAAGCTCAGGATGCTGTAGGTCATCGACAGGCCGATCCCCGCCAGCCCGATCCCCAGGCCGACGACGACGCCGTCCCAGACCAGCGTCACCAGCCGGCTCGCGGCCAGCGTCCCCCCGAGGAGTTTCACCGACCCGACCGCCACCTCCACCCCGAAGACCTTCAGCAGGAGGTCGACGCCGAGCCCGACGAGGAACAGCCCGAACAGCGCCGTCTTCGGCCGCTCGGCGACCTCCAGCCGGAGGGCGGCGACGCGCTCAGCGGTCGCCATGGCTCGACTGTGGCGTCCCCCGCCCGGTCGTCTTCCGCTCGGTCGTCTCCCGCCCGGCCGGTCCCCGTTCGCGCGACGGACGCGACGCCGCGGCTCCCTCGGCTCCCACCAGCCGTTCCCGACCCGAACCCGAGTCCCGGATCGTGTGGTTAGCAAACATACCTTACAGGCAGTGGAGACGCGGAGGGGATAAAACTCTTCGACGCCTGCCGGCCGAAAACCTTAGTCGGTCGCCCTCCACCACCCGACCACCGGATGGAGATCGAGCTCGCCTCGGTGGCACAGGCCGAGACCGTCACCGACCTGTGGGTCGCCCTCGCCGAGGAGCAGACCCAGCACGACTCGCACGTCCTCGGGGAGCGCAACCGGAGTTCGGTCGCCGACGAGCTGGCCCGCCACGCCGTCACCGACCGCCTCGTCGTCGCCACCGACGACGGCGCCGTCGTCGGCTTCGTCATGTTCACGCTCGACCGCGGCAGCTACGAGATGGACGTGACCCAGGGCGTCGTCGAGAACCTCTACGTCGTCCCCGAGCGCCGCGACGAGGGGATCGGCGGCGAGTTGCTCGACACCGCCGAGCGGCGGCTCGGATCGCTCGGCGCCGACACGGTCACGCTGGAGGCGATGGCCGACAACCTCGCCGCCCGGCGGTTCTACCGCCGCCACGGCTACGACAGCCACCGCGTCCAGCTGGAGAAACCGCTGGAAACCGATACCCACTCAAAGGAGGGCGAGTAAGTCCCACCCGCGCCAGGGGAGCTTGGGTGGTTCAAGCACTCGACTTGTAATCGAGACTCCCGGGGTTCAAATCCCTGCCCTGGCTTCTCCCGTTCCGACGAAAACCGGCGAACGGCCGCTACCGATCGAACCGACCGTTCAGGCGCCCTCTTCGAGCGGGTTGTACGCGCCGTTGATGTCCCACTCGTGGAGGCAGTAGGGGTCGCCGGTGAGGCGCTCGCCGTTTTCCTCGACGACCGTCCAGGTGCCGGAGTCGTCGTCCCAGGTGTCGGTTCGGCCGCATCGCTCGCACTCGCGTTCCCTCGGGGGGACGATGGTTGTCATACACCACTCTCTGTCGTGGGGGGTAATGAATCTCGTGGGCTCGGACCGGATCCCGGAGTCGGCGACACCGCGATCGGATCGCGGGCTGCTGACCGCTGGTGCCGTCGAGGGCCGACTGCGATACGTGACTGGACGGATGCGACCCTGAAACGGAATTATACTCCTAGAAGTTCCTTCCAGGAACGCTTTTCGTGACGAGCGTTCACATATTTCGTATGTTCAGTGAGGATCCGTACACAGCGGAGAAGTCCCGATACGAGTGCGTCGAGTGTCTGCACAGGGTGACGACCGACGGGACCGTCGGCGCCTGCCCGGAGTGTGGCGGCCGGATGAGGAACGTCGCGGTCCCGCGGGAGTGAAACCGGACGGACGGGGCGGACCGGGCGCGCTGTGAGCTACTCCTCGAAGTCGGGGAGGTCGTCGGGGGCCTCGTACTCGGTCTCCCACTCGATGTAGTCGTCCTTGAGCACGTCGCAGACCTCCTGGCCGAGTTCGGTCAGCCCGGCGTTGATGGCCGAGACGGTCCCCCACGAGTCCAGGTCCGGGTGGATGTCCATCTGCTTCCAGTCCTCCGGGAGCCCGGGGGCGTGGTAGCCGACCCGCTCGGCGTAGGAGTCCCAGAAGAAGTCGAACCGCTCGAACAGGTCCAGGTCGGCGACGATCTGATAGTCCCCGGCGCTCATCGACGCGTCGGCGGCCCAGTTCTCGAAGGCCCGCTCCCAGGCGCCCTCGCGGAGGTACTCCTCGATCTCGTCGCGGCGGTAGTCGGTGTCGTCGACCACCTGCGCGTCCTCGTACTCGTTGGGGTCGATGGTCTCCAGTTCCGGCGGGTCCGGCGGGTCGACGTCGAGAGTCATGCTCCGGGATAGGCGGGGCCGGCGGATAAGTCCACGTGCATCGGCGGATCGGGTCGACCTGCAGTCGTCGACGCCACCCGGGCGCCGTCGTCGGTAGACCGTCGCAACCGGGGCGACTCAGGCCGTGCTGTCCTTGTTGTCGCCGTTGAGCGCCTCCTCCCGGAGTCGCCGGCCCTCGTCGGTGGCGACGGTGAGGTCGGGCACTTCGACGGGCTCGCGGTCGTCGTCGATGGCGACGTAGACGGAGAAGGATTCGGTGGTGAGTTCGCGCTCGCCCGAGCGGGGGTTCTCGCGGAAGACGCGCAGGCGGACGCGGACGCTGGAGCGGCCGGTCTCGTAGACGTAGGCCTCGACGAGGGCCGTCTCGCCGACGGGGATGGGCTGTTTGAAGTCGACCTGGTCCATCCGGGCGGTGACGCAGTCGCGGCCGGCGAAGCGCATGGCGGCCATCGCACCCACCTCGTCCATCCACTTGAGCACGTTCCCGCCGTGGGTGGTCCCCAGGGAGTTGGCGTGGTTGGGCTGGACCATCCAGCGGTTCTCCAGAAACGTGTCCATCAGGTCTGGCATCGACGGCGGTTGGACGGGCGGCCCCATATGGCTGGCCTTTCCCGCGATCCGCCCGCGTGTGACCACCCGCGACCGGCTGGGGCCGGCCCGAACCCAGGGGGATTTATACTCCGGCGAGGCAGGGGTAGGCGTATGGACCGCGCAGACGTTGCGATCGTCGGCGGCGGCCCGGCCGGCACCGCGGCGGCGTGGGCGGCCGCCGACGAGGGGGCCGACGCCGTCGTCGTCGAGAAGGGCGTCCCGCGGGCGGACCGCGACCGCCTCGGCCCCGACTCGACGGACGCCGCCGGGATGCTCGACTACTGGCTGGAGATCATGGACGTTCCGGCCGAGGAGATCCCCGACGACGTGATCCTGAGCGTCCTCGACGGCGCCGAGTTCATCGGCCCCTCCGAGTCCGTGACGCTGGAATCGACCGGGATCGACGCCTCGTACGACCACTTCGGGTTCGCCTTCCACCGCGCGAAGTTCGACGACTGGCTGCGCGACCGCGCCGAGGAAGCGGGCGGCCGGTACCGCGTCGGCACGAGCGTCAGCGCCGTCGAGACCGACCTGTCGGGCGACCCCCGCCACACCCTTGAACTCGCGGACGGCGAGCAGATCGGGGCCGACTACCTCATCCTCGCGGACGGCCCCCAGCGGACGGTCACGACGGGCGTTCTCGACCAGTTCCTCCCCGGCGACCGGAGCGTCTCGGAGTACCTCTCGCCGGACCAGGCCAACCACATCGCCTACCAGGAGCACCGACGGATCCCCGAGGAGCTGTTCGACCCCGCCCACATCAAGTTCTGGTGGGGCGTCATCCCGGGCCACACCGCCTACCCGTGGATCTTCCCGAACGACGACAACGTCGCCCGCGTCGGCCTGACGATGCCGATCGGGATGGACCTGGACGACGTGGCGGATCCCGAATCGTACGCCCTCCTCGAACCGGACGACGAACAGATTCCTTCGGGCGCGGTCTACCTCCGGCGGCTACTCGAACGGGAGTATCCGGGCTACGACCTCGACGACTTCCCGCTGGTCGAAGACAGGGGCAAACAGCGCGGCACCGAGGCCTACCCCATCTCCTCGACGCGGCCGATCGACTCGCCCACGAGCGCGGGCATCGCGGTCGTCGGCGGCGCGATGGGCACCACGTCGGCGTTCCACGAGGGCGGCGACCACGTGGCCGTCCGCACGGGCAAGATCGCCGGCGAACTCGCCGCCAACGACCAGCTGTTGCGGTACAACGGCCGCTGGAAGCAGGCGATCGGCGAGGAGGTCCTCCGGAACGTCACCTTCGCCGAGGTCGTCCGCGGCTGGGAGCCGGCCGACTGGGACCGCGTCTTCGCCGCGACCCGGGCGATGAAAAACCGGGGCGGCTACGACTGGGCCGGCGCGCTGAAGTCGGGGACGACGGCGCTGAAGCTCGTCGCCGACTACAGGTGGACCAAGCGCGGCTTCGGCAACGGGAAGTACGTGCAGTTGCGACAGGACGAGTACGAAGTGTAGGCTCGCGGTCGGACCGTTCTCGGCGAGTTTAGCAGGGTACGACCTCGTCACCGCTCACCCGCGTCTCGCTCTCGGCGGTGACGCGGTAGACGGCCTCCGAGGCGCCGTCGACCTCGTCGCTCTCGGTCCCGTACGAATACGGATGCTTGACTTCCACGTAGACCTCGTGGGCAGTCTGGTTGACGACCGAACTCTCCTCCTCGACGACCGGACTGTAGACCTCCCAGCTCTCGACGCAGGGGGCGTTCTCGAATCCCGCTGAGAGATACGCTTCCTCGGCGTCGAGAGCTCTTCGCTCCGCGTCGATACCGAACGGATAGGCGGCGACGAGCGCAGAGAGGAGCAGGCAGACGCACAGCAGCGTCGTCGTTCGATCCGGCGGGGTCACGCGTCCGGGAACCGCACGGAGTGTCGCAGCGTCCCCACGTCGTCGATCTCGATCTCGACTTCGTCGCCGTCGGAGAGGGGGCCGACGCCCTCGGGGGTGCCGGTGGCGATCACGTCGCCCGGTTCGAGAGTCATGTAGGTCGTGATCTCCTCGATGAGCTCGGGGATGGAGAAGATCATCTTGTCGATCGATTCGGACTGGCGGACCTCGCCGTTGACGCGGGCCTCGACGGTGGCGTCGTCGGCGAGGTGTTCGGGCGTGGCGATGACCGGGCCCATCGGGGCGGCGCCGTCGAAGGCCTTGCCGCGGACCCAGTTCTGCTCGCGGTCCTGGTCGTCGCGATTCGAGAGGTCGTTGAACGGCGTGTAGCCGGCGATCACGTCCTCGGCGTTGACGGCGTCGACGTTGCGACAGCGCTCGCCGATGACGACGCCGAGTTCCGCCTCGTGTTCGATCCGCTCCTTGCCGGCGGGGAGCGTGACGGTGCTGTTGTGGGTGGCGACGGTGTTGGGCGTCTTGAGAAAGAGCAGCGGGCGGTCGGGGATCTCCTCGTCGCGCTCGTCGGCGTGGTCGGCGTAGTTGCGGCCGACGCAGACGATCTTGGTCGGTTCGCAGGGGGCGAGCACGTCCACCTCTTCGGGGTCGAACGTCTCGTCGCCGAAGGCGATGCGCCCGTACGGGCCCGCGGCGGCGGTGACCACCTCCTCCCCGTCCCTGACGGTCCACCGACCGCCGCGGACGTTGCCGGCAGAATCGCGAAAGCGGACGCGTCTCATGGTCCGGATATCTGCGGGCGGACTGATAAGCGTTTTCAGAATGGGATGTGTTGGCACGGCCCGGTCGCGAGTGGCCGTTCCGAACGGCTTTTGAGACGGGCCACAGTAGCCGGGCGCATGAACCTGCTCGTGGTCGGCGCCGGCGAGATGGGGCGGTGGTTCGCCCGGACGGTCGCCGCCGGGACCCCCGACCCGCCGGCGGTCGCGTTCACCGACACCGACCCGAGCGCCGCCCGCGAGGCCGCCGACGCCCTCGACGAGTCGGGCGACGGGGTGTCCGCCCGGGCCGTCCCGACGGACACCGACGAGGCGTTCGACGTGGTCTGTTTCGCGGTGCCGATCCCGGCGCTCGACGCCGTCGTCCCGGGGTACGCCGACCGGGCCGACCGGGCGCTGGTCGACGTGGCCGGCGTGATGGGCCCCGCCGTCGACGCGATGGCGGCGGCCGGCCCGGACCTCGAACGGGTGAGCTTCCACCCGCTGTTCGCCGCGGCCAGGGCGCCCGGCAACGTCGCCGTCGTCGCCGACGCGCCCGGCCCCGTGACCGACGAGATCCGCGCGGCGCTGGCCGACGCCGGCAACCACTGTTTCGAGACCACCGCCCGGGAGCACGACCGGGCGATGGAGACCGTTCAGGCGCGCGCCCACGCGGCGGTCCTCGCCTTCGGCCTCGCCGCCGAACCCGTGGCCGACGAGTTCGAGACCCCGGTCTCCGAGGCGCTGTTCGACGTGCTCGGGACCGTCACCGGCAACGACCCCGGCGTCTACGCCGACATCCAGGAGGCCTTCGACGGCGCGGAGAGCGTCGCCGACGCCGCCCGGGAGGTGGCCGAGGCCGACCGGGAGACGTTCGAGGAACTGTACCGCGACGCGGGGACGGCACTGCCGCCGAGCGCGGGCGAGGGCGGGAGCGCAGACGGGGACAGAAGCGATGGCGCGGACGGGGAGAGATTATGAACGCGGACCAGCGCGAACAGGTCCGCTCGAACGCGAAGTACCTCCGGCAGGTCAGGCCGGTCGACCCGGAGGAGATCTACGAGTACGTCGACGGCCAGCCTCACCCGGCCGCCGTCGCGCAGGTGCTCCGCGAGTCCGCGGTCGACCTGGGACTCGTCGAGCGCGAGGACGGCACTTTCGAACCCGTCGAGGCGGAACCGCTGTCCGTCTCGTTCCACGGCGTCGAGGCGTTCCCGGTCGAGTACGGGCGCGTGCTGGAGGACCGGCTCGTGGCCGAGTACGGCCCGGGGTGGCCCGACGGCGACTCGGGCGACCGCCTGCGCGAGCGGATCCGCTCGTTCAAGGACGACTACTACAACCAGCGCGCCGTCGAGTACGACGCCGAGACGGCGCTGGCGTACGCGCTCTATCACCTCCCCGACTACTACGCCGTCGCCCAGTACGTCCTCGCGGACCTCGCCCGCGAGGGACTGGTCCCGAAGCGCCTCCGCGTCCTCGACGTGGGCGCCGGCGTCGGCGGGCCGGCGCTCGGCCTGCACGACCTCGTGCCGGACGACGCGCTCGTCGACTACCACGCCGTCGAACCGAGCGACGCCGCCGACGTGCTGGCGGCGCTGCTCGACGAGACCGGCCGGAACTTCCACCACACGGTTCACCGCGAGACGGCCGAGGCGTTCGAGCCCGACGGGGTCGCCGGCGTAACCGACTCGGACAGCTCTGGCGACGGCGACTCCGACGACGGCGACGCCGGCTTCGACCTGATCCTCTTCTCGAACGTACTCAGCGAACTGGACGACCCCGAAGCGGTCGTCCGCCGCTACGCCGACGCGCTCGCCGACGGCGGGACCATCGTCGGGCTGGCGCCGGCGGACCGCAACACGGCCATCGGCCTCCGGGAGGTCGAGCGGGCCGTCGCCGACCGCGGGCCGCTCACCGTCTACGGGCCCGATGTCCGGCTCTGGCCGGGCGAGACCCCCGACGACGACTGCTGGTCGTTCGAGGTGCAGCCCGACATCGAGGTGCCCGTCTTCCAGCGCCGACTCGACGACGGCGCCCCCGGCGAGTCCGGGCTCGACGGCCCCGAACGTCGGGACGGCGAGTTCGAGAACGCCGACGTGCAGTACGCCTACACCTACCTCCGGACGGACGGTCGGCGGCGCGTCGACTTCACGCCGGACGACGCCCGGGTCGCCAGGCTGGCCGACACCGACGACCTGATCACCGAGCGGGCGAACGTCTACTTCGCGAAGCTCAGCCGGGACCTCTCCGACGACGGCCATCCCCTCTTCCGCGTCGGCGATGGCAGCCAGCAGGTCGACCACTTCGCCGTGCTCACCGACGAGTCGACGCTCAACCGGGACCTCCTGACCGCCGAGTACGGCGACGTGCTCTCCGTCGAGAACGCCCTCGTCCTCTGGAACGACGACGAGGACGCCGTCAACCTCGTGATCGACGGCGAGACGGTCGTCGACCGGATCCCCGTCTGAGGCCGCCGGTGGGTCGGCGCCCGTGTCGACTCCGGGCGACGGGAGTGTTCTGCGAGGTGGGGGAAATCAGCGGTGCGGTCGGCGTGCGCTGTCGCGAGTCCCGTCTCGCGACAGCATCGCGCGAGGTCTTCGCGAGCCTGCGAGCGAAGGCTCGTCAGCGCGTGCTCTGACGGTGGATGAGCATCGCGGCCTGCGAGAAGCGCAATCGGCTGGGGAGGTTCGTGGCCGTCTGCGGTGCTGTGCGGTCGCTGTGCGGTTGCGGTGTCGTGCGGTCGAGGTGCTGTGCCTGGTGGACTGAACGGGCGAGGCGCGCTCGCGTTTATGCAGTCGCCTGAGCGACCCCTACCCGAAGCGGCCGCAGGCCGCGAGGGTATGTCGCTCAGCGACCGCGAGCGCGCCGAGGGCTTTCAGCGCTTGCTGTCGACTGCGATCGAGTCGAGTGCGGTAGCGACTCCAGCTAGCGAGCGCGTCGAGGGCTTTCGTCGCTTGCTGTCGAGTGCGGTCGAGTCGACGAGGTCCCGAACAGCACCGTCGGTTCGATGGTCAATACATTTACCAGCGGAGCCCGAATCGGGGGTAGAGTGGTCGCGACCGATGGAGTGGATGGGACGGTGACGCGCTACGAGACCCACGTCGAGGAGGGGACCGTCTACGTCGGCGCGCCCGACGGGCCGCTGGAGATCGGCCCGCTCGACGCGGTGATCGACGCCGTGGGCGGCCCGTCGTGGACGATCAGCTACTCCCCCGCCGAGCGCGAGCGCCACCCCGAGATGGACACCTCCGACGCCGGGCTGACGGTCGACGTGGTCGACATGATGCACACCATGACCTTCGGCGAGCGGTTCGTCGAGACGATGGCCGCCCACCCCGTGGAGACCCCCGAGAACGACGAGCTGTCCCCGCGGATGGGGCTGTTCGTCGGCAAACTCCTCGAAAATCTGGAGAACGGCGTCGACTGACGAGCTGGACGGGCCAGCGTCGACCGGCCGGCGAGTGTCGGCCACGGTCCTTTCCGCCCGAATCGACTACCCCCGTTCGATGGACCACTTCGAGCGGAGCGGCCCCGTCCGCGCCCCGGGTACCGCCGCGCTCGCCGGTCGGACCGTCGCCGTCGCGGTCGTCGTCCTCCTGGGCGTCGCAGCCGCGGTCGGCCTGGGAGTGGTCGCGCTCGGCGGGGAACCGGGCGCCGCGGTCGAGGCGCCGAACGCCACCGCGTCACCGACCGACGACCGGCCCGCGGACGCGCCCGCGACCGGGTCGGACGGGACGGTCGTCGGCGGTGCCGAGCCGGTCGCGCTGACCGACGACGCGGGGTCGTCCCCCGCCGACAGCCCCGACTCGGACGCGTCCGGCGAGATCAACACGACGCTGATCGAGCGGGCGATCCACGACCGGGTCAACGAGATCCGCCGCGATCGGGACCTCCCGGCGCTGGCCTACGACGCGGAGCTGGCCGAGATCGCCACCTACTACAGCCGCCGGATGGCGACCGAGGAGTTCTTCGCCCACACCGGCCCCGACGGGCAGACGCTGCTCGACCGCTACGACCGGTTCGGCTACGACTGCCGGGTCGACACCGGGGGCCAGCGGTACGTGACCGGCGGCGAGAACCTCGCGTACACCTACGCGTACACGCCCGTCGAGACCGAGGACGGCGTCGTGAGCTACGACGGCAACGAGACGCGGATCGCCCGCGGTATCGTCGAGGGGTGGATGAACTCCCCCGGGCACCGCGAGAACCTCCTGCGGCCCTACTGGAACCGGGAGGGCGTCGGCGTCGTCCTCGACCCCGAGAACGGCAAGACGCAGGTGGTCGCCACGCAGAACTTCTGTTGACGGGCGAGGGGCCGTCGGCCCGAGCGACCGGCCGGTCAGTCGGCTCGGTGGGCCAGCACGAGCCCGATCAGCGACCCGACGGCGGCGATGCCGGCCAGCGTGAGGAACAAGACGGTCGCGTCCGCGACGGCGAGGATGCCGCCGGCGATGGTGCCGCCGAGGGCGCCGACGCCGAACACGCCGAGGTAGGTGAACCCGTAGGAGAGCCCGCGGGTCCCAGACGGCGTGTACTCGGCGACGGTCGCCTGGTACATCGGCTGGACGACGAACAGGAAGGCACCGAGCAGCGCGCCCAGCACCATCAGCGGGCCGAGTCCCGCCTCGGAGACCGGGACGAACAGGACCGCCAGGACCGCGAGCACGCCGAACGACCCCGCGAGCCCGTACTCGACGGGGATCCGGTCCGTGAGCTTCCCGCCGGCGTACTGGCCGACGACACCGACGAGGAGGAGCCCGGAGTAGAAGTACCGCTGGGGCTCGATCCGCCGGCCCGCGCCCGACTCGACGCCGAGGGCGGACCTGACGGACTCGGGGACGAGCGCGTCAGCCGGGATCGGGTCGAAGCCCGGCAGGCCCCGGAGCAGTTCCGGCAGGAAGGTGAGGACGCCGCGGTAGTACAGCCCCGAGCACATCACGACGACGAACACGAGGACGAACCCGCCGGCGAGCAGGCGGCGCGACTCCGCGAGGAACTCGCCGAGGTCGTCGACGCCGCTGGTGGCCTTGGATCCGCCGTCCGCGGCGGCCTCGCTCTCCGCGACGGCGGCGGTCTCGTCGAAGTCCGCGCGGGCGGCGTAGGCGGCGGCGAGGACGGCCGGTGCCCCGAGGACGAGCGCGACGGTGCGCCACTCGACGAACAGCAGCATGACCGTGGCGGCCAGCGGGCCGAGCCCGATGCCGAGGTTACCGGCGATACCGTGGTACGCGAGACCGGTACCGCGCTCCTCGACGCCCTTGCTGATGAGCGAGAGGCCCGCGGGGTGGTAGACGCTGGCCGCGATCCCCCACAGCACCAGCGCCGCGGCGACGACGAGCATGTTCGGTGCGAGGCCGAGCAGGACGTACGAGAGGCCCATCCCGAGCAGGCAGGCGCTGATGAGCCGCCGCGAGCCCACGCGGTCGACGAGGACCCCGCCGGGGAGCGCGCCGAGACCGAACAGGCCGTAGCCCAGCGTGACGACCACGCCGACGGTCGCCGTCGTCACGTCGACGCTCGCGACGCCGAGCGGGATCGCGTCGAACTCGGTCAGCCAGACGACGACGAACAGCGGGACCGTCATCTCGTAGGTGTGGACCGCGCCGTGGGCCAGCGACGCGAGCGCCGTGATCGCCCTGTCGTTGCTGTTCACTGGCCGTCCGTACCCCGTCGAACGCCTTTATCCCGACGGTCGCGGAAGGCGGTCCTGACCGGGCCGGTGTCCATGCTGGACAGTCTCGCGCACCACCGCCCGCCGGTCACTCCGCCTCGACGACCTCGTTCCGCAGCGTCCCGACGCCCTCGTAGGTGATCTCGACGGTCTCGCCCGGTTCGACCGTTCCCGGGTTCGCCGGGCTCCCGAACGCGACGCAGTCCCCGGGCCGGAACGTGAACCGCCGCGAGAGGTAGGAGACGACCTCGTAGGGGTCGAACAGCATCAGCTCGGTGCTGGCGTCCTGCCGGACCTCGCCGCCCACGGTTGTCTCGATGTCCAGGCCGGTCGGGTCCACGTCCGTCTCGATCCACGGCCCCAGCGGCGCCGAGGTGTCGAACGCCTTCCGGGCGGTGCGACCCTGCTGGTCGAGCGCGTCCACGTCGTCGAGGATCGTGTACCCGCGGACGACCTCGGGCACTTCCTCGGGGCTCACGTCACGGCACCGCTCGTCGATGACGGCGACGAGTTCGCCGGCGTAGGTGAGTTCGTCGGTCCACTCGGGGTAGTAGACGGGGTCGTCGGGCCCCACGAGCGAAGCGGGGGGTTTGATGAAGAAGTCCGGTTCCTCGGGGCGCTCGTAGTCCATCTGGTCGAGCGTCTCGGCGTAGTTGCGGCCGACGCAGTACAGCGCCGACGGCGAACACGGGTAGGTCAACTCGCCGTCGCGGCCGACGACGTACTCGCCGTCCTCGGCGACGACGGTCCCGTCCTCGTAGCGCCCGCTGACGACGCCCTCCGGGGTCTGCAGTCGTGCCAGTCGCATGGCTCGCCCGTTGGACGCTCTCCGATAACAATCCCCGGTATCGGCCCCGCGCTACTCGTAGTCCCGCAGCGAGCGCTGGCCGTCGTGGGCGTCGTCGCCGGCGGCCCCGCCCGTGACATCGCGGCTGCCGGATCCCTCCGAAGCGTCGCGGCTGCCGGACCCGTCCGAGGACTCCGGCTCGCCCGAGCCGTCCGCTCCGCCGTCCCCGCCGTTCGACCCCTCGAATCCGGCGAGGCTAGCCTGGTCGCTCTCCGCGAAGTCGAGCTTCGAGACGCGGACGCCGAGCTTGCGGACCCGGTCGTCGTCGAACTCCTCCAGGAGGTCGAGTGCCGTCGACTCCAGCAGGTCGGGATCGTCGACGGGGCCGGGTAGCGACTCGGCGCGCGTGTTCACGTCGTAGGGCGGCGTGACCACCTTGATCCCGATGGTCCGGTACAGCGCGCCCTCGCGCTGCGCGCGCTCGGCCACGTCGGCGGCCAGCGCGCGGACCTTCTCGCGCTTGCGCTCGGTGTCGTCGGTCGGCTCGGTGAACGCCGACTCCCGCGAGAGGCTCTTCGGCTCGCCGACGGGCGTCACCTCGCGGGGGTCCTCGCCGCGGGCGAACCGGCGGACCTCCAGTCCGCGCTCGCCGAACGTCTCCCGGACGCGCTCGGGGTCGGCCGCCGCCAGGTCGCCCGCGGTCTCGATGCCCATCTCGCGCAACTGGCGGGCGGTGACCGGCCCGACGTTGTGGATCTCGGCCACGTCCAGCGGCGCGAGAAACTCCCGCACCTCGCCGGGTTCGACGACGACCAGCCCCTCGGGTTTGTCGTAGTCGCTGGCGATCTTCGCCGCGCTCATCGTCGGCGCGACGCCGACGCTCGCGGCGACGCCCACCTCCTCGTCGATGCGTTCCCTCAGCTCCGCCGCGAACGCCTCGACCTCGTCCCAGTCGACCCGGTCGGTCACGTCGAGATACGCCTCGTCGATGCTGACCTCCCGGACCACGTCGGCGGCGTCGTGGAGGATCGCCTTCACGTCCGCGGCGACCTCGTCGTAGAAATCGAGGTCGACCGGCCGGTAGAAGCCCGCCTCCTCGACGTCGAGTTCCGGGTCGCGTGCGGCCTCGACCTTCCGGGGGAGCCGTTCGAGCGCCTCGGAGATGGCCATCGCGCTCTCGACGCCGAACTCGCGGGCCTCGTAGCTGGCGGTGGCGACCGCGCCGTGGGTCTGCTCGGACTCGTAGCCCATCCCGACGACGAGCGGCTGGCCCTCCAGCGCCGGCTCCCGGAGTCGCTCGCAGGCCGCGTAGAAACAGTCCATGTCGACGTGACAGACCACCTGGTCGGGCGTCGCGTCGGCCCCCAGGCTCCCGAGGTCGCCGCTCATGGCCGCCCTCCGGCCGTCGGCTTCCCGCGTACCGGATCGCCGCGCTCGCTCGCGGGCATCGTCTCTGTCGGACTTCTGGCGCCGCGCGTCAAGAACCCCTCGCCACACTCGCCGGTCATCCGCCCGCGGGCGTCGGGGCCAGCGTCTCCGCGCCCGTCGGGGTGTCGGCGCCGGTCGGGGCAGCTGTCGCCGTTCCCGACGGCGTCTCCGCCCCACCGTCGTCCGTTCCAGTCGGCGCGGCGGTCCCGTTCGGTGCAGCGGTCCCGGTCGGTCCGGCAGTGCTGTTCGGTCCCGGCGTGACCGTCCCGTTCGGTGTTGTGGTACCCTCCGTCGGCGTCCCGATGTCCGGTGTCGAGGTCGGCGTTGGCGTCGGGGTCGCCGTGGGTGTGGCCGTCGGCGTCGGCGTGGGACTCGGCGTCGCAGTCGGGGTGGGCGAGGGCGTCGGGTCCGCGGGCCGGCGGTCGAGGATCAGCCGGTCGCCGGCCGACCCGTCCCACACGACGTAGAGCGGTTCGTAGGCCGCACCGGGGACCCGGCACTCGCTGCCGCGGGTGACGTTCTCGACCGGCGTCGCGCAGGCGCTGTCGGTGCCGGCGAATGCGCCGAGTCGGCCGCGAGTCGCCGACTCGACGTGGACGTGCGAGCCGTTGAGCCGGTCGCCGCCGTAGTGGGTGACGACCACGTCGGTCCCGTCGGTCTCGAAGACGAAACTCGCCCGCGGCCGGTCGGGCTCGGCCGGGCCGCCCGAGATGGACGTGACCAGCGACATCGCCAGCAACACCGCCGCCAGCGCCATCGCCAGGAGGATGACGTTCTCCGAGAGCCCGCGAGCGCCCCAGCGTCCGTTCACACACTCCCGTTTCCGCCCTCCCCAATAGAGTTACTGGCCGACGGGTTCGAACGGTCATCCGGTGGGTCTTCGCAGGAGTGGTCGGAGCGGACACGGGCACCGATTCCGAGATGGCGATACCCGCCACGACTGCCCACCGACTCGTGCCCGCGAACAGCGTGAAAGCTCCGACCCGTTCGGCTCCCGGGCCTCGCTGTCTCCGGAAATCGGAGATTTCCGGGATGACGAGAGAGCTTCGCTCTCTCGAACCACGCTCCTCGGGCTTCGCCCTGCGGTGCTTGCGTCGTCCGGGTTCGCCGAACGGGTCGCCCCTTTCATTCCCGCCCGTACAGACTGACCGACCAGCCGATGCGGGCGGGAATGAAAGGGGCCGCTCGCTCCGGGAAGACGGGCGACGCAAGCACTGCAACGAGCGCAGCGAGCCCCTCGACCGGAGCGAGCGGGGGCTTTCACGCTGTCGGCAGTCGCCCACTCGTCCACGATCATCCGTTCGTCTGCGGTCGCGGACTCGCCACTGCGCGCGCACTCGCCGGACTCGTCCGAGAACGCGGTATCTGCCGCTCTCGCCCAGTTGCGTCGATAAAAACCTCGAGGTGCGACGGGGTGGCCAGGACCCGTCGCGGTTCGCCCGCTCGTTCGTGCACGGTGCCAATATTCCGGGAGTTCACGACGCTGGTTCACGTCGGGAGCCCCGTATGGCTCCACCTGCATGTTATTGCCACGCACACTTAGTCTTTCGCGTTGCGGTACGGTTTGCAGGCGTCGGGCTCGGACCGTCGGTCGACCAGCTCGCTGGCGTGGTAGGACTCCCGGCAGCTCCGGCAGTAGGCGCTGGGCGTCGTCGCGGCGGGTTTCAGCGCCGTGTGGCCGTTCGGGCAGGCCACCCGGTAGGGGTCCGCCAGCAGGTCCGCCAGCTCCTCAGGGGCCACCATCCGTCGCCCCCGCCGTCGTCCCCGTCCGGTCGTGGTCGCCGATACAGCCACACCGCGGGCACGGCACCGCACCCGGGCTCCCGACGCCGAACGCGAACCCGCAGCCGCGACACCGGTAGACCACTCGCGCACCCGGCCGCCGCGCGTCAGCCATCGCGACCCCCTCGCCCGTTCGACGCCGTTGCTCCCGTCTCCACCGGGTCGCGCTCGCTGCCCTCACTCCCTCCGCGCCGGTCGCCGGTCCCGGCGATCCGCCGGCAGTACGCCGCGGCGGCGTCCGCCGCGGTGTCGCCGTGTCCCTCCGCGGCGACGCCGGTCTGGGTCGCCCGCCAGCCGCCGCCGCACTCCTCCAGTACGATCGTCGTCCAGCGCCGCCGGTGCCACGGCACTTCCTCGTCGTCCGCTCGCTCCGTCTGCGCCCGACGGTCGCCCGTCCGGCCGTCGCTCGCGTACTCGCTCGCCGTCATATCCGGGAGCAGTGACGCCGGTACAAAAGCCGTTAGCCGCACCTCCGCGGTGAAAGTGGAGACGGAATTCCGTGCCCGATCGCCGCGCCGTCTCGCGAATGACGGGCCGTTTTCGGCCGTGAAAGTGGTCGGCCACAGAGCGGGACGAATCCGTAGTCTTCTCGCAGTCGATCGAGGGCGAAGCGGCCGCGGACGGGTCGGACCGGGATCGTCGGGCCTCGCTGGCGACCGCGGGCCCCTCAGAGTGCCTTCATCGCGTAGTAGAACCGCTGGACGGCGGTGAAGTGGCCGACGACGGCGAAGAAGACGAGCAGCCACCCCACGATAGTCAGCCCCGAGAGCGGTTCCGTGACGAACGCGGCGACCGCGCCGACGGCGACGACCAGCGCCAGGCGGTCGGCGCGGCCGACGAGCCCGCCGTAGACGCGGTCGAGGCCGACCGCCTGGGCCTGGGTGCCGAGGTAGGAGGTCATCAGGACGCCGGTGACGGCGGCCAGGCCGAGGGCGTAGGCGTCGATGCCGGCCGCGAGCCCGGCGATCATCACGATGTCGGCGTAGCGGTCGAGGACGTGGTCGAGCAGGTCGCCGGCGTCGCTCCCGGTGCCCGTCTCGCGTGCGAGTTCGCCGTCGACGAGGTCGAGCCAGCCGTTGAGCGCCACCGCGACGGCGCCGCCGAGATAGAGGAGGGGGTCGCGGCGCGGCGCGACGGCGAAGGCGGCGCCGCCGACGAGCGCGAGCGCCAGCGCGAGCACGCTCACCCCGTTGGGCGTCAGGCCGACGCGCTTCGCGAGCGTGACCGACGGCGCGACGGCGCCTTTCACCGCGGGGCGGAACCGGTCCAGAGTCATCCGGATACGGTCATAGATAGTCCACGAACGAAACTGTACCGGCCTGGGGCTCGCGCTCGCCGGCGACGACTGCCTCGATGGCGGCCGCCACCTCGTCGGGGTCCATGTCGGTCGCGTCGACCTCGTAGACGGCCTCCTCGCCGTGGCGCTCGACGGCCTCGGCGAGGATCACGTCCAGCGCCTCCGACTCGGCGTTCTCCTCGGCCTTCGCCGCCGGTTCGCCCCGCTCGGTCAGCCGCCGCTCCAGCTCCTCGGGGTGACAGCGCAGGACGACCACGCGGTCGGCGTCGAAGTGGTGGGCGAGGTGGGACTCGAAGAGGGCGTCGTCGCGGCCGTCGAGGTAGTCGGCGACGGCGTCGATGTCGGCGACCGCCGAATCGCGCTCCTCGTCGTGTTCGACGACGAAGTCCTCCTCGCGGATCACGTCGTTGAGGTGGAGGGCGTCGAGGTCGGCGGCGGGCCCGTCCGCGTCCGCCAGCCGCTCGACGGCCGTCGTCTTCCCCGTCCCGGGGGTGCCGGTCACGGCGACGCGCATCAGGCGACCCCTCCCGCGGACCGGTCCGCGGGCGACCGCCGGGCGGGCGTCACGCCGACACCTCCGCGAGGACCTCGTTGATCGTCTCGACTGCCCGGCGGGTCTCGTCTTCCGTCCCGCAGGTGATCCGGATGCACTCGGGCAGGCCGAAACTGGTGCAGTCGCGGACGATGACCCCCTCGCGCTGGGCGGCGTCGGCGACGGCGCTCGCGTCGCCCACCTCGACGAGGACGAAGTTGCCGCCGCTCTCCCAGGTCTTCGCCTCCAGGCGCTCGTGCATGTACTCGCGGGCCCACTTCGCCGTCTCGACGGTCCGCTCGACGTGGTCGTCGTCGTCGAGCGCGGCCAGGCCGGCGCGACACGTCAACTCGGTCACGCCGAAGGGGGTGTTCACGCGGGCGTAGGCGTCGGCCCACTCCGCGGGCGCGACGGCGTAGCCCAGGCGCATCCCCGCCAGGCCGTAGGCCTTCGAGAACGTGCGGATCACGGCCACGTCCTCCCGGTCCTCGACGAGCTCGATCCCCGTGGGGGAGTCCGTGAAGTGGACGTACGCCTCGTCGTAGACGACGAGCGTCTCCTCGTCGGTCGCCTCGGCGACCGTCCGCACGTCCGCCAGGCTCATCTCCGAGCCCGTCGGGTTGTGCGGGGAGGTGACGTAGACGATCCGGTGGCCGTCGTAGGCGTCGAGGACCGTCTCGGGCGTCTGTGCGAAGTCCTCGGCCTTCTCCAGGCGGTACTCGTCGACCTCGCCGTGGTGGTAGCGGGCCGACATCGGGTAGTAGGCGAATCCGGGTTTCGGGACGAGCACGCGGTCGCCGGGCTCGATGAACGCCCGGGCGACGTTGTCCAGCGCCGTGTCGCCGCTGGGGGTCAGCCAGATCTGTTCGGGGTCCAGGCCGTGACGGTCGGCGACCTTCTCGGTGAGGTCGGTGTGGGCCGACTTGGGGTAGCTGGAGACGCGGTCGGCGTGTTCGCGGACGGCCTCGACGGCCTCCGGGCTGGCGCCGAAGGGGTTCTCGTTGGAGGAGAGCTTCACGAGGTCGTCGGGGTCGAGCCCGAGGTCGCGGGCCACCTCCTCGATGCCCCTCCCGGCGCGGTAGACGGTGTGGTCGGAGAGGTCCCGTGGTTCCATATCGGAAGGGAACGCCGGCCGCGTCTTAAGCGTGCTCACACGCCGTGAGCCGGTGGCGGGAGACCCCCGTCGCCGGCGAGGACCGCGAACCGCCGGAAGTGGGTAGCTTCAAGGGAGTCGCGTCCTCCGGGACGCGTATGTCAGCGCTGGACACGGCGATGTACGTGTTGCACCTCGTCTTCGGCGGGGTGTGGACCGGCAGCGTCGTCTTCGTCACCCTCGGCGTCCTGCCCACCGCGCAGGACGGCACCGCCAACGCCGAACCGCTCCGGGCCGTCGTCGAGAAACTGCGGTGGGTCTCGCGGGCGAGCGCGCTCGCCCTGCTCGCCTCGGGCGGGCACCTCGCCGGCGGCACCGGTCGCTACACCGTCGAGTCGCTGACCGGGACCGGCCGCGGCCACCTCGTCCTCACGATGGTCGCGCTGTGGCTCGGCCTCGCCGCGCTCGTCGAAATCGGGTCGAGCAAACTCGCCGACGGGTTCGACCAGCGGAAGGTCCGCGAGCCCGCTCGCGAGGCCCGCCCGTTCTTCCTCGCGGCGTCGGTCGTCGCCGCCGCCCTCCTGGTCGTCGGCGGGCTGCTCGCCTCCCCGACGATCCTCTGAGCCGGTTTCGGTGCCGTCCTGTGGTCTCCCGTCGTTCCCGTCGGCGTCCCGGTCGGCGGTGCGGAGCGTTTAATCGTCCCGGCCGACTACTCGGAGTGCGTGCCTTCAGTCCCCGCCCGAGCGCACCCGTACGGGAGCGATGACCGCGCGGCGAACCCGGGCACGCGACACCGAGTGGCGCCGCAAGCGCCGACCGGCCGAGGGGTCGCGGTCGCCTCGGCACACTGGGAAACCTGACGGTTTCCCGCCGCAGCGGCGTCTGCCGGTGCGGCAGCCGGTGGCGCTACCCGCCACCCGCCCGGCACGAGGGTTTCCCGGCTGACCACGGCACGCCGCCTGGGATGATGTCGGTCGTTAGTGTTCCGGGCGACACCACCCGAACGGACAGCGACCGCGCCGTCGGAAGTCGCCCACCGTTAAGACACGTCGTTTCGAACGACGCACCCATGCCAGTCGACCCGGAGACCGCGGCCATCGCGGTCGTCTCGCTGCTGGGCGCGGGCGGGGTCGCGGTCGTCACGCGCCGCCACTACGAACCGCCGCCGCCGGAGGGCGAGGCGGAACCGCCCGAACCGGTGTTCGAGACGGTCGTGTTCTTCGCGCTGGCCGCGGGGCTGTTCGCCGGGCTCGGATTCGCCCTCGCCTGGGTCGGGCGGGAGTGGGGGGCGCTCGGGCGGGCAGCGACGATGGCGCTGTCGCTGGTCGGCCTCTACTCGGCGTGGGCGACGTACACCGGCCGGGTCGCCGCCGACGCCGACCGGGCGAGCGCGCTGATGGGCGTCGTCAGCGCGACGGTGCTCGGCGCGTATCCGCCGGTCCTCCTCGCGCTCTCCGCGCTGTAGGGGGTCAGAGGAGCGCGATCGCCGCCGCGGCCACGTTCTGCTGGTCGGGCAGCTGGTCGCCGAAGGCCACAACGACGTACAGCAGCGTGAACAGCGTCGCGTTGTAGATCCCGTGGATCAGCGAGGGCACGACGATGTTGTCGGTGAGCTCGTAGGCCGCCCCGAAGACCAGCGACGGGCCGACGAGCACCGCCAGCGCGACGAAGTTGCCGGCCGCGGAGCCGCCGGTCAGCGCGAACCAGTGGAGGCCCGCGAAGACGGTACTGGCGAGGAGGATGCCCGCAACGGGCCCGAGTACCTCGCGGAGCCGCCCCTGGACGACGCCGCGGAAGAGCAGTTCCTCGCCCGGGCCGATGACCAGGATCGACGCGGGGATCAGGATCAGCAGGACCTCGGGGTTCTCCATCCCGATCTCGGCGGCCTGGTTGGTGCCGGTGTCGACCTGAAGCAGCGTGACGAGGATCGACCCGGCGAAGGCGGCGCCGAGCGCGAGGACGTAGCCGCCGACGACGACGGCGACCGCACGGAGGTCCGGCAGGTCGGCGTCGATGTCGAACGGCCCGGGGACGCCGTCGAACCCGAGGAGCGACCTGACCTCGGGGCCGACGACGGGCCGGAGTTTCAGATACGCGAACGCGACGCCGGCACAGCCCACGCCCTGTACGAAGACGAGACTCAGGACGATCACCGCGGCCGGCGAGATCTCGATACCGAGTCCGAGAGTCAGTACGGCGGCGGCGACGGAGGCGAGTACGAACCCGAACGCCAGCCCGCCGCCGCCGAGGCCGAGGGCGGAGACGAGCGCGACTACCGTTCGAAGCGGGGACCGTTCACTCGTTGCCATTCTCACCCGTCTATACGCCCGTCCGCGCCAAAAGGGATTCCCTCCTGTCGACCGGCGTCGAGCGATTGGACCGACCGCCCAGCGGCCGGCGGTCCACCCGATGTATAAGGTGATCTTACGGCTTCCCGGGCGTCGGTATCCGTTTCAGGGCAAGCTATATGTGAACGTCTCGCACACGTTCGGGTACGATGGTAGAATGTGACCACTGCGGCGACGACGTGTTCCGCGCGTGGCGGCGCCGCGAGCGGACGGAGACGATGACCCACCGGACGGTAGCCTGGGTCTGCGAGGACTGCCACCCCGAACTGGGCGAGACCGGGCGGACGGCCGCGGCCGGGAGCCGCGCGGTCGCGGACGGGGGGAGACGGACCGAGACGTAGCGACCGCGGCCGACCGACCTGACGGGACGACCGCGCGAATTTCGTGACGAACCCGCGGATTTCGGGCCGTGACTCGGCTCTCCGGTAGCAAATTACTTGTAGGTGAAGTCGAAAGAACAGCCCGAAGCGGTCGCTGGGTGTATGAACGGGACGTTCTACGGCGTCCTCGGGGTGGGACCCGACGCCGACGAGGAAGCGATCCGCGCCGCCTACCGCGAGCGCGTCAAGGAGCACCACCCGGACGTGAGCGCCGACCCCGACGCGGCCGACCGGTTCAGGCGCCTGACCGTCGCGAAGGAGACGCTGCTCGACGCGGCCGAGCGCGCGCGGTACGACCGGCTCGGCCACCGCGCGTACGTCGAATCGCACGCCGATCCGAGCCTCTGGACGACCGAGTCCTCGACGGATGCAACCGTCCCGTCCGCCGACGACCCGACCGACGGGGCGCGGGACGGTTCCGACGGCGCGGGCGACGGGGCGCGGGACGCTTCCGACGACCCGGCCGACGGGCCCGCCCGGAACGGGTCTACCGGGACGTGGGCCGGACGAACGGCGGAGAGCCGCCGGTCGCCGTCCGCCCGGTCCTCGACCGCGACGGGGTCGGCTACCGAAGACCGCGCCCGCCGGACCACGACCGGAGCCACCGGCGCCGGATCGTCGGATCCGGGACCGGCGGGCTCGGGGTCCGGGAGTGCCTCGTCCGGTTCGACCGGGCCCAGCAGCGGTCGGGCGTCGAACGGCGACGGAGCGCCGAACGGCGGCGACGGAGCGCCGGGCGACGGCGGGACGACCGGCGGCGCCACGGCCACGGCGACAGCCGGCGGCGCGGCGGCGTCGGGGCCGAGGAGCCGGGAGTCCGCGACCGGTGACGCGGCGAGCGGGGCGCGGCGACGGACCCGGCGGCCGTCCGGGTCGTACGCGACGACCAGTTTCTGGGGGGCCGCCGAGAGCCGGTCGGGCGCCGGGCGGTCGTCGGACCCGGCGACGCGACGCGCCCTGACCGCGCTCCGCCGGCTCGGGCCGTGGATCCTGGTCCACGTCCTCTTCCTCTCGCTGGCGGTCGGAACCGGCTGGTACGTCTACGCGGTCGTCCTGCCGCCGGCCGAGCGGTCGGCCGCGCTGCTGTTCGTCCTGATCGGCGAGGTGGGGCTGGCGGTGGTTCTGTCGTCGTTGCACATACTCTCGCGGCTCTACCGGTAGCCGGTGCTGACGGCTCCTGGGGCAGGTTCGAGCTTCAAACGCGTTTTTGTCTTTTGGGAAAGCCCATTACGGTCGGCCATCTGTGCTATGGCAATGGGTCGTCTGCTGCCGTTCAAGTCGGAGCCGACGCGGACGCCCGACGAGCCGAAGGTCCTCGACCTCGACGACGAGGCGACCGAGGAGGCGCTGTCCGCGCTCTCGTCGGACACCGCACGGAAGATCCTGGCGACGCTGTACGAGGAGCCGAAGACGCCGCCGGAGATCCGCGACGAGGTGGGGACCTCCCTCCAGAACGTCCACTACCACGTCGAGCGGCTGGAGGACGCCGACCTGATCCAGCCGGCGGGGGAGGGCTACTCCGAGAAGGGCACGGAGATGACCATCTACGCGCCGGCGAGCGAGGCGCTCGTGCTGTTCGCCGGCCAGGAGCACGACCGCTCGCGCCTGAAGACGGCGCTGACGCGGCTGCTGGGCTCGGTCGGCCTGCTGGCGGTCGCGAGCCTCGCCGTCCGGCGGCTGTTCGGCGAGTCCGGCGGACGGCTCGGCGACTACGGAGTCTCCTTCGGGATGGGGTCGCAGTCCGGCGCCGACGGCGGCGACGCCGGGGACGGTAGCGCCGGCGGTGGGGACGGGGGCGGCGGCGACGGTACTGCCGATGCCGACGGCGGCGACGGCGGAGACGCTGCCGACGGCGGAGACGGTGGGGGTGCCGACGCGGGAGCGGACGACGCCGCCGGGGAGGCCACGACCACCGGCGACGGCGATGTCGGGGTGTTCGGCGGCGGGGAGACGGACGCCGGCGAGGCGACCCCGAGTCCGACGCCCGAGCCGGGAGCCGCGACGGAGGCCCCGTCCGCCACGCCCGCGGGGACCCCCTCGGCGACGCCCGCCGAGACCGCGTCGGCGACGCCGGCCGGTACCCCGTCACCGACGCCCGCGGGGACGCCCACGCCGGCAGCGACGCCCTCGCCCACGGCCGCGCCGACCGAGACCCAGGCCGCGACGCCCGCACCGACCGCGACGCCCACCGCGACGGAGACGGCGACGCCCCGGTCGACCCCCACGCCGACGGACTCGCCGTCGCCGACGCCGACCGAGACGGGCATGGATTCGGGGACGATCACCCTCGACACCGAGACGCAGATCCCGGCCGAGACGGTCGACGGTGCCCGGCAGGTCGCCGGCGGCGGCGACTCGCTGCTGGCCGACCCGGCGGTCGCCTTCTTCCTCGGCGGGCTGTTCATGATCCTCGTCGTCACCGCCTGGTGGTACGTCCAGGGGTGACCCCGGGGGCTCCGCGACCGTCGCCGCCCTCGTGACCGTCCGCCGCCCGTTGCCGGTCGCGATAGCAAGTCGTATGGGTCAGTCGCGGCAAGGACGCAGCATGAACGTGCGACGGGTGGACGAGCTGGGTCCCGACGAGCGGGCGGCGCTGTTCGACCGCGACGCCGGGGTCGAGGCCGTCCGCGACGACGCCCGCGAGATCGTCGACCGCGTGCGGTCGGAGGGCGACGCGGCCCTGCGGACCCTCTCGCGTGAGATCGACGGCGTCGAGGTCGGCAACCTCGACGTGACCGACCGCGTCGAGCGTGCCTACGACGAGATCGACGCGGAGACCCGCGCGGCCATCGAGGACGCGGCGGCCAACGTCCGCGAGTTCCACGAGCGCCAGCTGCCCGAGGACTGGACCGAGGACTTCGCCGGCCGCGAACTCGGCCGGCGCTTCCGGCCGCTCGACACGGTCGGCGTCTACGCCCCGGGCGGGACGGCCGCCTACCCCTCCAGCGTGCTGATGGGCGTGATCCCGGCGGTCGTCGCGGGCGTCGAACACGTCGCCGTGGCGACCCCGCCGGCCGAGGAGATCAACCCGGTGACGCTGGCGGCCATCGAGGTCGCCGGCGCCGACGCGGTCTACCAGGTCGGCGGCGCGCAGGCGGTCGCCGCGCTCGCCTACGGCACCGAGACGATAAACGCCGTCCAGAAGGTCGTCGGGCCCGGCAACCAGTGGGTCACCGCCGCCAAGGCCGAGGTCCGGGGCGACGTGGAGATCGACTTCCTCGCGGGGCCGAGCGAGGTGCTGGTCGTCGCCGACGAGACGGCGGATCCGTCGCTCGTGGCGGCGGACCTGGTCGCCCAGGCCGAACACGGCGAGACGAGCTCCGTCGTCGCCGTCACCGACGACGAGGACACGGCCGAGGCGGTCGCCGCGGCCGTCGACGACCACGCCGCGGGCCGCGACCGCGAGGAGACGATCCGCGCGGCGCTCGACCGGGACGCCAGCGGCGTCTTCCTCGCCCGGTCGATGCCCGAGGCCGTGCTGTTCGCCGAGGAGTACGCCCCCGAGCACCTCTCGATCCAGGCCGACGACGCCGAGGCGCTGCTTGACCGGGTCCCCAGCGCCGGCAGCGCCTTCCTCGGCCCCTACAGCCCCGTCGCCGCCGGCGACTACGCGACCGGCACGAACCACGTCCTCCCGACCAACGGCAAGGCCCGGGTGACCGGCGGGCTCTCCGTCGACACCTTCCTCCGGTCGACGACGGTCCAGCGCCTCTCCGCGGACGCGCTCGGCGACCTGCGCGACACCGTCACGACCCTGGCGGACGCCGAAGGGCTGGAGGCCCACGCACACAGCGTCGACGCGCGCTTCGAGCGCGACGCGTCCGGCGAGGGCGGCGACGAGACCGGCGAAGCCGGCGACGACACTGACACGGACGCCGAGCGGGCCGACGAGTAGCGCGGGGTTACCGGGCCTGTCCCGGGTCGGACGCGCCGCGGGTCGTCAGGTCTTTCCGGCGCAACGTCGTTCGGTCGGGCATGACAGAGGACGTGCGCTATCGGCCGGCGAACGCCGGCGACGTGGCCGGGGTCCAGCGGGTCGCCGCCGACGCGTGGCACACAGCCTACGACGACATCCTCGGCGAGGAGACGGTCGAGACGATGCTCGACGAGTGGTACGAGGACGACGCCATCGAGGCCGGCGTCGAGCACGAGGCACAGGACTTCTTCGTCGCCGTCGTCGACGGCGAGGTCGTCGGCTACGCCCACGCCGGACCGCACCCGCCCCGGCGCGTCCACCAGGTCTACCGCCTGTACGTCGACCCCGACCACTGGCGCGAGGGGATCGGCCGCAACCTCGTCGCGGAGGTCGAGCAGGCGCTGTACGACCGCGACGTGACCGCCTACGAGGCGGAGGTGCTGGCCGGCAACGACCGCGCCGTCGCCTTCTACGAGGCGGTCGGCTTCGAGCGCGTCGACGAGCAGGAGACCGACTTCGCGGGCACCACCGCGACCGAATACGTCTTCCAGAAGCGCCTGTAGCGAGCCGGGACGGCGGCGGCCGCGAGCCGGCGCGGCCGTCGCCCCGCCGTCAGGGTTAACACGTTCGGGGCGAAACTCAAGGGTATGAGTTCCACGACGGAGCCCGAGCCCGACCCGGACCGGCAGGGCATCGAGGTCACGGAGGCGGCCGCCGAGGAGGCCGTCTCGCTCCTCGAGGACGAGGACATGGATACCGACGTGGCGGGGCTGCGCCTGTTCGTCCAGCAGGGCGGCTGCGCGGGGCTGTCCTACGGGATGCGCTTCGAGTTCGAGCCCGAGGACGACGACACCGTCCACGAACATCACGGGCTGCGCGTGTTCGTCGACCCGGCGAGCATCGACTACGTGGAGGGGTCGGTGCTCGACTTCGAGGGCGGGCTCCAGGGCGAGGGGTTCCACGTCCGGAACCCCAACGTCGTCAGCGAGTGCGGCTGCGGCGAGAGCTTCCGTACCTAGTCTTCCAGTTCGAACGCCACCTCGACTTCGGCCTGGTACTCCCGACCCTCGACGCTGGCCACCTCGACGCCCATCTCCTCGACCTCGACCCACTTGACGTTCTGCAGGGTCTCCTCCGCGCGGTCGACCGCGTCGTCGACCGCCTCGTCGAAGCTCTCGCTGCTCGTCCCGATCAGTGTGATCTTCTTGAATACCATCGCGCTGTGTGGTACGCCCCCACGGTACAAAAGGTTCGGCCGGGCGACAGAGCGAGGTGGCGCGTCGACCGACGGGCGTTCGCCCCGGCGGGCGCGGCCGACGGGTCCGCGCTCGCTCACGCGGCCCGCTCGTCGAGGCGGTCCCGGATGTAGTGGGAGACGTCGTTGAGATGGGCGGTGCCCCAGATCGCGACGACGACGGCGCCGAGCGTGTTGTAGACGAGGTCCCACAGCGAGTCCTCCAGGCCGTACTGGGTCAGGATCGTCTCGGTCCCGGCCATCGAGGCGACCACGCCGATCGTGAACTCGATGATCTCCCAGAAGACGCCGTAGGCGAGGACGAACATGAGGATGAAGACGAAGACGAACCGCGGCGGCAGGTTGATCTGGTCGGAGTGCTCGTCGAGCGCGCGGACGGTGGCGTAGCCGACGCCGGCGACGACCGACGACGACAGCGCGTGGGTCATGTGGTCCCACCAGGGGATCGAGACGTAGAAGCTCTCGCCGCCGGTGCCGATGGTCCCGAAGGCGTGGAGGAAGACGGCGCTGGTGATCCACAGCGTCAGCCCGGCGTCGAGCGGGACGCCGTAGTCGCGTTCCAGTACCGGGACGAGTTGCGCGATCAGCAGCGCCACGCCGGCGTTGGCGATGATCTTCACGTTCAGCCTCCAGACGCCGTAGAGGAAGACGCCGAGCATGACCAGCTCCATCAGCCAGGTGAGCCGGCGCTGCTGCCGGGTCGAGATCCCGAGGCGGTCGCGGATCCTCACGCCGTCTCACCCCGGGCCCGGCCCTCGACGACGGCCCGCCGCTTGACGTAGAACCGGAAGACGAGCCCGGCGACCAGGCCGGCGATCCCCGAGCCGACGAACTCGACCATCAGTTCGTGTTCGATGGTTTCGAGGTCGGCGTCGGAGAGCACGCCGTCGGGTCCGGGGTCGAGCAGGAGCGTGGTCCCGAGGTGGACGTCCGACCCCCAGCGCGCGAGCGCCCACAGGCCCGCCGCGCCCAGCGTCGTGACGACGACGAACAGGACGGCGAAGCCGACGCTCATCTCGACGGGGGTGAACAGGTGGAGGTTGACCGCGACCAGCAGCGCGAACGCGGCGATCGAGAGGTAGGTCGCGACGGTGCTGGTCACCTGCAGCGTGGCGACGGCGCGCCCGACGACCGGCAGGCCCGCGAGCAGGACGACCTCGGCGGGCGGCATCGCGCGCGGGTTCCGCCGCACCAGCGCCGGCAGCGCGACCACGACCCCGACGGTCGCGGCGAACGCCGCCCACAGGAGGTCGCCCGTGGCGACGCTCTCGATACAGACCAGGCCGACGACGCCGACCAGCACCCACGCGGCGCCGGCGTTGACCCGGGTGTCGGTCAGCAGCTCGCCGAGGTCCCGTTGTGCCATGCTACCCACAGGGATTCGGCTCCACCAAGGAAACGCTAACGGCTCCCCGGGATCGCCGTGCGGGAGAACAGCGTCGAGGCGCCGGCGAGCGGTCAGGCCGCGTTGCGGTGACAGGCGACCTCGTAGTCGCCGTCCTCGTCGACACCCATGATCGCCCACTCGTAGTCCGGGTCGGCGGTCTCCAGGCGGCGTTCGAGCTCGGGCACGTCCTCGGACCACGCGACGAAACACCGGTACTCCCCCGAGTCGGGCGTCTCGTCGAACTCCTCGGCCGGTGTGACGTGAACGACACGCCACTTCCGTTCGGCCAGGTACTCGCCGCCGCTGTCGGTCACCGTGTATCCGAGGTCTGCGAAGATCGACCGGGCCTTCTCGTCGAGGTGCTTGGTAACAGCCCTCATTCGTGTGCAGTTACCACGGGATCCGGGATAAGTGTTCCTACGGTTCACAGTCGACGGGAGTGCGGACCTGTCCCCCTCGACCGGTAGCGCCTCGTTACGCGGGGCCGAACGGGGGCAGCGTGGCGCCACCTCGACATCGGCGTGGCCTCGCAGCCGCGTCACTCGTGGGCGGCGTCCCACTCGTCGGGTTTCTTGAGGTTGCCGCAGTCGTTGCACTTGATCCGCCCCATCGAGTCCATCGCCGTCCGGAAGGAGTCGCAGTTGCCGCAGAAGTACCCCCAGCGGCGCTCGCGGTCGGGCGTCCGGTAGACGACGAAGAAGGGGCCCTCCGCCCCGCGCTCGGCGTCCTCGGTGTCGACGTACAGCGTCTCCGCGTCGGGACCGGTCTTCGTCTCCATATCCGAGGTGAGGGCCACGCCGCCCAAAGTCCTTCCGTCCGTGGCAGGAACCGGCGGCCGGGCCGGACTCCGCCCCCTCGTGGGGGCCGACGCCGGCGGTCGGATCCCGGCGTGTGACCGGCCGACCGGCCACCGAAGACGATATGGGCCCGTGGCGACTGCGATACGACGGATGTCGCCCCGCCTCCTCCACTACTCCGACGTCGAGAACGCCTACGACACGCCCGAGCGGGTCGCCCGCGTGGCCGGTCTGCTGGCCGACCGGCGCGGACCGGACGCGCTCGTCGCGGGCTCGGGCGACAACACCGGCCCCGGCGTGCTCTCGCTGGTCACCGACGGCCGCCAGTCGCTGGACTTCTTCGAGGCGGTCGACCCCCACGTCGAGACGGTCGGCAACCACGACTTCGACCACGGGTTCGACGCCCTCCGGGCGGTGATCGCCGACGCGCCCCAGCGGTGGACGCTCGCCAACGTCGACCTGGACGGCGAGCGGTTCGGCGCCGACGCGGGCGTCGAGCCCCGCGTCCTCGTCGACGTGGCGGACGCGACCGTCGGCGTCGTCGGCGTCCTCGACCCGGCGACCACGGAGATGACGCCAGGCACCGAGCCGCTGGAGTTCGGCGACCCCGTCGAGGCGGTCGCCCGGGAGACCCCACGGCTCCGCGAGGCGGGCGCCGACCACGTGGTCGCGCTCGCCCACACGAACGACGAGGACGCCCGCGCGATCGCCGCGGAGACCGGCGTCGACGCCGTGCTCGCGGGCCACTCGCACCACCAGCACGCCACCGCGGTCGACGGCACGCCGTTCACCCGGCCGGGCGCGACCGGGGCGTACGTCTACGAGATCGACCTCGACACCGGAGCGGTCACCTGCCACGACACGCAGGCGGCGGAGCCCGATCCCGCCGTCGCGGCCGCGCTCCGCGACCGGATCGCCGCCAACGACCTCGACGAGGTGGTCGCGCACGTCGACGAGCCGGTCTCCCGGGACCGCGAGCGGCGCCTCGGCGGCGAGTGGCGGCTGGGCAACTTCGTCGCCGACGCCTACCGCTGGAAGACGGGCGCCGACGCCGCCATCCAGAACGGCGGCGGGATCCGCGAGGGGCCGCCCCTCTCCGGCGACGTGACGGTCGCGGACCTGATCAGCGTCAGCCCGTTCGAGGAGCCGGTCGTCGTCACCTCGGTCACCGGCGGGGAGCTCCGGTCGGTCGTGGCGGAGGCGGACGGCCGGGCCGTCGACGGCCTCGACGACTACTGGTACGGCCACGTCAGCGGCATGCGCGTCGCCGCCGAGGACGGCGGCTACGAGCCGTACGTCGACGGTCGGCCGGTCGGCGACGACGAGCGCTACACGCTCGCGGTGCCGAACTACCTGCTCGTCACCGACCTGGAGTTCCCGACGCTGACCGAGGACCACGCGGTCGAGCGCCACGGCCTCCAGTACGAGGTCATCGTCGAGTACGCCCGGGAACACGGGCTCGACGCCCCGCTGGAGGGGCGGATCCCCGACGCCGTGGGCGCCGACTGAACCTTCGCCGGGGGCCACTCCGAGACCCGGCGTTCCCAATGGAAAGTTTCACGCGGTGGGGCGGAGAACTTCCGGTCGATGACGCAGGTCGTCGTCCCGGTCCGCTACCCGCTCTCGGAACACTCCAGGGCGACGCTCGCCCGGGCCATCGAGATCGTCGAAGAGCGCGGCGGCCAGCTCACCGTGCTCCACGTCAACCAGTACCAGGACAACCACCAGCCGACCCGCCGCGACCTGAAAGACGCCGTCGAGCGCGAGTTCGGTCGGCTGCCCGACGCCCGCTACGTCGTCCGCCAGGGGCTGCTCGTCGAGGAGACGCTGCTCGACGAGATCGTCGCCGAGGACGCCGACATCGTCGTCATCGGCAAGAAGCAGGCCGGCCGCTGGCGGCGGATGATCCGCCGGCTGGTCGACGACCCGGACATCGAGACGTTCCTGCGCGACGAACTGGACTGCGACGTGGTCACCGCCGAGCGCTGACGGGCGACCCGGTTGCCGCTCAGGGCCGCTCGTCGTCGCCGTCCCCGTCACTCTCGGCGGACGGGTCGGGCGGTCGCTCCGAGGGGTCGTCGCTCCCAGTCCGGGCCGGTCGTCCGCGGTCCGGCCGTTCCGGGCGGTCGGCCGCGGGCCTGTCGCGGACGCCGACCTGCATCTCGCCGCTCGTCTCGTCGAAGACGAGGTGCTGGTGGGGGTAGGCGATCTCCACGTCCTCCCCGGCGATGGCCTCGTCGAAGGCGGTCTGGATCGCCGAGCGGACCCGCAGCAACCAGTACGGTTCCTCGACCCAGTAGCGCAGCCGCAGGTTGATCCCGTGGTCGCCGAACTCGTCGACGTAGCAGGTCGGCCCCGCGGGATAGCGGGCCGCGCCGACCCGGATCCGGGGGCCCCCGCCGACCACGCCGTCGACGTTGCGGGCCGCGTCCTCGGCGAGCTGTCGGGCGCGGGCCAGGTCGCTCTCGTAGGTGACCAGGATGTCCAGCGACTGCCGCGTGCGGGTGTCCTCGGCGGAGTAGTTGACCACGTCGCGGTCGCGCATCGTCCCGTTCGGGATGACGAGGAAGGTGTTGTCGAGCGTGAAGATCTTCGTGTAGCGGAGCGTGATGTCCTCGACGAACCCGCGCTGGTTGCGGTCGGCGAGCTCGATCATGTCGCCGATCTCGTAGGGCTGGTCGGCCAGCAGGAAGACGCCGCTGATGACGCTGCCGACGATGGGCGCGAGGATGACACCGACCACCGCCGAGAAGACGGCGACAGAGAGCGTCAGGTCGGCGAGGCCGTAGCCGTAGATGCCCATGACCGTGAACGCCGCGAACAGGAAGACGACCCCCCGGATGCCCCGCAGCGCCGTCCGGGTGAGGCTCGGCCGGCGGAACCGGCGGGCGATCCGGCGCCCGAGCAACCGGACGAGTAGCTGCGAGACGCCGTAGGCGAGGGCGATGACGACCAGCGACTGGGCGAGCTGGATCACCGGCGTCGGCGTGGCGTCGAGGACGCGCACCAGCCCGTCGGGCAGCCACGACGGCGCTTCGCCGCCGGCGGGCGTCGAGGTGCCGCCGTCCTGGCCGCCCGTCTGGGCGACCGGGCCCGCCAGCGCCCGCAGCCACTGGACCATGGCGTGGTGTCCGTCCCACCCGGCAAAAGGGTTGTGTCACAGGCAGTCCGAGGCCACTCCCCCGACTGTTCGCGTCGCACGGCTTGCCGACCGTATCGGGTCCGTTTCCGCCCGACGGCGCTGTTCGTCTACGGCCCGCCCGGACCGGTCAGGGAACGGGTCACGGGGTCAACCACTCGGCATGGCTCAGATTCCGGTAGAACGAGTTCACGTCCGCTATCGGGCCCTCCTCGTCGAGCGCCGAATCCTCGGCGTCCAGGTCCTCGATCAGTCGGTCGAACCGGTCGTTCAGCGACTCGATCTCCGTCACGACGTCCTGGTTCTCCTGCTGCCACTCTGATAGTTTCTCGTTGCCCGTCACGGTCCAGAGCGTGACCTCGCCGTCCTCGGTGACCTCCTCCACCGCGCGCTCGATCTCGGCGCTGATATCGCGGTAGTCGGAACAGATCGCCTCGAACCGCTCGACCAGTTCCGAAGTATCGCCGTCGACGGTCACGGAGTCGGAGTCGACGAGCGCTTCGAACGCGGACACCGTCTCCTGGTAATCGACGGTGTAGTCGGGTCCGCTGCTCTCGCTGAACCGCTCCCGAAGCCGTTCCAGCATACGTTCCGGTTTCGATCCCTCCGGGTTAGTTCTTTTCCAGTACCACGACCCGTCGGTTCAGAACTGGCAGACCTGATCGGCGGTGATCGCAGCGTCGAACAGGAGAGCGGTGCCGGCGACAGCCCCGACGGGTCGGTCGCCGCGACCGGACGCCGTCCGCGCTCGGAAAACCGATTTGTGGCTCCTGGCCGTACCGCCGCTATGGAGCCACAGCAGGCGGCCGAGGCGACGTTCGAGATCCGCGAGACGGGCGACACCGAGGGGGAAGCGCTGATCGCCGGGTTCTCCGAGTTCGGCCTCGCCGGACTGACTGCGGCGGACTACCTGGTCCAGCAGCTGGACCCGGAGGTCGTGGGGCACGTGACCGCCCCCGACCTGCCGACGATCACGCCGTTCGACGACGGGACGCCCCGCCACCCGGTTCGGCTGTTCTCGGCCGAGTCGGTCCCCGTCGTCGTCCTCGTGAGCGAACTGTTCGTCCCGGCGACCGCCGCGCGGTCGTTCAGCGACGCCCTGCTCTCGTGGACCGCCGACGCCGACATCTCGGAGACGGTCGTCCTCTCGGGCGTCCAGATGCCCCACGCCGAGGACGACCACCGGACGTTCTACGTCGCCACTGAGGACTACCGGCGGGCGCGCCTCGACGACGCCGACGTGCCCCCGATGGCCACCGGGTTCACCGACGGCGTCAAAGCCAGCGTGCTCGCCCGCGGGATCGACTCGCCGCTCCGGGCGTGCGTCTACGCGACGCCCGCCCACGCCCAGGCGCCCGACGCCGAGGCGGCGCTGCGGCTCGTCGAGACCGTCGACGACGTGTACGACCTCGGCGTCGACACCGGCCCGATGGAGTCGTTCGCCGCCGAGATACAGCGCCACTACCGGGACCTGGCCGACCGCATCGAACAGGCCCGCGAGGAACAGCAGCCCGAAGACCGGATGTATATGTGACCGGCGGGGAGGGTGAACAGTCGCGCGCCCCCGTCCGTGACCCCCGGTCTCAGAACTCGTGGACCTGTTCGTCGGTGATAGCGGCGTCGAGCAGGCGGGTGGGCGTCGCGTCGTAGGCGGGGTTCTCGACGGCGAAGCCGTCGGCGGGTTCGCGGATCACCTCGCTGGCCGAGCGGTGTTCGTTCTCGAAGGCGAACCCGCCGGTGACGACCTTCGCCTCCGCGCCGACGACCCGGACGGGCACGCCCGCGTCGCTCGCCGTGGCGGCCAGCGGGTAGGTGCCGATGCGGTTGTAGAGGGTGTCCTCGACGATGCAGTCCATGCCGACGACGACCTGGTCGATCTCCGGGAGGAAGTGGCCCGCCGCCCCGTCGACGATGAGGTGGGCGTCGACGCCGTCGAGGTCCGAGAGGGTCCGCACCATCTTCCGGCCCAGGTAGCGCGGGCGCGCCTCGGTGCAGTACACCTCCAGGTCGGTCCCCGCATCGACGGTCCGCTCGATGGCTTCGAGGACGGTCGAGGAGTAGTCGTGGGTCAGCAGCGTCGGCCCGCCCTCGAGGTACTCGACGGCGCGTTCGGCGGCCCGTTCCTTGGCCGACCGGACGCGGTCGACGACCGACTCGACGGCGTCGCGGGTCACCTCCTTGGCCGCGTCGACGGAGTCTGCGTCGGCGTCCTCGACGGTCGAGAGGACCTCCCGCTGGGTCGTCTGCAGGGAGGCGTGGGAGGGGTTGGCCCGCCGGAGCGCGTGGCTGTTGCGTTCGAGCGTCCGGACGTACTCCTCGACGGTCGGGTACTCCCGATCGGTCAGCGAGAGCAGCGCCTCCGCCGCCTTCACCGCGACGACGGACGAACTGTGCGTCTGCATGTCCGCGATCTCCTCGACCGTCTCGTCTATCATGCTAGAACCGTCGCCGCTCGCGCTCAAAGGCTTTCCCCCTGGCGATCCCGCCCGTCGAACCGCCTCCCCGAGTGCGGAGCGTCCGCCCGGTCCTATCGATTCTGATACTCCCGCCGAAGCTGGTTTAGTGTCCGCTCGCGCTATCGGGAGTACATGACGGGTGACAGCCGGGGACGCGAGCGAGCGGGCAGGGGCGACCGCGGCGTCTCTGAGTTCGCCGGCGTCGCGATCCTCGTCGGGATCACCCTGCTCGTGACGGGGTCGGTCGGCCTCTACGTGCTCGCCGACCCCGCGTCCGAGGCCGCGGGACCGAACGCGAACTTCACCTTCGAGCACATCGACAGCGCGTCGGTGCTCATCGTCACCCACGACCGCGGGGACAACTTCACGGCCGGCAACCTCACGGTCCGGAGCGGCGAGGCGGCGGTGACGTGGAGCCAGCTCGCCAACTCGTCGGCGAACGAGACGGTCTCGCCGGGAGCCACCGTCCAGCTCAGCCGCCGGAACGCCTACGGCCGCCCGGTCGGCGCGAGCGACCGGATCGCCGTCGTCTACACCCCGCCGGCTCGCAACGAGACGGTGCTCGACCGCTGGAACGACGGCTGATACCGGCGGCCGCCCCGGCAACGCCCACCGGTCTCGTCCGGTCGCGGCCGGGCAGTCACCGATTCCGCTCGGTCCCCGGTCGACCGACGCGCCCCGTCAACCCTTGATGTTGCAGACGGGGAACGTGCGGGCGACGCGGTCGCCGATGCCCAGCGCGTCCGAGACGCGGACGACCTCGTCGACGTCCTTGTAGACGCCCGGCGCCTCCTCGGCGACGGTCGCGCCGCTCTGGGCCTTGACGTAGACGTGGTCCTGCTCGCGCAGGTCGTCCTGCACGTCGCCGCCCCAGAACTCCTGTTTGGCCTGCGTGCGGCTCATCAGCCGACCCGCGCCGTGGGCCGTCGACCCGAACGTCTCCGACAGCGACTGCTCGCCGCCGCGCAGGACGTAGCTTCCGGCGCCCATGCTCCCCGGGATGAGGATCGGCTGGCCCACGTCCCGGTACGCGGGCGGCACCTCGGGACGGCCCGCGGGGAACGCCCGCGTCGCGCCCTTCCGGTGGACGTACACCTCCCGTTCCTCGCCGTCCTCGACCTCGTGGACCTCCTTCTTCGCGATGTTGTGAGCCACGTCGTACAGCAGGTCCATCTCCATCTCCTCCCACGACCGGTCGAACACCTTCTCGAAGACCTGCCGCGTGCGGTGCATGATGAGCTGGCGGTTCACCCACGCGAAGTTGATGGCCGCGCACATCGCGCCGTAGTAGTCCTCCGCGAGCTGCGACCCCGCGGGCGCCGCTGCCAGTTCCTTGTCCGGCAGCTGCGAGAGCAGTCCCTGGTGGGCCTGCTCGATGTCCCGCAGGTAGTCCGTACAGACCTGGTGGCCCAGCCCGCGCGAGCCGCAGTGGATCAGCACGACGATCTGGTCGGGTTCCAGCCCGAAGTCGGCGGCCACGTCCTCGCGGTACACGTCTGTCACCCGCTGGACTTCGAGGAAGTGGTTGCCGCTGCCGAGGCTGCCCACCTGGTTCTTCCCGCGGTCCTTGGCCTTCTTCGAGACCTTGCTCGGGTCCGAGTCCGTCCGGACGCCCTCGTCCTCGCAGTGTTCGAGGTCCTCGGGGACGGCGAAGCCCTCCTCCAGCGCCCACTCCATCCCGCGGTCGAGGATCGCCTCCACGTCGTCCATCGACCCCTCGTAGACGCCGCCGCCGCCCAGCCCCGACGGGACGTTCGCGAACAGCGCGTCGACGAGTTCCTCCTCGCGGCCCTGCACGTCCGCGTAGGTGAGGTTCGTCGTCATCATGCGGACGCCGCAGTTGATGTCGTAGCCCACTGCTCCCGGCGAAATACAGCCGTTCTCCGCGTCGATGCCGGCGACGCCGCCGACCGGGAAGCCGTAGCCCTGGTGGCCGTCGGGCATGCAGACGGCGTACTTGCGGACGCCGGGGAGGTGCGTCGCGTTCTTGAGCTGCTGGAGCGTCTTGTCCTCGCTGATCTCGTCGAGCAGGTCCTCGCTGGCGAGCACCCGCGCGGGGACGTTCATCTCCCCTTCCTGCGGGATCTCCCAGACGTAGTCCCTGACCTTCTCCAGGGTGATGCCGTCGGCGTCGTAGGTGGTCATACGCGAACGTCCGCCCGGCGCGCCGAAATCGGTTTCGCTGTTCCGTGATGGTGTGTTCGGTACGTCGTGCGTACTTACCGTCGGCATCCGCGCGCCTGTGGCGCGCGGTTCGACCACCGGAGCCGTCGGAGACGGCGGAGGTGGCCTTTTTCACCCATGTTTTTGCCGGCGGGGTTCCCCGCAGGGATCGGAGCGACCGAGGAAACCCCGCCGGGAAAAAGATGGCCTGTACTGAACACCGTCTACGAGAATCAGTCAGCAGTCGGGACGGCGTCGCGGCCCCGGTCGCGGTCCTCGGCGGCGGTCAGCCGGGCGTCGAGCGAGAGCGGGCCGCCGCCGAGCGTGAAGATAGCGGAGATCATGCCGAACAGCGTGATGTGAGCGAGCACGGGGTCGTCTGGAAGGCCGAACAGCGTGAGCACGAGCATCGTGAACGCGACGGCGGCCGCGCCGCGGGTGTAGTAGCCGACGACCAGCAGCAGGCCGACGCCGATCTCCGTGAGGCCGGCGCCGAGCACCCAGAGCCCGGGGTCGACCGGGACGACGGCCGTCAGGTCGTACTTGTCGACGACCTGGACCGCCCGGGAGGGGTTGGCCAGCTTCTCGACGAGCCCGAGGTAGGCGAACGCGAGGCCGACGCCCACCCTGAGGACGGTCGCAACGTACCGCTCGTAGGGGGCGACCCGCTCGGCGAACCGCTCGGCGACGCCGCCGACGGGGTCGATCCGGCCGTAGTAGGTCCCGGCGGTGCCCGCGACCACGCTCAGCATGTGGTCGGCGCTGGGGCGCCCGCCGCCGACGAGGACGATGGCGACGAACCCGGGGACGTACTCGACCCCGAGCACGAGCTCCGGATAGGCGGCGAGCGCCGCGAGGTAGGTCAGGAGGCCGGCCGCGGCGACCGCCCGCGTCGCCAG
Organism: Halosimplex halophilum; assembly: GCF_004698125.1. Taxonomy (NCBI): domain Archaea; kingdom Methanobacteriati; phylum Methanobacteriota; class Halobacteria; order Halobacteriales; family Haloarculaceae; genus Halosimplex; species Halosimplex halophilum. Next base: position 857,003 of record NZ_ML214297.1, read on the forward strand.
GCCGAAGAGCAGGAGAAAGCCGAGGCCGACCTGGAGCAGTCGGGCCTGGACCTGGACGGCCGGGCTGAAGAGATACCCCGTGAACCCGGCGCCGACGAGCGGCAGCCCGAGGCTCAGCCGCAGCATCCACGGGACGTACTCCCGGTAGGACGCGAGCGCGGTTCGCAACGCGTCGATATCGGGCACCGTCGGCCGCACGACAAAGAGCGCCGTCAGCAGCCCGACCACGCCGACCGTGCCCCCCGCGACGAGCGCGAGGTTCAGCGGGTCGGAGAGCACCTCGACGGCGAACTCGACCGCGTCCCGCGTCGCCGTCGGCGCGTCGGTCACGTAGTCGACGTGTGCGCTGGCCCGCCCGGCGAGCGTCGCGAGCGCGACGCCGACCAGCAACAGGCTCGAACCCGACCGCACGCCCGGTCTGTCCATGGCCGGCGGTTGGCGTCGATGCGCCATAAGTGGCGGCTTCTCGGCCCGGGCGGCGTCGGGACGGGCGGCTACACGTCGAAGACGACGTAGGCGTGCCAGCCGTCCGTGGTCTCCGAGAGGTCCATCTCCGAGTAGGTGACCGCCTTCAGGTCCCGCGCCTCGACGTCGGCGAGGGGGATCCCCCGCGCCGACCCGGAGAGGTGCCACTCGCCGTCGGCTGACGAGGGCGCTGTCACCGCGGCCTCATTGTCGACCGGGAGGACGCCGCGCACGTCGCGCTCGTAGATGAGTTCGTCGAGGTAGTCGAACAGCAGCGCCTCGCGGCCCTCGGCCGTGACGGACAGTTCGAAGCGCTCGCCGCCCTCCGCGGGGATCTCGTCGCACATCGCCGCGGCCATGCCGTCGGCGACGGCGCCGAAGACGGCGTCCAGCGACTCCCCGCTGGCCTCGACGGCCACGTCGGCGGTGTGGTCCCGGAGCGCGAAACTCACGCGTCGCCCCCCGTGGCGTCCCTGTCGGGCGACGCGTCGCCGGATCCATCGGCCGCGTCGCCGGGTCCGTCGGCCGCGTCGTCCAGTTCGTCGGTCCCGTCGCCGGTCTGTTCGAGCATGTAGTGGCGGACGGCCTCCTCGTCGTCGACCTCGGACTCGTCGATGTCGGGGTGGATCGCGGCGAACTCCCGGCGGGCCTGTTCGCGCAGGTCGTCGGCCGCGTCGCCGGTCAGGTCGCTCAGGTCGTCGACGGTGCGTGTCCCCCACGCGCTCAGGTCGTCGACGCCGTCGCGGGCCTGCTTCCGGATCGTATCGAGGTCGACGAGCTCCTCCGGCGGGTCCTCGTCGGTCCGGTCGCCGGTGGCCACGCCGCTGGTGACGATCGAGCGGATCCCCTCCTCGACGGTCAGGTCCACGTCGTACACCCGGTCGTCGGAGACGTGGACGACGTACCCGCCCATCACGGGGTTGGGCGCCAGCGGCATGAACAGCGTCGTCACGTCGTCGTGGCCGGTGGTGTCGCCGATGGTCGGCGGCGCGTCCGCGGTGACGAACGCCAGCGAATACGAGCCCTCGCGGGGGAACTCGACGAGCTTCACCTCGCGGAAGCTCTCGGCGTCGTTCGACAGGAGCAGCTCGGTCATCTCGTTGAAGCTCGTGTAGAGCGAGCCGATCCCGGGGATGCGAGCCATGAGCGTGTCGAACACGCGTTCGAAGCCGTTGCCCGAGCGGGTCTCGGCGACGAGCCCGATCACGAAGATGAGCGTGACGAACGTCAGGACCGCGAGCAGCTCCATCACGAGCGGCGAGAGGTCCGACCCGATACCGTAGTTCTCGCTGAGGAAGGCGACGACCGGGCTGATCGCCTGGAGGATGAAGTTGACGACGAACGCGAGGATCATCACCGTGATCAGGAGGGGGATCGTCAGCGCGGCGCCGGAGAGGAACACCTGCCGGACCTTCCGGGAGAGGGTCGTCCACGAGGGGCCCGCGTCGGTGACGGACCCGGACGAGAGCAGTACCATACGCTCACCTGCGCCCGACTCGCCGAAAGGTTTGCGACCGTCCGCGTCCCGCGACCCGTCCGACGCCGATGGAATTATAGTGGCTTACACGCTACAGCCCGGATAGTGAGCGTCAACGTCGAGCGACGGGTTGTCGACCCGGGGGACGCCGACTACGTCGAGCAGGCCTGGCAACTCAAAGAGCGGATCCGCGCGGACGAGGGCGTCCTCCGCCAGCGACGCGGCTTCTTCGAGAACGCCTACCGCCGCTCGACGGTCTACCTGTTCGTCGACCGGAGCGACCGCGACGCGCTCGTCGGGTTCGCCGCCGTCCGCCGGGACGGCTACATCCTCTTTCTCGCCGTCGACGCCGACTACCGCGGCGAGGGCTTCGGCGAGGCGCTGGTCGCCCGCGTCGCCGAGGACTACAGCTCCGTGACCTGCCACGCCCGCACGACCAACCGCGAGGCGATCAACTTCTACCAGCACATCGGCTTCACCATCGAGCGCCGCATCGACGACTACTACGAGGACGGCGGCGACGCCTACTACCTCAAGCTCGGCGAGGACGAGGGGCTCGCCGACCGCCTCTCGAAACTGCTCGGCGGGTAGCGGGACCGCTATCGGGGAGACGGTCTTCCCAGCCGCGGTCGGCGGTGAGCGAAACCGCTTTCACGAACGGTCCGAAACCGGGTAGCCGTGCAGGAACAGACGCGGGCGTACCTCCGGGGGCGGTTCGGCGACCACTACCGCCGGACGGACCTCTCGCCGCCGCCCGAGGCCAACGAGCGCGAGTGGGGCTACGTCCCCTGGACCGACGGCCCCGGCGAGACGATGGTGCGCCACCGCTCGCTGCTCGACATGGGCAACCTCGACGACTTCCTCGCCCGCGAACGGCCGAAACACGTCTACTTCTCGGCCGGCCGCTACGAGAGCCCCGGCGCGAGCTCGATGGGCGAGAAGACCTGGCGCTCCTCCGATCTCGTCTTCGACCTGGACGCCGACCACCTGCCCTCGGTGACCCTCGGCGAGGACAGCTACGCCGAGATGCTCGCGAAGTGCAAGGACGCGCTGCGGCGCCTGCTGGACTTCCTCGACGACGACTTCGGCTTCGAGGACATGACGGTCGTCTTCTCAGGCGGCCGGGGCTACCACGTCCACGTCCGCGACGAGACGGTGCAGGAGCTGGGGAGCGACGCGCGCCGGGAGATCGTCGACTACGTGCGCGGCATCGGGCTGGACCAGGAGTACGTCCAGACCAGCGAGATGCGCGGCGGCGTCAGCCGGCGAGTCGTCCGGACCGAGGGCGGCTGGGGTCGACGGGTCCACGAACACCTCCTCGAATTCGTCGACGACCTGCTCGCGATGGACGACGACGAGGCGAAGGCCCGGCTGCAGGAGCTGGACGGCATCGGCGAGGGCCGCGCCGAGACCGTCTACGGCGCCCTGGAGAACAACGCCGAGGCGCTGGAGGCGGGCAACGTCGAACTCGGCGGCGTCGGGCTGCGGACGCTGCTCGACGCGTTCGTCGCCGAGGTCGTCGAACAGCAGAACGCACCCATCGACGAGCCGGTGACGACCGACGTGAACAGGCTGATCCGGCTGCCGGGCAGCCTCCACGGCGGCAGCGCGCTGGCGGTGCGACGCATCGACCGGGCGGACCTGGACGCGTTCGACCCGCTGGTCGACGCCGTCCCGGAGACGTTCGTCGGCCACGAGATCAGCGTCGAGGTGACCGACCCCGGCACCGTGGAACTGCGTGGCGATACCTTTAATCTCCAGGCGGGCGAGTCGTCCGTTCCGGAGTACCTCGGCGCGTTCCTGATGGCCAGAGGCCGCGCCGAGAAGGCACCAGAATGAGAGGCAACCCGCGATGATGGACCTGGACGAACTGCGCTCGGTACAGAGCCGCGAACGACAGACCGACAGCCTCCAGCAGCTGCGGGAGTCGTTCTACCGGGACGCCGGGGAGTTCATCCAGCAGCTGCACCGCGAGCGCGAGCGCGCCGCCGAGGAGGCAGACGACCCCTGGGACGCCCCGGAGGTCAACCGCCTCAGCGACGACATCGACACGGCCGAGGGGACGGTCGAGGCCATCTACGAGCGCCGCGTCGGCAAGATCGTCAAGATGGCGTCGCTCGCCGCCGCGGACATGCCGACCGAGGACGAGGGACTCACCGCCGAGGAGCGCAGCCTCTTCGAGACGCTCGTCGGCGCGATCGAGGAGAACCGCGCGCGCGTCGAGGCGGTCATCGACGGGGAGAACCCCGCCGCCGCGGCCGCCGACGTGGAGACGGGCGTCGAAACCGCCGCGGGAGCCGACCCGGCGACCGGCGGGGCGGACGAACCCGCTCCCCCGGCCGACACGGGCGCGTCGGGCGAGGCGCCCGCCGATCACCCGCCGGATTCGCCGACGAGCGACCCGGACGCGAGCGGCTCGCCCGGCGCCGATCCGTCCGCCGCCGGCCCGACACGCGACTCCGCCGGCGGGGACGGCGAGCGCGGCGAGGTGCCGAGCGATCCCGCGGACCTCGGCGACGCCCCGGCCGCGTCCGGCGCCGGCGGCGAGCCGACCCCGAGCCCGCCCGGGGACGAACCGGCCGGGGCCTCGGGCGTCGACGCCGCCGACCTGATGGGCGACGGCTCGGAGACGGCCGACGCAGGGGACGCGACGGACGACACCGGCCCGGCCGCGCCGCCGGAGGAGTCGGACGACGGGGGCCGCGACCACCCCCCGCAGGCCGACGGGGGCGCCGGTGCGGTCGACGCCGGGGGGAGTCCCGAGTCCGGTCGCGAGACCGGCCCGGCGGTCCCGGCGGGCGACGGCGCCACGACCGAATCCGCGTCGCCTTCGCCCGACGAGGCGACGGGCGGCGCGGAGGACGCGTCGGTCGACCGCGCGACCGTGAGGATCACCAGCGACGTGGGCGAGATCTTCGGCGTCGACCAGCGGGCCTACGACCTCACCGCCGAGGACGTGGTGACGCTGCCCGAGGCCAACGCCGGGCCGCTCGTCGAGCGCGACGCCGCCGAGCGGCTGGACTGACCCCGTATCTCCCGGCGAGAAAGTGACCGTCGAGCCGCGGCTTCGGTTTCGATTCGTGGCCGGTGAATCGGTGTGAGTCGGATCCGACCCGTCAGGTCGGGTCGGGACGGGACCCGAGCGTGAGTTCGACGGTCCGTTCATCGCCGTCGCGGAGGACGGTCACGTCGATGGTGTCGCCGGGGCTGGTCTCCAGCGCGAGGAAGCTGGCGAGCGTCTCCCTGGTAGGGATCGCGGTTCCGTCCATCGAGACGACCACGTCGCCGCCGGTCCCGACGCCGGGCTGGCCGGCCACGGTCGTCTCGCCGGTGGACCCCTGGAGGACCCCGTCAGAGGGGCCGCCGTCGCGGACGAGGTCGATGTAGACGCCGACGCGCTCGTCCACGTCGTTGGCCTCGGCGTGCAGCGGGTCGACCGTCTGGAGGCGGACGCCCATGTAGGAGTGTTCGTACTCGCCGTCTTCGAGCAGTGCGGGGACCACTCTGCGGGTGAGCGGCGCGGAGATGCCGAAGCCGATGTTGTCGCCGCCGCCCGAGTTGATGACGCCCGCGACGACCCCGTCGAGCGTGACCAGCGGGCCGCCGGAGTTGCCGGGGTTGACCGGCGCGTCCGTCTGGATCGCGTCGGGGATGCTGAAGTTGTTGGGCGCGGGGAGCGTCCGGTTGACGCCGCTGACGATCCCGGCCGAGACGGACCCGGAGTAGCCGAAGGGGTTGCCGATGGCGATGACTTCCGTCCCCACGTCGGGGTCTGACTCGCGCAGCGCCAGCGGCTCGGCGCTCTCGGGCAGCTCCTCGACGGAGAGGACCGCGAGGTCGCTGTACACGTCCGTCCCCTCGACGGTGGCGTCGAGCCAGCCGCTGTCGCTGAACCGGAGGTAGATCGTCTCGGCCCCCTCGACGACGTGCTGGTTCGTGACGACGTGGCCGTCGCTGTAGACGAAGCCGGTGCCCTGTGAGGGGCTCGGTGCCCCGGTGTACACCTGGATCTGGGCGACCGACGGGACGGTCGAGCGGTACACCTCGGCGTAGGTGCTCTCCCCGTCGGCGTCGAACTGCTCGAAGTCGCCGGCGGCGCCGTCCGCGCCGCCGTTCCCGTCCGCCGGACCGGAGCCCGGCGTCGACGGATCGGGGTCGACCGGCGTCGTGTCCTCGGCCTCGCCGCCGAGGATCGAGTCGGAACAGCCCGCGACGCCCGCCGACAGCGCCGTGCCGCAGGCCGCGAGGAACCGTCGCCGCGACGAGTCGGAGTCGTCCATACCGGGACTGTAGGACACCAGCCGAATAAAACCGCGGACGCACCGGGCCGGACCGACCGGGGCCGGAGCCGGGGGCCGGCGGCAGGTTCCAGAGAGTCTCTCCCCCTGAGTCGGGTTTTTGAGCGCGAGCGGTCAAGCGGTGGCGACCGAATGGCACGTCCCGACCCACACGGCAGTTTCGACGAGATCCGCGAGGAAGTCGACGGCCGCCCGATGCTCAGCCTGTTCCGCTACGCGACCCCCTACTGGGCGCCGCTGGCGCTCGGCGTCGTCTCGACGATGGTCAACCGCGTCGCGCGCCTGTTCCCGGCGCTGCTCATCGCGGCCGCCATCGACCTCGCGGTCAACCCCTCCGGCACCGCCAGCAGCGTCCTCTCGGCGGTGGGCATCGTCCCGGCCGAACCCGTCCCGCTCGACGACACCGCCGCCAGACTCGACCTGCTGTACTACCTCGGCGCGCTCGCGGCGGGCGCCTACGTCGTCCAGTCGGTCAGTCACTTCGGGTCGCGCTACTTCTTCCAGACGACCGCCCAGCGCATCCAGCACGACCTGCGGCTGGACACCTACGACCACATGCAGCGGCTGTCGCTGGACTTCTTCAACAACCACCAGACCGGCGGCATGATGTCGATCCTCAACAGCGACATCAACCGGCTGGAGGACTTCTTCAACGCCGAGATCCGCGAGATCACGCGGGCGATCATGATCTTCACGCTCGTCGGCGGGTGGATGATCTACACGGCGCCGTGGCTCGGGTTCCTCGTGCTCGTGCCGGTGCCGATCATCGCGCTGATCACCGCGAAGTTCATCATCTGGATCGAGCCGAAGTACAAGCGGATCCGCGAGCTGGTCGCGCGGATGAACACCCGGCTGTCGAACAACCTCGGGGGCGCGGCCATCGTCAAATCGTTCGACCGCTACGACGTGGAGCGGGACCGCGTCGCCGAGCAGTCCGGCGGCTACCGCGACGAGAAGATCGACGCCATCACCGTCCGGAAGGCCTTCTTCGCCTCGCTGCGGCTGCTCGTCGGCGCGATGTTCGTGACCATCCTCGTCCTCGGCGGCCGCGACGCCGTCACCGCGGGCGGCCTGACCGCCGGCGCCTTCGTCACCTACTTCATGTTCCTGCGCTACCTCGACGGCCCGATGACCCGCATCGGGAAGACCGCCAACAACTACCAGAAGGCCAAATCGAGCGCCGAGCGCGTCTTCGGCGTCCTCGGCTACACCGCCGACGTGACGACCGCCGAGGACGGCCACGCCCCCGACTCGGTCGACGGCCGCGTCGCGTTCGACGACGTGGACTTCAGCTACGCCGAGGGCGGCGAACAGATCCTCGACGGCGTCGACCTCGAAGTCGAGGCCGGAGAGACGGTCGGGTTCGCCGGCACGAGCGGGTCGGGGAAGTCCACCCTGCTCAAGCTCCCGCCGCGGTTCTACGACGTGGACTCCGGGGCCGTCCGGATCGACGGGACGGACGTTCGCGAGTTCGACCTGCAGACGCTGCGCAACCGGATCGGCGTCGTCGAGCAGGACCCGTACATGTTCTCCGGGACCATCCGCGAGAACGTCGCCTACGGTGACGCCGAGCTGTTCCGCTCGGTGCTGGCCAACTACGACGACATCCCGGCGGAGGTCGACCGGCGCGTCCGCGAGGCCGCGGAGGCGGCCGGCGCCCACGAGTTCGTCACCGACCTCCCGGACGGCTACGACACGATGGTCGGCGAGCGCGGCGTCAAGCTCTCCGGCGGCCAGCGCCAGCGCGTCTCCATCGCCCGCACGCTGCTCAACGACCCCGACGTGATAATCCTGGACGAGGCGACCTCGGACGTGGACACGGAGACGGAGGAGCTCATCCAGCGCAACCTGGAGGCGCTGACGGCCGACCGGACCGCGTTCGTCATCGCCCACCGGCTGTCGACCATCCAGGACGCGGACCGCATCGTCGTCATGGACGACGGCGAGGTGATCGAGACGGGCACCCACGAGGAACTCGTCGACGAGGGCGGCGCCTACGCGGGCCTGTGGGCCTCCCAGACCGACGAGAACGCCGCGAAGAGCCCCGTCGGGGCAGACGACTGACGGAGCCACCGGCCGGGACAAACTACAACACGGAGTTGCCCGAAGGGGCGGGCATGAGCCGATGGGTCGTGACGGACGAGTCGGGCCGCCCGGACTGGCGCCGGCCGGCGCTCCGGGTCGGGCTGGAGATCAGCCTGGTCGCGCTCGTCGCGGGCTACGTCGCGGTCCACCTCTCCTCGCCGCTCGTCGTCGCGGCCGTCGTCGTCGCGGCCGTCGTCGGGTCGGCCGCGCTCCTGTTCCGCGCGCTCGACCGGCAGGCCTACGCGTGGGTCCGCTACGCGAGCGAGCGCGCCCGGGAGAGCCAGCGGAAACAGCGGCGGGAGCGCGCCCAGCGCCGACAGCGCCGCCAGCAGGGGAGCGAGCCGAACCAGCCGCGACAGAGTTCCGACGCCGAGGAGTGACCGAGAGGACAGCCGCGTCGGCTCCGCCGGCCCGCTCCGACTCAGCCGAGCAACCCGACCAGGGCGGTGAGCAGGATCGCCTGGACGCCGATCCCGGTGAGCAGGAACCCGAGCGGGACGAGTGCGGAGCCGAGCGACGCGGTCGCGCGCTGGCGGGTGTCGGCGTCCAGCGTCACGCCCGCGTTCGAGGCGGCGCCGACCTCGGCCATGCCCGACTCGCCCCAGCCGAGGATCACCGCCCCCGGCGTGAGACAGACGAACGCCAGCCCGAGCGTCGTTGCGACCACGTCGTCGTACGTCGCGCCGCCGAGCCAGAGCCCGCCGTAGACGAGCAGCGTCACGGCGCCGGCGGTCCTGACGCCCCAGCGGTACGCACAGCGGAGGGCATCGTCGGACACGACCGGTTCGTCACAGCGAGGCGACAAAAATCGGTCGGCTCCGCGCCCGGCGACGACCTGCCGGTGGTCGTGGCATTAAGTGTGTCTGCCACGTACCGTCGACCGACTATGGAGCTGACCTGGCACGGCCACTCGACGTGGCACGTGACGGTGGGAGGTACCGATCTGCTGATCGACCCCTTCTTCGACAACCCGAAGACCGACCTGTCGCCGGAGGACGTCGACGACCCCGACTACGTCCTGCTGACCCACGGGCACGACGACCACGTCGCCCACGCCGGGGCGTTCACGGACGCGACGCTCGTCGGCACCCCCGAGGTGACCAACCACGTCGCCGGCGAGGCGGGCTTCGACGAGGACGACGTGATCGGGATGAACCTCGGCGGGACCGTCGAGGCCGGCGACGCGTTCGTGACGATGCACCGCGCCGACCACACGAACGGGGTCGGGGCCGGCTTCGAGGTGCCCAGCGCCGGGTCGGCCGCGGGATACGTGATCTCCGACACGAAGCCGACGCAGGTCGAGGACGCGGAGAGCGAGACGTTCTACCACGCCGGCGACACCGGACTCATGACGGAGATGCGCGACGTGATCGGGCCGTTCCTCGAACCGGACGCCGCGGCGCTGCCGGTCGGCGACCACTTCACGATGGGTCCGATGCAGGCCGCGGTCGCCGCCGACTGGCTCGACGTCGACCACGTCCTCCCGATGCACTACGACACGTTCCCGCCGATCGAGATCGACCCGCAGGACGTCGTCGACGAGGTGGCCGCGACCGGCTCCGACGCCGAGGTCCACGTCCTCGACGGCGACGAGACGTTCGACCTCTCCGAGGGCTACTGACGCTCAGTCCGCGTCCGGTCCGTCGACGCCCTCGACGGTGAACCGGGCGCCCCCTTCGTCTCTGTTCTCGGCGCGGAGCCGCCAGCCGTGGTCGGCGGCGATCCGCTGGGCGACGTAGAGGCCGAACCCGTCGCCGTCGTCGGCGGCGAACCCCGCGTCGAACACGCGGTCGGTCGGCTCGGCGCCGATCCCCGGGCCGTCGTCCGCGACCGCGAAGCCCTCGCCGGTCCAGCGGAGCGTGACCGTCACGTCGCGGCCCCCGTGTTCGACGGCGTTCGACAGCAGGATCTCGAAGAGGATCCGCAGCGACTCGGGGTCGGCCCGGATCCGCGCGTCCTCGGCGACGACCAGCTCCGCCTCGGGCGCCTCGCGGGACGCCCACACCTCGCGAGCGACCGTCGAGAGCCACACCGTCCGTTCCTCGCCGCCGACCCGCTCGCGGGTGGCCAGCCGGACGATGTCGTCGACAGTCGCGGCGAGCCGCGCGTGCGACGCCGCGACCGCGTCGACGTGGGGCGTGTCGTCGGGGACCGCCTCCAGGCGGCCGCTGGCGACCTGGAGCTCGTTGCGCAGCTCGTGGGCCGCGACCAGCGCGACCTTCGCGAGGCGCTCGTTCTGCCGGCGCAGCTCCTGCTCGCGGCGCTTGCGCTCGGTGATGTCCCGCGTGATGCCGACCAGCCCGACCACGTCCCCGTCGGGACCGTACCACGGTACCTTCGTCGTCAGGGCGTACTCGTCGTCCTCGCCGGCGGTGTACTCCTCGGCCTCAACCAGGGGGGACTCGTCGTCGATCACGCGTCTGTCGTCCGCACGCGAGCGACGGGTGCGGTCCGGCGGCCCGTCGGTCAACACCTCGTCGGTCCGCCCGATCACGTCCGCGAGGTCGACGGTCGCGCCGGTCGCGAGCGCGTGTCGCGCCGACTCGTCTTTGGCGTAGAGGTGCATCGGGAACCCGTCGACCATCGACAGCAGCAGCGTCTCAAGCCGCGAGGGCGGACGGGCGGCGGCCGAGTCGGTGTCCCCCTCCAGCGCCGCGGCGACCGCGCCGGCCGCTTCGGCGTCCGCTAGCGAGTCCGCCTCGACGCGGGTCGTCCGCGGGTCGTCGGACCCGTCCGCCGAACTCCAGTCGGACCCCCCCGTCGAACGATCGCCGTCGCCGACAAGCACGACCGGCAGGTCGGGGTACAGCGCCCGGACGCCGCGTTGGACGTGCGAGGGCGCGACCGGCGCCCCCTCGGCGGGGACGACCAGACAGTCGACCGTGTCGTAACAGAGCGCCTCGAACAGGTCGGGCAGCGACCCGACCGACTCGACCGAGGCCGCGACTCCGGCGCGGTCGAGCGCCGCCGCGAGCGCCGACGCGTCGGCCCGGTCGGCGGAGACGACGAGAACGTGGTCGGCCATCGGGGTCCGTAGTTGCCAATTGGGATCACTGCAATTGAGTGTTTCCCCGGTCCGCCGCCCCGGCCGTCTCCGGCCCGCTCGTCTCGCTTGGGCACCTTTTAGAAGGGGGCGGTCGAACGTCTTCGTGTATGTCCGACATCGAAGTCACCAGCGTCTGCGAGGAAGGGTACACGGTCGAAAACGAGATCGACGGCGAGTGGTCGCTGGTCGTCGACGCCCTGAAGGAGGACGGCCCCGACGCGAACCAGGTCCTGGCGGCCGACTACGCCTCCTGTTACATCCCCGCGTTCCGCGTCGCCGCCGACCAGACCGGCTACGACGACGTCGGCCACGTCGAGATCGAGGTCGAGGCGGACCTCGACGAGGACGACGACCTCGAGTCCATGGAGTGGACGCTGAAGGTCGAGGCCGCCCTCGGCGAGGACGGCCAGGAGATCGTCGAGCTCGGCGAGGAGATCTGCCACGTCCACTCGGCGCTGCGCGAGGGCCTCCACGCCGACATCACGCTCGAAGACGACGCGTTCTAGCGGGGACGCCGCGCCACCGCTTCGCCGCTTCGCTTTCTCACCCGGGTTCCGGGACAGGACACTTGCCGGAGATCGCCGAGTAGTCGCCGTGACGCGACTGACGGGAGGCCCCGTGGCGCTCGTCGTCGAGACCGACGACGGGTTCGAAGCCGTCTACACGGCGGGGACCAGGGGGTCGTCGGTCGAGCGGCCGGCGGTCGAACGGGCGACAGAAGCGATATCGGTGGTGGTCGGGATCGCCGTACTCCGTCGACGGTGGCGCGGGGCGGGCTGAGACTCAGGCCGCGACTTCCTCTTCGGCTTCGTCGTCGCCGTGGACGCGCTCGACCACGTCGTTGACGATGACGATGTCGCCGACCGCCTGGACCCAGCGGTAGGGCACGATGACGCCCCGGGACTGGGTGGCCTCGGAGCCGAACAGCTCCGTGTTGATCTGGTGGAGCGCGAGGCCGGTCACCTGCTCGACGTCCAGGTCGAGCCGCAGGTCCTCGACCTCGCCCACGAACACGCCGTTTTTGGTGTAGACTTCCCGCCCCACGAGCGTCGTGATCTCCTGTGGCGCCGTCTCGGGATTCATATGCCGTAACTCGGCTGGCGGGGTCTTAAATTCTTGTTCTGTGTCTGACGCCGTCCCCGAAATTCCGTCCGTCGGCCGTCGTCCGTGCGTCCGACGGACACGACGCCGTGGCGGTTAAACGGGCGCGTCCCCTACGTGGCGGCGATGAGCGAAGCCAGCGACGAAGCCGGTGACGACCCGACCGACGAGGAGCTCGAACGGATCCGCGAGCGCAAGAAGGAACGGCTTAAGTCCGGCGAGGGGTCGACGCTCTCGGACGACGCGGGCGACGGCAACGCGGCCGACACCGACGCCGCGGACGCCCCTGACGAGCCGGTCCACGTCGACGGCCAGGCCGACTTCGAGTCGGTCGTCGCCGACGGCGTCGTGCTGGTCGACTTCCACGCCGACTGGTGTGGCCCCTGCAAGATGCTCGAACCGGTCGTCGCGGACATCGCCGAGACGACCGCGGCGACCGTCGCGAAGGTCGACGTGGACGCCCACCAGGGGCTGGCCCGCGAGTACGGCGTCCAGGGCGTCCCGACCCTGCTGCTGTTCGTCGACGGCGAACTGACCGAACGCCGCGTCGGCGTTCAGGACGAGGGCGCCCTGCGTGACCTCGTCGCACAGCACGCCTGAAACAGGAGTTCGCGGGGAGTCAGATCGGTTCCGCTCGCGGTACCGAGTCGGAGGGAGCGAGAAGCGGGGGAGCGCGGTTCGGCGCGGTCAGCTACCGGTCGCGTCGCCCACGTCGATCGGGTCCTCGATGTCGCCGGTGACCGACTCCAGCAGGTCGGTGACGGTGACCATCCCGATCACGTCGCCGTTCTCGATGACGAGGGCCAGCTCCTGGTTCTCGGCCTGGAACTGGTCGATGGCGTCGCTGACGTCAACGTCCGGCGAGAGGGTCATCGGCGGGGCCGCCAGGTCCTCGAAGTCGATGGCCTCGTCGTTCGCGAGGTCCTCGCGGTGGCCGGCGAGCACGGGGAGATAGAGGATCCCGCGGAAGTCGGTCAGGTCCTCGCCGACCAGCGGGTAGCGGGTGTGGGGGTTCTCCTCCATCCGGCGGAAGTTCTCCTCGGCGTCGACCTCGGTCGACAGCGCGACGACGTCGTCGGCGTCGAGCATCACCTCGCGGACCGGCCGCTCGCCGATGGTGAGCGCGTTCATGACCTCCTCGCGGCGGTCCTCGGGCAGTTCGCCCTCCTCGAGGACCGACCCGAGCTTGTTGCGCAGGTCCGCCCGCGACTCGATGACGTCCTCCTCGGTCTCGAGCCACGCGCCGGTCATCTCGATGCCGAACAGCCGCAGCGTCCACTTGGCGATCCCGTCGCCCAGGCTGATCAGCGGCGAGATGAGCCAGTTGAACCAGTACAGCGGCGCCGCGCCGTACCTGCAGACCATCCGCGAGCGCTCGACGCCCAGGTAGGTCGGCGTCTGCTCGCCGTGGGTCAGGTGGACGAGGTTGATGATCAGGAAGGCGATGACGGCGCCGGCGCCGACGGTCGCCAGCCGCGTCCCCTCGAACAGCGGGTGGAACAGCGCCGCCAGGGCCGGCTCGGCGACGATACCGACCGCGATACTGGAGGCGGTGATCCCCACCTGGCAGGTCGTGAGGTAGATCTCCAGGTTGTTGGTCATCTCCCAGGCGCGTTCCAGCGCGGCGCTGCCGTCGCCGATGAACTCCTCCTCGGTGAACTGCCGGGCCCGGGTCAGCGCGAACTCGATGGCGACGAAGAAGCCGTTGGCGAGGATCAACCCGACGCCGGCGATCAGCCGGACCCAGACCTCCAGAGCGTTCATCGAGCCGTGCGCCTGCGCCACCCCGACGCCCGCGAGCAGTCGGATCCAGGTCTCCAGGGCGGTCATCGCCGCCGGCTTCTCTTTCGAGGGTTATAGTACCAGCGGAACGTCAGATCCAGGGGAACCGCGGCGATGTGGCCGCCCAGCGTCCGATTCCGGCGGTCAGCGTGAGGTCCTGAAAGGTTATGGCACTGCATCCCACAGGGGCGGGTATGCCCTCGACGCTGGTGCATCTCGCCTTCGGCGGGATGATCGCCGCCGCGCTGCTGGGGTCGGTCTTCGACCGCCGGTCGCTGCTGGTCGTCCTCGCCGTCGTCGCCGCGCCGGACCTGGACTCGTTTCTCGCCCTGTTTTTCGTCGCCGGGCACCGGACGCTGCTGCACACCTACGTCATCCCGATCGCCGCGAGCGCGCTGCTGTACGTCGACCTCCGGCTCCGGGACCGCTCGCTCGTCCACGACCGCTGGGGCCCGGAAGGGGTCCGGCTGGCGTGGGTCAGCGTCGTCGCGCTGGCGTTCGCGGGGATCGGGCTGGACTTCGTCGACCACGGCGTCAACCCGCTGTGGCCGCTCCACGACCAGTTCTACGTCCTCGACGGCCGCTTCGAGATCTCCGACCAGCGGGGGATCGTCCAGAGCTACGTCGACCTGAGCCCCGAGACCGAGCAGACCGGACCGCGCAGCCGCGGCTCCTCCCAGGAGGTCAACATCTCCACGGGCGTCGACCCCAACCCCGGCGGGGTCGGCGGCGGTCCCGACCCGGACACGGTCGAGGACCCCGAGCGGATGTTCCCGGTCGTCCGCCACGGCTGGCAACTGGCCATCCTCGTGACCGGGACCGTCGTGACGGCCGCTCGGCTCCGACTCGGCGAGATCGGGGAGTGAGCGGTCGCTCGACCGTCTGCTCACGGGCGCGGCCGCCGTTCGCTCGTCCGTACGTCTCGGTACGCCACCCTGTCGATCAAACGGGACCCGAGTTCGACGGATCCGAACCGACCCGAACGTATCAAAATTATAAGCGCTTTCGGGCGGTCGCGGGGGACCGACGGTCGATGGCACACGATACCGGAGACGGACCGGCGGATCGTCGACAGGTACGGTCGACCAGGCGGACCTTCCTGGCGGGCATCGGTGCGGCGGCGGGCGTCGGCGCGACGAGCACGGGAGCCGCCGCCTCGCTGCCGGAAGCACAGCCGGCGGACGGACGCCTCTTCTACGTCCGGCGGGGCGCCGGACGAGGGGGGAACGGCGACAGCGGGAAGTACACTGTCCTCGACGGTCGGCGCGGAAACGTCGCGTTCACAACCGGCGGGTCGGCGGACGAGGCGTTCCAGTTCGCGCTGGACCAGCTCGCCGAGACCGGGGGGACGGTCGTCGCCGCGCCGGCCCGGTTCCAGTTCGCCGGCCCGGTCACCGTCCACGGCGGGACGCACCTCGCCGGACAGGGCGGCGCCCGGTTCGTCGCGTCCGACACCGGGGCGCGCGACGATCCGGTCCCGACCGACGACCAGTCGAACCCGCTCCCGACGGGTCACGACCTGGTCCGGCTGCGCGGCGACGACGTGGCCGTCACCGGCGTCGTCTTCGACGCAGACGGCACGCAACTGGACAACCAGGCCGTCCAGGCCGACGGCTGCGACGGCGTCTACGTCGCGAACAACCGGACGGTGAACGGGTTCCAGATGGCGCTCTCGGTGACGCGCTGTCGGGACGTGACGGTGGTCGGCAACGAGGTCGTCGACCCGAACTGGTACGGGATCACGAACCGGAGCGCGCCGCCGGGCGGCGAGCGCGACCTCCGGCGGTCCGAGGACGTGCGGATCGTCCGCAACGCGGTCGGCGGCGTGAAGTTCAACAACATCGCCCCGTACAACGTCGAGCACTTCGCCGTCTCAGGCAACCTCGTCTTCGACGGCGGTCACAGCCTGATCGCGTGCTCGCCGTCACAGCGCGGCGCTATCGTGGGCAACGTCTGTCGTGACCTCACCGAGTTCGCCCCCGACCCCGGCGGCGAGGCCGGCATCGAGATCGAGTACAAGGAGACGCACGTCAACGACGAGGTGGCCGGCACGCCCGCCGCGCGGTCGTACGACATCACGATCGCGGGCAATCAGGTCGACGGCTGCCCCGTCGGCGTCCTCGCGCGGACGGTCCCCGCCGACAGCGGGGACACGGCGGCCAGACGCCAGCAGCGCCCCTACGGCTTCAGCGTGACCGGCAACACCGTCAGCGACGCGAGCGACGCCGGGATCCGCGTGCGGTCCGGCGAGTCGGGGGTCGTCGCCACGAACACGCTCCGAAACAACGACACGGCGATCGACGTGGACCGCGGGTTCACGGCCGACATCCAGCAGGGGCTCAACGCGACGCGGTGAGCGCGAGGCGGTGACTCCGCCGCCGCTCAGAGGTCCTCGGGCAGTCCCTCGCCGGCGGCGTCGACCGAGATAACGTCGTCGACGGCCTCGCGGGCGCTCGCCGAGTCCTTGAGCCCCGTCCCGGTGGCGACGACGACGACGCGCTCGCCGGGGGCGATGGTTCCTCGCTCGACCGCCGCCCGGACGCCCGCGACCGCGGCGGCGCTCGCCGGTTCGGCGAACACGCCCTCACACTCGCCGAGCAGGCGCTGGGCGTCGCGGATCGCCCCGTCGGAGACGGCGACGGCGTCGCCCCCGCTCTCGCGGAGCGCCCGGCAGGCCTTGCCCGCGTTATGCGGGACGCTCACGTCGATGCTGTCGGCCGTCGTGTCGCCGACGCCGTCGCGGCGCTCGGCGCCGGGACCCCGTTCGCCCGCCGCGGTGTCGGTCGAGTCGGCGCCGCCGTCCGCGGCTACACCGTCCCGCTCGGCGACGAACCGGTCGTGGATGGCCGTCGCGCCCTCCGCCTGGACGCCGAGCATCCGGGGCGCGTCGTCGACGACGCCGAGCCGTTCGAACTCCCGGAGCCCCTTCCAGGCGCCGGCCAGCGAGCAGCCGTTGCCCATCGGCATCGCGACCCAGTCGGCGTCGGGCGCCCCCTCGGCGAGTTCGAACCCCAGCGTGCGCTTGCCCTCGACCGCGTAGGGGTTCATCGCGGCGTTGCGGTTGTACCAGCCGCGGTCGGCGGAGACCTCCCGGCAGAGTTCGTAGGCGTCGGCGTACGTGCCGTCGACGCCCAGGACCGTCGCGCCGTAGAGGCGGGGCTGGACGGCCTTGGCCTCCGGGAGGTCGGCGGGGACGAAGATGCGGCAGTCGAGGTCCGCGCGGGCGGCGTACCCCGCGAGCGACGCCGCGGCGTTGCCGGTCGAGGCGCAGGCGACCGTGTCGTGGCCCGCCTGGCGCGCCCGCGAGACGACGACGGCGCTGCCCCGGTCCTTGTTCGACCCCGTGGGGTTGGTCGTCTCGTTCTTGACGAGCGCGTCGACGCCCAGCGCGTCGCCGAGCGCGGGCGCAGAGAGCAGGTCGGTCCCCCCGGCGCCCAGCCGGACTGGCTCGCCGTCGACCGGCAGGAGGGGTTCGTAGGTCCACAGGTCGTCCGTCGGGCCGTCGAGGGCGCCGTCGAGTTCGTCGCCGAGGGCGTCGTAGTCGTAGCGCACGTCGAGGACGCCCGCCACGCCGCCGTGGTCGGGACAGGTGTACTCGACGGCGTCGGGGGCGTAGCGGCGTCCGCACCGCTCGCAGACCAGGGCCTCGACGGGTGTCATGGAATTCCTTGGCTACCTGTCGTTCCGACCGTCACAAAGGCCTTCTGGCTTTTCGGCGCCGCGAAGCCCGACCGACCGGCGCCGCGGGATGCGATCGCCCGGCCTCGCAGGGCGCAACCGACCGGTACCGACCCCGCAAACGAGGTTATGCGGGCCGACTCCCAACCGGGCGACCATGAGCCTCTTCGCCGAGTTCCACGTCCCGTCGGAGGACTTCGCCCTGTCGTCGACGCTCGAACGGCTCCCGGACCTCGTCGTCGAGATCGACCGCGTCGCGGCCTCGGAGGAGGTGCTCACCCCCTACTTCTGGGTCTCCGGGGTGGACCTCGACGAGTTCGAGACCGCGGCCGAGGCGGACCCGTCGATCGAGGACCTCCGGCGCCTCGACGACTTCGAGGCGGCGTCGCTGTACCGGGGGACCTGGACCGAGAACGTCGACACGATGGTGTACGCCTCGACGCAGGCCGGCGCGACGATCCTCGAAGCGAAGGGCCAACACGGGGTCTGGGACATCCGCATCCGGTTCGACGGCCGCGAGCCGCTGGACGAGTTCCAGCGCTACGCCGACCGCTACGACATCTCCTTCCGGCTGGAGAAGCTCTACGAGACCGACCACCCGCGGACGGGGAGCCGCTACGGGCTCACGGCGAAACAGTACGAGGCGCTGAACACCGCCTGGGAACTCGGTTACTTCGAGGACCCCCGGGAGACGACGCTGGACGAGGTCGCCGACGAACTGGGCATCACGCGCCAGTCGCTGTCACAGCGGCTGCGCCGCGGTCACCACGCGCTCGTCGCCAACACCATCCGCGTGACGCCGCTCGCCGAGGAGAAGGCGTGACCGGCGCCCCCTGATAAACCCCTGACGTGGGCAGTACGAACCGGGACCCGGACGGGGGTTCACGATCGGGTATGGAGTCACAGCCGACAGCGGTTTCGGACCCGGTAACGGACGCCTTTGGACTGTTAGACCATCGGTACCGGCGGTACGTGGTGGAGACGCTGGAGCGCCACGGGTGCGAGCTGACGCTGGCCGACCTCGCCGACGAGGTGGCCCGCCGCGAGCACGACCGGCCGGTGAGCGAGATCGACTCCGAGGCGGTCTCGGAGCTGTACCTCTCGCTGTACCACACGCACGTCCCGAAACTGGTCGACGGCGACGCCGTCCGCTACGACCAGGAGAGCGACACCGTCGTACCGCGCGAGCGCGTCGAGACGCTCGCGCAGGTGCTCGACGCCGTCCGGTAGGCGTCGCGGCCGCCGATTCCCCGTTGTCGCGCCGCGCCGGGCGCGTGGCGACCGCGCTTCCCCGTGATTGATGTACCACCTCACCGACCACGGTGGTATGAACGAGGGGTTGCGCGTGCGCGAGCGGCTCGGCGTCGCCGACGCGATCACGCTGGGCAACGCCGTCGTCGGGTTCGCCGCCGGCGTCGTCGCCCTCTCGGACCCCCACCTGGCCGCCCGCCTCGTCCTCCTGGCCGCTATCGCCGACGCGCTCGACGGGATCGCGGCCCGCACCTTCGGCGGCACCGAGGTCGGCCCCCTGCTGGACTCGGTGACGGATGTCGTGTCGTTCGGTGCGACCCCCGCCCTCCTGGTCGTGGGGATCGCCGGCGCCGAGTGGGGGTGGCTGGCCGACGGGGTCGCGGCGGCGCCCCCCGCACAGGCCGTCGCGGCCGTCGGCGTCGGCGCCGTCTTCGTCGTCTTCTCCGTGCTCCGGACCGCGCTGTACAGCGAGTTCGTCGGCGAGGAGGAGAACCGTCCGGGCATCCAGAACACGCTCGGCGCGACCATCCTCGCGGCCGCCTACCTCGCCGGCCTGTCGTGGGTCCCGGGCCTGCTCGCCGCCGCCGCCGTCCTCTCGGTGGCGATGGTCGCGCCGGTCCCGTACCCGAAACTGCTGGCCCGCGACGCCGGGGTCCTCGGCGTCGTCCAGGCCGCCGCCGTCCTCGCGCCGCTCGCCTTCGGCCGCGTCCTCCCGCGGTTCCTGCTGGTCGCGGCCCTGGGATACATGTTCCTCGCGCCCCGGTTCTACTGGGGGGAGTGAGGCCGATAGCGGGTACCGACCACCGATATCGACTGCCGCCACCGACTACCGCTCGCCGGTACCGACCGCCGCCGGGGCCGGGGGAAGCTTTTTCCACCCGTCAACCGACACGACGATCGTGGTTTACGAGACCGGCAACCGGACGATAGACGACGCCGTCGAGCGCGTGCTGGCGGGCGAGCGGCTGACGCGGCGCGACGGGCTGGCGCTGGTCGCACAGCCGGTCGAGCAGCTGGCCGCGGCGGCCGACGCCGTCCGCGCCGAGTTCGGCGACGGCACCGTCGACGCCTGCTCGATCGTCAACGCGAAGGCGGGCGACTGCGCCGAGGACTGCGGCTTCTGCGCCCAGTCGGTCCACTTCGACACCGGCATCGACACCTACGGCTTCCTCGACCCCGAGAAGATTCTGGAGGCGGCGAAACGAGCCGAACGCGACGGCGCCCAGCGATTCGGGATCGTCGTCGCCGAGAAGGGCGTCTCGAAGGAACACCGCCCCGGGGAGTGGGAGGAGGTCCTCCGGGCCATCCGACTGGTCCGCGACGAGACCGACGTGGAGGTCGACGCCTCGCTGGGCATCCTCACCGAGGAGGAGGCGGCGGTCCTGGCCGAGGAGGGGATCAACCACTACAACCACAACGTCGAGACCTCGCCGAACTTCTTCCCGGAGATCGTCGACAGCCACTCCTTCGAGGACCGGGTGGAGACCCTGGAGGTCGCGAAGGAGGCCGGCATGGACCTGTGTGCCGGCGTCATCCTCGGGATGGGCGAGAGTCCGACCGACCGGGTGGACGCGGCCATCGCGTTGCAGGACGTGGGCGTCTCCTCGCTGCCGGTGAACGTCCTGAATCCCGTCGCCGGGACGCCGCTGGGCGAGCGCTTCGACGACGGCGCCGACATCACGACCGAGGAGATCGTCTCGACCATCGCAGTGTATCGGCTGCTCCACCCCGAGGCGCGAGTGCGGCTGACCGGCGGCCGCGAGGCCAACCTCGACGAAGACGAACAGCACCTCCCGTTCGAGGCGGGCGCCGACGGGATGCTCACCGGCGACTACCTCACGACGGAGGGCCAGTCGCCCGCGGACGACATCGAGGTCGTCGAGCGCGCCGGACTGGAACCGAACACGGATGCCAACGACTTCGACCCGGCGGCGGTGAAGGCCCGCCACGCCGACGCCGGAACCGACGAGTCGGCGGCGGCCGCCGGCGACGCGGACGCGCCCGACGTGGAGACCCCCAGCGACGCGGAGACGGCCGCGGGCAGCGCGACCAGCAACGTCTCCGACTGACGGCGACCGCAGACAGTTTCAGAGACACACATGGACGACGTGACATTCGCGGTACTCGGTACCGGCGGCATCGGCAGACGAACGCTCGACGTGGCGCGGCACAAAGAGGGTCTCACGCCCGTCGCGGCCTGCGACCGCAACGGCGTCGCGGTCGACCACGACGGCCTGGACGTGGCCGAACTGCTCGACGCGACCGAGGGCAACATCGCCTCCGGACCGGAGGCCGACGGCGACACGCCCGCGACGCCGGAGAGCGACTACGCCTCGGACGGCGGCGCGGCCGCGGCGGAAGGCGGATCCGTCGACGACGGCGTGAAACAGGCCGGCGAGGGCGCCGGCGTCGTCGCCAGCGCCCAGGGCGAACCGACGGAGACGCCCATCGACGACGTGATCGCCGAGAGCGACGCCGTCGACGCGGTCCTGATCGCGCTCCCGAACCTCGAACACGACTTCGTCCCCCGGGTGGCCGAGCGGTTCGCCGACGCGGGCTACGAGGGCGTCCTCGTCGACGTGCTCAAGCGCTCGCGGGTCATCGGGATGCTCGACGACCGCGCCGAGGCCCTCGAATCGAGCGGCATCACCTTCGTCTGCGGCGCGGGCGCGACGCCCGGCTTCCTGACCGGCGCCGCGGCGCTGGCCGCCCAGTCGTTCGTCGAGGTCGAGAGCGTCGAGATCCGGTGGGGCGTCGGCCTCAAGTCCGGCTACGAGGACAACCGCGGCACCGTCCGCGAGGACATCGCCCACCTCGACGGCTACGACATCGAGCGGGCCCGCGAGATGAGCGAGGACGAGATCGAGGAACTGGTCGCCGAGCGCGGCGGACAGCTGGAGTTCCACGACATGGAACACGCCGACGACGTGCTGCTGGAGCGGGCGGGCGTCTGCGACGCCGAGGACGTGTCCGTCGGCGGGGTCCTCGACGTGCGCTCCGACGAGAAGCCGACGACGACCACCGTCCGCGTCACCGGGACGACCTTCGACGGCGAGCGCGGGACGAACACCTTCGAACTGGACGACGCGACGAGCATGGCGGCCAACGTCAACGGGCCGGCGCTGGGCTACCTGAAGGCCGCGGTCCTCCGAAATCGCGCCGGCGACTACGGCGTCTACGGCCCGACCGAGGTCATGCCCCGCTTCTGAGCGGTGTCAGGCCGGTACCGCCTCGTCGCCGGTCGACAGGGCGTCGAGCCCGTCCGCCCGGAGCGCCTCCAGGTCCGCCAGGAGGGCGTCGGCCGCGCGTCGGCGGAGCCGCTTCGCCGCCGACGCGCCGACCCGACGGCGGCCGTCGATGCGAGCGCCCGGCGGCCGGTAGGCGTCGGTGTCGACCCCCAGGCCGTCGAGGTACGACGCGACGGCCGGGGCCGACAGCCCCGCCGCGACCGCGGCGTCGACCAGGTCGCGGAGCCGGTCGAACGACGGCAGCGCGAGGCGGTCGCCCCCGTCGTCGGTCCCGACCGCGGTCCCGCGCTCGACGGCCGCTCTGACGAGCCGCTCGGCGTCGGCGACCAGCCGACAGACCGCCAGCGGCGGCGCGGCGTCGGGCGCCCGCCACTCGACGGTCCCGAGGTCGTCGCGCAGGCGCACGGGTGTCCAGACCGCGTCGGCCGGCGAGAACGCCGCGTCGACCGCCTCGCGGTCTGTGTCCGGGCGGTCGGTCGCCGACGCGACGAACCGCTCGTAGCAGTTCTCGACGCGGTCGCGCCACGCCGCGGCCGACTCGGGATACTTCCACAGCTGCCCGAGTTCCGGCGCGGCGCCGTAACAGAGCCTGCGGTAGGCGTGGGGTCGCGCGCAGGTCGCGAGCCGGCGGCCGCGGTAGTACGGCGAGGTGTTGACCAGCGCGATCGCCGGATCCAGCGCCGTGAGTACCCGCAGCTGTTCGGCCGCGTCGACCTGCTCGAAGTGGACGTGCGTGCCGGCACAGCGGGCCGCGTGGTCGAGCGCGTCGCCGAGGACGGCCCGCTGTACGTCGATCCGATCGGACCGGCGGCGGGCCACCGGGTCGGGGGTCAGCGGCGTCCCGAGCGGGACGAGCCACAGCCCGTGCGAGCGGGCGACCTCGCGGACGGTTGCCAGTCTGTTCCCCAGCGTCCTCGCCAGCGCCGCCACCGACTCGCAGGGCGGCGTCTTCACCTCCACGAGCGGGTCGGCGAACTCCCTGTCGACGAACTCGCAGTCGGCGGCGACCGGGTCGGCGGTCGCCAGGGAGCCGTCGCGCTCGACGGTCCAGTACTCGACTTCGAGCCTGATCTGCATGCTGCTCGGGCGCGTTACGGCGGCCCTCCCTCCCGTAGTGTCACCTGAACGTCCATTGCATCATAAAATTCCCGGATCGACAGACGGCCCGGTTCGGCGCGGTCGCCGCCGAACGGCCAGAGCTACGTCGCGGGCGCCCGTCCGGTCGGCATGGTCGACGTGACTCCCTTCGAGGAATACTGCGAGTTCGGCGGCGACCGGGTGTACCTGCTCCTGGCGATCGCGCGGGCCAAGGAGAACGAGGGGACGGCGGGCGACGCGGCACCGACACTCCGGCGGGTCGTCGAGGAAGCGGCCGACCTCGCCCGCACGGCCGCCGAGCTGGAACACGCCGCGGATCGGTTCGACGAACGATTTCGGCTCTACCTCACCGCGAACGCCCGCGACGCGCTGAAGGCCACCTTCGAACTCCGGCGGTCGATGGACGACTGGCTGGAGGGGCGGATCCACGGCGACGAGGGCGTCCGGCCGAAGTTCAGACGGGTCGACCGCGAGTTCCTGTCGACGCTGCAGTCCGACGCCTGCCGCGACGGGACCAACTTCGTCTTCGACCTCGACGACGCGACGGCGGCCGACCGGGACGCACTCGTGGACGACCTCCGCGGCCACACCGGGGTCGCGCTCGCGCGCGAGACGCCGAACGGGTTTCACGTCGTCACCGACCCGTTCGACTACACCGACTTCACGACCGGGGTCGACTACGAGCTGAAGACCGACGGGCTGATCTTCGTCTCGTATCTCGACGGGTAGGCGGCGAGCGCCCGACCACGGTGTGGGGTCGGGGGGCGCTCGCGGGGGACCGAAAGGGCAAGGGGCCGTCCGCCCGGGGCACCGATATGACCGAGCGCGGTTTCGACCTCGACGCGCGGCTGCGGGAGCGGGAACGGGCGGGCCTGCGGCGCCACCTCGACCCGGCCGAGTCCGTCGGCGCGCGGACCAGGTTCAGCGACGACCCGCGCGGCGGCGCGCCGGAGTACGGGGACGAGCGGCTCGTGTTCGCCTCGAACAACTACCTCGGACTGGCGAGCGACCGCCGCGTGCTGCAGGCCGCCGAGAACGCCGCCCGCGCGGTCGGGACCGGGGCCGGCGCCTCCCGCCTGGTCACCGGCGACACCGGGCTCCACCGGGCGCTCGAACGGGACCTGGCCGACTGCAAGGGCGCCGAGCGGGCGCTCCTGTTCTCGTCGGGCTACGCCGCCAACGTCGGGACCATCGACGCGCTCGGGCCCGACGTGGTGTTCTCGGACGAACTCAACCACGCCAGCATCGTCGACGGCTGCCGGGTGGGGGCCGACGAGACCGTCGTCTACGACCACGCCGACCCCGGCGACCTCCGGGCGAGGATGGCCCGGCGAGCGGCCGAGGAGCTCGACAGCGCCGCCGACGAGGCGTGGCTCGTGGTCACCGACACCGTCTTCTCGATGGACGGCGACGTGGCGCCGCTCGACGCGATCTGCGACGCGGCCGAGGAGTTCGGCGCGTGGGTGATGGTCGACGAGGCCCACGCGACAGGACTGTTCGGCGAGGGCGGCGGTATCGTCCGGCGCGAGGGGCTGGCCGACCGCGTCGACGTGCAACTCGGGACCCTCTCGAAGGCGCTGGCGAGCCAGGGCGGCTACGTCGCCGGCGACGAGGCGCTCGTGGAGTCCCTGCTCAACGCCGCGCGGTCGTTCGTCTTCTCGACGGGGCTGGCGCCGCCGGCCGTCGGCGCCGCCCGCGAGTCGCTGCGGATCGCCCGCGAGACCGACCGTGCCGACCGGCTGTGGAAGACGGTCGAGGCGCTCCGCGACGGGCTGGCGTCGACGGGCTACGAGGTGCTCGGCGAGACGCAGATCCTCCCGGTGCTCGTGGGCGACCGCGACGACGCGCTGGCGCTGGGCGACCAGCTCGCCGACCGCGGGGTCGTGGCGCCGGCGATCCGCCCGCCGACGGTCCCCGAGGGGACCGCCCGCATCAGGGTCGCGCCGATGGCGACCCACACCGACGACGAGGTGGCGCGCTGCCTCGACGCTTTCGAGGCCGCCGGCGAGGAGGTGGGACTGCTGTGAGCGACGGGGACACGGCGAGGGCCCCGGCGGCGGACGACGCGGCCGACTTCGCCGTCGTCGGCACCGACACGGGCGTCGGGAAGACCGTCGTCACGGCGGGACTGGTCGGGTGGCTCCGGGCGTCGGGGGTCGACGCTCGCGCCGTCAAACCCGCGCAGACGGGGCACCCGCCGGACGACGACGCCGGGTTCGTCGCCGACGCGTGCGGGACGGACGCGGCCGCCACCTGTCTCGAACGGCTCGAACCGCCGCTCGCGCCGGCCGTCGCCGCCGACCAGGAGGGCGTCGACCTCTCCTACGACACGATCCGTGTGGGCTGCGAGCGCGAACTCGCCGACGCGGCGGTCGGCGTCGTCGAGGGGATCGGCGGCCTGCGCGTCCCGCTGGCCGACGGCCGGGAGGTCGTCGACCTCGTCGCGGACCTCGGCGTGCCCGCGGTCGTCGTCGCGCGCTCCGGGCTCGGGACGCTGAATCACACGGCGCTCACGGTCGAGGCGCTCGAACGCCGCGGGTGTGCGGTCGCCGGCGTCGTGCTCAACGAGTACGAGGGCGCCTCCGTCGCCGAGCGGACCAACCCCGACGCCCTCGCCGAGATGACCGACTGTCCGGCGCGGACGCTGCCGCCGCTGGCGATGGACGACCCCGCCGACGCCGTCGCGGGCGTCCGGGAACACCTCCCGGCCGACGTGTTTCCGACCGAGTGATGCGGCCCGGCCGAACGACCCGACCGGCCGCACGGGGCCGTCGCTGTCGGGCGACGATGCGGGAGCAAAGGGGAACGGTGGGGCGGGGTGCCCCAGCGTGTGACACTACGGAGCCAACTGGCTCCATCGGAAACGAAGGTTCCCGAACGTAAAAGTATACACGATCGTTGTCGGCGAAGTACGTCCCCGATACCGGGGTAGGACCGTGTTACCGGCGACCGGTGGCGGGGAGACGGGACCGAGAGAGGCCTGACGACGACCGTTTCGGGTCCGCCACGCCGGGCGAAGCAGCCGTCACTCCCCGTCCGATTCGGTGTCGTCGCCGGCGTCCTCCTCCGGGTCGGCCCCAGTGTTCGTGCCGGCGGTCGCGTCGTCGTCGGCCAGCAGCCCCTCCAGGTCGGCGTGGTCCGAGAGGAGGGCGACCATCCGCTCGACGGTCTCCGGGTCGCGGGTCCGGCCGGTGGAGATCACCTCCTCGACGCGGTCGACGGTCACCCGGGTGTCCGACTGAACGAGCAGGACCGGCACGTCCGCCTCGGCGGCCTTGCCGAGGATGGCGCCGGAGGGCCTGAGCCCGCCGGTGAGGACGATACATTCGATGCCCGGGGCTTCGAGCGCGGCGGCCTGGATCTCCGAGCGGTCGCCGCCGGTGACCATCGCGGCGTTGCGCATCCGCCGGAAGTGCCGCAGCGCCGCGTCGCTGCCCATCGCGCCGACGGCGAACCGCTCGACGAAGCCGTCGGTCGAGGCCTCGGGGTTCAGCAGTTCGGCGCCCAGCGCGTCGGCCAGGTCCGCGACGGTGACGCCCGCGAGTTCCTGCACGCGCGGGACGATGCCGAGCACCGGGATGTCCCGCGCTTCGAGGAACGGCACTACGTCCGTGTTCAGCGAGTCGAAGTTGGCGTCGGCGACGGCGTTGAACAGCACGCCCGCGAGGTGGCCCTCGAACTGCCGGGCGGCGGCGAGCACGCCGTCCACGTCGGCCGGGTTGGCGTAGCCGCCGACGACGACCGTGCGCGCGTCGAGCAGCTCGGCCACGTCGGGGTCGGTCAGGCCGACGATGCCGCCGGTCTCCAGGCGACCGCCGCCCTCGACGACGACCAGGTCGTACTCGTCGGCGAGCGCGTCGAAGTGCTCGCGCACCCGCTCGCGGACCTCGCCGTCGCGGTTGCCGCGGATGGCCTCCTCGATGAACGCCGGGGAGTAGACCACGGGTTCGAGGTCGGCGAGGTCGGCGTCGATGCCGAGCATCTCCCGGGCGAGCAGCGGGTCCTCGTCGCGGGTCTTCCCGACGGGGCTCTTGAGACGCGTGCCCTTCGGTTTGAAGTAGGCCACGTCGAGGCCGCGGTCCTGGGCGAGCTTCGCGACGGCAATCGCGATGGCTGTCTTGCCGGTGCCTTCTCCGGTCGAGGTGACGAATATGGGTTTCATAGCTTCTCCTGGTCGACGGTGAGTCGCACGTCGACGGCCCGGGCGCCGTCGGGCGTGGCGACGAGCGGGTTGATGTCCAGTTCCACGATGGCGGGGAAGTCGGTGACCAGCTGGGAGAGCCGCTGGATGGTCTCGACGACGCTGCCCTCGTCGACGGGCTCGCGGCCCCGGGCGCCGCGCAGCAGCGGCGCGGCGTCGATCTCGTCGATCATCTCCCGGGCCGACGCCTCGCTGACGGGCGCGAGCCTGAGCGTCGTGTCCTCGAGCACCTCGACGAAGATGCCGCCGAGGCCGAACAGGACCAGCGGGCCGAACTGCGGGTCGCGGTTCATGCCGACGATGGTCTCGACGCCGCTGTCGAGATCCAGCATCTCCTGGACCTGGACGCCGAGGATCGTCGCGTCGGGCTGGTAGCTGCGGGCGCGGGTCACCAGATCCTCGTAGGTGTCGCCGACCTCCTCGGGCGGGACGCCGACGGCGACGCCGCCGATGTCCGACTTGTGGAGGATGTCGGGACTGACGATCTTCATGACGACCTCGCCGTCTCCGCCCTCCCCGTCTCCGTCCTCGCCACCGGCGCCGACGATCCGCTCGGCGGCCTCGACGGCGTCCGCGCGGGCGTCGACGATCTCGCCGTCGGGCGTCGGGATCCCGTAGGCGTCGAGCAGGCCCATCGCCTCGACGCCCAGCCGGTTGGTGTCCCGGCGGGCGGCCGATTCGAGGATCTCCCGGGCCGCCGCTCGGTCCACGTCGAACGTCTCCGGTTCGGTGTACTCCCGCTCGCTGATATCGCGGTACTCACGGAGCGCGTCGAGGCTGCGGACCGCGCGGGCGGGGTCGAAGTACGTCGGGATGCCGGCCCGCGAGAGCCGCTCGTTGGCCTCGCGGGCCGACGACCCGCCCATCAGCGTCGCGGCGACCGGCGTCTCGTACTCGGCCTGCAGGTCGACGACGGCGTCGGCCAGGTCCTCGTAGGAGAGGGTGGCGGTCGGGCAGGCGAGCACGACCGCGGCGCCGACGTTCGGGTCCGCCAGCGCGATGTCCAGCGCCTCCTCGAAGCGCTCGACGGGCGCGTCGCCGATGATGTCGACGGGGTTGTAGACGTTGGCCTCGTCGGGCAGCGCGTCCTGGAACCGTTCGACGGTGTCGTCGGAGAAGGAGGCCAGCGAGAGGTCGGAGTCGCCGACGGCGTCGGTCGTCATCACGCCCGGGCCGCCGGCGTTGGTGACGATGGCGACGCCGTCCCGTTCCGGCAGGGGCTGGCCCGCGAGGATGCTCCCGAAGTCGAACAGATCCTGGACGGTCTCGACGCGGAGCACGCCCGCCTGGTCCAGCGCGGCCTCGTAGGCCTCCTCCGAGCCGGCGATGGCGCCGGTGTGGGAGGCGGCCGCGGAGGCGCCGGCCTCAGTCCGGCCGGACTTGACGACGACGATGGGGGTGTCCGTCGAGACCTCCCGTGCGGATTCGACGAACGAGCGGCCGTCGACCACGTCCTCGAGATAGCCGAGGATCACGTCGGTCTCGGGGTCCTCGCCCCACTCGCGGACGAAGTCGGACTCGTCGAGGACGGCCTTGTTGCCCAGCGAGACGACGTTGCGGAAGCCGAGGTTGCGGTCGTTGGCCCAGTCGACGACGGCGGTGACGAACGCGCCCGACTGGCTCATGAAGGAGATCGAGCCCGACTGGGCGTTCTCGGGGCCGAACGTGGCGTTGAGGCCGACGCCGGTGTTCATGATCCCCAGGCTGTTGGGGCCGACGACGTTGAGGTCGTACTCGTCGGCGAGCTCCCGGAGCTCGCGCTCGCGGCGGGCGCCCTCGCTGCCGGACTCGCCGAAGCCGGCGGTGATGACGACCACGTCGCGGATCCCCGCCTCGGCGGCCTCGCGGATGGCGTCGAGGACGATGGGGGGCGGAACGACGATGACGGCCACGTCAACGTCGGGGACGGCGCCGACGCCGTCGTGTGCCTCCAGACCCAGCACCTCGTCTTTCGTGGGGTTGACGGCGACCACGTCCCCCTCGAAGTCGGCGAGGAGGTTCGCCGTGATCGCCCGCCCGACCGACCCCTCCCGGTCGGTCGCGCCTACGACGGCGACTCGCCGCGGTCCGAAGAGTGTGGCTAGTTCGCCCATCTACTCCGAGGTTCGTCCCGACCGGATTTATAGGCTGGCCCGGCTTCTCACAGTGCAGGAAGACGGGCGGATCGGTCGGCGCGAACCGGTCGGCCCGGGAGGGCATCTCGGCCGTTGCGAGCCGGTCGGGCCGGACGGCCACCCCGCCGTCGGTCACTCGGCGGCCACGTCCGCCGGCTCGGCGTCGGCCAGTTCCTCGATGCGCTCCGGGTTGACCGGGAAGACGGCCTCGGGCGTCCCGGCGGCCGCCCACACCGTCTCGAAGGTCCGGAGCGTCTCGTCCAGATAGACTGGGACGGATTGTTCGTGACAGAACGGCGGGACGCCGCCGATCGCCCAGCCCAGCGTCTCCTTCACCTCCCCGGCGTCGGCCATCCGAACGTCCGCGGGGTCGACGCCGCGGAGGGCGGCGAGTTTCGCCTCGCTCACCCGGTTGGCGCCGCTGGTGACCACGACGACGGGCTCGCCGGCGACCATCGCGATCGAACTCGCGATCTGGGCCACCTCGCAGCCGATCGCCTCGGCGGCGTCCGCCGCGGTCTTCGTCCCCTCGGGGAACTCGTGGACCTCTACCTCGAACCCCCGTTCGGCCGCCCGCTCCGTGAACTCGCTCGCTCGCGGGTGCATGCCTCCCCGGACGGAGCGCAACCGTAAATGCGCTCGCCCCCGCAACTCCCGGGGATGACCACCGACGAACTCGCGGCCTTCGACGAGGCGGTCGTCGAGTCGGTCGCGGCCGACCGCGAGGTGTCCGTCGAGCGACTGACCGATGTCGTCCGCACCCACCAGGCGAACGTCCGCGAGCTGCCGGGCGTCGAGGACATCGTCTACGAGTGGCGCAACTACTTCCACCTGGACCCGCTGGTCGGCCGCACCGAGGACGCGTACTACCTGGCGCTGCCGGACCACGTGTGGGCGGAGTTCACCGACGACCTCGACCTGACCGAGGCGGAGAGCGAGGCCTTGCTCGCCGTCCACGACGCGCAGGCGCGGGCCGCACCCGACGCGGCGGGCGTCGACGAGACGCGACTCGACGGCGACGCCGCGCTCGTGCTGACGCGTCCGTGACCTGTCACGACCTGGCGGGTCCCCGACGGATCGGTGTCGAAGTGAGAATCTGAGTTTCGACATCCGAAAAAATTATTCTCGAATAGCAATCTTTATGTGCCGAGCGGCCGATCTATCGAACGCAATGAGCACCCAGAAGCGCGTCCTGCAGGAGGCCGGCACGGTCGAAGAGAACGAGCTCCGGCTCGAACGGGGGAAGGCCGAGCAGATCGTCGAGGCGCTGAACGCGGACCTGGCCTCGACGTACATGCTCTACCACCAGCTGAAGAAACACCACTGGAACGTCGAGGGCGCGGAGTTCCGCGACCTGCATCTGTTCCTCGGCGAGGCGGCCGACCACGCCGAGGAGGCGGCCGACGAGATCGCCGAGCGGCTCCAGGCGCTCGGCGGCACCCCCGTGGCCAGCCCGACGAACATCGCGGAGACGGCGCCCGTCGCGTTCGAGGGCGACGATGTCTACGACATCCGCACGTCGCTGGAGAACGACCTCGTCATGTACGGCGACAACATCGAGAGCCTCCGCGAGCACGTCGAGCTCGCGACTGACCTGGGCGACCACGCCACCGCCGAGATCCTCCGCGAGATCCTCGTCCAGACCGAGGAGGACGCCCACCACATCGAGCACTACCTCGAGGACGACACGCTGGTCACCGCCGAAGCAGTCGAGAAGTGAGGTCTACTCGCGGATCTCGACCGTGAGGTCGGTCGCGATCCAGCCGTCGCCGTTGCCGTCCTCGGTGAACACCGTCCGCGTCTCCGTCGCCGCGTGGGCGGCGATCGCCGGACAGTCCGCGAACTCCGGTCCCCCGGCTCCCTCGTTCGGTTCGACACGAGCGCGACCCCCTTCGACCGACTCGTCCGTTGCTTCCATATCTCGGTTTAGGCCGACCTAAAGAGATAAGGGTTGCGGTCGTTCCCGGTATTTGCCACGCCGGCGTTCCGGGTCACCGGCGTCCCGGCGCCGGGCGCGAGTTCGACGGGCCCACGCCGCGTACGAGTCCGGGGGATTCATTACGCGGGTCGCGTACGCGAGCACATGGAACCCCTCTCGGTCGGGATCGTCGGCTGTGGCAACATCAGTTCGCGATACCTCGACGCGGACGCCACCTTCGACGCCTTCGACATCGTCGCCTGTGCCGATCTGGACGCAGAGCTGGCCCGCGAGACGGCCGCCGAACACGGGATCGAGGCCCAGTCGGTCGACGAACTGCTCGCGGACGACACCGTCGAGGCCGTCGTCAACCTGACGCCGCCGAGCGCCCACGCGGGGGTCATCACGGACGCGCTGGACGCCGGCAACCACGTCTACACCGAGAAACCGTTCGCCGCGACGGCCGAGGAGGCCGAGTCGATCCGCGAGCGGGCCGCCGAGTCGGGCCTGCTCGTCGGTTCGGCGCCGGACACGTTCCTCGGCGCGGGCCTGCAGACGGCCCGGGCGGTGCTGGACGAGGGCCGGATCGGCGAGCCCGTGGGCGCGACCGCCCACTGGACCTCGCCGGGCCACGAGCTGTGGCACCCGAACCCCGACCTGTACTACCAGGAGGGCGGCGGGCCGCTGTTCGACATGGGGCCGTACTACGTGACCGCGCTGGTCTTCCTGCTGGGGAGCGCCGAGCGCGTCGCGGGGTCGGTCAGCCGCCCGCACGCCACCAGGACTATCGAGAGCGACGCGCGGAAGGGCGAGGAGATCGACGTGGAGGTACCGACCCACGAGGCCGGCATCGTCGACTTCGCCGGCGGCGCGACGGCGAACCTGCTGATGAGCTTCGACGTGGAGGCGTCGACGCTCCCGTTCCCCGCCTTCGAGATCTACGGGACCGAGGGGACCCTGGCGCTGCCCGACCCGAACCACTTCGAGGGGCCCGTCCGCGTCCGGGACCACGAGGACGACGACTGGGAGACCGTCCCGCTGACCCACGAGTACACCGCCGGCCGCGGGGCGGGCCTCGCGGACCTCGCCTTCGCCGTCCGCGGCGACTGGGACCACCGCACCAGCGGCGACCTCGCCGGCCACGTCCTCGACGTGATGTCGGCGGTCCGCACGTCCTCCGAGGAGAGCGCGTTCGCGACTATCGACTCCGACCCCGGCCGCCCCGCGCCGCTCCCGACCGACTTCCCGGACGTGGACCCCTAGAACCCGACCGTTCGGTCCTGTCGATCAGCTGTCGCGCGAGTGGTGACGTTTTTTCCGTCGGCCCGCGAAGGACGGGACATGACCGACGACTCCTCGGACGAGGACCTGGCGCGGCTGGTCGGCGACCTCGTCCGGACCCTGCGCGAACTCGAGGACGAACTGGAGCCGCCGCGACCCGACGACGGGCCGCGGCTCCCGACGCCGCGGGACCTGCGGCGGTTCACCAGCGAGGTCGCCATCCCCGGGTTCATCCTGATCCTGGAAACGAACATCCGCGCGCTCCGGCTCCTCCAGCGCGCGCTGCGGCTCGCCGACGGCGCCGACGAGGCCCGCCGCGAGACCGAACAGCTCCGCGAGCGCGCCAAGTCCGCCAGCGAGTCGACGCTCTCGCGGCTCGACGACGCGCTCGTCGACCTCCAGGACGCCGTCGAGGGGCGACCGAACGACGACGAGGCGGCGGAGCTGCTCGACGACGCCCGCGAGCTGCGGGCGGAGATCCAGCGCCGCATCCGCGAGAGCACCCGTCCGGCCGACGGCGCGGCCGGGTCGTCGGACGGGGGATCCGGCGACTCGTCAGACCGCGACGACAGGGGGGAGTCAGGTGGGGACGACGAGGGCGACGACGCGGTCTCGGTGGACGTGGACGCCGAGCTGGAGTCGATCAAGCGCGACCTCGACGACCTCCCCGACGCCGACGACGTACCGGCCGACGGCGACGGTGGCGACCCCGGGAACGGCCCGCAGGACGGCGACGACGCCGGACCGGACGACTCCGGGGCGGACGACGCCGACGGCGCGGACCGCGAGTAGCTCACCCGCGGTGAACCGCGTTTCTCTTCGGCGGAACCACTGACCGAGATCGCCGAACGACCGTTCCGTTTATAACTAAATAAACATAATGATTTATTATCCACCACGTGTAACCGTCGAGTACCCATGACGCCAACCGAGCGGACGGGGGACCGGCGCGTCGCGCTGTGGCTCAGGGAGACGCTCCCGGAGCCGGCGGCGCGCCAGCGAGGCCGGCTCGCCGACAGCCTGCGCGACCTCGAGGCGGCCGGGCGGGTCGACTCGTACGAGGTGACGACCTGTCCGAAGCGCATCCGCCGGGAGAACCCCGAGGCGGTAGCGGCTCGTGACCGCTACCTGGCGTTCTCGCGGTGGGCGCGCGACCGCGGCGTGCGCTTGCGGCCGTTTTTCGCGACGCGCGAGTGTTACGCCGCGGACACCGGCGAGCTCTGCGACTGGCTGGTCTTCCCCGCGATCACCCTCGCAGTCTACGACGAGGGCGACCTCGCCGCCGTCTACCCGCACGCCGACGGCGACGACTACCGCTCGGTAGCGGATGGGTTGTCTGCCCTCGCCGGGGACGCTCCCGATTCGGTCGACGACCGCGACCGCTCGCTGGTCGCGCCCGCCGACTGAACCCCTGCTGTCAGCCACCCGCAACCCCCACCCCTGCCACCCCGGCGAGGGGGACCGGCCTCCCGCCGGTCCGGATTCTCCGCGGGCGCCGCGAGACCACCGAGCACTCGATATCGCGTCCCGGTCGCCCGTTCCTGTTGCGACCGCTTCACTCGAAAGTGGGAAGGGGATATTTATACGTTTGGATATTTCAACGTATCTACCATATTTTATCACTCGTCGGGGCGTCTCCGGTTCCATGAGTTCCGAAGCGGAGCTGACCCACGACGAGGCAGTCGCGGACGTGCGTGCGTTCGTCGACGCGGTCGAGTCGACCCATCCGGCGCCGTTCGCCCGTGCGGGCGGGCGGTTCACGTACTACCGTCGAGCGCAGTCCGTGATCGACGACCTGCCGACCGACGGCTGTTCGGAGCGGGCCCTCCGAGAGGTAGTCGCCGGACTGGCGTCGAACGTCGCGGAGTATCACACGTTTGTCGTCCACCCCGCAGCGGACGGCACCCTCCCGGTTTCGCTCGGTATCGTCGACGGCGCGATCCGGGTCAGGGCCGCCGAGGCGGACGGCCGACGCGAACTCGTCGGAGCGCGACTGGGCAGCGTCGACGGGACGAACGTCGCGGATCTCGTCGGTCGACAGGCACGACTCCGCGGGAGCGAGACGCCCCACGGCGACCTGGGGAACCTCTTGCGGTCGCTGCGAAAGTGGCGCTCGCTCCCGTTGCTGCTGGACCGCGAGGATTCGCCCGACCGCGTGGGTTTCGAGTTCGAACTGCCGGACGGGACGACCCGAACCGAGACGCTCGGTCCCACGGCGGACGGCGAGTCGACCGTCGGGCCCTCGACGCTCGACCGTCCCACCTCGGAAGGGTGGCCCGCGTATCGACTCCTCCCCGACCGCGACGCCGCGTGGCTGGTGATCCCCTCGATGACGGACTACCGGGAGCACTACGAGCTGTTCCGCGACGTGCTCGACGACCTCGACGCACTCGACGATGAAACCCTGGAGCGTGTCCGGTCGCTGGCAAGCGCTCATACGGGTGAGCCGGCCCCCGACGACATCGACGACGCGATCGACGGGATCCCCTCCGCCCTGGCGATTTTCCGGGAGCTCGCGGCGGAGATGGCGGCGGCGGAGACGGAGACGCTGGTCGTCGACGTGCGGGGCAACGAGGGCGGCAACCGGTTGCTGGCCGACCTGCTGGCGTACGTCCTCTACGGGTGGGAGGGCGTGGCGACGGCCCGGGACCGGCCGAGCGCAATCCGCTACTCCGACCGGTTCGTCGCCGAGCGCGGCACCGGCCCGTTCGACCACGCGAGCGAGGGGCGTGACTGGGACCTCCACCCCGGCGAGTACGTGGTCGACGACGGCGATCCGTCGGTCGAGGAACTGCAGCACGGCCTGGGGTCGCTCCCGACGTTCGAACGACTGGAAGCGCCCGACTGGTCCGCCGCCGCCCGCTACACGCCGTCGGACCTCGTCGTCGTCACCGACGCGCGAACGCTCAGCGCGGGGTTCTCGCTGCTCGCGGCGCTCCGCCGACTGGGCGCCGCCGTCGTCGGAACCGCGCCGGTCCAGGCACCGACGTACTTCGGGGACCTGATCGGGTTTTCGCTCCCGAACTCGGGGATCGAGGCGAAGACGGCCACCACGCGGATCGAGACGCTCCCCGACGGTCCCGACGAGGTGCTCGAACCGGATCGGCGGCTGACGAGCGAGGCCTTCGACCGCTACGACTACGACCGCGACGCGAGCGTGCTGCTCGCGCTCGACGAGTACTGCTGACGCTCGAAACCGCGAAAGTCGGGACCGGAATTCAGACCGACTCGAACCGGTAGCCGTCCCACTCCTGGCTCTCGGGCACCTTGATGCCCGCCTCGGGGTCGCGCAGTTCCTCGGCGTAGACCGGCTCGACGGCGTCGCCGGTCTCGACCGCCTCGGTCGTGACCTGCCCGACCGCGCGGACGTAGTCGTCGGTCAGGTCCTCGCCGCCGAGATCGAACTGGACGATCGCGATGGTGTTGGGCGCGCGGACGCCGGGCGGCGTCGCCGTGGACTTCGTCCAGGTGACGACCTCGCCGGTCCGCCCGGAGAGATCGAGCGTCTCCGTCTGTTTCGCCCCGCACTCGGGACAGAGGGTGTGGCCGGGGTACGTGACGTGTCCGTTCTCGCAGACGTGGGCGTCGAACGACATTATCGTGCCTCCATGATGGTGGTGATGACGCAGTTCCCGAACCCGCCGACGTTGCAGGCGAGGCCCGTGTCCGCCTCGACCTGGCGGGGGCCTGCCTCGCCGACGAGCTGTTTGTATATCTCGTAGCCCTGTGCGACCCCGCTGGCGCCCAGCGGGTGCCCCTTCGACTTCAGGCCGCCCGAGGTGTTGATCGGCAGTTCGCCGTCCTTCTCGGTGCGGCCTTGCTCGACCTGCTTCCAGGCTTCGCCGTGCTCGGCGAAGCCACAGCCCTCCATCTGGAGGAACTCAAGGATGGTGAACATGTCGTGGAGCTCCGCCACGTCGATGTCGTCGGGGCCGATCCCGGCCATCTCGTAGGCCATGTCGGACGAATCGACGACGCCCCCCATGACGGTGGGGTCGTCGCGCTCGTGGACGACGTGGGTGTCCGTCGCGCCCGCGATGCCCGAGACGACGGCGTAGTCGTCGGTGATCTCCTTCGCCTTCTCCTCGGTTGTGAACACGAGGCCGGAGCTCCCGTCCGTGATCGGACAGAAGTCGTACAGCCGGAGCGGGTCCGCGACGATCGGACTTTCGAGGGCGGTCTCCTCGTCGATCTCCTTCCGGAACTGGGCGTGGGGGTTGTCGACGCCGTTTTTGTGGTTCTTGACCGCGACCTTCGCAAGCGAGTCCCGGGGCGCGTCGAACCGTTCGAGGTAGTGGCGGGCGGTCATGCCCGCGAACGACGGCAGGGTGAGGCCGTGCTTGTACTCGGCGGGGTGGGTGATCGAGGCGATGATGTCCGTCGACTCGGCGGTCGAGCGGTGGGTCATCTTCTCGCCGCCGACGAGCAGCGTCATGTCGCTCGCCCCGGAGGCGATCGACTGCCAGGCCTCGTAGATGCCCGCGCCGCCCGAGGAGGAGGTCTGGTCGACGCGCTCGCTGTAGGCCGGCATGAGCCCGAGGTCGTGGGCGAGGGCGTTCATGATCCCGCCCTGGCCCTCGAACTCGCCGCTGGCCATGTTCGAGACGTAGAGGTGGTCCACGTCCGCCGGCTCGACGCCGGCGTCGTCGAGCGCGGCCTCGCCCGCCTGGGCGATCAGCTCCCGTATCCAGGCGTCGCGCTCGCCGAACTTCGTCATCGACGCGCCGATCACTGCGACTGTCATGTGTGCCACCTCGGAGGGCTGTAATGTGGGTGTTACGGTGGCGAGGGTCCGCGGCGCGGCCGCCGCGATGGGTCAGGGGGCCGGGCGGGCGCCGCCCGGTCAGTAAAACTAACGGTCGTCGGGTCAGTAGAACGAGCGGGCGCTGGCCTTCCACTCCTCGCCCTTCCGCACGTCCTTCGGCCAGCGGCTCCGGCCCATGGACTTCATCCGAGCCGCGAGCTTCCATGCGTCGGCCCGTTCTTCCTCGTCGCGCTCGGCGGCCGCCGCGGCCGCCGCGACCTGGCGGTCGTGGAGGTGCGCGCCGACCGCCGAGGCGATGGCCGCGGCCTCGGCCGCGTCGGCGTCTGCGGGGATCGACAGCGACACTTCCTCGCCGTCGACTGTGAGCGCCACCGTCTCGCCACTCGACCCGTCGCCGGACCCGTCGGCGGTCGGGTCGGCGTCCGATGCCTCGCCGTCGGAGAGTGCTGTGTCGGCCATTACAGTGGGATGTTGCCGTGGTCTTTCGGCGGGCTGTCCTCGCGCTTGCGCTCCAGCATCTCCAGGTCGCTGATCAGGCGCTTGCGCGTGTCCTTCGGTTCGATCACGTCGTCGAGATAGCCCCGCCTGGCGGGCCCGTAGGGGTGGGCGAACTCCTCGCGGAACTCGTCCATCAGCTCCTGGCGCTTCGCGTCCGTGTCGTCGGCCTCCTGCAGTTCGTCGCGGTAGAGGATGTTGACCGCGCCGCGCGGGCCGAGCACCGCCATCTCCGAGCCCGGCCAGGCGTAGTTCACGTCCGACCCGAGGAACTTCGAGGACATGACGATGTAGGCGCCGCCGTAGGCCTTCCGGACGACCACCGACAGCAGCGGCACGGTCGCCTCGGCGTAGGCGTAGATGAGCTTCGCGCCCCGGCGGATGATCCCGTTGTGCTCCTGATCTGTCCCGGGCATGAACCCGGGCACGTCGACCAGCGAGACGATCGGGACGTTGAACGAGTCGCAGGTCCGGATAAAGCGTGCGGCCTTCTCCGAGGCGTCGATGTCCAGGGTCCCCGCGCTGACGCGTGGCTGGTTGGCGACGATCCCGACGACGCGCCCGTCCATGCGGGCGTAGCCTACGACGACGTTGCGCGCCCAGTTCTCGTGGACCTCGAAGAAGGAGTCCTCGTCGACCACGCGGTCGATGACCCGCGTCATGTCGTAGGGCTTGCGCGGGGCCTCCGGCACGATGTCCGTGATCCCGTCGAGTTCCCGGTCGGGGTCATCCCACGACGCCACGCGCGGCGGGTCCTCCATGTTGTTCTGCGGGAGGTACGAGAGCAGGCGCCGGATGTCGTCCAGCGCCGCCTCCTCGTCCTCGCAGGCGAAGTGGGCGACGCCCGACTTCGTGGAGTGGGAGCCGGCGCCGCCGAGTTCCTCCTTCGAGACCTGCTCGCCGGTGACCGTCTCGATCACGTCCGGCCCGGTGATGAACATGTGGGAGGTGTCCTGGACCATGAACGTGAAGTCGGTCAGCGCCGGCGAGTAGGTCGCGCCGCCCGCGCAGGGCCCCATGATCGCCGAGATCTGGGGGATCATCCCCGACGCCTTGGTGTTGCGCTGGAAGATCTTGGCGAACCCGACCAGCGAGTCGACGCCCTCCTGGATGCGCGCGCCGCCGGAGTCGTTGAGCCCTATCACGGGGACGCCGGCGTCGACCGCCCGGTCCATCACCTTGCAGATCTTGTCGGCGACGACCTCGCCGACCGAACCGCCGAGGACGGTGAAGTCGTGGGCGAAGACGAACACCTTCCGGCCGTTCACGTCGCCGTAGCCCGTCACCACGGCGTCGCCGGGGAACTCCTTCTCGTCCATCCCGAACGACGTGGCGCGGTGCTCGACGAACGGGTCGATCTCGGTGAACGTGCCGTCGTCGAGCAGGTACTCCACGCGCTCGTGGGCGGTCATCTTGCCCCGCGAGTGCTGGCGCTCGATGCGGTCCTCGCCGCCGCCGACCCGGGACTCCTCGCGGCGCCGCCGGAGCTCCTCCAGGGCAGTCTCCTCGTCGGTGTTGTCGGCCTCCCCGCCAGTGCCGTCCGGTTTCTCGGCTGTGCCGTCCGATGCGTCCGAACCTGTCGCGTCCTCGCTCGCTTCTTCGCTCATCTCACCACTCCATGCCGCCGTTGACACCGATCACCTGGCCGGTCATGTAGCTGGACTCCTCGCTGGCGACGAAGGAGACGATCCCGCAGATGTCCTCGACGGTGGCGAACCGGTCGAGGGGGATCTCCCGCAGGATCTTCTCCTGGACGCGCTCGGGCACCTCCTCCAGCATGTCCGTCTCGACGAACCCCGGCGCGATGCAGTTGGCGGTCGAGCCGGAGGAGGCCATCTCAAGTGCGAGCGTCCGGGTGAACCCGAACAGCCCCGACTTCGTCGTCGCGTAGTTGGCCTGCCCGTAGTTGCCCTGCTGGCCGACGACCGACGAGATGTTGATGAGCCGGCCGTGCCGGCTCTCCTTGATGTCGTCGAAGAACGTCTTGGTGCAGTTGTAGACGCCGCCGAGGTTCACGTCGATGACGGCGTCCCAGTCATCGCGGGTCATGTGCTCGAACTTCTTATCGACGGTGATCCCGGCGTTGTTGACGAGCACGTCGACCGGCCCGAAGGCGTCGACGACCTCCTCGCGCATCGCCTGGACCTCGTCAAAGTCCGACACGTCGGCCTGTGCGGCGATCGCCGTGCCCCCCGCTTCCTCGATGGACTCGACGACCGCCTCGGCCTCCGCCGCCGACGAGCGGTAGTTGACCACCACGTCCGCGCCGCGGTCGGCGAGGTCCTCGGCGATCCCCCGTCCGATGCCGCGGGAACTCCCCGTGACCAGACAGGTCTGCCCGTCCAGGTTCACGGCCCCGACCTCCGTTCGCGACGGTCCCGATTCATGTCATACAGTGGCCCCCGGAGACGGGTTAATAGTTCCCCTTGCGAAGGTTACATAACTCGCCAGTGGTGTCCCGCGGCTGTCCCGACGGAACCGCGCGCCTCACGGGCGCTCCGGCGATCGGAGACCCGTCGGCGAGTTCGAAAGCCCGAAATCTGTCACGTTCGGTACCTTCGTGGGCATCTCGGGGACCGACAGTGAACTTCGGGCCACGCCGAGGAGGCGTCCGGCGCTCCGGAAACGACGCCGGCGCTAGAAGTGTTCGGCGACGAACTCGTCGTTGGGCGTCGCGCGGTCCCAGTAGTGTTCGAACAGGTCCCGCCCCCACTCCATCGCGCGGTCGTCCTCTGCGATCACCTCGGTCCGGGAGTCCCACTGGCCGTCGATAGTCGGCAGCGAGAGCATGATCTCCGAGTCGGTGACGCCGATGCCCACGTCGAGGTCGAGGACGCGCACGGGCGTCTCCGCCCACTGGTCGGCCTCTTCGGGCGAGTCGATCCGTTCGAGCGCGTCGAGGGCGACAGTCCTGTCGACGATCAGGCGCGCGTCGGTGGCGTCCGGCATGACGGACTCGTACTCGGCCTGATAGATCGGCGTCACGATGTCCACGTCCGTCCCGGCCCGTTCGACCCGGTCGCAGACCTCCCTGACGACGGCGTGGGGGTCGGAGTCGGGCGCGCGGACCACCTCGGCGTCGGCGAGCTCGGTCAGCCGGAGCCGGAACCGCCGCGGGAGCGCGGCCACGTCGTGCTCGCGCCAGTAGTCGTCGGCGAGCAGCCGACAGAGGTTGCCCTGCTGTTCGAGCAGGTCCGCGACCAGTTGCCCGCTCCCCGTCGCCGCCCACCCGGCCTCCAGCGAGCGCACCAGCCCCTTGCGTTCGAGGTCGCCGACGGCGTTGTACACCGCCGACTCGCTCGCCTCGACCGCGTCGATGAGCTCCCCGATCGACCGACCCTCGGCGACGACGGCGAGCAACACGTCCGTCCGAACCGACGAGCCGAGCACGTACTCGACGATGGAGTCGGAACTCACGTCGCTCCCCCCGGAAACCGCCGAACTGCGCTACGATGCGGCCCCATTATCGAATTCCATACCATTCGGAATTACTTCGGTCTTGCGGAACGATATACCCGAGATGGAATTATTTACGGATGAAAAGTTCAAGATTTATACCGTTGGGGAGGTGAGGACACAATGCGGTTCGATGGGGGATGTAGGGTCCCTGCTGGCCTCTCGACCTCAAGGGGGGAGAGCGGCTCACTGGCAATCTTCGTCCCCATCCCGTTCTCGACGGCCCTCCAGGCCGGGAGCGGTCCGTGCCCGATACGGGTCCGGCTCCCGAACGTGACGACCGGGAGAGACGAATACGGGTCGCGCCGACCGGGCGCGTCGTGGCGTCGGAATCGCGGACATCACCGTCGGAGCGGTCGCGAACCGGCGCCGTCGACTCGCGGCCTCAGTCGGCGGGTTCGGGCGGGGACTCGCGGCCGATGCGGATCTCGAACGACTCGATGTCCTCCAGCGCGGCGACCTGGCCGCCGACGGTGACTCGACCCTCGTCGGTCTCGACGACGAGCGACGCCTCCTCCAGGCTCGACGTGATGCTGGCGTCGACGACCTTCCCCTCGACGACGACCTCCTCGCCGGTCAGCACGTCGCGGCCCTCGATGGTCGCGTAGAACTCCCCGTCGAGGTCGACCATGTCGGCGATGGCGCGGCGGATCGTCCCGTAGCGGCGCGGGAACGACACGTCCTCGCCGTCGGTCCGGACCGTCTCGGCGGTGGTCCACAGGACCGTGTTCATGAACATCGAGACGAGGAAACCCAGCTCCGAGCGGTCGAAGATGACGCCGTAGCGGTCGGTGTCGCCCTTGAGGCTCTCGCGGGTCGCGTAGATGGAGTAGCGGCCGTCGGCGACGGCGATGACGGGCGTCGTGACGCCGCGGCGCTGCTTGACCGTGCTCGCGAGGTCCGCGTAGTCGTACTCGTCGGGGTCGGGGGCGTCGGCGGCGGGGGAGATGAGGATCTCGATGGCGACGCCCTCCTCGTGCTGGCGGCGCAGCTGGCTCTCGAACCGCTCCAGCAGCTCCGGCGTCAGCGAGAGCATCAGCTCGTACTCCGCCGAGTCGATGACCTCCGAGAGGTACCGGAGGATCGTGGGCCGGGACTTGACGAGCGAGACGGCCTCCGTGCCGCGGGCGGGCTGGGTGTACTGCTCCTCCAGGTCGTCGACCAGCGTGTCCAGCGACTCCTGGAGGTCGTCGAACGCCTCCGCCGGGTCGAGCGCCAGCACCTTCATCGGCCGCGACTCCTGGAGTTCGACCAGCCCGATGTCGCTCAGGCTGCGGACCGTGTCGTAGACGCGCGGCTGGGGGATGTCCGTGTAGTCGGCGATCTCCGAGGCCGTGACCTGCCCGTGTTCGAGGATCGTGAGGTACGCCTTCGCCTCGTACTCCCCGAAGTTGAACCGCTCGGAGACGGCTTCGAGCGAGGCGAGGAGGTCGTCACCAGCCATGTGGGTTCCCTCTTTCGCCACCGAGTAAATCAGTCTGTCCCTTCGCGCAGTCCGCGCGAGGCCGTCACGTGGGCCCCCTCCGGTCGTCGCGGAGAGCCCGCCCGCTCACAGGGTGTCGAACTCGACGACCGCCTTGATCTGGTC
The DNA here is from genome assembly GCF_004698125.1 of Halosimplex halophilum. Lineage (NCBI taxonomy): Archaea > Methanobacteriati > Methanobacteriota > Halobacteria > Halobacteriales > Haloarculaceae > Halosimplex > Halosimplex halophilum. The sequence continues at coordinate 900,350 of NZ_ML214297.1, forward strand.
GTGGCCGTACTCGAAGGCCGGCTCGACGTCGTCGGGCGTTGCGACGGTCGTCACGAGGTCCTCGAGCAGCCAGTCGGGCAGCTCGCCCAGCGTGTCGACCGCTCCCTCGAAGTGTTTCACGTGGGAGTTGACCGTCCCGACGAGCGCCTTGTTGTGGAGGACGAGTTCGTTGTGGATGCGCCCGCCGTCGACCTCGAACTCCCAGGAGTCGGGGATACCCAGCAGCGCCCCGACCCCGTTGGGCGCCAGCGCCTCGACCGTCTCGAAGGCGTGGGGCGCGTAGCCCGTCGCCTCGTAGACGAAGTCCATCGGTTCGTACGCCTCCGGCACCGTCCCCAGCGGCGTCTCGTTCGAGTTGACGTAGGTCGCGCCGATCTCGTCGATGATGTCGACGGTCGGGTCAGGTCGCTCCCGGCGGCCCAGACAGTAGGTCCGCTCGAAGTCGTGGGCGGCGAACGAGCGGTCGCTGTCGACGCCGTACTCCAGCATGGCGAGCGTGAGCAGACCGAGCGACCGGTTGCCCAGCACCAGGGCGGACTCGGGCGTCCACTCGAACGCCGACCGCGAGGCGTAGGCGTGTTCCAGCGCCTTCTCCGTGATGCTGATCGGCTCGACGAAGAAGCCGAGTTCCCACAGCGACTCGGGGACCGCCACCAGGTACTCCGGCGGACTGGTGAAGTACTCCGCCATGAAGCCGTGATCGCCGACGATGCCCCGCTCGACGTACTCGCCCTCGGGGGCCATGTCCGGTTCGCCGCGCTCGAAGTACTCGTTGGAGCCGTCGGCTGGCGGGCGCCGGACCGTGGGGGCGACCACGTCGCCCTCGTCGAGGTCGGTGCCGTTCGGGTCCTCGACGACGGCGACGGCCTCGTGGCCCAGCACCATGTGGTCCTCGCCCTCGGGGAACCCGCCGTGGGAGCCGCCGATGACCTCGTGGTCGGTCCCGTCGACGCCGACCCGGAGCGTCCGGAGCAGCGCCTCGCCCTCGTCCGGTGTCGGCCGCGGCTTCTCTATCACCGCCGGTCCCTCGGAGCCCCGCTGGACAGCGATCGCCTTCATTGGCGAAAAGAGTACTCTATTCCGAGTTAAGTCTTTCCTCGCGAGGCCGCGCGGCGGGCCGGTCGGCGCCCGAGACCCGCCGCTGAGCAGTGGTGACGGACGGCCGGCGGACGACGGGAGGAAGGGCCGGGCGGTCAGTCGTCGAGGGAGACGGCCTCGCCGGTCTCGCTGGAGCGGTAGATCGCCGAGAGGACGCGCTGGACGGTCAGGCCCTGTTCGACGGTGTTGCGCTCGGGCGTCTCGCCGGTCACGCAGTGTTCGAGGAAGTACGCCTGTTCGGCCGCGTGGGCGTCGTTGTTGCGGGTCTCGATATCGGACTCGACCATGTGGCCGGCGCCCTGGGCGCCCGACTCGTGGAAGGTGACGCCCTCGCCGGGGCGGAAGGTCGCGCCCGACTCCGTGCCGCGGAGGACGTACTCCTGTTTCTTCGGGCGGTTGACGGCCCAGGCGACCTCCAGGGAGATGGTGCGGCCGTCGGCACAGCGGATGAAGGCGGTGGCGGAGTCGTCGACGTCGAAGCCCTCGGGGCCCTGGTCGTCGCCCCACATCTGGATGAAGGTGTAGTCGTCGCGGCCGCCGAACTGCGAGCGGGTGATCCCCGAGACCTCCTCGACCTCGGGGTAGCCCAGCAGGTACAGCGACAGGTCGACGGCGTGGACGCCGATGTCGATGAGCGCGCCGCCGCCGGCGACCTCCTTGCTCGTGAACCACGACCCGCGGCCGGGGACGCCCCGCCGGCGGATGTAGTTGGCCTCGACGTGGCTCAGCTCGCCGAACCGGCCTTCCTGACGGTAGCCGTTGATCACCTCGACGGGGTTCTCGAAGCGGGTGTGGAACCCGACCATGCAGAACCCCTCGGCCTCGTGGGCGGCGTCGGCGATCCGCTCGGCCCCCTCCAGGGTGTTGGCCAGCGGCTTCTCGACGAGCACGTCCAGCCCCGCCTCCAGCGCGTCGACGACGTACTGCTCGTGGAACTTGTTGGGCGTCGTGACCGCGACGGCGTCGACCTCCTCGTAGAGTTCGTGGTGGTCCTGGTAGGTGGCGACCCCGAACTCGTCGGCGAAGGAGGCGCGGGCGCCCTCCGCGATGTCGACGCCGCCGACCAGGTTCGCCCCCTGGTCGACGAACCGCTCCGCGTGGTGGTGTCCGATGTTACCCAGACCGACGATGCCGAGCCTGACAGATGAGATATCGACCATAGTGTTGACTCCGTTCGGTTCTCACGGATACCTACTCGCGGACTCCCGTAAATCTCCCGCGATCAGTCGCTGAACCCCGCCCCCCGCCGAACGACTCCCCGGCCCGTTCGACCTGTCCGGACGAACAGGGCCGTTCCGCCGCGAATTTCGCCGATCACTCGACGGCGACCAGTCTGTTGAGCGCGTACACCGTTCGGAGCACGTCACCGGCCTCCCCCGCGGGGAAGACGAGGTCGTCGCGCTCCCGGACGTGGTCCAGAACGACGGTCGACGCGTGCTCGGGCGCGGCCGCGATGCCGGCGTCCCGCTCGGCGACCCACTCCATCACCCGGAGGTCGCTCTTGCTGTCGCCCAGCACCAGCGCGAACGGGTCGTCGACCCCCAGCACCTCGAACGCCGCCTCGACCCCGCCGGGCTTGTCGAGTTCGCGGCTCACGACCTCCGCCGCGTCGCCCTCGTAGTAGGCCACGTCCACCCGGTCGAGAAAGTCCGCGACCGCGTCGGGCACGTCCGCGTCGTCGGGTTCACTGCCTCCCGGCAGTTCGCCGCGGTCGTCGAGCACCGCCTCGATCTCCGGGTCCCGCGAGGCGTAGAACGCCCGGGTCCACTCGCCGGCCGCCGCGCCGAGGACGGCCCCGCTGTCTCGCCCGCCGTCGCCGCGCCCGTCGGCGCCGCGCTCACCGGCGTCGGCACGCTCGGGGTCGGCGCCGTCGATGCGGTCCGCGACGACGACGCCCAGAAGGTCCAGCAGGTAGACCAGGGCGTCGTCGATCACCGCGACGGCGTCGTCGCTCCCCGTCTCGAAGTTGGGCTTGAGCGTGACGTTGAACTCGTTGCCCTGCAGGTGACAGCCGCGGGCGACGCCGCCGGGCGCGTCCGAGAGCACGCGCTGGCGCAGCCGGTCGAAGGCCGCGCGGACCGACTCGTCGAGCTCGTCGTACAGCAGGCGCTTGGTCTCGGGGCCGTGGCCGGGCGTGAAGACGCCGGTCCCACTCTCGTAGACGACGCTCACCTCGCCGGAGTTGACGACGGCGTTGCCCAGCCCCTGACCGAGGAAGCCCTTGACGTTCTCGAGGGTCTGGCCGGTGCAGACGACGATGGGCACGCCGGCCTCGTGGAACTCGGTCAGCAGGTGCAGGGTCTCGCGGGGGATCTCGTTGTCGGTCTGCCCCGCCGAGCGCAGCGTCTCGTCCACGTCGAGCACGAGGGCGTTGACCGGCCGGTCGTACTTCGTCGCCAGGTCGAGCCCGGTGAACGCCTGGTCGCGGGTGGCGTGGGCGGCCACGTCCGCGTACGTCTCGCCGGTCCCGGGGAAGGCGTCGCGGATCTCCCCCCGTAGCTCGTCGAGTTCGTCGCTGGCGTCCTCCCAGTAGGTCAGCGCGACCCGCGAGTCCAGCGGCGGGAACAGGTCCACGAACGCCTGGTGGGCCCGCAGCCGCTCGGCGTCGAACTCCTCGTAGAGCCGGTAGAGCTGGTCGTAGCGTTCCATCGTCGGCCCTACCGGGGGACCCGTTGTGTAGGTTGGGATCGGCGCGCGGGTCCCCCCGGGTCGCGCGGGTGACGACTGGCGCGAGAGGCGCCAACGGGGTCCCGCGACGGGTGTGAGAGACGGCGACGGGAACCCACAACGGGTAACACCCCCGCGTGCGAAAGAGCAGGTAACACGCATGAAGAACATCGACGATCTCATCGACAGCGCGGCGGAGCTGGCGGAGGGGGGTCTCTCGAAGGGCGAGATCGCGGACGAGCTCAACGTCTCGAAGGAGACGGCCTCCTGGCTCGTCTCGCGCAGCGGCGCCACGACGACGACGGCGACCGACAGGAAGTCCCAGAGCCCCCACGACATCCACGTGGACTGGTCGGCGATCGGCCGGGACAGCGCCCGGCTGACACACGTGGGTCGCGCGGTCGCGGACCTGCTGTCGAAACAGGGCGAGGAAGTGGACCTGACCATCGGGATCGAGAAGGCGGGCGCACCGATCGCGACGACGGTCGCCCGCGAACTCGACACGGACCTGGGCACCTACGCGCCGAGCAAACACCAGTGGGACGACGGCGAGAGCGAGGAACTCTCTGGTTCCTTCTCCCGGAACTTCGCCCAGATACGGGATCGGGAGTGCTACGTCGTCGACGACACCATCACCAGCGGCACCACCATGACCGAGACGGTCGAGGCCATCCGCGACCGCGGCGGCGAGCCCGTCGCCTGCGCGGTGCTGACCGACAAGCGCGGCGTCGAGGAGATCGAGGGCGTCCCCGTCTACTCGCTGGTGCAGGTCCTGCGCGTCGGCCAGTCCGAGTGACCGGCCGGCTCAGCGCTCGACGTCTTCCCAGTACGTCGAGGTGATGTGGGCGTCGGGCTCGTCGGGCGAGGACAGCGTCAGTTCGTCGTCGGTCCACCGGACGACCAGCTCCGGCCGGTCGTCAGCCGGCCCCTCCCGGTCGGGCGCCTCGGCGGCCTGCGCGCGCACGAGGTCGTCGGTCACCGCGCGGCCGTCGCCCTCCACGACCTCCTCGGTGAGCCCGACGCACTGCACCGAGCGCGCGCGGTCCGCTGTCCCCTCCCGTTCGACGGACCGCGCGCGCTCGAAGTCCGTGCGCTCCTCGCGGCCGGTCAGCGATCCCAGCCGGGCGCGGATGGATCGACCGACCGAGCGGAGTCGTGCGGCGAGACGACTGACGAGCGAGTCGGACCCGGCTCCCCGGTCGGCGTCCCCGGCGGCCCGACCCTCCCTGTCGGCCCCGTCGACGGGGGTCTGGCTCATACTTCTACTTGGTCCGGAACGGTAAAAATCATTGTGCCAACCGGTGACATGCTCGTGGTACTACCGGGCTCCCGTCAGGTCCGGGCGCGGTCAGGAGCGCCGGTTCGCTCACCTGCGGGCCGGGTCGTTTCCCGCGGTCAGTCGCTCCCTGCAGTCAGTCGCCAGCGGCTGGGACGGTCTCCGGCGCGGGCTCGACGGTGTAGAGGCCGAAGAAGACGACCGCGGCGACGACGATGAACGCGCTGGCGGTGAAGAAGGCGACGAAGACGGAGGTGGCGTCCCACAGCGCGCCGACGGAGACGGGGCCGACGACCTGGCCGACCTTCCAGGCGATCGAGCGAAGCGACATGCTCCCCGCGACGGCGTCGAAGTGCTCGCCCTCCTCGACGAACAGCGCCATGCTCGCGGGCAGGCGGATGCTGTCGGCGACGCCGCAGACCGCGAACGCGCCGAACAGCGGGAAGAACGCGGGCGGCAGCGTCGTCGACAGCCCCGCCACCGCGATCGTCATCGGCGCGAAGTAGCCGACGGCGTACTCGGCGAAGGGGATGATCGCCGCGCCGACGGCGTACAGCACCGCGCCGACGAAGACGAAGACGTGTTTGTGGCCCAGCCGGTCGGTGTACGAGCCCACGAGCCCCTGGGTCAGCGACTTCGTGAGCTTCCCGCCGGCGAGGATGCCGCCGACGAGTATCGGGCTCATCCCGAAGCGGGTCCGCGCGTAGATGGGCAGAAAGAGGATGACCGCCATCTTCCCGAAGCTCAGGCCGAGCCTGAAGACGACCAGCGCGCGGATGGCCGCGCGGCCGAGCAACATCCGGAGCGTCTCGACGCCGGTCGCCTCCTCCGGGTCGGCCTGCCCGCCCGGGTCGTCGCGGAGGAAGAAGTAGACGCCGACGAACGCAAGCAGCGTCACGCCGCTGAGCACGCCGTAGGTGAGCGTGAACCCGCTGGTCGCCAGCAGGATCCCCCCGACGAGGTCGCCCGCGAGGCTGGAGAACGCGCCGACCTGGTTGTAGGTGCCGAGCCACTGGCCGCGCTCGCCGTCGGGGCTGATCTCCCCGACGACGGTCGAGCCGGTGATCCACAGCAGGCTCGCGCCCAGCCCCTGGAACACGCGCATCAGGACGACGTGGCTCACCGTCTCGACCATCGCGAAGCCGACGAACACGAGGACGTTCAGCGCGAGCCCGACCAGCAGGTACCGCTTGGCGTTGCCGGTGTCGATGGCCCGCCCCATTGGCAGGACGATGATAAGCTGGACGAGGGCGAACGCGGTGCCGAACAGCCCCTCGACGGTGCCCGAGGTGGCGAACATGTCGGCGTACAGCGCCAGCGCGATGGCGATGGTCGAGTACGCCTGCGACCGCGCGAAGGCCGTGCCCGCCAGCGCCACGAACTCGGCGTTGGCGAACAGCCGCAGCGATCCGCCCGAGTCGTCGCTCACAGTTCGGCGGTCCGGCTACGGCCGAAAGGGTGTTTCGTCTCCGGCGGAGCCTTCCGCGGTCGGTCCGCTCCGGGACCCACTCCGCGGTCGGCCCGGTCCGGGACCCACTGTCGCCCGGCGCCTACAGCTCGATCCGCTCGACGATGTTGCCCTCCCCCTCGGAGGTGTTGACTGCCACGATGCGGACGTGGTCTTCCAGTCCCGACCCGCGCAGCTTGGCCTTCAGGAGTTCGTCGACCTGGTAGACGCCCGCGGCGTTGTGCATCTCGATCTCCACGAGCACCGCCACGCCGTCGCCCGCCTTCAGCGTCACCGATTCGATGGCCTGACTGGAGACCGTGTTGATCCCCCGCCCGCCCCGTTCGTAGGGGCTGCGCGACCGGCCGTGCTCCATGTCCAGGCCGTCGGCCAGCCGGACGATGCCCGCCTCGGTCGTCAGCGGCGTCTCCTCGGTGTGGTGACAGAGGATCGCGTGCAGCACCTCGCCTTTCATCCGGACGGCGTCGGCGGTGTCGTACCACTCGTCGAGGGCCCGGTCCAGCAGGTCGGCCGCCAGCGGGATCGAGTAGTAGGGATGTTCGTCCCGGTGGACGACGTGGCCGATGTCGTGCAGCGTCGCCGCGAGCGCCACGATCACCGGCTCGTCGGCCGTCTCCAGCCCCTGCTCGGCGGCGCCGTTGAACTCGACGCCGCCGTCGTAGCAGAGTTCGTACAGCGTCAGCGCCCGGTCGCGGACGATGCTGACGTGTTTGGCGCCGTGGTCGTTGTATCGCATCCGGGCCACGGGGTTGACGTTCTGGGCGTCGAGATACGTCTGTATCTCCTCGTCGTCCTCGACGAACGCGAGCACCTCGTTGAGCCGCTCGTCCGGGAAGGCGTGCTCGGCGTCGGGATCGTACGACCGCCCGTCGACCGCGTCCGAACCGTCACTCATGTCTCGACTATCCGCCCGCGGACGCAAAAACCTCCCGTGCGAACCTCCGGTCCCACGCAGAGCCGCGAGCGCAGCTCAGCGCAGGTCGGCGACGGCGTCGCGCACCGCGTCGTAGTCGGGTTCGATGCCCGGGTCGCCGGCGACCCAGGCGTAGCGCACGACGCCCTCGCCGTCGATCACGAGCACGGCCCGCTTGGCCACGTCGTCGACGCCGAGCGACGCGAAGTCCATGGCGAGGTCGTAGGCGTCGACGATCCGCCGGTTCGTGTCGCTGATCATCCCGAAGGTCAGGTCGCTGTCCTCGCGGAAGGCGTTCAGCGCGAACGGCGTGTCGACGCTGACGCCGTACACGGTCGCACCGAGGTCCTCGAACTCGTCGAGGCGCTCCTCGAAGGTCTCCATCTCGTGGGTGCAGGTTCCGGTGAAGGCACCGGGGAAGAAGGCGAACACGAGCGGGGCCTCGCCCAGTCGCTCCGACAGCGTGAACTCGGTCACGTCGCCGTGAGCCAGCGGTGCGGTGAAGTCGGGGGCGGCGTCTCCCTCGTCGACCATACCGGTCGGTTCGCCTCGCGCGGCAAGGGTGTTGGGACACCGGCGGGGTCGGCCGGATCCCCGCCCCGAAAGATTGATGAAACGGGGTTGTAGCGGGGTGATATACAGCAAAAAGGTTATTTTTCCGTACCTGGGTTTCATAATACTCGCCTCAGACGCACGGGTATGGCAGGGTTGGACGACTTCCAGGGCTTCGGCGAACGGGCCGAGCGCGAGCTCGGCAAGGTCGACCGGCACGATCCCGTCGACCGGCCGCACGTCAAGCGCTTCGCCAAGCGCCTCGACGGCTCCGTCGCCGAGGGCACGCTCGCCGAGTACCTCAAGAACCTCCGCAAGACGGCCGAACGCCTCGACCAGCCGATCGTCGAACTCTCCGAGGCGGACTTCGACGCCCACGTCTTCGAGCTCCGCCGGAACCCCGAGTACGGCATGGGCGACGAGCCCGGCCTCTCCGACGGGACGATCCGCAACGTCGAGTTCGCCGTCCGGAAGTTCCTGAAGGCCGTCGACATCGAGGGTACCGAGTGGGCCGACGACTACGAGCTGACGCCGCCGCCGGACACCAAGGTCAGCCCCGAGGACATGCTCCGGTCGGAGGACATCTCGGCGTTGGTCGACGGCGCGAACAACATGCGCGACATCGCGATGATCGAGTTCCTCGCCGACACCGGCGCCCGCCTCTCGCTGCTCGGGTCGCTCCGGGTCGGCGACGTGGACCTCGACGGCGACCAGGCCACCTACCGGCCGAACGACCAGGCCGTCGGCCTGAAGGGCGCCGACATCGCGAACTACCCCATCATCGACGCGAAGACGCCGGTCCGGACCTACCTCCGGCAGGTCCATCCGCGCCCGGACGACGACGAGGCCGCCTTTTTCCACAAGATCCCCGGCCACGGGAACGGCGCCCCGTGGGACGAGGACGGGGCCCTCTCGCCGTCGACGATCCGCAAGCAGCTGCGGAAGGCCGCCGACAACGGCGGCGTCGACCGGCCGGTCCATCCCCACAACTTCCGACACTCGGCGATCACGCGCATGGTCCGCGAGGACTACACCCGCGCCCAGATCGAGCACCGAGTCCACTGGGAGGTGGACACCGACATGTGGGAGACCTACCAGCACATCGCCGCCGAGGAACACAACGCGGACATCTTCGCCCACGCGGGCGTCGGCGACGCCGACGACGGCGTCGAGCACGAGCGCCGGCCCTGCGGGAACTGCCGGGAGCCGCTGGCGCCCCATCACGAGTACTGCCCCCGGTGCGGCGAGCCCGCCACGCAGGAGGCGCGGAACCGCCGCGACAACGCCGTCGCGAAGCTCGGGGAGGGACAGGTCGATGTCGAGGAGATGAGCCGCCGGGAGTTCCGCGCCCATCTGCTGGCGGCCGTCCAGGCCAACGGCGAGATCGCGGACGCTCATGATGCGGACTCCTCCCCGTCGAGCGACTCGACGTAGGCGAGCGCGCGTTCGAACACCCACGCGTCGGGGGCATCACTCTTGGCCTCGAACTCCAGGGCCTCGCGGTGGGCCTGGAGCCATTCGTCGACATCGTCCTCGTCGGGGTCGAACGGTTCCACGTCGTAGGGTTGCTTCTGTAGCTGGCTCATGCTGACCTCCTGTCGGGCTGGTCGTCGGCACTGTACTCCGCGAGGCGCGCCCAGCAGTAGGCGCGCAGGCTGGCGTCGTGGCGCGAGCGGATCCGGTAGACGGTCACCGCTTCGGGACCGTCGTCGTAGTCGTAGACGAGGAAGACCGCGCCGTAGACCTCGCCGTCGGCCTCGCCGCGATACAGCAGCACGTCGTCGGGCGTCGGGTGGTGGCCGGTGCGGAACAGCGCCCGCGCTTCGGGGTGGACGGGGACCGCGTCGGCCAGCGCCGTCTCCGGCGCGACCGCCGCGGCGGGCATCCGCTGGTCCCAGCGCTTGGCGGTGTGGCCGTCCAGCTCCGGGCGGGCGAGCTCCGCGAACGAGTCCGGGAGGGTCGTCGCCATCACCGCTCACCTCCCGTGCGTGCAGACCGGTCTTCTATCCGGTCCTGTGCGCGGTTCATCGCGGCTGTCTCCATGTCCTTTGTCAGCAGTCCGGGGTTGCGCGCCCGGAAGTCAGAGAGCAGTTGCTGTACTGCGTACTCGTAGCCCGGATCAACGTCGTCGAGTTCCTGGTGGTTGACGTAGGCCGACAGGTACAACTCCTCGACGAGGCGCTCGATGCCGTCCTCGACGGTACCACCGTCGGCGACGGCTTCGCCGGTGACCTGCGAGATCCCGGTCGCGGGGTGCAGCTCCCACGCCGCCCGCTCGGTCCAAGAGCCGTCCTGGCGCTCGTGGCGGACGTAGGCCCGCGGGGCGTGGTCGTGCGTCTCGACGATGACGCGGTCGCGCCCGTGGCGCGTCCCGATCTCGACCTTCCGGCGGTCGATGTCGTCGGTCGGCACGACCGTCACCGTCTCGACGGTCGTCGTGCGCACGTCCCGGTCGACCGTCGGGTCGGGGTGGTCGGTGCGCTTGTGGCGGACCGTGATGGCCGGCCGGGCCTCGTCGAACTCCAGGGTCAGCGTCTCGACGACCTTGCCGTTCGCGGAGCCGAAGCCGGCGGTCTGGGTCTCCGCGAGGGTGTGGACCGTCATGGCTCCACCTCGTCGACCGGCGTCAGCAGCAGGTCCTCACCGTCCGCGAAGACGGCGTACTGTTCGGTCGTGTGCATATCGAGGATCTTGTCGGGGAGCTGGCCGAGCCCGCAGATGTGGGCGGTACCCACGACTGTCCAGTCGCGGTCGGTGTCGTCGCTCATGACACCACCCGGATGAGGCCCCAGCAGTTCGCGCACTCGATGCGGACGGCGGTCGTCCCCTCGGGCGCGCCGTGCGTGATCTCCGTCTCGACGCGGCGAGGCTGGCGATCGTCGCAGTGGCAGTGGGCGGACATCAGCACCACCCCTCCGGGTCGACCAGGGCGCGGTCGTCGACCAGCAGCCACGCGCCGTCGGCGTCGGCCGGGCGGGGCTGGCGGTCGCGCGGCAGCGCGGCCATCGGGCAGAGCAACCGCTGGCCCAGCAGCGCCGGCGCGAGCGCGATCGCGTCGTCGTGGTCCGGGGCCGCGTGGGGCGGGTCCTGACCGAGCCAGTCCACGAACGACTGCACCTCCGGGTCCGCCGGGGCCGTCCGGCCCGAGCGGTACGACGCGAGTGCCTCGATGAACTCGTCGGAGACGCCGCCGTGAGCTTCGGCGTCACTCGGCATCGCCATGCACCTCCAGGCGATCCTCCAGATCGGCGACGGCCTGGTCGAACGCGAGTCCGACCGTCGCGTCGTCGAGCTGGAACTCCAGTTGTTCGAGCATGAGTCGCGCGTCGACCAGTTCCTCGATGATGTCCATGTGGTCGGCCTGGCCGTTCTGGGCGCGGTTGACGACCGCCGCGAGTTCGGCGAACTCCTCGGCGGCCTTGGTGAGCTGGGCGTCTTCGCCCCACGCCTCTGCCGCGCGCTCATAGAGGTCGTCGCGAGCCTTGCGGTCACGCATCGGTCTCGTCACCCCCGTGAGCCGCCGCGAGGGCGTCGAGATCCCACCGCGTGCGGCAGTCGACGCAGTCTGTCAGGATGATGTCCGCGTCAGGGTTGCCGATGGAGATGAGCGGCGCATCCTCGCCGCAGTTCGGACAGTCGCCGAGCGCCGGCGTGGCGACCCAGCCCTCGGCGAACGTCCCCGGCTCGACATCAGCTTGGTCGCCGACGCGCTCGTCGAGGGCGACGGTCACGCCGGTCGTGTCGGGGCCGAGGTCACACCCCGGCTTGAGTTTCCCTTCGGCCTGTTCGACCTTCTTGGCCCACTTGACCAGTGCCGCCTGGTCGCCGGGGTGCAGCGCGGCGGCGTTCGAGAGGATCTCGGCGACTCTACTCATCGCCGTCACCCCCGTTGGCCTCGGTCACGGTGTCGAGGTCGGCGTAGGGATCCGCGCCGTCCTCCTCGGCCTTGTCCCGGCAGACGACGCACAGCCCGGTGTCGTCGACCGAGTCGGTCGCCCGGCCGCAGTCGTCGCACTCGGGTTCGTCGGCGGCCTCCTCCAGCGTCGCCTGGTCCTCGTGGACGCCGTCCTCGTCGTCGCGGAGGTGCGGCTCGACCACGTCGACGAGCCACGGGACGAAGTCGTAGGTGGCCCACTCGTCGCCGTAGGCGGCGACGTAGCCCGACTCGGCGAGGTAGGCCTTCAGCGACTCCGGGCCGTAGCGGTGCTCGAAGCCCACGTCGCTCAGGGGTGTGTGCTGGAGTTCGTCGCCAAGGTCGGGATCGTCCTCGATGGCCTGGCCGTACAGCGCGCCCTTGTTGCCGCCGTCGGCGACCGTCCGGCCGGCGAAGCCGACGCCCCACTGGGTCACGTCCTGACTGTCGACGAGCTGGCGGAGGTCGATCTCCCGCTTCTCGACATCCAGCGTCGTGAACATCTGCTCGATGTAGTACAGCGCGCCGGTGTCGGAGACGGCGCCGACGCGGGCCTCCGGGACGAGGACGAACTCCGCGGCCTCACGGCGCTGTTCGGTCGTGGTCCGCTCGGTGATCCGGCCGTCGTCGGTGACGACCGTGCGGTCCTCGTCGACCGTGGTGGTCCAGGTGGCCTCACCGACGACGTAGTCGACCGCCCGCTGATCGGGCGTGCCCGCGCCGACGGTCACCTGCTGGGTCGCGGTGGGCTTGGCGAGCCAGTCCCACGACTCGTCGGTGGTCGTCTGGCCGGCGCGCTCGGCGTCGTCGGCGGTGTCGCCGTAGGGCTCGACGCGAACGACGTAGCCGGCGTTCATGCTTCGCCTCCCCCGATCCAGACGCACACTTCGCCGTCGCCCACGTCGGCGGTCACGTCGACGATGTCGAGGCCGTGCTCGTCGGCGAGGTCGATGATGTCCTCGGTGCTGACCGTCTCGTCGGTCAGCTCGCGCGTGACGACCAGGCGACCGTCCTCGCGGCCGACCGACGCGTCGTCGAGGTCCATCGCGGCCAGCGCGAACGCCTGGCCGAACGTCTCGGCGCTCATGGCTGGACCCCCACGACGAAGGCGACGCCAGTCAGCGCCAGCGTCAGCAGCACGACCGCCAGCAGCGGCCACGCGCGGCCGAACGCCGAGGCGTTGCGGGTCATCGCTCACCACCCCGGCACTTGTAGCAGGGCTCGCCCTCGCCGCTCGTGACGCCGTCGCAGGTCGGACAGTCGTACAGCTCGTACTCGTTGGCGACCGCGGCCGAGCCGGTTTCGAGCTGGTGGGTGGTGCAGAGGCGCCCGCGGAGGATCCGCTTGCCGCAGCGGTTGCAGGTGGGCATCTACGCGTCACCTCCCGGACAGCGGTACTCGTAGTGGTAGCTCCCGTCGGGCCCGCCGTCGGTGTAGACGCGAACCTTCTCGTGTGCGTGGCCGACGTGGCCGCAGGCGCGACACTTCGAGCCCGGGTCCTCCGGGTGGTCGGTCGTGTCCGCGCCGTCGTTCGGCGCCGAGACGCCCCGCGACACCTTCGCGAAGCGGGCCATCACTCGTCACCTCCTGCAGTTGCTTCCTCGACCTCTGGGCACGTGCAGTCCTCGTAGCGGTGGTAGCAGTACCGGCAGATGTCCTTCTCGTCGAGGGCGTCCTCGACGACATGCTCGGGGTGCAGCAGCATCGTCCCGAAAAACCGGGTGTCGGCCTTCTGGCCGAGTTCGAACACGCCGTTCCCGTCGAAACACTCCTGGGCGAACCCGACCGGGCCGTACTTCGAGAACCCGTCGTCGGCCGAGATGTTGACGCTTCCCGTCACGTCGCCGATGAGGACGAGCGGCTGTTCACCCTCCCAGTCGTCGGCGATCTCGTCCAGCATGTCCGCGTACTCGCGCAGCGTCTTGACCGAGGTGACCATCAGGCGTCACCTCCCGTGGCCCCGACCGTCACGTCGACATCGTCGAGCCGGACCTCCAGCTCGTCGAGGTACAGGTCGGCCAGGTCGAACGGGACGACTGCCCAGTTGGGGTAGTCCCCGCCCGCGGCGTCGACGACCACGTGCGAGCCGGGCGCACCGCTCCAGTCGTCGCGAGCGCGGAAGACGAACTCGCCGTCGCGGCGCTCGCGGCCGTCGTCGGCGGCGACCGTGCTGGCGATGCCCTCCCGCAGCGCGGCCAGCGTCGCGTCGTCGATCTCGACCGTGCAGCCGTCGCAGACGACCCGGTCGCCGTCGCCGGGGTCGAGATCGCGCAGGTCGTCGACCGCGCCGCCACACACCTCGCAGGCCGTGGCGCCGCCGTCGGCGATGGGCTGGGGCTCGGCGTCGAGCGCGTCGGCGTCGACGATCCGGTAGGTCGTCTTGTCGTCCGTGAGGTGGCCGTCGCGGACCTTCTCGATGGCACCCTCCTCGGCCAGCCGGGAGAGCTGGTTGCCGATCGAGGAGTGGACCCACTGCAGGGGTGACCGGTCGAGGTGGGCGGCCACGTCGTGGGAGGTGACCTCCTCGACGCCGTCGGCGGCCAGTTCGGCGACCGCCCGCTCGACCGCGGCCAGCGTCACGACCGTCATCGCTGACCCCCCGCGCTACCTGGTCGGTTTTTGTGCGTGGGGCGCGTCTGTTCGCCCGTGCGGGCCCCCTGGCCTGCCCAACCCTTCTGCGCGACGCTGGTCGACGAGCCGCTGGTATCTCGACCGCGCGAGCGGTCGGCGGTGCTTGCGTTCTTGGGCTTATTCTTATAAGCCCGGTGTCCGTTGTCTGTCATGGTTTCCGGCAAATCCCCTGTCTGAGGGAATCGGAAGCCACCCGCCCCGGCGTGTCCTCAGCACGCTGGGTTTTCTGGCGCAACCCCGGGCGAGGGGCCTCCGTTCAGTAGTGTATACTCGGTGCCTAATAATGTTACTGGTGGTAGTGTCCACTCAGTAGGCTACCAATAGTATCAAGTCCGGTGCTACCAATAGTATCATGTATGGCCAACCTCTCCGATGAGGTGATGCTCTTGCAGCTCCCCACAGACCAGATGATCCTCACGGAGCTGCAGCAGGGGCGGAACCTGGGGGCGAACATCGCCGACGAGATCGACCGTCACAAGAAGACTGTGACGAAGCGGTTGAACCAGCTCGAAGATTACGGACTCGTCGACAACATCGGCCGTGGTGTCTACGAGATCACTCGCGAGGGCGAGATCGCGCTCGAACATATCGACGAGTACGACCGGGATACCGACCGGTTGGAAGAGATTATCGAGCGCGAACTGTCGGACGAGTCTTGACATTGTTCTACGCCGGCCTCGCAGCCTTGCGCAGGTTGTCCTCCAGCCACTCGGGGATCTCCAGGTCGGTCAGCTGCCCGTCACGCCAGCTGGTCACGACCTCGGGCTTGCCCGACCGACTCACTTCCAGTCGCCACTTCCGGCCGTCGGGATGGGTAACGTCGAGGCGAGCACCGCCGGCGCCGGTCTCTTGGACCTTCTCGACTTCGACCTCGGTCCCCTCGTAGTCGCGCATGGTCATCGTGTCTGGCATACACGACCACCGAGAACCCCCACTACAAAACCCGTTGCCCGCTGATTTCCGTCGTTTCCGTTGGCCACCCGACCCGCTACCGTCCTGCGATTACCTCGTTTCCGTTGGGATTTCCGACGTGGTCGCGACCCACGAGGGGTTGTTGTCGGGCCCCTCCGAGCGAATGTGGTTGTACTGCTCCAACTTCGAGCAGTAGGTCCGGACCATGCGCTCGGTGCGCGGGTCGTCGACACGGTCTTGGTAGTGACTGTAGATGGCCGGCGTCTCGATCGGGCCGTGGCCCTCGACGATCTCCAGCACCTCCAGCTGGTGGGCGGGCAACTGCTCGCGGCTCTTCTTGAGCAGCTGGTCTTTCGCGCGTGGGACCGACTCCTCGATGGCCGCGTCCTCCAGCCCCCGGTCGGAGTGCTCGATGGCGACCCGAAGAGTCCGGATCGCCACGCGCGCATCGCCCTCGGCGTTGGTGGCGATCGTGTCCAGCTGGCGCTCTGTGTAGTGGGCCCCGGGCGGGCCGAGGACGTACTCGGCGCGCTTGTGGAGGATGGCCGCCAGCTGCTGGGCGGAATAGCGCTCGCACTCGATGCGCGTTCCGACGGTCAGCCGCGACTGCACGCGGTCGCTCATCCCGGCGAACAGGTCGTCCTCGCGATTCCCGATGAGGATGAGGTTCAGGTTCGGTGCCGCGTGAAGGTCGTAGAGGATGGCCTTGTCGTGCAGCTGGTCGACCTCGTCGAGGATGGCGAACTGCGGGCGGTCGGCGTCCTCCTCCAAGTGCCGGATGAGGTCGGACTGGGAGGTGTTCTTGTGGATCGGCGCCTCCCGGAGGTCGTCGACGATCTCGTAGAGAATGGCCGTCCGCTCGGTGTGCGACCAGCAGTTGAGATAGACCCAGTCGTGGGGTGGCATCGCAGCGTCGTCTTCGAGGAGTTCGAACGCGAGCTTCGAGAGCATCGTTTTTCCGGTACCCGTGGGGCCGATGAGGTAGGTGAGATCCGCGGGCCCGGTCCCGGTCGGACGGACGGTCTCCATCAACCGGTCGAGTTCAGCTCGACGGTGGACGACCAGATCCCGCTCGGGGACGGCCTCCTCGTCGAGGACGCGATGGCGAGACATCGTTGCCATGTACATTCTCGATAGTGGGTGATAAGTCATCAGGGGGGCATTTCCGGCGTTTCCGATGGCCGTCTGAGCCGTCAGATCACGGTATTCGGCGCTTGCCAGGTGGTGAAGGTGGCCGGTAACGTGTTCTGGTTGCGATAGGTCTTTCAGGCGGCCGGTAAATACGGCAGTCGTGTCATGCCTCGGGGATACGAGTGGCTGGTCGGGTGGTATACTGCAAACTCAGTCTGGAAGCGGGCCGTCGCTCTGGTGGTGAAGCTGGGGATCGAAGGTGGAACGGTCGCGATCGCGACGGCGCCGGTTGCTGTCCTGTTCTGGATGTTGGCCAACGTCGACTCGGCGCCCCAGCTCGGTGGGCAAACGATTCTTGGGATCTGGGGAACTGCGGCCGTGTTGGTGTTTAACCAGGCCTATTGTTTCTCGACCGCCGAACGGGAGCGGTCCCTCACCGAGAGCGGGGTCGACCAAGCAGATGGAACAGATCGGACTCGGTGAGAAGCGCGCCGCGGAACTCTTCGGGGAGCACCGACTCTTCGCCCAGGAGGCGACCGCCCAGCTGGACGACTATCATCGACGGAGAGAGGTACCACGCGTGCTCACCGAGCATCGTGTCGATCGCTGGAACGACCATCGCAGCGATGGCGGCGGTAGTCGGGCCGAACACAGCCCCGGCGAAACCGGCGACGACGCCCAAGCTCACGGTGATGTTTGCTTGGACCAGCAACGCCACAAGCAGGAACCGAGCCGACGAAAACTCGCCCGACTCGGTCCGCATGTACGGGTAGCCTTCGCTGAAGATCTTGCGCGCCATGAACGTGCCCGTGTGGACGCTTGCCCCGACCATCCCCAGATAGAGGTACAACGCCCCCTCGGCCCCGACGGCGAGTCCGATTGCGATCTGCGCGGGGATCGTCGTCAAGAACAACGTCGAGCCGGCGTCGGTGCTGCGCGTGATCGTCATGACGATCATCTCACCGACGCGTCGAGGGATGCCCGGCTGTTCGGTGGCCACTGTGCTACAAGGTACGTGCCGCCGATGAAAAGTAGTTTCGCACCCAGTGGTAGCAACTACTCGGTCAGCTGCCGGCGGAACCACCGCGAGCGGACGAACCGCTGGGGGCAGTCCGTGTCGTGGGAGAAGTCGTCGACGCCGGGGTCGGTCGGATCCCTCGTGAGAAGTACCTGAGCGCTGCAGTATCGACAACCGAGGATCATCGGCTCACCCTTCGCGTAGCCGTCGACCGTGACCGGCGTCTTCGACTCGTCGATGTAGAACTCCGTGTCGCGGTCGGCGAACGACCGCGCCCCCAGGTCAGTCACGCCGGGCCACCTCCACCAGCGGCGCGCGGTCGCCGATGCAGAGATGCAACTTCGCCGGCGTGCCCGGGAACGGCAGGCCGGCCTCGACCCACGACCCCTCGCGCGTCTCGACGACCACGTCCTCGTCGGTGCGCGGGATCCCGACGCGAGCCAGCTCCGCGGAGACGGTGACCAGGCTCATCGGTCGCCCACCTCCGGGCCCGTGACGCTCCGACCGGCGCCGGCCACGTCGACCACGTCGGTCGCTTCGGCGCCGACCTCCAGCTCGGCGTCGGCGACGATCTCCCGGCCGACCGGCCGCCACTTGTCGCCGTCGAACTCCTCGTCGTGGAGGATCCACCCGCCGGCGTCGCGGCGTTCGAGGCGGATGCGCCGCCGGTTGCTCGCCTCGTTGGTGAACGCGAGCGTGATGCCCTCAGACGACATACTCGCCCTCCGGGTCGAAGTCCTCGAAGTCCGGGAGCGGCTTGGGCCCCTCGTCGAGGTTGTCGGCCAGGTCGATCCCCGGCACGTCGACGACGCCGGTCGCGATGCGGGCGGCGTGGATGTGCTTGCACCGCCCCTCGCCTTCGAGGTGGTACTGCATGTCCGGACACTCGCAGCGCTCGCCGCGCACGTCGACGACGTACTCGTCGGAGACGGAGACGACCGAGACCATGCCCGGCGCCTCGCGCTCGACGGCGACCACGTCGGTCAGCGCGGCGACCGCGCGGGAGGTCGCGTCGGCCATCAGTCCGCCGCCTCCGTTGCCGCTTGCTCGTACTGGATGTCCGCCGCGCGGGCCCGGGCGGCCTGGTGACGCTGCATGGAGTCCAGCGAGTCGGTGTTGGTCCACCACTGGTCGATCCAGCCGCACTTGGTAGCGACGAAGTCGATCCAGTTGACGACGCGATGCCGGGCCAGTTGTTCGACATGGGTGACTTCACCGTCGACCGTGACGATGATCGTCGACCGGACGCTGTCGAACCGGTGGGCGCGCCCCTTTTTGTCGTAGCCGAAGACGCCGGCGCGCTCGATCTGTCTCTCGGTAACTTCTTGGGTGTCGGATTCGTGTTCGGTCATGCTTCGGTGTCTCCCGAAGCGCGGTCAGGCGTGCTCCAACACGCCCCGGCCAACTTCTGACCGGCGTCCCGCGCTTCACAGTACTTACTATGCACTGGTGCGTAGTAAAGGTTTGCATTGGTGCGTAGTACGCACTGGTGCAAAGTTATTAGTGTGCGCCAGTGCATAGTCTTAGGTGAGATGCCGCCGAACAACCCGGGTCAGATGGGTCGATATCGCGCCTTGATGACCGACACCGATCGGGAGTACATCTCCGGCGAGGGGGATGCCACAGAACACCAACGCCAGCAGTCAGTCACGCGTGTCCGCAGTCGTATACAGGACGAGATCCCCCAGGATATCGAAATCCTTCGGGAACACCGCCCGGACCTGCTGGAGGAACTGCGGGAGGTCGTATGCGAGGGGGAGGGTGACGATGACGAGTGACGACGATCGCGTGTCCGACGAGGACGAGCTGGACGTGCCGGCGCCGGACCCGGACCTCCCCGGAAAGGTCCGCGAGGACCTCGCAGAGGATCCCGAGGAGGACGAGGATGCCTGAACAGATGTCCCGTATCGACTGGCCCGAGGGCTACGACCGCACCGACCCGGACGGCCGCGAGCCCTACCCCGGCAACATCACGCTTGACCACGCCGAGGCGTTCCGCTCGATCCCGGAGGAACTCGAAGCGTGGGGCGCGACGCTCGACCGCGTCGAGTTCGCGGCGACGGCCTACGCGAACGACTCGAACATCCCGCACAAGAGCGCCGACCCCGACGACCCCGGCGTCGCCGTCTACTTCCGGCGCGTCGACGAGCACGCCGACCGCGGGTACGCGCTGGCCTGTGATCGGTGGGACTCGCTCCGGGACAACGCCCGGGCGATCGCGCTGTACGTGCGCCGGAAGCGCCTGGCCGAACGGTGCGAAGTCGCGACCGCCGAGTCGGAGTTCGAGACCGCGGCGCTGCCGCCCGGCGACGGCGCCGAGGGCGACGACGTGATCGTCGCCGGCGCGCCCGAGCCCGAGCTGGGCGCGGACCGGGCGGCCGACCTGCTCGGCGTCGCGCCGGACGCGCCGGACCGCGTCGTCGAGACGGCCTTTCAGGAGGCCGTCAAGGACGGCCACCCCGACCAGGGCGGTGACGCCTCTATGTCGCGCCTGAAAGAGGCGCGGGAGGTGCTGACCGATGCCGACCAGTGACCGCGAGGCCCGCGACGTGCTCGCCGAGCTGGAGCGCGAGCAACGCGACTTCGAGACCTTCCTCGCGGGTGTCCGCGTCGGGACGCGCATCCCGGCCGATGTCGACGCCGAGGAGTTCCGCGAGCGCGTCCTCGACGGCTTCGACGCCCACGTCCAAGACTGACCCTTACTCCAGCGCGTAGACGTTGTTGTCGCCGCTGCCGATGAACAGCCGCCCGGAGTCGAGCGCCGGCGGTGACCACACGAGGAACGACCCCGCCGACGCGGTCCAGTTCTCGCTGCCGTCACTGACCGCCAGCCCGTAGACGTTGCCGCTGCCGTCGCCGAAGTAGACCGTGTCCGACGTGACCGTCGGCGACGACTGGACGGCGTCGGCCGCCTGATAGGCCCACTCCTGAGAGCCATCGCTGGCCGCCAGCGCGAACACGTTGTTCTGGCCGGTCGCCGTGGTCGCGGCGAACACCGACCCGTCGCGCACGGACGGCGAGACGAACACGTCGCCGCCGAGCGCGGTCGACCACGTCTCACTGCCGTCGCCGGCGTCGAGCGCGTAGACGGTGTCGTCGAAGCTCCCGACGTAGACGGTGCCGTCGACGACCGCCGGCGAGGAGCGCACCTCGTTGCCGGTCGCGACCGTCCAGACTTCGCTCCCATCGGACGCGTCGAGCGCGTAGACGGTGCTGTCGTTGGACCCGACGTAGACGGTGCCGTTGGCGACCGCCGGCGAGGAAACCACGTCACCCCCGGTCGCGTAGGTCCACTGTTCGCTGCCGTCGCTCGCCGCCACCGCGTAGACCGAGTCGTCGTTGCTGCCGACGTAGACGGTCCCGTCGACGACCGCCGGCGACGAGGAGATCGTGTTGCCGGTCGCGTAGGTCCACTCCTCGCTCCCGTCGGCCGCCGACAGCGCGTAGAGCGTGCTCCCGGCGCCGACGTAGACGGTCCCGTCGACGACGGCCGCCGACGAGAGGATCCCGCTGCCGAGACCGGTCGACCACTCCTCGGAGCCGTCGCTGGTCGCCAGCGCGTACATGGAGGCGTCCCGGCTCCCGACGTAGACGGTCCCGTCGACCACCGCCGGCGACGCCTGGACGAGCGACCCCGTCGTGTAGGTCCACGCCTGGCTCGACGAGCCGGTCGGGCCCGTGTTCGCCGTCGCGCCCGTGTTTTGTGCGTCCACCTGGTACTGCGCGAACCCGCCGTAGGAGACGGTCGTCGGCGCGCTCACCGGCTCGATCCGGTAGGTCCAGCGGCCGGAGACGCCGGCGACAGACCCGCCGGTCGCGTTCGAGATCTCGAAGCGCACGTCGGCCGGCCCCGAGACGGTCGCCAGCGGGTCGCCAGTCGCCCGCTTGGCCTCGGTAGCGTGGTGGACCGTCCCGCCACCCTCCGTGACGACACGCGCCGCGAGACCGGTCGTTGCGGACAGCGTGTCCGACACCACGCCCGCCCGGTAGAGGGCGATGCGCTCGGTCTCGGTGATGCGCTCGCGGTAGTAGCGCGTCTCGCCGTCGACCAGGCTCGGCGCGTCGACGACCGCCGGTGGCTCGTCGGGCCCGTCGCCAGTGGTTGCGACGCCCGGCAGGTCCGACGGGATGGGCGACCGCCCGCGGACGGCCTCGTCGACCCTCCGCGAGGCCGTGTCGACCGTGCCCGCCAGCAGCGCGTCGGGCCCGGGCGGCTCGTCGGCGTCGCGCACCTCCCAGACGTTGTCGCCGCGGAAGTAGACGAAGTTGGTCGTCCCGCTGGCCAGCCCCAGCCCGGAGACCGCCTCGACCGTCACGAGTTCCTGCCGATCCCCGGTGTAGCGGGCGATGCGCCCGGCGCCGATCGACAGCGAGGGGCCACTGGAGTCGTACGAAAAGCTGCAGCCGCCGGGGATCACGAAACTCGACAGGAAGGCGAACCCCTCGTAGGTCGAGAGGTCAAGCTCGCCGGCGATGTTGCCGTCGCCGTCGTCGGGGATCCCGGGCCGGCGTTCGCGAATCTGTGCGGTCGGGGTGGCGGTGGAGACTTGAGCCATGGGTTATCGGGAGTGGCGGGCGACGCTTTCGATGCGCGAGCGGAAGCCCGAGAAGACGCTGTCGATGGGCTCGCGGGCGTCCAGGCGGACCGAGGCCCCAGCGGGTGTCGCCTCGATGTCGACCGTCTCCAGGCTGGCGACGGGTAGCCGGGCGGAGACGAGGTCGGCGACCGGCGAGTAGGTGGTGTTGCCCCGGAGTTCGGCCGTCGCGTCGTAGGTCGGCGACGAGGCGGCGTCGAGGATCTCCTCGGCGGCCAGCCGACACGCCCGGTCCGAGCGCAGGGGCAGCTCGTCGATCGTCTGCGACCGGATGGGCGCGGTCGCCCCGTCGCGGGTGACCGTCGCGCTCGGCTGGAACTGGTAGGAGACGAGCAGCTCGGCGCCGGCAGGGATCGGGTCGGCCCGCGGCGGGTCGTCGACCGTCTGGAGCGTGCCGGCGTCGTAGTCGATCGTGTAGTGGGTGCCGCGCTCGTAGGTCTGGCTGGAGTCGGCGTCGGTCACGGTCTCGCTCCCCTCGACGACCTGGCCGTTGTCGAGGTAGGCGTCGGGCGTGAACGACGCGCCGACATCCTGCAGGATGGCCGGGGCGACGCGGACGGCCTCGCGCTCCACGTCGACACGGCCGCCGAGGATCCGGACCTCGTCAAGGCGGTCGTCGACGCGCTTTTCCACCGAGTAGTTCTCGATGTCGGGCTGGGTGGACTGGCGACTCCCGGACTGGACGAACCGGACGATCTCGTTGCCCTGGTCGTCGGTGTCGAACGTCCAGATGAAGTCACCCCGCAGCGTGTCGGCCAGCTCCGTGAGGACCTCCGCGACGGTGCCGTCGACGGTCTCGTCGACGACCAGCGGCATGGTCGAGAGGTCGGCGACCAGCCGGAAGCCCGTCAGCCGGTTGGCCTTGAAGCCGTACTCCGGCGTCTCCGTGCTGTCGCTCCCGTAGCGGGTGACGACCACGTCCACGTCGGCGACGGCGCCGTAGCTGTCGAAGTCTACCTCCTCGGTCGCGTACTCCGACTCGGCGCCGTTGCTCAGGTCGAACGTCCCGGGCTCGTTGTCCGCCCAGTAGCCCTTGATGCGGAGGCCCGTGACGGCGCGGGTGACCAGCGGCTCCCGCAGCGAGACGGGCAGCGCCGCCGGGTGCGTTTCGGGCCCGGTCACGAGGTCCGGGTCGAAGTCGTAGTCGAAGCCCGCGTCGTAGACGGCGATCGCGTCGGGGGCGACCGCCGTGAGTGCCGTCCCGCCGGCGTCCTCGGTCGCGATGCACTGCACCGTCAGCGTGTGCTCGCCGGCGTCGAGACGCTGGTCGGCCCCCTCGCGACGGATCCACGTCGGCGCCGTGTCCACCGTCGTCCCGGGTTTGACCTCGCCGATGACCGAGCCGTCGACGGCGAGTTCGAGGCCGACGATGTCGCCGGTCGTGTCGATGTCGACCGCGGCGCCGACGCGCTCGGCCGGGATGGCGTAGCCCAACTCGACCGTCAGCTCGACGGCCTTGCTCTGGGCGTCGAGCGTCGTCGATGGCTCGCCCAGGAACAGCGTCTGGTGGCTGGTTACATCGCCGTCGACGACCCGAGCCGGCGAGTCGTCTGCGGGCGGCTCGATGTCCGTCGTCGCGAGGCCGTCGGTCTTGTCCCAGACGAGCACGTCCTGCTCGGTGGTCTCGGCGACCTCGGACTCGAAGCCGTAGCTGGTGTTGTCCTCAACGACGCGGCGGGCGGCCTCGACGGTCGGGATGTTCGAGAACGACGCCTCGGCGCTGTCGTCCAGCTCATCGCCGCCGATAGCGCGGAGGATCGTGACGCCCGCCGACGGCCGGTCCTCGAAGCCGACGAGACGGTCGTACGGCTGTTCGACGCCGTCCTTGAGGACGTGCACGCTCGCATCCTCGTACGCAGAGGCGAACCACTCAGGATCGCCATTGCTGTCGCGGTTCGGCGGCACGGCGAACTCCAACACGGGCCGGCCGTTCGCCGCGGGGATCCGCCGGGGCATGTTCTCCCCAGCCGGCGCGTACAGCGGCGGGGAATGGTCGTCCCCTCCGGCGTCGGTGATCGTGATGTCCCAGGACACGGGTTAGACCTCCCGCAGATCCAGATCGAAGCCGTAGATGCCGCTGGCTCGTGGGTCGACCGGCAGGATGCTCGACTCGTCGCCCAGCGCGAACGTACCCGTCAGCGGGTTGTCCGGCAGGTTCGGTGAGACCACCTCCACCCTGTCGACGCCGTCGTTGGCGAGGATCTCGTCGCGGAGCGTGGTCGCGATTGACTCGGCCTCCTGGCCGCGGAACGCTCCCTGGAGAGCGACCCGTTTCGGGAGGAGTTTCGTGACGAGCGTGGTGGGGTTGCTCCCACCGTCGTTGCCGTTCGTGTCGACCAGGCCACTCTCGGCGGCGAACCGGCGGAGTGCCTGCTCGCCGAGCCCGAGCGTGTCCATCGGGAGCGGGATCCGCGGCGTCGACAGGCCGGCGGGCTGGAGCCACATCTCGGCGTTCGGCGCACCGAGGCTGTCGACCGTCTCCGAGAGGTTCGCGGCCTCGACGAGCGTGAGCCGGACGCCCGCCTCCGAGGAACTCTCCCGACGGTTGGTATCGATGTCACGCTCGGTCGGCACGACCGCGAGTGGGCCGAACTTGCCGTCCTCGGAGTACTCGGCCCATTCGAAGGTAGCCGTCCGTGTGGAGTCAATCCTCGCGTTCGCGAGGTCGTGCATGAACGTTTGAGCCTTGCTGACGGCGCTGTCGCTCGGGACCGTGTTTCCGAATGTGTCGTCGCTGTCCTCGTAGACGACGGCCTCGATGTTGAACGTCCGCGTTCCGGCACCGACGCCAGCAAACGCGCTCTGCATGGGCGAGTCGTCGACGCCCTGCTGGCCGCCTGTTTGCTGGAGCCAGTTTTCGAAGATCGCGGTGAACTGACCACCCTGGCCGTCGTACAGAAACGAGGTGATGTGATTCTCGTCGACGATGAGATCGTCGGTGAAGCGATACGTCCCGCTGTCTCCGGGAAGGTCTAATCGAACTCCGTTTAACATGTCTGAAAGGTCCTGTCGGATCCGCCGGTAGTTTTAGGCTGGTCGCCAAGAACCGACCACTATGAACGGGTCTCGGACTGCACTCAGGGTGACTGCCTTTGCTGTTGGGTTGGTCGCCATCGGCGGTGGCCTCGTTGCGGTCCTCCAGTCGTTTCTGGCCACCCTGGCGTTACTGGCGATCGTCGTCCTACTTGTCTACGCGAGCGATATCCGCCTCGTTGTTCGTTGAGTCAGGCTGGTTCACCGGCGGTTGGAGAGTTTCCGCTCCAGCCGATTCTCGAACTGGTCAAGCTCTTCCTCGACGATTCGCTCGACCTCCCGCTGCTCGGTCCCGACATCCACGTGGTTAGTAACCGATACCGTGGTGCTTGCGCCACTCTCAGCGGGGCCGGCGCCACCCGAACCGGCTTGGAACGCAGCTGCCTGTTGCCGGTTGGTTGACTCGCCAATCCGGGAAAGGTCCGCGCCGGTCGGTGAACGATTTTCCCCACCGGGCGGTTCGACGTTGGGCTCCATGAACGGATACAGCTCTTGGGCCCTGTGCGTCATCCGCTGGTCCCAGTTCGCAAACGCCTCGCCACCAGGGACGTTGCTGACGAAGTTCCGGAAGTGATCTCCTATCGAGTCTGGACCGGACGGGGCGTCATCACCACCGCCGCCACCACCTCCAACCCGACCTGTTGCCGAGACGGCGACGCTCACGTCGACCTCAGGATCCTCGACCGGGATCTCCGACGACGGCATGTCGACCGGGATCGGATCCGGCTCGGTCACCGGCAGCGGCACCCACTCGGGCTTTTTCACTCCGACGGAGTCGCTGCCGAGTAACTCTTCGAGTGCGCCGATCCCACCCGACGCCGCGAGCGCTGCGGCGGCCCCCGACAGCGCCGTCGCCGATGTCCCCAGTGCAGAGGCCGCGCCGGTGAGTGCCGCCGCCCCGCCTGCCTCGCCAGCGTTGCCGAGGGTATCGGAGATGGTGCCCCAGATGCCGCCCAGGCCGCCACCACCGCCACCGCCACCGCCGGCGAGCCCGCCACCGGGACCACTCTCCAGCAGCTCCTCCAGCAGCATGTTTCGGCGCTGGTCCTGTTGCGAGATCTCGGCGAGATAGTCGCTCTGGTCCTGCAGCTCACTGGAGATGCGGCGCATCCCACGCCCACCCGCGCCGGCGCCGCCACCGTCAGTGACTGGTCGCGGGGCGATCCCTCCCACGTCACCCAGCTCGCGCTCGATGACGCGGCGGGCCTCTGCGAGCGACTCGTCGGTGATCTCGATGTCGACGCTCGCACTCGTCTCGAAGTCGCTCATGGCTGGAACACCTCACGGAGCGTCGGGAGCGCGGTCAGGTACAAGTCTACGTCTTGGACGGACATGCTGTCGATCTCCTCGGTCGTGAACCCGCGGTGTATCAGCGCGGCCCGTGCAAACCAGTAGTACGTGGCTGGCTCGGACAGGTCGAGCGCGTCGACACCGCGGCCTACGCGTTTCCCACCGCGTCGGGGAGCGCCGTCTGGTCGCGGATCCGATCGACGATCCACTCCGTCACCTGCGGGTACTCGCTGGACAGGGTCGCAACCAGTTGTCCGTGGGCGGCGGCGCTGGTCGGGTCGTCGATGTCGTCGGAGACGAACGGCGCGTCGACCAGCCCCGCGGCCGCCTCGTAGAGGTCGCGCGTCCCGACAGCCCCGGCGTCGCCGAAGCCGGCGGCGCCCGCTTCGGCCTGGACGCTTTCGAGCTTGTCCCGGACCAGCGCCTTGTCGCCCATGTCGAGCCCGCCGACCGTGACGGTCGCGTCGGCGCCGTAGCCGTCGAAGTCGCTGTCGTCGCCCTCGATGAGGTACTGGACGGCGCTGGCCTTCCGGGCGAGGTGACCCCGGACGGTGTCGACCGCCGCCGCGTCTTCCTCGCTGTCGGTCTCGACGGCGTCGAGGTCGTCGTAGGCGTCCTGTAGTCGCTCCAGTTCGTCGCCGAGTGTGATCGTGGTGGTGTTGAGAGGCATGAGTTAGGCTGTCTGGGCGAAGGATCCGTCGACGTTGAACGTGACCGACTCACTGGCCGTGGCGTCCGAACTCACGAGATCCTGCCAGTCGTAATCGTTCGGCCGGAGCGCGCCGAGCGAGTAGTCGGCGACCGTCCCGGCAGCCGTCTCGAAGCTGACTGCACCCGAGACGCCGCCGATCTCGTCGGCGGGCGAGGTCGCGGTGGTCGTCCCGTCGTAGGCCCGGGAGAGTGTGTCGGCCGTGCGGATGTCCGCGTCAGCGGTCAGCTGGACTTCCGGCGTCGCGCGGATCGCATCCGACGGTTCGCGACTGGTCCCGCGGACGAGTCGGGCGAGGTTCGACAGCGACAGTTCGGCGCTGTTCAGCGACGCCGACCACGGGGTAGAGCTGTCGATGCTGAACGTCGACCCGTGGAACGGTGCCTCGTCGGTGGCGCCGGTGAGCGTGTCCGGGGTGATGGTCGTGTTCTTGTCCTCCGTCGCGTACGGGCCGGTCAGCGTGACGCGGACGATCTCCGACGTGGTGTAGGCGATCGTCGCCTCGGTCGCAACCCAGCCCTGCACCTGCCGCTCGACAGTCGTCGTGCTCGACACCGAGTCGGCGAACTCCAGACCCATGTACCACTCCGCGGATGGGACGTGCCCGGTCCCGAAGACTTGGTCACCCGAGCCGTTGGTGTCGTCGAACAGCAGGTCGTGGAAGTCCCCCGTGGAGAGGTTGAAGCTCACCGAGAGGGCACCCTCCAGCTGCTGTGCGACCGACCGGTCGGCGATGACGCTGTCCGGCTTGCGGACTCGGGTGAGGTAGTTCTCGATCGTGAGGTTCTCGACGGTGACATCTGACCCGGGGATGACGTACGCCGGATCCGCGGCGGTACCGTCGTTGTACGCGCTTTCGAGCGCGTAGGCAACTGTACTGTTTCCGCTCATGCCGAGAGGTCCTCCGTGATCTGGAAGTCACCGATGGCAACGGTCGACTGGTTACCCGACCCGTCGTCGGTGATATCGAGCTGGTGCTGGACCGTCCCGGGGTCGACCCCCGACGTGTCGGCGCTGTCGAGAGTCACCTCGACCACGCCGCCCGACGCGTCACTGATGGAGATGCCACCACCACCGTCGTTGTCCTTCGTGGCAGTCGTGCCGCCGCTGCTGTCGGTGAGCACCCACTCGAAGGTGTAGCCGGAGATGTCGACGGTCGTCTCGTGATCCGGCGTGTTGTGAACGGTGAACGCCAGGACGGCGTCCTCGTTCTGGACGAAAACGGGTGTGCCGCCGATCCCGATGTCGACGCCGGTCGTCGTTGCGACTGATGCGTTGAGGTTGTACGTGTAGACCATGGTCTGTGTCCGAAAAACGCCGTGTTGCTCCCTCGCGCCGGCCCACGGCGACCGGCGGTCATCGGGGATCCACTTAGTTACTGATAACGTACCAAAATGTTATACGCGCAGACATACACGCTTGTCACGAGCGCGGTGGGTCACGCAGGAAAGTGGCCCCGGTGGTGGAGACACCGACGCCGCGCTCCGGCAGGTGACCGAAGCATGGCAACCAACGCAGCGGACGGATTTAGGAGTACCGCCAACCAGACCACCCACTCGAAAGAAGACGCCCTCGACGAGGTCGAGTTCGAACTGCTGTTTGAGGGCGCCAGCAGCCTCGACGACTATTACGGGATCCAGGCCCAGTTCGTCATCCTCGTCCTCGGTCGCCTCGGTCTCCGCCGGGGCGAACTCTGCCACATGCGGGAGTCGTGGGTCGACTGGCGCAACGAGGAGATCTGCATCCCGCGCCAGCAGGACTGCCACGGCGAGCGCCAGGGCGACGGCCCGTGCGGCTACTGCAAGCAGCTCGCCCGCCAGCGCGCTGAGGTCAACGAGGGGATCTCGTACGAGCGCGCCCTCGAAGACGTGTGGAAAGCCAAGACCGACGCGGCGGCCCGCGGTGTCTACTTCGGGTTCGACCCGCGCGTCCAGCTGTTCATCGAGCGGTTTTTCGACCGCTTCGACTCCTGGACGTGGTCGGCGACGGCCATCAACCGCCGGGTCGACAAGGCCGCCGCGGCCGCCGACGGCGTCTCCGTCGACGAGGTCCGACCCCACAGCCTCCGGGCGACGGCGGCGACGAACCTGGCGGGGAAGGGCGCTGATATGCATAGTCTGATGCAGTTCTTTGGCTGGGCCCAGCCGGAGACCGCCGAGTTCTACATCGCGCGGAACTCGACGGCGACCGCCCGGCAGCTCGACGCGATCCACCAGGGGTAGGCCCGCGACTCGTTTTTTCGCGACCTTTCTTTCAGACGGGGACGGCGAGAAGCGCCCGACCAGAGCCGCCTACAGGACTGACCGATTAGTCCGTTAGAGATAGCCCAAAGCTTCGAGTTGATCACCAACATCGGCAGAGTCGATTTTTGACCCACTACCGTCCCGAATCGTGCGGCGTTGATCTGTCGGAACAACGTGCCATGGCACCGTGCGGAGGATCTCGTGTTGGAACCCATAGGGATGGCCGTAGAAACCTGCAATTCCAACATTCGGGAGCAACGGTTCGCCCAGGAGTTCGCCGTGATCTGCGGTGATCACGGTCTTCCCTAATTCCGCGTCGATTACTGGTCTGATCGCTTCTTGAACGATCTCAAAGTTCTCTCGATATGCCTTTTGAACCAGTTCTTGTGACACCCCATTGCGAGATATCGCCTTCTGGAGTGGTTCTCTCTCGAACGAGATCTCCTGCCCCGTCTGCCCAAGGTAAGGCGCATGAGGCTGCATATAGTGCGCTAACACCCGCTTTTCTGGGTACTCGGCAGCAACCTCCAAGACACGATCTGTGACTCGTTCTGGGTCGGTTAATTCGCGTGCTTCGTCATCTGGTTCTACCCACTCAAAATGGTGGACACGTAACCCGACCTCATCCGCTAATTCCCTGTAAAACGGATTCGTAGCTACGATGACGAGGTCATCATAATCGCCCACGAAGTTGCCCCGAACCCACTCCTCGCTCGTCGAGCCTCGTGACCACACCTTTCGAAGGTCGCCGTCGATCTCGCAGTGTTTCTCAAAAACATCGTAACGGCAGGCATCTAAGACGAGTAGAACATCCCAATCCCTGGTATGGATATTGACCCCATTTGTATCAAACGGTGGATTTTGTCTCACCTTCCGTTCCCTCCAGAACTCTGTCGCTGTAACTTTCGGGTTCTTAATCGCAAATGTAAGTTGGCCCATACCCACCATTTGGCAGGTATCGCGGCTGCTTTCCTAATATAGTTACGCCCAGTTGGGAAGGTCGACCGCCTCGTTCCAACTTGACCCGTCCGATACGACAAGCTCCCCGTTCCCGTCGCCGTCGGGGTCCCACGATGGCGAGGCCCATGCCATCGAACGGTTGATGTGAGCGGGCGCAGAGTCGAACGCGGGCATGTTCGGCCCGAACGACAGGTCGCCAGTTTCGGCGTAGATCGTCGACACAGTCCCAACGATCTCGACGTTGTCGACGTGCCCCGTCGAGTCAGGCTGGAGGTTGAGGAATGAATCGGCGCGTCGGATCGTCCCACCACGAATGTTGGTATCGTACCAGCCCCCGTCCGATTCGACCTTCAGCACGTCTCCGTTCTGAAGCCCGTCTTTCTGGAGGTCGAACGTACCAAGCTCGACATCGCATCGTTCGACGGTCCCACCGCTGGGGACGCGGATCGCAGCGTTTAGCGATGCATCGTTGGTTTGCCCCCCAAGGTCGACCGTCGTGTCGGCCAGTAGCCCGCCGACCTTGAGGATTGCAGCGCAGTCAACACCAGACACGTTCGAAATCGACGATCCGTGCAATTCCGCCGCCACATTGACGGGATTTTCCCCGTTCTTGGTGACGATGTTGTCGATGGTGACGTTTCTGACGGGCTGCATGATCGTCACGCCCCGCTCGTTGTTCGAGACGACGTTTTCCACGGTGATGTTACTGAAGTCCTTGAACGAGCTTGCCCCGAGACCGAAACCAAGCGAGACGGCCGCGCTCCCCTGCAATCCGTCCTTGTGCATCACGGTGCCTATCGTGATATCCTCGACGATACTATTTCCGTACTGCCAGACACGGACAGCGTTACCAGATCCGTCTTGAGATGAACGCCGACGGATGTTTTCGAACGTGACGTTTCGCACGGGGCCGCCAGACCCGTCCATCAGATGCTCGTCGTAGTCGTTCGCCGAGGTCATGTCGTCGCCCGTGCGACCATCGAAGTCACGGATAGTGACGTTGTCCGCGGGACCGAGGACTTTGATGCCGTCCATGTTGTCGGTCTCGCCGTTCTGCCACCACGTGATCCCGCTTGCCGACGACTCCGTGACACCCTCGATTTTTCCGCCCCAGGCGTTCGTATTCCGCACGATCCCCCTCCCGTGCATGTGGAGGTTGTCGACGTTGTAGAACCGAAATCCGAGGTTGACCAGCGCATCGGATGTTGAACGTGCAATCTCGGTCTGGTTGAGGTTGTTTCCATCGAAGACTGCGTTCTGGTACTCGATGACGATGTACTGGTCACCATTCTGAAAGTCGGCATTCCGTACGAGATTGTCGTCAGTGCCATCTGCGAGGAAAATATAGCAGTTCTCGAACACGACGTACGTGTACGAGGGGATAGAGAGGTGCTGGGTAAGCTCCCACGCATTCTCCGCCCACGTCGGATCGCTCATCGACCCCGTCGAGTCCGACACGTCGTCGGGTCCTGGGCCGTTGACGACAACCTTGTTGAAGCCGACGGTTGATGCGGCGGCGTCGACCGCGTTCTGGATCATCTCACCACCGTTTGCCCCGCTGAAGTTCTCGGCGTGATAGGTGTTATTTAGAACCTCTGTACTGAGCGCCGGCCCCTCCAGCGTCCCGTCGCGCTTCTCCCGCCACTGCCGCAGGAAGTTCCGCAGGATCCCCATCGCTACTTCGCCCCCTGGAGCGTGACCGTCGCGGTCTCGCCGTCGGCCGCCGCGGTCGTCACGCGCACCCGCATGTGCCGGTCACCCAGCACGAACGCGTCGCGGATGTCCTGCGGGTCCGCCTCGTCGGCCTGGTCGTAGACGACCTCGTTCTCGAACCAGTCGTCGGCGCCGGGCTCGTCGACCGCGGCGACATCGATCGCGTACGACGCGTCGGCCGTCGCCTCGATGTTGACCGAGACGACGTGGTCACTGGGCACCTCCGCCCGGACGATCTCGCCGGTCGTGCTGATGTCGGCGTCCTGTTCCACGTGGTGGTTCTGTCGAAGGTTGAACTTGGGCATGGTCTACCTCAGTACTGAAAAACGCGGGCCGCTCAGAGTTCCTCGAAGCCGTCAAACACGACATCGAAGTCGTAGCGGTGGTACTCCGACCACTCGGCCATCGCCGGCGACTCGTTGGTGAGCGTCAGGTGCGTGAACGCGACGTTCGTCCGCCCGGCGCCGGGCCACTGCAGCGCGTCGTACAGCGTCGCCTGGATCTGCTCGACGAGCGCGTCGTCGCGGCCCTGAAAGACGACGCCGTCCTGGCCCGTCGGGTCGACGTGGCCGTACCCGCCGGAGTACCCCTCGACGCGGACGCCGACGACCTCGTCGAGGTCGAGGTCGGGCTCGGTGCCGGTGTACTCGCCCGCCCGGTCGGCGAACCGGGCGCCGACGAAGTTGGCACGCTTGAAGTCGTCGGTCTTGTCCTCCATCGCGGCGGACATGTCGAAGGTGCCGCCACCGTCGTAGATGAGCGAGTTGTCGCGGTCGACCCGCCACAGCGGATGGGCGTCGGGCTGGGCGTCGACGACGGCACCCAGCTCGTCGAGGACCCACTCGACTGGCTTCGCGGTCATGCCGAGACCACCCGCCGGACCTCGTTGAGCGCGTCACGCACCGCGCGGGACTCGGGGATCCCGCCCGTCTCGCTGCCCCACTCGACAGACTCGGTGGTGACCCACGTGTCCTTGGCCTCCCAGTAGAAGTGCAGCAGCGGGTTCCCCTCGATCGTATGCTCGGAGACGCCGAACTCGAACAGCGCCGTCAGCTCCGGCCACTCGACGCGGAGCTGGACGCTGTCGCCGTCGCGAGAGACGATTGGACCCTCGGCGTCTTGCCAGATGTGCTCGATGTCGTAGTCGTGGCGGTTCGCGTAGGCCTCGAAGTTCTCACGGGCGGCCTGCTTGAGTTGCGGGCCGATCTCGTCGCGGACCGTCTGTTCGACCTCGTCGAGGATGGCCTCCCGGAGGTCGTCCTCGAAGTCGCTGGCGAGTTCGACCATGCTACGCCTCCATCTCCGTCTCGTAGACGCTGAGCAGCTCGTCGGCCTTCTCGCGCATCCGATCGGCCTTGGTCTCGACGTTGTACACGGTCGCGTTCTCGGGGATCTGGATCGCCGCTTCCTCAGCGAACTCGGCGCCGGCACGCAGCGCCACGGCCCGGCGGACGTTCCGCGGGATCCCCTTGTGGCCGTAGTCGATGTCGACGTAGACGGCGTTCGACAGCGACGCGAGGTCGTCGTCCATCGCGTGGACATCCAGGTACAGCTCGCTCACCCCGCCGTTGTTGACACGCACCCAGTAGTCCTCGCCGCGGTGGGTGTTGCCGACGCCGCCCGTCTTCTCCTGGGCCCAGTCGTCGTAGCCGCCGTCGGCGTTGATGACCGCGAGCGTGTTGACGGCCTTCACATCCTTCCGTTCGAGCCTGATCCGCGTGTAGGCCGGAACGTCGTCGTGGTGGCCGTCGTGGTACTCGCCGATGGCGATGCGGATCTCCTGCTTGGGCTCGCTCCAGTCGTGGCGACGCCGGCGCTCGTGGCGCGGCCCCGCTTCCAGCAGCGCGTCACTGTTCGGGCTGTACCGGTGGGGTTCGACCTCGCTGTCGCCGTGGACCAGCCCGCCGTGGCGCGGGATATCGTGCTCGTCGTCGCGATTGGCCGCCTCGGTCGGGATCTCGACCTCGCTCGCCTCGTTGAGGATGTCAGCGCCCGACGGCGCGTACCAGTGGCGGTGCCAGGTCTTCTCCAGCGGTTCCGTCTCGGCGACGATCGCGTCGACGGCGAGGCGCTTATCCTGGCTCACGTCGCCGGGGAGGTCCGCCTCCCGGAGCGCGCGCCGAAGGTCCGCCAGCGTGCAGTACCCCTGGGCCATGGGTCGCTACTCCTCCACCAGCTCAGCCACGACGACGGCCGCCCATTCGCCTGAGCCACCAGTCCGGGAGGCGTCGACACTCTTGATTCGGGACACGTCATGCCGGTCCCGGAGGTCGGACTCCACCGCGCTCAGTGCCTCTTGGTACGTCTCGTCCGCTGGCCGCCGGTCGGATCGAGTGATAGTCTCTTCGGGCACGGTCACTCCCCCTTGTAGTCGTCCCAGGCGTCGGGGTGAGCGCTGGAGGCGTGCTGGCCGACGTTCTCACCCTCGTACTCGTCGCACCAGGGGCACTCGCCGGCGTCGATCCGCTCCGCGATGACATCGTCCGCGAGGCTCTCGACCTCGTCGGCGGTGATGTCCTCGCCGGCGTCGTCGACCCGCTCGAAGTCGCCGCGCTCCGAGAGGTAGCCCGCGAACGCACCGTCCACGTCGACGCGGTCGCCGACGGAGACGCGCTCGCCGATCCCCCGCAGCAGGACCTCACCCCCGGCGACCTTCTCGAACACCGGCATGGTCAGGCGCTCCCGGTCGCGACGACGACCCAGCCGCTGGTCGTCCCGTCGATGTTCTTGACGGTCGCCGTGGCGCCCTGGGTCGTGATGTTCGCCGGCCCGGTCCCGACGAAGTTGGCGTCGTCGAACGACAGCGTCGGGGTGTTGGCCCCGCCGTCGTGGACGACCGTCACCTCGTGGCCTTCGCGAGCGGCGGCGTCGAGGTCGACCGTGTTGGTCCCGTCGGCAGTGACGACGTGGGCCCTGGTGGTCTCGTCGACGACAGTGTCGGCGCCGTTCGCCGGCGCGTCGGTCGCCACGTAGGGCGAGTCGCCCTCGAAGTGGTTGCGGACGCGGCCGTTAGTGGTGCTCATCGGTCACCACCTCACGCCGTCGGGGACTGCAGGTCGGTCACGAGGACGCCGGCCTGCATCTGCTTGATCTGGAAGTCGAACTGCCCCTCCAGCCAGTTGCGGGAGTGGAGCCGGTTCTCGTGGACCTTGTCGGTGTCGGTAGTCTGGTCGAGCTCCATCTCCTCGAACAGCCCGAAGGCGAGATTCGAGGGGTCGGTGAACATCAGGTACTCGTCGGGCCAGCCGTTGATGCCGACGAGGTCGTAGTTGAACGGCGTGATGTCCGAGTCCCCGAAGATGACGGCGCTGCCGAGCGGGTCCTCGCGCTCGGTGAGCGACATCGTGTAGCCCTGCACCTGGTTGGGCGAGGTCAGCAGGACCGGGTCGTAGGCGTCGGACTCGCGATAGCGACTGTCGAGCGTCTGGATGGTCTCGTTGAACAGCGGCGTGTCCAGCGGCTCCGGGTTGCCGCTGCCGTCAGTGTTCGCGATCGTGGGCATCGAGCCCGCGTCGGCGGTGGCAGTGTCCTCCAGGCCGAGGCGCGTGCTGCTGCCGCTCTCCTGGCTCTGCGTGTCGCCCTCGGCACGGGCGATCCAGCCGTCCCAGGTGTTGTCGAGCTCGGCGGCGCCGCCGATGCTCTGGAGGTTGCCCGAAGAGGCGCCGGCGCGGATCCCCATCAGCCCGAGGTCGTTGCCGTAGCGCTCGACGAACTGGTCGACGATGTAGTCACCGAACTGGTCGGGCCCGTAGTGAGTGTTCTTGAGCGCGTCGCGCTTGGGCTCGACGAGGATGTAGTAGCTCTTGTCGGTCGCGTTGAACTTGACGGTGCCCGACTCGGCCGCGGAGTTCTCGGTCCGCGTGCCCTCCTCGTCGCGGGTGTGACCGGAGAGGCGCGGCACCCCGAACTGGGGCACCTCCATCTCCAGGCGGGCGAGCGTCATCGTGTCGGCCATGCCGAGGATCTGGACGCCCTTCTGCATCCGCTCCAGGAACTCCTCGGTAACGTCGACCGGGAGCTGGAAGCCGTCGAGTTCGGCGAGGCCGATGTCCTTCTCGGCCGTGCCGGCCAGTTCGTTCTCGCGTCGGACTGCGTCGATGGTAGAACTCATGTGTTGAACACCTCAGGAAAGTAGCTCGCCGACCTGGCTCAGCTTGTCGTCACCCTCACCGCCGTCGCCGGTCGCGGCCGAGCGGACCTGCCCGCTGGCCCCGCCCTGCTCGGCGATGGTGTTGACCCGCTGTTCGAGGGACTTGATCTCGGACTGCAGCTCCTCGATGTCGCCGCCGGCCGCCTCTTCCTCGACGCCGAGCGCGGCCTTGAGCTCGGACTCGGAGACCTCGACGGTCTCGCCGCCGATCTCGATCTCGCGGGTCTTCTCCTCGCCGGTGATGGCGCGGTGGATCTCGTCGACCTTGTCGCTCAGGTCGTCGATCTGTTCAGCGTTCTGCTCGGCGAGGGACTTCTCACCCTCGCCGTCGTTGGGGTTGTCGCTCATGGTGGTGTCGTCGTCCGGCGTGTCGCCGCCGGCGGCGTAGTTGGCATCCGCTTCCCCGTCGCCCTCGTCGTCCTCGTCGTGGTCGCCGACCGCCTCACGGGCATCGTGCTCCGAGAGGTCGAAGTCCACGTCGTCGCGGTCGGTGAACCGCATCATGTCCTCGCCGACGCCGGCGTCGTGCAGGATGTCGAGGTTCGCGTCGACGGCGGCCATCGCCGACTCGCGGTTCGCCTGCGAGAGCGTGCGGCCCTCTTTCGACGCCCCGCGTGGGTCGGCGTCGGGCGTCTCGGCGACGTTCGCGCCACCCTCCCCAGCGTCGCCGCCGGAGAGTGCCGAGAGGAACGCCCTGCCGGCGCGGGTGATCGGGTTGTCTGACTTCTCACCCGGCTGGCCGGCGCCTTCGAGGTCGGCGGCCTCGTTGAGGACATCCCACATCCGCTCAGCCTCGGCCTCGCTGTGGCCGCGCTCCATCGCCTCCTCGATGAAGCCGTCGCGGTTGCCGAGGTAGTCGCCGAGTCGCTTTTCGGCGTCGTCCTTCGAGAGGATCTCCGCGTCGGGGACCGCGGGGATGTCGACGGTCGACACCTCGCGCATGATCCCCTCGACGATCCGCCAGATGAGTTCCTCGTCGCCGATCTCCGGCGGCACCTCGACATCGTCGACGGCGTCGTCGTCCTGCTCGTAGGGGCCGTCCCAGCGGACGCTGTCGATGCCGACCGAGTAGCCGGCGAGGATCCCGTCGGCGACGAGCTGCCAGAGGTCGTCGTTGTTGTACTTCCACGACTGGACCCACGCGCCGGCCGGCGCCGTCTCCCCGCCGATCGTCTCCGGCTCGTCGAGCACCTCGTTCCGTTCGAGGTCGAGCCAGTCGTCGGGGAAGACGGCGTGCATGATGCCGCCGCCGGCCTCGCCGACGCTCTCGAAGTTCTCGAACTGCTCGGCGAACGCGCGGATCTGGTCCTCGCGGACGAAGTCGTTCTGCAGGTCGGCCTTGTCCGGGACCATGACGATCCCGGTGGCGACCTGCTCGTCGTCGTCCTTCGCGACCCACTCGACATCCTTCCGGATGGCGCTGGGCCCGTCGGACTTCTTGGTCTTCATGGGGGGCATCCGTCAGCCCCCATTCTGTTCGTCGTCCTCGTCGGCGGCGTCCGCGTCGGCGTCCCTGGTCTTGTCGAGCTGCTGGGCACGACCGGTGCCGAGGACGCCACGCTTGCTGCCGCGCTTGCTGTCGTTGTCGCTCATGGTCTCGTAGTCAGTGCCCGGTCGTGCCTCGCGCGGGGGAGTCGGGCGCTCCCCGGGTCATCGGCAGGCCGTCGTCAGATGTCGGACGGCACGTCGTCAGGAACCTCGTCGGCGGCCGGCGCCGGGCCCTCGGGCAGCCGGTCGTGGAAGTTCGTGATCTCGATGTACGGGAACTCCAGCCGGATGCTGTCGTAGTGGTAGGAGCCGTGACTCGACGCGCTGGTCAGCCCCGACCACTCCGTCGCCGGCACGTCGACGTAGGCGTAGAGGCTGTTCTGGCCTTCCTCGCGCTTGAACGAGAGGTACAGTTCCTGTTCGTCGTAGTCGTAGAGCCCCTCGTCGAGGTTGCTGCTGTCGAACTGCGCCGTCTCGATGGCGTCCTTGGTCGCGAGGTCGGCCTCGACTGCTGACCACTCCCGCTCGCCGATCTTGTGGTCTTCGGGTGGTTCGTCGAGGGCGCGGGCGGCCTCGGTCTCGCCGCCGCCGTCGTCGCCCACCTCGGCCTCGAACTCGGCGAGCGTCATGTCGCTTCGCGGGTCGTCCTCCGGGAACGGTTCGAGGCCGAGCTCTTCGCGCGCCTCGTTGACCAGCCCGACGCCGGCCAGGCGCATCGACCGGACCCGTTGCTCAGCCAGTTTGGCGTCCTGCTCGGGCTGGTCGGCGCCGCGCAGCTCGTACTCGATGGTCCAGTCGTCGACACCGAGGGCGGTCTGGTGGATGGTGGCGTACAGCCGCTGGGCGAACTTGTGCTGCTCCGGCGCGATGACGTTCCGCGCGAAGTCCTGAACCTGCGCCTCGGAGTTCGACCGGTTCGATGTCTCAGTCACGCCGATGAGGATCGGTGGCACCTCGTGGACCTTCGCGATCTCGTGCTCGTTCTTTTTCCGGAACTCCCGGAAGTCCATCTCCTCGCTGATGCCCTGCCCCAGCGGCTCCAGTTCGATGTCGACTTCCTCGTCGATCTCCGAATCGAGGAACTTCTCGACCTCCAAGATGAGGGCGCGGTGGGACTCCTCACGGAGCCCGTCGAGCATCTGCTTGAGGTCGCGCCGCGACTCCTCGGAGAGCTCGCCGCCGATCACCTTGATGACGAACCGCGGGATCGTGTCGTTGTCGAAAAAGTCGCGGTTGTAGTCTTTCGCCGCCTCGTCGGCCGACATCGTCCGGATGGCCGAAACCCAGTCGGGGACGCCGTAGTCCTGCTCGATGGGCGAGGGGTTGCGGATGAAGATGAGTTCGTTCGCGGGCCCGTTGTCCAGCTGGCCCGCGTCGCCAACGGCCACGTCGCCCGACTCGGGATCGACGAACAGCGGCTCGCGGTCGTCGTCCGGGTCGTTCGTGTAGGTGACTGTCGGGTCGCCCTCGCCGCCCTGGATGGTGGGCTCACGGCCACGGTAGCGGTCGCCGAACTGACCGAAGTAGCGCCGGCGGCCGTCGCGCACCTGCACGTACCCCCGGCTCGCGTGCTCGGCGACCTC
This sequence comes from Halosimplex halophilum, assembly GCF_004698125.1. Lineage (NCBI taxonomy): Archaea > Methanobacteriati > Methanobacteriota > Halobacteria > Halobacteriales > Haloarculaceae > Halosimplex > Halosimplex halophilum. The sequence goes on from NZ_ML214297.1 coordinate 939,693, forward strand.
GCCGTCGACGAACCGCCCATCCTCGGGGTGGCGCGGCTGGTCGAACTGTGCCTGGGGCTTGCGGACCCGGACCGTGTTCGCCGGCACGTGGGCCAGCCCGACCGGGACACCCTCGGCGTTGGTGAGCACCTCCAGACACTCCCAGCCGATCGAGTGGTGGTCCTGCCGGGCGAGTTCCTTGACCTCTTCGGGGGAGACGGGTTCGGCCTTCTGCTGGGGGGCCGTGAGCCACTTCGAATCGGACCCACGCCAGAAGTCCTCGGCGACCGCCCGCTGCTGGTCGTCGGCCTCCTCGGCGTCGAGGCCGGACGCCGGGACGATGTCGAACCCGAACCCGACCTCGTACCGGGACTTCTTGCGGACCGCCGTCGCGTGCGTCTCGTTGAACTCCAGGAACGACGCCAGCCGGTCGGGGTTGTACGGCGGGCGGATTCCGTGTCCCCGCGTCCGGATCCGGCGGTCGGGCAGCTGCGTGCTGCTGTCCACCTTCGAGAGCGCGGGCCCGCCGCCGACGCCCTCGACGTTGATCGCTACCTTCTGGCCGTCGTCAGCTGTGTCCGAGCTCATATCGTGCTCACTCCAGTATCAGTGTCATCGCGTGACGCCCGCCGGCTGGCCGACCGGCTGATGCGGTCGAACTTCGAGGCCGCCAGCGCCAGCGCATCGACGCTGTCGTCGTACCCGTCGTCGGGGGCGTGGTACCGCGTGTAGCCCGACTCCGAGACATCCTCCTGTAGTTGCCGAAGTTCGAGGTGGAGCTGGTCGAGCGCCTCCACGTCGGGGACCGACAGCTCGCCCGTCTCGACGAGCGTCGCCAGTGTCTCGATGAGCTGCTTCTTGGTCTTCGGGCTGAACGACACCGGGGAGACCCGGACGCCGGCGCCGGCGAGGTCGGCGACGATCTTGTTGTCGCGGGAGGCGTCGGGCAGGAGGATCCCGCCGTAGGTGTCGTAAACGCCGCGGAGGTGGTCCTCGATCCCGTCCCAGGACTCGTTGCGAGCACGGTGGTAGTAGGCCAGGTCGCCGGCGGCGTCGAGTGCGGCGGTGACGCGGTAGTCCCGCGACCGCGCGAAGTCGGCACCGATCGCGACCGGCGTCGTGACGGCGTCGACCGAGCGCCGAAGCTCGCCGATGAACTCCCCGCTGGGGTCGTGCTCGCGCTCGACGGTCACCTCGTAGTCGCCGGTGAACAGCTTGTCGTCGAGGTCGCGGAACACCTGGCCGCCGTCGTCGGGCAGCTCGGCGAGGTACTCCCGCTCGAACAGGTGCGGCGGGACGGTCCCCCGCTTGTCCTCGGGATCCTCGGCGAGGAACGGGTTGTCCGCGCTGGTGGCGTGCCACGAGGCGTACTCGGGGTAGTCGGCCGACTGGCCGTAGTCGTAGAAGCGGTGGAACCACGAGCGCGGCCGGTAGGGCTTCGAGATGAACAGCGCGCACCCACGGGAGTCCAGCAGCATCGGTTCGAGGTCGCCGTACCAGATCCCCTCGCGCATCTGGTCGGCCTCGTCGAGAACGATCCGGTCGACGCCCTCGCCCTGCAGGGACTCCGGTTTGTCGAAGGTGCGGAACTCGACGCGGGCCCCGTTCACGAACTCGATGTAGTACGGCTCGGACCGGCCACTGCTGGCGATCCAGGCGTTGGGGACCGCGCTCTTGACCTTCTCGAAGCCGTGCTTGAGGGCCTGGTCGTAGGTCGGGCCGACCCACCAGACGAGGACTTTCTGCGGGTCGTCCGGCCCCCACTGCGACGCCCAGGGCCGCCGGCAGTACTCGACCACGTCGATGGCGCCGGTGACGTTCTTGCCGGCGCGGCGGCCCCACCGGCAGACGCGGTAGCGGGCGTCGGACTGGAGCACCTCGCGCTGGGTCTCGTGGACGGAGTACTGCGGCGCCGGCTGGAGCGGTGTGCCCTGGTCGCCGGCGTCACTCGTCGCCATCGTCGTCCTCCTCGTCCGGGCTGTAGGTGACGAAGTCCGCGGTCACGTCGTGGGTGCTGTCAACATCGGCGTCGAGGTCGACCTCGCGCTTCTCGGTCTTGACGTAGCCGTACGAGCGCTCAAGGACGAACTCCGGATCCACGTCCTGGATGAGTTCGCGCTCGGCTTCGCTTCGCGCGCGTTCGAGCGACTCCGAGAAATCGTCGTAGTCGTCGCGCCACTCGTGCAGCGTGGAGACGCCGACGCCGGCGACACGGGCGATCCCCTCGTAGGTGAGCCCCTCTTTCGCGGCTTCGAGGATGTCGTCCTCGTGCTCGTCGAGCTTCGAGGGGCGGCCGTGGCCGTCGACGTGGCCGCCGTGGGACTCGATCCAGCAGTGGTCGCCCTCGGTGGGCGGGTTCTGGCACGGACCCGACGGCGTCTCGTGGCCGCAGATCTCGTCGTCGGTCATCCCAGTAGTTCCTCCTCGGCGATGAGGCGGCCGAGTCGGATCCCGGCCGCGTAGTCGCCGTTGTGCTCGGCGGCCTCGGCGTCGATCTGCTCCAACGCCCGCCGGATGTCCGCGTCGGAGTGGCCGCCGTCGACCGGGCGCTCGGGGTGTTCGGCGGTCATCCGTGGAGTACCAGCGTCGCCACGAGTCCGACGAGGAACATCCCCAGCGCGTACCAGGGCTCCCGGCGGATGTCTTCGAGCCGGCTGGTCGAACTGAGCTTGGTCCCGAGCGCGGCGAAGACGAACAGCCCGGCGAGTTCGTACGAGCTGGTCAGCGCAACCGTGACGCCGACGGCCAGCCCGACGATGCCGGCGTGGACCTCCCGGAGTGTCGAGAACAGCCCGTCGCGCTCGGTCTCGGACTCGTCAGTGCTCGATGGGATCAGCGACATGGTCACTCGGTGCTGTTGGCGCCCCCAGATTCGAGGAGGATCTCGATGCCCTCGGGACCGCCCCAGATGAACGCCATCATCGCGAGCGCCCACCAAGGGTCGACGCCTTGTTTCATCGCGTAGACGCCGCCGATCATCCCGACGAGCTGGGTCGTGGCCTTGAGTACCTTGAACGTGCGAAAGCTCATTCCTACGTGGTCCCTCAGTCGGCGGTCGGCGCGGTCGTTGCACTCCCGCAGCTGTTGGCGGAGTGGTTGGGTCTTTGAAGTCGCCATGGAGTCATCCAAAAGGTCGCCCCCGGGGAGATGCTCCCCGGGACGCCGCGGGTAGCCCGTCTCCCAGTTGTCCCGGGAGCCGATAGGGCCTCGCGACGCCATCTTGTGACGACAGATGCGGCCGGGTGTACGGAACCGCCGGTCGTACAGCTGAAAGCGGGTGTCTGACAGCAACTGCCGCGGTCGCAGGTCGTCCGTCTCGACGACGAGCATGTAGTGGCCGCTCGTGAGCCTCGCACCTCGGCGTGGCCTCGGTACGCCCCTCGGCGTCTCGGACGTGCTGCCCCTACCCAGGACAGGCGTCATCGGGGCCCGTGCGTCACTCCAGGTCGTCCTCGTCGACGCGCCAGGTCGACCCGTCCACGTCGAGCACGAGTTCGTCCCGGGGCCCGGCGCCGTAGTCCGCGGTGGGCTCGCGGGCGACGATCTCGGCGGAGACCGTCCGGCCAGCGATCGTCGCCTGGACTTGCTGCGTGCTCATGGTCGTGCGGACTCGACGCCCATCGCGGCCGCCGTCGCGAAGATGCGCTTGTCGTCGCTGGCCCGGTCGGGCGTCGTCTTGAGGTGGCGGACCACGTCGAACACCCGGTCGGCGTCGACGGCGAAGCCCTGCTCGCGCAGCCGTTCGACGAGTCGCGGGACGCGGTCGATGGCCTCCCCGGTCGACAGCGTCTCCGAACCCGCGCGGCCGCCGACCGACCCGCACTCCCCGCAGGTCGTCCGCGGGACGACGTGGTACGTCGACGTGGACTCGCGTTTGGGTGCGGTGCCGGTGACCTTCCCGTCAGCGGGGTGACGCGTCGTCTCGACGCCGACCGTGCCCTTCGCGAGCACGTCGTGGCCGTCGACGGCGTCGTCGGTGCGCCAGGTCTGCTCGGTCGTCTCGCCCCAGTCGCCGTGCTCGTCGGTGGTCGACCGGCGCAGCCGGGCGAAACAGCCCGAACAGATGTGGCCGTCGTGCCAGATCCTGCGTTCGAAAAACGCGAGCGCACGGTCGCCCGAGGCGGTCAGGGTCAGCGATGGCTGGGTGGTTTCTGTGGTCGCCATGGGTGTCAGGGGAACGGATGGGGAAAACAACGGCTATCGGCTCGACCCGAGGTGTCGTCGCGGCGGCTCGACCCCGGACCGTGGACTGTCTCGTCGACAGCTTGGCACGAAATGGTCGGGCTGGCCTTGTAAACGGTCGGTTTGCGTGCAATCACCGCTCGGCCCACAGGGTCAGCCGGTGGCGTGTGCCCCGGGGATTGGTCGGATCCTTTTCAGTCGTGGCGAGGTCGTCCTCTCGGAGGCGGCGGACGGCGTCCTTGACCGTTCGCGTGGGGATGCCCGTCGCGTCCGAGATCTCCTGATAGGTCGCCGGGCCCTGCGCGGCCAGCGTCGCCGCGACGACGCGGTCGGAGAGGAGTCGGTCGGCCAGCTCGTAGGCCGTCAGGACCTCGCCCTCGATCTGCACGTCGTCGGTGTGGTCCGACTGGTCGGTCATCGGTCCCCCGGCAGGCCCGTGTCGGCCCGGACCTGCTCGATGGCCTGGTTGACCGCTTCGAGGCGCTGCTGGTCGCCGTGGGCAGCCCAGTACTCGGCGACGCCGCGGAGGTCGTCCTTGGTCGCGCGGGTGAGGCGCTCCTTGCCCGTCGCGTCGGTCCAGCGGTAGAGGTCGTCGTTCTCGACGGCGGCGCGGATCGCCTTGTTGATGCCCTCGACGGGGTAGTTCGCGTGGGCACAGAGGATTAGCCGGATCTCGTAGGGGCGACAGCCCGGGTGCTGGACCTCGCCCGTGTTGTGGTGGACGGCGCCGAGGACGCGCTCGTAGCGGTCCTTGCGGTCGGCGCGGGTCTCCTCGGTGCTCACTCCGACCCCTCCGACTGTTCAGTATCCGTGTGTAGTGACCGGTCGTTTCCACCGCCTGCGGCCGCGAATAAAGTCTGCTGTTCTGCCCGGCCTTCGACAGCTTTGAGGATCGACTCCGAGAGCTCCCGCGGAACCTTCGCCCTCTCTGCCGGGTCGCGTGGAAGTGCTTGGGCCGGGTGGTTACCACAACCTGCCTCTTCGCGGCTCCCCTTCGACAGATGGCAGTCGTCGCCGTTTGAGCAGCGACGATAGGCCATCCCGGGCGGGTGTTTTCCCCACAGGTCGGTCGGCTTGCGGTACTTCTCGCCGTACTGGCAGTAGGTCACCGATCCAGTCGGCTCGCCGAGGAACCGCCGCATATGCCCCTCGGGATTTTCGAGGAACCAGTACTCGGGCGCGATCGCCTTGATGAGCCCAAGCGTGTGGTATAGCATCGTCAGATGCCGACGCGATTTCTCCGTCTGCGGGTTTCCGTTCTCGTCCCAGTGGTTCTGCCACGCGGCTGCCTTGCTGAACACGTCGCAGGGGTGTCCTGCGAGGATCACGTCCGCGTCTGGCAGGTCTGCCGGGGTGACCTCCAATACGTTCGCCTGGATGTCCGGGTCGAATCGGTCTTCCAAGTCGACAGTGACGACCTCCCAGCCGTCGGCGTCTTGGAAGGCCGCAGAGAACCCGCCAAGACCAGCGAACAGATCGAGGCAGATTCGGTCAGTATCGCCCGTGGATGTAACGTCGTCCGCCATCGTCAGTACCCCCCGATGTACTTCAGCGAGCCGGGGCCAGACGGCTCGATCGCCTGGCCCTCGTTGAGCAGCGTCTGGATGTCGTTCTCGACGCAGTCCGCCTCGTAGCCCTCCTCGGCCATCGCCTCGACGACCGCCTCCCGGGGCGCCTCGCCGTCGTGTTCCGCCTGCAGGTCCTGGATGTACGAGACGAGCGCTTTCTTGCGGTCGCGCTGGTCTTTCGACTCGCCCGTCTCGGAGATGTCCGCGTCGAGCGTCCCGTCCTCGGTCTTTTGGTAGTCGTTCATCGACTCGCCGACGAGGTTCATCGCCGCCTTGGCGTGACGCTCGGTGATGACCGGCGAGAACTCCAGTTTCGCGTGGGCGCGGGCCACCCGCTCGACGCCGGGCAGCTTCCGGAACGTCACCGGCACCTCCGCATCTTCGCTGTACCCGTTCGCTCCGCGGAGCGTCACGAAACTGTCCCGGAGCTGCTCCCGGACGGCGTCACTCTCGTAGACGGGGTCGGGCTGGCGGTTCGCCAGCGCCAGCCACGTCCGCAGCGTCTCGTCGTCGACGGGCCGGTCGATTGTCTCCTGCTGGGCCGGCGGGATCTCCTCGCCGCGGTGTTGGCGCACCTTCGCGTCGCGATACTGCGTGACGTGGTCGGCGACCTCGCCGTCGTTGGTCTCGTCGGGCCGGTCCTTGAACGTGAACACGAGGTCGAACCGCGACAGCAGGTTCGAGTCGAAGCCGAACTGTTCGTCGAGCGGCTCGTACGGGTCGAACCGCGAGTACTTCGGGTTCGCAGCCGCCGTCACCGCCGTCTGCGTGGACAGCGTGGCGTTGATCCCCGCCTTCGAGACGCTCACCTTCTGGTTGGCCATCGGCTCCAGCATCGCCTTGCGGTCCTCCGGCGCCATGTCGTCGAGTTCGTCGATCGTGACGACGCCCTCGTTCGCTTTCACGAACGCCCCCGGCGACAGCGTCCAGCGCCCGTCGGAGAACTCGCCCTGGGTCGCCGTCGAGACCAGCCCCGCCGACGAGGACTGCTGCCCGGAGACGGCGATCGACCGGACCGCCAGCACGTTCGTGGCGTTGATGAGCTGGGACTTCGAGGTCGACGGGTCGCCGATGAGCAGGACGTGGAACTTCCCGCGGATCCCCGGCGTGTTGGTGGCACCACCGACGACCGCCAGGATGAGCGCCTTCTTTTCCGTCTCGTAGCCGTACACGTCCGTCGCGAACGACTCCGCGGCGACCGTCAGCGGGTCGCCCTCCGCGCCGCTGGCCAGCTCGTCGACGCGGGCCCGCATGTCCGCGTCGATATCGAGGTCGGCTTGCGTGGCCTCCTCGATCTCGATGTGGTGCCCCTCCAGGTAGGGCTCGAACTTGCCGGTCATCTTGTTGCGCCCCTCCGACTGCTGGTTGAGGTGGACCACGCCGGAGATCGCGACCCGGTCGCCCATCTCGACGCGGTCGGTGAGGTCGCCCTCGACGAACACCTGCAGCGTCCGGCCGGTGCCCGTCGCGACCTCCGGGGGCGTCTGCAGCTGGATCGTCTCGCCGTCGATGAACTCCGACTTGTCGTGGTTGATGCGGAATGGACCCTGGCGCTCACAGCCCGAGCACTCGTGGGGTTCCTGAAAATCGCCGTCCGTCTGCGGGATGTGGGTCAGCGTCCCGCAGCGCTTGCACTCGAAAGCCGCCCGCTGGACCTTCGAGTAGGTGTCCGTTGAGACGAGCACGTCCCCGCGGATCGTCCGGTACTTGCCGCCGGCGTCGGTCGGCGAGAACTCCCCCGGGAAGTGCGTCTTGTCGGCCGGGAGGTTGTGGACGCGGACGTGTGCGCCCGAGAGGTCGACATCCACCGGGAGGTCGTACCGCACGAGCGCGTCCTCGGCGTACTCGCGGACTTCCTCGGGGTGGGCGAGGTAGTCGTCCGCCAGGTCCGGGTCGAGCCGGAAGATGTCGTGGTAGTCGATGTTCAGCGCCTGCTGTTCCTGCGGGTACCGCTGGGCGAGCGTCCCGACCTCGTCCCGGTAGTAGTCCCGGTAGAGGTCGAGGAACAACTCGACCAGTTCGGGGCTGTCCGCCGTGTCGTGTGATGCGTTGGTTGCCATCGTGATGTCAGCCGCGTGGGTTTTATTCCGCGAATAAACGGTTTCCACCCGATTCGCCTCTCGAAACCGCAAGTGCGAGGCGTGCTGAGCCGAGATTCCCGCAGCTACGGAAACCTTGCTTACACAACCGCACTTGCTCTAAACTACACTGAGTACAACGGCGGTGGGATGCCGCGCTCGTGATGCGTCATCCTGAGCGCCCCTCCTCGGCGGCGTCTTTTTTCGCGGAATAAAACGCCGGTCCGCGCTTTGCCTCGGCGGCGGTGACCGCGAGGTGTTCGTTGCCGTCGTCGGGGTCGCGGTGCTCGAAGCCCTGGGCCGAGGCAGCCAGCTCCATCAGCGTGTAGCAGTGCGCCGGCGAGGGCTCGCCCTCGAAGACGCTCCACTTGATGTCCTTGTAGTCGAGTTTCGTCCGGCCGTGGCCCTCGTCGGCCCGGCGGAAGCCGTACTCGCGGACCTTCCCGACCTTGTCGTCGCGGGTGAACTGGTCGTACTCGCGATCGTCGTCGAACTCGGAGACGCGCAGCGAGACCGCGGTGAGTTCGCTCTGGAGGTCGTCGATCGCGTCCTGCTGGTCCTCGACGCGGTCTTCGAGGTCGCCGACCTTCGCGAGCGCCCGCTGGGCGACCTGCAGGGCGTCCTCCGGGGTCACGTCGGGCTGGTCGTCAGTCATCGCTACCGACCTCCCCGAGGGTGACCTGCTCGGTCTCGGTGCCGCGTCCCTCGACCTGGCTCATCGCGTCGGACATCCAGGCCATCTGCTCGCCGATGCCGTCGGCGTCGATCTCCTCGAACAGGAACGTCGGTTCGACCTGGATCCGCTGGCAGCCCTCGCGGATGTTCCCGAGGCCGTCAAAGGCGCCGCGCTCCCGAAGCGGCTCGACGTAGTCCTTGCCGGCGAGGACGATGAGGTTCCGCAGCGTCCCACCCCCGTGCGGTGACGCGATGCCGTCGAACATGGTCAGCCAGCGCTGGAGGCCAACGGCGACCATGTAGACCCACTTGTCCAGCTCGGTGACGAGCGGCTGACCGTCCGGCCGGCGCTGGTACGGGAAGTCGGTGAGGTGGTCGTCGTTGGTGTGATCGTCGCCGAGGTCGTCAATAGTCGTGTCGTAGGGTTTGACCGGCTCCCACGGTGGGAGGATGTAGTGTTCGGCCGAGAGGATCGACCACGCCCAGCCGTCGCGCTGGCGAGCCCACTGGGTTGCCATCTCCGCGAAGTCCCGCTTGACGCCGAAGTAGGTGCTCGTGTAGAGGTCCTTCGCCCTCCATGCCGGCCCGGTCTCGTCGGACCAGCTGGGGCCGACGGTCTCGTCAGGACCGACGACTGCCTCGTGCACGTCGAGCGCGTCGTCGGGGTCGCGCTTCGCGGCGCCGCAGCCGACGAGGACGAACGTTCCCTCATCGAAGATCGCGGGCACGTCCGCGAGCAGCGGGTCGTCGTTGTCCGGGCCGCCGGCGGACGGGGCGGCAACGTCGGTGAACCCGTCCTCAGACATCCCGGACCACCTCGTAGTCGCCCACGTCGTCCTCGCAGACGACGCGCTCGCCGTGCTCGGGGTGGTCGATCACTTTCGCCGCGGGCTCGGTACAGCCCAGACACCCGCACGTCGGGCCGTCAGGCGTCTCGAACCGCTCGAAGACGCTCATGCCGACGCACCTCCCGACACCGGGCTCCGAGTTAGTGGAGACACCGGGCTTCTGGTGGACGGCGGAGTAGTCCCTATCGCGCCATGCGGTTCACGGGGTGCCATTGCATCCGACAGGCACAAGTTTGGCGCGCTATGCACGCTATACACGCGCGCTTCAGGGAGCGACGATTTTGCCGTATATATCGCCGTCTGACCTTCTTGCCGCGCTATGCAGGCCAAAAAGGTTATAATTGGCGTCGAGTAAGCGTCGGGTAGAGATGATGGACACACTCATCCCCCTGTTCCCCGTCGGGGGTATGCCGGGCGGGACGGAACTGATCGTGATCCTGTTGATCGCCGTGTTGCTGTTCGGCGCCAACAAGATCCCGAAGCTCGCGCGGTCGACCGGCCAGGCCATGGGCGAGTTCCAGAAGGGTCGCGAGCAGGTCGAGCAGGAGCTCGAGGAGATGAAAGAGGGCGCGACCATCGACGACGACGGCAACATCGTCGACGAGGACGGCGAGATCCTCAAGACCGAGGCCGAGCGCGAGACTGAGGGCGCGATCGACTCCTCGGACTCGTCGTCGTCGAGCAACTGACGGTTCCGTTCTCCCCGCTCTCTGCGCCGGTGAGCAACAGCAAGGTTCTTTCTCCCGGCGCCCGCTGTCCCCGGTAGGGCGTGTGGCCTAGGGGACAGGGCGAGGGGTTCCTAACCCCTCGATCGCGGGTTCGAATCCCGCCACGCCCGTGCAGTTCCGACAGTGAGCGAAGCGAACTGTCGAACGAACCGGACCGCGATTCGAACCCTGCCAGTCGCGCGCAGCGAGTGCAACGAGCGAGCACGTCTGGCTCCGGTTCGAATCCCGCCACGCCCGCTCTGCGACGAACGGACGTGAGGAGCGAGCGGGCCCGGAGTTCGAAGCAGACCGAGGTTCTGCGCCTCCGGCGCAGGTTCTCGGGCGTGGTTCGAATCCCGCCACGCCCGTACCACTTTTTGCAGCGGAGAGTTCCTCGCGCGCCTTCGGCGCGCTGCGGGGATCCTCCGCCGGAAAAACTTGGGGAAAAAGCCGGACGACTCGCTCGCTCCGCCCCCTCGCGTCCGGTGAACCGCGCGCACAGCGCGCGGATGCTCGTCTGCACGTGGGAATTCGAACAGTCGGCAGAATCCCGAACGTCCCGAACCGCGGTACGCCCGAACGTGTCGTCGACACAAGGCTTACCCCGCGTCGGTGAGGACCCGTGACCGATGGAAAGCGAGCGTAGCCCGTCGGACCAGTCCCGCGGTCTCGGGGGCTTGCTCGTCGCGTTCGTGTTCGTCGGTTTGCCGGTCGGGAGCGCCGCTGCGGCCGTCGCCGGACCGGCGGGCTATCCGTTCGGGCTGTCGACGAGCGAGACGGTGCTCGTGGCCGGTGCCGTCCCGATCGCGCTCGCCGAAGCGACGGACAACCGGCCCGATGCGGCACGGTCGGTCGCGTTCTTCGCCGCCTTCGTGGTCACCCAGCTCCCGGCGCTGCTGGTCGTCGAACTCGCATTCGAGGCCGTGCTGCCGTCGTCGCTCGACCAGCTGTTCGCGCTGCTGGCCGCGTACGTCCTCGCCTTCCAGTGGGGGCCCGCCGGGACCGCCCGGCGATGCCGGCGCGCACTCGGCCGACTCACGTGGGTCCCGGAGCGCGAGAAGCCGGCGGACCGCCGATGACGCGGCTCACTCGCCCTCGAACTCGGGTTCGCGGTCCTCGCGGAAGGCCGCCCGGCCCTCCGCGAAGTCCTCGGTGGTGGTCAGGAAGCCGAAGGCCTGGCTCTCCATGGCCATCCCCGCCGCGAGGCTGCTGTCCTCGGCGGCGTCGACGACGCGCTTGGCGGCCTTCAGCGCCAGCGGCGGCCCGTTCGCGAGGTCGTCGACGTACGACTCGACGAGGTCGTCGAGTTCCTCCGGCGGGACGGTGCGGTTGACGAGCCCCCAGTCGGCCGCCCGCTCGGCGTCGATGCGGTTGCCGCGGAAGACCAGTTCCTTCGCGCGGCCCTCGCCGACGAGGCGGACGAGGCGCTGGGTGCCGCCGCCGCCCGGGACGAGACCGAGGCCGATCTCCGGGAAGCCGAACTCCGCGTCGGTCGCGGCGACGCGCATGTCGCAGGCGAGCGCGAGTTCGTGGCCACCGCCGAGGCAGTAGCCCCGGATCGCGGCGAGCGTCGGGCGGGGGTAGTCGGCGACGACCTCGTACATCGGCGTCACGTCCATCGCTTCGGCGGGCGTCCGGTCGGCGACGCTGTCGACGTCGGCGCCGGCGCTGAACGCCCGGTCGCCGGCACCCTCGAAGGTGACACAGCGGACACGCTCGGTATCGACCGAGCGCAGGAGGCCGACGACGCCATCGCGGACGGCGTCGTCGATGGCGTTCAGGCTGTCCGGTCGGTCGATCGTGACCGCGAGGCGGCCGCGGTCGTCCAGGTCACAGCCGATCGCGTCGCGGTCGCCGTCGAACGAAGCAACGTCCATGCGATCCAGTGGCACGGACGGGAAAAGAAGACACCGGCGAGACGAGAGAGAGAGACGAGCAGTTGGACGGGACCGTCGGGCGTCGTCGGCGCGTCGACCGCTCAGAGCTTCTTCTCGGCGTCCTCGGCGAGTTCCTTCATGCGCTTGCCGACGCGGCCGGCGTCGGAGAACTCGTCCTCGCTCATGGCGGTCGCGAGGGCGTTGCCGAGGACGAACACGGCGTGTTTGTGCTCGCTCTTGGACTTGTGGACGTCCTCGGGGGTCACGTCGAGTTCCTCGTAGGCGTCGAACAGCGTCTCGTCGACGTCTTCGAGCCCGGCGAAGTAGTCCTTGATCGTGAGCATCTGCGCGTGGAGTTCGAGGAGCTCGTCCTTGTGCATGGGCGTCCCTATGTGAACCGCCGGTTTAACGGTTGTCCGTCAGAGGGTCACACGAACCACCAGGGTCAGAAAACGTACTCGTCCTCGTGGCCCATCATGCCGTCGTCCTCGTAGCCGCTCCCCGCCTCGTCGTCGTCGTCCATCGGGCCGCTCGTCTTGTACGCCTTCAGCCCCGTCGAGAGCAGGTCCTCGATGGCCTCCTCCCGGTTGAGGAACTCGCCCTGCTCGACGAGCTGGGCGATACGCATCTCGAGGTGTTCGGGGATCGTGAGGTCTACCTTGGGCATCGGATCGTTCCGTTGGTTCGGGAAGGGGGTATTTAAGTTTGGCGGGGGTGATAGCCGAACCGATCACGGCACAGCGGTCGAATCGGGGCGGTCCGGTCGGTGGCCGGGCGGAGCGCCGACACGACCGGGCCGGGTCGGTCGTTCCGGCGGGGTTCGGCGGGGCGGTCCGAAGTAGTTAGGCTGAAAGGCGTACGGTCCTAAGCGCCTGGAGATGGAACTTCCCCGTGGTGACGAGTCGTCGGTCGAACCCGACGAGACGACCATCGCGACGCGCGGGCGCGAGGTGGAAGGCGTCGCGGTCGGGACCGTGCTGGGCGAACTCCCGCGGCCGACGGTCGCCTGGTCGGAGGGCGGTCAGCGGGTCGCCGCCGGCGGGTCGGCGGCGACGATCACGGCCGACGGCCCCGACCGGTTCGACCGCGTCCGGCGCGCCGGCGAGTCGCTGTTCGCCGGCCGCACCGTCGCCGCCGACCTGCCCCGGGCCGCACGGCCGCGCCTGTTCGGCGGCTTCGCGTTCCACGAGGGCGACAAGGACTCGGGGGACTCGCCGTGGGACGGCTTCCCCGACGCGCAGTTCGTGCTCCCGGCCGTCCAGGTCGTCCGGACCGACGAGGACTCGACCTGGGTCGTCGCGACCGCCACCGGGCCGTCGGCGGCCGCCGAGGCCGAAGCGCGGCTCGAGGAGTGGACCGACCGGGTCGAGGCCCTCGACGACGCGCCCCCCGAATCCGGACCCGGTATCGAACGCCGCACGTTCACGCCCGACGACGCCGGCTGGCGCCGGCAGGTCGAGGCGGCCGTCGAGCGCATCCGCCGCGGGACGCTCCGGAAGGTCGTCCTCGCGGGGGCGCTGACCGTCGACCTGCGCGACGAGCTGTCGATCCCCGGCGTGTACGAACGGCTCTCGGCGACCTACCCCGACTGTTTCCGCTTCCTCGTCGCGCCCGAGGGCGGCGGCCAGTTCTTCGGCGCGACGCCCGAGCGGCTGATCAGCAGGGACGGCCGGACCGTCCGGACGGAGGCGCTGGCCGGGTCGACCGGCCGGGGCGACACGCCCGAGGAGGACGAGTGGCTCGCCAGCGAGCTGCAGGACAGCGAGAAGGACCGCCACGAGCACGACCTCGTCGTCGAGGCGATCAAGACGCAACTGGACCCCTACGCCACGTCGATCTCGACGGGCGACCGGACGGTGCGCCGGCTGGCGACGGTCCAGCACCTCCAGACGCCGGTGACGGCCGAACTCGCCGAGGACGACCACGTCCTCTCGCTGGTCGAGGCGCTGCACCCGACGCCGGCCGTCGGCGGCCTCCCGCCCGACGAGGCGCTGGAGACGATCAAGGAGACCGAGGCGTTCGACCGCGGCTGGTACGCCTCGCCGGTCGGGTGGTTCGACGCCGAGGGCGACGGCACGTTCGCGGTCGCCATCCGCTCGGCGGTCGCGGCCGGCCGACGGGCGACGCTGTTCGCCGGTAACGGCATCGTCGGCGACAGCGACCCCGACCGCGAGTGGGACGAGGTACAGCTGAAGTACCGACCGGTCCTCGACGCGCTCGAATGACCGCACCGAACCGCGCGACGCTGTGGGGCCGGACGCTCGTCGACGAACTCGCGAAGAGCGGCGTCACCGGTGCCGTCGTCTCGCCGGGGAGCCGCTCGACGCCGCTGACGGTCGCACTGGCCGAACACGACGACATAGAGACGTACTCCGTCCTCGACGAGCGGTCGGCGGCCTTCTTCGCGCTCGGCCGCGGCCGCCGCACCGGCGAGCCGACCGCCGTCGTCTGCACCTCCGGGACGGCCGCCGCCAACTACCACCCGGCCGTGGTCGAGGCCAGCCAGTCGCGGGTCCCGCTGCTGGTGCTCACGGCGGACCGCCCGGCCGAACTGGTCGACAGCGGCGCCAACCAGACCGTCGACCAGGAGCAGCTCTACGGCGACGCCGTCCGGTGGTACAAGACCCTGCCCGAACCCGCGCCCGAACCCCGGCGGCTCCGGTCGCTCCGGGTGGCCGCCGACCGCGCCGTCGCGAAGACGACCGGCGCGAACCCCGGGCCCGTCCACCTCAACGTCCCGGTCGCCAAGCCGCTCGAACCGACCGAGGAACCCGGCGACGTACCGGATTCGCTGGCAGACGATGCACCGCTGGCCGTCGAGGGCCGGGACGGCCCGTTCGTCAGGACGACGGCCGGCCGGGTCGAACCCGACGACGCCGCGATGGCCGACATCGCGGCCGCCCTCGAATCGGCCGACCGCGGCCTGGTCGTCGCCGGCCCGCTGAACCCCGGCCGCTGTGACCCGGAAGCGGTCGCCGAGTTGCTCGACGCGACCGGTTTCCCGCTGCTGGCCGACCCGCTGTCGGGGCTCCGCTACGGGCCGCTGGTCGAGGACCACCTCGTCGCGGGCGGCTACGACTCGTATCTCGACGCCGACGGCTGGCCCGACCCCGACGTGGTCCTCCGGGTGGGCGCCTCGCCCACGTCGAAGGTACTCCGGCGGTTTCTGCGCGACGCCGACGCCCGGCAGGTCGTCGTCGACCCGGCCGGCGACTGGCCCGAGGCGGAGTTCACCGCGACCGACTACGTCGAGGCCGATCCCAGTGGGACCGCCGGTGCGCTGGCCGAGCGGGTCGACGACCGGTCGGCCCTCGACGGTGCCAGCGGCGACACCGCGGAAGGGGCCGCCGCGGCGTGGCGCCGGCGGTTCGAGCGCGCGGAGACGGCCCACTGGGACCTCGTCGACGAGGCTGCCGACGACGAACTGTTCGAGGGGGCCGTCCTCTCGGAAGTCGTCGCCGGCGCGCCGGACCCCGCGACGGTGTTCGTCTCAAACAGCATGCCGGTCCGGGACTGCGACCGCTTCGGACGGCCCCGGCCCGCGGAGCTCACCGTGCTGGGAAACCGCGGCGCCAGCGGCATCGACGGGATCACCAGCACCGCGCTGGGCGCCGGGAGCGCCACCGACGACCCGCTCGTCGTCGTCACCGGCGACCTGGCCTACTACCACGACATGAACGGCCTGCTCTCGGTCGCCCGCTGCGGCGTCGACGCGACGATCGTCCTGATCAACAACGACGGCGGCGGCATCTTCCACATCCTGCCCATCGAGGAGTTCGACCCGCCCTTCACCGAGCAGTTCGTTACCCCCCACGGCCTCGACTTCGAGCCGTCGGCGGACCTGTACGGGCTGGCGTTCCGCCGCGCGACCGACATCGACGACTTCGCGGCGGCCTACCGCGAGTCGCTCGACACCGACGGGACGCAGGTCGTCGAGGTGCGGACCGACGGCGAGGCGAGCCACCGCCGCCGGGAGCGACTACACGAGCGCGTCCGCGAGCGGGTCGCCCGCGAGCTGTAGGGCGGCCGCTCACGACCGCACGAGCGTGAACGTCAGGACGGACATCCCGAGCGGGACCCACGTCGCGGTCAGGCCGATCACCCCGGCCAGCGAGAAGACGCTGAGTGCCGGGAGCGCGAGCAGGAGTATCGGCACGACCACGCTCCAGAGGCCGAAGACGAGGATCGCGGCCTCCGGGATCGACAGCAGGTAGGCGACGGTCAGCAGCGTGCAGACGCCGACGACCACCCGTGCGACGAGCGGAAAGGCGGGGTACAGCGTCGCGGCGACGAAGAAGGGGTAACAGACGAACGTCGATACCAGCAGGACGACCGACTGGTCGACCGGGAACAGCCGGCTGAGCCGGAGCCCGCGACCCTTGTCGGGGCCGTTACGAACGGCCCAGGCGCCGGTTGCGTCCCACGAGTTCCACGACCAGTCGGCGTTCGGTCCGTCCGAAGCGCCCGCGGCCGCCTGCCGCTGCGCCGAGGGCGAGTCCCCGCTCGCGCCGGCGCTCCGACCGGCCGTCCGCCCGCTGGACTGCCACGACGGCCCCGTCGACCCGGTCGTCGACCGGGTCGTCCCACCCGACGGGTCCGCACTCGTCGCACGGCCGTCACCTCGCCCGCGCTCGCGCCCTCGCGCTCGCTCGCGACGGCGCCGGTCGGTCCCCCGCGCGGACCGCCCGCCGCCCGCCCGTCGCCCGCGCTGCTGTGACCCGCGCCACGTGCTCTCGCCCGTCGAAGCCCGGTCCGACCCGCTCCGACGACCGTCGTCCCCGCTTCGCCCCGCTTCGGTGCCCGGGTCGGGGCCGCCCGGCCGCGATTGGGCCGTGGACGCCTCGTCCGATCCGGCGTCACCGTCCCCGGCAGCCGTCCGGGTCGACCCGGCGTCGGGCGTCCCCTCCCCGGTGTAAGCCGCGTGGCCGAGGCGGTCGTACCTGGCGCGCTCCTCGTCGTCGGTCAGCACGCGCTTGGCCTTGTTGAGCCGTTTCGTGCGCTCCCCCGCGTCGACCTCGTCGCTCACGTCCGGGTGGACCCGCTTGATGGCCGCCCGGTAGGCGTCCTCGATCTCCTCGGTCGTCGCGTCCTCGTCGACGCCGAGACGGTCGTAGAAGGTCTCTGTCATGGGGAGCGCCGTAAATCGTCCCGACTTCGCGGGCCGACGATAAAATGGCTGTGCCCGAACTATCGGAATCGATAGCGGGCGGCGGGTCGACGACGGGCCCCATCCGCCGACCGGAACGCACTTCTCCGCCCCTTTCAGACGGCTCACATGTCACGACAGACCGTCTCCAGCGACACCGAGTGGGAAGCGCACGTCGGCTATTCGCGGGCCGTCGCGGTCGACGGACAGGTCCACGTCTCCGGGACGACGCCGGTCGACGACGACGGCGCGGTGATCGGCGACGGCCCCTACGAACAGACGAGGGCCGCGCTCGAGATCGTCGAAGGCGCCCTCGACGACGCAGGCGCGAGCATCGCGGACGTGGTCCGCACGCGACTGTACGTCACCGACATCGACGACTACGAGGCGGTCGGCCGCGCCCACGGCGAGGTGTTCGCGGACGTGCGCCCCGCCTCGACGATGGTCGAGGTGAGCCGCCTCGTCGACGAGGACTTCCGGGTCGAAGTCGAGGCGACGGCCGTCCGCTCGGACTGAGAATCTTTTTGCGCGGTCCGACCGGAGGACCCGCATGGTCTCGGAGATCTTCGACCCCGACCGCTGGGAGCCGGTCGACGCCGTCGACTTCCGCGATATCACCTACCACCGCGGGACCGACACGCCCGCGGTCCGCATCGCCTTCGACCGCCCCGAGGTCCGCAACGCCTTCCGCCCGGGCACCGTCGACGAACTCTCCACCGCGCTCGACCACGCCAAGCGCCAGTCCGATATCGGCTGCGTCCTCCTCACCGGCAACGGCCCGTCGCCGAAGGACGGCGGCTGGGCCTTCTGCTCGGGGGGCGACCAGTCCGTCCGGGGCGACGACGGCTACGAGTACCAGGGGGACGACGCCGACCGCGACGACGCCGCGGAGGCCGGGCGCCTCCACATCCTCGAGGTCCAGCGCCAGATCCGCCACATCCCCAAGCCCGTCGTCGCCGTCGTCCCCGGCTGGGCCGTCGGCGGCGGCCACTCGCTGCACGTCGTCTGCGACCTCACGCTGGCCTCCGACGACCACGCCAAGTTCCTCCAGACCGACCCCGACGTGGCCTCCTTCGACGCCGGTTTCGGCTCCGCCTACCTCGCCCGCCAGGTCGGCCAGAAGAAGGCCCGCGAGATCTTCTTCCTCGGCAAGACCTACGACGCCGCGGAAGCGGCGGACATGGGCATGGTCAACGAGGCCGTCCCCCACGACGAACTGGAGGAGACCGCCATAGAGTGGGCCGACCGCATCACCAGCAAGTCCCCGATGGCCATCCGCATGCTCAAGTACGGGTTCAACATGGCCGACGACGGCATGGTCGGCCAGCAGGTCTTCGCCGGCGAGGCCACCCGCCTCGGCTACATGACCGACGAAGCGAAAGAGGGCCGCGACGCCTTCAACGAGGGCCGCGACCCCGACTTCGACGACTACGACTGGTTCTACTAGGACCCACTTTTTCGCTCGGGGGTGTCCTCGGTCGCCAGCGGCGACCTGCGGGCACCCCCGAGCCAAAAACTTGGGGAAAAAGAGCCGGACGACTCGGTCGCTCCGCTCCCTCGCGTCCGGTAGTTGAACTTGTGCCGCACCGCCCCGCTCCGCACCGCTTCCGCGACCGCCCACCGCAACTGCTCGCCGCGGCCGCCCGCTTCCGGCAGTTCGTTCGGCCTTCCCGACAGACTCAAGACCGTGTCGGCTGTCCAACTGGATCCGCTATGCACCTCGTCCTCGACTACGGCGGCGTCATCGTCGAACACGGCGACGAACGCGAGCACGCGGACGTGCTGGGCGTCGACCCCGGGACCGACCCGTACCCCGGCTGGATCGCCTACTTCGCGTACCGCGACGGCTTTCTCGACAGCACGGCCGACTACGTCGACCTCCTCTCGACGCTCACCGGAGCGTCCCCCGAAGCGTGCTACGAGTACCTCGAACGGACGTGGCTCGACCCGGAGGTCCCCGAGGAGCACACCGAGGTTCTCCGCGACCTCGCGGACGACCACACGCTCGTCCTCTTCGGCAACATGGTGGAGCCGTGGGTCGAGACGGTCCTCTCGGAGCACGGCGCCCTGTCGTGTTTCGACGACCTCGTCGTCTCCTCGGCGATCGAACGGCCGAAACCCCACCCGAGGGGCTATTTCGAGTGTCTCCCCGAGGGCGACGAACCGGTCGCGTTCGTCAGCGACGAGTACAACGAGGACCTCGTGATGGGCGAGTGCCTCGGGATGCAGTCGGTGTGGATCGAGAACGCCGACGACGAGACGCCCTGCCGGGAACCCGACGTTCGGATCGCCTCGCTCGCCGACCTCCCGGACGTCCTCGCTGCGGACGGACTCTCCTCCCCCCAGTGACGGTCTTCCGGCAGTTGCGCCCGCTCGCTCGTCCCGATACTGGAAGGGTCCGCTCGGGAGCAGCAGGGATCGCTCCCTATCGCTACGTACGATCATTACCAAGTTTCAAATGGAATTCCTGCTGATAGTAAGACGACCGTGTCCAGGAATCATCCACAGGGGAGTGGCAAGCTTCTCGCAGTAGCGACGGCGGTGATGCTGGTCGCGTCGGCGGTGCCGGCGGTGGTGCCGACCGCGACGGCGCAGGCCGGCAACGCGGAGGTATCGATCGAGGAGATCCAGCGACCCGACGGTCCGACGGACGCCTCGCCGTACGTCGGGGAGAACGTCACCACCAGGGGGACGGTGACAGCCGTCGTGGCGGAAGGGTACTACATCCAGAACGGCTCCGGCGCCTACAGCGGCGTCTACGTCTACACCGGAGGCCAGCCGAGCGTGGCGCCCGGCGACGCCGTCGAGGTGACGGCGCCGGTCACCGAGTACTACAACCTGACGGAACTCGACGCCACCGCGGCGAGCGCGTCGACGACAGTGACCGGCACGGCGCCGACACCCGACCCCGTCGAACTCGACACCGGCGCGGTCGGACAGGAGCGCTACGAGGGCGTGCTCGTCACCGTGTCGAACGCGACGGTCACGGCGACGCCCGGCCAGTACGGCGAGTGGGCCGTCGACGACGGCTCCGGGGAGATCGCAGTCGACGACGTGACCGCCGGCGACGCGACGACGCCCAACGAGACCGGACTGGTCGTCGCGGACCTGACCGGGCCGGTCGCCTACAACTTCGGCGCGTTCAAGATCCAGCCGAAGGCGGTCGGCGAGATCGCAGAGCCGACCGACGGCGGCTCGCCGGGCGACGGGACCCCGGCGGATCCGCCCGCGAACGCGACGACGCTGACGATCCTCTCGTACAACGACGTGCAGACGGCGGCCTCGAACCCGACCGCGATGGGTCGACTCGCCGGCGCGGTGAACGAGCGACGGGCGGCCCACGAGAACCCGACCGTCGTCGTCGGCGGGGGCGACCAGGTGAGCCCGAGTTCGCTCTCGCCGGTCAGCAACTGGACGGTGCCGGTCGCGGCGACCAACGTCGTCGACCCGGCGGCCGACGTGGTCGGCAACCACGACCTCGACTACGGGTTCGACGCGGTGGCCAACTACACGGCCGCCTCGGAGTACCCGTGGCTGCTCGCGAACGTCCGCGCCGAGGACGGCGGCGGCGTCCCCGGGACGGAGAACTACACCATCGTCGAGCGCGACGGCGTCCGCGTCGGCGTCGTCGGTCTCGTCGACGAGGCCATCGGGCCCAAAACGGCCGTCGACTTCGACGAGCGAGGGTACGAGGTCGCCGACTACAGCGAGGTCGGGGCCGAGATCGCGACGGAACTGAAGACCGAGCGAGACGTGGACGTGGTCGTCGCCGCGGCCCACATCGGGATCGACGACTCGCAGGAGCTCGCCCGCGAGACCGACAACATCGACGTGATCGTCGCCGGCGACGACGAGGTCGCCTACGAACCGCAGGTGACGGACGGGACGGTCGTCATGGAGGCGCAGGGGCGGGCGGCCTACCTCGGCGAACTCAACCTCACTGTCGGGCCGAACGGCAGCGTCGCGATGGCGGACGGTCGCCTGGTCGAGGTGGCCGGCAACGACGCGATTCCGGTCAACGAGACGGTCGAGGGGATCGTCTCCTCGGCCCGTGGGCAGTACCTCTCCGAGGTCGTCGGGCGGACGACGGTCCCGCTGAACTCGACGTTCGCGGCCAACTACCACGACGAGACGGCGTGGGGCAACCTCGTCACCGACGCGTTCCGCGCGGAGACGGGCGCCGAGGTCGCGGTCACGAACGCCGGCGGCATCCGCGGCGACTTCGTGATCGAGCCGGGCAACGTCACCTACGACGACGTGTACACCTCGCTGCCGTTCGGCAACACGCTGGTCACCAAACGGCTCTCGGGCGCGGAACTGCGCGCCCTGCTGGCCAGCCAGGTCGTCACGCTCGAATCGGGCACCGGCCAGCAGTACGGCCAGGAGGCCCAGCTGCAGGTCAGCGGCGTCACCTACGAGATGGTGGCCCACGAGGGGGCCGAGCCGCTCGTCCGCGACGTGTACGTCGGCGGCGAGCCGCTCCGGCCGAACGGGACGTACAACGTGACGGTCAACTCCTACATGGCCGGCTGGGACGACCTCGCCGACGACCCCACCGTGAGCACCGACCTCACGCTGTACGGGACCGTGGTCGCCGACTACATCGAGCGGCAGGGAGTCGTCTCGCCGGCGGACACCAACCGGATACGGCGCGTCGACCGCGAGGTCGGCACCGAGTGGGTCTTCGGCGCGAACGGGTCGACGGTCCCGGTCCACTACGAGGTGCCCGAGGAAGTCCTGTCGGTCGACGAGTCCTCGGCGCGCGTCGAGAACGCCACGGGCGCCGCGCTCCCCGCCGAGCGGGTCCGGTTGACCGGCGACGACCTGCTCGCGTACTTCGACCGCGACGAGTTCGGGTCGTTCGCGGCCGCGAGCGACCACCTCGGGCTGTACGCCCGCTACACCGACGCCGAGTACGACGGCCGGCGGAGCTACTTCGAGCGGTCGGTGCTGAACGGCCACCTCGACGGCTGGGAGCACCTCGCCGCGGAGAACGAGTCGTCCGACGACGGCGGCGACGCGGACCGCGAAACGCCGCGGGAGCTGAGGACCGAGGCGGTCGCGGCGACCGAGGCGCTCGACGCCGACGCCGGCCGCTACGAGTCGGCCCGCGACCGCGCGAGCGAGCGGTTCGAGGCGTCCAGCGAGCACTACCGCGGCCCCGTCCGGACGGCGTCGGCGAAACTGTTCACCGACGACGCCGTCGGCGTGCAGGCGCTGACCGCGTTCGCCGGCACCGACGCCGAGGCCAACGCCACCGCGGCCGCGGACCTGGTCCTGCGCGCCGACAACCGGACCGCGGCCCGCGAACTCGCGGACGCCCGACGGCTGCTGAACGACTCGCGAGAGGACGTCGACGATCGGGGTATCGTCCGGAGCATGGAGGCCCACCTCGACAACGCCGAGCGGGCCTACGACCGCGCCGAGCGGACGATGGAGCGCGCCCGTGCCGCCGAGGGCCGGCGCGCCATCCGCCTGCGCGCGAGCGCGATCCGCCAGCTCCGGCAGTCCTGGCGCCAGTCCCACTGGGTCGTCGAGGATGCCGTCGAGCGCACGGACGCAGCGACGCCCGAGTGAGCGGTCGCCGCCGCTGGCGTGCCCGGGCCGGCCGGTCGGGACGGGCCGCGTACCGTTCCCGTCCGCCGGCGTAACGTTCACCCCGTCGTCGGCCCAAGCCGGGATATGTTCGACGACGCCCAGCGACGGGCGGGGTACCGCCTCCGGCGGGCGGTCGGCCCGCACCTCGACCGGGCGGTCCGGACGGTCGTCGACGAGACGGTCCGGGTGTACCCCGAGGGGTACGCCGGGACGGTGAACGGGCGGATCGAGGCCGTCGAGTCGGCCCTCTCGGAGGCCGGACTCGGCTGGAACCCGGTGAGTATGTACCACTACACGCCGCTTGGCAACCGGACGAACGGGAGCTGGGTCCTCCGCGAGTCGCCGTTCGCCGACCGGCAACTCCACCTCGTTCTCGTCGAGCGGGGGCCGGAACGGGTCGACGTGTACGCCCACGAGGAGAACAACTGGCGGCGCCACCCGCTGAGACACGTCCGCGACGCCGGAATCGACCGCGACCGCGGCGCCGAGCGGGCGCGGTCGATACTCGAAGACCTCGACCTCGAACACGCACACGAGACGTACCTCCGGCGGAAGCTGGGACATCTCGGCCGCCGCTGTCGCCGCTGGCTCGACGGGCGGTCGCTTGGATAAGCCGGCGACGGACGTACCCGCGTCGAGGCCCACGGATCGACCGGACGGCTCGACCAGTATGCCCGACCTTCCCGACTTCCCCACGCCCGACGAGGAACAGGCGCCCGACCGGCGGGACATCATCGACCGGATCCTCGGCGGCGACCCGGACCCCGACACGGCCTGACGGCGGCGGGCCGAGCGGCCGCCGGCGTCGACGAGGAGTCGGCACCGGCGGGGTCCACACGCCGGCCCCGCCGCCCGCAGCGGGATGCCAACTTTGACACTCGACGGGTCCCGACTCCCGGGTATGTCGACCGCAGACGCACAGGTCTCGAAGCGGCGGGCCTGGCTGATGGCCGCGCGGCCCCAGAC
Organism: Halosimplex halophilum; assembly: GCF_004698125.1. Classification (NCBI taxonomy): domain Archaea; kingdom Methanobacteriati; phylum Methanobacteriota; class Halobacteria; order Halobacteriales; family Haloarculaceae; genus Halosimplex; species Halosimplex halophilum. Next base: position 963,317 of record NZ_ML214297.1, read on the forward strand.
GCTGCCGGCGGGGTCTGCGCCCGTGGTCGTGGGCGCCGGCCTGGCCGTCCACGCGGGGGTCTTCGCGCCGCTGCCCTGGCTCGCGGCGCTCGTCGGCGCCCTGCTCATCCAGGTGGGCACCAACTTCGCCAACGACTACTACGACGCCGTCAAGGGCGCCGACACAGACGACCGCGAGGGGTTCACCCGCGTCACCGCCGGCGGCCTCATCCCGGCCGCGCAGGTCAGGCGGGCGATGATCGCCACCTACGCGCTGGCCGTCGTCGTCGGCGCCTACCTCGTCGCCGTCGGCGGCGTCCCCATCCTCGTCGTCGGCCTCTCGTCGATCGCCGCCGGCGTCCTCTACACCGGCGGCCCCTATCCCTACGGCTACCGCGGGCTCGGCGACCTCTTCGTGTTCGTCTACTTCGGCGTCGTCGCCGTCACCGGCACCTACTACGTCCAGGCGGTCACCGAGGCCGGCGTCGGCCTGTTCCCGATCGGGATCCCCGCCGATACCCTTCCGCTCGCGGCCGTCGTCGCCAGCCTCTCGGCCGCCGGTCTCTCGACCGCAATCCTCGTCGTGAACAACATTCGCGACCGGGAGACCGACGCTGAGGCCGGCAAGCGGACGCTCGCGGTGCTGCTCGGCTACCGCTGGAGCCGCGTCGAGTTCCTCGCGCTGGTCGGGATGGCCTACGTCGTCCCCGCGGTCTTCGCGCTCGACCCCGCCTACGGTCTCCCGGCGCTCGCACCGCTGCTCTCGCTCCCGCTCGCGGCGAGCGTGACGAAGACCGTCCTCGAACGCACCGACGGCGAGGCGCTCAACCCGGCGCTCGAACGGGTGGGACAGACGCTGTTCGTCCACTCGCTGCTGTTCGCCGCCGGACTCGCCGCCCCTGCACTGCTATGAGCGGTGACCGCTCGACGCCCGACGGCGTCACCCCCTTCTCGCTCCCGCTGGCGTCGCCGCTGGCGACCGCGGCCGGCGAGATCACCGAGCGGTCCGGCTTCGTGGTCCGCTACGACCACCGCGGCGAGACGGGCGTCGGCGAGGCGACGCCGCTGCCCGGCTGGACCGAGTCGCTCGACGCCTGCGAGGCGGGCCTGGAGCGGGCGCTCGACGCGGGGGCCGGCGGCGAGCACAGTACCGGCCTGCTCGAACTCGACGCCGACGAGGCGCCGGCGGCCCGCCACGGGTTCGCCACGGCCCTCCTCGACGCCGACGCGCGGGCGGACGGCCTCCCCCTCTACCGCTGGTTCGACGACTCCCGGACCGTCGAGTCGGTGCCGGTCAACGCCACCGTGGGTGACGCCGACCGCGAGACGACCGTCGGGCGCGCCGAGGCGGCCGCCGACCGCGGGTTCGACTGCCTCAAGCTCAAGGTCGGTGCCCGCTCGGTCGAGGAGGATGTCGAGCGCGTCCGGGCCGTCCGCGAGGCGGTCGGCGACGGCGTGACCCTCCGACTGGACGCCAACGGCGCGTGGTCCCGCGATGCGGCCGAACGAGCCATCCAACGGCTGGAGCCGCTCGGCGTGGCCTACGTCGAACAGCCGCTCCCCGCCGAGGACCTCGCGGGGCTCGCGGACCTGCGCGGGGCGGGCGTCGCCGTCGCCATCGACGAGGGGTTGACCGAGCACTCGATGGCCGAGGTGTTCGAGGCCGACGCCGCGGACGTAGTGATCCTGAAGCCGATGGTCCTGGGCGGGCCGGGCAACGCCCACACGCTCGCGATGCGCGCCCGCTACCGGGGGATCGAGCCCGTGGTGACCACCACCGTCGACGCGGTCGTCGCCCGGACCGCGGCGGTCCACGTCGCCGCCGCGATTCCGGACGTGGCTCCGTGCGGGCTCGCGACCGCGGATATGCTCGCCGAGGACCTCGCTGCCGACCCCGCACCGGTGTCCGACGGTTCGATCGCGGTCCCGCAGGACCCCGGGATCGGCGTCGACCGCGACGAGGTGCGACCGTGACGCTCCCGGATCCGTCGGCGTGGCCCGTCGACGACCCCGTCGCGGACCAGTCGGTCGACGTGCTCGCACAGCGGGCGGCCGCGACGCCCGACGCGACCGCTGTCGTCGATGCCGACGACGGCTCGGTGTGGAGCTACGCCGAACTCGACGACCGGGTAGCGGCCCGCGCCGCGGCCATCGAGTCGGTCGCGCAGAGCGACCTCGCCGGCGGTCGGGTCGCGCTCCTGCTCGGAACCCGGCCGGCCGTCGCCGACCTGTTCTTCGCCGTCGGCCGACTCGGAGCGAGCGCCGTCGCGCTGAACGTCGAACTGCCGACCGAGCGGCTCCGCTCGCAGGCCGCCCGCGCCGAGGTCGACCTGCTGGTCTGCGAGCGCGCGACCGAGGAGGCCGCGACGGCGGTCGCACCCGGGGACACGCCGGTCGCGTCGGTCGACGACCCCGGATCGGACGCCGTCGCGTCGCTCGCGCTCGGTGAAAACGGCTCCGCCGGACGTGTCGAGCCGTCCGGGCGGCCGCTGGACGACGAGCGGGTCGTCATGTTCACCTCCGGAACCTCCGGCGAGCCGAAGGGCGTGCGACTCACTCGCCGGAACCTGGTCGCGAGCGCGGTCGGCTCGGCTCACCGCCTGGGCGTCCAGCCGGGCGACCGCTGGCTGGTCTGTCTCCCGACCTACCACATGGGCGGGCTCGCCCCGATCGTCCGCTCGACGCTGTACGGCACGACGACGGTGGTCCAGCGGGAGTTCGACGCCGCGGCGACCGCGCGGGTCCTCGACGAGTTCGACGCGACCGCCGTCTCGCTCGTTCCGACGATGCTGACTCGCCTGCTCGACGCCGGATGGGGGCCCGGCGAGTCGCTCCGGTTCGTCCTGCTCGGCGGCGCGCCCGCCTCGCGGGAACTGATCGAGCGCTGCGCCGACCGCGGCGTTCCCGCCTGCCCGACCTACGGCCTGACCGAGACCGCATCGCAGGTCGCCACGGCGACCCCGACGGAGGCCAGCGAGCACCCCGACACCGTCGGCCGGCCGCTCCGACCGACGACCGTGACCGTCGTCGGCGACGACGGGACGCCCGTCGAAGCCGGCGAGTCGGGCGAGCTCGTCGTCTCGGGACCGACGGTCGCGCCGGGGTACCTGGACGACGAGCAGACCGCGGCCGCCTTCGACGACCTGGGATTCCACACGGGCGACCTGGGGTACGCCGACCGGGACGGGCGACTGTGGGTCGTCGGGCGCGTCGACGACGCCGTCGTCACCGGCGGCGAGAACGTCCACCCCGCGCGTGTCGCGGACGCGCTCCGCGACGTTGAGGGGGTGGCCGACGCCGCCGTCGTCGGGCTCCCCGACGAGGAGTGGGGCGAGCGCGTCGCCGCGCTGGTCGTGCCGGCCGACGGGAGCCGAGACGGCGGGACCGCGGGACTAACCGCCGACGGCGTCCGCGAGGCCGTCCGCGACCGCCTCGCGGCGTTCGCCGTCCCGAAGACGGTCGGGTTCGCCGACGACCTCCCGCGGACCCACTCCGGGACGGTCGACCGCGAGGCCGTCCGCGAGCGGCTCGAATCGGCCCGCGACCGCGGGTAGGTCCCGGTCCCGGTGGGCCACCGGGTTTAATCCCGTCCGTCGCCTACCGGGAGGCGTGTGTACGCTCGTCTTCGCCTGGCAGGTGTTCCCCGACGCGCCGGTCGTCGCGGCCGCGAACCGCGACGAGGCGCTCGATAGGCCCTCGACGCCCCCCGAGGTGATCGAGGAGTCGCCCCGCGTCGTCGCGCCCCGCGACGAGGAGGCCGGCGGCACCTGGATCGGCTACAACGAACACGGCCTGTTCGTCGCGATCACCAACCGCTGGACCGGCCGCGAGCCCGCCGGCGACCGCTCGCGCGGGCTGCTCGTCCGCGACGCGCTCCGCCAGTCCTCGGCGGAGGAGGCCGCCCGCCTCGTCGAGCGGGAGCTCGACGACCGGGTCTACGACGGGTTCAACCTCGTCCTCGCGGACGCGAGCGCCGCCCTGCTCGTCGAGTGGGACGGAGAGACGCGCCGCGTGCGCAACTTCGACCCCGGAACCCACGTCGTCGTCAACGTGGGCGCCGACGGCGACTACGCGGTCCCCGAGTCCCGCGCCGAGTCCGGGGAGGCCCAGGCCGAAAACGCCGGCAAGGTCGCCACCGCGCTGCAGGTCGAGCCCGGCGAGACCAGCACCGCGTGGCTCGACCGCGCCGCGGACGTGATCGCCGACCACGAGTACGGCGTCTGCGTCCACCGCGACCGCTTCGGGACGCGCTCGTCGTCGCTGGTCGAGGTCGGCCGCGAGGGGTCCCGGTACCGCTACGCCGACGGGCCGCCCTGCGAGACCGACTACAGGGACGTGGAGAGCCAGGTTTAAACCACTCAGACACGGACCGTACCCGTATGGCCGCTGCCGAGGAAGACCTCAACGAGGACGAGCGCGCGGGACTGGAACTCATCCGGGAGACGGGAGGCATCCACCAGAGCGACTTCTGGAAGGAGCTGGACGTGAGCTCCCGCAAGGGGAGCCGCATCGCCGACGCGCTGGCCGACCAGGACCTCATCCAGCGCGAGGAGACCGTCTACAACGGCCACAACACCTACTACCTCACCCCGGCGGCCCGCGACCTGGACTTCTCGCTGCTGATGGCCGGCGACCAGCTCTCCCCGTTCGTCGGCGACGACGAGGTCAACGCCCACAGCGACGCCTTCTCGCAGTTCGTGATGAACCTCGCCTACGAGGAGTAGCGCGACTCTTCCGTTCTCGGTGCTCTCCGGGCCAACAGCTATGCCTGGCACGAACTCGCGGTCCGATGGTCCCGACTGGTGGCGACACGGGGACGCCGTCGTCCGCCCGTTCGGCCACCGCCACGACGCGCCGATTGCTCGTCGGATCGACGGGACCGACCTGTTCGTCGGCAACGTCCACGCGGCCGATCCCGAGCGGTGCGACCGCTCGTTCGACCGCGTCCTCTCGCTGACCGCCGGGGGCCGGCCGGCGACGACCCACCACCGGCCGCTGGTCGACGGTCCCGACAACGACTGGGCCGCCTTCGAAGCGGCCGCGGACACGGCGTGTCGACTCGTCGGGGAGCGGTCGCTGCTGGTCCACTGCTCGCACGGCATCTCCCGGAGCGCCGCCGTCGCCGCGGTCGCGCTGGCCGTCACGGAGGGGCGGTCGCTGCGGGACGCGCTCGCGCTCGTGCGGTCGGCGCGACCGCCCGCGACGGTTCACCCGGCGCTACGCGAGCAGGCCGTCCGGTACCTGGCCGAAAAGTGATGGCGCCGGCCCGTCAGCGCGGGACGGGCCGGTCAGTCCTCGACCGTCAGTCTTCGAGCGCGTCTGCGATGCGGGCGAGCTCGCGGCGGGCGTCGTGGACCTCGTCGCGGAGCTTGCGGACCTCGCGGACGAGTTCCTCGTCGGCCTTGGAGGAGGACTCCTCCTCGCCGCGACCGCCGGGGCCGCCGCCCATGCCGGGCGGGCCGCCACCGCCGCCGCCCATCATGCCGCCCATCATCTGCGCGAAGGGGTTGCCGCCGCCACCGCCGCCGCCCATGCCGGGCGGGCCGCCACCGCCGCCCATCATCTCCTCCATGCGCTCCTCGCGGCTCATGCCCTCGCCGTCGCCGTCGCCCTCCTCGGCGCGCTGCTGGCGGATCTCCTCGACCCGCTCGCGGAAGGACTTTGACTCCCCGCCGTCCTCGCCGTCGGCGTCGCCGCCCTCGGCTCCGTCGGCTGACTCTTCGACTGCCGTGTCGTTCTCGTCCGGAGCTTCGGCTGCTGTGTCGTTCTCGTCTGAAGGATCGTCTGCCATGGTCGCGCTTGGCCGCGGCGTCCCAAAAGGGTTGTCGTACCGGGCGAAATCCCGGGGCGTGGCCGAGCGATTCCGGGTCGGGACCGATCGCTCCCGGCGAGCGACCGGTCAGGCGATCCGCCGGACGAGCACCGAGATGCCGACCGCCGACGCCGCGAGGACGACCAGGTTGAACACCGCCTGGAACACCGGGACGAAGTCGGGGCTGAACCACACCCGGATCGCCTCGCTCGCCGCGAAGTAGAACCGGAACGTCGCCACGAGGGCGAGCAGACAGAGGATCGCGAACGCCGCCCACTGGACGTAGCCGACGACGTCCCGGCCGTCGGCGGAGCCGCCGGGACCGCCGGCGCTGCGGTCGTCGCGGTCCGACTCTCCCCCGACGGCGGCGCCCCCGTCGGCGCTCCGGGCGTCGCTCGCTCGCGTGAGTCCCGCCGGGTCGTCGCCCGGAGTCTCGTCCGCGTCGGCCGCTCCGCCGCCGTCACCGGCCGACTGGTCGTCCCCCTGTGCGGTCGCGTCGTCGCTGTCGTTGTCACTCATTGGTTCCTCCGTGCCGCGATCGCTGCGAGTGCGAACAGGGCCGCGAGCGCGCCGGCGACGCCGAAGCCAGGACCTGACCCGCTCTGTGTCGCTCTCGGCGTCGCGCCCGCGTCGCCGGCGTCGTCGCCGGCGTCCCGCTCGAAGTCGCCCGCCCGGAAGTCGACCTCCTCGCGGGTCGTGTTCTCCGGGACGGGGCGGGTGGGGTCGAGCTTCGCCGGTGCGGTCGCCGACTCGACGACGACCCCGTCCCTGAACAGGATCCCGTCGAGGTAGTAGTTGTAGTTCGACGGGACGGTCAGCTCGGCCGCCTCCGTCACCGTCTGCCCGGGACCGATCTCGTCGATCTCGACGGTCGCCCGGTCGGCGATCACGTTCGACTCGACCTGTCGCGCCGCGACGACCAGCCGCAGGCCGCCCGCGGGCTCGTCGCCGCGGTTCGTGAGGTAGGTACCGGTCCGAAGCGTGGTCCGGTTGTTCGCCGTCTCGGCGACCTCGTAGGAGATCACCGGGATCGAGGCCGGGCCGTCGCCGAAGCGGTGGAAGCCGACGGACGACCTCGCGTAGTCGGGCGTCAGCGAGTCGACGCCGCTGACCGTCGTGGACCCGGTCTCGACGCGGCGGCCGTCCTCGTAGACGCGGACGTACAGGCGGTAGCCGCCCTGGCGGTCGACCGTGACGTTGACGCGCGAGCGGACCTCGCGGTTCCCCTCGATCCGCCCGAGCTCTTTCCGGACCGTGGCTGCCACGAGCCCGGTGTCGGTGTCGACGGCCTGGAGTTCGACGGTGACGTTGTCGGCGGGGCCGCCGCGGTGTTCCATGCGCACGTCCAGCGAGAGCTCCGCGCGCTCGCCGCCGATCTCGCCGGCGGCGACGCGGGGCTCCTGGAGGGAGAGGGCGCTCGGCCGGACGGTCTCGTCGGTCCGGTCGGCGAGGGCGTTCGGGGCGGCGAGGGCCAGCCCCGCCGCGCCGACCACGAGCGCGAGCGTCAGCGCGGCCAGCCACGCTTCTCGGTTCACGTTCCCAGGGGACACGGCCCCCGGTAAGTGTCTTGTGTCCAACAGCTGTGGCCGCCGGGCGGCGGTAGGCCCCGCCCACGGGGCCGACTGGCCGCCCTTACCCGAACGCGCCGAGGCTGGACTGGAGGTCTCTGTCGGTCTCGCCGTCGCTCACGTCGTAGCCCACGAGGTCGCGCATGTCGACGGCGTAGGTGCTCCCGCCGTTGTCGAGTAGCAGGACCCTACCCTGGACGGCCCTGACCGTCCCCGAGGCGAGCGTCTCCGCGACCGGTCGGTCGGCCAGGTCGACCCCGTAGTCGAACTCGTAGGTCTCGACCGGGTCGAACCCGGCCAGCAGGTCCCGCCAGGCGGCGTCGTCGACGGACTCGTGGATCCCGCGGACCTTCGTCGGGACGCGCACGCGGTCGCCGACCTCGGTCGCGATCTCGGCCTCGATCTGCCGGGCGACGCGGCCGTCGGCGACCGTCCGGAGGTGGGCGGCGCGGTCGGCGCCCTGTTCGCGGAGGCGAGTGTCGAGCCGCCACGAACGCGTGACGCCGACCTTGAACGTGTCGGGGGCGAACGCGGCGAGGTAGATAGCGTGTTCCTCGCGGCACGATTCGAGGGGGAGCGAGCACTCGCCGGTACAGCGCGCGCAGGGCCACCGATAGGTGTGGTCGTCGCAGTAGGGCGCGCTCTCCCTGGGGCAGGGCGTGTGCGAGCCGTCGTCGAGGACGCCGGCGCAATGGCGCTCGCCGAGCGCGTAGGACAGCTCGGTGCCGGGGTCGAGCGCGGCCGTCGAGACGGTCCCGTCGTCGGCGACCAGCAGTGCTGGCGGGCCGTCTGTCCCCGTCTCGTACCCCACTATCTGCACGCCCGCGGGTTGGCGACCCCCGGATATAGGCGTGGCGCTCCGCCGGAGGGGCTCCCGGGCCGTGGCGGTTCGTGGCGGCCCGCCCGGGCCCGGGAGTCCGCGACGGCCTCGCCCTCGCGGGGACCCCGCCGCGGTCGGGGACCTGTCGGTCCGGCGAACGGTGGGTCGGGTTTAACTGTCGGGCCGCCGTCGGTCCGCCGAGAGCATGGCCGACCTGCAACTCACCAGCCCGGCGTTCGAGGACGGCGCGACGATCCCCGAACGATACGGCTACACCGAGGACAACGTGAATCCGCCCCTGGAGATCGCGGGCGCGCCGGACAGCACGGAGTCGTTCCTGATCGTCGTCGACGACCCCGACGCGCGCGAGGCGACGGGGCAGATCTGGGACCACTGGGTCGTCTGGAACATCGACGGGGACACCGAGTCGATCCCCGAGGACTGGGACCCCGAGGGCGCGGGCGCCGTCGCCGGCGAGAACGACTACGGCGAGACCGGCTGGGGCGGCCCGAACCCGCCGGACCGCGAGCACACCTACCGGTTCCTCCTCTACGCGCTCGACGACCGCCTCGACCTGTCGGCCGCCGCCACGAAGGACGACGCCTACGACGCCGCGGAGGGCTGCGTCGTCGGCAAGGCGCAACTCGAAGGCACCTACGCGCCCTGACGCGGGGTCGCTCCCGCGGACGCTCACAGCGGTCGCCGGTTCAGTCCGCGAGCAGTTCCCGCGTGGCGCGGCGGACGGCGTCGTCGCTGGAGTCGTCCGGTTCCCAACCCAGCGCCGAGAGCTTCTCGATGGAGAGGCGCATCCGCGGCACGTCGCCGACCCAGCCGCGGTCGCCGCCGGTGTACTCGTAGTCGGGCTCGAGGCCCATCTCGTCGGCGACGATGTCGGCGATGGTCGTGACGGACGTGGTCGTCCGGGTCCCGAGGTTGTAGACGTTGAAGTCGTCGTCGGCGTGTTCGACGACGTGGCACATCGCGTCGACGCACTCGTCGACGTGCATGTAGGACTTCTCCTGGCGGCCGTCGCCGAGGATGGTGAGCGAGTCGGGGTCGTCTTCGAGCTTGTCGATGAAGTCCGGGATCACGGCGCCGAGCTGGAGGCGCGGGCCGACGATGTTGGCGAAGCGGTAGACCCAGGCCGTGAAGTCGTGGCTGTTGGCGTAGACGGAGAGGAGGCTCTCCTCGCCGAGCTTGCTCGCGCCGTAGATGCTGATGGGTTCCAGCGGCGCGTAGTCCTCGGGGGTGGGCCGGGGCGCCTCGCCGTAGACGGTCGACGAGGAGGTGAAGGCGATGTTGTCGACGCCGACCTCGTCCATCCGGTCGAGGACCGTCTCGGTGAGCCGGTTGTTGAAGCGGTACTGCGCGATGTCGTCGGCGGCGGCGTTCTTGTTCGCGGCGAAGTGGAAGACGCCGTCGGCGTCCCCGGTGATGGCCTCGGCGGCCACGTCGGGGTCGGTGAGGTCGCCCTCGACCACTTCGACGCCGTCGGGGAGCCAATCGCGCTCGCCGTTCGAGAAGTCGTCGACGGCGACGACCTCGTTGTCCGCGACGAGTCGCTCGCAGAGGTGCGACCCCACGAAGCCCGCGCCGCCCGTCACGACCAGCCGCTTCCCGGAGAGTTCCATGGGCCGAAATCGTCCAGCGCCGACATGTGCATTGCGGTCGGTCGCCGCGGCTCGTCCGCCGGTCCCGGATCGGTCGTCCCGTGCCGCCCCGAACGTGTCACCGAAAGCGATTAGCCCGGCAGGGTCCACGGGCAACGTATGGACGACAGGACACAGGGGGCGAGCAGGCGCGCGTTTCTCGCGGGGGCGGGCGCGGTCGCCGCGACCGCGCTCGCGGGCTGTGGCGGACTCGTATCCAGACCGGGCGGCGGGGGCACGCCGACGGCCCGGGACGTGTCGCTCCCGGCCCCGTTCAAGGGGCCGGAGGACGCGCCGGTGACCGTCGGTATCTACAAGGACTTCGCCTGTCCGGCCTGCCGGCGCTTCAACGAGCAGGTCACGCCGCAGATCGAGCGCGAGTACGTCGACCCGGGCGCCGTCCGGCTCGAACACTACGACTTCCCGCTGGACATGCACGCGCCCGACGCGTACACGGCCGCGAACGCGGCGCGGGCCGTCCAGCACGCGGCCGACGACGCGGCCTTCTTCTCGTTCGCCGACGCCCTGTTCGCCGACCAGGCGGACCTCGGTCCCGGGACCTACGCGACGCTCGCGAGCGAACTGGACGCGGGGGTCGACGGCGATCGCGTCCGGGACGACGCCGAGGGTCGGACCTACAGCTCGGTCGTCCAGGCCGACAAACAGCGGGGCATCGACGCCGGCGTCCGCGCCACGCCGACCGTCGTCGTCGACGGCTCGATGGTCGAGCGGCTCGACTGGGAGAGTATCCGGTCGGCGATCGAGGCGGCCCGCTCCGAGAGCGCCTGAGCGCCGGCGGCGACCGCGGCCCCGGACCGCTCGGTCGGAAGGCTCCTAAACGGGGCTCGCGTAGCCGTCGCGCATGCACGACGAACCCGAGGTCGCCGTCCTCCGGCTGGGCCACCGGCCGGGTCGCGACGACCGGATGACGACCCACGTCGGACTCACGGCGCGGGCGCTGGGCGCCGACCGCGTCGTCTTCGGCCCGGCGGCGTCCGGCTCGGCCGACACCGTCCGCGACATCACCGACCGCTTCGGCGGCCCCTTCGCGGTCGAGGTCACCGACGCGCCCAAGGGCGTGATCTCCGACTGGCCCGGGCCGGTCGTCCACCTCACGATGTACGGCCTGCCGGTCCAGGACGTGCAGGACGACCTGCGCGCGTCGCTCGACGGCGGCGACCCCGTCCTGTTCGTCGTCGGGGCGGAGAAGGTCTCGTTCGACGTGTACGAGCGGGCCGATTACAACGTCGCCGTGACGAACCAGCCCCACTCGGAGGTGGCGTCGCTGGCGGTGGCGCTCGACCGGCTGTTCGACGGGCGGGAACTGGATCGGGAGTGGGCAGACGCCGACCGCGAGGTGGTGCCGATGGAGACCGGCAAGCGCGTCGTCGAGCCCGGCGAGTCCGGTCGGCCGGACGACCGCGAACCGGCCGACCGGGCGGAGTGAGCCCCGCGCAGGACGGATCCGCGGGCAGCGGGCCCGACACGACCGTCCGGCCCATCCGGTGCTTTTAAACGCCTCACGGACTGAGACGGACGTAATGGCTTTTGACGAACTTCTGGAGGACCCCGTTATACAGAAGTACTTGCACGAGCTGGTCGGCCCGAAAGGGATGCCGGTGGCGGCGGCGCCGCCGGACGGCGAGGTGACCGACGAGGAACTGGCCGAGGAGCTCGGCCTGGAGCTCAACGACGTGCGCCGGGCGCTGTTCATCCTCTACGAGAACGACCTGGCGAGCTACCGCCGGCTGCGCGACGAGGACTCCGGGTGGCTCACCTACCTCTGGACCTTCGAGTACGAGAAGATCCCCGAGCAGCTGGAGTCGGAGATGTACCGCCTGCTCGAGGCCCTGGAGGAACGCGAGGAGTACGAGCAGAACAACGAGTTCTACCTCTGTGAGAACTGCGGCATCCGCTTCGAGTTCGGCGAGGCGATGGAGTTCGGCTTCGAGTGCCCCGACTGCGGCAACCACGTCGAGGCGATGGAGAACACCCGCCTGGTCGACGCCATGGAGGACCGGATCGAGGCACTGCGCGACGAACTCAACGTCGAGCACGGCGAGGCCTGATGGTCGTACTCGCATCCAAGCTCTACGTCGAGGGCGACGCGCGCTCGCGGGCGACGGACTCGCTGCGCTCGCAGGTCGACAACGTCGTCGGCGACCTCGACGTGTCCGTCGACGTCGAGATCCGCGACGACGAGTTCCCCGAGGTGACCGTCGAGGGCGCGGACGCGACGGCCGCGCGCAACGCGCTCGCCGAGGAGTGGGGTGAGGTCACACCCGAGTTCGAGGCCGGCGGGGAGTACGTCGGCACGCTGGAGTCGTGGGACGACGAGGGGTTCGTCCTCGACGCCGGGTTCGGGCGGGACGTGCGGATCCCCTCGGAGGAGATCGGGCTCGGCCAGGGGACGCCCGAGCAGATCCGGACGCGGTTCGGCCTCGTCCAGCACCTGCCGATGCGGTTCGTGGCGGGCGGGGACGGCGAGCCCGCGCGGCTGTCCGACGCCGAGCGCGACCGGCTGTACGACTGGACGCGCGGCGCGGGCCGGGTCAACGTCAACTCGGCGACGCGGGCGGAGACGCGGGCGACGGTCAACCGCGCGGGCCACGCCCACGACATCGTGACCGTCGAGCGGCTGGGCCTGCTCGAACAGAGCATCGTCTGCCAGGAGGACACCGACCCGCCGGGACTGCTGGCGAGCATCGGCCAGTACATGCCGGCGGAGCTGCTCTGCGTCGTGCCATGAGGCGGCGACTGGTCCTCGCCTTCGGGCTGTTCGCGGTGCTGGTCGCGCTGGCCGGCTGCGCGTCGCCGTTCGGCGGCGGCGGGCCCGACGAGACACAGCTCAACCAGAACGCCACCTACGACTGGGACACCAACGCGACGACGACCTACGACGTGGCCCGCGGGAACTTCACGGGGATCCTCGGCGTCGAGAACCGGTCGTACGTCCAGCTCTACCAGCGGAGCGAGCTTGGGACCGACGAGCCGCTGGACGTGGCCTCGCTGCGGTTCCGCTACCCCGACAACGGGACGGTCGTCGCCCCGGCCGACCGGTCGAACTTCTACGTCAACGCGACGAACTCCCGGCTGAACGTGACGCTCCCGCAGGCGGGCGGCCAGGTGGCGTTCACGGCGGACCGCCCGAACGCCAAGCGGTTCGCGGTCCCGACGTTCATCGACTCGGCGCACTCGGTGGAGGTCGTCCTCCCGCCGCAGGCCCGCGTCGGCGTGCCGCTGCTCTCGAAGGTCTCGCCCGGCGGGGCGACGACGACGGTCCCCGAGGGCTCCGACCGGATGATCGTCCGCTGGGACTCCGTCGAGCGGGGCCCGATCCTGACCCGGTACTACCTCGCGCGGGACCTGCTTTTGTTCGGCGGCATCGGCGGGGTCCTGGCGCTGGTCGGCGTCGGCGGCGCGCTGTACTACCTGCGGCAGATCCGCGTGCTCGAACGCCGGCGCGAGGAGATCGGTCTCGACGTGGAGACGGGGACCGACGAGTTCGACGACGACGACCCGCCGCCGGGGATGAAGTAGTCGGACCCCGACAACCGGAACGCGCCGACGGGGGCGGCGCCGAATCTGACCCGAAGCGGGCGACCTTTTACGGCTCGGATACCAACGGCGGGTATGCGCGTGGCTATCGTCACGGTGGGCGACGAGTTGCTCGCCGGCGACACCGTGAACACCAACGCCGCCTGGCTGGGGGAGCGACTGACGGAGCGCGGCGTCGACGTGGAGCGGGTCGTCACGCTCCCGGACCGGGTGGCCGACATCGCCCGGGTCGTCAACGAGTACCGCGCCGAGTACGACGCCGTGCTCGTCACCGGCGGGCTCGGTCCCACGCACGACGACCTGACGATGGACGGCGTCGCCGCCGCGTTCGGCCGCGAGGTCGTCGAGAGCGAGGAGGCGCTGGAGTGGCTCGCCGAGGAGGGCGGCTACACCGCGGACGACCTCGCCGAGGGCACCGCGGACATTCCGCGGGGCGCCCGGCTGCTGAAAAATCCCGAGGGCGTCGCCCCGGGCTGTGTGATCGGGAGCGTCTACGTCCTGCCGGGCGTCCCGGCGGAGATGAAGGCGATGTTCGAGACGGTCGCCGACGAGTTCTCGGGCGAGGTCGAACACGTCGCGTCGGTGGTCGCGGACGAACCGGAGAGCGCGCTGATAGACCGGATCGACGAACTGCGCGACCGCTTCGACGTGACGGTCGGGAGCTACCCGGGCGACTCCGTGCGGGTGAAGATCCAGGGGGGCGAGGAAGAGACCGAGGCGGCGGCCGCGTGGCTCCGCGAGCGGGTCGAACTGAAAGAGAGCGGCCAGTGACGGGGCGCTACCGGTAGAGGACCTTCCACCACAGCGCGGTCAACAGCAGGCCACCCAGCAGTATCACGAACCCCGCGACGTTGATGAGCCCGCCCTGCACGGCCTCGGCGCTCGCCTGCAGCGGTACGAACATACCCGGTGCTTCCGCGTCGTCCGATGTAAAACCGCCCGATTTCCCCGCGCTCGCGGATAGACGCGGGCCCGGCGTGGCCGAGACGTGGCGGGTCCGCGATCCGGATGCTTTTGCCAGGCCGAATCCTACGGTCGCCGATGCGACGGATCGGCGTGGTCGTCAACCCGATCGCCGGCATGGGCGGGCGTGTCGGGCTGAAGGGCACCGACGGGAAAGTCGAGGAGGCTCGGGAACGGGGCGCCGAACCGCGGGCGCCAGAGCGGGCGCGTGCGGCGCTGGACGCGCTCGCCGGGACGGGCGCGAGCGTCGAGATCTACGCCTACGGCGGGCCGATGGGCGAGGACGCCGCACGCGCGGCGGGCTTCGACCCCGTGGTCGTCGGCGGGCCCGACTCGGAGACCGGCGCAAACGGGGACGCCGAGACGACGCCGGCGGACACCCGCGCGGCGGTCCGGGCGTTCGTCGACCGCGGCGTCGACCTGATCCTGTTCGTCGGCGGGGACGGCACCGCCGTCGACGTGGCCGAGGCGCTCGACGAACTCGACAGCGAGACGCCGATCCTCGGGGTGCCGGCGGGCGTGAAGATCTACTCGTCGGTGTTCGCGGTGCGACCCCGCGAGGCCGGGATCGTCGCCGCGTCGTTCGACGACGTGGAGACGGGCGAGGTCAACGACGTGGACGAGGACGCCTACCGCGCCCGGGAGGTGTCGACGGAACTGCGAGCGATCGCGAAGACGCCAGTCGCCGAACAGCGCCAGGCGAGCAAACAGACCGGGGGCGGTTCCGTTGCGACGCTGGCCGAGGGGGTCGCCGAGGAGGTCGAGCCCGGCGTGACCTACGTGCTCGGCCCCGGGGGGACCGTCGGCGCGATCAAGGCGGAACTCGGCTTCGAGGGGACGCCGCTCGGCGTCGACGTGTGGCGGGCGAGCGCCGACGGCGAGGTCGAGGGTGGGACAGACGGGGAGCGCGAGGCAACCCCGACGGGCGAGGTGGTCGTCCGCGACGGCGGCGCCGCAGACATCGAGGCGGCGCTGGGCGAGCGCAACGTGGTCGTCGTCTCGCCGATCGGCGGCCAGGGGTTCGTCTTCGGCCGCGGCAACCAGCAGATCTCCCCCGACGTGATCCGCCGGTCGACGGTCGAGGTCGTGGCGACCCGCGCCAAGCTCGACGGGCTGGACGCGCTCCGCGTGGACACGGGCGACCCCGACCTCGACGAGTCGCTGCGCGGCTGGCACCGCGTCAGGGTCGGCCGCTACGAACGGCGCCTCGTCAGGATCGAGTGACTGCGGGCGGGCACTCGCCGTTCCTTCCCCCTCTCTTTCGCCCTAGTATGTGAACCGTTCAGGGCGCCTCGGTCGAATTCTGGACACGCGTCCACGATACGTAATAGTATTTGACGGAGTATTATACCGTGTATGAATACGTTTAAGGTCGACAGCGGATAAGCAAGGGTATGGAAACGCGGAAAGTCCAGCGGCTGGGTCCGTCGACGCTGGCGATGACCCTGCCTGCGAAGTGGGCAAAGGAGCACAACGTCGAGAAGGGCGACGAGGTGTCGCTGCGGATGGGCGGCAAGGGGACGCTGACGGTGATGCCCGAGTCGGTCCAGGGCGAGGAGTCCGAGGCGATCATCCACGCCGAGGACCTCGACGCCGACGCCCTGGAGCGGGCGATCCTCTCCCAGTACGTGCTCGGCCGGCGCATCATCCACGTCGACGCCGGCGAGAGCGGGACGCTCGACAGCGCGCACATCAACGCCGTCTACAACGCCGAGACCCAGCTGATGGGGCTGGGCGTCGTCGAGGAGACCCCCGAGCGGATCGCCATCCGCTGTTCGGTCGACCCCGAGGACTTCACCCTCGACAACCTCCTCGAACGCCTCGAAAGTACGGGCTCGACGATGCGAAACGAGGCGGTCAAGGCGCTGGCCCACGGCAACCCCGACCTCGCACAGCGGGCCCTGAACCGGGAACGGCAGGCCAACAAGATCTTCGTCCTCCTGTTGCGACTGATCTTCACCTCCTACCAGAACCCGAACCTCGCGCGGGCGGTGGGACTGAACGACGGCTTCCCGCTCATCGGCTACCGCTCGATCGCCAAGAACCTCGAACTCACGGCGGACAATGCCGAGGACATCGCCGAGATCGCTCTGGAGACGGAGGGCCACTCGCTGAACGTCGATTCCTCGACGATGCGCCGCATCCGGGAGTTCACCGACCAGGTCAACGAGATCACCGAACTGGCCGTCGAGTCGGCGGTCGAACGGGACTACGACATCGCCATCGAGGTCCGGGAGATGTTCGCCGAGATCGGCGACCGCGAGGCCGAGATCCTGGACGACCTCGACGAGATGTCCAACGACGACGTGCTCCGCGTGCGCGAGGTGCTGGTGAGCCTCCAGCAGACCGCCCAGTACGCGGTCCGCAACGCCGAGATCGCGACGAACCTCGCCCTCAACGAGGAGTCGGAACACACCACGATCCAGTCGACCTCCGAGGAGTGAGGGCGCCGTTCGGGAGCGAGCGCGGCCGTTTGGCCGCGCCGACCCCGAATGAATTAAGTACGGAGTGACGGAATCACGGGGTATGAGCGAAGTCGCCGCGGGCTCGGACATGAGCATCGGGCTGGGACTGGCGTTCGGCGTGCTCGCGGTCGCGGGCGCCGTCGGCATGCTGGTCGCGTACAGCAACCAGGTCGTCGCGGGGTGGAGTTTCGCGCTGGCGGTGGTCGCGGGGATCTGCTCGATCGCCGGCATCCACCTCTACGGCGCCCGAGACGCGTAAGGAATTCTTAAGGGTATTCGCGACCAATCGCGGGTATGAGCGAACTCGGCGAGGAGGACAGGGAGATCCTGGAGTACCTGCGCGACAGCGTCTCGCGCGGGCAGAGTTACTTCAGAGCGAAGAACATCGCGGAGCAGATCGGGCTCTCCTCGAAGCAGGTCGGCGCGCGCCTGCCGAAACTCGACGAGGAGTCCGACGACGTGGACATCGAGAAGTGGGGCCGCGCCCGCTCGACGACCTGGCGCGTCACGCTCAGTTAACGGGCTCTTTTAGGGGACGGGGACCGAAGCACCGCCATGACTGTTCGGGTGGAGCGGTCGTTCGAGCTACCGGTCGACCGCGAGCGCGTCTGGGAGTTCATCGCCGACCCGGGCCGACGAGCCGGCGCCATCAGCGTCGTCGAGGACTACGCGGTCCACGACGACGGGAGCGCCACGTGGCACATCGCGCTCCCGATCCCGGTCGTCGACCGGACCGTCGCCGTCGAGACCGAGGACGAGGAGCGCCGGGAACCGGAGTACGTCCGGTTCGTCGGCCGCTCGAAGGTGATGAAGGTCGTCGGCGAGCACGAACTCGCCGAGACGGAGGGCGGCACGCGGGTCACCAACCGCTTCGTCGTCGACGGCTCGCTCCCCGGCGTCGAGCGCTTCTTCAAGCGCAACCTCGACGACGAGATGGAGAACCTGGAGGCGGCCCTCGCCGAGGACTTCGGGGTCGAAGTGTGAGACTCGCGCTCGCGCAACTCCGGATCGAGAGCGGAGACGTGGACGGCAACGTCGAGCGCGCGCGGGCGGCCGTCGCCGAGGCCGCCGCCGACGGCGCCGACCTGGTCGCGCTCCCCGAGGTCTTCAACGTCGGCTACTTCGCGTTCGAGGGGTACGCCCGCCGGGCCGAGAGCGTCGCCGGCCCGACCGTCTCGGCGCTCGCCGAGAGCGCGCGGGAACACGGCGTGGGCGTCCTCGCCGGCAGCATCGTCGAGGACCTGGCGGACTCGCGAGCCGACGGGGTCGACACTCCGGCAGGGGAGGGGCTGGCCAACGCCTCGGTCTTCCTCGACCGGTCGGGCGAGCGCCGGGCGGTCTACCGCAAACACCACCTGTTCGGCTACGGCTCCGCGGAGCAGGAACTGCTGACACCCGGCGAGGCTGTGCCGACCGTCGAGTTCGGCGACCACACCGTCGGCGTGACGACCTGCTACGACCTGCGGTTCCCGTCGCTGTGCCGCGACCTGGTCGACGCGGGGGCGACGATGGTGCTCGTCCCGAGCGCCTGGCCGTACCCGCGCGTCGAGCACTGGCGGCTGTTCCCGCGGACGCGCGCCGTCGAGAACCTGCTGTACGTCGGCGCGGTCAACGGCGTTGGGACCTTCGAGGACGCGGAGTTGCTGGGCCGCTCCGCGGTATACGACCCCTGGGGCACGACGCTTTCGAGCGCCGGCGACGAGGCCGCCCTCGTGACCGCCGACGTGGACGCCGACCGAGTCGTCGAGGTCCGCTCGGAGTTCCCCGCGCTCGAGGACCGCCGTCGATAGCTCAAACGCCCGTTTGAGGCCACGGTACCCCTTTTGTGTCGCCGGCGGATCCCCTGGGTATGGTTCGCAAAGCGACGCTGCTCGTGGCGGCTCTGGTCGTTCTCGCGGGCTGTGCAGGCATGGGGGGCAACTCGGCGGACGGCGCCGCGCCGGAACAGCAGGCGGCCGATGGGGGTGGAGGCGACGGCGCCAGCGGGGGAGACGGCGGCGACGGCGGCGGCGCCGCCGACGGCGGTGACGGGGGGAGCGACGACGCGGCGGACGCCGAGTTCAGCGCGAGCGACGGGAGCGGCGACGGACAAACCAGCGCCGCGGCGCAGGTGGACCGGGCGCTGATCAAGACCGGCGAGGTGCGGCTGGAGGTCGAGAACTACTCCGTCGCCGAGCGGGCGGTGCGGTCCCGCGCGGCGGAGCTCGGCGGCTACGTCTCCGGGTCGAACGTGGAACTCCACCACCGCGAAAATCAGACCTGGCGGACCGGCTACGTCGAGGTGCGGGTCCCCTCGGGGAACTTCACGGCGCTGTACGAGGCCACGCAGGGCCAGGGGACGGTGCTGTCGGCCGATTCGAACACGAAGGACGTGACCGACCAGCTGGTCGATCTGAACGCGCGACTGGAGAACCTCCGCGCCCAGCGCGACCGGCTGCGCTCGCTGTACGACTCCGCCAACACGACCGCGGACCTGCTCGAAGTCGGCGAACAGCTCTCGGAGGTTCAGGGCGAGATCGAACGCCTCGAAGCCCAGAAGCGGTCGCTCCGGGACAGAGTTTCCTTCTCGACGGTCCGCGTCGAACTCCGCGAGCCCCGGCCAGACCCGGTCGCGCCCGCGGAGCCGACGCCGTTCCACGAGCAGTCGCCGGTGACGGTGTTCCTCTCGTCGGCGCAGGGCTTCGTGACGTTCGCCCGCACCGTCTTCGTCGCCGGCGTCGCCGCGGTCCCGTGGGTCCTCGGGCTCGGCGTGCCCGCCCTCCTCGTCGTCGGCGCGGGTCGGCGAGTGGGTGTCCCGTCCCGGGTGCCGTTCGTCGGGACCCGGTCGCGTTCGCGTCGCCCGTCAGGCGACCACGGCGGCGCGGGCGAGGGGCTCCGGACCGAGTTCGAGACCACCACCGGAGACGACGTGGACTCCGAGAGCGCCGACGAATCGGCCGGGGATCCGGGATCTGGCCCCGACGGCGCGTCGAAGGACGGGTCCGGCGACGAGTGATCGCCGGGCCGACCTCGATGGTCGCCAGATCGTGTGAACGGATTGCACGGGACGGCCGTTCGGACCCAGTGCCAGACACGAGATTTATGTCGGAGGACGCATTACCGACTGGTGCCGGCGAGACGCTTTTCACGTCGCAACCGGCAATTCGACCGCGCTCGGCCAGGCCCACGTCGACCACGCGCCGCGGCACCTGTCCGGACAGGCCGCCGCGGCCCGCCTCCTCGTCCACGGCCCGCCTCTCACCTTTCGCCGTTCCGCTTCGAGCCGACGGACGACAACTGCCCAGCGACGCCTCGGTCCAGGCGGTGAACTGCCCGGTGGCGACCGAGGGTAAGATATATGATCCTCGTGTGACTCGTTCGGAACGGCCATGGAGTACGAACTCGAAAACCGGCCGTCGTACGCGGTCGCGTCGGTCAGGCTCTCACCGGGCGAGGAACTCACCACCGAGGCCGGCGCGATGGTCTCGCACACGGAGACGGTCCGGATGGAGACGGGGATCGGCGACTCCGACGAGGGGTTCCTGGAGTCGGTCAAAGACTCCGTGCTCGGCGACGAGTCGCTGTTCCGGAACCGGTTCACCGCCGAAGGCGGCGACGGGATCGTGCAGATCGCGGCGACCACGCCGGGAGACATGACCGCCCGAGAGCTCGACGGCGACGAGGTCTACGTCCAGTCGGGCGCCTACGAGGCCGCCGGGTCGGGCGTCGAACTCGACACCGACGTGGGCGACCTGGACACGCTGTTCGGCGGCGAGGGACTGTTCCTGCTGAAGGCTGCCGGGACCGGCCCGCTCTTCCTGTCGGCCTTCGGGGGCATCCAGGAGCACGAGGTCGACGCCGGCGAGGTGTTCACGGTCGATTCGGGCCATGTCGTCGCCTGGGACGCGTCGATGGACTACAACACCGAGCGGATCGGCGGCATGAAGGAGACGCTGTTCAGCGACGAGGGGCTGGTCATGCGGTTCACCGGCCCGGGGACGGTGTTGCTGCAGACCCGCAACTACGGCGACTTCGTCAGCGACCTCGCCTCGCGGCTCCCCTCCGGCAACTCCGGCGGCGGTGCCGACGTCGAAGTCGGCGGCGACGTCTGAGAGCGCGCGGCCGCCGAACGGTCCACCCCCCGACTCCAGCGAGGCAGTCGACGTACGGCGATCAGTCGTCTACGGAGCCGAGACTGGCGATCAGTCGTCTTCGGTCTTGATATCGGCCGAGAGCCCCTGCGCCATCTCGATGTCCTTCGAGTTGTTGAGCGTCCAGGCGGTCCGCTCGGTGACGGCCTCGATGACTTCGCGGGCGCTCGGGGCGCCCTTGCCGGACTTCTTGACGCCGCCGAACGGGAGTTGCACTTCCGCGCCGATGGAGGGAAGGTTGCCGTAGGCGAGCCCGACCTCGGCGTGGTCGCGGTAGTAGTTGATCTGGCGGTAGTCCTCGGAGACGATGGCCCCGGCGAGGCCGTAGTCGGTGTCGTTGTGGATCTCGACGGCACGCTCGATGTCGCCCTCGTACTCCAGCAGGGCGACGTGCGGGCCGAACACCTCCTCGTGGATACAGCGCAGGTCCGGGTCGTAGTCGATCTCGTAGACGAACGGGCCGACCCAGTGGCCCTTTTGGTGACCGTCGGGGATCTCCGAGTCCTCTAGTTCCGCCCGGTCGACGAGGACGTTCGCGCCCTCCTCGCGGGCCAGGTCGTTGTACTTGCCGAACTTCTCGACCTGACTCTCGTCGACGACCGGACCCATGAACGTGTCCTCGTCGAGCGGGTCGCCGACGGCCACGTCCTCGGCGAGGTCGACGAACCGCTCCTTGAACTCGTCGTACACGTCCGTGTGGACGATGAGCCGTTCGCTGGAGACGCACCGCTGGCCGGTCGTCTTGAACGAGGACATCACCGCCGAGTGCAGGGCGATGTCGAGGTCGGCCGCCTCGGTGATCACAACGGCGTTCTTGCCGCCCATCTCCAGGGCGGCGTCGCGGCCGGGGACGCCGCCGAGCTTCTCGTCGATCTTGTGGCCGACCTCGGCCGACCCCGTAAAGAGGACCGTCGAGACGCGCTCGTCCTCGACGATGGCGTTGCCGGCGTCGCCGAAGCCCTGGACGACGTTGAACACGCCCGGTGGCACGCCGGCGTCGATCATCATCTCCGCGACGATCTGGCCGCAGTAGGGAGTCTGCTCGGCGGGCTTCCAGACGACGGTGTTGCCCTCGACCAGGGCGACGGCCATGTGCCAGAACGGGATGGCGACCGGGAAGTTCCAGGGGGTGATGCAGCCGACGACGCCGCGGGGCTTGCGGCGCATGTAGGCGTCCTTGCTGGCGATCTCGGAGGGGACCACGTCGCCGTGGGGGTGGCGAGCGTTGCCGGCGGCCCACTCGACCATGTGGGCGGCCTCGACCACGTCGGCGCGGCCCTCGCTGATCTCCTTGCCGCACTCGCGGGTGACGATCTCCCCGAGTTCGTCCGTGCGGTCCCGCAGCTCGTGGTAGACCTCCCACAGCACCTCCGCGCGGTCGATGTACGACAGCGAGCGCCACTCCTCGAACGCGTCGTCGGCGGCCGCGACCGCCCGCTCGACGTCGGCCGGCGTCCCGCGGTAGAACTCGCCCACCGTCTCGCCCGTCGCCGGGTTCTCGCTCTCGAAGGTCTCCTCGCTGTCGCCGACGGTCCACTCGCCGTCGACGTAGTGCCTGAAGGGTTCGTCGGGCCGGGACATGAACCGTAGTTCGACGCCGACGGTCAAAAAAGTCCGTTCCGGTGGGTTCGAGACCCGTCACTCGCGGGGCGGAACTCTTCCCGAACGCACAATTCTGGCCCCGATCCGACTCGTACGATCACTGATCGCCGCGGTTCAGTTCGGCGCGTTATCAGGTCCGATAGCCGGCGAGAAATATTAATTATAGTCCGTTATAGATACGCGATCGGTGTGAGATACCGATGGCGACCGCCCCCGGTTGTGGACCGCCCGCGTCCAGCCCGTCCGAACACAGTGCGAGCGCAGACCAGGAGTCCGACCGGCGGACGCCGTCGGTCGTGGTGTTCGACGGCACGACGAGAGCGGCCCTCTACAGGCGCTGGCTCTCCGAGCAGATCCGGGTGGAGTCGGCCGGGTCGATCGCGGAGGGCCGCGACGCGGTCGACGAGTCGACGGCGGTCGCGCTGGTCCGCCACGAGCTCCCGGAACCGAAGCGGAAACTGGTGGCCGAGATCCTCGACCGACAGGCCGACCGCGTCCGGGTCGTCCTCACGACCAGCGACCACCAGCCGGTCTCCGACCCCGTCGTCGACGAGGACGCCTGCCTCTGCGAACCGATCGACCGGTCGTCGCTCCGGGCGGCGGTCAGCCGTCAGATAGCGGCGGTCACGTTCGGACGACTCCTCGTCGAGTACTACGAATGTACGACCGCGCTGGCCTCCCGGAAGGTGCAACTGCCGCCGGACGAGCAGGAAGCGGACGAGCGGATCCGCCGACTGGAGTCGCGCCGGACGGACCTGGCGGCCGGCATCGAGACGCTCCAGAAGCGGCTCCCGAGCGACGAACTCCGGGCGGTCCTCCACGAGATATCGCCCCCGGAGTACGAACGGGAGAGCCGCGAGCGCAAGCCCGAGTCGGGGAGCAAGTACCGCCCCGAAGGCTGCGGGGAGTGCGACCGGCAGTGGAACGTGAACCCGGACGGGTCGCCCGCCGGCTACCGACGGCTCGGCGCGTTCGTCTGGGAGTGTACCGACTGTGGGGCCGTCTGCGACCGCTCGGACCCCGCGAACCAGCGGATCGCACGGCGTCGGTGACCGAACGGGACTCGCCACTCCGCGGTCGCACCCGCCGGTGTGTCAGCCCGACGGCTCGATCCGCTCCAGCGCGTGCTCGAAGTCGTCGCGGCCGATCACCACGTCGTCGGCCCGCTCGTTGGCCTCGTCGGGGTCGACGCCGGCGGCGACCTCGCTGATGGCACGCATCGACGCCGCGCGGACGAGCGACTCGATCTGGGCGCCGGAGAGCCCCTCCGTCTCGCTCGCCAGGTCGTCCAGGTCCACGTCGTCGCCGAGCGGCTTGCCCTCCGTGTGTACGTCGAGGATCGCCCGCCGCCCGGCCTCGTCGGGGTTCGGGACCTCGACGTGCTGTTCGAGGCGGCCGGGTCGCAGGAGCGCGTCGTCGAGCATGTCCCGCCGGTTCGTCGCGGCGAGGACGACGAGGTTGGGGTTCTCGGCGGCGCTGTCCATCTCGGTCAGCAGCTGGGAGACGACGCGTTCGGTCACCTCGTTGCCCTCCATCCGACCGCCGGCGATGCCGTCGATCTCGTCGAAGAAGACGATGGCCGGCGCTGTCTGGCGGGCGCGGTCGAACACTTCTCTGACTGCTTTCTCGCTCTCGCCGACGTACCGGTCCATCAGTTCCGGCCCGGCGACGCGGATGAAGTTGACGCCGCTCTCGCCCGCCACGGCCCGGGCGAGCAGGGTCTTCCCCGTCCCCGGCGGGCCGTAGAGGAGGACGCCGGAGGGCGGGTCGGTGTTGGTCGCGGTGAAGAGGGGACCGTACTCCAGGGGCCACTCGACGGCCTGTTCGAGCGTCGATTTCGCCTCGTCGAGCCCGCCTACGTCGTCGAACGTGACCGTCGGCGACTCGGCGACGTACTCCCGCATCGCCGATGGTTCGACGGTCCGGAGCGCCGCTTCCATGTCCTCCCGCGTCACCTCCGGCTCGTCGCGCGTCCGCCGCAGCGCGTGCATCGCGGCCTCCGTGGTGAGGGTGTGCAGGTCCGCGCCGACGAACCCGTGGGTCCGTCCGGCCACGCGGTCCAGGTCCACGTCGTCGGCCAGCGGCATCCCGCGGGTGTGCACGTCGAGGATCTCGCGGCGCCCGGTCTCGTCGGGGACGCCGATCTCGATCTCCCGGTCGAAGCGGCCGCCCCGCCGGAGCGCGGGGTCGATGCTGTCGACCCGATTCGTCGCGCCGATGACGATGACCTGCCCGCGGTCCTCCAGCCCGTCGAGCAGGGTGAGCAGCTGCGCGACGACGCGGTTCTCCATGTCGGAGTCCTCGTCGCGCTCGCCGGCGATGGCGTCGATCTCGTCGACGAAGATGATCGCCGGGGCGTTGTCCTCGGCGTGGTCGAACGCCTCGCGCAGCCGCTCCTCGCTCTCGCCCTTGTACTTCGAGACGACCTCCGGCCCGGAGATCACGTCGAAGTAGGCGTCGACCTCGTTGGCGACCGCCCGCGCGATGAGCGTCTTCCCCGTCCCGGGCGGGCCGTGCAGGAGGACGCCCCGCGGCGGCGAGATGCCCAGCCGGGTGAAGAGATCGGGGTTCGACAGCGGCAGCTCGATCATCTCCCGCACCTGGTCGAGTTCGTCGTCGAGCCCGCCGATGTCCTCGTAGGAGACGCCAGTCCGGGAGGCCGACTCGTCGGGCGTCGCCTCTGTGGCCGGTCCTCCGGATCCCGTTCCGGCCGACCCGCTGGACCCGCTCGATCCGGCGCTCGTTCCCGTCCCGCCCCCGCTGGCTGCGCCGGACCCGCCGACGGCGCTCCCGGTCGGTCCCCCGTCTATCGGCGGGAGGACGGTGATGTCGGTCTCGTCGGTGACCCGCACCGCGCCGCCGGGGTCGGTCCCGGAGACGGCGAAGGCGCCGACGCCGTCGATGTGGACCTGTTCGCCCTCGCGGAGCGGGCGGTCCAGCAGGGCGCGCCGGACCGCCGACTCCTGCTGGGCCTCGTCGAGCCCGACCGACTGGGCCAGCCGGACGGTCAGGCTGTCGGCCTCGCGGACGGAGGTCTGCTCGACGGTGACGGTGTCGCCGATGTTGACGCCCGCGTTGGCGCGGGTGTCGGCGTCGATGCGGACGTAGGCGCCGTCGCCGCTCTCGGGCCAGGCCTTCGCGACGGTCGCCCGCTCGCCCTGGATGACCAGCGGGTCGCCGCTCAACACTCCGAGTTCGGACCGGACTCGCTCGGGGACCCGCGCGATGCCGCGGCCGGCGTCGCGCTTGTTCGCACCTTCGACGGAGACCTCGATGGCGTCGCCGCTTCCCATACCCCCGCTATCGGGCCGACGCTCTTAATCCGTTTGCCCCCACCTTTTTAGCGGAGGGGTGGGCGCCATTTGCCCACCCCTCCGCGAAAAAGATGGGGCAAAAAGGCCGCTCGCGCTCCGCGCGTGCGGGGAACCGCGCGCCTGCGGCGCGCGGATGCTAACTACAGGGGACGTATATATCACGTAAGCATCCGCCGAGCGACCGGCGGAAGCGAGGTGATTCGCCGTCAGAGCTCCGCTCTGACGAGCCTGCGGCCGTTCGCGGCGCTCACTCCCGCAGACACCGGACGCGAGCGACCGCAGGGAGCGAGCCGTCCGGCTTTTTCCCCCAAGTTTTTCCAGCGGAGGATTCCCGCAGGCGCGCGAAGCGCGCCGAGGAGCTCTCCGCCGCAAAAAGTGGGTTCGCAGACATACCTCCCAATCCGCGGGACCGGAGTAACGCCTTTACCCCGTGGCGACGCACACTCTACCATGGTCGTGACTACCGAGCGCGACGAGATGACCTGGTACAAGTGCGAGGCTTGTGGGCTGATGTTCGACGAGCAGTCCGACGCGCGCCAGCACGAGGAGAACTGCGACGCCGAAGAGCCGTCGTACATCCAGTGAACCGGCCGGGAATCCGGTAAACGGGCCGATCCAGGGGAGCGGTCGCCGGGGGACCGGTTCGCCGGACGGCGGACCGCCGAGGGGGCCCTACGCGTTCTCGACGATCTCGAAGCTCTGTTCGCCCATCTCGTCCTCGACGAAGACGAACACGCGACCGTCGACGACCGACAGGTCCGCCTCGATTTCGACGCGGTGGGACTCGGAACGCGCCACAACGCCCTGGAACAGCGGCTCCTCGCCGCCGTCGTCGACCATGACGCGCCCGACGCCGGTCGACTCCAGGATGTCGTCGTGGGTGTTCAGGTCGTTGACGTACAGCATGATCCCCTGGGTCTCGGTCTCGTCGGTGACCAGCACGTGCACGTCCTTGCCGGGGCCGGCGCGGACGGACTCCTCGACGGCCGTCGGGACGCCGCGGTAGAACACCTCGCGGCCGTCGAGGTACTCGACGGCGACCCCGTCCTCGGTGAGTTCGACCCCCAGCGTGTCCGGCGGCACGTCGTTGCGCGCGCTCATACCCACGGATTCCCGCGGGCGACCCAAAAGCGTCGCGTTCCTGTCGTGCCGGCGGCGAACACGGGCGCCGACCGGGTCAACCGCCGACCGCTCCGCTTGCCGGATTCCCACAGAGGTAAATACCGCCCGGGAAGACAGGGGGACGATGGAAGGACAGGCAGTCGCCCCCGCGGCGGGGACGGTGCTGAACGCGCTCGCGACCGGCACCGGGTCGGCGTTCGCCATCGACGAGTACACGACCGCGACGGTCGAACTCGACGCCGGCGCCGACGGCGTGACCGGCCGGGTCGCCGAGGACCCCGACGCGGACACCGAGCTGATCGAGCGCTGCGTCGCCGCGGTCACCGACCGCTTCGGCGACGGGGAAGGGGGCCGCGTCCGCACCGAGAGCGACGTGCCGATGGCCTCGGGGCTGAAGAGCTCCAGCGCCGCCGCGAACGCGACCGTGCTGGCGACGCTCGACGCCCTGGGCGCCGCCGACGAGGTCTCCCGCGAGGACGCCTGTCGGATCGGCGTGCGGGCGGCCCGCGACGCCGGCGTCACGGTCACCGGCGCGTTCGACGACGCCAGCGCGAGCATGCTCGGCGGCGTCACGGTCACCGACAACACCGAGGACGAACTGCTCGCCCGCGAGGAGCGCGAGTGGTCAGTCCTGGTGTGGACGCCGCCCGAGCGGTCGTTCTCCGCGGACGCCGATGTCGAGCGCTGCCGGCGGGTCGCGCCGATGGCGGAGCTCGTCGCGGACCTGGCCCTGGACGGGGAGTTCGGCCGCGCGATGACGGTCAACGGGCTGGCCTTCTGCGCCGCGCTGGAGTTCCCGACCGACCCCGTCGTCGAGGCGATGCCGGTCGTCCACGGCGTCTCGCTGTCGGGGACCGGGCCGAGCTTCACCGCCGTCGGGGAACGCGAGGACCTCGAAGCGCTGCGCGACCGCTGGGACGAGCGCGAGGGTCGCACCTGGCTGACCACGACACAGACGGAGGGCACACGCATCCAATGAGCCAAGACGAATCCGACTACGCGGAGGAGATGAGCCTCGACGAACTGCGCGACGAGATCCAGTCCATCGACCGGGAGATCGTCGAACTGATCGCCCAGCGGACCTACGTCGCCGACACCATCGCGCAGGTCAAAGACGAACGGGGCCTCCCGACGACCGACGAGGAGCAGGAGCAGGCCGTCATGGACCGGGCCGGCGAGAACGCCGAGCAGTTCGACGTCGACTCCAACCTCGTCAAGGCCATCTTCCGGCTGCTCATCGAGCTGAACAAGGTCGAACAGCGCGAGAGCCGGTAGCCGAACGCGCCGCGCCGCTCGCCGTCTCCACGGACGCGACGAACGCCGACGGGAGCCGAAGTTCCTTATGCGCCCCGGGAGAAGTTCGCGGGTATGGCGGAGTACGAACTCGACGAGGTCGACCGGGAGATCCTCGCCGCGCTGCAGGAGGACGCGCGCAACCTCTCCTCGGGGGAGATCGCCGAGCGGACCGACGCCTCGTCGAGCACGGTTCGCAAGCGCATCCAGCGGCTCGAATCGGAGGACGTCGTCAAGGGGTACAGCGCCGACGTCGACTACCAGAAGTCCGGCTACCCGCTCCGGATGTTGCTGTTCTGTACCGCCCCGATCCCCGAGCGCGGAGAGCTCATCGACGAGATCCTCGACATCCCGGGGGTCGTCTCGGTGCAGGAACTCGTGACGGGCGAGCAGA
This sequence comes from Halosimplex halophilum, assembly GCF_004698125.1. NCBI lineage: Archaea > Methanobacteriati > Methanobacteriota > Halobacteria > Halobacteriales > Haloarculaceae > Halosimplex > Halosimplex halophilum. The sequence continues at coordinate 991,986 of NZ_ML214297.1, forward strand.
ACCTCCTCGTGACGGCCGTCGGCGAGTCCGACGACGATATCACGCCGGTCGCGCAGGAACTGCTCGACATGGGGCTGACCGTCGCCGACGAGGTGCTCGTCCGCAGCCACGAGACGACCCCGTTCGACGACTTCTCGGCCGAGTGACTCCCCCGCCCGAGCGGCGTCCGCAGTCGACCGGCAGCGGCCGGGACCGGTCCGCACTCGCTGGCCGACCTCCGGTCGCTCCGCTCGTGATCCCCCGAATAGTACCAGCCCGTTCGCAAAGCCGCTACTGAACACCGATCTGTTCGACGGCGTCGCCACTCGGGTTCACACTCGGCTCTGCCCCGCGACTGTTCCACCCCGGACCGAACCGCACGTGCGTCGACCGAATTGGCGCCCGCTGTCTCGACAGATTTCCGCGTTCGACCGCTATCCCCGGGAACCCAACGCGTAGCGGCACCGCTTGGACCCGCCACGTGGTCCTGGCAGCGAGGTGCGGGGACCGGGCCGTTGTGCTATCCCGTATCAATGACCATAACGTTCTTTCATTCATTTTCTACGAACGAATTGTGCGAACCAAAGAATATAATAACCGTATTGTTCTACAAGGGTGTAACGACGACCAGTTCGTGTGGGTCCCGGGACGGAACTCGGCGGCCGTGCGGACTGGTCGGGAACACAACGATGACCGGCCAAACGGGACGGAACGACGACGCAGCGCTCTCGGAGACAGTCTCGCCGCCGACCTCGTTCCTCCCGCGAGCGGCCACGGTCGCGGTCTGGACACTCTTCGTCCTCAGCGCGGGCGCCCTCGCCCTCGTCGTGACGGGCGGCGAGCGGGCGGTCGCGGACCTGGTCGTCGTCGACGGGCTGACCGCCGTGATGTGGGTCGTGGTCACCTTCTTCAGCGGCATCGTCCACAGTTACTCCCGCCGGTACATGGCGGGCGACGCCCGCGTCGAGGCCTTCTTCGCCCGGATCTTCGCGTTCACGCTTGTCGTGATGGCGATGACCGCGGCGAACCACGTCGCGCTGTTCGCGGGGGCGTGGCTGGCGATGGGGCTCCTCATGGCGTCGCTGGTCGGCCACGTCCGCGGCTGGGAGCAGGCCCATGCCGCCGCCGCCAGCGCCCGCCGGCACTTCCTCGCCAGCAGCGGGCTGCTCGCGGTCGGCCTGGCCGTCCTCGTCTGGGCGACCGGCGCGACCTCGATCTCGGGCATCCTCGGGGAGGTCGGGACCCTCTCGCAGCCGGTCGCGCTCGTCGCCGTCGGCGCTATCTTCCTCGCGGCGATGCTCCAGTCGGCGCTCGTCCCGTTCCACACCTGGCTGCTGTCGTCGATGACGGCGCCGACGCCCGCCTCGGCGCTGATGCACGCCGGCTTCGTCAACGCGGGCGGCATCCTGCTGACCCGCTTCGCGCCGCTGCTCGCGGACACGCCTGCGGTCATGTCCGTCATCGTCGTCGTCGGCGCCGTCAGCGCCCTGCTCGGGCAGGCGCTGCTGCTCGTGCAGACGGACATCAAGCGCAAGCTCGGCGCCTCGACGGTCGCGCAGATGGGGTTCATGATACTCCAGTGCGGCCTGGGCTTCTTCGCGGCCGCCATCGCGCACCTCGTCCTGCACGGCTTCTACAAGGCGTACCTGTTCCTCTCCTCGGGCGAGGCGGTCGAACAGACGGCGCCGAAAGAGTCGAAGCGCGACCGCCTGACCCTCCCCGGCGTCGCGGTCGGCCTGCTCACGGCGGTCGGCGGCGGCGCCCTGTTCGCCGTCCTCACCGGGAAGGGGACCGAAATCAACAGCGGGCTCGTCCTGGCGCTGGTGGTCGTCCTGACGACCATGCACGCGACCCGGGACATCCTGCGGCGGGCGACGCTCTCGCCGGTCGCGCGGCTGCTCAGCGTCCCGGTCGTCGTCCTGACGGCCATCGGCGCCTACGGCGTGCTGTTCAACGCCATCTCGACCGTGATCGCCGGCGCGCCGATGGCGAAGGCGCCGACCGAGCTGACGGCCGTCCACGTCGGCGTCGCCGCGCTGTTCGTCCTGGCGTACCTGGCGACGGAGCTCGGCTGGCACCGCTCCAGCGAACGCCTCTACGTCGCGCTGCTGAATCGCTCGCAGCCGCACCCGGACACCATCCTCACCGCCACGGAGGACTACGATGACGCTTGAACGCACGACCCTGGAAGACAGCATCGACCGCGCGGCCGAGACCGTCGGCTCGGTCTGGCCGCTGCACTCCTTTGTCACGGCCAACCCCCTCGCGGGGTTCGAGGACCGGCCGTTCCACCGCGCGGTGAGCGAGGCCGAGCAGCTGTTCGGCGGCCGCGGCTACCCTCATCCCTCCGTCTTCCGGCGGGCCTGGGCGGACGGTCGGATCGACCCGGAGGTGCTGCGCGAGGAACTCGACGCCCACGGCGTCTCCGGGACGCCCGAGGCGCTGCTCGACGAGATGGAAACTGCCGAGGCGGAGCGCGAGCGCGGGAGCGACACCGACGACGCCACCGAGACCGTCGACCGGATCCTCTCGAAGTGGCTCGCCGCCTTCCTCGACCAGGGGCAGGCCCAGTGGTCGATGCCCAACCGCGAGCGCGGCTTCTACGCCGCCTGGCGCAGCCTGGCACCCCACGACGAGGAGATCCCGGGCTGCGACGACCCGTCGGACATCCCGGAGTCGCCGGTCGAGGCTGTCGAGGCGGTGCTCTCGGAGTTCCCGGAGGGCCGCTGGGAGGCGATCTTCGAGCACCACCTCGCCGCGCTCCCGGGCTGGACCGGGTTCGTCAAGCAGCGCGCCGACGGCCACGCGGGGCCCTGGCAGTCGAAGTACCCCGCCTCGCTGCTCGACTACCTCGCCGTCCGGCTGACGCTGGTCGACTTGCTGGACGCGCCCGTCGAGCCCGAAGACACCGGGGCGACAGACGGGCCCTCCGACCACGAGGCGACCGTCGAGCCCGACGAGTCCGGGGAGGTCCCGCTGGCCGAGGTCTGGCTGACCGCCTGGGAGAAGAGCTACCGCGCCCGCCTGCTCGACGGGATCGACCAGTCGATCACGGTCGACCAGTCGGTCACGGCCGACCAGTCCGCCGCGGAGCCGTCGACCGACGGCGGCGACGGGCGCCCGGCCGCACAGCTGGTCTTCTGTATCGACACCCGTTCGGAGGTCATCCGCCGCCACATCGAGGACGCCGGTCCGTACGAGACCCACGGCTACGCCGGCTTCTTCGGCGTCCCGATGCGCTACGAGGGCTACGACTCGGAGGTGGAGATCGACGCCTGTCCGCCCATCGTCGACCCCGAGCACCGGGTCACCGAGCGTCCGGAACACAAGGGCGGCGAGGCGGCCCACGACCGCTGGACCGGGCTGGCGACGGCCGCCCGGAAGCACCTCAAGTCGCTGAAGACCAACGTGGCGGCCGCCTTCACCTTCGTCGAGGGCGGCGGGAGCGCCTACGGCGCGGCGATGGCCGCGCGGACGCTGGTCCCGTCGGCCGTGGCCGACCTCTCCGAGGCCGTCGACGACCGGGTCCCCTCGCCCGCGGAGTTCTGCGAGCCCGCGCTCGACCGCCGCGAGAAGGGGGGTGACGGGGGAGACCTGCCCCACGGGATGACCCTCGCGGAGAAGGTCGACTGCGCCGGGACCGCCTTCGAGTTGATGGGCTGGGAGGAGTTCGGCCGGCTGGTCGTCTTCGCGGGCCACGCCAGCGAGACGGCGAACAATCCGTTCGGTTCGAGCCTCGACTGCGGCGCCTGCGCCGGCAACCCCGGCGGCCCGAACGCCCGCGCCCTCGCCGCCATCTGCAACGACGAGGAAGTCAGGGCACAACTCCGCGAGCGCGGTCACGACATCCCCGAGGACACCGTCTTCCTCGCCGGCGAGCACAATACGACCACCGACGAGATCACGCTGTTCGACGGGGCGGTCCCGGAGAGTCACCGCGAGGACCTCGAACGCCTCCGCGCGGACCTCGACGAGGCCCGGGCCGGGGCCGCGGCCGAGCGCGCGGAGTCGATGGCGGGCGCCGACCCCGAGGAGGGCGTCCGCGAGACGAAGCGCCGGACGGCCGACTGGGCGGAGACCCGCCCGGAGTGGGGGCTGGCCGGCAACGGGTCGTTCGTCATCGGTCCGCGCGAACTGACCGAGGGCGAGGACCTCGACGGGCGGGCGTTCCTCCACTCCTACGACTGGTCGACCGACCCCGACGGGGCGGCGCTGGAGGCCATCGTGACGGGGCCGCTCGTGGTCACCCAGTGGATCAACAGCCAGTACTACTTCGCGACGGTCGACAACGCCGTCTACGGGAGCGGGTCGAAGGTCACGCAGAACCCCCGCGGCAACATCGGCGTCGTGCAGGGCAACGGCGGCGACCTGATGACCGGCCTCCCGCTCCAGTCGCTGATGGTCGACAGCGAGCGTCCCTACCACCAGCCGCTCCGCCTCACGGCAGTTATCCACGCTCCCGTCGAGCGCGTGACCGACATCCTCGCCCGCCACGAGGAGGTCGCCAGGCTGTTCGACAACGGCTGGCTCTCGCTGACGGTCGTCGACCCCGAGCAGGACAACGTCGCCGTCCACTACCGGGGCGACCTGGAGTGGGAGCGGGCTTCGGCCGCCAGGCCGCTCGCCCACTGAGCGGCGCCTCGTCCGAGTCTGCGCACGGCTGGCCGGAGTCCGGTCCGGCCCCGATCAGTACTCCCAGATCCGGTCGATCCGGTCCGCCACCTCGGGGTGGGCCTCCCGGAGCGCGTCGACGCGCCGCTCGCTGTCGACGTTGACGACGTGGATCTCGCCGCGCTGGCCGTCGTACACGTCCTGGAAGTCGTAGACCGCGCCCACCACGTCGACGGAGTCGGGCACGCGTTCGCTGTCGACGAGGGATTCGACCTGCTGGTCGACGTTGTACTCGACGAGTCGGTTGACCGCCTCGGCCGCGTCGATCCCGTCGGGCAGCGCCGCGACGCCGGCTTCGAGGTGCGGCGCCAGCAGTCGGAGGGAGTGCTCGATCCCCTCCGGTTCGGTCTGGTCGTCGGCCAGCGCCTGGTACGCCCCGGTCACGGCGCCGCAGCCGGTGTGGCCGACGACGACGGCGGTCCCGGTGCCCGCGTGGGTGATCGGGTAGAGCACGTCGTCGGAGACCTCCGCGCCGGCCTCGCCCAGCTGGACGACGCGGTTGCCGATGTTGCCGACGGTGAACAGGTGGCCCGGCTGTTCGTTGCCCCACATCTCGTCCTGGAGCACGCGCGAGTCCGAACAGCAGACGGTGACCGCGGCGGGGTGTTGGGCGTCCTGAACCTCGTCGAAGCGGTCGGCGAACCGCTCGGCGTGGCGCGCGTTCCCCGCAAGCAGGTCGACGACCGTCCCGTTCATACGACGACCCACTCGCGCCGGGCGTATAGCTCTTTGAGATGGTGTAACAAACTCGCTACTGGATCGCAGGACCGCGGCGATCGGGGAGCGGCGACGGCGGCGTCGTCACGCCGCACCCTCGTCGACGGCCGCGGGGATCCGCTCGATCACGTCGGTCGCGACGAGGCCGGAGCCGTACTCCTCGGCGGCGAGCTCGCCGGCGCGGCCGACGATCCACGGGCCGAGCCGCGCGGCGTCGACCGGGTCGAGGCCGCCGCCGAGGAGCGACCCGACGACCCCCGCGAGCGTGTCGCCCGTGCCCGCGACGGTCATCGCGGGCGTCCCCTCCTCGACCGCGAACCGCTCGTCGCCGGCGTAGATCTCGTCCTCGGCGCCCTTCGAGACGACGACCGCGCCGCTCGTCGCGGCGAACGATCCGAGCGAGCCGTGCTCGGCCTCGATCGCCTCGACCTCCGCGCTGTCGGGCGTGACGACGGTCCCGCTCAGGTCGCAGTCCAGCGCGTGTTCGATGGCCGTCGCGTCGACGACCGTCGGCACTTCGACCCGCTCGACGATCTCCCGGACGGCCTTCCGCGTGGGCGTCTCCAGCCCTGGGCCGACGACGAGCGCGTCGCTCCACTCGGCGACCGACAGCACCTTCCCGACCGAGTCGGGCCGCAACACGTCGCCGACGAACCGGTTGGTGAGGACGTTCGGCGAGAACCCCGCGACCACCTCGAGTGCGACCTCGGAGGTGAGGACCTTCGCCACGTCCGTCCCCGTCCGCAGCGCCGCGAGCCCGGACAGCGCCGGCGGGCCGGCGAACTCGATGCTCCCGCCGACGACCCCGACGCGACCGCTGTCGCCTTTCTCCGCGTCGTCGCCGCCGCCCAGCTCCGCGAGCAGTTGCTCCATGCACCCCGTCGCAGCCGACCGCTCAAGGGCCACCTGCCGGCACACGACGGCCCACCGGGCCGCCCGACCGGTACCGCCCTCGCCGTCAGGCGCGGTTCGCCTCGAACCACTCGACGGCGAAGTCGACGAGCGCGGGCTGGTCGACCAGCCGCGCCTCGGCGGCGCCGACGGTTCCGCGTTCGACGGCTTCGGGAACTTCGTCCTCGAAGTCGGCACCGAGTTCCGCGAAGTCCGAGGTGTCGGTCTCGATGTCCTCGTACTCGACGCGGACCGCGTCGCCGTCCTCGATTACGGGCGCCTCGTTCGTCGTCCGCTCCTTCGGGAACGCGGCGCGGTACTCCGCGAGGTGGATCGAGGTGTTCGTGTCGTGGTCAGTCCCGAGCAGCAGCACCGTCCCGTCGCGGTCGTAGACCTCGGCCAGCGGCGACCCGTCGCCCAGCCCCTCGTCGTAGGAGTGGTCGGCGACGACGGCCTCGGCGTCGGCGCCCCACGCGGCGAACGAGACGGTCGGGTGGCGGCTCCTGACGGTGTCGGGGTAGCCGCGGAAGCACTCGGCGACCGCGCCCATGCCGCGCGTCGGCGTCGCCTCGGGGCGGAAGGGCGGTCGCTCCTCGCGGATCGTCTCCATCCACTCGTCGGGCACCGGCGGGTTCGACCAGCTCTCCGGGTCGGTGTACTGGCCGGTGTGGGCCGGCATCACGAGCGTCCCCGAGTCGGTGACCACTTTCCGGAGGGCGTCGACGACGGCCTGCGCGTCGCCGGCCACCCAGCCGAGCGCCGAGAGCGACGAGTGGACGAGCAGCGTCCCGCCCGGCCGGACGCCGAGTTCCCGGAGGTCCTCCGCGAGCGTCGATACCGTCACCGGCTCGTCGACCCGGTCGACGGCGTCGCGTTCACCCATGGCCGGGCTTCGGAAAGTGCCGGGTTGAGTGTTTCGGGACCGTGAGAAGGCGTGGCGGGCGGGACCGCCTCCCCCGTCAGCCCGCGACGGAGACGGTGACGTTGCCGGCCGTGCCCGACGCGGTGGCGTTGCCGACGAACGGTTCGGGGCCGGCGAAGACGACGGTCGTCCCGTCGCCCACGCGGGCGAGTCGGTAGACGGTGTCGTCGTCGGTCGGCTGGGCAGCCCGCCAGGACTCGAAGGCCGCGGCGAACTCGTCGGCCTCTGCGGGGTCGTCCCAGCGCAGCGCCCAGGCGAAGGCCGTCCGGCCGGAACTGTCGGCGTCGTGCAGTCGGGCGATCCTGTCGGTGCCCCACCCGGCCGCGGCACTGGCGGCGGTCGTGCGGTTCAGGTCTGCCCGCAGCATCGTTCGGACGACGATCTCCCCCTTCGTGTCGTAGTGGTCGTAGGGGAAGCGCCACTCGCCGGTCCGATTCACCGACAGCGTGAGGTTGCGCTCGGGCTCCTCGCCCGGCGTGTCGCCGTGGATCAGCTGCTCGCCCGTCATCGGCGTGGGCGTCTCGGGGTCGTACAGCCACGAGACGTTCCGCGGGCTGTCGACCTGCGAGTGGATGTACCGCGCGCCGTAGAGGTACCGGGCCCGGAACAGCCGCCGCCCCTCGGCGCCGTGCTCGTACTGGTTGCGCAGCTCCTGGGTCTGGTTCCAGGAGGTGTTCAGGTACCGCTCGACGTACTGGTCGGTCACGTAGACCGCCGCGCCCTCGACGAGGCCGGCGGCAACCTGCTGGGAGTCGGTGTCGTCGACGAACTCGCCGAAGTCCCCGGTGTCGACGGCGTCGCTGTGGAACTGCATCCAGTGGACGTACTCGTGGGCCAGCAGCGTCTTCTGCTGGGTCGCGTTGGCGTCTTTCGGCATCACCACGATGCGGTTCGGGGTCGCGCTACCGTGGTAGACGCTGGTGTTGATGAACTCGTCGCCGTAGCCGAACGCGTCGTAGAACGGGTTCTCCGCCAGCTGGCGGTTGTACCGCTCCAGCGCCGGCATCTCCTCGCGGACGTAGACCGTCGGCGGCTCCACGTCCGTCCCGAGCAGTTCCTGCACGTCCGCGTAGACGGCGTCCTCGTCGACCGAGAGGTTGCCGCCGCGCAGTTCGACGTTCGGTTCGTCGCCGTCGTCCGGGCTCGGCGTCGGGGTAGCAGTGGGCGTCGCGGTCGGCGTGGGTGTCGGCGTCGGCGACGGGGTCGCGGTGTCGGTCGGCGTAGCCGTCGGACTCTCGTTCGCGGTGGCCGTCGGGCTATCCGTCGGTGTGGCCGTCGCTGTGGGGGCGGCGGTCGGCGACGGTGTGGCGGTCGCCGTCGCCGTCGGCGTGTCGGTCGGTTCGTCGGTCGATACGTCGGTTTCGGCGGGCGTCCCCGTCCCCTGGCCGCCGAACAGGCTCCCGCAGCCTGCCAGCAGGAGGAGGGCGACGACGCCCGCGGTCGCGGCTGTCTGTCTCATCGGTGGGACCGCTGGAGGGCGGTGTGTCCGGCGTATCGCCCGGGCCGGACGTAGTCCTTTCGACTAGCCGACAGTACGGCGATCGATCGGTGAGGAGCGCGGACGCAAGGAAGGGCGGTGGGCCGGCCGTGCGGTCGGGGCATGTCGTGCGGTCGAGGCGGCTACGCTGCGGGGTCGTAGGTCTCGGCGAGCGCGTCGAGTTCCTCGTGGTGTTCGGTCGTGTGGGGCGCGGTCAGCGGCGAGACGCTCACCTTCCCGTCGACGACGGCCCGGCGGTCGCTGCCCTCGGGGTCGGGGATGTCGCCGTCGGCCATCCGCTCCCAGATCCGGTCGTGGAGGTGGACGCCGTCTTCCTCGCGGGTCGCGGTCATCTGGTACACCTCCGAGGGGAACGTGACCGCCATCTCCGCCGGCCCCCACTCGGCGACCGGCGCGTTGACGTTCAGGTAGTCCGCGCTGTCGAACACGCCCGTCTCGGGGGCCCGCTGGACGAGGTACTCCGTGGCGCGTGCCGCCTCGGCGTAGCTGTCGGGGTCGACCTGCACGTCGTTGAACGCCGCGTCGTCGCGGACGGGGATGTACATCGACACCGAGATCGCGGGCACGTCGAAGAAGGTCGCCTCGACGGCCGCCGAGACGGTCCCGGAGCGCCCGAGGACGTACGCCCCGAGGTTCGCGCCCTGGTTGCACCCAGCGACGACGATGTCCGCGTCCGGGACCAGCGACCCGAGTCCGGCGACGGTGCAGTCAGCCGGCGTCCCCTCGATGGCGTGGCCCAGGTCGTGCTCGTGGACGGTCACCTCGTGGGACAGCGACCGCCCGACCGCGCTCTGGTCCTCCGCCGGAGCGACGACCGTCACGTCGCCGATCTCGGTCAGCGCCTCGTAGAGCGCACGGAGGCCCGCGCTCTCGATCCCGTCGTCGTTCGTCAGGAGGATCGACGGCTCGTCCATACCTCCCCTGTCGGCGGTACCGGCAAAAGGACACCGACCGCTGCGAGTCGGGGTCGTTTCGGTCGACGGGTAAGAGCCGCTGTGAGTCGAGTGGGTGTTTCGGGTCGTTCTGGCGCGGAAGAGATGAGTACGACAGCGACCGCACTCGACGGTGAGCGCTGAACGCCCTCGGCGCGCTCGCGGTCGCTGTCTCCGAAAATCGAAGATTTTCGGGATCTCGCAGGAGCGGAGCTCCTGCGGACCTCGCGAATCTCCGATTCGCTCAGTGACGAGAGAGCGACGCTCTCTCGAACCAAGCGGGATATCCGCGCTCTCCGCACCGCCCGCTCACGGCACAGCCGTTCGCTTCGAGGCGCCCAGCGCCTCGCACCGCGCGGATAGTGCCCGCTCAGGCGACTATCGGCGCGAGCGCGCCTCGCCCGTTCAGTCCGCCGGGAGAGCAAGCTCTCCCGAGCCCGCGCTCACACGTTCGCGCGGACGCCAGGGACCGCACAGCACGGCACCGCGACCGCACCGCAGACGGCCACGAGCCTCCCCAGCCGATTCGCGACACGCGAGTCGCGAATCCACCGTCGGAGCAAGCTCCGACGAGCCTTCGTTCACACAGTTCACGAAGACCTCGCGCGGCTACTGTCGCGCGATAAAACGCGCTCCAGCGCGCGCCGACCGCACCGCGACCGCTCACCGCAACACTCCGTACGGCCCGAACGCCGCTCGGACCGCGTCTGCGACCGGTCGTCGGCCCGGAAGCGACCGTGGAGCAGCCGAGTATCGGGCGTCAGACCTCCGTCTGACGGGGGCTTATGGCTCGGCCGCGGGTGTGGATCGGTAATGGCAGAGACAGAGTCGATCACCGTCGCGGACGTGAGCGACGGACCGTGCGGGTCGGGCGATCCGGGCCGGGCCGTCGACCTGCCGGTCGTCGAACTGCTGACCGGGCGCGGGTTCGTCACCGGCAAGTCCGGCTCGGGCAAGTCCAACACCGCCAGCGTCGTCGTCGAGAAGCTCCTCGACAACGGCTTCGGCATGCTCATCGTCGACATCGACGGCGAGTACTACGGCCTCAAGGAGGAGTACGAGATCCTCCACGCCGGCGCCGACGACGAGTGCGACATCCAGGTCACCACCGAACACGCCGAGAAGATCGCCACGCTCGCCTTAGAGCAGAACGTCCCCATCATCCTCGACGTGTCCTCCTTTCTCGACGAGGACGAGGCCGCGGACCTGCTCACGGAGGTCTCCAAGCGGCTGTTCGCCAAGGCCAAGAAGCTCAAACAGCCCTTCCTCATGCTCGTCGAGGAGGTCCACGAGTGGATCCCCCAGAAGGGCAGCGTCGGCGAGTGCGGCAAGATGCTCATCAAGATCTCCAAGCGCGGCCGCAAGCACGGCCTGGGGATCGTCGGCATCAGCCAGCGGCCCGCCGACGTGAAGAAGGACTTCATCACCCAGTGCGACTGGCTCGTCTGGCACCGGCTCACCTGGAACAACGACACGAAGGTCGTGAGCCGCGTCCTCGACAACGACTACGCCGAGGCCGTCGAGGACCTCGACGACGGCGAGGCGTTCCTGATGAACGACTGGGACGAGGACATCCGGCGGGTGCAGTTCCGCCGCAAGCAGACCTTCGACGCCGGCGCCACCCCCGGCCTCGACGACTTCGAGCGGCCGGACCTCAAGTCCGTCAGCGACGACCTGGTCTCCGAGTTGCAGGAGATCAGCGAGGAGAAGGCCGAGACCGAGGACCGAATCGCGGAGCTGCGCGAGGAGTTAGACGAGAAGAACTCCCGTATCGCCGAGCTCGAGGCGGAACTGCAGGACGCCCGCGACATGCAGCGGATGGCCGACCAGTTCACGCAGGCGCTGGTCGACCACGTCAAGGGCGCGAACCCCGGCCGGACGGAACAGGAGCGGATGCGCGAGCGCCGGGCGGCCGAGAAGGGCGACCAGTCGTCGTTCGACGACGCCGACGAGTGGGTCGAGGGACCGGCGCGAGCGGACGAGGGTGCGGGCGACGAGGAGCCGCCGCTGCCCGACGAGACCGCCCGCGAGGACGACGGCTACGACGAGTCGGCGATGACCTGGCCCGGCGACGAGGCCGCCCGCGCCGAGGCCTGGGAGGGCGGCGCCGACGGGGCGGAGGACGGCGGCGGGGATACGGACGCAGACACCAGCCCCGCAGCCGACGACGGCGGGATGTTCGGCGGAATTGCCGAGGGGTTCGGTGACGACGCCGAACCCGCCGAGAGCGCGGCTACGGACGGTGGAACGACCGCGCGGGCCGACGAGGGGCTCGACGGGGGCGACGACGCGGCGATGACCCGCGGGTTCGACGGGGTCGAGGACGACCCGCTGGGCGACCGCGCGACCGACGCCTTCGAGGCGGGCACCTCGACGGCCGTCGACGACGGGACGGTCGAGGACGCCGCCGCGTTCGCCCGCGACCTGGCCGACGACCTGGCCGACCTGGAGGCCGAGACCCGGCAGATGCTGCGGTACTACCGCGACCACGGGCCGGGGACCCCGACCGACGCGCTGTTCGCGGCCGGCGGCTCCGACGACCGCACCCGGGCCTACGCCCGCAACCGGCGGCTGCGCGTCCACGGGCTCGTCGAACACGTCGGCCGCGGGCGCTACGACTACCGCGTCCCCGCGCTCCTGCGCGAGCGCACCGACCGCGAGACGGTCGACTCGTTCGTCCAGCAGGTCGAGCGCGCGCTCGACGGGGACGACCCCGAGGACGTGCCGGTCGACGAGGCCGAGGACGGCGACGACCACGAGCAGGCCGACGAACTCGACCAGATCGAGGGCGCCGACGCGGCCACTGGGACCGGCGCCGGAGACGTACCGGCCGGAGACGCCACCAACGGCCTCGACGACCTGCGACCCGACGACGACGACAGTGCTGACGACGACAGTACCGACGACGACTCCGCCCTCGCCGTCGATAACGACGAAGTCGAGATCCTCGACTGACCGGCGAGGACTCTATCGACGGAGCTGTCCGCTCGCTTCCCGCTGGTGGATTCGTTCCGAATCGTTATCACGTCCGCGAGCGACTGCCGACCCGTGCGCCGACGCGACCTGCTCGCCGCGGCCGGAGCGGGAGCGGCCGGATTCGCCGGCTGTCAGGCCCGCGCGAACTCTACGGACTCGGGGACGCCGACGCCGCCGGCTTGCGAGGGAGCGACCGGGCGGCGGGTGACGCTCGCCGACACCGCCGACGTGCCCGAGGCCGCCGAACTGATGATCGACCCGGTCGTGACGACCGCCCACAGCAGCCCCGAATCGCCGGCCCAGGTGCGGATCGAATTCGCGAACACGGGCGCGCGGCGAGAGGCGAACGTCGTCGACGACACGCGGTGTCACCTGTTCAACCGGAACGGGCGGAGCGACGACGGCGGCCTGTGGCTCTACCGGAGCCAGGACGCGCCCGGGCGCGACGAACGCGCGGGCGAGTGCTGGACCCTCGACCGCGTCCCCGACGGAAGCCCCGCCTACCGGGCGTACTCCTGTGGCGGGTACACGCTGGCATCCGGCGGCCAGCGGTACTTCACCTACGAGGTCTGGGACGACTATCTGGCGGACGGCTACATGCGCCCCGGCACCTACCGGTTCACGACACCAGTTCGGGTCGGCGGCGACGGGGACGCCGAAGCGGTCGAGTTCGACTGGCGGCTGGAACTCGACGTGGAGCGGTGGGACGACTGAAGTCGCGGCGGCACGGGGTGACGAGACGGAGCGACTCAGATCTCGGGCAGCCGCAGGCCCGCAGTGACCATCGCGAGGGCGCCGACCGCCAGCACCGCTAGCCCGGGGGCGAACGAGCCCGTCAGATCCCTGAGCCCGCCGACGAGGAACGGGCCGAAGAAGCCGCCGAGTTCGCCGACGGCGAAGACGAGGCTCACCGCGGTCGCGGTCAGCGCCGGGCCGATGTCCTCGATCTCGGTCGGGATAGCGCGGACGAGCGGCGAGACGCCGCCGACGCCGGTCCCGACGACCACGGCGGCGACGCTCGCGGCGAGCACGCTCCGGCCGACCGCGAGGCCGGCGACCCCAAGCAGTGCCGCGCCGCCGCAGGCGACGACCGCCTCGCGGCGGCGACCCAGCCGGTCGGAGAGCGGCGGGACGACGACGGTGCCGGCGGCCTGGCCGACGACGAACAGCGTCGCGACGGCCGCGGCCCGCGCGGGGGCCGCGCCGCGAGCGCCCGCGAGGGTGGGCAGCCACCCCTGGAGGCTGTGACCCAGCAGGAGGTAGACGGTGCCGACGACGACCAGTAGCCGCATCACGCGGTGGGAGAAGACCCGGGCCACGTCCGCCCGGAGCGACCCGAGCGCGAAGTCGCTCTCGGCGTCGTCGCCGTAGGGCGTCCCGTGGCGGCGGGCGTGCCACGCGGCGACCGGGATCCAGACGACCAGGAAGGCCAGCGCCGCGCCGGCGAGGACGCGGAAGGTCGGTCGCCACCCGCCCAGCGCGGGCCCCAGAATCGCCCGGCCGACGCTATAGGCCGCGGCCGTGCCGGCGTAGGAGCCGAGGATGTACACCGTCGACATCGTCCCGAGCAGCCGCGAGGGGAAGACGCTCGCCACGAGCTTCGGCAGGCCGAACGTGATCCCTGTCGCGCCGACGGCGAACAGGACGGTCGTCGCGAGCATCCCCGTGAAGCCGGTCGTCGCCGACCGCAGCAGTTGCGCGACGCCGAAGACCCCGACCGCGAGCGCGATGCCCCGGCGGGCGCCGATGCGGTCGAGCGCGAGCCCCGACAGCAGCGAGAGCGGGACGTAGGTCAGCGGGACTGCGCCCACCAGCGCGCCCGCCTGGGTGTCCGAGAGGCCGAGCTGGCGCCCGATGGGTTCGAGGAAGGCCGCCAGGGCGAACCAGTTGGCCATCAGCAGGAGGTAGCTCACAGCGCCGAGGACGACCAGCGCGTAGGAACTCGGCGGGACCGCGTCCGGGATCGCGCCGTCGGGCGGCCCCGAGCCGTCCGACGGCCGGCCGTCCGACGACGCATCGGCCGACGGTCCGCCGCCCGTGGCGCCGCTCGCCGCGTCACGACTCGCGTCGTCGCCGACCATACCGGGGGTAGTGACGAACCGAGGAAATACCCACCGACAGCGGACGGCCCGACCGCCCGTCGGCGCGGTGAGTTACGCCCGTTCCCGGAACCGCACGGTTCCGTCCTGCTCGACTGTGACCCGGAACCCCTCGTAGTCGAACGACACGTCCATCCGGGCGTCGTCGTCCGGCGGGTCCGAGAAGAGATTGTCGAGTACGCTGTCGGCGCAGCCGTACATGTCCCTCAGCTCGGTCACGTCCGTCCCGCGGATGTCGGCGACCATCGCCGCGACCTGCGCGGCGGGTTCGGCCTCCTCCGGGTCGAGCTGTCTGCGGACGGCGCCGTCTTTCACGTGGTCTTCCATATCCGGCGTAGTGCCGCGAACGACTAAAGGTGCGTCACCGCGGGGAGTATCCGGTATCCAGACGGGATCGAAACGTCAGCGGACGCTTATCGGTGTGAGGGCCGTACCGATCCCGTGAGTGTCATCGGTGACTTCACGGTCCCGACCGAGTCGTTCGCGCTCGCCGAGGCGCTCGCGAGCCACCCGGAGACGAACGTCACGGCCAACCGGCAGGCCACCCACAGCCCGCGCGAGGTGTTCCCGTTCCTCTGGGCGACGGGCGAGGACCTCGACGCGTTCGGTGAGTCGCTCGCCGAGGCGCCCGCCGTCGAGACGATGTCGGTCGCCGAGCGGGCCGACGACGCGGTCATGTTCCGGGTCGTCTGGGCGGAGCCCTTCCAGGAGCTGATCCACGACATGGTCGACCACCACGCGGCCATCGTCGAGGCGTCGGCGAGCGACGACACCTGGTCGCTCCGGCTCAGGTTCGCCGACGAGGGGATGGTCTCGTCGTTCCAGGAGTACTTCGAGGAGACGGGTCGGCGCTTCGAGGTGCGCTCGCTGTGGCATCCCTCCGGCCCGCGCCAGCGGGAGTACGGCCTGACCCCCGAGCAGTACGA
The DNA here is from genome assembly GCF_004698125.1 of Halosimplex halophilum. Classification (NCBI taxonomy): domain Archaea; kingdom Methanobacteriati; phylum Methanobacteriota; class Halobacteria; order Halobacteriales; family Haloarculaceae; genus Halosimplex; species Halosimplex halophilum. The sequence goes on from NZ_ML214297.1 coordinate 1,007,597, forward strand.
GGCGCTCGCGGCGGCCGTCCGCGCGGGCTACTTCGACGTGCCCCGCGGCGCGTCAGCGGCGGACCTCGGCGAGCAGCTGGGGATCTCCGGGAACGCCGCCTCCCAGCGGATCCGCCGCGGATCCGCGGCGCTCGTCCGCAACGCGCTGTTGCTCGACGGGTCGGACGAGGGTACTTGAACGGCGGTACGACCGAAGGCGGTACCTGAACCGGCTGTGGCCCCTCCCTCGAACCAGAATGAGCAGTCAGAGACCCATCGACGGTTCCGCGGACCAGCTCTCCGAAGCAGACCCGAGCCTCGTCTACTCCGCGCTCGCCGTCGCCGACCGACGGTTCGTCGTCGCGATGCTCGCCGACCGCGGGGAGAGCCTCCACCTGTCGGCGATCGCGGACGCCCTCGCCGCGCGGAAACACGACTCCGAGTCGGTCCCCCAGTCGACGGTCCGGTCGGTGACGACGGCGCTCTATCACGTCCACGCCCCCAAGCTCGCCGACGCGGGGATCGTGGACTACGACCGCGAGACGGAGCGGGTCGCGCTCGCGGTCGACGCCGACGCCGTCCGCGAGGTGGTCGCGCTCCCGTCCGTCGAATGAGTCAGGCGAGCGGCTCGACCAGGTCTTCGAGCGCGGCCCGGGGGTCGTCGGCCTTCGCGACGCCGCTGGCCAGCAGGACGCCCGTCGCGCCCAGCTCGCGGGCCGCGTCGAGGTCGTCGCCGGTCGAGATGCCGGCGCCGCAGAACACGTCGACCGACTCGTCGACGGCGGCGGCCGCCTCGACTGCGTCGGTGACGATGTCGGGGTCGGCCTTGCTGACGGGCGTCCCCGTGCCGATGAGTTCCGGCGGTTCGACGGCGACCGCGTCGGGGCCGAGCGCGGCCGCGGCGCCGACCTGACCGGGGTTGTTCGCGCAGACGACCGTCTCCAGGCCCGCCCGCTCGGCCGCGTCCAGACTGGCGTCGATGTCGGCGAGCTTGCGCCGCGCCTCGGAGTGGTTGAGCAGCGTCCCTTCGGCGCCGGCGTCGGCGACGGCCTCCGCGAGCGTGCTGCCGGTGTGGCTGCCGTGCTCGACGGGGCTGACGTGCTGGGCCCACGTCTCGACGCCCGTCTCGGCGACTGCCGAGAGGTGAGCGGCCTGCGGGGCGACGGCGATCCGCACGCCGGTCGCGTCGCTCACGTCGGCGGCCGCCTCGGCGATCTCGACGGGGTCACACGGGTAGGCCTTCAGGTTGACCAGGACGAACATACCCGAGTGGGCGACCGCGACGGGGAAATAGGTTGTGAGTCCGGCGACGCCGTCGGGAATCGCTCCCCGAGGGAGGGGCGACGGCTGCCCGCTCGCAGGCCGGGGAGGCCCCGAGCCGGCCGGGGTCGGTGGCTGTCAGTCGGCGTCCGTCGCCCCGCGGCTGTCGGTCGGCGTCCGTCGCCCGGCGAACCGGCCCGGGCGGCGAGGGTGAGAGTTAAGACGGTCGTCTCGCAATATCAGTCCGTCGTGACACAGGGGACCGCCGAACGCGGGACGGTGCTGGTCGTGGAGGACGAGGACCACCTCGCCGAGCTGTACACCGAGTACCTCGACGGGGAGTACGACGTGCGGACCGCCTACGGCGGCGCCGAGGCCCTGGAGATGCTCGCCGCGGACCTGGACGTGGTCCTGCTCGACCGGCGGATGCCCATCGTCTCCGGCAACGAGGTCCTCGCGGAGATCCAGGAGCGGGGCCTCCGGTGTCGGGTCGCCATGGTCACCGCCGTCGACCCGGACTTCGACATCATCGACATGGGCTGTGACGACTACGTCGTCAAGCCCGTGACCAGGGACCGGCTCAGAGAGGTCGTCGACCGCCTGCTGAAGCTCTCGGAGTACACCGACCGCAAGCGCGAGCTCACCGCGAAGAAGCTCAAGCGCAACGTCCTGCGGGTCGAGAAGACCGAGTCGGAACTCGCCGACAGCGACACCTTCCAGCGCCTCCAGCGGGAGATCGCCGAGATGGAGGAGACCGTCCAGGGGATCGCCGACGACCTCGGTGACGACTACGTGACGAAAACGCAGTGACCGGCCGCGTACGGTCCGCTCGTCCGGTTCCGCTCCGCAGCGATCAGGAGTCCTTTCGTTCGACAACGTCGCCGAGCGTGTACTCCCCGGTCGAGTCGCCGCCCGACCACTCGGACTCGTCGGTCGTCCCGCCGGCGGACAGGTCCACGTCCAGCGCGCTCTCGAGCTTGCGCTGGACCTCGTCGCTCGGGAGGGTGTCGCCCCGCTCGATCTTCCGGATGAGGCTGGCCTTCTCGTTGAGCTTGCGGGCCAGGTCCTCCTGACTCATGCCCGCGGACTCCCGGGCCGAGCGGACGATCTCGTCGTAGTCCTGCGCGAGCTCGTCCATCTCGTCGAACATGTCCTGCCGGCGCCGCGAGGACCCGCCCGAACTCGACGAGGAGCCCGACGACGACCCACCCGAACTCGACGACGAGTCCGACGACGAGGTCGAGTACTTCGTCGAGGCCGACGACGAGGACTGCTGTTTGACCTCCGTGCCGAAGTCGGTGCACTCGTCGCAGACGTCGAGCTCCGCCCCCTCGACCTTGACGCGGTTGGGGGAACTCGTCTCGCTCCCGCACATCTCACACTGAACCATGATCGCCCCTTGCCGGTCACCGGGCATAAAGCATACGCCAGAATAACTGCCGGACGCGCCGCGCGCTCCCCCGGCCGGCCGACGGTCGCCTCCCCCCGGACGCACACGCCGGGGGCACCGGGGTTTTTGCCGCTCTCGTCCCTACTCCGGCCATGGAGACCAGACCGCTGGGCGACACCGGCCAGGAGAGCACGGTGTTGACCTTCGGCGCGATCGCGCTCGACTTCCTCGACCAGGCCGAGGCCGACGAGATGACCGAGCGGGTCCTCGACCGCGGAGTCAACCACATCGACGTGGCGCCCCAGTACGGCACGGCTGAGGTCAAACTCGCACCGACGCTGGCCGACCGCCGCGACGAGGTGTTCCTCGGGTGCAAGACGCTCGAACGGGGCTACGAGGGCGCCTGGGAGAAGCTCGAGGCGTCGCTCGACCGCCTCGGCGTCGACCACATCGACCTGTACCAGTTCCACGCCGTCACCGAGTCGTCGGAGATCGACGAGATAACCGCCGACGACGGCGCCCTGAAGGCCTACCGCGAGGCTCAGGAGGAAGGGATCATCGACCACATCGGCCTGACGAGCCACGGTAGCCCCGACGTGATCCGCGAGGCCGTCGACCGCATCCCGGACCTGGAGACGGCGATGTTCCCGGTCAACGCGACCGTCGCCGCGAAGGAGGGCCCGGACCACGAGTTCCCCGCGCTGGCCCGCGAGCTCTCCGAGCAGGGGATGGGCGTGCTGGCGATCAAGACGTTCGCGAAGCGGCCGTGGCCCGACGACCTGCCCGAGGCGGAGCGGCCCTACAACACCTGGTACGAGCCGTACGACGACCCCGCGGACCTGCGGCGGTGCCTCCGGTTCACGCTCGCACAGGAGGGCGTCACGACCCTGACCAACGCCGGCGACCCGCGGCTCGTCGGCGACATCCTCGACGCCGCCGCCGAGTTCGAGCCGATGGACGACGACGAACAGGCCGCGATGGTCGAGGAACGGCGGTCCGACGAGTCGCCCGTCCCGACCGTCGACATCTGACGGCGGCCGCGCGAGCCGACCGCTGGCGAGTCCCGCGCCCGTGCCGGTTCGTTCCGTTTCGTTGTCCGATCCTGTCCGTTCGCGTCCCGAAACGGGAGATTTCCTCCGGATCCGTCGGGTCGGGATCGCGGGGTATTTTATTCGCCGCCTATATTCCCTGGTTGTGAACCGACGACGTTTCCTGACCACCGTGGGCGCGGGGGCCGCCGGACTCGTGGCCGGCTGTAGCGCCGAACCGACCGACGACGCGACCGCGACGGAGGGCGACTCGACCGACACACCCGGGAGCGGTTCGACCGCCACGGACGGCGACGGCACCGCGACCGAGACGGCCGACGGGACGGTGACCGGAACCGCCTCGGGCGGGACGCCGCTGCTGCGCGTGGGCACGTACCCCTCGTTCGTCGACGCGCCGAGTTCGAGCCCGGGCCCGTGGCTCAAGGAGCGCTTCGAGTCCGAGTACGACGCTGACCTGCAGTGGTTCGCGCCCGAGAGCAGCATGGACTACTTCCTCCAGCGGCGCCAGCAGGGCGTCAGCATCGACACCGACCTGTTCCTCGGGCTGACGCCGGAGAACCTCGTCAAGGCCGACCGCGGGGTCGGCGAGGGCGACTCGCTGTTCACCAGCGTCGACACGGGGGCGCTCTCGAACGCCGACGCGGTCGTCGACGACTACCGCTTCGACCCCCAGGAGCGGGCCATCCCCGTCGGCGCCTCCTACATCAGCCTCGTCTACAACCAGAACGCCCTCGACGAGCGCGGCGTCGACGCGCCCGAGACGTTCGACGAGCTGGCGAGCGACCCCTACGAGAACGGGCTGCTCGTGCCCAACCCGCAAAACAGCGAGACGGGCCTGGAGTTCATGTTCTGGACCATCGACCAGTTCGGCGAGGACGGCTACCTCGACTACTGGTCGGAGCTGATGGACAACGGGACGCGCGTCCTGCAGGACTGGGGGACCGCCTACGACGCCTACTCGAACGACGAGGCGCCGATGGTCGTCTCCTACTCGACGGACCAGGTGTACGCCGACCGCTACGACCAGGACATGGCCCGCCACCAGGTCGGGTTCCTCAACGATTCGGGCTACGCCTATCTGGAGGGGGCCGCACCGTTCACCGGCACCGACCGGATGGGGCTGGCGACGGAGTTCATCGACTTCGTCCTCCGGCCGGAGATCCAGGCGGAGATCGCCCAGCGCAACGTCGCGCTCCCGGCGGTCGACAACGCGGAGCTCCCCTCGGACTACTACGACCTCGTCTACGAGCCCGAGGAGATCGTCAGCTTCGGCTACGACGAGCTGATGGGCAACGTCGAGCCGTGGCTCAGCGACTGGTCGCGCCAGATCGCGACGCAGTAGATGCGGCCCGCCCGGGTCGTCGAACGGCTGAGCGCCCCTGCGCTGGCAGCCGCGACGCTCGCGCTGCTGGGGCTGATGTTCTTCTACCCGGTGGGGATCGTCCTCGTCGAGGCGGTCCGCGTCGACGGCGTCTACACCCTCGCGACCGTCGCCGAGGTGCTGCGCGACCCGTTCTACTTCGGCGTCGTCGCCCAGGCGCTGGACGACCCGGCCGTTATCGTGCGGTCGTTCCCCGACTACCGGCTGGGGCTGTTCGGATTCACCGCCTACCAGGCGCTGCTGTCGACGGTCGCCGCCGTCCTGCTGGGGCTGCCCGGCGCGTACGTCCTCGCCCGCTTCGAGTTCCCCGGCCGCCGGACGGTCCGCTCGCTGACGGCGCTCCCCTTTGTCATGCCGACGATCCTCGTCGCGATCGGGTTCGTCGCCACGTTCGGCGCGAACGGCGTCGTCACCGGGACGCTGCAGACGCTGGGGCTGCAGGTGTCCAGTTTCACGGGCACGCTCGGGATCATCGTCCTCGCCCACGCCTTCTACGACGCGCCGCTGGTCGCGCGGATCACCGCCGCGTCGTGGGAGGGCATCGACGCGGAGATGACCGAGACCGCCCGCTCGCTGGGCGCGTCGCCGCTGCGGGCGTTCTGGGACGTGGTGATCCCCCAGTTGCTCCCCGCGATCCTGACCGGCGCCCTGCTCACGTTCATCTTCTCGTTCATGTCGTTCGCCGTCGTGCTCGCGCTCGGCGGGCTCTCGCTGGCGACCGTCGAGGTGTGGGTCTACCACCGGATCAGCCAGCTCGACTACGGGACCGCCTCGACGCTCGCGACGATGGAGATGCTGTTCTCGCTGGCGCTGACCTACGCCTACCTGCGCTACGAGGCGCGCCAGCGGGCGACCGGCGCCGCGCGCCCGGCAGAGCGGGTCGACCTGTTCGGCCCGGCGACGAAACGGCGGCTGTTCGCCTGGGGCTACGCCGTCGTGGCCGTCGTCGTCTTCGTCGTCCCCATCGTCAGTCTGGTCTACAGCAGCGTCACCGGTCCCGAGGGGTTCACGCTCCGCAACTACCGCTTCCTGGTCGAGCGGCAGACCAGCGCCTACGCCTTCCAGGTCAAGCCGCTGACGGCCGTCACGAACTCCCTGATCTTCGGCGCGGGAACGCTTCTCCTGGCGGTCCCGATGGGCGTGTTCCTCGCCGTCGTCAGCACCCGACAGTTCCGCGGGCGCAAGCTGATCGACACGCTCTCGATGGCGCCGTTCGCCGTCAGCGGCGTCGTCGTCGGCCTGGGGCTGCTCCGCGGGTGGGTCTTCGGCACCGAAGCTTTCGGCTATCGGTTCACCGCCACGGGCGCGGTCGCCATCGTCGCCGCCCACGCCGTCGGCGCCTACCCGTTCGTCACGCGCAACGTCGCGCCCGCCCTCTCCGGCATCGACGACTCGGTCGTCGAGTCGGCGCGCTCGCTCGGGGCCTCCCGCGCCCGGGTGATGCTCGACATCGAACTCCCGCTGGTCGTCCCGGCCGTCCTCGCGGGGACCGCCTTCGCCTTCGCCATCAGCATCGGCGAGTTCGATTCGACGGTTATACTGGCCACCGGCGGCTCGGGCTACACCATGCCGGTCGCCATCGAGCGGTTCATCGGCCGACGGCTCGGCCCCGCGACCGCGATGGGCGTCGTCCTGCTCGTCGTGACGAGCGTGAGCTTCGTGGTAATCGACCGCCTCGGCGAGGGGAGTGGTTTCGGTGGTTGACCTGCAGCTCGACGGCGTCCGGAAGGCCTTCGACGACACCGTCGCGCTCGACGGCGTCACCCTCGACATCGCCGAGGGCGAGTTCTTCACGCTCGTCGGCCCCTCCGGGTGCGGGAAGACGACGACCCTCCGGACGATCGCCGGCCTCGAATCGCCCACCGCGGGCACCGTCCGCTTCGGCGGCGCGGACGTGGCCGGCGTCCCGACCGAGGAACGGGACGTGGGCATCGTCTTCCAGAACTACGCCCTGTTCCCCCACATGAGCGTCCGCGAGAACGTCGCCTACGGGCTGAAGTTCGCCGACCCGCCGGACGGCCAGTCGGTCGACGAACGTGTGGCCGACCTGCTGGAGCTGGTGGACCTCTCGGGCATGGGCGACCGCGAGCCCGACCAGCTCTCGGGCGGCCAGCAACAGCGGGTCGCGCTGGCCCGCGCGCTCGCGCCGGCGCCGGACGTGCTCCTGCTCGACGAGCCGATGTCGGCGCTGGACGCCCGCCTGCGCGAGACGTTGCGCCGGCAGGTCAAGCGCATCCAGACGGACCTGGGGGTGACCACCGTCTACGTCACCCACGACCAGGCGGAGGCGCTCGCGATCTCCGACCGCCTCGCCGTGATGAGCGACGGGACCGTCGAACAGGTCGGCACGCCGCGGGAGGTGTACGAGCGGCCCGCGACGGAGTTCGTCGCCTCGTTCGTCGGGGAGAACAACCTCTTCCGCGGCGAGGCGGTCGGCCGCGACGGCGACGGGACCACGGTAGCGGTCGACGGGACGGAGTTCCGGATCGACGACGGAGTCGGTGACGGGACGGGCGCGGCGAGCGATACAGTGACCTTCTGCGTCCGGCCGGAGGACCTGCGCGTGGGCGCCGACGCCAACCGCTTCGAGGTCGCGGTCGACACCGCGGAGTTCCTCGGCGAGACCACCCGCTACTACGCCGACTGGGGCGACCGGACCGTCGTCTTCCGGACGCCCGACCCTCACGACGGCGACGCGCTGACGCTCGGGTTCGACCCGGCCGACGCTCGGATAGTGTGAGCGGGCCGCATCGCCGCGCCGGAACAGACCGGGGGAGTTAACCGACGTATCGCCGTGCCATCGGGTATGATAACGCTCGCCTCGGACTTCCCGAGCCCGTACCCCGCGGCGATGCGGGGCGTGATCTGCTCCCGGTCGGACGCCCGGATCGAGGACATCGCCCACGACTTCCCGCGTCAGGACGTGCGCGCGGCGGCCTTCTGGCTGCGCGAGGTGCTGCCGTACTTCCCGCCGGCCACCCACTGCGTCGTCGTCGACCCCGGCGTCGGGACGGACCGCGCCGCCGTCGTCGTCGAGGCCGGCGACCACCGGATCGTCGCGCCCGACAACGGCGTCGCGATCCCGGTCGCCCGCGAACTCGCCGGCGGCGACGATACGGACGCCGCCGGCCGGGACTTCGGCGTGTGGCGGGTCGAGTACGAGGACGCCGAGACGGCGAGCAACACGTTCCACGGCCGCGACGTGTTCGCGCCCGCGGCTGCAGACGTACACGACGCGGGCGGCGCCGGCGACATCGACCGGTGTACCCGGACCGACGAGTGGGTGGACCTGACGTTCCCCGAGCCGGAGGTCACCGGCGCCGGAGCCCGCGGCGAAGTGCTCGTCGTCGACGGCTTCGGCAACGTCATCACGAACGTCCCCGGCGAGACGGTAGCCGACCGCGAGGCGGTCCGGGTCGACGGCGAGCCGGTCCCGGTCCGCGACGCCTACGCCGCCCGCGACCCCGGCGAGCGGCTCGTGACTGTCGGCAGCCACGGCAACGTCGAGTTCGCCGTGAACAGGGGCCGCGGCGACGAGGCGTTCGACCTCGGCGTCGGCGACGCCGTCTCGCTGGAGTGGTAGCCGGCACTGCCGCCGTCGGTGCCGCGAGCGCGGCGGTCGTCGCCCGCCGGTCAGTCGACGAACTCGCGGAGGTTCTCCAGGGTCTCCCGCCCGAGCCCGGCGACCGCCAGGAGCGCGTCGTCCGCCGCGCCGCGCACGTCGCTCTCCGTGACGTAGCCCGCGGTCCGGAGTTTCCCGGCGGTCTTCGGGCCGATGCCCGGGACCGCCTCGAAGGGGACCTCCGGGTCGGTATCGGGACCGGGGGCGTCGCCCGAACTGTCGCCGCTCCCGTCCGGATCACTGTCGTCCCGGTCGCGCTCCGGTTCGGCGAGCAAGTCCAGCGCCTCGCGGAGCGCGTCGGCCTTGTGTCTCGCCTTGCGGCCCTCCTCGCGCTCGTAGGCGGCAAGCCGTTCGCGGAGGCGGTCGTACTGGCCGGCGTCGCTCGGCGCCTCGGCGCCCGGCCGCGGGCGGTAGCGCGTCCCGAGTTCGGCGTCGAAGGCGTCGCGGCGGACGAGCGTCGTCCCGCCCGACTCGTCGCGCAGGAGCACCACCTGCGCGTCGGTGTAGATCACCTGCCGTCGCTCGGCGGTGCGCCGGTCTTCGAGGACGAGTCCGATCGCCGTGTCGATCCTGCTGGTTCTCGACGGATCGCGATGTGCGTCTGCCATGGTCGGGTTCGAAGCCGTGCCTGGTTGTTTCTCGGCGGCACGTACCCCGTACGATCACCACGCTATCGGGCGGTTTGGGCCTGTCGATTCGACGGTCTCGGTCGCCCGCCAGGCGAGTCAGAGCAGCGACGCGAGGTGTTCGGGATAGACGGTCACGTCGTCGAGCGCGTCGACCGGCGTCCAGACCGCTCTGTAGGTCTCGTCGGCCTCGGGCTCTCGCCCATCGAACTCGTCGCGCTCGTACGGCCACGACTCCGCGAGCGTGACGTCGTAGAGAAACCAGATCTCGTGACCCCGCCGACCCTCGAAGGTAAACGTGTTCTCCAGGGTCTCCAGCAGGTCGGCCTCGACGACCTCGACGTCGAGTTCCTCCTCGAACTCGCGGGCCAGCGCCTCGTCGCTCGACTCGCCGAACTCGATCCCGCCGCCGATGGGGCGATAGAACGTCTCGGTGCCGTCGCTGTCGTGCAGCCGACTCAGGAGCACCTCGTCCTCGCGACGGGGAACGCCGACCGCCACCGGTCGAATGTCGCGCCAGCTCATCGGCCGACCGCTACAGGTGTCGGTGGCATAGGCGTTCCGGGTAGGAGCCGACGAACCGCCGGATATGCGGACGCTGTCTTCGATGTCATACAGCGTGTACGCGGCGACGGCCGACCGTCCGACGACACGTATATTCGGCCGAGGGGCCTACGGAGGGGCGTGACTCGGCGAGTCCGGCTGGGGAGCGGGATCGAGGTGACGTTCGCGGGCGGCGAGCGGTTCGTCGCGGACGGGAGCGGCGACGCCGACGCGACGCTGGTGAGCCACGCACACGGCGACCACTACGCGGCCGGGTCGGCGGTCGTCGCCTCGGAGCTGACGACGGCACTGCTCGGCGCCCGGCGCGACGGCGCCGCCCCGACCGCGGTCGACCACCCCGCGGTCGAGCGGTTCCCCGCGGGCCACGTCGCGGGCTCGCGGGCGATGCGACTCACCGACCCGGAGACGGGGCGGCGGTACCTCTACACGGGCGACTGCTCGACGCGCGACCGCTTCCACCTCGACGGGTTCGACCCCGTCGCCGCCGACGTGCTGGTCGTCGAGACGACCTACGGGAAGCCCGAGTATCGGTTCCCGTCGACCGAGGAGACGGTCGAGGCGGTCCGGTCGTGGCTCGCGGCGACGACCGACCGGCCGGTCCTCCTGTTCGGCTACGCGCTGGGACGGGCCCAGAAGCTCCAGCGGATCCTCGCGGGCGCCGACCGGGAGCGGGTGTTCGTGACCGACGCCGTCGCCGACGTGAGCGACGTGATCGAGCGCCACCGCGACGTGACCTTCCCGGGGGAACGCTACGACGCCGAGGTGGAACTCCGGGCGGGCGACGCGCTCGTTCTCTCGGGCTCACCCCGGAGCCCGTGGGTCGAGTCGCTGGTCGAGTCGACCGGGGCTGCGACGGCCGGGTTCTCCGGGTGGGCCGTCGACGACTCGTTCGTCTACCGCCGGGGATTCGACGAGGGGTTCGTCCTCTCGGACCACCCCGACTACGACGAACTGCTCGGCCTCGTCGCCGCCGTCGACCCCGAGCAGGTCTACACCCAGCACGGCTTCGCCGACGCGTTCGCGACCGCCGTCACCTCGGAACTCGGGATCCCCGCGCAGTCGCTGAAGAAGAACCAGGCGACGCTGGGCGACTTCTGATCGTGGGACCGGTTGCCACGCCACGGCAACGCTCTTGACGGGCGCGGCCGACCCCCCGGACACGGCGATGGAGATCAGACACTTCTGCTGACCGGTCCACCGGTTTCGAGCGCGTCGCGCCTCGTGGATAGCGATCCACGGATCAGGCCCGCGCTCGTGGCCGTGTGTCGCCTCCGCGCTCACGCGCCGACGGCGTGACACCGCGGCGGCCCGCGACCGGCGAGTTCCGACGGTCCGATAGCTCGGCGGCCGTCCGGCGGCCGAGCGGCGGTATCGCCCGCAGACCGACACACCGACGGAGATATCCACACAGACATGAGACGACGGACGGGATCGACAGCGATCGTCGCGGCGCGAGCGGACGAGCGGCCGGTCGACACCGGCGAGATACGGGCGCTGACCGAGGCGGCGGGCTACGAGGTCCGCGGCGCGGTGACGCAGGCCCGCGCGGCGGACCCGGGGACGCACTTCGGGCGCGGAAAGGTCACCGAACTCTCGGCGCAGGTCGCGGAGGCCGACGCGGACCTGGTCGCCGTCGACGGGGAGCTGACGCCCCGACAGACGGCCGCCATCAGGGAGGCGCTGCCCGACGGGACGACCGTCTTCGACCGCTACCGGCTGGTGCTCGCCATCTTCGCCGACCGGGCGAGCACGCGCCGGGCGCAGCTGCAGACGGAGCTCGCCCGGCTCCGGTACGACCTCCCCCGGCTGAAGGCGCGCTCGGACGTGCAGGGGATGAACAGGCGCGTCGAGAAGGGGACGCCGGTCAACGGGGTGAAAAACCGGATCGCCGACCTCGAACGCAAGCTCTCGGACCTGCCGCACCCGGCCGAGCAGCACCGCGCCGAGCGCCGCGAGCAGGGGTTCGACCTGGTGACCCTCGCCGGCTACACGAACGCCGGCAAGTCGACGCTGTTGCGCCGGCTGGCCGACGACCTGGACCTCGACGCGGGCGAGGAGGCGGGCACGAACGGGCGCGACCCCCACCCCGACGCCGCGACGGAGACGGCGGCGGTGCGGGACCGGCTGTTCGAGACGCTGGAGACGACGACGCGGCGGGCGACGGTCGACGGCCGGCGGACCCTCTGTACCGACACCGTCGGGTTCGTCGCCGACCTCCCCCACTGGCTGGTCGAGTCGTTCAGCGAGACGCTGTCGGACGCCGCGGCCGCCGACGCGGTCGTGCTCGTCGCCGACGCGAGCGACGCGCCCCCGGCGTTGCGCGAGAAGGTCGGGGTCGCGCTCGACGTGCTGGCGGGCCAGGGCGTCGACGAGTCGGCGGTCGTCACGGCGCTGAACAAGGTCGACCTGCTCGACGGCGACGCGCCCGCCGAGCGCCGCGAGGCGGTCGCAGACCTCGCCCCGGAGCCGGTCGCGGTCAGCGTCCGCGAGGGGACGAACCTCGACCGCCTCCGCGCGGCGATCGCGGACCGGCTCCCGACCGAGCGCGCCGAGTTACGGCTCCCCAACCGCGACGAGGCGATGGGGATCGTCTCGCGGGCGTACGACCGCGCGGTCGTCGAGTCAATCGAGTACGGCGCAGAGACGGTCGCCCTGTCGGTCCGCGGGCGGCCGGCGATAGTCGAACAGCTGCGCGCCGACGCCGAGGCGCTCGGCGAGTAGCCTCGGCGGTGGGACCGCGCTGGGGGCGCCGGGACGGGCCCCGCGAGCGGCTACGCCGGCCGCGCTCGCAGCGAGAAGGTCAGCGGGATCGGGTCCCCCGGGAGTCGCCAGCGACCGGCGTCGTCGCGCACCATCCGCTCCCACCGCCGCCAGTAGTCGAAGGGGTGCTCCCGGAGGAACTCGACCCGCAGCCCGGCCGACGTGAGCGCCGTGACCACGTCGCCGAGCCGGTGGTGGGTCAGGTAGTGGCGCTCGTCCGCGCCGAAATCGGACTCGGTTCGCTCGCGCGGCCCCGTCTCGAAGTACGAACGCCCGACTCCCAGGTCGCCGTCGAACGAGTGGACGAGCGGGTGACCCTCGAAGAGGTAGAAGACCCCGTCGCCGGCGAGCGAGCGCGCGACCGCGTCGGCCCACCCGTCCAGGTCGGGGAGCCAGCCGAGCACGCCGCGGGAGGTGTAGACCACGTCGAACCGGCGGTCGAGCGCGTCGGCGGCGTCGTAGACGTTGCACTGGACGAACGCGGCGTCCAGCCCCGACTCGGCGGCCAACTCGCGGGCGACACGCAGGCTCTCGCCGGAGATGTCGATACCCACGGGTTCGGCGCCCTCCCGCGCCCACGAGAGGGTCTCCAGGCCGTTGTTGCACTGGAGGTGCAGCAGCGACCGGCCGGAGACCGCGCCGACGTCCTCGCGTTCGTGGTCGAACAGCGTCGACTCGCCCGCCCGGAACGCCGCCAGCGGGTAGCTGCCGTGGGCCATCTTCCGCGGCGTCGAGTGGTCCCAGTAGCGCCGGTTCGCCGCGAAGACCGTCTCGGGGTCCTGGGCCATGCCGGAGACAGACCGCGCCGCGGCTTATACTCCCGGGCGAGGAGGGGCCGACCGCCCGTCCGGCCTCCGAGGTGCCAACGCTCTTGCGACTGGGGGCCGGAACGCCGGTATGACCGGTCGACCTGCGCGACTCGCCGCGGTCCTCGCAGTGACGGTCCTGGCGGCCCTGAGCGGCTGCGCGGGGTTCTCGGTGTCGGTGGGCGAGGAGACCACCACGGGACCGACCGCCGCGGCGCCCGAGGTCGCGAACGGGACGGCGGTGACGGTGGTCGAGGTGGTCGACGGGGACACCGTCGACGTGCGCTACGCCAACGGGTCGACGGACACGGTGCGGCTGCTGGGCGTGGACACGCCGGAGGTGTACGCCGACAACGACCCCGCCGAGTTCGAGGGGGTGCCGAACAACGAGACGGGCCGGGCCTGCCTCGAAGCCGCGGGCGAGGACGCCAGCGCGTTCGCCGAGCGGTGGCTGGCCGGCGAGCGGGTGACCCTGGTCACCGACCCGGCGGCCGACCGGCGGGACCGCTACGGCCGGCTGCTGGCGTACGTCCACGTGAACGCGAGCGGCGCGAACGGGACCGCGATGGCGACTCCGAACGGTACCGCAACGAACGGAACCGCAGCGACCGCGACCAACCGCACGGACTTCACCTACCGGCTGGTGGCGACCGGTCACGCCCGCGTCTACGACAGCACGTTCCGGCGGTCCGACCGGTACTACGCGGCCGAGGCCGACGCACAGAGCGACCGTCGCGGGCTGTGGCGCTGCCGGGATCCGGACGCGACCGTACCGGCCACCGGCGACGCGGACGGCCCGGTCGCCACGTCCTCGGCGGGGCTGGCCGTCGAGCGGGTCCACGCCGACGCGGCGGGCAACGACCACGAGAACCCCAACGACGAGTACGTCGTCTTCGGGAACGACGGCGAGGGGCGGCTGGAGGTGGGCGGCTGGACGGTCAGCGACGAGGCCGACCACACGTACACGTTCCCCGCGGGATTCGCCCTCGAACCGGGCGAGACCGTGACGCTCCGGACGGGAGAGGGGGAGGACACCGCCGACACGCTCTACTGGGGCAGCGACTCGGCGGTCTGGAACAACGGCGGCGACACGGTGGTCGTCGCCCGCGACGGCGAGACGGTGCTGCGGTACGCGTACGGCTGAGCGACCCGGGGTCCGCGACGGTCGAGCGGCGGCGGTCTGGCTGTCCGCCGCTTCGTCACCGCTAGAGCCAACTGTGTCCCGCCGCAGGGATCGCTATGGACCTCCCACCGGTCGGACTCGGCACGATGGGGATCGACGACCCCGGGGCGGTCGAGACGGCGGTCGACGTGGGGTATCGCCACCTCGACACGGCACAGATCTACGGCAACGAGGCGGTCGTCGGCGAGGGGATCGCCGCGAGCGACACCCCCCGCGAGGAGCTCACGATCGCGACGAAGCTCTGGGTCGACTCGCTGGCCGCGGGGGACGTGGCGCCCGCCGCGGCGGCGAGTCTGGACCGGCTCGGCCTCGGCTCGGTCGACCTGCTGTACGTCCACCGCCCGCGCGGCGACTACGACCCCGAACGGACCCTGCCCGCGCTGGACGGACTCGTCGACGACGGCCTCGTCGAGGGCGTCGGCCTCTCGAACTTCGAGCCGGACCAGCTGGAACGTGCCCGGGAGGTGCTCGACGCGCCGGTCGCCGCCCACCAGGTCGAGTTCCACCCCTACTTCGGGAACCGCGAGCTGCTGGCCGACGCGCGGGACCACGGCTACCCGCTGGTGGCCTACTCGCCGCTGATCGGCGGCGAGGCGTTCGACGATCCCGTGCTGACCGAGATCGCCGCGGCCCACGACACCTCGCCGGCGGCGGTGGCCATCGCGTGGGCGCTCGCCCACGAGAACGTCGTCACCATCCCGAAGGCCTCCTCGGAGGAGCACCTGCGAGCGAACCTGGCGGCGCGGTCGCTGGAGCTTTCGTCCGCGGAGATCGAACGCATCGACGACATCGACCGCGAGCGGGAACTGTACCCCGAATGAGTATGCGCGCAGTCGTCCTCGCCGAGCACGGCGAACCGCTCGAACTCCGCGACGTGGCCGAGCCCGAACCCGACCCGGACGGCGTCGTCGTCGAGACGGAGGCCTGCGGTATCTGCCGCAGCGACTGGCACGCCTGGCAGGGCCACGGCGACTGGGTCGACGACCGCGTCCCGACGGGACAGGTCCTCGGCCACGAGCCGGTGGGAACCGTCCGCGAGGTCGGCGCCGACGTGGAGACGGTCGCGGTCGGCGACCGCGTGGTCGTCCCGTTCAGCCTCGCCGACGGCACGTGTCCGGCCTGCCGGGCGGGCCGACAGAACTACTGCGAAGGGGCGACCGCGCTGGGGTTCGGCCCCGAGGCGCCGGGCGCGTTCGCCGAGCGGTTCCACGTCCCCGCGGCCGACGTGAACGCCGTCGCGCTCCCCGAGGGCGTCTCGGCCGTCGCCGCCGCGAGCATGGGCTGTCGGTTCGTCACCGCCTTCGAGGCGCTGGACGCGACCGCCGACGCGGGCGGCGGCGACGTGGTCGCCGTCGTGGGCTGCGGCGGCGTCGGCCTCTCGGCCGTCCAGATCGCCGCCGCGCTCGGCGCCACCCCCGTCGCCGTCGACGTGCGCGAGGCGCCGCTGGAGCTGGCCGCCGAGACCGGCGCCGCGGCGACGCTGAACGCCGAGGAAGTCGACGCTCCCGAACGCGTCCGCGACCGGTTCGGCGGCGCGGACGTATCGATAGACGCGCTCGGGTCGGGCGAGACGTTCCGGACGGCCGTCGACTCGCTGGGGAGCGGCGGCACGCACGTCCAGGTGGGGCTGACCGGCGACGAGGACCGCGGCGAGGTCTCCCTGCCGGTCGACCGCCTCGTGCAGGACGACCTGACCGTCGCCGGCTCGCGCGGCATGCCCCCGCGGCGGTACGACGACATCTTCGCGATGGTCGCCGCCGGCCAACTCGACCCCGGGGCGCTCGTCACCGACCGCGTCGCGCTGGCGGACGTGCCCGACCGGCTGGCGGCGATGAGCGAGTTCGACACCGTCGGCGTCGAGGTCGTCACCGACTTCTGAGCGGACCGAACCGCGCGACCGCTCGGCGGTGCCGCTCGGCGCACGACACTGGCAACTATCCGGTCCGTATCGGCGCGTAGCCGACGAGCGACGGGCGCGTTTCCGGCGTCGAACCGGGACGTATTGTCAGCGAATGATCGCTTCGCTTATACGGGTTAGTCCGCTCTTCCCCACGACGACGACCGCGGGGCGAGTCGCCTCGCGGCCCTTCGCACTATCATGACACGGCAACTACTCTCCGAACGGGAACGGACAGGGGGCGATCCGGGTGGACGCGCGCGGGCGGACGGGGTGAGTCACGACGGATGAGTATGGAGCGCCGCGCCGGCGAGGACGGGGGCCGGCCGCTCGGGCTGGACAACGGGACCGAGGCGCTCAGGGAGAGCCCGGAGTTCCGCGGGCCCATCGAGCCGCTGGACGGCCACGACCACGCCAACGACCACTTCGCGCTCGTCTACGAGGGCCGCGACGAGCAGTTCGCGGCGGCGGTGCCGTTCCTCCGCCAGGGGCTCGAACGCGGCGAGAAGTGCATGTACGTCGGCGACGAGGCGTCGCTGTCGACCGTGGCGGACCTGCTCCGCGAGCGCGGCATCGACGTCGACGGCGCCGTCGAGTCGGGCGCGCTCGTCTTCGAGAGCACCCAGAACACGTACTTGCGCGAGGAGTCGTTCGACCCCGAGTCGATGATGGAGGTCTACGAGGCCGAGATCGAGGGGGCCACCGCGGAGTTCGACGCGCTCCGGCTGGTAGCCGACATGGAGTGGATCGTAGAGGCGGACGTCCCCGTCGAGACGGTCATGGAGTACGAGAGCCGGGTGAACGCGCTGTTCGACGACACCGATGCCATCGCGATGTGCCAGTACGACCGCGAGCGGTTCCCGGCCGACGCCCTGGTCGACGTGGTCCGCGTCCACCCCCACCTCATCTCCGACACGACGGTCTGTCACAACGTCTACTACACGCCCCCCGAGGAGTTCTGCGGCCCCGACCGGCCCGAGAACGAACTCGACCGGATGCTGGGGACGCTGCGCGAGCGGGCGCGAGCGAAGGCGTCGCTGCGCGACCAGACCGCCGTCATGCGCGAGCAACACGAGATCATCTCGCGGTCGGACCGGTCGTTCGAGCGGAAGCTCCGGCGGCTGTTCGAGCTGGGGTGCGAGCGGTTCGGCCTCGACCTCGGCGCGATGGCACGGGTCGACCGCGAGAGCGATACCTTCGAGGTCGAGCACGTCAGCGGGGACCACGAACGGTTCCAGCCCGGCCTGGAGTTGCCGCTGTCGGAGACCTACTGCGCGGCGACGGCCGACGAGCGCGGCGTCGTCGGCGTCGACGACCCCGAGGCGGCCGGGTTCGCCGACGCGGTCGCCCGCCGCGAGCTGGGCGTCGAGGCCTACCTCGGCACCCACGTCGCGGTCGAGGGCGGCGACGACCGGACGTTCTTCTTCCTCTCGGAGCGGCCCCGGGAACGCCCGTTCTCCGACGAGGAGCGGACCTTCCAGCGGCTCATGGGCCAGTGGATCGAGTACGAGCTCGGCCGTCGCCGGCGCGAGGCGTTCCAGCGGGAGCTGTACGAGGTCACGGCCGACGGCGACCTGTCCTTCGAGGGGAAGCTCCGACGGCTGCTCGAACTCGGCCGCGCGCGGTTCGACCTGGAGGTCGGGTTCCTGTCGCGCGTGACCGGCGACCGCTTCGAGATCGTCGACGCGGTCGGCTCCCACGAGCTGATCCAGTCGGAGGTGACCGCTGACCTCTCGGAGACGTACTGCCGCCGCGTCGTCAAGAACGACGGGCCCGTCGCCGTCGCCGACGCGCCCGCGGCGGGCTGGGCGGACGACTCGGCCCACGGGACCGACGGCCTCGACAGCTACGTCGGGACGACGGTGACCGTCGGCGGCGACCGCTACGGGACGCTGTGTTTCGCCGCCCGCGAGGCGCGCGACCGGCCCTTTTCCGACGCCGAGCGGACCTTCCTGGAGCTAACCGCCCAGTGGGTCAGCTACGAGCTGGAGCGCGAGCAGCGCCAGGCCCAGCTGGCCGCGCTCAACGAGCTGAGCCGCGACCTGATGGACGCCGAGACCGGGGCGGCGATCGCCGAGACGGCCGTCGACCACGCCGCCGAGCGGCTCGAACTCCCGCTGACGGCGGTGGTCAGCTACGACAGGGACGAGGGCCGCCTGGAGACCGCCGCGCGGACCGACCGCGCGGTCGACGAACTCCCGACGGCCGCGCTGAGCGAGACGCCGTCGGGGCCGCTCTGGAAGGCGTTCACCGCGGGCGAGACGCGGGTCGTCGACGACGTGGACGCCTCGGGGACCGGCGACGACGTGACGGCGGTCGCCGCGGTGCCGCTGGGCTCCCACGGCGTGTTCGTCACCGCGACCGAAGCGTCGGCGGGGTTCTGCGACGCCGAACTGGAGTTCGTCGAGACGACGGCCGCGACCGTCGAGACGGCCTGCGGCCGGGCCGACCGCGAGCGGCTCCTCGCGGAGCGCGAACGGACCCTGGAGGAGCAAAACGAGTCGCTCGCACGGCTCAACCGCATCAACGACACCATCCGCTCGATCGGGCGGTCGCTCGTGGGGGCGTCGACCCGCGGGGAGATCGAGCGGGTCGTCTGCGAGCAGCTGGCCGACGTGGGGCCGTACGAGCTGGCGTGGATCGGGGACCACGACTCGGTCACCGACGAGATCACGCCCCGAGAGTGGGCCGGCGCCGAGAAGGGGTACCTCGACGCGGTGACCGTCACGGCCGACGAAGACACGACCGGGCGGGGCCCCGCCGGACGGGCCGTCCGGACGCGCGATCCCCAGGTCGTCGACAACATCGTCGAGGACCCGGACTTCGAGCCGTGGCGCCAGGCGGCGCTGACCCGCGGGTACCACGCCTCGATCGCGCTGCCGCTCGTCTACGACGGCGCGCTCTACGGCGTGCTCAACGTCTACGCCAACCAGCCCAGCGTGTTCGACGAGCTGGAGCGGTCGGTGCTGTCCGAGCTGGGCGACACCATCGCCTACGCCGTCAACGCCGTCGAGAGCAAGCGGTCGCTGGTCAGCGACGAGGTGACCGAACTGGAGTTCGCGGTCGGCGACGACGACCTGGGCATCGTCGAGGTCGTCCGCGAGACGGGCTGCGAGCTCGCGCTGGAGGGGATCGTCCCCGCCCCGGACGGCCGCCCGCGGGTGTTCGCCTCGACGCGGGGCGTCCCGGTCGAGGAACTGCGCGCGGCCGCGCCCGACCTGGCGACGACCGACGTGTCGCTCGTCTCCGAGTACGAGGCCGACGACGGGCCGGTCTGTCTGTTCGAGGCGACGCTGGGCGAGCGGAGCCTCTGCGAGACGGCCCGCCGCCACGGGGGGCGCCCGCGGCGGCTGACGGTCGAGGACGGCATCGCGAGCCTCGTCGTCGAGCTCGGCGCCGACGCGGACGTTCGGGGGTTCGTCGAGGCCTTCGGCGGCGCCTACGCGGACACGGAGCTGGTCGCCCAGCGGAGCCGCGAGCGGCCGCGCCGGTCGCCGACCGAACTGCGCGCGACGCTGACGGCGGAACTCACCGAGCGACAGCTGGAGGTGTTGCAGACGGCCTACTTCGGCGGGTACTTCGACTCGCCGCGCGCCCAGACCGGCAGCGAGGTCGCCGAGTCGCTGGACATCTCGCAACCGACGTTCAACACGCACGTCCGCACCGCCCACCGCAAGCTCTGTCGGCAACTGTTCGAGGCGGGCGCACAGGACGGGTGAGTCACCGCTCGCGCCAGGCGGTCAGACAGCCGTCGTCGCAAAAGGAGACGACCGAGACCGATCCCCCCTCGATGCGGGTCGTCGCCGGGAACCACCCTGGGCCCGACAGGCGCGCGCCGCAGTGCGCGCAGGTCTCGAAGGGGCCCTCGTCGGCGGGGGCGGCCACGGCTTACCCCAGTACCTGGTCGGCGTCACCGTCGCCGACGGTCACCGCGTCGAGGCGGACCTCCCCGTCGCCGGACACGGTCACTCCGTACCCGTAGTACTCGAAGGAGACGCGCGTCTCCCCCCCGTCGGACGGCTCGCTGGTCCGGTAGAACGCGTCGAGCGCCTCCGGGTCGACGGCCTCGTAGAGCGGCGTCGAGATGTCGAGCACGCCCACCCCAGCCCGCTCGGCGACCGCGTCGAGGACGGCCTCGCTGGCGGTCTGGTCGTCGTCGATCCGGTAGGTGAACGCCGTGCCGATGGATGGCTGCATCATCTACTAGGTCCCAGGGGATACCGCCCCATAGCCGTTGTATCTCAGTGTGAAGCGTCGGCCCGAACCGGCGGCTATCAGTCTAGAAGGGACCGCGTCCCCGTCGCGTCCGCGGGTCCCGGCCACAAGACCAATGTGGGTACCAGTCGTTCCCGCAACACGAATGGCCCTCTCCGACGTGTTCCTCGCACCGCTCGGGCTCGCCGCCGCCCTGGTCGCGGTCCCCATCCTCGTCCTGTACCTGATCCGCCCCGACCCCGAGCGGGTCGAACTCCCCACGTTCCAGTTCGTCGCCGACGAACAGCGCCAGCGCTCTGTCACGCCGCTGCTCGAACGGATCTCCCGGAGCCTCCTGTTGCTGATCCAGATCCTCGCCGTCCTGCTGCTTGCGGGGTCGCTCGCGGCGCCGTACGTCCCCGTCCAGGAGCGGGCGGTCGTCGAGGAGACGGTGCTGGTCGTCGACACCAGCGCGAGCATGGCGACGACCGACGGCGACCGGACGCGGCTGGACCGGGCCGTCGCCGCCGCCCGCGAGGAGGTGACGACCCGGACCTCCGTGGTGACGACCGACGGCGGCGGACGGGTGACCGTCCGGCGCGAACCGCCCGACGCCGCCCGCGACGCGCTCGGCGACCTCGCGGCGACGGACGCGCCCGGCGACCTCCGGGGCGCCGTCGCCCAGGCGCGGGCGCTCGCCGACGAGGACGTGCGCGTGGTCGTCCTGAGCGACTTCCAGGGCGGGGAGTGGGTCGACGCCGTCCGGGGCCTGCGCGCCCGGGACGTGAGCGTCAGCCTCCGGCAGTTCGCCGGCGGCGGCGCGGCCAACGTCGGGTTCGTCGACCGCCGGTTCGGCGGCTCGGAGGTGACCCTCTCGGTGAAGAACTTCGGCGAGGAGTCGGTCACGCGGACCGTCTCGCTGGGCGACCGCGAGCGCGAACTCGAACTCGCCGGCGGCGACGTGGCGACGGTGACGTTCCCGGTCCCCGCGGGGGCGAGCGAGGCGCGGCTCTCGCCGGGCGACGACTTCGCGACCGACGACGCCGTCCCGGTCGTCGCGCCCGCGGACCCGACCGTCGACACGCTCGTGCTCACCAACGACCGCAACCGCTACCTGACGACCGCGCTCTCGCTGGTCGACCAGGTCGACCTGACGGTCGAGACCCCGCCGACGACCGTCGAGGGCGACTACGACGTGATCGTCTACAGCAACGTCGAGCCCGACTCGCTGCTGCCCGGCAACGTCCAGGCCGGCCGGGACACCCTCGCCGCCGGCGGCGGCGTCGCCGTCCAGGCCCAGGAGAGCCCACCCGATCGGTTGCGGGACCTCATGCTGATCGACCCGGGGTCGATCGGCTCGGCGCCCACGGTCCGACAGACGACGGAGACGGACCTGACCGAGGGCATCGACTTCCAGGCGCCCGACGAGTACCTGACCGGGTCGCTGCGGTCGGGCGAGACGCTCGTCGAGCTGCGCGACGGGACGCCCCTGATCGCGACCGACAGCCGCGACGGCGGGCGGCTGCTGTACTACGGCTACATCGAGGAGCGGTCCAGCTTCAAGTACAACTACCAGTACCCCGTCTTCTGGAAGCGCGCCGTCTTCCACCTCGCGGGGCGGGAACCCTTGGCGGCGCTGAACCACGAGACGGGCGACACCGTCCAGTTCGGCGCCGAGCGGATCGAGGGGCCGTCCGGGCAGCTCCGGGGACCGACGGTCACCGTCCGGGAGGCGGGGGTCTACACAGCCGGCGGGACCGCCGAGAGCGCGGCCCTGCTGTCCGAGCGGGAGTCGACCGTCGACGCCCCCGACCTGACCGAGCGGTCGGGGCCGACCGGCAACGTCACGCGGACCGAGACCAGAACGGTCCCACAGCGGGTCACCGAGTTCGTCGCCGTCGGGGCGCTGCTCGTGGTCCTCCTGGAGATCGGCTACCTGCGCCGGCGGGGTGAGCTGTGATGGCGCGAGCGGTCCCGCTTCCGGGTGCGGTCTCCTACTCGCTGGACGGGCTGACCGTCGGCGTCGAGCACCTCTGGCCGCTCGCTGCGCTGCCGGTCGCCGCCGCCCTGCTCGCGTACCTGATCTTCCGCGGCGAGGCGGGCCCCCGGTCGGCCTCCGCGCGGAGCCGGCGGCTGCTCTTTGCCAGTCGGCTGCTCGTCGTCCTCCTGCTGGTGGTCGGGGCGATGGGGCCGTACACCGTCCAGACGCGGGAGACCCCCGGCGAACCGCGCGTGACGCTGCTGACAGACGAGTCGGCGAGCATGGGCGTGTTCCCGAACGCGACCGACGACCTCGTCGACGACGTCGAGGCGGCGGGGGTCCCGGTGACGACCGCGACCGTCGGCAGCGGGGCGGACTCGCGGCTCGGCGACGGCATCGCCGCCAACCTGCAGGAGAACGGGACCGTCGTCGTCGCCTCGGACGGCCAGGTGACCGGCGGCCGCAGCCTCGCGGTCGCCGCCGAGGACGCCCGGGCGCTCAACGCGACCGTCAGCGCCGTCGAACTCTCGCCCGAGCGGACCGAACGAGCCGTCTCGGTCGACGGCCCGTCGACGGCGAGCGTCGGGCTCCCGACGGAGTTCGTCGTCTCCCTCTCGGGCGTCGAGGCCGACGAGTCCGTCCCGGTCACCGTCGAGATCGACGGCGAGGAGGTACGGACCGGGCGGCTGGCCGAGGGGGAGTCGCTGGCGGTCAACCACACCTTCGACGCGGTCGGCGACCACCGGGTGACCGCCAGGGTGGACGGCGAGGACATCTACGAGCGCAACGACGCCTTCTACCACGACGTGCGCGTCGTCGAGAAGCCGCGGCTGCTGTACGTGGCTCAGGGGGAGTACCCGCTGCGGGGCTATCTGGGGTCGCTGTACAACGTGACCAACGCCACGTCCGTCCCCTCCGACCTCGACGACTACGCGGCCGTCGTCGTCCAGAACACGCCCGCGGGCCGGCTCGGGAACGTCAGCGCCCTGCAGGAGCACGTCATCGACGGGGGCGGCCTCGTGAACGTCGGCGGTGAGAACGCCTACCAGGAGGGCGGCTACGGCGAGTCGCCCATCGCCGCGATGCTCCCGGTCAGGATGGGCAACGCGACCGGCGGCCGGACGAACATCGTGATGCTCGTGGACATCTCCGGGAGCGCAGAGGAGGGCCTCTCGACCCAGAAGGGCATCGCGCTGGACGTGCTGGACCAGCTGGGCGACCGCAACCAGGTCGGGGTCGTCGCGTTCGGCGGCGAGCCCTACCGGATCGCGGACCGCCAGCCCCTGGAGGACGCCCGCGAGACCATCGGCGAGCGGA
Organism: Halosimplex halophilum; assembly: GCF_004698125.1. NCBI lineage: Archaea > Methanobacteriati > Methanobacteriota > Halobacteria > Halobacteriales > Haloarculaceae > Halosimplex > Halosimplex halophilum. The sequence goes on from NZ_ML214297.1 coordinate 1,031,606, forward strand.
TCCGCCGGCTGCAGACCACCCGGGGCGGCACCGACATCGCCGTCGGCCTGCTGGGTGCGGCGGACATGCTCGGGGACAGGCCCGGGACGATCATCCTGCTCTCGGACGGCGCCGACGACGTGGAGGAGCCGGCCGCGGTCGCGAGCCAGCTGGGCCGCCAGGGCGTCCGCGTCATCACCGTCGGCGCCGGCGACCGCGTCGACGAGGACACGCTCCAGCGGATCGCCGAGGAGTCGGGCGGCTCCTACTTCGCCGCCGACGAGACCAGCCGCCTGCGCCTGCTGTTCGGGGGCTCCTCCCGGCAGTTCCGCGGGCAGAACCTGACGATCGTCCGCCAGAACACGTTCATCACCTCCGGGGTGACGCTGACGGCCAACCCCTCGCAGGCCAACGACGTGGCGGTCAAGGCGGGCGCGGACTACCAGGTGGCGACCGCCGACGGGACGCCCGCGATCGCCTCCTGGCGGTTCGGGCTGGGTCGGGTCGTCTCGCTGACCGCCTACGGCGACTCCGGAGGACTGGACGGCCTGCTCGACCGGCCGGACTCGCTGGTCGTCACGAAGTCGGTCAACTACGCCATCGGCGACCCGGCGCGCGAGCGGACGGGCGTGACCGACGTGAGCGACGCCCGCGTGGGGAGTCGGGCGACGCTCACCTACCGCGGCGACGAGCGCCCGACCGCGGCGAACGTCACGTTCCGCCAGGTCGCCGAGCGGACCTTCCGCGGGGAGTTCACCCCGCGCGAGGCCGGCTACCACGACCTGCTCGACGCGACCTACGCCGCCAACTACCCGGTCGAGTACGCTCGCCTCGGCGTCGACCCTGACCTCGAACGGCTGGTCGACGTGACCGGCGGCCGGGAGTTCGCCCCCGACGAGGGCGCGCGGATCGCCGAGCTGGCCCGCGAGCAGTCCACGCGCGTCCGGTCGGTGCGCAACACCTGGGGGTGGGTCGCGCTGCTCGGCGCGCTGGTCGTCTTTTCGACTGAGGTGATCGTCCGGCGCGTTCAAGTGTACCGCGGTCGCACGTCACTCACGAGTGGTCTCCCGTGAGCGCAATCGGCCGACCGATCAGTCTGGGCCTGGTCGCCCTCGTCGTCCTCACCACCGCCGGCGCGGCGGGCGCGACCGTCCTCTACCAGGACTCGGCCCAGCAGCTCCGGTCACAGAACGACGCCCTCCGGACGGAGAAAGCCCAGCTGACCGCCGAGCTCAACGAGACGCGGACCGAGGTAGCGACGCTGCGCCAGCGGCTCAACGAGACGCGGGCGCAGCTGAACACCCGGACCCAGGACGTCGACCAGGTCGCCGGGGAGCTCAACCGCACCGAGCGCCAGCTCAACACCACCGAGACCCAGCTCGCGCGGACCCGCGAGCGGCTCGCGAACGCCAACGAGAACATCTCCCGGCTGGAAGGCGAGGTGGCCGCCCTCGAGGACCGGCGGGACGAGCTGGAGGGCCAGGTCGCGGACCTCCGGGAGCGCCGCGACGAGCTGGAGTCGACGGTCGCCGACCTGCGCGGCCGGGTCGACACGCTCGAGACCGACCTCTCGAACGCCGAGGACCGCATCGACGAGCTGGAGGCGGCGGTCACCGAGCGCGACGACCGCATCGACGAGCTCGAATCGAACGTGGACGACCTCCGGAACGACCTCGACCGGAAGAACCGCACGATCGCCGACCTGGAGGGCCGGGTCGACGACCTCACCACCGAGGTCGACCAGCTGCAGGCCGACCTGGCCGAGCGCAACAGCCGGATCGAGGAGCTGGAGGACCGGGTCGACGAGCAGGACGACCGGATCGCGACGCTGGAATCCGATCTGAACACCCTGTGCTCCCAGGAGGAGAACCAGGGCAAGAGCGCCTGTGAGGGGTACGGATGACCGACGGCGACCCGCGCGAGCGGATGGACGCGGCGGTCCGGGAGATCCGCCGCGAGGCCTGGAAGGCGGCCGTGACGGCCGCGGCCGTCGAGGCGGCGGCCGCCTTCCTCGGCGCCAACCTCGTCCTCGCGGCGCTGGATCCGTCGTGGCTCCCGGACCGGCTGCTCGTCCCGGCGGGCGTCACGGAGCCGGTCGGCTCGGCGCTCGGCCGGAGCCTCGGGACGGTCGCCGTCCCCGGCTCCGCGACCGTGGCCGCCGGCGTCGGCGCGCTCGCGCTCGCGCTCGCGGTGTGGCTGCGGGTCCGGCAGCCGCTCGTCGAGCAGTTCGAGGCGGTCAACCCCGAGGTCGCCGGGAAGCTGCGGACCGCCCGCGACGCGGTCGAGGCCGACGCCGACTCGCGGATGGCCCGGCGGCTCTACGAGGAGGTACTGGACGACCTGCGGGGGAGTTCGGCCGTCGGCCTGCTGAACGTCGGTCGGCTCGGCGCGGTCGCGGTCGTGATCGCCGCGCTGAGCCTCGCGACCCTCCAGGTGGCGGTCGTCGACCTGGCGCTGTTCGACCGGGGCGGGCCCGCGACCGACGACGGCCGGACGGACGAGCCGACCAACTACACCGGGCTGCTCGACGGCGACCGCGTCCTCGGCGACCGCGAGGAGGTCTCGGCCGGCGACGACAACCGGACCGCCGAGCTGGAGTCGTCCGGCGGCGGCCGCGACGTGGCTGAGGACCGGACCTTCCCCGACCGCGAGTCGGGCGGCGCCGACGGCGGGAGTTCGAGCGCCGTCGACAGCCAGCAGGCCGAGTTCGCCGCCCCCGAGCAGGTCGAAGACGCCGACCTGGTCCGCGAGTACAACCAGCGGATCCGCGGCGGGAACGGCGCCGGCGGCGGAAACGACGACAGCGGCGACGACAACGGCAGCTAGCGATTGACCCTCCGACTCATGCAAGACGAACCCGACACGGACGACGTGGACGCACTGCAGCGGAAACTCGCGACGGCCCGCGAGGAGGTCGGCGAGCGGATCGTCGGCCAGCACGACGTGCTCGAAGGGCTCTTCGTGTGCATCCTCGCCGACGGCAACGCCCTGCTCGAATCGAACCCCGGCCTCGGCAAGACCACCATGGTCCGCACCCTCGCCGAGGTGACCGATCTGGCGTTCTCGCGGATCCAGAACACCCCCGACCTCATGCCCTCGGACATCACCGGCACCGAGATCATCCGCGAGACCGACGACGGCCGGGAGTTCGTCTTCGAGAAGGGGCCCGTCTTCGCCAACGTCGTGCTCGCCGACGAGATCAACCGCGCGACGCCGAAGACCCAGGCCGCGCTGCTGGAGGCGATGCAGGAGCGCCAGGTGACCGCCGGCGGCGACACCTACGAGTTGCCCGACCCCTTCTTCGTCCTCGCGACGCAGAACCCCATCGACCAGGGCGGCACCTACGCCCTCCCCGAGGCCCAGACCGACCGCTTCATGCTCAAGCTGCTGGTCGACTACCCCGAGGCCGACGAGGAGCGCGACATCGTCGACCTGTACACCAGCCGCAGCCAGCAGGTGCCCGTCGAGCGGGTGCTCACTCGCGCGGAGATCCGCGAGGCCCAGGAACTCGTCCGCGAGGTGCCCATCGCCGAGGACCTGCGCGACCGCGCCATCGACCTGGTCCGGCGGACCCGCGAGGCGGAGGCGGTGGAGTTCGGCGCCTCCCCGCGGGCGAGCATGGCGCTGGTCGTCGCCTCGAAGGCCAGAGCCTTCCTCCGCGGCCGCAACCACGTCGCCGAGGAGGACATCGAGGCGCTCGCCGCGCCCGTCCTCCGCCACCGGATCATCCTCGACTTCCGCGCCGAACGGGACGGGCAGACCCCCGACGACGTGATCGCCGACCTGCTCTAACCGTGACCATCGACCCGGACTTCCTCGACGAACTCGACCGCTTCGACGCGGCGCTCGACCGGGAGACCGCCGCCCTCCGCCAGGGCGAACAGCAGTCCCCCCGCGTCGGCGAGGGGCTCACCTTCAGCGACTACCGCCGCTACTCCCCCGGCGACGACACCCGCCTCGTCGACTGGAAGCTGTTCGCCCGCACCGAGGAGTACTACATCAAGCAGTTCGAGGAGGAGCGCAACCTCACGGTCCACGTCCTGCTCGACGCCTCGGCGTCGATGGACTACGGCGAGGGGCCGGCCCACAAGTTCGAGTACGCCGCGAAGATCGGACTCGGGTTCTGCTATCTCACCGCCGAGGAGCACAACGACTTCCGGTTTTCCACGATGGGCGAGCGCTCCGAACGGCTGGACACGGGCCGCTCCAACCGCGGCGAGGTGCTCGCGCTGATCGACCAGGTCAACGGGCTCGACCCGGAGGGCGAGGCCGACTTCGAGGCGGTGCTCGAAGCCTACGCGGACCGGATCCGCTCGCGGTCGCTCGTCGTCGTGTTGACCGACTGCCTGGCTGATCCCGAAGAGATCGAATCGGGCGTGTCGGCGCTGGCGCGCAACGACGTCGACGTGTTGCTCGTGCGGGTGATGGCCCCCGACGAGCGCGACCCCGACGTGGTGGGCGACGCGCTGTTCGCCGATCCGGAGAGCGAGACGACTCGACGCTCGTATTTCAGCCAGTCGCTGGCCGACACGTATCGGTCACGGCTCGACGCCCACGTCGACGAGGTGAAGAATCGAGTGACGGGGCTGGGAGCCGACCACGTGCTGGTCGACACCGGCGACGAGTACTTCGACTCGTTCGCGAGCGTGTGGCTGGGGTGACGCCGCATCATTCGTCGTCTCGGAACCACTGAGCCACCTGCCGGCTGTACGAATCGTACACGGCGAGTCCCGTCTGGAGCGTCTCGTACACTTCATCCTGCGTGGCGACGTGCTGAGCGAGGTCGGAACTGGCCCGGATAGCGTTCTCGAACATCCGCTCGACGGCGCGCTGCTCGGTGGTGTCCCGGAGGAACTCGTCCCGTGATAGCGTCTGCTGTTTCTCTTTCAGTTCGCCATGATACTGCTCGATCTGTTCGAGCTTCGTCGAGACGACCCGTTCGTCAGCCACGCAGTCCGTCCTCCGCGATCCGGTCGATTACGTCGTGCTGGTGATCTCGAATCGTGTCGCGCCGTTCGGCGAAGGTCGCTTCGATGTCCGCCCTGAACCGCTCGAACGCTCGTTCGTCTCCGCAGAGGAACCGCCCGTCGACGGCGTCCCGTGCGATATCCACGGGGAGCATCTCGATATCCGAGAGGTCGACGAAGGGAGCGTCCTCGCGCTGGAGGTCGCCCGACAGGAAACACCGCTTTTCGAACCGCTCGCGGTCGGAGAGGTCGTCGGCGAACTTGACGGCGACATCCAGGTCCGACGAGCGGTTCGGTTCGCCCGCGATCTGCGACCCGAACACCACCGCGAATTCGACCGCCGGATCGGAACAGACCGTCGCTTCGGGAGCGTCGATGGCCGACCGTCGCTCGTCGCTCCCGGTCATAGGTCAAACGACGGCGTATCGTCACAAAAGAATCCCGCCGACCGTATCACTGTCGACGGACCGCCGGGACCTCCCGATGGTGAGGTCTCTACGTGTCGAGAAGAAGCGGCAGAGCCGGCCGCTTTACTTTTGTACGGTATGGGGTCGGAGGGATTTGAACCCCCGATCGACTGATATCTCCGGTAGCGCCTCGGAACTCCAGAGGGTCATCACAGGGTCAGTGATCAGCCGACCCGTTCAGTATATCAGCTGGAGTGTCGTCCCGGGCGCCGTTGCCTCTGGAGTCAGTCGCCATGCCGGACTTGGCCACGACCCCGCCTGCATCACCGGATAAGCCCAATTCCACTAAAGGGGTTTCGGTCTCCCGTAGTCAGTCCTCGTCGGTCTCGGCCCAGTCGCACTCCTGGCACTTGTAGCCGGTGACGAAGGAGGTGACGCCGGGCATGTAGCCGACCTTCAGCACGTTCTCGCCGCACTCGGGGCAGTCCCGGTCGGCGTCCTCGATGGCCTCGGCGTCCATGACCGACTCGCCCTCGATCAGTTCGGCCAGGCGCTTGGGGGTGACCATCCGCCCCTGCACGACGCGATTGTCTGCCATACCCGTACGTCGCCGCGCCCGCCCGTAAGCCCTCTGCTTCCGGACGCCCGCCGCGAGAACGGGCTGGACTCACAGCCAGGGGGCGCGCTCGTCGTCGGCGGTGACGTAGTCGGAGACGCGGCCGGGGACCGAGTCCGACTCGTCGTCGGGGTCCTCCGGTTCTGCCGCGGTGTCCTCGGGTTCGCCGCCGTCGGCGACCGCGGGGTCGTCGGACACGTCGCCCGGGACGCCGTCGTACTCGCGGTCGCCGTCGGGGTCGAAGGCGAACAGCGCGGTGACGCCCAGCACCGCCAGCGCGATGGGGGCGTCCCCCGGAACGAGTCCGAAGATCGACAGCGGGAGGACGCCGAGCGCGACGGCGCTCCCGAAGCGGAAGCGGTCGATGTCGACGACGGCGCGGAGCCACGGCCCCAGGAGGGCCACGAGCAGGGCGAAGCCGACGCCGACGCCGGCCGCGGCGACCGCACGCGCGACGAGTTCGGGGTCGGTCGTCACCGACAGCGAGAGGCCGCTCGGGTCGAAACTAGCCACGAGCCCGAGGGCGATGACGATCGCCGGACGGGGGAGATACTCGCCGACGCGGGCGCTGGCGGTCTTTGCCGCGACGGTGAGGATGACCAGGCCGGCGAACCGGGAGAACACCGGCATGTTCAGCATGTCGCGGATGGTCGGCGCCAGCGCCGCCTCGACGGCGGCGACCGGGATCAGCACGGCGCCGACGGCGAGGATCGCCGTGGCGACCTCGCGGCGGGAGCCGTCCATCTCGGCGAGGACGACGGCCACCGTGGCGCTGCCGCCGAAGATGAGCAGGCCGACCTCGAGGATGCCGATAGGGTCGCCGAGCGCGCCCGCGAGGACGAGCGCGGGGAAGATGCCGTCGACCAGCGGGAGACACATGATGGTCGCGAGGAGCTTCGTCGCACCGCCGACGCGCCGCTCGACGGTGAGTGCGACCGGGTGCTGGGAGCTGCTCATGCGCTCAGGCGTGGCCGTCTCCCGTGGCCAGTGGGTGATCCGACCTCCGATACGGGCGTCGGCGGGCGACCGCGGGCCGCCGCTTCGCGCCGAACGTCGAGGTCGATTTCACCCCGAAATTCCAGTCCCATGTAAAGAACTCGGCAGAAGCTTTCGTCGCGACGCCGGCGGCGTCGCTGGAAGTCTTCTGGCCGATGCCAGCGGTGACGGGACTGGCGGAGTCCATATCTATCATTATTTTCCTATCGAGTATAAGAATTGCGTGAGAGACGGCCACATACGGCGTGCTCCCGACGGATCGCGGGTCGGACGAGACGAACCGTGACACGGCGTGACCGAACCGTTCGCCCGCTAGCTGGAACCACGTGCCGAGATGACCGAACGCCCGTTCCGATCGGCGCGGATCGCCGGACTTGGGCGGCCCGGTGTCTCGGGAACGGCTGGCACGGAGCGGGCGTCTCGCAACGCTTTTGGGCCGGCGGGGGCGACGGTTTACATGGCGAACGATCCCGAACCGTTCTCGGAGAAACTCCGCGTACCGGAGGCGCTGACGTTCGACGATGTGCTCCTGCGACCGAAGGAGAGCCGCGTCGAACCGGACGACGCCGACACGACGACACGGGTCTCGAAGAACGTCCGGCTGCAGGTGCCGGTCCTCTCGGCGGCGATGGACACCGTCACCGAGAGCGACATGGCCATCGCGATGGCCCGCGAGGGCGGCCTGGGCGTCATGCACCGCAACATGGACGTCGACGAGATGGTCGCGGAGATCGAGCGCGTCAAGCGCGCCGACGAGCTCATCATCCGCGACGTGGTGACGGCCTCGCCCGACCAGACGGTCCGCGAGGTCGACGAGATGATGGCCCGCGCGGGCGTCTCCGGCGCGCCGGTCGTCAGCGACGACGACGAGGTGCTCGGCATCATCTCGGGCACGGACATCCGCCCGTACCTGGAGGTCGGCGAGTCCGACGAGGTGCGCGAGGCGATGACCGACGAGGTCATCACCGCGCCGGAGGACGTGACCCCGCGCGAGGCGCTCGAACTCATGTACGAACACAAGATCGAGCGCGTCCCGATCGTCGACGACGGGGACCGGCTCATCGGGCTCATCACGATGCAGGGCATCCTCCAGCGCCGCGAGTACGACGCGGCCGCGCGCGACGAGGACGGCGCCCTCCGGGCGGGCGTCGCCGTCAGCCCGTTCGAGGCCGAGCGCGCCGAGGCCGCCGACGAGGCCGGCGCCGACGTGCTGTTCATCGACACGGCCCACGCGCACAACCTCAACGTCATCGAGGGCGCCCGCGAGATCAAGGAGTCCGTCGACGCCGACGTGGTCGTCGGTAACATCGGCACCCGGGAGGCCGCCGAGGCCGTCGTCGACTTCGCCGACGGGGTCAAGGTCGGCATCGGCCCGGGCTCGATCTGTACGACCCGCGTCGTCACCGGCGCCGGGATGCCCCAGATCACCGCCGTCGCGCAGGTCGCCGACGTGGCGAGCCAGCACGACGTGCCCGTCATCGCCGACGGCGGCATCCGCTACTCCGGCGACGCGATCAAGGCCGTCGCCGCGGGCGCGGACGCGGTCATGCTCGGCTCCTATTTCGCCGGCACCGACGAGGCGCCGGGTCGCGTCGTCACGATGAACGGCAAGAAGTACAAGCAGTACCGCGGCATGGGCTCGGTCGGCGCGATGTCCGAGGGCGGCGGCGACCGCTACCTGAAGGAGGAGGACGAGGACGAGGAGTTCGTCCCCGAGGGCGTCGAGGCGGCGACCCCCTACAAGGGGTCGCTGGCCTCCGAACTCCACCAGCTCGTCGGCGGGATGCAGTCGGGCATGGGCTACGTCGGCGCCGAGACCATCCCCGAGTTCAAGGAGCGCGCCGAGTTCGTGAAGGTCTCGTCGGCGGGCCAGCAGGAGAGCCACCCCCACGACGTGATGATCACCGACGAGGCGCCCAACTACAGCCCCGACGACGCCTGAGGAGGCGCCCCGGGACGCCGTTTTCGGTCAGTTCAGTCCCTTCCCGTCCGACAGACACCGCGGGCTGCAGTAGGTGTCGGTCGCCGCACGAGCGCTGTCGTGCGCGACGAACGATTCGCCACACTGTTCGCACTCGTAGGTCTCGAAGTCCGACATACCACCCGAGAGATGGGTGCGCGACCGGCAAAAAATCAACGGGCTCCGTCGACGGCGGCCGGTCCCCGGTCGGGCGAGCGGCGCGGCTCGCTCCGTCGACGCGCCGCGACCGCAATTCTCAGGGCCGTCCGGCCCCCTCGCTCCCCCATGAGCGTCGACGTTCGCGTCGCCGACGGCGAGGCGGACCGCGAGGCCGCTCTCGCGGTCCGGCGCGAGGTCTTCGTCGAGGAACAGGGCGTCCCGGAGGACATCGAGATGGACGGCAAGGACGACGAGGCGGTCCACTTCGTCGCCGTCGACGACGACCCCGTCGGCGCGGCGCGGCTCCGCGAGGTCGACCCGGACGTCGGCAAGGTCGAGCGCGTGGCGGTGGTCGCCGACCGCCGCGGCGAGGGGCTCGGTCGGGCGCTGATGGACCGACTGGAGGCTACCGCGGCCGACCGGGGGATCGACCGACTGACGATGCACGCCCAGACCCACGTCGAGGGGTTCTACGAGCGGCTGGGCTACGAACGGACCAGCGACGTGTTCGAGGAGGCGGGCATCGACCACGTCGAGATGGAGAAAGAACTCTGAGTCGAACCCCCGCCCTTACTCGTCGGTCGTGCGGTCTCGGCCGTCCCGTACGCCCACACCGGGCGCCGCGGTCGCGCGCGTCGCGGTCGCCTTGAACGAGGCGACCACGTCCGCGCCGGGCTCCAGGCCGAGCCGTTCGAGACTCGTCTCGGTGACTCGCACCGCCAGCGGGTCGCTCGCGCCCACGTCGATACGCACGAGGGCCGTCCCGTCGCCGCGGTCGACGCCGGACACCTCGCCCCGGAACCGGTTGCGCGCGCTCGTCTCGCCGCCCCCAGGGGCGCTCTCGGGGTCGTGTAGCGTCACCGCGTCCGAGCGAAAGGCGACTCGCACGTCGTCGGCGTCGGCGAGCGCGAGCGCGCGGACGGTCCCGGCGTCGGTCTCGACGGTGACGAGGTCGCCGTCCCGTTCCGTGACCCGGCCGTCGAGGACGAGCCGTTCGGTGGCGGCCGTCCCACCGAGCGCGGCCCGCAGGCGGTCGAACTCGGCGAGGAGTTCGCGCGCCTCCGCCGTCAGGCGGCTCCCGCCGCCCTCACTCCCGCCGCGACGGCGCTCGACCAGCGGCCCCGCGGCGTCCTCCAGGTCGCCGATCCGGGCGTGGGCCCGCGAGTACGAGCGCCCGAGCGCCGCGGCCGCGGCGTTGAGCGACCCCTCCGCGGCCACCGCGCGCAACAGCGCCGCGTCACGCTCGTCGAAAGTCCCCCCGCCGACCCGCAGGTGCGCCTCGAACCCCGCGTCCATACCCAACCCCTCGACCCCGCCGACCAAAATCGTTATGTCTCGACCGACACAACGTCGATATGTCTATGCCGACACAACGGTCGGCCGGCGGGCGTTCCGCGAGTCACACTGACGGGCGTTCCGGCGTCGGTGCCATCGGCGCGGACGACGATGGCGCCACCCGACGCGGATTCCTGACCGGGCTCGGCGCGGCTGGAGCGGTCGGCCTGTCGGCGGGACTGGGTGGCTGTGTCGGGAGCGTCGGGAGCGTCGTCGGTGCGGACGGCGACGACAGCGACGGCGAGCGGCCGGTGTCGGTTCTGGCCGCCGGCAGCCTCCAGCTCGCCTTCTCGGAGGGTCTGCGCGCGGCGGTCGACCGGCGGGTACAGGTGGAAGCTCACGGCTCCGTGACGGCCGCGCGGCTGGTCGCCGCGGGCAAGCGCGACCCGGACGTGGTCGCGCTGGCCGACACGGCGCTGTTCGACCGCGTGCTCCCGGCCGGCTGGCACGCCGCGTTCGCGACGAACGCGCTCGTGGTCGCGTACGACGCCGAGAGCGAGGTCGGCCGCCGCGTCGGCACAGCGGAGCGGTGGTTCGACCCGCTGCTCGCAGGCGACGCAACGCTCGGGCGGACCGACCCGGACCTGGACCCGCTGGGCTACCGCACGCTGTTCGCGCTCAACCTCGCGAGCGAGTACTACGACCGGCCGAGCCTGCGCGACGCCCTCGTCGACCCGCGGGCCGTCTACCCCGAGACTTCGCTGCTCTCGCGGTTCGAGACCGGCGACCTCGACGCCGCCGTCGTCTACCGGAGCATGGCCGAGGATCGGGGCTACGACTACGTCGACCTCCCCGCCGAACTCGACCTCAGCGACCCCGACCGGGCCGACGCGTACCGCGCGGCCAGCTACGACCTCCCGACCGGCGAGACCGTGCGGGGCGGCCCCATCGCCTACGGCGCCGTCGCCCGACGGGACGCCGACCGGGTCGCCGAGGCGTTCGAGGCGCTCGTCGGCGGCGAGTACCTGGGCGACCACGGCTTCGCCGTCCCCGAAACGTTCCCCGAGTACAGTGGTGATGTCCCGCGTGCCCACCGCCCGTGAGTTCTCGCCGTGGGGCACGGCCGCGCCCCTGCTCGGTGGGCTGTTGCTCGCCCTCTACACCGTCCCGGTCGCGTGGCTGCTCGTCGCCCAGCCCCCGGGTACGGTGCTCGCGGCGCTGGACGCGCCGTTCGTCGTCGACGCCGCCCGGAACACGCTCCTCTCGGCGTCGGTCAGCACCGCGCTGGCGACGCTGTTCGGCGTGCCCCTGGCCTACTGGCTCGCCCGCGCGCGGTTCCGCGGCCGGGCGCTCGTCACCGCGGTCGTCGCCTTCCCGCTCGTGCTCCCGCCGGTCGTCAGCGGGATGGTCCTCCTGAGCGCGGTGGGGCCGGAGGGGCTCGCCGGCCTGCTCGGCGTCGAGGTCACCGGGACCGTCGCGGGCGTCGTCCTCGCGCAGACGTTCGTCGCCTCGCCGTTCGTCGTCCTCACCGCCCGGAGCGCCTTCGAGCGCGTCGACGCCCACACCGAGGAAGCCGCCCGGACGCTCGGCGCGACGGAGTGGCGGACGTTTCGGCGCGTGACCCTCCCGCTGGCCCGGCGTGGGATCCTGGCGGGGGTCACGCTCGCGTTCGCCCGCGCGGCCGGCGAGTTCGGCGCGACGCTCGTGCTCGCGTACTACCCGCGCACGCTCCCGGTCCAGATCTGGGCCACCTTCCAGGGCCGCGGCCTCGAAGCCGCCTACCCCGTCGCCGTCGTCCTCCTCGCCCTCGCCTCGGGCGCGCTGGTCCTCATCAACCTGCTCGGCGAGTCCGCGCCCGTCCTCCCCGAGTGAGACGGGAGCGCCCCGCAAGCGGTCGGAGGCGCCGACCCGGAGCCGCGCCACTTTTCACCGCTCCCCGACTCTCGGCGGACATGAGCGACCGCGAGGAGTTCCTGGCCGGCGACCGGCCGGAGGACGTGTTCATGTACTTCGCCGACGACGCCGTCTCGGGGATCGACGCCCTGGCGGGCCACGGCGAGCGCGTCGACGACGGGGTCGTCCTCGTCGTCGAGGGCGACAGCGGCCGCAGCGCCTTCCAGCGCGCGACCGACCTCGATCCGATGGCGTTCGCGAAACAGGCGATGCCCAACGAGGGGATCGTCGACGCCGACGCGACCGGCGGGGTCTGCCCCGATAGCGACGACACCGAGGGACCGCACGACGCCCGGTTCGTCTTCGCTTTCGCCGAGGAACAGAACGAGGATGTCGAGGGGCTGTACAACGAGGGCGACGTGATCCACGCCTACGTCCAGTGTTCCTGCGGCACCGCCTACTCCGAGAAGTGGCTCGCCGGCGAGAAGTAGGTCGGGGATGACCGACCCGAAGTACGGCCCCCGCGACCCGCTCTCGGCCGAACAGGTCGCGGCGGCCGTCGCCGCACTCCGCGCTAACTGGACCGTTCTGGACGCCGAGCCGATGCCGGCCGGCAGCGACATCGTGTACGGCGTCACGGTCCGGGACGCGCACGACCGACGGCGCGAGGTCGTGCTGAAGTGCTTCCGGAGGGACGGGCCGGTCGAGGGTCGCTCCCCGGAACGGTTTTTCGTCGAAGTCGACCTGCTCGAACTCGTCGGACGGGAGACGGCCATCCCCGTCCCGGAAGTCTACGGCGCCTATCGCTCCCGGGACGGACTTCCCGCGCCGGCGTTCCTGATGGAACGACTCCCCGGCGAGCCGCCGCTCGGGGTCGCCGCCGAGGGTCGGGCGGCCGTCGCGGAGCGGCTCCTCCGCGAGTCCGGCCGGTATCTCGCCCGGATCCACGACCTGCGGTCGTTCGACGCGTTCGGGGACCTGGTCTCCGGGGACGGCGGTCCGGCCGTCCGCGACGGTCGAGCGACGTGGCCCGCCAGGCTTCGCGACATCGTCGACGACTCGCTCGACGGGCTGGCCGGCACGCGCTTCGCGGATCTAGCGGAGCGGCTCCGCGAGTACGCCGACGGCCGCTTCGACGAACTCGACCTCGCGGCCGACGCCGCGCTCCTGCACGGCGACTACCGGCCCGGGAACCTGCTCGCCGACCCCGGGACGGGCGAGCCCACGGCCGTCCTCGACTGGGGCGCGGCGCAGGCCGGCGACCCGCGATACGAACTGGCCTGGGCCGTCCGCGAGTTCGCCGGGCGGGCGCCCGTCGGTTCGGTCGCCCGGGCGCGCGTTCGCGAGGCGTTCATCGACGCGTACGAGGAGAGTCGAGGGACCCGGTTCGAGCGCGACGCGGCGTTCGAACGCCGACAGTCGTTCTACCTCGCGGTCACGTGGCTGGTCGAGTGTCGGTGGTTCGACGCCTGGTGGGGCGGCGCGGACGAGTCCGCGCGCGAGGCGCGGGCCGAGCGACTCCGGGAGAACGTGAAAGAGCTACGGTGAACTTACCGCTCGGTGTCGAGGCCTTCCTCGTCCTCGGGCGGGAGCGCGCGGAACGCGTCGAGGATGGCCTGTTTCGCGACCGCGCCGCGGGTCGTCCAGTGGTGGGCGTAGTCGAGCATGTCGTCGTAGATGTCGGGCTTGCAGCCGGCCGCGCGCGGGTGGCCGCCGCCGTTGACCTGCTCGGCGACCTCGTGGGCGCGCTCGAAACCCTCCGAGCCGCGGATCGAGGCGCTCCCCGCGGGCTTGACGATCACCGACGCGTCGGCGCCCTCGCGGCGCATCGCCTCGGCGACCTCGTTCTGCGAGCAGCGGCCGTAGGTGACGCCGACGGTCCACTGACCGACCTCACGGAGCTCGCCCCGTTCGACGGCCTTCTCGATCAGCGCCTCCTTCTCGACGCGCTCCTCGGCGAGGAACTCCTCGACGGCCTCGGGGAAGTCGACGCCGTAGCGGCGGATGACGCGGACGTACTCCTCCGGCTCGGCCCACATCGCGTAGTCGGCCAGGTCGTCGCTGCGCTCGTCTTCCTTGATCCACAGGTCGTGGTCGCGGGTGACCCGCGCGAGCGCCTCGAACTTCTCGGGGAAGCCGTAGTCGAGTTCCGAGAGGGCCACGTCGGTCGTGCAGACCTCGTCGGAGTCGCCGACGGTCAACTCGACCCCGGCGGCCTCGACGGCGGCCGCGAGGTCGTCGTCCCACTGGTGGTGGTCGAACCAGCGGACCGTCGTCCGTTCCGCCAGCGTCTCGATCCCCTCGATGTCGCCCTCGCTGTCGGGACAGAGGTCGCAGATGAAGACGACGGCGTCGTCGGGGGCGTACTCGACGGCCCACTCGATGCTCTGGCGCAGTTCGTGGGGTCCGGAGGGGACCAGGGCGGCGTCGTCGCCGTGGACCTCGCGGACGAGCGCGACGCAGCCCAGCCCGTCGGCGTCGGTGTCGGCGATCACGACCGTCTCGGCGCCGGACAGCGCCTCGACGGCCTCGCTCTCCTTTTTCGTCTCGCGCAGCGAATCGGGGTAGAAGAAGCCCTCGCCCGGCAGGACCGACTTCCGTTCGAGCGGGAGCCGGTCGCCGTCGATGATGCGGTCGTCCATACGGGCGAGAGCGCCCGAGCGGGTATGAAGCCCCCGGTTGCGGGTCCCGGTCGGTTCCGGTCGCAGTCCCGGACAGGCGCCGTCCGGGCCTCTGGCGGCGGCGCCGAACGCGGCCGGTCGTCAGGCCTCGCCCGGCGCGACCTCGCCCTCGTCGAGCTGGCGGACGGTGAGCACGGGGCGGTCACAGCGGCGGACGACCGCCTCGGCGACGCTGCCGAGGACGAACCCGTGGTCGCCGTGGCGGCCGCGCGTCCCGAGCGCGACCGCGTCGGCGTCGACCTCCTCGGCGTAGTTGGTGATCTCGGTGCCCGGGCGGCCGTTGCGGACGGCCGTCTCGACCGACCCCTCGGTGCGCTCGCGCACGTCGTCGAGCGCCTCCTCGGCGGCGGCCTCCAGCGCGTCGACGAGTTCCTTCCTGAGCTCGTCCGGCGACGCCGCCACGTCCCCCCTGTCGACCACGTACAGCGCGTGGACCTCCGCCCCGAACTTGCCGGCGAAGTCCAGCGCCACGTCGACGGCCCGCGAGGCGCTGTCCGAGCCGTCGGTCGCGATGACCACCGTGTCGAACATGGTCGAGTGATCCGCGCCCAGTGATATAAACCACGCCATCCCCGGCGCGGCCGTGGCCTGGTCGTCGGGCCGTCCAGAGCCGCCGCCTCGCTCCGGCGGT
The DNA here is from genome assembly GCF_004698125.1 of Halosimplex halophilum. Lineage (NCBI taxonomy): Archaea > Methanobacteriati > Methanobacteriota > Halobacteria > Halobacteriales > Haloarculaceae > Halosimplex > Halosimplex halophilum. The sequence continues at coordinate 1,047,170 of NZ_ML214297.1, forward strand.
GCCGTCGTCGGCGCGGCGACAGTTCGACCCCGGTGTCTTTTTCCCCTCGCCCCACCGACCCGGAGACAATGACGCTGGACATCGAGCAGGTCCTCGTGCCGGTCGACGCGACGGACCAGGCCGAACAGGCCGTCCGCTACGGGCTCGCGATCGCCGACCGGTACGACGCGGCCGTCCACGTGCTACACGTGATCGACGAGCCGGTCAAGCGCGGGATCGAGACCGGCGAGGTCGACCCCGAGGCGGTCGCCGACGAGCAGGTGTCGTTCGCCGACGACGCCGCCGAGTTCGCCGACGGCGTGTCGGTCACCCACTCGACGGTCGTCGGCTTCTCGCGGTCGCGGCTGCGCCAGCACCCCGGCAGCGCCATCCTCGACGTGGCCGAGGAGCTCCCCGCGGACTTCGTCGTCGTCCCGCGCGAACACGGGACCGAACCGGACGAGACGCTCGGCAAGTCCGCGCAGTACGTCGTCGAGTACGCAAGCCAGCCGGTCCTCTCGGTGTAGCGCGGGAGTCCGGAGAACGGTCGCGCCCGATCAGGACAGCCGGACCGCCATCTCCAGCTCGAAGCTCTCGGCGTTGCTCGTCTCGAAGCCGAGCTTCTCGTACAGCGCGATGGCGGGTTCGTTCCAGCGCTCGACGGTGAGCCAGACCTTCTCGATGTCGGCGGCCTGGCCGGCCCCCAGCAGCGCCTCCAGCAGTTTGGTACCGATCCCGGCGCTCTGGTAGTCGCCGAGGACGAACACCGCGAGCTCGTAGGCCGCCTCCCGGTCGGGGACGAGGATGGCGTGACCGACCGGCTCGCCCTCGTGGACGGCGACGACGTTGACCGACTCCTCCGAGAGGAGCGTGTCCAGCCACTCGCGGACGGCCTCCTCCTTGACCGGCGGGATGCCCTGGGCGCGGTCGGCCGGGTCGAACGCGTCGTACATCCCGACCAGCCGCTCGAAGTCGTCGACGCCGCTGCGCTCGATGCGGATCTCGCGGTCCTCGCCGTCGGTGAACTCGAGCGGGGGCTCCGGGAACGAGCCGGCCGGCTCGTCGGGGTAGGTGCGTCCGGTCATCGAACGAGAGTCACCGTCGTATCGGCGTTCAACAGGACGAACTCGGCGACTTCGCCGAGTTCGATCTTTCCCATCGGGCTGCGCTGGCCGCCCCCGATGACGATGCGGTCGAACTCCTCGCGCTCGGCGAACTGCGAGAGCTGACTTCCCGGGTGGCCGGGGAGCTGGGTCACCTCGACGTCGATCTCGGCGTCGGCGACCCGGTCGCGGATCCGCGACTCCACGTCGTCGACGTCGTAGTCCTCGGACGTGTCGAGGACGGCCACCGTCAGGTCGTCGCCCGCCTCGCGGGCGCGGGCCAGCGTCTCGTCGAGCGCGTCGAACCCGTCGGGACTCCCGCCCATGCCCAGGAGGACCTTCATACCCGACGGTGCCACGTCCGGACGCAAAAAGCTTCCCGCCTGCACCCGCCCGGTCGGGCCCGCCGCCGCCCCGCAAACGGCCCCAGCACGGCCGCCCCGCGAACAGCTGCCCGACGCGGTTGTCCGACTCCCGGGTCAGTCGTCGTCGCCCGCTTCGGCCTCGGCGTCGGCCTCGACCTTCGAGCGGCGCCGCGCCGCCCGCTCGACGAACTCCTCGGGCAGTTCGTCGATCTCGCCGGCCTGGACCGCCCAGAGCTTCGCGTACAGCCCGTCCTCGGCCAGCAGCTCCTCGTGGGTGCCCCGTTCGACGATCTGCCCGTCTTCGAGGACGACGATCTTGTCGGCGTCCTTGATGGTCGAGAGGCGGTGGGCGATTGCGAAGGTCGTCCGGTCGGCGGTGAGCCTGTCCAGCGACCGCTGGATGAGCATCTCCGTCTCCGTGTCCACGTCCGAGGTCGCCTCGTCGAGCACGAGGATGTCCGGGTCCTTGAGGATCGCCCGGGCCAGCGCGATCCGCTGGCGCTGGCCGCCCGACAGCTTCACGCCGCGTTCGCCGACCTTCGTGTCGTAGCCCTCCGGGAGGTTCTGGATGAACTGGTGGGCCTCGGCCATCTTCGCCGCCTCGACGATGTCCTCGCGGTCGGCGTCGAAGGTGCCGTACTCGATGTTCTCCTCGACGGTCCCGTAGAAGAGGAACGTCTCCTGGCTGACGTAGCCCAGCGCCCGCCGCAGGCTCGGGATCGTCACCTCGCGCAGGTCCGCCCCGTCGATGCGGATGGCGCCCTCGTCCACGTCGTACATCCGCAGCAGCAGCTTCATCACCGTCGACTTCCCCGCGCCCGTGGGCCCGACCAGCGCGACCGTCTCGCCGCCCTCCACGTCGAAGGAGATGTCGTCGACGATGTCCTCGCTGTCGTCGTAGCCGAAGGACACGTCGTCGAACTCGACGTGGCCGTCCTCGACGACCAGTTCGTCGGCGTCGGGGTCCTCGACGATCCGGCTCGGCGTGTCCATCAACCCGAAGATCCGCTCGCTGGAGGCGTAGGCCCGCTGGTACATGTTGATGATCTGCCCGAACTGCGCCATCGGCCAGATGAACCGCTGAGAGAGGAGGATGAACCCGACGAACTGCCCCTCGGTCAGCTCGCCCGTGAAGAACCACGGGGCGGTCCCGGTCGTCTGGTAGGAGACCACCCAGATCCCGCCGATCAGGAACGTGGCGACGAAGCCGACGCCCGACAGCAGCCGGAGGCCGGGGAAGAACTTGATCCGCGTGTTGATCGCCGCCCAGTTGGCGTCGAAGTAGTCCTCGGAGACGTCCTCGACGCGGTCGGACTCGAAGCTCTCGGTGTTGGCCGTCTTGATGACCTGCACGCCGCCGAGGTTGTTCTCCAGCCGCGAGTTGAGCTGGCCGACCGACGACCGGACCTCCGCGTACTGGGGCTGGATCGTCTGGACGAACTTGTAGGTGAAGAAGGCGATCATCGGAACGATCACCAGCGTCACCAGCGCGAGCTGCCAGTTCCAGTAGACGAGGATGGCCGCGATGGCGACCACCATCACCGACAGCCGGAAGAAGGAGTTCATCCCGTCGTTGAGGAACCGCTCCAGCCGGTTCACGTCGTTCGAGAGGATCGACATGAGCTCGCCGGTCTGCTTGTCCGAGAAGAACTCCATGTTCAGCCGCTGCATCTTGTCGTAGGTGTCGGTGCGGACGTCGTGCTGGATGTTCTGGGCGAAGGAGTTCCACCCCCAGTTGCGCGTCCAGTGGAACGCCGCGCCGACCGTGAACGCCGCGCCGATGAGCGCGACGGTCAGCCAGATCTGGGCCGTCGCCTCCGTCGGGAGCCACGCGTCGGGGACCAGCGGGAGGCTGAAGGGCGTGGTGTCGCGGAAGATCGCGTCGATCGCCAGTGTCAACAGAAGCGGGGGGAGGAGGTCCAGCACGCGAGCGAAGACGCTGCTGAACAGCCCGACGACGAACTGCGGGACGTTGTCGCGGCCGTACTCCGCGAACAGCCGGCGCATCGGCCGGTCGACCCGGTCGCGCACGTCGTCGAAGACCTCCTCCTCGTCGAGGTCTACACTCATCGCATACGCTCAGGGGACCAGGTTCCTAAAACGCGTCGAAGCCGTGAGAAACGTTCCCGTATCGGAACTCATCCCGAGAGCTGCCCACCCCTCCCGCCGCCTCACCCGCTCGCGTTGTGTGCCGATTCGGGGATCGCGATCCGGTCGCCGACACCGACGCCCGTGCGGTTGGCCCACCCGCGGGGCACCTCCAGCACCCACTTCCCGCGGCCGCGATAGGTCTTCTCGTAGCTGCCCTCCGGGACGCCCGCGTGGTGGATCGCCGTGATCTGCTCGTCGGCCCGCACGAAGACGATGTCGAGCGGGAACGACATATCCCGCATCACGTAGCCGTGGTTCTCGACCTCGTCGTGGACGAACAGCATCCCCTCGCCCGTCGCCAGCTCGGAGGTGTTGCTGAGGCCCAGTATCCGCTTGGGTCGCGTGTCCGCGACGCGGGCCTCGACCGTCGCGAGTTCGGTCCCGTTCTCGTCGTAGGCCGTGACCGTCACCCGCTCGTAGCCGTCCGGGTCCGGCGGGTTCAGCTGGTAGACGAGCCCGGACTGGACCGCGTAGACGCCCCCGACCACCAGCAGGAGACAGGCCCCGAACCCCCAGACGATCCGACTGTCGACCATGGTCGGCGGGAGGGCCGCCGTCGGCGTAAGCCTGCGGGTTCGACCGAGAGAGAAAGGGTTATTCCCACCCGGCCGGAAAGTCGTGGCGAGGGTTCGTGGTCTAGTTGGTTATGACGCGGCCTTTACAAGGCCGAGACCGGTGGTTCAAATCCGCCCGAACCCATCCAATATATAAGGAAAGCGGGCATTTCTGCCGGCTTCCTCACCCCGGTTCTAACCCCGATAACGGGCGGTGAATCCGGGTTTACTCCCCATTGTCGGACTGACACCGATAGCGGGACTTATCGAGATTCGATCACAGTCTCGGAGGGTAGGATATCGGGCTGGTTCCCTCCCGGTTCTGGGGGGTGGTCGGCGTGAGCCGTTCCCACCCCGATGCGGAGGGGCGCGACGTGCCGGAGACGGCCGTGCGGAACCGCTCACAGTACGCGGACACCCTCCACCGGCCGGACGCCGACGCCGACGAGCCCCAGCCGGCGTGCGTCGAGTCGGACTACCGCGGGGACGCGGACTTCACGGACGTTCCGGTGGCGGCGTACCCCCACTACAAGCTCTGTGAGAACCCGGAGTGTTTCGGGAGTGAGTGGTGGTGACGGGGGAGCCGTTCGTCATCGACGGCTACAGCGGGCCGGGCGGTGTCGGGCTCGCGCTAGCGGACCTTCCCGTCCGGCACCTGGGCATCGACATCGAGGACTACAGCGACACCTACCCTGGGGAGTTCGTCCAGGGCGACGCGTCGGACCCTGGGTTCATGGGGAGTTTCGAATCGCCCGAGTTGCTGTGGCTGTCGCCGCGGTGTCAGGCGTATTCGAAGCTCTCATGGGCGAACATGGGCCGCTACGACTGGGAGGAGACGCCGAAAGAACGCTACCCTACCTTCGCGGACCTGAACGTCCGAGAAGTCGTCGCGGCAGTCGACCCGGACGAGTACATCATCGAGAACGTCGCCACGTGCGACGACCTGGAAGAGCCGGCGCGGCTGAACGGGCTGGCGTTCGGCCTGCCGGTGAACAACTGCCGGCACTTCGAGACGAGCTTCCCCGTCCCCGACGCCTACGAGAGCGGCCGCGCGGAGATCTCTATCGGGTCGGAGTACGTTCGCCACGAACTCGCCGCCGCGAAGGGCGTGCCCGCCGAGTGGACGGAATCGGAGATTCGGTCGGCCATCCCTCGGGAGTTCGTCCAGTACCTCCTGCACTACTGTCCGAGCATCCCCGACGTGTCGCTCCCGTCGGAACTCCGACAGCGCCCGCTCGGAGAGTTCGCCGCCACGACCGGAGGTGAACGGCCGTGACGTTCCAGTCATCCCTCTTCCACTACGAGGAAGACCTGTCGGCGCTCTCCGAGGCGGAGCGGGAGGTGTACGAGGCGGTCGAACAGGACGGCTACGGGATGCGGGAGTACGCCCGCAAGACCTGGCGCTCGCCGGGCACAGTCGGGAATCTCCTACGCCGGGCTCGCCGTCGTCTCGACGGAGGTGAGGCGACGTGAACCCCGTCGAGTGGATGCTGTTGGCCGCTTCGCTCGCGCTGGCCGGCCACTCGTGCCTGCGGCTGGCGTCGTTCCTGATAGCGCGCTCTGACCGCGTGGAGCGAGAGGAGGTTTCCGGTGACGTTCGTCCGTGCGTCCCGTCTGTACGACGTGGAGACGGGCGAGCGCGTCCGCTGGGACTGGGGCGGTAACCAGCCGGTCGCAGAAAGCGAGGCGCGAGTCCACCGCGCCGTCGCCGAGTTCGAACAGGAGGGATGAGCGTGAAGGCCATCGAACCCGCGTGGCACGAGTACGCGGCGAACCTCCTGTTTGCCGAAGACGGCTTGGCGCCGTACTTCGCGGCGGATTCACGGGTCAAAGCGGGCGGGGGTAGTCAGCACGCCCGCTTCGACGTTGCCGGCGAGTGTTGGAACGTGAAGCTATATTATCAAGATTCCGGCATCGTTCACCCCGGCCCATCTACGCCCACGGGGACGGACTTCCGCCTGGATGAGATTCGGGAGTTCCGGCTGCACGTCGCCCGCGACTCCGAGGAGGACCCGGTCGGGGAGCAAAGCTTCAACGCCCACCTCGCGCCCCGCTGGCAGGGGATGGAAGTCGAGAGCGACGACGGCCAGCGCTTCGAGATGGACGTACCCGACGAGTTAGACGAGGGCGTGAACGTCCGTATCCAAGGGAGCAACATCAACGCCTTTCGGTACTCCCGCCTGCTGAAGCGCGCCGCTGAGGCTGTCGGTATCTCGATGGGATACTTCGAGGACCCCCTGGAGTTCAGCAACACTCAAGACGCCGAACGGTAAGTCCGCGTCCACAAGAACGAGAGCGGGCCGGTTCACGCCCGCGACGGCCCGGTGGCAACGATGGGCCACTTGCTCGAAGACGACCGCACCGGATACCGCAAAGTCGTGCAGAACGACGACGACGAACACGGCCGGAACCTACCGGGCTACTATCACACGGTCACTCTCGGGCCACAGCGGGTCCGAGAGGCGTTCCCCTCGCATGAGCTACCCGTGGAGGTGAAGCACTACTATTCGCGGGAGGCGCTCGCTCGGGACCCGGACGACCCGCTCGCACATCCGAAGGTCGGTGTGTCGTATCAGGTGAGCCGCTGGGACGATACGCTCGGCGCGGACGAGGAAGCGCTGGCACAGCTCGAACGCGAGTTGGACCGGGTACTCCACGCGGTGCTTATCGACGCCGGGCTGGACGTAGCCCCCGACCACGGGAGCGGCCCGTTCGTCGAAGATGCGTACTTCGATGCGGCGGTGACTGAGGACTTCGAGGAGCCACCGACGCTGGACATGGCGCACATCCACCACGAACAGGAGAGCGTCGTACTCAAGCACGTCAAGGACGGCCTCTCGCCGGTCCAGTGGGAATCGCTCGAAGTCCTGGTCACCGACGGGGGCGAGGTGGCCCCCGCAGATATCGCGGAACAGAAAGACCGGCACGTCGATAGCGTCCGCGACGCGCTCCGCCGGATGGACGACCTCGTGAAGCGCGAGTACGGAAGCGTTTCCCTGCGGTCGACCTACGTCGCGGAACTCGTCCACGACGCCGTACAGCGCGCCGAGGAAGCCGTGAAGGACGCCGCCTCGGCGACGGCGAAGGCCCTGGAGGCGGCCGAGCGCGGGCTGGACGAGCGCACGAGCGCCTTGCTGGCATTCTGCGACCGCTACGGTATCGACTATCAGGACAAGGGCGACGCGCGGATGAAAATCCGGTTCGGGGAACTGGACCCGGACGCGGACCCGTCGCCGTCGTTCCTGGCGAAGCGCGCGTTCTCGATGTGGACCGACGCAAAGCAAGACGCCGAGCGGTTCCGGTCGGCTGTGGTGAAGTGGACCCGGCCGGACGGGGAGAACTGCCGGGTCGACGCCTGGCGGCTACTGGCGTAGCGGTCGGCCGCCCGCGGGCCGGGAGCGTCCCGGTTCGCGGGTAGTGGCGACGCTCTCGAAGGCTCTATTTTCCGGGTATTTTCGCCTCATTTGCGGGGCGTAGGCCAGGGTACCAGGGGAGATCGATGACGTCGAGCCCGGGAGCGATGGGCTATGGGCGATGGGCCTCGGCCACCGCCCGAGCGGAAACCCGACCGGGGCGGTCGCGTTTCCGCTTAGGGGTGTGGCTAAGGCCACATCATCAAAATACACCACACTGCATCTCAGAGCTCGAAGTCGAAACCTACCGCCCCCTTGCGGGGCGCGCGAAAATTTTGGATGCTTCAGTCCGCTATATCATATCAAATTCCCTCAGTGCATCTTCAATAGCCTCTCTACGATGCTCTGGGCAGGGATTCGCTCTTGGCTCTTGCCTATTCGATGCTGGGCCTGCGGTGAGGCCGTGGTCCCCTTTCACGTGAGCAATCCAGCAATTCTTTGCATGGAATCCGTGCTTTTGCTTCACATATTCGCGGATTTCATCATAGGTAGCTGACATTGTGTGCCAGCCTTGAATCTACGATTAGATAAGAGCATCGCGCTCGCCGCGCGTCTTATATATACACCCCTCCGGCCGCTGAGAAGGGTAGCCCATGATGTGTATTGCTCTCTAAAGGCGACTGAGCGTGTTCGGTTGTCCATTGTATACTACAGGGGGCCGGGTTTCCGTTTACATATCTCCACTCGGCTGCCGTCATGTGATTTTGGCAGCTGAAGTGTAAAATGATAATTTGGCCTGGTTAGGGATTAGATTAGAGTCTCAGCTATATTCTCCACAATTCAGCGTCTCTGTGGCTATTTTCCGGATTTCATTTCTATAACATGGGAGCAAATATATCAACTATTCATTACGATGTATCGCAAATTGGCCTCTTGTAATTTTTATACTTGGAAGGGTTCATCCCGTGTATAATGACAGTCGATACCAATTCTACTGACGGCACAGTTCCCGAATACTTCACAGAGGATGTGCTGAAATCGTATACAATTCTAGCTTCAGCACAGCAAATGCTGCAGTATCGTAGTTTTCTTGCACGTAATGCTAATAATACAATTAAAAAGATACACCAAGGAGGGATTGATTTTCAAGACTCGCCAAATATACAACAAGAGCGAAATATTATTCGTGCTCTTCATGCAGAGATGGTTTCTGAGACGATCTCAATATTGGAAGGATTAGCAGCGGTAAGTATGAATCCAGAGGACCCACCGGAAGAACGGGCAAGAAATCTCCTCACGTATAAGACTTATCAGGTCGGAGACTTCTATGACTCAATCGGTCAGGAGTCAGATTTGAGTGACTTTAAGGACATCATGTCATATCCCTCTGTGTCGGAATTAGACATTGATACTAATGATGAAGAGTATTACCGGAAAATTATGGATGGAAACGCAGACGCTTATCGAGATTTCTTTGATATATGTAGCGATACTTGGGATATATTAAAAGATTGTAGAAACAAGATCACGCACGGGTTCTTTCTACTACTCCACGACGAAGAAAGACTTGCTACTAGAACAGGAGGAGAAAGGGTCTTTCCAAAAGGCTGTAATGACTATCTTGCAACTGTAGATTGGGATAAGGATAGCAACGATTTCGACCCATCGGCTCTTCTCATCGGCGAGCAGCCCAGAGAAGCTTATCTCACTGTCGCACGTAATGCCGCAATGGTTCAAAATGACGTTATCGTTGGGTTGATGAATTCTATCAGGAATCAAGGAGACCCGGTTTTTCCAGAAAGGCTGTTCGGCGGAGACCATCGCCCAAATCAAAAACCAAGCACAGAGCCATCATATGAATTGGCAAATATCCAAGCAGAAATCGACCAAGAGTTCGAAGAATCATTTATTCAGCGGCAGGAAGAATTTTTAGAGAGTGTAGAAGAGTTAGTTAACAAGTACGGCGCCTAGACCTGCACATTAGTTCTACGTAGTCAATTTCTACGATACGAACCCCAGCGGTCGCACGTCGAGAGAATCGTTCGACGCGATATGCACACGAGCGAGATCGGGCCGTGTGCATACTCAGATGAAATCGAACCTCGATGCGGCTGATTCTGACGCGATGGGCGATGGGCTGTGGGCCTTTTTATAATGAGCGACTGTCTCAGTTACCTGAGTAGAACGGTATACGCCGGTCGTGTTCACGAGCGCTTAGTTTGCGCTCGCCCCTCGAATAGCATGTGGAAGCTTAGAGATCTCGGAGTCATCCCCACGGAATCTATACGTCGATTGGTCGGTCTTGATGACGAGCGACGCTTTTGCAAAGAGGATGCCTAAGATCACCAGAACAACTCCGATAGAGATCGGAAGAAACGCTACCATCTCTGTACCGCTTGGTATCTGCGAAATGACCGACAGAAGGAGCCAAAGAATAGCACCCGCAATGATTGCGAGCATACCGTATCTCGTTAGACCATTCAAATACGACGGTGGTGAATAATCTATCTCAGAGATACTATCCAATCGAATATCTGTTATCGACTGTGCGGTATCGAACACGAGCCGGGAGTCGCTACAGACAATTTTCCCGCTCCCGGTGTAGGGAGGAACCGGCTTGGTTTGGTCGACTTCTATGGTAACTAGACGAGACTCTTGCTTTTTCAGATAGTCCTCAGCATCCATAGTCTGTAGTGGCTGATAGATTCCAAAGAGATCACTTCAATCTGTTCTCTGCGGAAACCACTTTCACTTTCACTCTACACTAGGCTGGCATCTTTTTACTACCCCCCTCTGCTCCCAGATGCGATGTCCACTAACCGGCAAGTCGAGTTGAGCGAATCGTGGTCCGGAGATAGAGTGCTGTCAGAGGATCTGCGAAAGCGGATTCAGTCTACCCTCCGGTCCCTGCTGTCGACCAGAAACCCGGACGGCGAGTTGGTGGAAATCACCGAAGATCTCCCGTTCGAGGTGACGCAATTCAACATCACCCACTACGTCGACCACTCTTTCGGGTTCGAGTTATTTGTGAACCATTCAGACGACGTGACGCTGGTTACCGACGACGTGGTTGATTGCGTCCACCACGCGGAGGGGCACCCGCTTTCGACGCTCGCGGAGCTGGGCGAGAACTACGAAGCCCTGGAGAAGGACCTGCTCGAAACCATCGCGGTGATGGTCGACCTCCCGGAGCATCCTGACGACCGCGAACGCCACCTATATGGAGATCTCGCGTTTACAAATACTTGTTACGATGTGTGTCTAATCTTCACCTTCCTGTATGACCCCGGTAAGCATATACGAGGAATATATCAGGACGCAGCATTCTAAGGGGGACGAACCGTCGGCATCCCGGTAGATCCTGAAACTGAGGAGATTCTCGAAAGAGACTAAGTTGAAACATACGCTTCCTTCGCAGAAGCCGCGGTATAGTTTTCAGTTAGCGTCAACAATCATCTTAACTAAGAGAGGGAATGACTCGTAAGAAATCCCCACAACAAGAGTTAGAACAGTATTCCCGAATGAAGTTTGGGATGCTCTTTTCGGAGTGGATTGTAAATTCGCATGATGAGGAGGATTTTGGTTTTGACTTTGAAATCCGCCCGACGGAGCGATCTGAATCTGGATTCTATAATGTCAAGCCATCGGGTTTTTACGCCCAATTAAAAGCATCTGAAGAGTTTGAGGGGGAGACTGAGATCTCGTTTGATATGGAAGTAGATTATCTATTGGAAGAATGTCTGAGCACAACGGTCCCCGTTATGTTAGCACTCTACGATAGGGGAGAGGATGAATTCTACTGGTGTATCCTTCAGAAATATTGTTGGGATATCTTGGAAGAGAATAAATCAAATTGGCGGGATCAGGAAACAGTGCGACTGAAGATACAGAGGAAACCACTTTCTGCCACTTTTCAAAAACATATCCTCCGGACTGAGGTAAAGAAGGTTCAGGACCGAATCGCATTTCGTAGGTATATCGGTGAAATCAAGACGGTCGGTTCACCGTCAAATGCAGAAGATCTGTCGGATAATAGTTCAACTGAGGAATACAAGCACCAACGATTAGATTTGGTCCGTCAACTCCTGAACTCTGGTAATAAATCCCGAGCACTATCTGAATTAATAGAAATTTATAATATGCCTGGGGAGGACCGAGGTAAACTTGAGGCGATAATTCAACTTCTGGAATCAAGGGAAATCACGGACCCCGTTATTGCAGTTGCACAGCGTCGATTCGCAGTTGAAGGGCTATATCTCTGTGAAAAATACGAAATTACGGAATATGTAGATTCTCTTAGAGAGAAAAAATTCAGGGCTGAGGACTATATTGACCGGTACTTTGTCGGTGCACGGGTGTTTGATTCAGAGGCTGACGAAGAGGCAATTGTGCTTGATGTCGAGGACTGGCTTCCCGATGAAGAGAGCCAAATGTTAGCGGCGATACTCCAATATGAAGATGGGATTCTGTACGATGCATCAGCCGGTGGATTTGGAGGGTCAAGATTTGAGTTCATAGAATCTGGTGAATCCAATTATCCCTTAGACGGAGCTTGTGATGAAGACAAGCATGACTTCGAAGCATCGAATTATAGGGAGCTTGGAGAAACTGATTTTTGTATTGAATGTGGGTTATCGCGGCAGGTTCTTGCAGAATTGTTGGACCACTCTCTAAGAAAAAGCATGGAGACAAAATGTACGAATTGTGACGATGTGATTCCATCGAGTATGGACCTAGATGAGATCGGGATAGGAATTGATGGAGAATTTCTATGCCACGACTGTAGCAATCAAAATTCTGTCTCTAGCCAATAGCTGAATTGCTGAACGAAACCATAATCCACTTTTTTAGTTTCATCAGTGGAGATGACACTAAAATCACCCATCTGACCATCTATACCTACGATATTCTGAATTTCACTTTCACTCTGACCCTCAGACTCGCCTCTTTTACACACCCCTCCAAATCGGCCGGTTGGCCATGTCGAAGTTGACGATTGAGACGCAGGCGGATAGCTGGCGACTCCGCTGTCCGAACGGCCACAAGGTCGCACCGACGAACAATCACTGGTACTGCCGCCAGTGTGCGCGGAGATGGGACGACGAGGCGACGCCGGAGATCGAGGAAGCTATCGACGCGAAAACCGGCGAGCGACTGAGCGCCGACGCCGAAAGAAATACGGCCCGCCGTACACAGCGTATACATATGAGCACGATCAGAGTCAGCGAGGACGTGAAAGAGCGTCTTCGCGACCTCAAACGCGAGGACGAGAGTTTCAACGACTTGCTGGACCGTCTCAGCCGAACGGAGAAAGACGTAGAGCGGATCGCAGAAGACCTGAGCAGCATCGGTGGTGAGGACTTCGAGGAGGATATGCAGGAAGCCCACGATGAGTTGAACGAATCCCTCGAGGAACGGATCGGCCGATGATCGTTCTGGACCGGGACATCGTCGCGAAGCTCGCTCAGACGGACCAGTCGGTGATCAACCACCTGCACCAGTACAGCAGCGAAGAGTGGACGATCCCCTCGCTGGTCGCCTGGGAGTCCTACAAGGCACAGGACTCTCGGACCGAGATGCGACAGACGCAGTCGACGCTACGGTCGAATTTCGACCGGATCCTCGACTTCACCGACGACACCGCGCTCGAAGCCGCGTACCTCGACGAGAAGTTCCAGTCCCAGGGCGTGAACGTCCCTCCTGTCGATCTATTGAACCTGGCGACCGCTCACGAGGCGAACGGGACGTTCGTCACTCACAACAGGAACGATTTCGACAAGCCGCCACTGCACGACCTCGTAGATGTAGACGTGGTGAATACAGACTGATGGGAACCGATCCCGATAGATGACGGAAACCGAGTACTACGGTTACACGGCCGACCAACTACGGATAATCGCAGGGACGACGATAGCGCTCACGTTCGCACCGCTACTCTTCTCGCCGGTCGACGGGTGGGGACTCCACCGGTTCGCACTCGCGCTGGGCTGTGGCCTGCTCGCGGCACTCACGGGACTCGCGCTTCACCGGCTCTGACCGGCACGACCGTCCGGTATCAGTACTTACAACCCACTACCGGACCAACGGACGACCGGTGAGACTTCTATGACGGTTCCGACGCAGACGCTACCGAGCGGCGACGAACTCCCGCAGGTCGGGTACGGCACGTGGAACATCGGCGGCGAGACGGTGAAAGAGGGCGTCCGAGCTGCCCTCGACGCCGGCTACGGCCACGTCGACACCGCCGAAGGGTACAAGAACGAAGCCGAGATCGGGGAGGCGCTGGCCGAGTACGACCGCGAGGACGTGTTCCTCACGTCGAAGGTGCTCCCGAAGAACCTCAACTACGACTCGGTGATCGAGTCCTGCCGGGACTCGCTGGACCGGCTGGGCACCGACTACCTCGACCTGTACCTGATCCACTGGCCGAACCCGGCGATCTCGCTGCGGGAGACGCTCGACGCGATGGCGACGCTGCACGACGAGGGGCTCGTCCGGAACGTCGGCGTCTCGAACTTCAGCGCCTACCAGCTGTCCTGCGCCCACCACATCTCGGACGTGCCGATCGCGGTCAACCAGATCGAGTTCCACCCGTGGCTCCAGCGGCCCGACCTCGTCGAGTACTGCCGCGAGACCGACACCGTGGTCGAGGCGGCGGCGCCGCTGGCTCGCACGGAGGTCTTCGAGGACGAGGCCGTCCAGCAGCTGGCCGACGAGTACGACAGGCACCCCGCCCAGATCGTCCTCAAGTGGGCGGTCGAGCGCGACATCGTCGTCCTGCCCAAGTCCTCCTCGCCGGACCACGTCGAGTCGAACCTTAACCTGTTCGACTGGTCGATGGCCGACGAGGACCTGGAGACGCTCGACGGCCGCGACCGCGACGAGCCGGTCTACGACCACCCGGCCCGCGACTGGTCGGGCGACGTGTACGGTATCAACCAGTAGCGAGCCGCCGCGAAGTCGCTCGATTTCGCCCGAGCGTCCCACGTCGCCCGGTTTCGGCCATCTTTCCACATTACCCATTTTCACTGACGTACTACCCTGTCAGCCGACCACGAAGACCCGGCTGACCGCCTCGAACCGATAGATCGCTATCGTCCACATCTACCGGAGAAATCGGGACGATGATTCAACGATGCCGAATACTTCTTTGAATTCGTATTACGATGGCGCACATACCAAAACATTCATCACACAATTCGACGAATATCTGAGTATGAGCACCGATATGCGGTCGGTCGACGGACGATCGGTGGCCGAGCCGGAGATCGTCGCGACGGTCGACGAGGTCGACGGGGACGCCCGGTTCGTCGTCGCCGACATCGCCCGCGACGAGGCGTGGGCCTCGGTTCCCGAAGCCGACGCCTGCTCGCTCGACGAGTGGCGATAGCTTGCCGGCCGTAGCGGTGCACGCAGTGGGAGTCCGGATTCGGCCGCCGGCGTGTGGCCGGCGGTCGGTTCACCGGTCCCAGTCCAGTTTTCACTCGGCAGACCCGGAGACAGCTGCGGCCAGCGCGACGGCGAGCGCGGTCGCGAGTGCGACGGCGCCGGCCGCGAGGAGGAGCGACTCGTAGCCGACGCCGGGGCGGCTCGCGAGTCCGGTGAAGAGGATCGGGCCGGCGGCGCGGCCGAGAAACGTCGTGCTGTTGCGGAGGCTGAAGGCGCCGGCGCGGTACTCGGCCGACACCCCTTCGCTGACGGCGGCGTCGATCGAGGGGAGCAACAGGCCGATCCCGGCACCGGCCGCGGTGAGTGCGGTCGCGGTCCCCGCAACAGTGGCCGCCGCCCACGCCCCGACGAAGCCCAGGCCGTAGCAGCCGAACCCGAGCGCGACGAGTCGGTCGCTGGACAGCCGGCGGGCCAGCCGGCCGCTGGCGGCGGCGACGACGGTCGACACCGCTTCGGTCGCCAGCAGTGCGACCCCCACGAGGACTGGCGTGAGCGTCCGTTCGAGCAGGAACGGGACGGCGGTGAACACGACGCCGAACGCGAGCAGTTCCGTCAGCAGGGTCGCGCCGAAGAGCCCGAGCGTCCGGGGCGTCGCGATCTCCACCGCGGCCGCGCGCAGGTAGCCGGTCCCGGCGTCCCCTGACCGCGTCCGGCTCTCGGGGAGGACGAGGAACACTCCCAGCGCGACCGGGAGCGCCGCGAAGTACGCGAGAAACGGCGCGTTCCAGGCGACCGTGACGAGCGCGCCGCCCAGAACCGGGAACAGCGCCGCGGCCGCCGAGAGGACGGCGACGTTGACGCCGAGGACCGCGTTGCGCTGCGGGCCGTCGAACGTGTCGCCGATGATCGTGACCGTCGTGATGAAGATCGCCGCGGCGCCCGTCCCCTGCAGGACCCGCAGCGCGAGCACCACCTCGAACGAGGGGGCGAAGGCCATCGACCCCCCGAGGAGGCCGAACAGGGCGAGGCCGGCGACGAGGACGGGTTTCCGCCCGACGCGGTCCGTCAGGACGCCGACGAACGGCGAGAGGACGATCCCGACGAGGAAGTACCCGCTGACGAGCAGGCTCGTCTCGGGTTCGGACACCCCGAACTCGTCACGGAGGACGGGCAACCCTGGACTCACCAGCGGGACCCCAAGCGGGGCGAGCGCCGTGCTCGCGAGCACGACCTGGACCGTCCGCGACCGCCACGGGACCCCCGCTGTCGCCCCGTCGTCGTCTTCGGTGGCTCCGGACACGCGCCGACGGAACGGCGCCCGCGTCGAAAAACAGGGGCCGCTTATCCCGACTCGGGGGTCCGTACGCGGACGCTACCCGGAGGTCAGCCGGCGAGTATCGAGGGGCCGGACGCTCGCGGGTTAGTTCGCGGCAGAACACGGGCCGGAAGGGATTTGAACCCCTGACCGTCTGATTAAGAGTCAGACGCTCTGCCGGACTGAGCTACCGGCCCACGGATTCGAGTTACGGAGGTTGACTGAAATACGTTACTGTTCGGTCCCGGGCGGTCGGAACAAGGGGGAATTATATGCGTCGTGGCCCTGTGACGTGACAGTATGAGTGCCGGCATCACGATGGCGTCGATGTCTCGTTACGCCATCCTCGGGTGCGGGAGCGTGGGTCACGCCGTCGCCGAGGAACTCGTCGACGAGGGCAAGGAGGTCGAGATCATCGACCGCGACGAGGGACGCGTCGAGGCGCTGCGCGACCAGGACCTGGACGCCAACGTCGCCGACATCCGCGACGAGGCCGTCGTCGACGCGGTGGCCGACTGCGACGTGGTCCTCATCATGTCCTCCGACGTCGAGGCCAACTCCGCCGCCGTCGAGAACATCCGCGCCCGCGGCGACGACCACTTCATCGTCGCCAGGGCCTCCGACCCCGTCTCCGCCGACGAACTCACGGATCTGGGCGCCGACGTGGTGATCAACCCCTCCGCCGTCATCGCCGACTCCGCGCTGCGCGCCCTGGAGACCGGCGAACTGGAGTTCAAGGCCCGCAACCTCGCCGAGGTCATCGACGACACCGAGGAGCGCATGGCCATCCTCGTCCACCGCAGTCCGGACCCCGATTCGATCGCCTCCGCCGCGGCGCTGCGGGACATCGCCGCCAGCCGCGACGTGGAGGCCGACATCATCTACGAGGGCGAGATCGGCCACCAGGAGAACCGCGCGTTCGTCAACCTGCTGGGCATCGACCTCGTCTCCCGCGACGAGGTCGACATGGACGACTACGACACCGTCGCCCTGGTCGACTACGCGAAGGGCGGCGAGCCCGCCGCCGGCGAGATCGACATCCTCCTCGACCACTACGAGTACGAGAACGAGGACCTGGACACCGGCTTCGAGGACGTGCGCTCGAACGTCTCCGCCACCTCGACCATCCTCACCAAGTACATTCAGGAACTCGATCTGAATCTCAGCCAGGAGGTCGCCACCGCCCTGCTCTACGGCATCCGCGCCGAGACGCTGGACTTCAAGCGCGACACGACCCCCGCCGACCTCACCGCGGCGGCCTACCTCTACCCGTTCGCCGACCACGACACGCTCGAACAGGTCGAGTCGCCGTCGATGTCGCCCGAGACGCTGGACGTGCTCGCCGAGGCGATCCGCAACCGGGAGGTCAGCGGCTCCCACCTCGTCTCCAACGCGGGGTTCATCCGCGACCGCGACGCCCTGGCCCAGGCCGCCCAGCACCTCCTGAACCTCGAAGGCATCACCACGACCGCCGTCTTCGCCATCGCCGACGACACCATCTACCTCGCCGCCCGCTCGAAGGACATCCGCATGAACATCGGGAAGGTGCTCGACGACGCCTTCGGCGAGATGGGCGAGGCGAAGGGCCACTCGACCGACGCCGCCGTCGAGATCCCGCTGGGCATCTTCACCGGCATCGAGACCAGCGAGGACAACCGCGAGACGCTCCTGCAACTGACCGAGGAGGCCGTCCGCAAGAAACTGTTCGACGCGATGGGCGTCGACTCCGCGGGCGAGAGCAACGGCAGCTGACGGACGGTACTTTTCGACGGGTGCGCCTCGCGCGAGCGGGAGATACATACCGGAGAGGGGCGAACTCCAACGCATGAGCGACAGCGACTGGAGCGACCGGATCGTCGGCGAGCGGATGCAGACCGACCAGGAGTTCGCCGAGAAGGTCGCCGCCTCGAACTTCTCGCGCCAGCAGTGGGGGCTGATCATGACCGCCGTCGAGTTCGAGATCGAGAACCCCGACGACCCCGAGTCGGCCCGCCTGGTGGCGGACACGAGCAAGGTCGAGAGCGTCGTCCCCGAGCTGGAGAAGGTCGACCAGGCCGCGGGGATGGCCGCCGGCGGCGGTCGACCGGACGACGACGCCGGGGGCATCCTCGACGGGGTCAAGGACGCCCTCGGCCTCGGCGGCGGGGGAGACGGTATCGACCGCGAGCAGCTGGCCGCCGCCGAGGAGATGGCGCAGATGTACGCCGGCGACCTCCAGGAGAGGCTCGAATCCCGGGGCAAGTGGGAGGAGGTCTGTGTCCTCGCCCGGGAGTGACGCGGTCCCGGTGGTTCCCGCCGGGTCCGAACGGCGACCGACCGGCCGCCGTTCGGCGGTCCCGATCCGCTACTCGCTGGTGAACAGCGTCAGTCCCTCGGCCTCGTAGATGTTGATGAGTTCGGCGACGATCTCGTCGTAGGACTCGCCGTCCTCGCGCAGTGCGTCCAGGCGCTCGATCGTCTCCTCGTCGAGTTCGACCGTCGGCATACAGTCGGCACTAGGGACGCTCGGAGACTTAAAATACCGGGACAGCGCCGGGTTCGACGCTCAGAGGCGGTCGACGACGGCCGCGGTCACCTCGTCGGTCGAGGCGTCGCCGCCCAGGTCCGGCGTGCGCGGGCCGTCGGCGAGGACGCCCTCGACGGCCTCGCGGACGGCGGCCGCCTCGTCGCCGTAGTCGAGGTGGTCGAGCAGCATCGCCGCCGAGAGTATCATCGCGGAGGGGTTGGCGATCCCCTCGCCGGCGATGTCCGGGGCCGACCCGTGGACCGGTTCGAACAGCGCGTTGTCCTCGCCGACGTTCGCGCTCGGGAGCAGGCCCAGCCCGCCGACCAGCCCGGCAGCGAGGTCCGAGAGCATGTCCCCTGCGAGGTTCGGACAGATGACGACGCCGTAGTCCTCGGGGTGCATGACGAGGTGCATCGCCAGGGCGTCCATCAGCGCCGTGTCGTAGTCGACGTCGAACGAGTCGCCGACCTCCTGGGCAGTTTCCAGGAAGAGGCCGTCCGTCTCGCGCATGACGTTGGCCTTGTGGGCGATGGTGACGTTCTCGAAGCCGTTCTGTTTCGCGTAGCGGAAGCCGAACTCGGCGATCTCGCGGGAGGCGTCCTCGGTGATCACGCGCGTCAGCGTGCGGACGCCGTCGTCGATCTCGGCCTCGATGCCGGAGTAGACGCCCTCGGTGTTCTCGCGGATGAAGACGAGGTCCGTGTCCGGCTGGACGGCGTCGAGGCCGGGATAGGAGCGAGCGGGGCGGACGTTGGCGAACGAGCCGACCACGTCCCGCAGCGGGAGGATCACGTCGGCGGCCGTCTCGCCGGCGGCGCCGAACAGCGTCGCGTCGGCGTCGGCCGCCAGCTCCCGGGTCTCGGCGGGCAGCGCCTCGCCGGTCTCCGCCTCCACCGCGTCGCCGGCCTCGCCCTCGACGAAGTCGAAGTCGGCGTCGACCGCCTCCAGCACGTCGACTGCCGCCGGTGTGACTTCCTGCCCGATGCCGTCGCCGGGGATCACGGCGATCTCGTGAGTCATGCGAGTAACTCCAGCGGGTGCCGAAAAGAGGGTGTCGATGTGCGACAGCGGCGCTTCGGCGGTCTGACGCCCGATCAGTCGCGGCCGGCGTCACCCGGGTACGCGACCGCCCGCACCGGCGAGGCGTCGGCCCCGTCGAACCGGAGCGGGTAGGCCCGGAGTTCGAACCCCCCGGACACCCGCCCGAGCCCGCGGAGGTTCTCGACGATCAGCCGGTCGGCGTCGAACAGCCGCTCGTGGACGGGGAATCCGTCAGGTTCGCCCTCGTCCGCGCGCTCGGTCGGCGTCGGGTCCGGGTTGACCGTGTCGACGCCCAGATCGCAGCCGTGGGCGGCCAGCCACGCGGCCGCCTCGGCGGAGAGATACGGGTGGTCGAAGTACCGGTCGTCGCCCCAGTGGCGGTCCCAGCCGGTGACGACCGCGACCAGGTCCACCCCGTCGGGGTCGGCGGTCAGCGCGTCCCGGAGCGCGTCGCGGCCGATCCGTTCGCGGGGTTCGAGCGGCCGCAGGTCGGCCGCGGCGGCGTCGAACCGGAACCGCTCGACGGGGAACTCGTCGAGCGACGAGCCGTCCGTGAGGTGCGCGGGCGCGTCGACGTGGGTCCCCGCGTGGGAGTCCAGGTCGAGCCGCGTCGTCCGGTAGCCGTCCGCGTCGCGGGTCGCGTCGGGCTCGACCCGCACGGGCTCCGTGCCGGGGTACACCGGCATCCCGGTGGCCAGCGGATGGGTGAGGTCCAGGGGTGACACCCGCGGGCGTACGCCCGCCCGACTGAAATGGGCGGCGGCGCGGCCGCGGCCGCCCCGCGGGCTCGCGAATTCGGCCTAAACAGGTATCACGTCTGATAACTGGTGAATTAGACATAAGATATCCGGCGATAGCTGGAGGGACAATGAGACTGAGTGCGAAACTCATCCTCGTCTTTCTGGTGGTCTCGCTGATACCGACGGCGGTAGTCGGGGTGACGGCGAACGGGGCGATGACCGACCTGAGCGAGCAGTCCCAGCGCGCGAGCGCGGCGTCGCTGGAAGCGCAGGTGACCGACGAGCTGAACAACAGCGTCGAGGCCCGCAGCGAGGGGGTCGGGAACCTGCTCAACGAGCGCCGCGCCGACGTGAAGTCGCTGGCCGGGACCGCGGCGGTCGCCGACTACTACGCGACGGCGAGCGGCGAGTCGACGGCGGCGCGCGAGCGGAGCGCCCGGCGGCTCGGGACCCTCGCGCTCCACGTCCGCGACGCCGTCGAGAGCACCGCCGAGACGGTCATCGCCGAGCGCTACGACGGGCGGGCCTGGGAGGACCTGAGCGCCGACGAACGACGGGCGGTCGAGACGGCGGTCGAGCGACGGATCGCCGGCACGGCCGGCGACGGGACGGCCGACCGCGGCGCGCTCGCCGACACGTTCCGCCCCGGCTACGTCGGCGAGACCGGGTACGCGATGGTCACCGACCGCAACGGGTCGGTGGTCGTCCACCACGAGGTCGGCGACGGCGAGCGGCTGGGCGACGGCGTCGGCGGGCTCGCGATGGTCTACGACGCGGTCGACCGGACGGTCCGGTCGGACGAGCGCGTCCGCGCCGGCGAGGACTGGGCGAGCGAGACCTACGCAGCGGGCGAGGACGACGCGACACGGGTCGTCTCCTACGCGTACTACGACCGGTTCGACTGGGTGATCGCGCCGACGGTCCCGGTCGCCGAGTTCCGCCGGGGCAGCGTCGTCGAGGCGCGGTCGACCGTCGCGGCCTCCTTCGAGAGCGCGCTGTGGACTCAGACGATGACTGTCGGCGGCGAAGACGTACAGGCCTACCGGAGCCTCCGCCTGACCGACGCCGACGGGCGGGAAGTCGTCGGCGTCACCCGGACCGGCGGCGGGTCGGTCGAGGTCTCGGAGAACGGGACCTCCTACGCGGACGCGGAGTGGTTCTCCCGCGCGGAGGGCGCCCGACCCGGCCGGGTCGTCGTCGGCGACATCGGGATGCGAGACGGCGAACAGCGGAGCGTGCTCGCGACGCCGGTGTACCACGACGGTCGCCTGGCGGGCGTGCTGGCGGCGGAGTTCAACTACCACCACGTCACCAACATGACCAACGGCGTGACCGTCGCGGAGTCGGGGTACCTCTACATCGTCAACGACCGGGGCGAACTCGTCAGTTACCCCCGCGAGGCGCTGCTGCGCGAGCAGGCCAACGTCGCCCAGGGGGCGCTGGGCGACTCCCTGGCGACGATCGTCAACGAACGGATGCTCCAGGGCGAGGCCGGACTCGCGACCTACAGCCTCGGCAACGACAGCGACGCGGCCAAACGCTACGTCGGCTTCCGGCCGATCGACGTGGGCGAGCGGACCTTCACGATGGTCGCAACCGTCCCCGAGTCCGACGTGACCGACCCGGCGGCCGCGCTCGGGGCGCAACTGCGCGCGGAGGCCGACGCGACCCGCCAGACGATCCTGCTCATCCTCGGCGCCGTCCTGGTCGGCGTCGTCGCGACCGGCTACGGGCTCGCCCGCTACTTCGCCCGGCCGATCGAGCGGGTCCGCGACCACGCCCAGCGGCTCGCCCGCGGCGAGTTCGACGAGGAACTGGATGTCGACGCCGGCAACGACGAGATCGGCGAGATGGTCACCGCCTTCGAGGGGATGCACGACAACCTCTCGGTGGCCGCCGCCCAGGCGGACGCGCTGGCCGACCAGGAGTTCGACGCGCCCGTCCTCGACGAGGAGGTCCCGGGCCGGCTGGGCGCCGCGCTGACGACGATGCACGAGAACACCGAGGCGTTCGTCGCGGACCTGGACGAGGCCCGCAGCGAGGCCGAGGCCGCCCGCGAGGAGGCCGAACAGCTGGCCGCCGACCTGCAGCGGCAGGCCGAGGAGGCCGCGGGCGTCCTCGAACGGGCCGCCGACGGCGACCTGACCGCCCGGATGGACGAGGCCCGCGACAGCGAGGCGATGCGGACCATCGCCACCGAGTTCAACGCGATGCTCGCCGACCTGGAGGAGACCGTCGTCGAGATCAAGCGGTTCAGCGACGAGGTCGCGGGCGTCAGCGAGCAGGTCTCCCGCGGGTCGACGGAGGTGTCCTCGGCCAGCCGGGAGGTCGCCGAGTCCATCGAGGACATCGCCGCCCGCGCCGCCGAGCAGACCGGGAGCCTCGAGGAGGTCTCCGGCGAGATGAACGACCTCTCGGCGACCGTCGAGGAGATCGCCTCCTCCTCGGACGAGGTGGCCGAGCTCTCCGCGGCGGCCGCCGCGGACGCCCGCGACGGGACCGACCTGGCCGCGGAGTCGATCGACGTGATGGAGACCATCGAGGCCCAGGCCGACGCGACCGTCGCGGAGATGGAGCAACTGGAGGCGGCGGTCTCGGAGATCGACGAGATCGTCGCGCTCATCGACGACATCGCCGAGCAGACGAACGTCCTCGCGCTGAACGCCTCCATCGAGGCCGCCCGCGCCGGCGAGGCCGGCGAGGGCTTCGCCGTCGTCGCCCAGGAGGTCAAGGGGCTCGCCGAGGAGACGAGCGAGGCGACCGACGAGATCGCCGACCGCATCGACGGCGTGGAGTCGTCGACGGCCGAGACGGTCGCGGACATGCGCGAGATGCACGCGGCCGTCGAGGAGGGCCGCGAGACCGTCGACGAGAGCCTGCGGACGCTGGAGGAGATCGCCGACCGCGTCGAGGAGGCCAACACCGGCGTCCAGTCGATCAACGACGCCACCGACGAGCAGGCCGCCTCCGCCCAGGAGGTCGTCGCGATGGCCGACGACGTGGCATCGGCCAGCCGCGAGACCCGCTCGGAGGCCCAGGAGGTCGCCTCCGCCGCCGAGCAACAGACGACGACCGCCTCGCAGATGGCCGGCACCGCCGACGAACTGGACGACCTGGCCGACCGGCTGCGCGAGCGCCTCGACGAGTTCACCGTCGGCGAGGGGGACGGTACCGACACCGCACCGGGCGGCGGAGACGACGACGGTTTGACCGTGGAGCCCGGGGACACGGGCGGGAGCGCGGATCCGTCCGCGTCCGCCGGCGACGACCGGGCGGCCACGGACGGGGGCGAAGAGTAAGGCGGCCGCTCGCGGCCGCGATCCAGCCGGAGACACGACTGAAGATTGAAGTCCGTGTAGAGTCTAAAGCGGCTCATGCCTGACCCCGTCGGACGAGGAACAGAGACGGGAGCGGGGAGTCGAGACCCTCCCGACGGGCCGCGGATCCGGGCGCAGTTCGCGACTGCCGACCTCCCCCGTCACCTCGCGTTGTTCTACCGCACTCGCGCGGAGCAACTTGCGACGGTCTCGGCGTTCGTGGAGCGCGGACTGGCGCTCGACGAGCGAGTCGTCTACCTCGCCGACGAAAACGAGGTCGAGACGGTGGTCGACGCGCTCGATGCGACGGGGATCGACGTGGCGGCCTGCCGCGACCGGGGACGGCTCCGCGTCGAAGACGCCCGGGCGGTCTACGGGGAGGACACGTTCGACCCGGCCCGGACGGTCGACGGCGTCGAGTCCCTCGCACGCGAGGCCGTCGAGGACGGGTACGCGGGACTCAGGCTCGCCGGCGAGAACACCTGGTCGTTCGAAGCCGACTGCGAGTTCGATAGCGTGATCGAGTTCGAACGCGACTTCGACCGGCGATGTCCGGAGTTCGAGGTGACCGCGCTCTGCCAGTACAGCCTCGACCGGTTCGACGACGCCGCGGTCGGCAAGGCGCTCCAGACCCACGAGCAGGTCGTCTACCGCGGACGGCTCTGCGAGAACCCCTACTACGTGCCGCCCGCCGAAGCCCTGGAAGCGGGCGCGCCGCTTTCCAACGGTACGCTGTTGCTGGAACAGACCCGCGACGTGGACCGCTTCGAGCGCGACATCGAACGCCGCGAACAGCGTCTCTCGGTCGTCAACCGCGTCCTCAGACACAACCTCCGAAACGACCTCAACGTGATCCTCGGGCGACTGGACTGGTTCGAGCGTTCCGATGCGGATCCGGGTCAGGCCGAGCAGATCCGGGTCATCCGCGACGCCGCCGAGCGGCTGCTCGCGCTCTCCGAGAAGGCCCGCCACGTCGACCGGACGCTCGAATCGGTCGACCACGGACAGGTCCCCCTCCTCGACTGTATCGAAGAGACCGTCGACGACCTCGAATCCGAGCTTCCGGACCTCCGGGTCACGCTCGAACGCGCGCCGCCGGACGCGGCCGCCGCCGCCGACAGCGTCGTCGGGCTGGCGATCCGCGAGGTCATCTCGGTCGCGGCGGAGCGACTGGACGACCCGTCAGTCACCGTCTCGGTGCGAACCGACGGCCCCGCCGGCGTCGCGACCGTCGACGTCGCCGCGACCGATCCCTTCGTCTCCCAGGGGACCCGCGACACCCTGCGGTCGGGCTCCGAGGAGTCGCTCCAGCACGCCGTCGGCCTCAGCATGTGGGTCGTCAAGTGGGTCGTCGAGTCGGTGAACGGCTCCCTCCGTATGCCCTCCGACGGACCGGTCGACCGGATCGAGTTCACTGTGCCGACCGTTCCGAGTAGCGGCCCGACCGACAGGTCCGTCTAGGGGCGCCGGCGAAGACAGCCGCCGAACGCGGCGTCAGAAAGCGACGACAGTCAGGGGGCGACCTGCGCGAGTCAGTCCGCGGATTCGAGGTACGGCAACGACGCGGCCGTCTCCTCGATCGCGTTCCGGTTCGCTTTCATCAGCGCGGTCGTGTCCCAGTTGCCCTCGACCAGCGCCTCGCGCTGGGCGCGGTCGACGCTGACGCTGATCTCGTTGTCCCCGTAGGTCACCGTCTCGGCGCGCACGTCGACCTCGATGTCGCCGTCCGGGTTGTCGTCGACCCACTGCTGGAGGGCGTTGATCGTCTCGTGGTCGGCGGTGACGGTCGGGATGCCGAGCGCCAGGCAGTTGCCCGCGAAGATCTCGGCGAACCCTTCGCCGACGAGGGCGTCGATCCCCCAGCGCATCAGCGCCTGCGGGGCGTGCTCGCGGGAGGAGCCGCAGCCGAAGTTGTCGTTGACCACCATGACCGAGGCGTCCTGGAACCGGTCCTCGTTCATCGGGTGGTCTTTCTCGTTGTCGTCGTCGTCGAACCGCTGGTCGAAGAAGGCGAACTGGCCCAGGCCGTCGAAGGTGACGACCTTCATGAACCGCGCCGGGATGATCTGGTCGGTGTCGATGTCGTTGCCCCGGATCGGGATGCCCGTCCCCTCCACGTAGTCGACCGACGGGATGTCGTCGGCGTCGACCATCAGGCGGACACCTCCGCTTCCGGCAGCTCGCGCACGTCAGAGACCTCGCCGGTGATCGCCGCCGCGGCGACCATCCGCGGGTTCATCAGGACGGTCCGCCCGTCCTTGCTGCCCTGGCGGCCGACGAAGTTGCGGTTCGACGAGGAGGCACACGCCTCGTCGCCCTCCAGCTGGTCCTCGTTCATCCCGAGGCACATCGAACAGCCGGCGTTGCGCCAGTCGAAGCCGGCTTCCTCGAAGACGTCTTTCAGGCCCTCCTTCTCGGCCTGCCTCTGGACGCGCTGGCTGCCGGGGACGACCATCGCGCGCACGTCGTCGGCGACCTCGCGGCCCTTGACGACGCGGGCCGCCCGCCGCAGGTCCGGCAGGCGCGCGTTGGTACACGAACCGAGGAAGGCCACGTCGATGTCGTAGCCCGCCATCGTCTCGCCGGGCTCGACGCGCATGTGCTCCTGGGCGCGACGGGCAGTGTCCTGCTTGCCCTCCGGCAGGTCCTCAGGGGCCGGGATCGGGTCGTGGACGCCGATGCCCTGGCCGGGCGTCGTGCCCCACGTGACGACGGGGTCCAGCTCGCTCGCGTCGATGCGGACCACGTCGTCGTATTCGGCGTCCGCGTCGCTGCGGATGGACTCCCAGTACGGTTTCAGTTCGTCGAACTTCTCGGGGTTGTCCTGGAAGTAGTCCGTCTCCTTCAGCCACTCGAAGGTGGTCTCGTCGGGGTTGACGTAGCCCGCGCGGGCGCCGCCCTCGATGGACATGTTGCAGATGGACATCCGCCCCTCCATGTCGAGGTTCTCGATGGCCTCGCCGGCGTACTCGTAGACGTAGCCGACGCCGCCCTCGGTGCCCAGGCGGCGGATGATCTCGAGGATGATGTCCTTGGCCTCGACGCCCTCGCCGAGCTCGCCGTCGACCTGGATCTTCCGGACCTTCTGCTTCTCCATCGCGATGGTCTGGGTGGCCAGCACGTCGCGGATCTGGGAGGTGCCGATGCCGAAGGCGAGCGCGCCGAACGCGCCGTGCGTGGAGGTGTGGGAGTCGCCGCAGACGATCGTCTTGCCGGGCTGGGTGAGCCCCTGTTCCGGGCCGACGACGTGGACGATGCCCTGCTCGCCGCTGGTCGGGTCGAGAAAGTCGATGCCCGCCTCGCGGACGTTCTCCTCCAGCTCGGACATCATGTTCTCGGCCGCGTCGTCGCCGTAGGGCCGCGACTGGTCGGCCGTCGGGACGATGTGGTCGACCGTCGCCAGCGTCAGGTCCGGTCGCGCGACCTCGATGTCCCGTTCGCGGAGCATGCCGAACGCCTGCGGGCTCGTCACCTCGTGGATGAGGTGCAGCCCGACGAACAGCTGGTCCTGCCCGTTGGGCAGCGTCGTCACCTTGTGCCGGTCCCAGACCTTGTCGTACAGTGTGCCCTGACTCATACTGATCCGTCTCGTCCCTCTTCACCCCGCTGGAAGACGCGGTTGGCGTCCGCCGCGTCGTCGTCGGGGTGTTCGTGGTCGACGTCTTCCATCGTCTGCTCGTCCGTCTCGGCGTCCGCGCGCCCGCCGTCCGCAGCCACAGCAGGGCCCCGCTGGAAGGCGAAGTCGTCGCCGAACGCCTTCCCCGTGTGGGGGTTGGTGTGGCTGAACTCGGCCATCGTCGCCTTCGGGGCCGCGTCGCCGACGGTGTCGGTCGTCGTGTCTGTCGTCGGTGTCGTGGTCGGTTCGTCTGTCATCGGTGTGGTGTGTCGGTGGTCACTCGTCGGCTTCCTCCCACGCGAACAGCTCGCGCAGGCGGCCGCCGACCTCCTCGATCTGGTGGTTCTGTTCGGCGCTCCGGTACTGCTTGTAGGCCGGCCGGCCGGCCTGGTTCTCGCTGATCCACTCGCGGGCGAACTCCCCGTTCTGGACCTCTTCGAGGAGTTCGTCCATCCCCTCGCGGTCGATGACCTCCTCGCCGCGGGTGAGCCCGCCGTACTCGGCGGTGTCCGAGACGGAGTTCCACATGCCCATGTGGCCGCCCTCGTACATGAGGTCGACAATCAGCTTCAGTTCGTTGAGGCACTCGAAGTAGGCCATCTCGGGCGCGTAGCCCGCATCCACGAGGGTCTCGAAGCCGGCCTTGACCATCTCGGTGACGCCGCCGCAGAGGACGGCCTGCTCGCCGAACAGGTCGGTCTCGACCTCCTCCTGGAAGGTCGTCTCGATGACGCCCGCGCGGGCGCAGCCGATGGCCTGCGCGTAGGCCAGCGCCTGCTCCTTCGCGGAGCCGGTGGCGTCCTGCTCGATGGCGATCAGACCGGGGGTACCCTCGCCGCGCTTGTACGTGCGGCGGACGAGGTGGCCGGGGCTCTTGGGGGCGACCATCGTCACGTCGACGCCCTCCGGCGGTTCGATCTGGCCGTAGTGGACGTTGAAGCCGTGGGCGAACTGGAGGGTGTCGCCCTCCTCGATGCCGTCCGAGATGGCCTCGTAGACGGCCGGCTGGACGGTGTCCGGGACGAGCATGACGACGATGTCCGCCTCCGCGGCGGCGTCGTCGGGCGTCTCGACGCGCAGCCCGTCGGCCTCGGCCTCCTGGCGCGAACTGGAGCCCTCGCGGAGGCCGACGACCACGTCGACCCCGCTGTCGGCGAGGTTCTGCGCCTGGGCGTGGCCCTGGCTGCCGTAGCCAAGGATGGCCACGGTCTCGTCTTCGATGTACGATGCGTCGGCGTCGCCGTCGTCGTAGACGGGTACGGTGAAGTCGTCAGTCATCTGTAGCTGTCTGAGGGGTCTCGCCCGTCTCTGATATCGTCTCCGCTTTCCGCCGCGTGTCCTCCAGGGTGTCCGCCCCGCGCTCGACCGCCGCCGCGCCCGTGCGGACGACCTCCTGCACGTCGAACTGGTCGAACGCCTCGACCGCGGCCTCGATCTTCTGCTGGCTGCCCGTGATCTCGACCGTGATCGCTTCGGGGGAGGCGTCGACGACGTTGCCGTCGTACATGTCCGCGACCGCGTTCACGTCGTCGGGCTTCTCGCCGCTGACCTTCACGAGGACCAGCTCGCGCTGGACCGCCTCCGGTTCGAGCTCCTCGACGGAGATGACCGGCACGAGCTTCTCCAGCTGCTTCTTCGCCTGGTCGACCCCGGGCTCGGGCTCCTCGATGACGATCGTCATCCGTGCGACCTCGGGGTCGTCCGTGGCGCCCACGGTGAGGCTCTCGATGTTGAACTGCCGGCGGCTGAAGAGTCCGGAGACCTCCGCGAGGACGCCCGGCTCGTGGTTCACCAGCGTCGACAGCACCGCCTTGCGCGGCTGGTGGGTCGCTTCGGCTTCCGGATCGATACGAATTCCCTGCGAGTTTCGTCGGCCCTCCGGACGCATCCGCTCGTCGGGATGGGGGCCGTCCATGCCTTGTGTCATCTCAGAGATCACCCAGCTGGTCGCCGTTCAGTGCGAACAGGCCGTTGTCCCCGCCGCTGGGGACCATCGGGTAGACGTTCTCCGCCGGGTCGATGATCGCGTCGACGACCGCGGGCCCGTCGTAGCTGCGCGCCTTCTCGATTATCTCGTCGACCTCCGCGGGGTCCTCCAGGCGGAACCCGCGGGCGCCGAAGGCCTCGGCGAGCATGTCGAACTGCGGGATCCACGGGTACTCCGAGGCCATCCGCCGGCCCTCGTAGAAGCCGTCCTGCCACTGGCGGACCATCCCGACCGCCTCGTTGTTGAGAACGACGTACGTGATGTCCAGGTCCTCCCGGACCGCGACGGAGAGTTCCTGCACGGTCATCAGGAAGGATCCGTCGCCGTCGAAGCAGACGACCTCCTGGTCGGGGGCGGCGATCTTCGCGCCGATGGCCGAGGGGACGCCGTAGCCCATCGTGCCCAGGCCGTGGCTGGAGACCCAGGTGCGGGGCTCGGTGAACGTCCAGAACTGGCTGGCCCACATCTGGTGTTGGCCGACGCCGGTCGTGACGATGGCGTCGTCGTCGGCCAGCTCGGAGAACCGCTCGACCACGTACTGCGGTTTGAGCGGCTCGTCCTCCGGCATGTCGTAGGTCATCGCGTACTCGTCCTTCCAGGCCTGGCACTGCTCGCGCCACTCGGCGTACTCGTCGGGCGAGGTGTCCATCGCCTCGTAGGCGACGGGCATCGCGTCGTCGAGCTGGCGCAGGACCTGCTTCGCGTCCCCGATCAGCGGGTAGTCCGCCTCGATGTTCTTGGAGATCTCGGCGGGGTCGATGTCGACGTGGATGACCTCGGCGTCGGGCGCGAACGTCTCGACGCTGCCGGTCAGCCGGTCGTCGAACCGGGTCCCGATGGCCAGCATGCAGTCGGTGTTCGTGATCGCCATGTTGGCGTAGCCGGTGCCGTGCATCCCGGCCCACTCCAGGGACAGCTCGTGGTCCTCCGGGAACGAGCCGATGCCGGGCATCGTCGTGATGACCGGGATCTCGTAGTCGGTCGCGAACTGGCGCAGTTCGTCGCTTGCCTCGGCCTTGATGACGCCGCCGCCCGCGAGGATCACGGGCCGCTCGGCCTCCGCCAGCGCCGCGGCCGCCGAGTCGACGGCCTCGGGCTCGGCCTCGTTCGGCGGGTTGTACGTGTCCGGGGTCTCCGGTTCGCCCGGGAACTCGTCGGTCTCGCCCTGGGTCACGTCCTTCGGCAGGTCGACCAGCGTCGGCCCCTGGCGGCCCTCCTCGGCCAGCGCGAACGCCTCGCCGACCTCGGTGCCGACCGTGTCCGAGTCCGCCGCGAAGTAGCTGTGCTTGGTGACCGGCTGGGTCACGCCCACGGTGTCGGTCTCCTGGAACGCGTCGTTGCCGACGAAGTTCGTCGGGACCTGCCCGGTCAGCGCGATCACGGGGTCCGAGTCCATCGACGCGTCCGCGAGGCCGGTCACGAGGTTGGTCGCGCCCGGCCCCGAGGTCGCCAGGCAGACGCCCGGCTTGCCCGAGACGATGCCGTAGGCGTCCGCCGCGTGGGAGGCCCCCTGCTCGTGGGCCATCGTGACGTGGGTCAGCTCCTCGGAGTCGTACAGGGCGTCGTAGACGGGCATGATCGCCCCGCCCTGCACGCCGAAGAGCGTCTCCGCGCCGGCCTGTTCGAGCGCCGCGACGACCGACTCCGCGCCCGTGCTCACGCTGTCGCGCGTCGTCGATCCCTCGTCGGCCTCCGCCGCTGTCTCCGCTGTCTGTTCGCCCTCTCCCGTCGTCTCGCCGTCTGGTGGCGACACTGGTGTTTGCTCGCTCATGTGTGGTGGTGTCGTCGAGTTCGCTCCGCGTCGGTCCGATGCGTCCGCCGAGAATGAACAGCTGTGAGTGGTGGGGCTAGGGAGCCCCTACGATCGCGCGAAGCGCGCCGCTGGACGGGAGTTCGAACGCCTCGCCGCCAGCGGTCGGTCTCATCACTACGGGTATCTGCACACCGGCGGCAATAAATTTTCCGTGTCCGGCGCGCGGCCGCCGACGCCTCTCGTGGGATTCCAGCCGCTCGCGTGGCTCCCCGGTGGAGCGTCGGCTCTCTCCGTGTGCGCTCGGCGGCCGGGGAGGCGGGCATCGTCCTACGCCCGGACCTCCTCTTCCTCGACCTCGCGGTCGACGCCGACGTCCTGGGCGAACTCCTCCAGGACCTCCATGGTGACGCGGTTGTCGTCCGCGCCGTACTCCTTGACGCGCCGGGTGATCTCGCGCACCTCCTCGTCGGTGGGCTCGTAGTCGGCCTCGACCAGCCGCTCCCGGACGGAGTGCTGGCCGGTGTGTTTGCCCAGGACGAGTTCGCGCGAGGCCCCGACCATCTCCGGGGTCATGACCCCCGGCTCGAACGTGTCGGAGTTCTCGATGACGCCGGCCGCGTGGATCCCGCTCTCGTGGGAGAAGGCGTTGCGGCCGACCACCGGCTTGTTCGCCGGCACCGGGATGTCGCTCTTGCCCTCGATGACCCGCGAGATCTCCGTGATCCGGGTCGTGTCGATCCCCGTGTCCACGTCGTACAGCGACTCCAGGGCCATCACGACCTCCTCGTAGGCCGCGTTGCCCGCGCGCTCGCCGATGCCGTTGACCGAGACCTGCGCCTGCGAGGCGCCGGCCTCGAAGCCCGACAGGGCGTTGGCCGCCGCCAGCCCGAAGTCGTCGTGCGTGTGCACGTCGATGCGGGCGTCCGTGCGGTCGACGACCTTCGCGATCATGTCGCGGAACCGACCGGGCGTCGCCACCCCGCAGGTGTCCGGGATGTTGATCCAGTCGGTGCCCGCCTCCGAGACCGCGTCGACGACCTCCATCAGGAACGCCTCGTCGGTGCGGGTGGCGTCCATCGGGGAGAACATGCACTCCACGCCGGCCTCCTTGACGCGCTCGACCGACTGGACGGCGCGCTCGACGGCCTGCTCGCGCGTGGCGTGCATGGAGTCCTCCAGCTGTACGTCGCTCGTCGAGACGAACACGTGGACCAGCTCCACGCCGGAGTCCAGTGCCGCTTCGACGTCTTTCTCGACGACCCGGGCCAGCCCGCAGGTCGTCGTCGAGGTCGCTTCCGCGATGTCGCGGACGGCCTCGAATTCCGCGTCGGAGTTGACCGGGAAGCCCGCCTCGATGACGTGGGTCCCCATGTCGTCCAGCACCGCCGCTATCTCCCGTTTGTCTTCGTAGGAGAACGACGTGCGCGGCGACTGCTCCCCGTCGCGGAGCGTGGTGTCGAAAATGCGTGCCTCGTGGACTTCCGAGGTACTATTCAGAGTACCCTGGAAGAACTCGATCCGCCGGCGAAGCCGACGTGCCCTCTGTATTGGACATTGTACCCCTATCTGTTCTCTCGGGGGCAATAAAGGCTCCGCTCGGCGCGGCGCCGCGCTAGCGCGTGGCACGATGTCGTTCTCAGGCCGGTGGTGATCCGGTTTTGGGAGTAAAGCGGACCGTTTGCGATGAATTGGAGAACGGAGTGGCAGTTAGAGGGTTAATTAGCGGGATTTACCGTCTTTGCAGAACCGGACACTATGATCGGCCTCAGAATGCTTGAGTCTGTACAATAAAATCGAGCGTTAATTATATTATCTGTAGTGAGAAATCATCTCTAATTCGAAAATATGGCTGAGAACATTGAGAAAGAGGAAATAAATAGCCAATCTGTTGATGATGGCGCCTTGAATTCTCAGTCAACAGATGAAGAATCAAGCTGGGTGAGGTTTATCGATGAGAATCTGAAGGACACAAAAGACATTAAGCTTTACACCAAGTCAAAGTATTACGCAAAAATTGGAAAATGGGGTTCGGGTATCTCATTATATATGCTCTTGGCAATGTACGTTGAACACTGGCCATCGAACAAACTCTATGTCGCGGTATCAGGAGGTCTTTCCATTCTCGCTATTACCCTGACTGTTTTGTTCCGGCTCAATGCCAAGAAGTCAGATATCAATGATGATTTGGTATCTCGTCATGTTATCGCTTCTCTCCTGTCCTCTTTCGATAGTGGTGGAAGCGAAAAGTTGGTTGAAACCTATGAAAAGTGGGAGGGGAAGTTTAGGAATAATCCGTACATCTCTAAAAAACGGAGACAAGACTTTGACAGCTATATTGAAGACATTCAGGAAAAAGAGGGTGTACATGAGAGAGAAACAAAAGAATATTTAGACATTCTAGTGGATGAGACTCAGAGTGTGGTAAATCATAGGTTCTCAGTCAACGACGAGATTGAATCTTCTTCGGATGAGACACAGGAAAAGAAAATTGGATTTATGTCCGTACTTAGATCCTCAGTAGACTCAGAGAATATTAACACCTCCTACGTATTTTGGGCGCTCTTCTTCATCGCAGCTATAGTCGGAACGATAGTCGCTCTATGGAAGGGGCAAAGCTGGGGGGTTCTAACTGTTACAATTCTAATGGGGGCATTGAGATTTTACGACAAGCGGAACTCGTAGAGAATTTTCCTGAATCCGAATGGGAATAGAATACAGACAGATTTCAGAATACCTCGTTCCATACAACTTTATACTGCCGCCCATCCCGCTGAGCGTGGCCGGTCTCATTCCACTCGCCACCGACGATCTCGGTGACGGTCGACGACTTCCGCCGGACCACGTCGTCGCTCTCGTCGAATAGCACGAACGCGTACCAGGCGGT
Organism: Halosimplex halophilum; assembly: GCF_004698125.1. Classification (NCBI taxonomy): domain Archaea; kingdom Methanobacteriati; phylum Methanobacteriota; class Halobacteria; order Halobacteriales; family Haloarculaceae; genus Halosimplex; species Halosimplex halophilum. The sequence goes on from NZ_ML214297.1 coordinate 1,081,223, forward strand.
TTGCCCCTCTGCGCCTTCCGCCGCCGTCAGCGAGCGGTGTTGGTCCTCCCACAGCCTGAACCGGCCTGCAGCGCCGCTCGCGAGCGTTTCGTGAATCCAAGCGATTACCAAGGCATACACTTGAGTAGCTGGTCGACGAAATTCCCGAGCTATGAACGGCATAGCCGGAAAATCGGCACTCGTCACCGGAGCGGGGTCGGGCATCGGACGCGCCTCGGCACTCCGATTCGCCGAGGAGGGCGCGAACGTCGTCGTCGCGGACATCGACACCGAGGGCGGACGGGAGACCGTCGACCTGATCGAGGATGCCGGCGGGGACGCGACCTTCGTGGAGGTCGACGTGTCGGACACCGAGTCGGTCGAGCGGATGGTCGACACCGCCGTCGAGACCTACGGCGGGCTCGACTTCGCGCACAACAACGCGGGCATCCTCACCGACTTCGTGGAGACCACGGGCATCAACGAGGCCAACTGGGACCGGATCGTCGACATCAACCTCAAGGGGATCTGGTCGTGCATGAAGGCCGAACTCCCCGTCGTCGAGCACGGGGACGGCGGCGCCATCGTCAACACCGCCTCCGAGGCCGGGCTGGTGGGGATGGGCGGGCTCTCCAGCTACTCGGCCACCAAACACGGCGTGGTCGGGCTGACGAAGTCCGTCGCGCTGGAGTACGCCGAGCGCGGAGTCCGCGTCAACGCCATCGCCCCCGGACCGACGAAGACCAACATCCAGTCGGGGATCCTCGGCGACACCGGCGGGTCGGGGATACTCGGCCGGGTCCGCTCTATCGTTCAGATGGTCAAGATGGCGCTCTGGAGCCTCCGCGCCGACTTCGACACGTCCGCGATGCGGGACGTGCCGATGGGCCGGATCGCCGACCCCGAGGAGATGGCCGGCGCGGTCGCCTTCCTCTGCTCGGCCGACGCCTCCTACATCACCGGGACGACGATCCCCGTCGACGGCGGCCAGGCGGCCGACTGAGCGGCGGCCGAGCGGTGATCGACCCTCGTTGGAAGGTGACCAGGGTACAGCCCAGTCAGAACGGGTACTCGCGGGGCTCGCGCTGCAGCGACACCCACTTCGTCTCGGTCACCTGCTCCAGGATGGTCCCGTCGTTGTACCCGCCCATGCCGGAGGCGCGGGTCCCGCTGAATGTGACGTGGGCCTCGTCGTTGATCGGCTGGTCGTTGACGTGGACCTGACCCGTCTTCATGCGGTCGGCGATGTCCATCCCGGTCCCGAGGTCGCCGGCGTGGACCGACCCGGCGAGGCCGTACTCGGTGTCGTTGGCGATCTCGACCGCCTCGTCGATATCGGAGAAGGGGATGACCGGCGCGATGGGGCCGAAGTGCTCGTTGCACGCGGCGGCCATGTCGTTGGTCACGCCCGAGAGGACGGTCGGCCGGACGACCAGCGAGTCGTCGACGCCCTCCAGGTCGGCCGTCTCGCCGCCCGTCTCCAGGGTCGCGCCGGCGTCGACGGTCTCCTCGACGTACGCCAGCATCTCGTCGCGCTGGGACTCGTCGATGATCGGGCCGACGATGGTGTCCTCGTCGTGAGCGCTGCCGACCGGGAGCGACTCGGCGCGGTCGACCAGGGCGTCGACGTACTCGTCGTATACGTCCTCGTGGACGACGTGGCGGTTGATCGAGATGCAGACCTGGCCCTGGTGGACGAACGAGCCGAACGTAGCGCTGTCGACGGCGCGGTCGATGTCCGCGTCGGCGGTCACGATGTGGGCGTTGTTCCCGCCGAGCTCCATCGCCTGGGCGGAGAGGTTCTCGGCGGCGGTCGCGGCGACCTGCCGGCCGACCGGCGTCGAGCCCGTGAACGCGACCATGTCGCTCTCGGGGTGGCCGGCGACGCGGTCCCCGATGTCCGAGCCGCTGCCCGTGACGACGTTCAGCAGTCCGTCGGGCAGGCCCGCGTCCTCGAAGATCTTCGCGAACAGCAGCCCGCCCGTGATCGGCGCGTTCGACGACGGTTTGAGCACGACCGCGTTGCCCGCCGCGAGGGCGGGCGCGACCGCGCGCATGGAGAGGTTGAGCGGGAAGTTCCACGGCGAGATCACCGTCACGACCCCGCGGGGGACGCGCTCGACGCGGTTGTCCTTCCCGGGGACGTTCGAGTCCGCGAGCTCGCCTTTCATCCGCCGGGGCATCGTCGCCGCCTCGCCCATCTGGTCCGCGGCGATCCGCAGCGACGTCTCGCCCATGATCTGCGACCCGCCCACCTCGGCGGCGAGCAGTTCCGCGATCCCCTCGCTGTGAGCCTGCATCGCCTCCAGGGCGTCCTGGACGAGCGTCTCCCGGCGCCCGGGCGGCGCCTCGGCCCACTCCGACTGCGCCTCGGCGGCGGCCTCGTAGGCGGCTTCCACGTCGGCCTCGCCGGCGGCGGGGACCGTCGCCACCTGCTCGCGGGTCGAGGGGTCCTCGACCGCGATGGTCTCGTCGCTCTCGGCGGCCGTCCACTCGCCGTCGACGTACAGTGCGTTCCAGTCGTCGTCGATCGCGTAGCTGTCGGGCACGAGTGTCTCGGCTAGGGAATTCGGACCGAAAAGGGGCGAGGACCCGGGCGGTGCTGCCGGTTCCCGTCGCAAACGCAGGCGACCGGCGAGCGAACGGCTTGAAGTCGCCGGTACTCCTACCACAGGACGGATGTTCCACGCGAGTCCTCGGACTCCGGTCGACACGACGGAGGCGCGGAGATGACCGGGCCGCATCAGGACCGGCCGCTCGTCACCGCCGGCGCGCCCCTCTCGGTCGCCGGAGCGGCCGCCGTCCTCGTCCACGGCCGCGGCGGGAGCGCCGACGGGATGGTCCGACTCGCCGACGAGTTCTACCGCCACGGCCTCGCGCTGGTCGCGCCCGCGGCCCGGCGCAACCGGTGGTACCCCAACTCGTTTCTCGCACCCCGCGAGGCCAACGAGCCCGAGCTCTCGTCGGCCCTGCAGGCGGTCGCCGACGCGGTCGAGACGGTCCGCGAGGCGGGCGTCCCGAGCGAGCGGACCGTCGTCCTCGGGATCTCCCAGGGCGCCTGCCTCGTCGCGGAGTTCGCCGCGGGGAATCCCCAGCGGTACGGCGGCGTCGTCCTCGCCAGCGGCGGGCTGATGGGCCCCGAGGTCGGCCAGTACGAGGGCAGTCTCGACGGGACGCCGGTGCTCGTCGGCGGCCACGAGGGCGACCCGGCGGTCCCGGTCGACCGCGTCCGCGAGACGGCCGCGGTCTTCGAGTCGCTCGGCGGCGACGTGCGGATCCGCATCGAACCGGGCGACGACCACGGGATCACGGACGCCGAACTCGCGGCGGTCGGCGACCTGGTCGAGGACCTGCTGGCCGACGGGGGCGACGAGCCGCCGGACCCGTGACCGGGCTCGTCCCCGACCCCGGTCGCGGCGGAGCGGCCGGGGGTTGAGTGTGCCTGCAGAGGGGGTATCGTGGTCGGCACCGAACCGGGGGCAATGCCAGCGGACATCCCCGGGATCCACCACGTGACGGCCATCTCCAGCGACCCCGGCCGTACCCACCGCTTTCTCACCGAGACGCTGGGGTTACGACTGGTGAAACGCAGCGTCAACCAGGACGACGTGTCGGTGTATCACCTCTTCTACGGCGACCGGAGCGGGTCCCCCGGAACGAGCATGACGTACTTCCCGTACACGGACGCCCAGCCCGGCCGCGTCGGCACGGGCCAGGTGACGACCGTCCAGTTCACGATCCCCGCCGGGTCCGTCGAGTACTGGACCGACCGCCTCGACTCGGAGGGCGTCGCCCACGGTCCGCCCCGCGAGCGCTTCGGCGACACCGTGGTCACCTTCGAGGACCCCGACGGGCTCCCGATGGAACTCGTCGCACGCGCGGACGCGCCCGACGGCGACCCGCCGGACGGTCCCGTCCCGGACCAGCACGCCGTCCGCGGCTTCTTCGGGGTGACGCTCTCGCTGGCGACCGCCAGCGGCACGGGGAGCCTGCTCAAGACGATGGGGTTCCAGCCGACCCGCAGCGAGAAACACCGCCAGCGGTTCCGCGCCGGCGGCGACCTGGGCGCCGTCGTCGACGTGCTGGAGGACCCCGAGGCCCCGCGCGGCGAGGCGGGCGCCGGCACGGTCCACCACGTCGCCTTCCAGGTCTCCGACGCCGAACAGGCACAGTGGCACGACGCCCTCGTCGAGCGGGGGCTCCGCCCAACCCAGATCATCGACCGCAAGTGGTTCCGGTCGATCTACGCCCGCACCGAGGGCGGCGTCCTCTTCGAGTTCGCCACCAAGTCGCCCGGCTACACCGTCGACGAGAGCGTCGACGAACTCGGCGAGCACCTCGTGCTCCCCGAGTGGCTCGAGGACCGCCGCGCCGAGATCGAGGCGAACCTGCCCGAGCTGCCGAGCGCACCCCGCGAGGCCTGAGCGGGACCGCGCGGCGCCACCCGGACCGCGAACGACGGCCACTCCCTGCGGAGGGTCACTCGCCGTCGAACGGCGGCAGTTGCCCCTCGATCATCCCGCGGTCCTCCTCCAGCCACGGCGGGAGGACGAGGTCACTGCCGGGGTCGGGTTCACGCTCGGCGACGCCGAGTCCCGGTCGCTCGGTCGCCAGTTCGAACAGGATCCCGCCGCCGTCGCGGACGTACAGCGACTCGAAGAAGTGGCGTTCTTTCACTCGCGACACGTCGAAGCCCCGCTCGTCGAGTAGCTCGCGCCACTCGCGCAACTGCTCGCCGCTCTCGACGCTCAGCGCGACGTGGTGGATCGACCCCCGCCCCTCCTTGCCGTACGCGGCGTCGTCGGTCAGCAGGTCGACCGTCGACTCGCGGCCTCCGGGCAGTCGATAGCGGACGAGGTCGTCGCGCTCGGCGACGATCTCGAACCCGAAGGTGTCCAGCAGGCTCGCGGTGACGTACGGGTCCGCGGAGCGGACGGCGACGCCGCGGACGCCGCGGACCGCGTGTTCGGCGGGGATCGCACCGTCCGGCTGGCCGCCGGTCCAGGGGTGGTCGGCCTCCGCGTCGAGGTCGGTCGGCGCGGCATCGCCCTCCGGGACACCGACGAGTTCCAGTGAGGTGCCGTCGGGGTCCTCGAAGGTCAGGACGGGCTCGCCGAACCGTTCGCCCCGGTCGACGGCCACGCCGCGGTCGGCCAGCCGGTCGGCCCAGTAGTCGACGGAGCCCGCGGGGATCCGCAGCGCCGCGCTCGTGATGTCGGGTTTTCCGATCCGACCCGGTTCCTCCCGCGGGTAGGTGAAGAAGGTGAGCACCGAGCCGGGGGTCCCGCGCTCGTCGCCGTAGTAGAGGTGGTAGACGAACGGCTCCTCGAAATTGACCGTCCGCAGGAGAAAGCGCAGTCCGAGCGTCTCCGCGTAGAACCGCCGGTTCTCGCCGGGGTCGCCCGCGACGACCGACACGTGATGGACGCCGAGCGTGTCCGAGAGCACTGCCGGCGGTAGGGGCCGCGCCGGGATAAGCCTGTCAGCGGCGGACGACCGGACGAGGGCCGAACCAGCCGGTCACTCGTGGCGCTCGCCGGCTTCGACCGTCGTCTCCAGCCAGTTCTCCTCGGGCGGGTACGGACAGGAGAAGGTGTCGCTGAACGCGCAGAACGGGGAGTACGCGAGGTTGAAGTCGACCGTCACCTCGTCGCCGTCTTCGAGGTCGCGGTCCGGTTCCAGTTCCATGTAGCGGCCGCCGTGGTAGGTCGCCTGGCCGGTCGTCTTGTCGCGGAACGGGACGAAGATGGACTCGTCCTCGGGCTGTTGCCGGTACCCGTGGAGTTCGCGAGTCTCCCCGTCGAGTTCGAACGCGAAGGTGACCACGCGCTCGTAGCGGACCGTCCGACCGTCGGAGGTCTCCATCTCGACGGGGTCGGGCTGGTCGTGGACCGTCACCGTCGCGTCGACGCGGTAGTCGGGGTCGGGCTCGAAGTAGTCCAGCCCGTCGAAGTCCTCGCGCTCGCCCGGCGGGATCGGCGACTGGGGGTGCTCGGCCAGGAACTCGTCCTTCTCGGCGCGGTTCGCCCGCAACTGCTCGGCCCACTCGTCTGTCTCGCTCATGGCCCGGGATTGCCGCCCCGGCGGTTTGAGTCCGGCGGTCACGGTCGCTCGATATCTGTCCGACCGATCCCGCACGACGGCGTCTGTGATAGCCCCGCGACGGCCCGAACACGCTCCGGGGCGCACACCTTTTTCTCGGTCGACCGCGAGGGGGCGGGTATGAGCGAGATCGACCTCGACCTCCAGACGGTCGAGGAGGAACTGACCGACGAGGAGGAGGGCGACGACGGGGGCGGCCGGGTCGTCCTCGGCGTGCTCGACGGGACGACCCCCGACGAGGAGTGGGCCGAGATCGTCGAGGACGGCGGGACGCTCGTGCTCTCCATCGAGGGGGACGTGAACGAACTCGCGGCGGGGTTCGCCCGCGACGTGCGCGAACTCGACGGCGACCTCATGCAGTTCCGCGGGTTCCTCGTGGTGACGCCGCCCGGCGTCGGCATCGACACGAGCCGGCTGGACTGAGTGGGGTCGACGCCAGCAGTCCGTCGAGACCAGACGCCCCAACTCGTCGGTATCGGCGCTTATGTGGCCGGCGGGCCAACAGTGGGGTATGCCGATGAAAGGCTCCGGACAGGCGGCGTCGTGGCGGGAGATCGACCAGTGGGAGGGCGGCACCGGCTGGATCGCCTACCCCGACGAGGAGATGCAGCGGGCGAGCCACGCGCTGGTCTCCGACGGCGACGTGTGGCTCGTCGACCCCGTCGACTGCGACGGGCTGGACGAAACCCTCGCAGAGTACGGCACCGTCCGGGGCGTCGTCCTCCTGCTGGACCGCCACAAGCGCGACGCCGACGCGCTCGCGCGCCGCCACGAGGTGCCGGTGTACGTCCCCGAGTGGATGAGCGGCGTGCGCTCGGAGCTCTCGGCGCCCGTCGACCTGATCCGGCGGAGCCTCCCCGACAGCGGCTACGATCTGCACAAGCTCGTCGACAACCCGGTCTGGAAGGAGGGCTTCCTCTACGACGAGGACTCGAAGACGCTGGTCGTCGCCGAGGCGGTCGGCACCTCGGCGTTCATGCGCACGAGCGACGAGCGACTCGGCGTCCACCCCGCGCTCCGGCTCAAACCGCCGAAGGCGCTCGGTCGCTACTCGCCCGACCGGATCCTGGTGGGCCACGGCGAGGGCGTCATGGAGGGCGCGGCCGAGGCGCTGACCGACGCGCTCGACGGGTCGCGCAAGCGGACGCCGCGGCTGTACGCCCAGACCGCCCGGGAGTTCCTGTTTTGAGCCAGGTCCGTGCCGAAGCTCGACGGTGCTGGGAGGGGAACGAGGAGCGCCGCGAGCGACGGAGTTTTGCCCCGGGCGGCGAATAACCCACCGTGGTCTACGCGACGCGGGGGCTGGTCGAGTCGTGTCTCAGGTTCGCCAGGGAGTCCGACCCGGACCCGGTGACCATCTCGCTGTCCGTGACGCCCGCCGGGGAGCTGCCGGGCGCGGACCTCCCGCCGGAGACGCCGGTGTTCACGCACTTCTACTACCCGGACTCGGCGGGGTCGGTCAACTTCGTCTTCGGCGTCGACATGGGGACGCCGGTCGGCCAGACCCAGGCGCGGTTCGTCTCCCACCCCAACGGGGAGCTGCGCGTCCGCCAGCGCGACGACTTCCACGAGCGCATCTTCGTCGCCGTCCCGCCGTGGGACGAGGGGTCGGTGGCCGTCTTCGACCGCCGCGGCGAAGAGCAGCCGCTGGAACTGCTCGACGTGGAACCGCCCGAGGAGTTCCCCGAGTGACCGCTCGTCGGCGCACCCGCCGTGCGGTCGGACCGCCGTTCAGTCCAGGTACCCCAGGTCTTCGAGCTGGTCGGCGATCTCGGAGAACTCCGCCTCGGTCAGCTCGCCCTTCTGCTGGTTCTGGATGACGATGCTCCGGAGCAGGAACCGGACCAGGTCGCTCGTCGACGAGAAGCTCGTCCCCTCGATGGTCTCCTCGACGCGGTCGGCCAGGTCCTTCGGGATCGAGACGGTGGTGTAGTCGGTCATACCGTGCGGATGGGGAGGGGCGGGGTTAGTCGTTGTGGCTGGCCCTGAACGACGTACCCGCTCCCCGTCGACGATACCGGACGTTCGAATGCTCAGAGCAGGTGAAGCACGTATCGTTCAGAACAGTATACACACCCCCTAATGTCGTAGAAGAAATTATTGTCGTATGGCTAGAAATGCGAGCGAATGAACTTCCGGGAGGCGACAACAAGTGATACGAGGGTGATGTCTCGTATTCAGCGGGAAGCACTACTGGAACGTGCCGAGGGGAGGTATTCGCCCGATCAGCTCCGCCACATGGTTGCAGCGGAATCTGACCGCGAAATAGTTCCTGAAAAGCGAGTCAGTTCGGAAGAAAATAGATACGTGATCGTAGAGGATGAAGGGAATCCTGTTGGGTACGGCGGAATCAGTATCGGTGAAGGAATCCTATTAGCAACGTTCGTTGAGCCATCAGTAGCCGACCAAGGGATCGGAAGCAGAATTGTCCGACACCTACATGATATAGCCCGAGACGAAGGACACGAAAACCTACGAACATACGCGTCTTTGAATGCAGTGGAATTCTATCGGAAACTTGGATACACGGAAGTAGAGCGGACTACCGTTGGGGAAGAGGGCGGGCCAGACATTCCGAGTGTTTTGATGAAAGCCCCTCTTTGAAAGGTACCCAACACACACTGAATACCTACCAGACTCCGTCACAAGAACTACACATCGCGCCCACGAATCCGAGGGACGATGCCCTCCAACGACGAGCCCGAAACACTCCGCGCGGACATCGTCCGGCGCTGGAAGGAAGAGCTGTTCTCGGCGGACACCGTGGTCGCGGCGGTCGCCGTCGCGGTGGCGATCCCCGCCGGCCTCGCCGCCGCGGCCGTCGTCGACCCGGCCGCGCTGTATCCGGTCTGGCTGTCGACCGCGTCGGGCCCGAGCCTCGGCTACTGGCGCGGAATCAGGATCGAGGTCCCGATGGACACCGCCGCGAGGGTCGGCCTCGTGATGGCGTCGGTGATCGCCGCCGTCACGAGCGGCGTCGTCGCGCTGACGCTCGCGCTCGGTGGGACCCAGGGCGCGGCCGTCGTCGCGGGGGCCGTCGTCGGCCTGCTGTTCGGCGGGCTCGCCAGCCGGTTCGCCTTCCACCGGCTGGCCGGCGAGACCGCGTGACGCCGGCCACCGCACCCGCTCGTCTACACCGTCAGTTCGACGCGGTAGTCGGTCAGGTTCTCGTAGCCGTCCTCGGTGACGACGACCAGGTCCTCGATGCGGACGCCGCCCACCGCCGGGTCGTACAACCCCGGTTCGATCGTGATGACGTGGCCCGGTTCCAGTTCCTCCCCGCTCGGAGCGAGACTCGGTCCCTCGTGTACGTCTAGACCGACGCCGTGGCCGGTCGAGTGGATGAACCCCGTCTCGGTCCCCTCGTCGCTCCGCAGAGTGGGTTCGCCGGCTTCCTCGTACACGTCGCAGGCGGCGTCGTGTACGTCCGCGCCCGTCGCACCTGGCTCGACCGCGTCCAGCGCGGCGCGGTAGGCGTCCTCGGTCAGGTCGTACCACTCCCGCAGGGTCTCCGAGGGCTCGCCCTTGCAGAACGTCCGGGTCATGTCGGCGTGGTACTTCGTCGCCTTGTTCTGGGGGAAGATGTCGACGATGATCGGCTCGCCTGCCTCCAGCGGGCCGCTCCCGCGGTCGTGGGGGTCGGCGGCGTCGGCGCCGCAGGCGACGATCGTCTCGTCCAGCGCGCAGCCGTGCCGGAGCAGCGTCGCCTCGATCTCCGTCTTGACGGCCTCGCTCGTCAGCACCTCGCCGTCGCGGTAGAGCGTCCCGTCTTCCACGTCGGCCTCGGCGATCAGGTCCTCGGCGGCGTGCATGGCCGCCTCGTTGGCTTTCTGCGCCTCGCGGACGTGTTCGATCTCCTCGTCGGTCTTGACCGCGCGGATGTCCGAGACGGTGTCCTCGCCGTCGACGCTCACGGAGACGCCCAGCTCGCGCAGGCCGTCGGCGACGTGCAGCGGGAACCGCGGCGGCGCGGCGACGCTGTCGACGCCGTGGGCCGAGAGGAAGTCCGCGAGCGAGCGGTGGATGGCCTCGCGAGGGCCGTACTCCTCGCTATAGGCGCCGTAGTCGTAGTCGATGGCGCGCTCGACCGTGGCGGCGCGGGCCTCCCGCTTCGCGCGGCCGAACTCCAGGCTGCGCCCGAAGAAGAGCCGTACGTCGCCGTCGTAGAGCGTGACGAACGGGTCCGGCGCGTCGAAGCCCGAGAGGTAGTACTGCGTCGAGTCCGTCGAGTCGGCGTGGACGAGGTAGCCGTCGACGCCCTGCTCGTCCAGATACTCGTCGAGCGCGGAGAGATCCGGGTCCATACCCCCAGGAAGCATCGCCCGGGATAAATAGCGTGTGGCGCCTGCAAACGAGTCGCTACCAGCGTCGCCGCCTCCGGTAGCCTGATACCGCGGGGGGCCGACCCGGACCACATGGACGCCACCATCGAGCGGTCGACGGTCGGGGGCCGGGCGCGGGCCCCGCCGTCGAAGAGCTACACGCACCGGGCGATCCTCGCGGCGGGGTACGGGACGGAGGCGACCGTCCGCGACCCGCTGGTCAGCGCCGACACGCAGGCCACCCGCCGCGCCGTCGAAGCCTACGGCGGCGAGACCGACCTCTCCGAGGACCGGTCGACCCTGGCGGTCGCGGGCTTCGACGGCCGCCCGGACGTGCCCGCCGACGTGATCGACTGCGCCAACAGCGGGACGACGATGCGCCTGACCACCGCGACGGCCGCGCTCGCCGACGGCACGACCGTCCTCACCGGCGACGGGTCGCTGCGCTCGCGCCCGCAGGGCCCCCTGCTGGACGCCATCGAACAGCTCGGCGGCCGCGCCGAGAGCACCCGCGGCAACGGCCAGGCCCCGCTCGTCGTCGGCGGGCCCGTCTCCGGCGGCACCGCCTCCATCCCGGGCGACGTGTCCTCGCAGTTCGTCACCGCCCTCCTGATGGCCGGCGCCGTCTCCGAGGACGGGGTCACGGTCGACCTCGAAACCGAGCTCAAGTCCGCGCCCTACGTCGACATCACGATCGAGGTGCTGGAGGCGTTCGGCGTCGAAGCCAGCGAGACCGACGGCGGCTACCGCGTCGAAGGCGGCCAGTCCTACGCCCCCGAGGGCGGCGAGTACCGCGTCCCCGGCGACTTCTCCTCGATGTCGTACCTCCTCGCCGCCGGCGCGCTCGCGGCCCCCGACGGGATTACCGTCGAGGGCGCCTACCCCAGCGCGCAGGGCGACTCGGCCATCGTCGACGTGCTCGAACGGATGGGCGCCGACATCGACTGGGACCGCGAGACCGGCGAGATCACCGTCAGACAGTCCGACCTGACGGGCGTCGAGGTCAGCGTCGCCGACACCCCCGACTTGCTCCCGACCATCGCGGTCCTCGGCGCCGCGGCGGACGGCACCACCTCGATCGTCGACTGCGAGCACGTCCGCTACAAGGAGACCGACCGCGTCAGCGTCATGGCCGACTCGCTCACGGAGATGGGCGCCGCCGTCGTCGAGGAACGGGACCGCCTGTCCATCCGCGGCGCCGAGACCGACCTGCGCGGCGCGACCCTGCCCGGCCGCGACGACCACCGCATCATCATGTCGCTGGCCGTCGCCGGCCTCGTCGCCGACGGCGAGACCACCGTCACCGAGGCCGAGGACGTGGACGTGTCGTTCCCCGGCTTCTTCGACACGCTCGCCGACCTGGGCGCGACCGTCTCGAAGTGAGAAGCGAACCGCCCCGGACGGTCACTGCGTGGCGGCGCGGTCGCCGAACTGCTCGCGCACTTTCTTTACCTTCGGCTCGGCGTGGAACTGGCAGTAGCGGTCTCCCGGGTTCTTGTCGTAGTAGTCCTGGTGTTTCTCCTCGGCCTCGTAGAAGGTGTCCAGCGGTTCGATCTCGGTGACGATCTCGTCGTTCTCGTAGCTGTCGAAGTCGCCGCCCTCTTGGAGGTTGTGGACGAACCGCTCGACGACCGCCTTCTGCTCGTCGTCGTGGTAGTAGACGGCCGAGCGGTACTGCGAGCCCACGTCGGGGCCCTGCCGATCTTTCGTCGTCGGGTCGTGGATGCGGAAGAACACCTCCAGCAGGTCCTCGTAGGCGACGGTCGCGGGGTCGTACTCGACCTGCACGACCTCTGCGTGGCCGGTCGACCCCGAACAGACTTCCCTGTAGCTCGGGTTCTCGACGTGGCCGCCGGCGTAGCCGGAGGTGACCGACTCGACGCCGTCCAGTTCCTTGAACGCCGCCTCGATACACCAGAAGCACCCGCCCGCGAGCGTCGCCGTCTCTGTCTCGGTCATTACCCGCGCTTGGGCGCGGAACCGCTTGAACCCAGCGACCGGAACAGTCAGTCGTCCCGGGCGCCGTCGCCGGGGGAGATGCCGTCGATGTCGCCGGTCGCGCGGTCGCTGAGGACGAACCCGCCGCCGTCGCCTGTCCGCCGGGCGACCGCGGACACCCGCAGGACGTAGCTCCCGACGAGGAGGAAGGGGGCGAGAGCGACCGCCTCGACGGTCACCACGAGGAAGTGCGTCGTCGGGAGGACCTCCAGATAGTGCATGAACGAGGCGGTCGTGGCGACAGCGACGACGGAGGTAAAGACGAGGTTCCGCGAGAGGTCGGCGAACTCCCGTCTGACGTACAGCGACTGGAAGTACGCGCGGGCCGTCGCGAAGTACTGGAGCAGTTGCAGCAGATCGCCGATGGCCTCGTCGGTCTCCGCCGGGAGCGCGTCGGCGTGAGTCGACTGCAGGTGCCGCAGGTCGTTGATCTGGCGGTCGTGGTTGTAGTCCATCATCGCGACGACGAGGTCGACGTTCGAGGTCGCGTCGTCGAGCTGTTCGTTCATCTCGCCGGTCTCCTCGGCCAGCGACGAGAGGTACGCGTCCAGGTCCGCCCGCAGGTCCAGATCCGCGGCACGCAGGTCCTCGTCGATTGTCTGCGCCAGCCCGAGGATTTCCGCCGAGAGGAGCCGAACCAGCCGCGGCGGGTCCGCCGGGACGTGGTCGGCGTCGATCACCGACTCGAGCTGGCGGCGGAACTCGACGACGCTGCGGACCCGCCCCAGCTCGCGGTCCAGCGGCGTGTCGCTCCCGGTGACGAACAGCGAGTTCACCGAGACGACGATCGAGAACAGCAGGAAGTTCCCGCTCAGCAGCGCGCCGACCAGCGAGACGGTCGTCCGGTCGTAGGTCGGATCCCCCGCGAGGGTCCGCTCCAGCGCGTAGCCGGCGACGCCGACCAGGAGGAAGCCGGCGACCAGGACCGCCCCCGCGACCCGGACGCGGTCACCCGTCAGCAGGAGCCAGCGCCAGAACCGCGCCGCCGGCGCCGCCGGTCCCGACGGACCGCCCTCCGTCGACACCGAGTCTCGGTCGCTCATCCGGTCGTGCTGACGGCCGCTCGTGCTTAGTGGTTCCGCTGAACGCACGGCCCTCCGCCCACCTAATTCAGCGAGGGAGTCCCGCCGTTCACGGCGGGCGGGAATCGCGTAAGCTCCGAGAACCGAACAACATTCAACGACCCAGCCTACTCGCAAGCATTTATATATAGATTGTGCCGCATGTGGTATGTAGATGGAGATTCAGCGTACCGCTGTCGTCAAGCTCTCCGTCCCCGACGAGCGGCGCGACGACCTGAAACGAACGATGAATACGTTTCGGGACGCCGCACAGCGGTTTGCCGACCGGGGGTGGGGCGGCGACGACGACGGGTACGTGATAACGTCGCGCTCTCGACTTCAGCCGCTTGTCTACGACGAGATACGGGAAGACACAGGGCTACACTCCGATTTGACGGTTGCCGCTGTCAACCATGCCGCCGACGCACTCACTGGTTGTGTAGACAGAATGAAAGAGGGAGAACAAACCTCGAAACCCGTGTTCACGTCGAACACGACTGTCTACAACACCAACGCAATAAGCTACTTCGACGGTTACTGTTCGTTGGCCGCATACGGCAGTGGGCGTGTTCAAGCCGAGTACGTTTACTCGGACGACTCACCCCAAGCTGAATACATGGAAAGCGACGAGTGGCAGAAACAGGGCGCGAAACTCCGCTACGACCGCCAGACCGATACCTACTACCTACACGTTTCCGTCAAGCAGGAACGCGACGAGTCGTCGGAAGAAGCCGAGAGCCGAACAGTTCTCGGCGTAGACCGGAACGTGGACGGGTATCTGGCTGTCACCAGCACAGGTGCGTTCATCGGCAATGCTGACCTGCTGAATCACAAACGCCGCGAATACGAACGCCGCCGTGCCAAACTCCAACAGCAGGGCACGCGAAGCGCCCACCTAACAATTCAGTCTATCGGTGACACCTTTGCTAACTGGTCAGAAAACTTCCTGCACCAAGCGTCGAAACGGCTGGTCAAAGAAGCCGTGTCACAGGGCTGTTCGGTAATCGTCTTCGAGGACTTGGAACAGATACGCGAACGTATCTCGAACGCCTCGAAATTCCAGCAGTGGGCGTTCCGCGAGTTGAAACGACAGACGACGTACAAAGCCCGTGGCGAAGGAATCGCCGTCGAGTCAGTCCATCCTGCGTACACCAGTCAACGGTGTAGTCACGCCGACTGTGGCTTCACGCACGAAGACAACCGCGACGGCGACGACTTTGCCTGTCAGGAGTGCGGCAGAGAGCTACATAGCGACTACAACGCGGCACGGAATATCGCACACAGGTACGTCCAGAATCGGCTCAAGTCTGGTTCTGGACGGGCGACCAATCACCTCGCCCTCAAGTCGGGGACGTTGAACGGGAACGGCGACTACTCGCCTTCCACGGTATAGTGGATAGACCGGGAGTCCACCGACAAACCTCGGCGTTCACGCCGAGGTAGGTGATATCTTCAGAACTATATGGCAGGGTCACTCACCCGCACGTAATGAACGGCAACGAGTTCGGCCGGCTCTTCCGGTTCACGACGTTCGGCGAGAGCCACGGGGAGGCGATGGGCTGTACGGTGTCCGGCTGCCCGGCGGGGGTCGAGATCTCCGAGGAGGTCGTCCAGGAGGAGCTCGACCGGCGCAAACCCGGCCAGTCGATGATCACGACCTCCCGGGGGGAACCCGACGAGGTGTCGATCAAGTCGGGCACCCAGGACGGCTACACGACGGGGACCCCCATCGGGATGGTCATCCAGAACAAGGACGCCCGTTCGGGCAAGTACGAACCCTTCATCACGGCGCCCCGGCCCTCGCACGGCGACTACACCTACTCGGCGAAGTTCGGCACGCGCAACTGGGGCGGCGGCGGCCGCTCGTCGGCCCGGGAGACGGTCAACTGGGTCGCCGCCGGCGCCGTCGCGAAGCAAGTTCTAGAGCAGTCCGACCACGACGTACAGGTCAAGGCCCACGTCAACCAGATCGGCGACATCAAAGCGGAGGGCGTGACCTGGGAGGACATGCTCGAACACACCGAGGACAACGAGGTGCGGTGTGCCGACCCCGAGAAGGCGGAGGAGATGCGCGACGCCATCGACCGGTATCAGCAGGAGGGTGACTCCATCGGGGGCTCGGTCTACTTCGAGTGTCGCGGCGTGCCCCGCGGCCTGGGCGCGCCCCGCTTCGACTCGTTCCCCGCCCGCCTCGGCCAGGCCATGTTCTCCATCCCGGCGACGACGGCCGTCGAGTACGGCCAGGGCCGCGAGGCCCGGGAGACCCGGGGGATCGACCGCAACGAGGACTGGGAGTTCGACGACGGCACCCGCGACGACGTGGTCAGCGAGGAAGGCGACCCCGTCCCCGTCGGCAACGACCACGGCGGCCTCCAGGGCGGGATCACGACCGGCGAACCCGTCTACGGCGAGGTGACCTGGCACGCGCCCGTCTCCATCCCGAAGACCCAGCAGACCGTCGACTGGGAGACCGGCGAGACCAAGGAGGCGAAGGTCGTCGGCCGCCACGACCCGAGCCTGCCGCCCCGCGCCGTCCCCGTCGTCGAGGCGATGCTCCGCGTGACGATCCTCGACTTCATGCTGCTTTCAGGCCGGATCAATCCGGACCGCCTCGACGACCGCCCCGGCGAGTACGACACCGACTATCACCCCGAGAGCCCGCAGAACGATCCCGACGACGCCGACACGATGACCGAGACGGTCGACGAGGACTGATAGGCGTGGAGCCACTACCGAACACGGACACCCCATAATGGACGCACGCCAGGACGAGATCGCCAACCCGTTCGGGATGGACAGCGAGTGTACGAACTGCCCGGAGCTGGTCGAGACGCGCGAGCGGGTCGTCCACGGCTACGGCGACGTGGGCGCGGACTTCGTCGTCGTCGGCGACCAGCCCAGCGCGGCGGCCGACGAGACGGGCGTCCCCTTCGCGGGCGACCAGTCGCTCGTCTGGGACATCCTCGATCGGGTGGGGCTCGTCGAGGGCGACCCGGGCGCGGAGGAGCCAGTCCCCGACGAGGTGTACCTGACCTACGTGACGCGCTGTCGCCACCCCGACCGCGGCGCGACCGACGAGGAGGTCAGGGCCTGCGAGGGATACCGCTCCAGCGAGTTGCGGATGATAAACCCCGAGATCATCGTCCCCGTGGGCCAGCGCGCCATCGAGGCGCTCGCCTTCCAGTACACCACGAAGAGCGCCGAGGAACTCGACGTCGAGGAACTCCACGCGACGACGATGCGCGGCCGCGGGTTCGAACTCGTCCCCATGGTCGACCCCGCCGACCAGACGCCCGAGCAGACCGAGGCGTTCGTCGAGCACTTCGCCGACCTCCTGGGGACGGACTACCGCCAGACGAAGGGCCGACAGGGCAGCCTGGAGACCGGCCGCGGACCCGACACCGACGAGTAGGGACCACCACGCCTCGCCCTTCCGCCACTCGAATCGGCCTCAGCCGCCGCGTCGCCAGTCGCGCTCGGCCAGGTCCTCGGCGGCCGCGGCGGCCTCCTTCCGGAGGTCGGCCACGTGGTAGACCACGTCGGTGAGCGTGACGATACCAAGCACCGACAGCCCCTCGGTGACGACCACTTTCTTGACTCCCTCCTCGGCCATCGTCCGGGCGACGCGCTGGACGGTCCGGTCGGGGTCGGTCGTCACGAGCGGCGGATGCGCCAAGTCGCGGACAGCGATCTCATCGAGGGGCTGGCCACGCTCGTGGGCGGCCCGCAGCGCGTCGCTCTCGGTGACGATCCCGGTGGGCGTCTCCCCGTCGACGACGACGACGCTGCCAACGCCCTCCGCGAGGAGCTTGCCGACGGCGTCGTCGAGCGTCGCGTCGACGCCGACGGTCACAACCTCGGTCGTCATCAGTTCGCGGACGAGCATGAATTCAGTCGCCGATGTCGACGACGAGGACCGGCGTCCCCACGTCCTCGACGACGCGGTCGGTGACGCTGCCGAGATTTTGAACGCGGTCGCGGCCGGTGCGGCCGTGGGTCCCCATCACCACCAGGTCGATACCCGCCTCCTCGACGTAGTCGACGATCTCGCGGTGGGGGATGCCGTCGCGCAGTCGCGTCTCGACGGCGAGCCCCTCGTCTTCGAGGGCGACCTGCAGGTCCTCGACGGCGCGCTCGCCCTCGACCTCCAGCGAGCGGACGATCTCCTCTTTCGTGTCCGCTTCGGCCGCGCGATAGCGGCGGCTGTCGACGACGTACAGCGCGTGGACCGTCGCGTCGTTGTCCCGCGCGATGGCGATGGCGTGCTCCACCGTCTCGGTCGTCCCCTTGCTCCCGTCCGTCGGCAACAGGATGTCGTCGTACATACCCGGGGGTTCGTCGCCGGGCCGTATAGTGGTGGGTGGCCGTTCCCGCCGTCCGGAGGCCCACCGTGGCCGTCCTCTCACCGTCGAACGTCCCACCGTGTCCCGCCCGTCCCACTACCGTTCACCGATCCCCCCGGACGGTTGCGACAGCGTTATGTTTATTGGTACCGAATAACACGACCGCCATGCAGGGGGGACGAGACGCGAGCGACACGCGGATAGAGGTGTACGTGCGGTCGCTGGAGCCCGGCGAGGACCGGCCCCAGCGGCGCGCGCTCGACCGACTGGACGCGCTGGCGGCGGCCGGCGACATCGAGGGCTACGAGGTCGTGGTCTGGGGGGACCGCGCGCCGCCCTCGCGGGCCGCGGTCCGGACGCGGGCGGGCCGGTTCGTCCTCGATCGCGTGACGGTCTTCCAGCGATGGGCCGAGCGCAACGACGCGTCCATCGAGGACGCGTTCGGCGTGCGGACCGTGGACTCGTCGATCACCGGGGAGCGACACGAGGAACTCGTGCTCCCGCGGCTCGCGGTGGCCGCGGTCCGGGAGGGCCGGCTGCTGGCCGTCGCGCCCGCCTCCGTCGACGGCGAACACCGCCCGGTCGACGCCGTCCTCGACCGTCTCGAAGACGGGTCGCTCCCCGCGACGACGGCCGTCGAACTGCGCCCGCTCGGCGGCGTCCGGGACACGGATACCGGGCCGACAGACAGGCGCGAGCAGGTCGCGCCGGTGGATCGCGACCGAACCACGAGGTCACCGGACGTGGCGGGTGTGACACGGAGAGACCCGGAACCGACCGAACCGGTCGAGGGAGAGGTCGAACCGACGGGGGAACCGGCCGAGCCGGTCGAGGGGCCCGCCGAACCGACTGAACAGCAGGGCGACGAGACGGGCTCGGACCCCGGGAGCGCCGGGAGCGGGGACGACCGCGGCGACCCGCCGCGGACGCCGTACCCGCCGTACTGAGTCACCGCCCGGTGAAGCTCGGGTGGTCGCTGACGTGTTTCGGCAGGTAGCGCTTCTTTCGGGGCAGGCCCGCGGTCTCGTCGCGGACCCGCTCGCGCAGCTTCCGGGGCGTCAGCTCGACTTCGGTGTCGTCGGCGCGGACGTTCACGTCGAGGCGACCGCTGTCGAGTTCGCGGTCGCCGACGACGGCGTAGTAGGGCACCCAGTCCGTCTCCGCGCGGGCGATGCGCTTGCCGACCGACTCCGAGCGGTCGTCCACGTCCGCCCGGACCCCGGCCGCCGCCAGCTCCTCGACCAGCTCGTCGCAGTACTCGACGTGTTCCTCGCCGACCGGGACGAACCGCACCTGCGTCGGCGAGAGCCACGTCGGCAGCCGCGGCGTCTCCATCGTCGCCGTCTCCTCCAGCAGCGCCGCCACCACCCGCTCGATCCCGCCCGACGGCGAGTAGTGCAGTATCGGCGGGTGGTGGCTCCCCTCGGCGTCGGTGTAGGTGATGTCGAACCGCTCGGCGCTCTCCACGTCGATCTGGACCGTCGGGTTCTCCATGGGTCGACCCAGCCCGTCGATGGCCGCGAAGTCGACCTTCGCCGACCAGTAGTGGTGCCGCTCGGGGATGATCTCCAGGAGGGCGGGCTTGTCGAGTTCCGCGACCACCTCGGCGACCCACGCCTCGTTGGCCTCGTAGAACTCGCGGGTCACCCGCAGTGCGGGCTGGTACTCCAGCCCGAGGTCGTCGCCCGTCCGCAGCGAGAGCTTCGCCTGGCGCAGTAGCTCCTCGCGGGCGCCCGCCATGTCGGCCGTCGCGGTGTGCATGTCCGGCATCGTGAACGAGCGCAGGCGCTTGAGCCCCGTCACCTCGCCCTTCTGCTCGCGGCGGAACGAGTAGGTCGACATCTCGTAGATCCGCAGCGGCAGGTCGCTCGCGGCGATGTGCATGTCCCGCATGATCGAGAACTGCCCGAAGCAGGCCGCGAACCGGAGCATCATCCGGCGGTCGCCCGACTCGAAGCGGTACTGGCGCTCCCCGAACTTGCCGGCGTGTTCGTCGATGGGTCGGGCGCCCAGGTCGTACATGACCGGCGTCTCGACCGGCATCCCGCCGTAATCGACGACCATATCGTTCACGTACTCCATCAGCGAGTCCCGGACCAGCTTCCCGCGAGGGTACCATCGCAGGTTGCCGGCGTCCGACAGCTCGTCGTACCCCGCCAGCGACTTCTCCCGCATGAGTTCGACGTGGGGCGGCTCCTCGCCGGGCGAAGCCGTCACGTCCTCGACCTCGCTCTCGACGAACGCCCGCATGTCCTCGCTCACCTCGGGCTTGGCCGCGACCGCGTCCTCGGTCGAGCCGTCGGGCCACATGATCCGCCACTCGCTGGGTTCGCGGTCGGGTTCCCCCTCGCCCTCACCGGTTCCGCCCCCCGCCTCGTCGCGGTGGGCCGAGACGTGCCGGGAGAGCTCCGAGAGCGGGTGGCCCTTGCAGGCGACCTCGAAGGCCTTGTACCAGCCGAACGGCGCCCGGAGCACCTCGTAGCCCTCTCCTTCGAGTTCGGACTCCAGGTCCCGCATGACGGCCTTGGCGGCGTCGGGGTCCGCCAGGTCCTCGCTGAGGTGAGCGTAGGGGTACAGCACCACCCGGTTCGTGTTGAGTTGTCCTGTCACGTCCCTGAGTTCGTCGGTCGCGTTCGCGACGACCCCGTCGAGGTCGGACTCGTCGTCGGACTCGACGCTGATGAACGCGGTCACGCACTCCTCCATGCGCCCCTCCATCGGGACGCCCTCCGTCTCCGCGAGGTCGTCGGGGCCGGCCTCCTCGCGGGCCTCGAACTCCAGGTGGTCCGAGTGGACGAACAGGAGTCGCATACCGGACCGTGGCGCGGCGGCGCAAAAAGTGTGCTGGCGGAGTCGGGGGCGTCGTCAATACGGCCGTCTCGGCGGCGCTACTTCTCGTCTTCCTTGAGCTCCTCCAGCTCCGCCTCGACCTCCGAGTCGTCGACCGACACGTCCTCGGCGTCGGCCTCCACGTCGGCCGCGTCCACGTCGGTATCCACGTCCATGTCCACGTCCGCGTCCTCCACGTCGGCGGACCCACTGTCGGACCCGCCGGACCCGTTCCCGCTCGCGCTCTCGGACTCGCTTTCGCTCTCGGTCGTTCCCTTGCCCATCTCGCCTTTGAGCGTGTTCAGCTCGGCGTCGACGGAGCTGTCGGTGCTGAGCTGTTCGAGCTCGCGGTCGATGTCGTCCTTGTCGGAGAGCACGTCGTCGAACGCGCCGGTCTCCTGGAGCTCGTCCATCGCCTGCGAGCGGGCCTCCATGTCCTCGGTGCGCTCCTCGGCGCGCTCGATGGCCCGGCCCACGTCCTCGAACTCGTCGCCCGCGCCGGTCATCGCCTCCGAAACTTTGGCGCTGGCCTCGGCCGCCTCGTAGCGGGCCTTCATCGTCTCCTTCTTCGTGCGGAACTCCTCGATGCGGCTCTGGAGCTTGTTCTTCTGCTCGACCAGCTTGTCCTGCTGGTCCTGGAGCTGGGCGATCTGCCCCTCCAGGTCCTCGATCTGGTTCATCTTCTGTTTCTTCTTCTCGAGGGCCTTCCGCGCCAGGTCGTCGCGGTCCTGCCGAACCGCCTCGCGGGCCTGCTCGTTGTGCTTCTCGACGTTCTCCTCGAGCCGACGCTTCTGGATCTCCAGGCGCTTCTTCTGGGTGGTCAGGTCGGCGATCCCCTGTTTCACGTCCTGGAGCTGGTCGCGCAGCTGCTCGTAGGAGTAGTCGAGCGTCTCGGAGGGGTCCTCCGCCCGGTTGAGCACGGCGTTGATCTTCGACCGGACGACGTACGAGGCGCGCGAGATGATTCCCATACCCCCGCTTTGTGCCCGAGCCTTTAATTGTTTTTCAGCCACATTCCGGCCGTGTTCGGGTTCGGCGACCGGATCGCGGGTCGGCGTCCCCGCCGCCGGATCGCCGGGCCGGTCCCGGCGGGAACGGCTATCAGCGAGCGCGGAATCCAGTTTCGACCGGGGTGAGCGGTCTCAGACGCGATACTCGGCCACAACAGTTATAGCCCGCTACCGGTTGTCAGGGACTATGAGCGGGGTGTCGGGGGACGGGATCCGGGTCCTCCACGTCGACGACGACCGGGACGTGTCCGAGCTGACCGCCACGTTCCTCGAACGGGCCGACGAGCGGTTCACCGTCGAGACGGCCGCCGACGCCGCCGAGGGGCTGGACCGGCTCGAGGACTGCGCGTTCGACTGCGTCGTCTCGGACTACGAGATGCCGGGGCTCGACGGGATCGAGTTCCTGGAGCGGGTCAGGGAGTCCTGCCCGGAGCTCCCCTTCATCCTCTTCACCGGGAAGGGGTCGGAGGCGGTGGCGAGCGAGGCCATCTCCGCCGGCGTGACCGACTACCTCCAGAAGGAGACCGGGACCGACCAGTACACGGTGCTGGCCAACCGGGTCGCCAACGCCGTCGAGCACGCCCGGTCCCAGCGGCGGGTCGAACGCAGCGAGCGCCGGCTCCGGAAGATCGTCGACTCGCTGCCCCACCTGGTCTACGTGGTCGACGGGTCTGGGACCTACCGCCTGGTCAACGAGGCGCTGGCGGCGTTCCACGGGACGACCGTCGAGGCGATCGAGGGCTCGACCGTCGACGACGTGCTGAGCGACCGCGCGGCGGCGAAGTTCCTGCAGGACTTCCGGTCGGTCATCGAGACCGGCGAGCCGAAACACCTCTCGGGGGTCGAGGTGGCCGACGCCGAGGGGCGGACCCACGTCTTCGAGCCGCAGATATTCCCCTACGACATCGGCGAGAACGGCGACCGCGCGGTGCTGGGCGTGACCCGCGACGTGACCGACCGGGCGGAGCGCGAGCGGAAGCTCGAACGGCTGCAACACCGGACCCGGGCGCTGATGCACACGGAGACGGCCGAGGAGACCGCCCGCGTGGCGACCGAGGCCGCCGACGCCCTCCTGGAAGCCCGACTGAGCGGCGTGTTCCTGCTCGACGACGGCGGCGATCGGCTCGAACCGGCCGCCGTCGTCGACGCCGTCCGCGAGGCGTTCGACGAGGTCCCGGAGTACCCGCGGGACGCCCCCGAGGGGTCGCGGGCCGCGCTGGTGTGGGACGCCTTCGAGACCGGCGAGCCCGTCCGGATCGACGACGTCCCCGCCGACGACCGGGTCGACGAGCCGACCCCCTCGCGGAGCGTGATCCTCTACCCGATGGGCGACCACGGCGTGTTCGTCGTCTCCGCCGAGCGGACCCACGCCTTCTCGGGGACCGACGAGGTGCTCGTCGAGATCCTGGCGACGACGCTCGAAGCCGCCCTCGACCGCACCGAGCGCCGGGCGGAGCTGCGCAGCCAGCGCGACGAGCTCGAACGGAAGAACGAACGCCTGGAGGAGTTCACGAGCGTCGTCAGCCACGACCTCCGGAACCCGCTGACGGTGCTGAACGGCGCGATCGAGGCGGCCGAGGCGACCGGCGACCCCGAACACTTCGAGCGCGGCCGGGACGCCGTCGACCGGATGGACGCGATGATCGAGAACCTCCTGGCGCTGTCCCGGCAGGGCGAGGCGATCTCCGAGCCCGAATCGGTCGACCTCGCGGAGGCGGCCGTCCGGGCGTGGGGCGCCGTCGAGACCGACGCCGAACGCCTCGCCGTCGAGACCGACCGGACGATCCGGGCAGACCCCGACCGGCTCGCGCACCTGCTGGAGAACCTGTTCCGGAACGCCGTGGAACACGGTTCCACGAGCCCTCAGTCGCAGGCTCCTGGGGACGCCGACGGAGCGAGCTCCGCCGAGCCGTCGGTCGCTGACGCTCCAGGAGACGCCGTCGAGCACGGCTCGACGAGCGGTCACCCGGAGGCCGACGACGGGGTCGAACACGGCGCCGCGGGCCGGGCGGCGGACGAGGTCGGCGAAGACGGGCTCGTCGTCCGCGTCGGTGACGTCGACGGCGGGTTCTTCGTCGCCGACGACGGTCCGGGGATCCCGGGGGACGTGCGCGAGGAGGTGTTCGAATCGGGGTTCTCGACGCGGGGCGACAGCACCGGGTTCGGGCTGGCCATCGTCGACCGGATCGCCGAGGCCCACGACTGGAGCGTCGCGGCGACCGAGAGCGAGGACGGCGGCGCGCGCTTCGAGATCACCGGCGTCGACTTCGGGGAGTGACCGGCCGCCGAACCGACCGAGTGACATCGACTGGTCCCGGCTGCGAGCGCCCGCCGACAGGTTCGAGGTGCTGCCAGACCACGCTCGACCCGTGAGCGAACCAGTGATCGTCCCGGGCCCCCGCGACGTGCGCGGGTCACTGGACGAACCGGACGACGCGGACCCGACAGCCTGCGTGGTCGCCTGTCCGCCCCACCCGGAGATGGGCGGGAGCCGGTCGGACCGGCGGCTGGCCGCCGTCGCGGACGCGCTGACCGACCGGTCGATCGCCTGCCTGCGGTTCGACTACGGCGAGTGGGACGAGGGCCGGGGCGAGCTTCGCGACGCCACCGCGGCGTTCGGCTGGGCGGCCGAGCGCTACGACAGGGTCGGCCTGTTCGGCTACAGCTTCGGCGGCTGCCTCGCCCTAGTCGCGGCGGCCGAGCGCGGGGACCCGGCGACCGACCGGGTCGATGCCGGGACCGACGGCGCCGACGCCGGGGACGGTCCCGCGGCCGTCTCGGCGCTCGCGCCCGCGCCGCGCGTCGGCGACGGCCCGGACGCGGTCGACGCGGTCGCGGCTATCGAACGGATCGACTGTCCCGGCCAGGTCGTCTCCGGGAGCCGCGACGACACGGTCGACGCCGCGGCGGTCGTCGAACGGGCGCGCGAGCGCGGGTTCGCGGTGACGGAACTGGCGGCCGACCACCACTTCGTCGGCCAGGCGGACGCGGTCGCGGCGGTCGTCGCGGACTTTCTCGGACCGCGGCTCTGACCCGGCCGTCTCGACCGGTTCGCGAACCGACGGGATCGGCGGTCCGCGGCCGTCACACGTTGACAAACGGACGGATCCCCGGCGGCTCCCGAAACGGTTTTCAGGTCACACCGCGCACGGTCGGTATGCCGGAACCGGAGACAGAGTACGACGAAACTCTGGGGAACAAGTTCGTTTTCGTCACCGGGGGCGTCATGTCCGGGCTGGGCAAGGGTATCACGGCCGCCAGCACCGGCAGACTGCTCTCGAACGCCGGGTTCGACGTGACCGCCGTGAAGGTCGACCCCTACCTCAACGTCGACGCGGGCACGATGAACCCCTTCCAGCACGGGGAGGTGTACGTCCTCAAGGACGGCGGCGAGGTCGACCTCGACCTGGGGAACTACGAGCGGTTCCTCGACATCGACATGACCTCGAAGCACAACGTGACGACGGGCAAGGTCTACCAGTCGGTCATCGAGAAGGAGCGGGCGGGCGACTACCTCGGGAAGACGGTGCAGGTCATCCCCCACGTCACCAACGACATCAAGCGGCGCATCCGCGAGGTCGCCGAGGGCAGCGACGTCTGTATCATCGAGGTCGGCGGCACCGTCGGCGACATCGAGGGGATGCCCTACCTCGAAGCCCTGCGGCAGTTCGCCCACGAGGAAGACGAGGATGACATCCTGTTCGTCCACGTCACGCTGGTCCCCTACTCGAAGAACGGCGAGCAGAAGACCAAGCCGACCCAGCACAGCGTCAAGGAACTGCGCTCGATCGGCCTCCAGCCGGACGTGCTCGTCGGCCGCTGCGACGACCCGCTGGAGGACCAGACCAAGGAGAAGATCGCCCTCTTCTGCGACGTTCCGACCGACGCCGTCTTCTCGAACCCGGACGTGCCGGACATCTACCAGGTGCCGCTGATGGTCGAGGACGAGGGCCTCGACGAGTACGTCATGGAGCGGCTCGACCTGGCCGACGACGCCCTGCCCGAGGACGAGCGGCACAACGAGTGGCGCGAGCTGGTCACCCAGGACCAGACCGGCTCCGTCGACGTGGCGCTGGTCGGCAAGTACGGCCTCGAAGACGCCTACCTCTCCATCTACGAGTCGCTGAAACACGCCGGCCTCGCCCACAACGTCAACGTCGACACCGAGTGGATCCACGCCGAGGAACTGGCGGACGGCCACGAGGGCGAACTCGACGGGATGGACGCCGTCGTCGTCCCCGGCGGGTTCGGCTCGCGGGGCACCGAGGGCAAGATGGAGGCCATCCGCTACGCCCGCGAGCACGGCGTGCCCTACCTCGGCCTCTGCCTGGGCTTCCAGCTCGCCGTCGTCGAGTACGCCCGCAACGTCCTCGGGCTGGAAGGCGCCCACTCCGCCGAGCTCGACGAGGAGACCCCCCACCCGGTCATCGACATCCTCCCCGAGCAGGAGGGCGTCGACGACATGGGCGGGACGATGCGCCTGGGCGCCCACGTCACCGAGATCGAGGGGGGCACCCTCGCCGAAGAGATCTACGGCGACGACTCCTGCACGGAACGGCACCGCCACCGCTACGAGGTCAACCCCGAGTACATCGACGACCTGGAGGCGGCGGGCCTGCGCTTCTCCGGCAAGTCCGGCCGCCGGATGGAGATCCTCGAACTGCCCGACCACCCCTACTTCCTCGGGACGCAGTTCCACCCCGAGTTCCGCTCGCGACCCGGCCGCGCGAGTCCGCCGTTCGTCGGGCTGCTCGACGCCGCGCTGGACCTGCAGGAAGCCGGGAGCGGCGACGGCGGCGCGGGCGAGTCCGCCCGCGGTGGCGACGACCGCGACACCGAGGAGGTGGAGGTCTGATGGTCGACGTCGACTCCTTTATCGACGAGAAACTCGACGAAATCGCGACCGAGATCGGCGACGCCAACGCCGTCATCGGCCTGTCGGGCGGCGTCGACTCCTCGACGGCGGCCGCGCTGGCCTACGAGGCCATCGGCGACCAGCTCACCGCCGTCTACGTCGACACCGGCCTCATGCGCAAGGGCGAGACCGACCAGATCCGCGAGACCTTCGACTACATGGACTCGCTGCGGGTCATCGAGGCCCAGGACCGCTTCGTCGACGCGCTCTCGGGCGTCACCGATCCCGAGGAGAAGCGCCACATCATCGGCGAGCAGTTCATCCGCGAGTTCGAGGAGGTCGCCCGCGAGGTCGACGCTGACTACCTCGTCCAGGGGACCATCTACCCCGACCGAATCGAGAGCGAGGGGACGATCAAGTCCCACCACAACGTCGGCGGACTCCCCGAGCGCATCGACTTCGACGGCATCGTCGAGCCGATGCGCGACCTCTACAAGGACGAGGTCCGCGAGGTCGCCCGCGAACTCGACCTGGAGGAGATCATCTCCGAGCGGATGCCGTTCCCCGGCCCCGGGCTCGCGGTGCGGATCATCGGCGAGGTCACCGAGGAGAAACTCGAAGTCGCACGCGAGGCCAACCACGTCGTCGAGGAGGAGCTGGAGGAGTACGAGCCCTGGCAGGCCCTCGCCGCGGTACTCGGCAAGGCCACCGGCGTCAAGGGCGACAACCGCGTCCACGGCTGGGTCGTGGCCGTCCGCTCGGTCGAGAGCCGGGACGGCATGACCGCCCGCGCACAGGAGATCGACTGGGAGACGCTCCAGCGCATCCAGAGCCGCATCACCGGCGAACTCGACAACGTCTCCCGGGTCCTCTACGACGTGACCCACAAGCCGCCGGCGACCATCGAGTACGAGTAATCGGTCCGCCGCGGGAGCGGATTTTCACTCACTCCGACCCGAACGCGACGATCCCCTGGTCCATCGTGGCGAGGTAGTACTCGCCGGCGACGGCCTGCGGACCGACCCGCGGATTCTCCCACTGTTCGACCGCCGCGGAGCCGACCCGCTCGTCGGCCGCCGGGTCGACCGCGCTGGCCGTCAAGGTCCCGTCCTCGGTGGTGACGCCGTACAGGAGGCCGTCGGCGGCGACGAGCCCGCCGTCGGTGTCCATCCGCTCGACGGAGCCGTCGGCGGCGTCGACGGCGAAGAAGCCCCACTCGTCGCGCCCTATGCCCTGGACGTAGACGGTGTCGTCGACGACGAGGGGCATCCCGTAGAAGGCGGCCTGCTCGGCCTCGGCGGGGTCTCCCTCGTAGGTCTGGGGGTCGTCGCCCTCCGGTATCGCCGTCCACAGCTCCGACCCGTCCTCGACGTCGATCGCGACCATCCCGCCCGTGTCCCGGTTGGTGATTCGGCCGCAGACCGCGTAGGCGACGCCGTCGACGACGACCGGGGAGTTGAACGGGGCGCCCTCCTCCTGGTAGAGGATGGTGTAGAAGTCGTTGCTCGCCGTCCAGCGACGCTCGCCGCTCTCGCGGTCGACGGCGTGGATCTCGTCGTGGTCCGTGGCGTAGACGGTATCGTCGGTCACCGTGGGCGGGTACCGGTTGCGCCACAGCGGGTCCTCGCCGGGCGCGTACCGCGACTCGCGGCTCCCGTCGCCGGCGTCGAAGGCGGCGTAGAGCCGGTCGCCGACGAACAGCGACCCCCCCTCGGCGGTCACCGGCGACTCGTACGGCGTGTCGAGGGCCTGTTCCCACGCCGTCTCGCCGTCGTCCGGTGAGAGCGCGGCGAGTCCCGGGCCCTCCGAGACGGTCCCGACGACGAGACGCTCGCCGCCCGACCCGAGCGTCCGCGCCGGCGAGGTGTCCCCCTCGCCGTCGATCTCGGCGATGGGGAACGACCGCTCCCACTGCCGCTCGCCGGTGGCGAGGTCGAACGCGGAGACGACCGTCCGCCAGCCGGAGTCGTCGTTGAGGTCCGCCGCGGCGAAGACCGTCCCGTCGAGGACGACGGGTGCGGAGAGAACGCTCACTCCGGCGGGGCCCTCGGAGCCGTCGGTGTAGCTGGCCGTCCACGCGACCGAGAGGTCGCCGCCCGGGCCGGGCGCGGAGGGGTGGGCCGCGCTGTTGCGCGCGTCGAACCGGTAGCTCGGCCAGTCCGTCTCGCCGGGCTCGAACCCGGACGATCCGCCGATACCCGCCGGACAGCCGGCGAGGGCCGCAGCACCCGTCGCGCCGAGCGCGCGGAGCAGGGACCGCCGTCGGAGGGACGTATCCATGTCGGGCGTTTCGGACGGACTGGTAAGTGTTTTTTCCTGAACGCGTGACTCGTTGTCGGGGCACGCGGCCGCGGCCGCGCGAAACGTGAAGCACAAACCCCCCGGCCCCGATCAGTGGGTATGAACGCAGTTTTCGCGGGGACCGACACCGAGGGACTCGCCGACGAGTTGCGCGAGCGGGGCGCGACCGTGTCGGTCGTCGACGGGATCGCCAATCGCCCGGCGCTCGAAGAGGCGGGCGTCCACGACGCCGACGTGTTCGTCCTCACCGACGCCGGCCAGGCCACCTCTATCGTCGTCGCCCGGGACCTCAACCCCGACATCCGGGTCGTCGCCTACACCGCCGACTCGCTGCCGGAGTTCGTCAGCGGCCAGCAGGTCCTCGGGATGGACCCCGCGCTGTTCGACGCCGACACCGTCGCCGAGGAACTGACCGACGCCGACGACGCGGACGACTGACACTCGGACCTGGCCGCCCCGACCGCCGCGAGTGTCCGGACCGCCACGACGGTCCCGCCGCGTTGCTTCCGGGGCAACATTATTGTTACTGCGGGAGAAACTCTCGCAGTATGACCGAAGTGTCGACCGGTCCCGTGGCGAGCGCGTCGCCGGGAGCCGCGGTGCTCTCGGCCTGGCGCGAGGGCGTCGGCGCGCTGGCCGGCGGCGCGCTCCTCGGGGCCCTCGCCCGGTCGCTGCTGGCGATCAACGGCGTCGCGGCGCCGTCGGCGGCCGCGCTCGTCGGCGGCGGGGCGGTGGCCGCGCTCGTCTGCGTCCTCGGCGTCGTCGCGGCCGGCGCGACCCGCCGCCGCGTCCGGTTCGGCCGCGACGCCCTCACGGTCGAGAGCGGGCTCTCGCCGGGCGCGACGACCGTCGCGTACGACGACATCGACCTGGCGATCCGCCGTGATACCGCCGTCGACCGTCGGCTGGGGACGGCGAGCTACGAGCTGGTTCGGTCGGGCGGGTCGAGCCGCTTCCTCGGCCACCTGCGCGACCCCGGGGAGTTCGAGCGCGCGCTCGACGCCCGCGTGCCGACCCCGCGCGAGCGGGTCGACGCCGTCGACGAGGCGACGGTCCGCGAGGCGCTCCAGCGGAGCCGCGTGTTCTGGCGAACCTGGCCGAGCGACGAGCCGCTCCCCCGCTCGGCGGTCGTGACCGACGACGTGCTCGTCGAGAAACTCGGCGGAGAGGGGGACGTGACCCCCGCCCGCGGGGACGACGACGAGCGACCGCGTCGCTCCTCGCCCGGCCCGGACCGACCGGCCACGCTCGACGGGATAACCCGCAACGGGAACGGCAGCGAGGCCGAGGAGTTCACCGGAGGAACCGGGGGCGACGGAGTTGCCGAGTAGCACCCTGGGCGCCGAAGGCGGGTCGCCGGCCGCTCACTCCCCACGAAACTTATCCCCGATCACCGACGAGTTAGGACGATGACCGACCCGATCCCGAGCGAACGGTTCGTCGGGACCGTCCCCGGAGTTCGGTCCGAGCTACGTGTCTTCCGGGACCACCTGGAGTACGACCCCGGCGGGCTGGGCGGCCTCCTCCGCGGGTCGGAGACCGTCCAGTGGGAGGATGTCGACCTCGTCCTCCGCCGCGACGGGCGGCTCGACCGGCTGCTCGGCGCCGGGAGCTACGACCTGGTCCGCTCCGGGAAGTCGACGGTGAAGCTCCACCACGTCGCCGACACCGAGGGGGTCGAACGCGCGCTCGACGCTCGCGTGCCGGCGCCCCGCGACCGGGTCGAGGCCGGTGGCGAGGCGGAGAAACGCGCGGCGCTCCAGCAGGACCGCGTCGCCTGGCGGCGCTGGCCGGACGACGAGCCGGTCCCCCGGTCGGCGGTCGTGACGGACCCAGACCTGGTGGCGGCCTACACCACCTCCGACCGCCCCGAACGCCCCGAGGTCACGCGCGCCGAGGACGCGCGCCCGTCCGGCGTCACTGCGGCCGACTTCGAGAACGGGCGGTTCCCCGGCGGCGGTGGGGGCGGGGAGACCGACTTCACCGGCGGCACCTCGCGACACTCGCCGGGTCTGGCCTCCAACCAGGGTGGCGCGGAGAAAAACGTCGGCAGCGAGTCCACCGGCGATATGTGAGTCGTCGACCCGTCCGGTGGGCGGGGCTCAGAGGCGTCCCGCGAGGTCCGCGAGTCTGTCGCCCCCGCCGCGCTCGAACGGCACGCCGTGGCCCATCGCCCCGACTTCGAACGCCGGCGCGTCGGCGGCCAGCCGACCGATACTCTCGCGGGCGACTGCGGTGTCGTCGGTGACGACCCACGGCGTCGGCTTCAGCTCGCCGCCGGACTCGCGCACGAGGTCGCCCAGCGCAGCGAACTCCAGGTCCTCGCTGACGTAGGCGACGTGGCCGGGGGTGTGGCCGGGCGTCTCGTGGACGGTGAACGAGCCGACGGTGTCGCCCCCGGTCAGCGGGACGACATCGTTGTCCGGCGGCGTGAGTAACGGGCCGACCAGTCGCTGGAAGACCCCCTTCGGGACGGAGAACGGTGGTTTCTCCCGGCCGGTCACCAGCGGGGCGTCGCGCCGGCCGGCGTAGATCGTGACGTCGAGGCCGTCCAGGCGCGGGAGGCCGCCGACGTGGTCCAGGTCGTAGTGGGTGACCAGGACCCGGTCGAGGTCGCCGAGGGCGAACCCCGCCTCGACGACGGCGTTCGCGAGTGCGCCGCCGCGCCAGGGCGTCCCCGCGTCGACGAGCGTCAGCGTGCCCCCGTCGTCGACGAGGTAGGCGTTGACGCCGCCGAGGTCGATCCACCACGCCGCCTCGGAGAGTCGCGTGACCATACCGCCCGTAGGGCCGTCGGCGGGATAAACCGGCGGGCGGGTCGGATCCGGCGGCCGGCAAGATCGGTTACGGAGACCGGGCGGCCACCGGGACGCTTTTCGTCCAGGGCCGCCCGCCCACGGGCATGCGAGCGGACGACGTGCCGGCGGTCCACGAGCGGGTGGCCGACGAGGCCCGCGAGCACTTCGCGGGCGACGACACGGGCCACGACATGGCCCACGCCTGGCGAGTCTACCGGCTGGGCCGGCGCCTCGCGGCGGCGACGGACGCCGACTTCGCCGTCGTCGGCGCGGCGGCGCTGGTCCACGACCTCCACCGCCTCCGCGGCGAGGGGTTCACCCACCCGAAGGAGACGCTCCCGGAGGTCCGGACGACTCTCGCGGACGCGGAATTTCCCGAACACCGTCGGGAGGCGGTCTGTCACTGCGTGGCCCACCACGAGGAGTACGACTTCGCCGAGCGGACGGACCTGGACCACGAGCCGACCCGCGAGGAGCGGGTCCTGCGGGACGCCGACAACCTCGACGCGCTCGGCGCGGTCGGGATCGGCCGGGCGTTCACCTTCGGCGCCCACCACGGCCAGGGGATGTACGACCCCGAACGGGAGGTCCGGGACAGCTACGACCGGAACGACCGCGACAACACCGTGATCCAGCACGCCCGCGAGAAACTGCTGCGGCTGCCCGAGGCGATGGAGACCGAGCCCGGCCGCGAACTCGCCGCCGAGCGGGCCGCGTTCGTCGAGCAGTTCGTCGAGCGGTTCGAGGCCGAGTGGCGCGGCGACCAGTAAGGTCGGCGGCTTACCGCTCGACAGTCACGTCGAGCCGCAGGTCCCGCGACGAGCGGCCGAGCGAGATCAGGTACTCGCCGGGGTCGACCGTCCAGCCCTCGCCGGCGTCGTAGCGGCCGAACGCCCGCTCGTCGAGGTCGAGGGTGACGCGGCGGGACTCGCCGGCGTCGAGCGCCAGCGGGGCGAACCCGCCGAGTTCCCGCGGCGGTCGGTCCAGGTCGTCGGGCGCCGCCGGCGAGTCGACGTACGTCTGGACGACCTCCCTGCCGCGCCGGTCGCCGGTGTTCTCGACGGTGAGTTCGACGGTCGCGTCGTCGACCGCCTCGGCGTCGCGGTACTCGAAAGTCGCGTAGGAGTGGCCGTGGCCGAACGGGTAGGTCGGTTCGGCGTCGGTCGCGTCGAAGTGCCGGTAGCCGACGAGCAGCCCCTCGTCGTAGTGGGCCTCGCCGTCGACGCCGGGGTACCGCCGTTCGTCGGCCGCGGGATACGCCTCGGCGGGCGCGAACGTCACCGGGAGCCGCCCGCCGGGGTCGCTGTCGCCGTAGAGGACGGCCGCCGCGGCCGACCCGTGGGCCTGGCCGGGGTACCAGCCCGCGACGACGGCCGCCACGTCCTCGCGCCAGGGCGCCTCGAAGGGACCGCTCGTGTTCGCGACGACGACCGTCCGGGGGTTCTCGGCGGCGACGGCCTCGATCAACTCGTCCTGCTCGCCGGGCAGCGCGAGCGTCTCGCGGTCGGCGGCCTCGGTCGCCTGGTCGCGGACGAACACGAGGGCCACGTCGGCCTCGGCGGCCGCCGCGACCGCGTCGTCGACCGAAGGGTCGGGCCCCGCCTCGCCCTCGTCGCCGTCGTCCGGTTCGAACGCGTCGAACAGCGAGATGTCCTCGACCCGCGGGTGGCCGCGGGCGACCGAGACCGAGCCCTCGGCGCGGGCCTCGATCCCCTCGACCGGGCTCGTCTCGGTGACCGGGGTCACCTCCGAGGAGCCGCCCCCGCCGAGGATCGCCTCGTCGACGTTGGGGCCGACCACGGCCACGTCGGCGTCGTCGGCCAGCGGCAGGACGCCGTCGTTGTCCAGCAGGACGGTCCCGCGGACCGCGACGCGCTCGGCCAGCTCGCGGTGTTCCGGCGTGTCGACGGCACCGCCGGGGTCGGCTCCGTCCCGGGACCCGTCGAGCAGTCCATGACTGTGCAGCTGGGTGAGCAGCCGCCGGACCATGTCGTCGAGCCGCGACTCCGGCACCTCGCCCGCCTCGACGGCGTCGGCCAGCTCCTCGCGGTAGAGCCCGCCCGTCGTCGGGTCCGGCATCCCGTCGGCGTAGTCGAATCCCTCCGTCGGATCCGCGGGAGCCCCCTCGCCGTCGGGACCGGCCCCATTGCGGTCCGCGTCGCCGCCGTCCCCGCGGTCCGCACCGTCGCCCTCGCCGCCGGGCGCGCCCATCGACTCGAACAGCTCCTCGGCGGAGATGCCGGGCATCTGCAGGTCCAGCCCGCCGTTGGCAGTGCCGACGACGCTCTCGGTGCCGAACCAGTCGGACATGACCACGCCGTCGAAGCCCCACTCCTCCTTGAGCACGTCCGTCAGCAGTTCCTCGTGTTCGCTCATGTACGTCCCGTTGACGCGGTTGTACGATGACATCACCGCGCCGGCGCCGGCGTCGACGGCGTCGCGGAAGCCCGGCAGGTAGATCTCCCGGAGGACGCGCTCGTCGACCTCGGCGCTGACCGACGCGCGGGCCGTCTCCTGGTTGTTCGCGACGAAGTGTTTCGGCGTGGCGACCACGCCCGTCGACTCGATGCCGTCGACGACGCCCGCGGCGAAGCGGCCGGTCACGACCGGGTCCTCCGAGTAGTACTCGAAGTTGCGCCCGCAGTGGGGCACCCGGACGAGGTTCAGTCCGGGCCCGAGCAGCACGTCCTGGTCCCGGGCCAGCGCCTCCCGGCCGAGCGCCCGGCCGAACTCGCGAGCCAGTTCCGGATCGAACGTCGACGCCAGCGCCGTCGACGCCGGGAACGCCGTCGCCGGGTCGTCGGTGCGGACGCCCAGCGGCCCGTCCGAGAACCTCACCGGCGGGATGTCAAGCCGCTCGACCCCTGGTATGAAGCCGGTCGCCGTCCCTTCCGTGTCCGTCGCGCCGTGCGTGAGCTGTACCTTCTCCGCCAGCCGGAGCTCCGCGAGGAGCCGGTCCACCGTGTCGGGCGTCATTGACTGGACGTTCAGTCAGGATCGGCTTAACGGTTTCCCCACCGCGGGTGCGAAGCGAAGAAAACGGGTTCCGGACGCCTGACAGCGGAGGGTACCGGGAACGGGGACCGGATGCCTGACAGCCGGAGGACGCAGGGAACGGGGACCGACGACGGCAGCGGGAATTCGAGCGACGCGGAGTGTGGAGGTGACGCGGGTGGAGTGGTGGAGGGGTCAGCCAGCGACCAGCGGTCGGGGAGCGGTCGTCAGTGTTCGAGGATGGTGCCGCCGGCGCCGACGGCGATCTCGACCTCGCTCTTCCGGCAGGCGGCCTTCAGGTTCTGGCCGGTCGGGGTGGCGTCGGGCTTCCACTCCTCGTTCTCGCGGTCGAAGACCTTGCCGCCGCCGCCGACGGTGTACCCCTCGCCGTCCTCGACCTCGATGTCGCGCAGGCCGGCGTCGCCGGTGTCGGCGGGTACCCACCGGGAGCCGGTCCAGTGGAAGACCATCCCGCCGCCGCCGGAGATCCACACGTCGTCGGCGCCGTCGGAGTCGACGCCGTAGAAGTTGACGTTGGCGTCGGCCAGCCCGATCTTGTCCCAGGTCGAGCCGTCCTGAGTGTAGAAGACGGACTTGTTGCCGTCGACGATGTGACCCTTGCGGTCGTCGTAGAAGTCGACGGCGTTGATGGCCGACCCCGAGCCCGGCGTGACGTAGTCCCAGGTCTGGGTGGCGCCGTTCTCGAAGCTGTAGTACATCTTCCCGGAGTCGCCGGCGACGTAGACGTTGGCCTCGCCGGCCTCGCCCGTGACCGACACGTCGTTGAAGTTGTTGGTCACGTCCATCGGCGCCGAGTGGTCGTTCAGGTTGCCGGTCGTCACGTCGTACTCGCCGATGGCGCCGGAGGAGCCGACGAACCACAGGCGCTTCCCGTCGTCGGTCACGTCCGCGCCGTAGAGGTTGTTGCCGTTGCCGGTCGGACCGCCGTCGAGGATCTTCCGCCAGCCCTTCTCGGTGCGTTCGAGGACGACCCCCGCGTCGCCGACCGCGTACGCGCCTTCGCTCGTCTCCTCGACGTCGTAGAGGGTTCCGCCGACCGGGGACTTCACGGCCGTCCATTCGGAGTCGTCGCCGGACGCGGCCGCGGCCGTCGGGACCGCCGCCGCGCCGATCGCTGCGCCGGCTGCCTTCAACACGGTGCGTCGAGTGGAGGTGCGTTCGGACATTGCATCCGGGACATGCGACGGGTTGCACTTAATGGGGGGTCGCCCTTGGCGCCGATTTAGGGCGTTTTAGGGCCTGAAACTCCCATTTTGGATCCGTTCACTCGTCCGAACGGACGGATTCCGGGGTCCGCGCACCCCCCGCCGCTAGACCGACTTAATCGACATAAAACGACGAAAGATTGAAGTTTCGAAACTGAACGCCCGCGAGCGGGCCGGTGAGGCCCGAATACGTTCGCCTCGTCGCAGCGTACGGACACCCGAATACTGTGGTACGGCGCGGGCGCGGCGAGGGCCAGCGGGGAGGTCCGGCGTTCAATCGTCCCGGCGAGCGAGCGAGACGAGGTGGGCCATCTCCTCGACGACGAGCTCCTCGGTCCCCAGGCGGGCCGCGGCCTCGCTGCCCGGGAGGCAGAAGACGGGGACGCCGTCGACCATGCCGGCGGTGGCCCGGGAGACCATCGCGCGGGTGCCGATCTCCTCGTAGGAGAGGATCCGGAACAGCTCGCCGAACCCCGGGAGTTCGCGGTCGAAGAGGGGACGGGCGGCCTCGACGGTCACGTCGTCCGGCGTGACGCCGGTCCCGCCGGTCGTGACGACCACGTCCACGTCGCCGCGGCCGGTGAGGTTCAACAGCGCGGTCTGGACGCCGTCGAGGTCGTCCCGGAGGATCTCGCGGGTGACGACCTCGTGGTCGGCGGCCTCGACGACCGCCTCGATCACGTCGCCGCTCGCGTCGTCCTCGCGTGTGCGCGTGGACGAGACCGTGACGACCGCGACGCCGAGCAGCCCGACGTCGGCGCCGTGAGCGTGGTCGTGCGAGTGGCCGCCCGCGCCGTGTGCGTGCTCCGCCGCGCCGTCCGAGTGGTCCGCGTTCTCCGGGTTGTCGACGCCCTCCTGGTGGCCGGGACCCTCCGAGTGGTCGCCCGTGTCCTGTGGGTGGCCGCTGGAGTCCGTCGAACGCGCGCCGGGCTCGGCGCGGTCGCCTCCCTCGCGGGCGGGTTCGCTCGACGAGTGGTCGACCGTTCCGCCGGCGTCGGTGCTCGGGGCGGCGTCAGCGGCGTCCGCGCCGTCCGCGTCGGCGAACGGGTGGTCGTCCGCGTTGTCGGCCGTCCCGTCCCCCTGCTCCGACTCGCTCGACGGCGCCAGCGGGTCGTCCGCCGTCGGGTCGGCGCCGCCGTCCCCTCCGGGGGCCTCGTCGTCGGTGTCGCCGGCCGGCGAGTCGTGGTCGCCGCTCTGTGGACCGCGGTCGCTGTCGGTCGGCGCACCGCGGTCGTCGGCACCCGACTCCGGGTCCGGACCGGACGTGTCCGGCGCCAGCGGATCGCCGCTCCCGTCTCCGGACGACGGCGCAAGCGGGTCGTCGTCCGCCCCGGGTCCCGCGCTCTCGTCGGCCGCGTCGTCCGCGTGCTCGTCGGCCGCGTCGTCCGCGCGCTCGCCGGCGGCTCCCCCTTCCGGCTCCGCCGGGTCGTCCCCCGCGGGGTCGGTCTCCGCCCCCTCGGTCCGCTCGCCGGACTCCCCGACGGGGTCCGTCCCGGTTTGCTCGTCGCCGGCGTCCTCGTCACCGTCGTCCGCCTCGGCGTCGTCCCCCTCCTCGTCGTCCCCGTACCCGTGGCTGGTGTCCCGTGACTGGAAATCGACCATGGGATCGCTACCCGGCAGCGAACCAAAAAGGCCAGCATCCGACCGGACCCGGGTCGCGGCGGCCGGGACCACCTGCGGTCGGCGGGGTGGAGACACCGCGGAGAGCGGCCCCGCCACGGGGGCCGGGGGTCAGGACAGCGCGGCGACCACGTCGTCGGCGGCGGCGTCGGCGTCGCGGTCCTGGAGGAACGTGGCGACGGCGTCCTTGAGCTGGACGACCTGCTCGGGCCGGACGGCCAGCCCGTGACACATCGACGGCAGCTGGGTCGCGCGGCCGCCGAACGCCTCGTGGAGCTCGCGGCTCATCGGGTGCAGCTCGGCGACAGACACGTCGCTCCGCGGCGGCACCGACCCGCTGATCGTGTTGAACCGCTCGATCGTCTCGGCGGAGCCGAGGTACTCGACGAAGTCCGTCACGGCGTCGTCGCCCTCGGTGTGGGCCGCCGGGACGACGGCGTTCGTGTTGACGATGTGCGTGCCGTCGGTGCCGGGGAACGGGACGCAGTCCCAGTCGCGGCCGAACTCCATGTCGGTCCCGGCCATGTGACCCGTCGACCACGACCCGTTGTTGATGCAGGCCGCCTCCCCGTCGGAGAAGGCGAACTCCAGGTCGCTGGAGTCCATGAACTCCGGGTTGTCCGGGCCGGCGGCCAGGAACTCCCCGAGCGTGTCGAAGGCGGCGCGGATGGCCGTCCGGTGGGACGACGGCCGCCCGTCGGCCGCCTCCTCGTAGCCGCTCTCGCCCCCGTGGGCGAGCAGGAGCGTCTCCCACAGCTGGAGCAGTCCGAACGGGTTCCGGCCGAAGACGGCGATCGGCTGTTCGGCCCGTTCGGCCAGCGCCGGCAGGGCCTCGACGAGGTCGTCCGGGCCGGAGAGCCGCGCGGGGTCGACCCCGGCCGCCTCGAACAGCTCGACGTTGTAGTAGAGGTTGCTGATCCGGTGCATGTCCAGCGGGACGGCGTGGAACTCGCCGTCGAAGCGGGCCACGTCGACCATCCCGTCGAAGTACGCCCGCTCCATGCCCGCCCGGTCCCAGAGGTCGGTGATGTCGGCGGTCGCGCCGGCCTCGACGGTCGGCCGGAGGTTCGCGCCCGGCCACTCGTCCCACACGTCAGGCGGGTCCTCCCGGAGGATCCGGCTCTTGATCATCAGGCGGAGCGCGTTGATGACCGTCTGTTCCTCGGCGACCGACACGTCCGGGTTGCGGTCGGTGTACTCCGCCAGCACGGTGTCCATCGCCTCCTCCTCGCTCCCCCACACGAAGTGGTGGTGGATCTCTATCTCGCGCTGTCCGCCCACGGCCGTTGACATACGCTACCGTGCGGGCGACCTCCATAATGACCTTGCCCCCGAGTTATCCGAACTGAGAATCGGTCGGGACGGTCGGCCCGACGGGCCGCCGCGGCGACGGGCCGTAGCTTCGGTCGGACCGGGCGCGTTCGTCACTGTTTTGCACACCGCGCGCGTCGGTCCGACCATGTACGCAGTCCAGTATGCGGACCACGGCGACCGGGACGTGGTCGAGTACGCCGAGCGGCCCGACCCCGAGGTGGGCCGGGGCGACGTGCTCGTCGACGTGAAGGCCGGCGCGCTGAACCACCTCGACGTGTGGACCCGCAAGGGCCTGCCGGGGATCGACCTGGAGATGCCCCACGTCCCCGGCTGCGACGCCGCGGGCGTCGTCGAGTCGGTCGGCGCGGACGTGACCCGCTTCGAGCCCGGCGACCGCGTGGCGGTCACCGCGGGCGTCAGCTGCGGCGAGTGCGAGTTCTGCCGCGACGGCGAGGCGTCGATGTGCGTCGACTACCACATCATCGGCGAGCACGTCCCCGGCGTCCACGGCGAACTCGCGGCCGTCCCCGAGGACAACCTCGTCGCCGTCCCCGAGGGCGTCGACTGGGCGACCGCCGCCGCGGCGCCGCTGGTCTTCCAGACCGCCTGGCGGATGCTGGTCACCCGCGCCGACATCGACCCCGGCGAGTCCGTCCTCGTGCTCGGCGCGTCGGGCGGCGTCGGTCACGCCGCCGTCCAGATCGCCGACTTCGCCGGCGCGGAGGTGTTCGCGACCGCGAGCACCGACGAGAAGCTCGACTACGCCCGCGAGGTCGGCGCCGACCACGCCATCGACTACACGGAGGACGATTTCGCCGCACAGATCAGGGAACTGACGGACGGCCGCGGCGTCGACGTGGTGGTCGACCATGTCGCCGGCGAGACCTGGGACGACTCGCTGAAGAGCCTCGCGAAGGGCGGCCGGCTGGTCACCTGCGGCGCCACGGCGGGCGGTCGGCCCCAGACCAACGTCAACCGGGTGTTCTGGAACCAGCTGTCGATAATCGGGTCGACGATGGCGACGCCCGGCGAGGTCGACGACGCCCTCGCGAAGGTGTGGGACGGGACCTTCGAGGTGCGCGTGCGCGACCGCCTGCCGATGAGCGAGACGGCCCGCGCCCACGAACTGCTGGAGGACCGCGAGGGCTTCGGGAAGGTCGTGGTCGTCCCCGACAGCGAGTTCGATGACTGAGGCGTCCGCCCCCGAGGGCGAGGTCCCCGACGACGAGGGCCGTCGCGGCGACCGGGGGACTGCCGGCGGTCCGGACGACCGGGACGGCGTCGACGGACACGTCCGCGGAACCGGCGGGGACGGCGACCTCCCGCCGGCCGACCCCGGCGGCTACGACGTGCCCGACCCCGAGTCGCGGGAGTTCGGACGCCGCGGGTGGGCGCTCGTGGCCGCGCTGGTCGTCGCCCTCGTCGTGATCCCCTGGACGATT
Source organism: Halosimplex halophilum (assembly GCF_004698125.1). Lineage (NCBI taxonomy): Archaea > Methanobacteriati > Methanobacteriota > Halobacteria > Halobacteriales > Haloarculaceae > Halosimplex > Halosimplex halophilum. The sequence continues at coordinate 1,121,417 of NZ_ML214297.1, forward strand.
ATCGCGATCCCGCAGGCCCAGAGCCTGCTCGAAGCGCTCCCGCTCGGCTACCGCGACGCCTACCTCGTGCTCCCGTTCGTCCCGGCGGTCTTCCTCGGCCTGCTCGGCGTCTGGACCGCCGTCGCGAACCGGCGGCCCTGACCGGGGTCCCCGACGCGACCCGCTACGCTCCCGGCGCCTCCGACGTATCCAATTCTGATAGCGGGTCACGTACACTTATTTCGGGGAGGGAGAAACCCACCGGCTACCGATGCCGACGCCGGCGTTCACGCCCGTCGTGTTGCTCGCCGCCATCGTCGCGAGCGGCGTCGCCGCGTTCGTGTGGACGTTCCGCGACACGCCCGCCGCCCGGCCGCTGTCGGTGTTCGTCGCCGCGGCCGGCCTGTTCGCGCTCGCCCAGGGGATCGGGCTCGCGACGCCGGGGCTGGCCGGGAAGCTCCGGTGGTCGAGCGTCGCGGCGACCGTCTCCGTGGTCCTCCCGGCCGCCTGGCTGGTGACCGCCCTTGCGTACACCGAGAGCGACCGCGCGCTCGGGGGTCGCCGGCTGGCGCTGCTGGCCGTCGAACCCCTCGTCTTCGCCGCGCTCGTCTGGACGAACGACGCCCACGCCCTCGTCTGGACCGACCGGTGGGTCGAGACGGCGGCCGGGACCGCGTACCTCGCCCAGGAGTTCGGCCTCGCGATGTGGGCACACGTCGGCTACTCGTACCTGCTTGTCGCCGTCGGCAGTCTGGGGGTCGTCCGGCTGAACTTCCGGACGACGGACTTCTTCCGGGGCCAGGGGACGGCGCTGCTGGCCGCGATAGCCGCCGTCGCGGCCCTGTGTGCGGTCTCGCTGTTCGGCGTCGTCCCGGACCGCTACCCCCTCTCAGGGATCGGGGCCGTCTTCGGCGGACTCGTCATGACCGCCGCCCTGTTCCGCGGCCGCCTCCTGTCTATCACGCCCGCCACGCGACAGCTCGGCCGCGAGGCCGTCATCGACGAGATGGACGACCGCATCGTCATCCTCGACGACGACGACCGCGTCGTCGACGTCAACCCCGCCGCCGCGCGGCTGTTCGACGTCGACCCCGAGGGCGTCGTCGGGACGCCGATCGAGACCGCCGCGCCGATGCTCACCGGCTCGGCCGACGACGTCTCCACCGGCCAGTCGGACCTCGAACTCGACGGCCCGGACGGCCGTCGCTACTACGACGTCCGGGTCTCGCCGCTGTACCGGAGCTACGGGGGCGTCGCGGGCTGCGTCCTCAGCCTCAGGGACGTGACCGACCGGCGCCAGCACGAGCAACGGCTCGACGTGCTCAACCGGGTCCTCCGGCACAACCTCCGCAACGAGCTGAACGTCGTCCGCGGCAACGCCGAACTGCTCCGCCGGGAGGCGGAGCTGACCGACGACGCCCGGCGCCGGCTCGACCGCATCGAGGAGACGGTCGACGGCGTCGTCGCCCGCAGCGAGAAGATCGGCCACGTCGCCCGGACGGTCGACGGCGAGTGCGACAGCGCGTTCGCCGCCGCCGAGCGCGTCGAGGGGCTCGCCGACCGCGTCGAGTCCGCACACGACGGCGTGACCGTCGAGGTCGACCTGCCCGACGGGCTGGCCGTCGTCGGCGGGGCCAGCCTGGAGCGGGCCGTCGAGGAACTGCTGGCGAACGCCGCCGAACACGCCGGCGACGAGCCGAACGTCGAAGTGCGGACGGCCCGCCGCGGCGACGAGTTCGTCGAGATCCGCGTCGCGGACGACGGACCCGGGATCGAGGACCACGAACGCGCCGTCATCGAGGCGGGTCGCGAGACGGCGCTCGAACACGGCAGCGGCGTCGGCCTCTGGCTCGTCAAGTGGGTCGTCACCGAGTGCGGCGGCTCCGTCGAGTTCGTCGGCGACGGGGAGGGCTGCACCGTCGCGCTCACCCTCCCGCTGGCCGACACCGCCGGCGAGTCCGTCGGTAGCGGTTCGATCCCCTCCGAAAGCGAGGACGACGCCGCATCAGGCAGGTCCGGCGGCTCACGGGACTCCGAACGGACGGGGGCCGGAGCGGACGACTGAGCGCCGACCGGACCCGTGCGGCCGGTGTCGCGCTCTCGGTGCGGCCGCTGTGCGTCGCTTCGGCCGGGAGAGGTAACGGGTCGGAGGGTCGGTCGCCGTCGGTCACTCGAAGTCGCGTCGCATCGCGATCTCGAACCAGGGGCAGAGACGCAGTTGCCGGTACCACCGCGGGTGTTCGTACAGGCGCTCGTAGGGGACCCACATCAGGCCGCCGACCTCCTCGGGGTCGGGGTCGAGGGTCGTGTCGAGCAGCGTGGCCTTCAGCACCGCACAGACCTCGTGTTCGACCCCCTCGTCCATGTAGTAGCGCTTGTACTCGAAGCGGTCGGTCACCCGGAGGTTGTCGTACTGGTCGGGCGTGACGCCCAGTTCCTCCTCGAGTCGCTGGCGGGTCGCCTCGACCTGCGTCTGGCCCTTCCTGGGGTGGGAGGCGACGGTGCCGTCCCAGTAGGTGTCCCACAGCCGTTTCTTCGGGCTGCGCTGGGCGAGCAGGATGCGGTCGTCCTCGTCGAACAGCAGCGAGGTGAACGCGCGGTGGCGCCGGCCGTCGCCGGTGTGGGCGTCGAGGCGGTTGACCAGCCCCTGCTCCTCGTCGTTCTCGTCGACGGCGATCACCGACTGCTCGGCGTTCTCGTGGTAGTCGTCGGCCCCCTCGGCCGACGGCGCGCCGTCGTCTCCGGGGACCCCCTCGTCGTCCGTACTCATGGGAGTCACGTCGGAGAGCGGGTTCAAACAGTCTTCGACTTGCAGTGCAGTCGATCCGCTACGCAGTGCGAACCGGGCCGCGGGGCGCTGCGCTCACCCGACCCGTTCGTCGAGGATCAGTCTCGTCTTCGTGCTCACGACCTCGTCGAGTTCGCGCGTCTGGGTGATGATCTCGTTGACCCGCTCGGTGTCCTGGGCGTCGACGACGAAGACGATGTCCTCCTCGCCGGAGACCTGCCAGACGAAGTCGACCTCCGTCCACTCGGCGACGCGGTCGCTGATGTCGTGGGTGTCGACGCTCACGTCGACGCCGACCTCGATCATCGCCTTGACGTTCCCCGTCCGCGTCGCCACGGTGAAGCGCTCGATGACGCCCTCCTCGACCAGCGACTCCACGCGGTTGCGGACGGTCCCCTCGGAGGTCCCCACGTCGTCGGCGATCTCCGTGTACGGCGTCCGCGCGTCCCTGCGGAGGATGTTCAGGATCTCCCGGTCGAGGTCGTCCATCGAATACGCCACAGTTCCGAGCCACCCCACTTGACCGTTACGAATTTCGTAACCTGGCTTCGAAAGCAAGGCTTATCACCGGAGGTGGTATACGCATCTCGTAATGACGGACGCCTACGTGGCACTGGAGGGCGGACGCGTCGTCGAGGCGCGCGCGCGCTCGCCGGGCACGACTCGCGGGGAACTGGTCTTCACGACAGCGTACACGGGATACGAGGAGAGCCTCACCGACCCCTCCTACGAGGAGCAGATCCTCACGTTCTCCTATCCGCTGATCGGCAACTACGGCGTCCGGGAGGAGCGCTTCGAGTCCGACCGCGTCCACCCCCGCGGCGTCGTCGCCCGCGACCTGACCGACGACGTGGTCGAGTGGCTGAAGGAGGAGGGCGTCCCCGCCGTCGACAAGCTCGACACCCGCGACATCGTCACCGAGATCCGCGACTCCGGCGCGATGAAGTGCGGCATCGCCGCCGGCGAGGACGTGACCGAGCAGGACGCGCTGGACGAGCTCGACCGGTGCAAGCACATGAGCGACCACACGGACATCGGCGACCAGGTCACCACGCCCGAGACGGTCGTCTACAACGAGGACGGGTCGGGCGCCGACGTGGCGCTCATCGACTGCGGCGCCAAGGGCTCGATCATCTCCTCGCTCGTCGAGCGCGACGCGACGGTCCACCTGATGCCCCACGACACCACCGAGGAGGAGGTCGCCGACCTCGACCCCGACGTGCTCTTCATCTCCAACGGCCCCGGCGACCCGGAGAACTTCGACCAGGCCAACGAACTGGTCGACGACTTCGTCGGCGAGAAGCCCATCGCGGGCATCTGTCTCGGCCAGCAGGTCGTCGCCAACGCGCTGGGCGGCGAGACCGAGAAGATGGAGTTCGGCCACCGCGGCGTCAACCAGCCGGTCCGCGACCTGCGGACCGACCGCGTGGTGATGACCACCCAGAACCACGGCTACACGGTCGCCGACCCCGGCGACAACCTCGAGGTCACCCAGATCAACGTCAACGACGACACCCCCGAGGGCCTGGAGAACGACGAACTCGACATCCTCACCCGGCAGTACCACCCCGAGGCCAACCCCGGCCCCAACGACTCGAAGGGCTTCTTCGACGAGGTCCTCGCCATGGCCGAGGACGAGCCCGCCGCGACGACGAACTGAGGCGGCTCGTCCGCCGACCGTCGTCCGTCAGCGGCTCACTCGCCGGAGCGGTCGACCTGTTTTCCGCGATACCGTGTCTGTGAGCCGGCGTCCTCGTCGTCCCGTCGTTCGTCGTCCGACGGCGGTTCGTCGGGGACGCCGGGGTGGTTCTCGCGGCTGACCGGCCGGCCGCGGTAGGTCAGCTGGTTGGCGCCGTCGTCGGCCTCGATCTCCTCGGGCGACTCGGCGGTGCGGTCCTCGACGTACTCCGCGGCCGCCGCGAGCAGCGACTCGTCCGTCGACCGCTTCGCCCAGCAGTGGTACTGCTTGCGCGGCGTCCGCAGGACGAACCGCGTGGCGAACAGCCCCGTGCGGTAGGCGGCCGCGACCACCGAGTCGTGTGGGACCTCGACGGCGGTGTCCTCGTCGTCGCCGCCGACCAGACAGAGCGTCCGGCGGTCGGTGACCACGACGACGGTGCCGCGGTCGCCGGCCGGTTTCGTCGTGTTGCGCTTGGTGCCGAGGCCGATACCGCGTTTCCCGTTCGTCAGAACGTAAGCCGGCGCCTCCGTCCCGTCGAGATGGGTCACGGGCGGGTCGTGCAGCCGTCCGTCGGGGAACGACTCCTCGCGCCCCGCGAGCACGCCGACCGTCACTGACGGGTGGGGCGCCATCTCCGCGAGCGTCATCGCCCTGTCGAGGGCGGTGCCGTCGCTCATCGACTCCCTCCGGGCGGCGTCGCGAGCGTCTCGTCGGTCATCACCCGGGCGTTGTCACCCGGTTCATATCAGAATACGCCTACGATTCCTTTGGGTGGGGGGAGGTCCTAATACGGTTCCAATGAGGGCCGCGGGGTCGGGCGAGCTAGCGCTCCCACTCGTAGAACCACCACGACGCGCCGAGCAACAGGAGTCCGGCGCCCAGGGCCGAGGTGGCGGGCTCGGGGAAGACGAACAGGACGAACCCGACCAGGATCAGGAGGCTCGGCTCGATCTCGTTCCAGTACTCGGAGTAGCTGGGGAACGCCATGTGCACCCGTTGGCGGGCGACCGGGAAATACGTTGACCGGTCGCCGCGCCGAGTTCGCCCGCTCGCGGGACTACTGGACAGTGTCCCCGACCCGGATCAGCCTGACGTGGCCCCGCTGGTCGATCGTGACCCTGTATCCCGCGTAGGAGAAGGCGATCTCCATCTGCGCCCCCGACGAGGGCGGCCGCTTGAAGAGGTTCTCGACGGCGTGGTCGACCTCGCGATACAGCGACGGCAACTCCGTCGCGTCGACCCCTTCGAGCCCCGCGATCAGTTCGAGGAACTCGTGTTCGGCCGTCTCTGACCGCGGTTCGATCCGCGCTCGCACGATTCCCGGCTGGTCCCCTCCCGTCTCGTCGGCGTCGTCGAACGGCTCGCGTGCCATACAGTATGAGGTGCGGAGCGCCGGGGACAAGTGTAATTGCCAGCTTTCGGTCAGCTACGCACCGATAACCCCGGGTTGGTGACTCGGTGATGCGGTCGGGTTGCGGGTTCGGGGCCACCCTGGCACCGGACCCGGAGCGGTTCGCGCAGGCGCCGCTCGCGGCCCGACGGCGCGCTGTCCGGTCGCCCACAGCGCGGGAGAAGAGACGGCTCCGGGTCAGGCCGGCGACGGCGTCTGCACGCTGGAGATGTAGCCCGTCAGGTCGGTCGTCGAGACGATGCCGATGACGCCCTCCTCGTCGTCGACGACGGGGAGGTGGTGGATACTGTGGTCGATCATCAGGTCGGCCGCCTCGACGATGGAGGTCTGGGCGGTCGTCGTGACCACGTCGGTCGTCATGTACCGCTCGACGGTCGTCTGGGCCTTCGGCTTGGACTTGGCGACGATGTCGACGAAGTCCGTCGTCGTGAGGATGCCCAGAAGCCGGTTGTCCTCGTCGACGACGACCAGCGACCCGACCCCGTTGTCCTGCATCTGTGCGGCGGCGTCCTCGACGAGCGTGTCGGGGCCGACCGTCTGCAGGTCCGAACTCATCAGCCGCGCGACGAAGATGTCTTCCATAGACACTGCTACACATACCCAGCGTATAAACACCGTCGGTCCCGGCAGAGCGGTCGGGCGATAGCGCCCCCGCCACGACCCCGCGGTGCCCCTCGACTCCGGTGGCGCTCGAACGAGTCCGCCGGGCCGCTCCGACCGCCGGACGACCCGAACCGCAAACCACAGGCGCGTCCTCCCGGAAGGAACGCCCATGTCGTGGTATCTCCTCTTCGTCGCCGGGCTGTTCGAGATCGCGTGGGCGGTCGGGCTGGAGTACTCAGAGGGGCTCAGCCGACCCGTCCCGACCGCAGCGACGGGCGTCGCGATGCTGATCAGCGTCGTCCTGCTCGCGAAGGCGGTCGAACAGTTGCCCGTCGGTACCGCCTACGCCGTCTGGACCGGGATCGGTGCGGTTGGCACTGCCGCGCTGGGGATCGTCCTCTTCGACGAACCGCTGAGCGCCGCTCGCGTCGCGTTCGTCGGCCTCATCGTCGTCGGCATCGCCGGGCTGAACCTCACCGCGAGCGGCGCCTCCTGAGGCGGGCTGTCGGGCCCGTGTGTCAGGTCTGCCGGTACAGCAGCGTCGCGACCCCGAGCACGAGGAGGAGCAGTCCCCACATCAGGTCGCCGCCCGGGAGGACACCGAGCAGGAGCGTGACGATACCCGAGGAGATCAGCGACCAGCCGAGCGTGGTCCGGAAGGCCATGCGAACCAGTTGGTGGTCCGAACGGAAAGGTGTCCGGTCGGGGGTTCGATGACATCCGGTTTGCGAGCCAATATGAGGAGTCGTGGTACCTCGACCCTCGGAAGGGTTATCCCCCAGCCAAACCTCTGTTTGTTCGTAATGGCAAACGGTAAGGTTGACTTCTTCAACGACACTGGCGGCTACGGTTTCATTTCGACTGACGACGGCGATCTCGACGACGACGAAGACGTCTTCTTCCACATGGAGGACGTCGGCGGCGAAGACCTCACGGAAGGTACCGAGGTCGAGTTCGACATCGAGTCCTCGCCGAAGGGGCCTCGCGCGGCGAACGTCGTCCGGCAGTAACACCGGGACACGGCTGTCGCTCACAGCGGCAGACACCGACCTCGATTTTTCAGACGGTTACGCGTCCGAGCCGGCGCTATCTGTACACGCTGTATTGAACCGTTCCGGACCGATGGCTCCGGTCAATACTGGCGAAACGTATTGCTCACTCCACGCGCATACCGGACAACAGACAGTTGCAAACCGCCACAAAACCGTACGGGCACCTCTCGAATTCTCGGATTGAGGACGGTGACAACGGTTTTCGCGCCTTGCTCGGACTCACACTCTGACCCCTCGTGGAAGCGTATTCTATATGGCGAGTAGGCGAGTCGACATAATACTAGTACAAACTATTTTAGTAATACTATGTTATGATCGTGCGTAACGAGCGATGACGGACTACAGTCCAGTCTTCGCCTGGATGATTTTGGCAGTTTTATGTGGGGGTATGCTACGAGATTCCGAGATCCGGCGAGTGCGTCTTGGACTCGGCGTAACGTTACTGGGCCTCGTAATCGGTATCGGAGTGATGAGTGTCAGCAGTCTGCCTCCCAAGATCACCTTTCCCGCTAGTGTCGTAGCATTCGGTTTCTTGCTCGCCGGGTTTCTACTCACCAGTGTTACCAAGATTCGAAGATATCGCAATCAATCGACGTAGCGGCTCCATTTTCGGGATCGGATCGGGATCCGGCAGCTGGATCGAATCGTTTGCCAGTTCCGGGGGCGGTGCTTTACTGTCCGCGATGCGCGACAGTGTCTCTCTGCGACACGACGAAGGCACCGCGAGCGATGCGAGTGAGTGAGTCCGCTGTACTGACCGATACTTGTGCCGTCTGTACTGAGCACGATCGCCATCACCGCCGCTAGGGGACGGTCGGAACGGAGAGAGAAAGCGGAGAGTAGAGCGGTCTGAGGTCGAGTCGCGGCTCAGTCCTGCTTGGGCTGGCCCCAGTACTCGTCGCGCTTGACGCGGTCGCCGACGGGCTGGACGTCCAGCGGCTCGTCGGCGGCCTCGATAGCCTCCAGCGCCGCGCGGGCGGAGGCGAGCGTCGAGAAGTAGGTTATCTCCTCCTCGACGGCCGCTTCGAGGGGTGCGCGCTGGCGCGAGACGATGAGGTCGAGGTCGCCGCTCTCGACGGCGTCGACGAACTCTTCGGTGTCGTCGAAGGTCACCAGGTCGAAGTGCTCGGCGTACTGGTCGACCAGTTCCTCGCCGGCCTCGGTCTCGCGGCCGGGGAACTCGCTCTCCGAGAGGTCGACCACGGCGGTCCCCTCCAGCGGGATGGGCTTGCCGACGGACATCTGGGCCTTCTGGTAGGCCTTGCCGAAGGAGTCGGCGGTCCCCATGACCTCGCCCGTGGACTTCATCTCCGGGCCGAGGCGCGGGTCCGAACCCGGCAGGCGGTCGAACGGCAGGACGACCTCCTTGATGGAGGTCTGCTCGGGCACCTGTTCGTTCACGTCCAGCTCGTCGAGGGACTCGCCGGCCATGACCTTCGCGGCGAGCTTCGCGATGGGGACGCCCGTCGCCTTCGAGACGAACGGGACGGTGCGCGAGGAGCGGGGGTTCGCTTCGAGGACGTACACCTCGCCGTCCTTGACCGCGAGCTGGACGTTCAGCAGGCCGACGGTGTCGAGCGCGCGGGCGATGTCCTCGGTGACCTGGCGGACCTTGCGGTTCACGTCGCGGCCGAGCGAGCGCGGCGGGATCATGCAGGCGGAGTCGCCCGAGTGGACGCCCGCGCTCTCGACGTGCTCCATGATGCCGCCGATGAGGACGTTCTCGCCGTCGGAGACGGCGTCGACGTCCAGTTCGACGGCGTCCTCGAGGAACTCGTCGACGAGGATGGGCTTGTCCGGGCTGACGCGGACGGCCTCCTCGATGTACTCCTTGAGGTCCTCGTCGCTGTAGACGATGTCCATCGCGCGGCCGCCCAGCACGTAGGAGGGGCGCACGAGGACGGGGTAGCCGATCTCGTGGGCCAGGTCCAGCGCCTCCTGCTCGCTGGTGGCGGAGCCGCCCTGGGGCTGGGCGATGCCCAGGTCGTCCATCAGGCGGTTGAAGCGGTCGCGGTCCTCCGCGAGGTCCATGGCGTCGACCGAGGTGCCCATGATCTCGCAGTCGAGGTCACGGCGCTGGAGTTCCGCTTCCAGCGGGTGGCCGATGTCGACGGAGGTCTGGCCGCCGAACTGGACCATCACGCCGTCGGCGCCGGTCTCCTCGACCACGTCGGCGACCTCCTCGGCCGTGATGGGCTCGAAGAACAGCCCGTCGGAGGTGTCGTAGTCGGTCGAGACCGTCTCGGGGTTGTTGTTGACGACGGTGGCGTCGATGCCCAGCTCCTCCAGCGCGCGGACCGCGTGGACCGAACAGTAGTCGAACTCGACGCCCTGCCCGATGCGGATCGGGCCGCCGCCGACGACCACGACGCTCTCGGCGTCGCGGTCGACCTGCACCTCGTTGCGGCCCAGCCCCGAGATGGGGTCACGGGAGGAGTAGTAGTACGGCGTCGTCGCCGCGAACTCGCCGGCGCAGGTGTCGACGAGCTTGAAGTCCCTGTCGGAGGTCTGGCTCTCGACCTCGTCGACGGTCACGTCCGGACCGGGCGAGGTCGCGGCCTCGGCGGATTCGGCCTCCGCCCCACCGTCGGCCATCGCGGTGTCGTCGTCGGGCGCGTCGGGGCCCTCGACGGTCGGCAGCCAGGAGGCGTGGGTGTCGTTGAACTCGCCGCCGGCCAGCGCGACGATCTCCTGGTCGGTGAAGCCCACGTCGGCGGCGGCCTGGTAGTCGCCGTCGGCCGCGGCCTCGGCGGCGTCGGCGATGCGCTTGAACCGTTCGAGGTACCACTCGCGGATCTCCGTGATCTCGCGGATCGTCTCGACGTCGTAGCCGCGACTGAACGCCTCGAAGATGGCGTAGGGACGGTCCGGCGAGGGGCGTTCGAGGTAGTACTCCTCCAGTTCGTCGTTGAACACCGTCGAGAAGTCGACGGCCGGGTCGTACTCGCTCGACCGGAGCGCCTTCAGCAGCGACTCCTCGAACGTGCGGCCGATGGACATCGCCTCGCCGGTCGATTTCATCGCCGGCCCGAGCTCGAACTCCACGTCGGTGAACTTGTCCTTGGGCCACCGGGGGACCTTCGTGACCACGTAGTCGATGGCCGGCTCGAAGGCCGCGGTGGTCTGACCCGTGATCTCGTTTTCGATCTCGTGGAGGCGCTTGCCCAGCGCGACCTTCGCGGTGACGCGGGCGATGGGGTAACCGGTCGCCTTCGACGCGAGGGCGGAGGAGCGGGAGACGCGCGGGTTGACCTCGACGACGCGATACTCGCCGCCGGGGGTGCCGTCGTCGCGCCAGGCGAACTGGATGTTACAGCCGCCCTGGATACCGAGTTCGCGGATCACGTCGAGCGCGGTGTCGCGCATGACCTGGTGGCCCTCGTCGGGGATGACCTGGGAGGGAGTCACGACCGTCGACTCCCCGGTGTGGATGCCCATCGGGTCGAGGTTCTCCATGTTGCAGATGATGATACACGAGTCGTCGGCGTCGCGCATCACCTCGTACTCCAGCTCGATCCAGCCGTCGATGGACTCCGTGATCATCACGCGGTCGTCCCGCGAGAGGCGCAGCCCCTTCCGGACGGCGTCTTTGAGTTCGTCCATGTCGTCGATGACGCCCGACCCGGCGCCGCCCAGCGTGTAGGTCGTGCGCATGATGACCGGGAGGCCGCCGACGGCCTCGACGGCCTCCTCGACCTCGTCCATGGACTCGATGGTGATCGACTCGGGGACCGGCTCGCCGATGGACTCCATGCGCTGGCGGAACTGGTCGCGGTCCTCCGTCGCGTAGATGGTGTCCAGCGGCGTGCCCATCACCTCGACGTCGTGCTCGTCGAGGACGCCCTCCTCGGCGAGTTCCGCGGTGACGTTCAGCCCCGTCTGGCCGCCCAGGCCGGCGATGACCCCGTCGGGGTTCTCCTTCCGGATGATCTCCGAGATGGCCTCGGTGTTGATGGGCTCGATGTAGACGGCGTCGGCCATCTCCGGGTCGGTCATGATCGTCGCCGGGTTCGAGTTGACGAGCACGACGCGCGCCCCCTCCTCCTGGAGCGCGCGACACGCCTGCGCCCCCGAGTAGTCGAACTCGGCCGCCTGTCCGATCTTGATCGGCCCGCTCCCGATCAGCAGAATGGTACGGTCCTCGTCCTGTGTCATTACTCGGGCGGAGTCCGCTCATCGTAATAAACCCGGCGAAAGAATGCGGAAATCGAAATCGAGTTTCGAAAATCGTACCGGCGCGCTCCGGGTCGCGCAGCGGTACGGATCGGACGCACGGCGCGGTGTGGGCGGGGGATCGGGACGAGCGCGGCCTCGCCCCGGCCGTCGGGTGTCTACCGGACATACTGTGACGGCACGTAAAGGGGCGACGATACGGGGGGCGGCCAGCGGCGGTCGGCAGCGGCTGGTGGCGACCTCCGCTCCGGAAGGCACGGCCTCAGTTGTTGCGGTCGGTGAACTCGTAGCGATACGGCTGGTCGCGGATGACCTCGACCTCGCCGGACTGGGCGTGGCGCCCGAGGACGGTCGCCACGCGGTGAGCGCTGTCGAACTCCACCCCGTGGTCGTCGAGGAGGTTCAGGATCTCCCTGGCCGTCAGCGGCTCCTCCGCGTCGGCCTCCTCCAGCACGGACCGGATGCGCTCGAAGTCGCGCTGCCGTACGCGCATACACACCCGTACAGCCTCCCCCACCATTAAACGCCGTCAGACAGCCGTCAGACGGCCGATCTCTGGGAATCGCAGGACGGCACCGGCCCGGGTGTGTCGGCCGCTGTCATACGCACCACGCAACTACGTGCAACTGACCCGAACGTTCCGGACGGATGTTCGATATCCGCGGACAGCCGTTCCGCAGTAGTCGACAGCCCCGCGACCCGCGGGCCCGACGGACGCCCGGCGCGCTCAGACCGCCGAGTCGTGCTCCGTCTCGAACTCGCGCTCCTCGCGGTACTGGTCGACGAACGCGCTCACGTCGAACTCGTGGAGCCACTCCTCGAACTGCGCGGCCGCCGCCTCGTCGTCGGCGTGGCTCACCGCGTGGTCCATCAGCTCGACGACGAGCTCGACGACGATCTCGTGGAGCCGGCGGGCGTCGAAGTCGGTCAGCCACAGCAGCGAGTAGCCCACCTCCCCCTGGTCGGAGAGGTCCTCGCTGACCACGGCCTCGGGGAACTCCTCCATCACGATGCCCATGACGTGGGCGGTCGTGAACTCGGGGAACTCGTCGGCCGTCTCGACGGTCTCGGTGAGCACCTCGACGAGGAACTCCGGGACGAACCGGCCCAGCGGGTGCACGTCCATCACGACCGCGTGGGCCTCGCCGCAGGCGCAGTCGTACTCCCGCAGGCCCATGTCCAGGTCGTGGAGGGCGACGGTCTCCCCGCAGGGCAACTCGATGTCCGCCCCCTCGCTCCCGGGGACGCGCGGCTCTGCCATTACCCGGTGTACCGCCGTCAGCCGTTTAAACGCCGCGGTACCGCCCGGCGTTCGACCGTCCCGTCGCGGAACGCGGGGCGCGCCGCCGTTCAGAAGTCGTACGGATTATCGCAGGTCATTCCGGGATCGACCGCACGCAGTCGTGCGGTCGACCCGGTAAACGCTTGCGATAATCCGTATCAGGGCCAGTCGTCGCGCTCGTCGTCGCCGGCGTCCTCGTCGGGCGTCTCCGGCTCGCCGAGTTCCCACTCGGCGGCCTCGGCCGCGTCGGAGACGGCGAGGTACTCCCAGCCGACCTCCTCGGCGAGTTCGGCGTCCTCGTCGTCGGTCCCGACGAAGACGTGTCGCTCGGTGCCGAACTGTTTCTGCACGTTTTCGAGGCTCTCGGCGCGGCTGCGGGGCCCGGAGAAGAAGTCCTGGCGGATGCGGTGTTTGCGCGTGAAGTTCGTCACCACGTAGGTCGGCTGCTCGGAGACGACGCCGACGTACTCGCTCCACTGGCGCGCGTCCTGGAACACCCGGTCCGGGTAGGCCAGGGCCTTCAGCGCGTCCAGGTCGAAGGCGAGGGTCATGTCGCTGCTGCCGCCGCTGTCCATACACGATAGGGGTACTGGCCCGGGGAAAACGCCTTCGATCAGGCCCCGAGCGTGTCGCTCTGGCCCGCGGGCGCGCCGCTGGGCTGGCCGCCCGCGCGGCCGCCGACCGCCTGCAGGTACGCGCTCGTGAACAGCGACACGCCGAACACGACGACCGTCGTCTCGACGGTCCGCCTGAACGGCCCGGTCAGGTCACCCAGCGGGACCAGTCCGCTGATGAACGTCACGACGACCCAGGTCAGCCAGAAGACCGCGACGAGCACGATCATCTGGAGTGCGTTCTCCTTCACCAGCCCGTAGCTGTTCGACATCGCCTCGAAGACGCCGTCGCCGTCGAGCACGACCCGCTGGCGGACGAACAGGAACAGGATCGCCAGCACGAACCCCACGAGGAGCGGGGCCGTGAGTACGACCAGCAACAGCGCCAGGAAGCTCGCGACCACCGACTTGACGTACGCGCTCGGAAGTCCCGAGACGATCTCGTCGACCGGGACGCTGTTGGGGTCCCGCGCCGCGAGCGCCCGGACCCCCACGACGTGCAGAAACTCCATGATGAACGGGAGCGTCAGGAGCAGGCCGACCGCCGCGACGAAGGGGATATCCATCCCCGTCGTGTCGACCATGTCCACGACCGGGAGCAGCTCCGTGTACCCCCGCTCGATCAGTTCGTCCTCCACATCGGCGAGCGTGTACCCCCCCGCCCGGTCGAGGGCGAACTCGACGCCGCGCGCGAGGAACGTGTTGTACACCACCGGGTTCGTGAGCCTGAAGACAGCGAACAGGACCAACACGAGTACGCCCGGAACGGTCGCGATCCGTCTGACCGCGTCTTCCAGCGTGTCACCCACGGACACTGACATGTCCCCGAGTGTTCGCCTCTGTTACTTAAGCGATACGATCCGTCAGACAACAGGACGCCTCCGGTCCTGTCGGCGGTGAGCGCACGCCGCGGTACGGACGGAGACGGTATCGGCGACGGCGGAAAGGCGGCGACGGCGGAAAGGCGGCGACGGCGGAAAGGCGGCGACGGCGGAAAGGCGGCGACGGCGGAAAGGCGGCGACGGCGGAAAGGCGGCGACGGAGTTACTCGGGCTTGGGGGCGGCCTCTTCGAGCTTGTCCATGTCCACGTCCTCCTCGAGGAGCAGGTCCTTGTGCTGGGCGACCTCGCGCTCCTCGCGCATGAGCTTCTTGAACTTGGACTGCTGGGAGAGGTCGCCGATGAGGACGCCGCCGACGATCTTGCCGTCCTTGAAGGCGAGGCGGCGCCACTCGGTGTCGCTGTACTTGCGGGCGGCGCCGTCGTCGCCCTCGGTCGGGTGGCCGAAGGAGAGGAACGGGAAGTCGAAGTGGGTGATCGAGTACGAGGAGACCCAGCGGAACTCCTCCGGGTCGTCGGTCTCGCCGCCGGCCTCCAGATCCTTGATCATGTTCTTGGCAGCGATCGAGCCCTGCTCCTTCGCCGAGCCCCACGAGCCGTTCTGGCCCATCTCGCCGAGGATGGTGTCGTAGAACCACGTCAGGTCGCCCGCGGCGTAGACGTCGTCGACGTTGGTGCGCAGATACTCGTCGACGACGACGCCGTTGTCGTTGGTCTCGACGGGCGTGTCCTGCAGGAACTCGGTGTTGAAGTTCAGGCCGATGGCGACGCCGGCCCAGTCGCCCTCGAAGCGCTCGCCGTTGGGGTCGACGGCGGCCTGGACGCGGCCGTCGTCGTCGGTCTCGAACTCGTCGACGCCGGAGTTGAAGACGGGGGTGACGCCGCGCTCGCGCATCGCCTCGTGGAGGATCTCCGCGCCCTCCTCGTCGAGCGCGTAGCGCCACCAGCACTCGCCGCGCATGAGGTAGTTGGCCTCGAGCTCCTGGGCGCCGCAGATGGCCGCCAGGTCGATGCCCAGCAGGCCCGCGCCGACGATGATGCCCTGGTCGGCCGCCTCGACGTTCTCCTTGATCGAGCGGGCGTCCTGGAACGTCCAGAAGTGGTCGATGCCGTCGGCGTCGGCGTTGTCGATGCCGAAACTCGCCAGGCTGGCGGGCGTCCCGCCGGTCGCCACGAGGAGCTTGTCGTACTCGTAGACCGTGCCCTCGTGGGTCCGGATCTCGTTGTTCTCCGTGTCGACCGTCGTGACGTGGGTGTTGAGCTGGAGGTCGATGTCCCGCTCCTCGTACCACTCGGGCTCGTGGATCGAGATGGGTGCCTCGGGCAGCTTGCCCTTGGCGAACTCCTTGATCAGGATGCGGTTGTACAGCGCCTCACCCTCATCGGTGATGACGGTGATGTCCGCGTCGGGGTCCTCCTCGCGAATCGTCTCGGCCGCCGAACTCCCCGCGATGCCATCACCGATGATGACGTGGGATGCGCTCATGCCCAGGGTGTTCGCAAGCGTGGTTAATGTGGGTTGCTATCTCTCCATGCGGGTGGTTGGCAAACACATTCCCACGAACGAAATATCTGATCGTTCCGTCATGTCGAACGCCGGCAGGTGCCGAAACGGCTACCGGTTCGCCGATCCGGTCGGCGTTCCGTCGGGATATCAGCTCGCGTTCGGTCGAGACGTTGAATACGGTCGGGTCCGAACGCTACGCACACGATGAAGATACGCCAGAACGTCCGTCACTTCGCGGCCAAGCAGGCGTTGACGCTGCCCGTCGTCGGGGAGAAGGTCAACGACCGACTGGTCGGGATGCACACGGACATCTTCGCCGAGAAGGCCGACGAGGGCCGCCGCGAGGAGCGCCGGGACCACCTCGACGACTTCTTCGACGCGACGATGGACACCTACGTCGCCGCGCTGGAGGACGGGTTCCCCGAGGCCGAGGCCAGGGAGATCACCCACGTCCAGGCCAACTTCGACTTCTACAACCACGGCTGGACCGAGATGATGGAGTTCCCGAGCGACGAGCTCGGCGACCACTACGACCGCTACCGCGAGTTCTTCGAGCGCTACGACATCAGTATCGACGACCCACTCGGCGAGTTCCGGCCCGCCGACGGGATCGCCGACGCCCCGTCGACGCCCGAGAAACTCGACGACCCCGAACACCCCTACGCCGAGGGCGGGTTCGCCGACGACGTGTACGTCGAGACCCCCGACGGCGACCTGGTGGTCGGCGGGCAGGACGAACCCGACGACGTGGACGTAGAGGAGGCGCCCGGCGTCGGCGAGTCCGACCGGTAATCGGACAACTGGCGGCGCGGCGGCGCGGTACCGTCCGCCGGCCGCCCCGGGACACTCGTCGACTGCCCCGGGGACGGCGGTCGGCCGGCTCGGAGAGGCCGTCAGTCGGCATCGGACGGGTTCGTCTCCGCGGCCGAGAGCGCGGTCACGACCGTCGACCGCCACTCCTCGATGCTCTCGACGTCGTCGTCGAGCCGCGACACGTCTGACTCGACCGCCTCGACGGCGTCGCTGAGTTCGGCCCGCGTCTCCGAAAGCCCCGCGTCGAGCTCCTCGACCGACGCCGACAGCTCGTCTACCGACTCCATCTCCTCGTCCAGGTCGTCGAGTTCGGACTCCACGGCGGCCAGCCGGTCGTCGAGGCGGGACTGGGCCGCCTCGACCGCCTCGACGCGCCGGGCCACGTCCTCCGTCCGCGCCTCGACCCGCTGGAGGTCCTCGCGGACCTCGGCGAGGAGCCGCTCGGCCGTGCCCTCGTCGTCGAGGAACGCCTCCAGCGCGTCGACGTACGCGTCGAGTTCGCCGATGCGCGTCATGCAGTGGTCGAGCTTCGCCTCGACCGTCCCCGAGGTGTCCGGCGTCAGGTGCCGGCGGAGCGTCGCCACCGTCTGCGCCGAGGCCTCGTCGCGCCGGAGCTCCGCCGCGACACGGTCCGCGACCGATTCCGCCCCGGCGACGCCGTCCGGCTCATCGTCGCCGCCACTTCCGTTCGGCTCGTCCTCGCCAGCGTTCCCGTCCGACCGGTCGCCGCCGACGCTCCCGTCCGACCGGTCGCCGCCGACGCTCCCGTCCGACCGGTCGTCGCCGACGCTCCCGTCCGACCGGTCGTCGCCGGGGGCCGCGTCTGGCCACTCCTCGTCGGTGGTGGCCCCGTCCTGCTGGTCGTCCCCGGTGGTAGCGCTCTCCGACTGGTCGTCGTCCGCGACAGTGCCGTCCGACTGGCCGTCGACGGCGGTAGCGCCGTCCGGCTGGTCGTCGGTGACGGCCGCGGACGGCGCCGCAGATCCGCCCGTCTCCCGGGCCGCGCTCCCGCCGCGGTAGAGGACGGACTCCTCGTCGTCCCCGTCCGTCGACCCGTTCGGTCCGCCCGCCTCTGTCGGCTCCGTCCGTCCGTCACCGCCCGTCGGTTCGGCCCGTTCGTCCCGCTCCGTTCGGTCGCCCTGTTCGCCCCGGTCGTTCGGATCGTCCTCGGTCATCGTATCGTTCGAATCGCCCCAATCCCCGTCCCTCGGACTGTTCTGTCGGTCCGGGTCCGGGGAGTCGTCGCCGACGGACAGCTCAAGTCGCCCGTCGCCGACCGTCCGCCACTCGTCGGGGCCGACCGCGTCGAGGTCGCCGCTCCGCGCGACTCGCACCGTCGGCTCGTCCAGACACGCCGACAGCTCGGCGGCGTCGGCGTCGGTGATCCCGTAGAGCGTCGAGACCGTCTCGCCCGCGTCGACGACGTTCTCGTAGACTATCCGACCCTCACCCGCCACGGACCAGTGCCGGTACCCTTCGTCCGCGTGGAATCCCACGGCGGTCGCGTCCACGCCCTGTGGGAGCGACTCGACGAGCCGGACGGCGACCGGACCGTCCCCGTACGCCGTCAGCCGGATCCTGACGGACGGATACTTGTACTCGTCCGCGTCGAGCCGCTTCGAGACCGCCAGAGAGAGGTCGTCTTGCATTCGTTACCGCCAGCCGAAACGTACGGTTCACTGTCTAATCAGTATGTGCCCTCTACATCCCACTCCCACCGACTGAGAATTCCGGATACGTCCAGTTACTTGCGGGAATATTTCGATTGTTAACGCGGATCGGCCGTCGACCGGGTCCGACCGGGGTCGACCGTCGCCGCTAGTCGGCGATCAGGTCCGCGCAGGCGTACCCCGCCTCGATCCCGCCGTTGAGCGACCGTTCGGGGTACTGCGCCCGCGAGGCCATCCCCGCGTAGTAGACGCCCTCCGCCACTTCCTCGCCGAGGTCGTAGGGGACGACCATGTCGAGGTAGCCCCGCTCGTAGATGGGTGCCGTCCGGGGGTTCCGGGCGGTCTCGACCCAGTTGACGCTATCGGGGTCGAAGTCCGGGAACAGCCCCTCGATCCCGTCGGCCCAGTGGTCCTCGACTTCCTCGTCGGACATCTGCCAGAGGTCCTCGGCGGGGTCCTGGATGTAGCTCGCGGTGTAGTAGAGGTGTTCGCCGCCGTAGCGCTCGGGGGGCACGAAGTTGGTGTGCTCGATGAACACGCCGAACGGCGCGTCGTCCTTGATGTTCAGCCAGTAGGTATCGGAGAGCGACTCCTCCATGCTCCAGACCGAGCAGACCGTCCCCTGGAAGTCGATCTCGCAGGGGTAGCCCGTCAACTCCTCCAGCACGTTCGGCATCGCCGCGACGACGGCGGCGTCCACGTCGTGCGTCTCCGTCCGCCCGTCCCGCTCGACGGTCATCGACTGGACCGCGCCGCCGGCCGTGTCGAGGGCCTTCACGCGCGCGCCGGTGGTGACGTTCCCCTCGCCGACCGCCGCCAGCAGTTCGTCCAGCAGGACGCCGAACCCGCCCCGCAGGTAGCCCAGTTGCTCGCCGCGCAGCGGGTCGCGCTCGCCGCGGAACTTCACCCGACCGAGCAGCCACGCCGCCGAGACATCCTCCTTCCGGGAGCCGAACTTCGCGTCCAGCAGCGGCTCCCAGAACGACTCGTAGACGTGGCGGGTCGTGTGGTCGAGCAGGAACTCCTTGATGGGCACGTCCTCGAAGTCGGTGATGTCGTCGTAGGTGTCGAACTTCGGGACGCCGCCGCGCACGTCGATCTCCTTGACGAGCATCGCCAGCCGGAATTTGTCGTAGATCGAGAGGTGCGGGTAGGCGAGGATCTCCCAGGCCTTCTCCATCGGGTGGACGACCCCGTCGACGTAGTAGGAGTCGGTCTTGTAGCGCCACTCCAGGTCGTCGCCGAGTCCCAGATCCTCGATGAGTTCGACGATCGTTTCCTCGGAGGCCGAGAGGTGGTGGTAGAACTTCTCGATGGGGTCGCCGGCCGTCCCGTAGACGGCGGCCAGCCCGCCCACGTCGTCGCTCGCCTCGAACACCTGGACCTCGCGGCCGCGCTCCTGGAGGCGATACGCGGCCGCGAGGCCGGCGATGCCGCCGCCGACGACTCCGATCATACCCACCGTTCCGCGGTGACCGGAAAAGCCCTTTCGCTCGCCCCGCCGCGGTCGGCGACCGCCCGGCAGTCCGCTACCTTTTTGCCCGCAGTCGCGGAAATCGCTCGATATGGTGACGGTGCGGGCGCCGGCGACGAGCGCGAACCTGGGGAGTGGCTTCGACGTGTTCGGCGTGGCGCTGGACAGACCGGCGGACGTGGTCCGCGTCGAGCGGGCCGCCGAGACCACCATCGACGTGACGGGCGCCGGCAGCCAGTTCATCCCGGAGGACCCCGCGGACAACACCGTCGGCGCGGTCGCCGAGGCGCTGGACGCCCCCGCCCACATCGAGATCGACAAGGGCGTCCGCCCCGCCTCGGGCCTGGGCTCGTCGGCCGCCTCCGCCGCGGCCGCCGCGGTCGCGCTCAACGAACTGTACGACCGCGGGCTCACCCGGAAGGAGCTCGTCCCCATCGCCGCGGAGGGGGAGGCGGTCGTCTCCGGCGACGCCCACGACGACAACGTCGCGCCCGCCATCCTCGGCGGGTTCACGATCGCCACGCCGAGCGGCATCTCGAAGGTCGACGCCGACATCTCGCTGGTGACGTGTCTCCCCGACATCGTCGTCTCGACCCGCGACGCCCGCGAGGTCGTCCCCGACGGCGCCCGCGTGAGCGACATGGTCGAGACCGTCGGCAACGCCGCGACCCTGACGACGGGCATGCACCGCTCGGACCCCGAACTCGTCGGCCGCGGGATGGAGGACTCCGTGGTCACCCCCGCCCGCGCCGAGCTCATCGACGGCTACAGCGAGGTCCGTCAGGCCGCCTTCGACGCCGGCGCCACCGGCGTCACCATCAGCGGCGCCGGCCCCAGCGTCATCGCCGCCTGCTACGAGTCCGACCGGCGCGCCATCGCCTCCGCCATGGTCGACGCCTTCGACGAGGAGGGCGTCGAGGCCCGCGTCTATCAGACCGAGATCGGCGAGGGCGCCACGTTCCACTGAGCGAGCGCGCCGGGCCCGATCTCCCCGACTGCCCGGAGTCCGACAGAACCTTCAACGGAGCCGTCGACCTCGACGTGTGACGCCGCCCTCCGCTCCGTTCATCGAGCAGTCGGGAACGTTAGACACTGACCAGATCCGGACCGAAGCGGTCCCGCTCGCGGGGCTGATCGGGCTGTTCGTCGGACTGGCGCTCGTCCCGTTTCTGGGCGTGTTCCTGTTCGGTGGCACCACCGGTCTCGGCTTCGTCTTCGCCCTCGCGACGCAGTTCGTGCTCGCCGTCGGCACGGGGGTCGTGCTCATCTACGTCGTCGCCAGAGGTGTCCAGCTCGCCGACCAGTGAGAGACGCGGACGGGCCGCCGGCCGGTCTATGGCTCCGAGGCCGCAGTGGGTGTGAGACCACCCACTGAAACCCCGTCGGTTCCCGACCGATCCGCCCGTTCTCCGCCGTCGTTGCCAAGCTTCTTGGGTCGAGGGCCCGCCCATACGTCTATACGTGTTTCCGCTCTCCTTCGACGGTCGACGAACCGAACGTGTAACCGAGTGTCCCCCGCCTCGCTCGGGTGGACGATGAACCCGAGCCGCGTCGACTCCCTGGTCGACCTGACCTACGGGCTGCTTATCGCGGTGTCCGTGGGGCTCATCGTCGTCGCCGACAACGCCGTCGGGCTGGCGTTCGGCTTCGGCGTCCTGCTGTCGTATCTCATCCACGTCGTCTGGAAGATGGCCCGGTTCGACCCCGACTGGATGACCACCGCGGTCAAGGAGACCGTCGAGGAGACGGTCGACGAGACGGTCGAGGAGAAGGTCGGCGAAACGGTCGAGAAATCAGTCGAGGAGACCGTCGGCGACACGGTGGAACAGACGGTCGGCGAGACGGTCGACGAAACCGTCAGCGAAGCCGTCGAAGCGAAGGTCGACGAGACGGTCAGCGAGACGGTCGAGGAAACCGTCGGCGAAACGGTCGAGGAGACCGTCGAGAAGTCCGTCGAAGAGACCGTCGAGAAGTCCGTCGAGGAGAAAGTCGGAGAGACGGTCGAGAAGACCGTCGAAGAAACAGTCGGCGAAACGGTCGAGGAGACTGTCGAGGATACCGTCGAGGAGACTGTCGAAGATACCGTCGAGGAGACTGTCGAAGATACCGTCGAGGAGACTGTCGAAGATACCGTCGAGGAGACTGTCGAAGATACCGTCGAGGAGACGCTGGAAGAACAGCTGGAGGACGGCGAGACCGACGCCGACGGAACCGAGGCCGACGAAACTGACGACGACGAACCCGACGGCGAGGGGAACTGATGGTCGACCCGCTCCTCGTCGTCGGCGTACTCGTCTCGATGTTCGTCGCCTACAACATCGGCGGGTCGACGACCGGTCCGGCGTTCGGGCCGGCCGTGGGCGCCGACGCCATCTCGAAGACGGCGGCGGCGGCGCTGATGGGCGTGTTCTTCTTCGTGGGCGCCTGGACGATCGGCCGCAACGTCGTGACGAAGCTCGGGACGGAGCTGGTCACCGACCCCGCCGTGTTCACGCTCGAATCGTCGATCGCCGTCCTGTTTTTCATCGGGGTCGCGCTGCTGGTCGGGAACGTCTTCGGCGTCCCGGCCTCGACCTCGATGACCGCGGTCGGCGCGATCGCCGGCCTCGCGTTCGCCGGCGGCGTGCTCGACATGGCCGTCATGGGGGAGATCGTCACCTGGTGGATCGTCTCGCCGATCATCGGCTTCTGGGTCTCGCTGATCGTCGGCCGGTACTTCTACGCCCGGCTCAACCGGCTGGTGGCGATGGAGCGCAGCGAGGGGCCGCTGCTGGACGTCGACCGCTCCGGGCTCGTCCCGTCGGTGAGCGTCCACCGGACGACCAACCGTCGCGAGCTGGTCGGGACGGTCACGGTCGTCGCGATCGGCTGTCTGATGGCCTTCAGCTCCGGCACGTCCAACATCGCCAACGCCGTCGCGCCGCTGGTCGGGAGCGACGCGCTGGCGATGGATCCCGCGATCATCCTGGGCGGGGTCGCCGTCACCATCGGCGCGTTCACCATCGCGCGGCGGACCCTGGAGACGATGGGCAGCGACATCACGGAGCTGCCGCTGACGGCCGCGATCGTCGTCGCAACGGTCAGCTCGGCGCTGGTCGTCTTCCTCTCGGCGCTGGGTATCCCCGCGAGTTTCGTCATCATCGCGACGGTGAGCATCATCGGTCTCGGGTGGGGCCGGGCGACCCGCCCGGTGACCGTCCCGGAGGCCGTCTCCGCTGAGGAGACCCCGCCGGTCACCGTCGACGCGCTGGCCGCCGACGAACCCGGCGAGGAGCTGCCCCCCATCGGCGAGGAGGACTCCGAGGACATCCCCGAACCCGGCGACCTGTTCAACCCCGCGACGACCGCCCGCGTCGTCCTGATGCAGAACGTCGTGCCGGCCATCGCGACGCTGGGCGCGTACCTCACCTTCCGGTTCGTCCCGGTGTTCGGGTTCTGACGGCCCGCGACCGGTCGACTCGTGCAGGTCGTCCCCGACGGCGCCCGCGTCGACGACGGATCGTTCCCACCCGACCCCGGTAGCCCGCTCTTCTGCTCGGTCGGTATCCCCCGACCGGACCGCCGGTTACGGTCGACCCACGTCGCGTTCAGCCGGTCGCCCGGGCGGGCCAGCCGCGTCCGTCGGGCGGACCGACGGGACCGAGTCGGCCGGCGTGGACCGGTGGCTGACCGCGTCGGCGACCCAGACGTCCGCTTCCGGGTTCTGGAACGGTTCGACGACGAGGCGACCGTCGAGACGGGCCGTCTGGAGGAGTCCGCCCGCCGCAGGGCGACTCGTTCCGCCCAGGACCATCATCGCGTCGATCAGGAGGTGTCGCGGGACGGGTGGCGGCGGGTCGTCCGGGGCCGCGCCCTTGGTGGCCGCCAAGTCGGCGGCGATGACTTCGACGTACCGAGCGGGGTCGCGGACGCCGCCGAGCGTCCGGTGCCAGTGGGCGGGGTAGACGCTCACTCGATCGGCCCCGACCTCGTAGAGAGCGTCCGGAATCCAGAGGTCGAGGTCGGTGATGCGACCGTCGAGGATCCGTTCGAACCGCTCGACGGTGTACGGCGCTCGTGGCCCGAGCCGATCCAACAACTCGGTTACGTACCCTCTGACGACAGTCCGCGGAACACCGGGTCCCGCTACCCCGTGGAAGCGCTCGATGACGTCGACCACGTCGGTCGGATAGAGGTACCGGCCCCTGCGAACCAACTCGTCGTGGATCCGCGGCTGTAGCTGGTCGCTCATGACAGGAGTCACTTCGTCCACCAGCGGCATAAGTTGCCGCGTCGGTCGCGCCTCCGACTCGCGGAACGCCCAGGGTGGCGCGACCGACCGGCCGAACCGCCACGAATCGGAGAGGCGCGTGATTCGGGCGCTCCAGGCACTCAGCATCCGAAATTCCAAGAGGGTAGTCGGGATCGTCCCTCGATGTTCGCCCTACCGCCCGAACCGCCGCTGGCGGTTCTGGTAATCGCGCAGCGCCCGCAGGTAGTCCCGGCGGCGGAAGTCCCGCCAGTTCACGTCGGTAAAGTACAGCTCGGAGTAGACGGACTGCCAGATCATGAAATCCGACAGGCGTTCGGCGCCGGTCTTGATGACCAGGTCGGGCTGGACGGGGAAGACCAGCTCCCCCTCGATGGCGGCCTCGTCGATGTCCTCGGGCGCCAGATCGCCGGCTTCGACCTCCTCGGCGAGGCTCTGGACGGCGGCGGCGAACTCGTGTTTGCCGCCGAGGCCGATGCCGACCTGGATCGGCGCCTCGGCCTGTTCGTCGTCCCCGGGGCCGCGGACGGCCAGTTCGCGGGGCGCGTTCACGTCGGCGAGCTCCCGGCGGATGGTGTCGACGACCTCGCTGTCGAGGACGCTGACGTAGACGACGACGCGCTCGGCGCCGAACTCGAAGGCCCACTCGAAGCAGTCCTCCAGCGTCTCGTAGGCGTCGGCCTCGAGCAGGTCCCGCTCGGTGACGATGACCGCGACCGTCTCCGGGAGGGCGGCGTCGCTGTAGCGGATGCGGAGGGCGAGATAGCGGTCGTACAGTCCCACACACCCGCTTTCCCCGGACGCGCCCTAAATCTCACGCTCGACGGCCCCGGTCGAACGCTCGGCAGTCCGCGGTCGAACGCTCGGCGGGTCCGAGCAGGGCCCGTCCGGCGCGACCGAGCGTGTGCCGGACGTGTCACGCGACCGCCAGCGGGCGAAGTGGTTCGGAAACGGTAAGTAGCTCACCGGGGATACCGGACATAGCGTGACAACGACAGTCCGGCGCGCGGGCGCGTTCGCCCTCGTCGGGACGCTGGCGCTCGCCGTCCCGCCGATCGCGAGCCGAACGAGCGCGGCGCTCGCGACCGTCGCCGCGCCCGGCCCGTTCCTCCTCGTCGCCGCGCTGGCGCTGTACGTCGTCGACGAGGGACCGGTCTTCGAGCTGTTCGCCCGGCCGGGCGACCGCCGCGACGGCCGGCTGTACGGGCTCGCCGGCTTCGCGCTGGCCGCCGCGGCCCTGGCGCTGTTGTCCGTGCGGTTCACCCTGCCGATGCCCGTGTTCGTCGGCACCGTCTTCCTGCTCGCGTGGGGTAACCTCGGCGGCCACCTCGTCCGCTCGGTGCGCGACGAGCCGTTCGTCGCCACTGCCGGGTTCGTCCTCGCGGGCTTTCTCGCCGGGACCGTCGGCCAGTACGCCGCCGCCGTCCTGATCGGCGTCCCGACCGAGTGGCCCCTCGTGGCATTCCTCGCCGCCAGCGGCGCCCTGCTCGGCGCGCTCCTGCGAGCGGTCCTCTTCGAGCGCGACGACCCGCTGGTGATGATATCGATCGGCCTGCTGCTGTGGCTGTTCGCCGACCTCCCGCTGTCGATCGACCCGACGGGCGTCGCGATCGCGCTGGCCGTCGCCTTCCTGTTCGGCTACCTCGCCTACGCGCTGGAGACGGCGTCGCTCCCGGGGATGATCACCGGCGTCTTCCTCTGTCTGCAGACGATCGTCCTCGGCGACTTCGGCTGGTTCCTGCTGCTGGTCACCTTCTTCGGCGTCGGCGGCCTCTCGACGAAGTTCCGCTACGAGGAGAAGGAACGCCGCGGCATCGCCGAGGAGAACGAGGGCGCCCGCGGCAGCGGGAACGTCCTCGCCAACTCGCTGGTCGGCCTGTTCGCCGTGCTCGGGTGGTCGGCGAGCCCGACGCTGACGGGGCTGCACCCCGATCTCTTCCTGTTCGCGTTCGCCGGCTCGGTCGCCGCCGCGATGAGCGACACGCTGTCCAGCGAGATCGGCGGCGTCTTCGACAACCCGCGGCTGATCACCACCTTCGAGCGCGTCGAGCCCGGCACCGACGGCGCGGTCACCTGGCAGGGCGAGGTGGCCGGCCTCGCCGGCGCCTGCCTCATCGCGGCCATCGCGGTCGCGGCGTTCGGGCAGGTCGGCGGCGTCGGCGCCGGCATCGTCGTCTTCGGCGGCGTCGTCGGCATGACCGTCGACAGCCTGCTGGGCGCCACCGTCGAGGGCGTGTTTCTGGAGAACGAGGGCGTCAACTTCTTCGCGACGCTCGCGGCCGGGATCGCCGCGGCCGCCGTCGCCGCCGCGGCGCTCCCCATCCCCGTCGCATGAGCGACCGACCCCGCGTCCGCGAGGGCCGGTCCGCGGACCTCCCCGCCCTCCGGGCCATCCAGGCCGCCGTCCTCGCCGAACCCTGGACGGAACTGCTGGCCGTCGCCGCCGACGGACCGCCGGTGCTACTGGTCGCGATACCCCGAGACTCCGGGAGCGCGACCGGCGGGACGGCCACGCCCGTCGGCTACGCGCTCGCGGTCACCGACGGCGACGACGACGCCGGCTACCTCGCCGAGCTCGCGGTCGCGCCCGACCACCAGGGCGAGGGGTACGGGTCGGCGCTGCTGGACGCGCTCGTCGAGCGACTGCGCGCGTCGGGCGTGGAACGGCTCCGCGTGACGGTCCGCGAGGTGGACGAGGACGCGCGCGCGTTCTACCGCGAGCGGGGCTTCGAGCGGGCCGAGCGGCTCCCCGACCACTACGAACGGGGGGACGGGTTCCTGCTGGAGCGGCCGATCGACGGCTGAGAATCGGGCTCCGCCGGAAATACTGATGCCCGCGCGGTCCGGCGCTCAGACCTCGTCGGCGGCGAGCACCCGGACGTTGACCGGCTGTTTGACGAACTCGCCCTCCTCGCGGGCGACGACGAGGTCGACGCCGCGCTGGGCCGCCACGTCGAGGACGCGCTGGGGGAGTTCGCCGTCGAGGACGACCGACGCCGGGACCGTCTCGGCGCCCTCGACGAGGTCGAACGCCTCGTCGGCGTCGCCCTCGGCGATCGTGTCGTACGCGGCGTCGAGGAGCCGCACGCGACCCGTTCCCTCGTCGACGACCGCCTCGACGTGGCTCGCGAGCGTGTCCGGGGGCGACCCGGCCGGCGACTCCACTTCCGATGGCGACGCCTCTTCGGTCGTCCCGTCGCCCGCCTCGGCGGGCGGTTCCTCGGCATCGTTCGTCCCCTCGGTCGCCCCGTCGGCCGTCTCGGCGGCCGACGCCTCGGCGTCTGCCGCCCCGACGGACGGCTTCCCGGCGTCCGCCGTCCCGGGGGCACCGTCCGGCTCGTCACCCCCGGGCTCGCCGTCGGAGTCGGTGCCGGCGGGATCGACGGCGGCGTCGGTACCGGGACCGTCGGCGTTGTCGGTACCGGGACCGTCGGCGGTGTCCGCCCGCGCTCCCGTCTCGTGGGACGGGGGCGCCGCCTCGACGGCGGAGTCGTCGGGGTCCGTCGGCGACTCGGGGTCCGTCGGCGACTCGGGGTCCGTCGGCGACTCGGGGTCCGTCGGCGACTCGGGGTCGGCCGTCCCGGTGTCGCCGTCCGGCGGCGAGGGCTGGGCGGAGCCGTCGGTGGCGGCCAGCCCCGTCGTCTCGTCGGTCGCTCCCTCGGCCATCTCGGACGCGTCGTCGGTCGGGACCGCCTCGAAGGGCACCTTGTCGCGCAGCGCGTCCATGACCGCGCTCCGCGGGAGGTCCTCGACGGACCGGCCGGTCGGGGCGAGCGCGACGTAGTCGATGTCGCCGACCTGCGACAGCTCCTTCAGGATGAGGTCGCCCCCGCGGTCGCCGTCGAGGAACGCCGTCACGGTCCGCTCCTCGGTCAGTTCCGCGACGGCGTCGGGCACGTCGGTCCCCTCGACCGCGATGGCGTTCTTGATACCGTACTTGAGCAGCTGGAGCACGTCGGCCCGGCCCTCGACGACGATGACGGCGTCGCTGTCGGCGACGCGCGGGCCGGCCGGCATACCCGCGAACTCGGTCGCGTCCTCGACGCGGACGCTCCGCCGGACCTCCTCGACCAGGTCCTCGCTGGACATCGTGGTCGCGTCGAACTCCGCGAGCAGCTCCTTGGCGCGCTCGACGACGCGGCGCCGTTTCGCGGAGCGCACGTCCTCGATGTCGCGTATCTCGACGTCGGCCGTCGACGGGCCGACGCGCTCGATGCTCTCCAGGGCGGCCGCGAGGATCGCCGTCTCGACGCGGTCGAGCCCGCTGGCGATGGTTACCTCGCCGAACGAGCTCCCGCGCTCGGACTCGATCTCGACGTCGATGCGGCCGAGCTTGCCCGACTCCTGGAGGTCGCGGAGGTCGAGCTCGTCGCCGAGCAGGCCTTCGGTCTGTCCGAAGACCGCGCCGACCACGTCACTCCGCTCGACCACCCCGCTGGTCCTGATGTCCGCGTGGATCAGATACTTGGCTGAATCGTACATCGGTGAACTGCCCCGGTCGGGGGCGTGGTGATGGTGGTGTGGATGATGGTGAACCGCCGTCCATGAACGCCCTCATGGAACAACCCGTAACTTGTCACTCGACGACTGTAATATCTGCCGATGCCCCCGAAATTTCCGCACCGCGGCGCGGCGGCCCGCCCGCCCCCCGCGGGGTCGAAGAGAAAATCTCTTCGAACGTATCGTTCGTAGGCGAACGACGAAAGGTTAAGGGGCGAGTAGTCGAACGGGCGTACATGAACGAGCGCATGCGGGTGGTCGGCTGGGCAGCGGTGGCGGTCGCGCTGGCGGCGCTGTCGGTCCCGTGGTTCATGTGGGGCGCCGACGGCGTCGTCGCGGGACTGCCGGTGTGGGTCGCCTACCACGTCGGCTGGCTCTGTCTGGTCGCGGTCGTCCTCTGGGCGTTCACGCGGCGCGCCTGGGGGCTCGGCGTCGAGGGGGTGGGTCGCGATGGCTGACACCGCCCTCCAGGTCGGGATCATCGTCGGCTACATGCTCGTCGCGCTGGGAGTCGGCGTCGTCGCCTACCGGCTGACCGAGCGGACCGCCGAGGACTACTACCTCGCGAGCCGGACGCTCGGGACCGTCGTCCTCCTCTTCACCACGTTCGCGACGCTGCTGTCGGCCTTCACGTTCTTCGCCGGCCCGAACATCAGCTACGGCGCCGGCCCGGAGTGGATCCTCGTCATGGGCCTGATGGACGGCGTCATCTTCGCGGTCCTGTGGTACGTGCTGGGATACAAACAGTGGCTCGTCGGGAAGGCCAACGGCTACGTCACGCTCGGCGAGATGCTGGGCGACCGCTTCGGCTCGCTCCGCCTCCGGCTGCTCGTGGCAGGGGTCAGCATCTTCTGGC
Organism: Halosimplex halophilum; assembly: GCF_004698125.1. NCBI lineage: Archaea > Methanobacteriati > Methanobacteriota > Halobacteria > Halobacteriales > Haloarculaceae > Halosimplex > Halosimplex halophilum. The sequence continues at coordinate 1,150,908 of NZ_ML214297.1, forward strand.
TGTTCCCGTACGTGATGCTCCAGCAGCAGGGCGCCGGCACGGCCATCGAGGCGCTGACCGGCGGCGCCGTCCCCTACTGGGCCGGCGCCGGCGCGATCACCCTCTTCATGATCGGCTACGTCGCGCTCTCGGGGATGCGCGGCGTCGCCTGGACCGACACCCTCCAGGGCGCGTTCATGCTCGTGATGGTCTGGGCCGCGTTCGTCTGGGTGGCGAGCGCCGTCGGCGGCGTCGGCTCGGCGACCGCGACGCTCGGCGACGTGGACGGCAACTTCCTCGCGCTCGGCGGCGGCACCTACACCCCCGAGTACATCCTCTCGACGGCCATCTCGATCGCCTTCGGCGTCACGATGTTCCCGCAGGTCAACCAGCGATTCTTCGTCGCCGAGTCGAAGGCCGTCATCAAGCGGACGCTCCCGCTGTGGCCCGTCCTCGTCGTCCTCCTGTTCGTCCCGGCGTTCATGCTGGGGTCGTGGGCGCGCGGCCTCGGCATCCAGGCGGGCGCCAACGAGAACGTCCTCCCGCTGCTGCTCGCGGAGTACACGCCCGCGTGGTTCGCGGCGCTCGTCATCGCGGGCGCGATGGCCGCGATGATGTCCTCCAGCGACTCGATGCTGCTGTCGGGCTCGTCGTACTTCACCCGCGACATCTACCGCCCGTTCGTCGCCGAGGCCTCCGAGCAGCGCGAGGCGTTCCTCGGTCGGGTCGGCGTCGCCGTCTTCGCCACCCTGTCGTTCGTCGCCAGCCTGTTCCAGCCGGCGACGCTGCTCGATATCGGCGACTTCGCCTTCGGCGGGTTCGCCCAGTTAGCGCTGCCTGTGGGGGTGGCGCTGTACTGGACGGACACGACGCGGTGGGGCATGTACGTCGGGATCGTCGGGAGCCAGGCGTTCTACCTGTCGAGCGAGTTCACCGACGTCGTCCCCGCGAGTTTCCTCGGCGGCTGGTCCTCGTCGGTGGTCGGGATGGTGCTGGGGCTGGTGCTGACGGTGACCGTCTCGCTCGTCACCAGCCACGCGCTCGGCGAGGACGCCTCGGTGTACGCGACGGGCGCGGACTGACGACCCGTTCGGACCGACGGATCGGTCCGGCGAGTCTGCTGAATTTATACGCCGCGGGGGCCACCTACCGCGTATGCAGACCCACATCGTCCCGGTCGGGTTCGACTACGACCGGCTGATCGCGCCGCTGGTGCGCGACAGGCTCGACGTGGACCGCGTCGTCCTGCTGGAGGGCGCGGTCGGCAGCGAGGCCAACGTCGAGTACTCCCGCAATCTCGCCGCCAAGCTGGAGCAGGACTACCGCAACCTGCTGGGCGCCGAGACCGAGCGGTTCGTCGTCGAGGACGTCTACGACTACGACGAGGCCTTCGAGCAGGCCTTCGAGCTCATCAACGCCGAACTCGACCGCGAGGACGACGCCGGCGTCTGGGTCAACATCTCCGCGATGCCCCGCACGGTCTCGTTCGCCTTCGCGACGGCCGCCCACTCCATCATGGTCGAGCGCGAGGAGGACCGTCAGCGCATCCACACCTACTACACGGTCCCCGAGAAGTACCTGGAGACGGAACTCGCGGAGGAACTCCGGCGGGGCATCGACCTGCTCTCGGACCTGGAGGGGAGCGTCGACGACCCGGAACTGGCCGAGCGCGTCGACGAGCGGCTGGACGCCGCCGAGGAACTGCTCTCGGAGTTCGACGAGCGCGGCACCACTATCGGCGCCAAGGAGTTCGACGGCAAACACATCCTCGAACTCCCCGTCGCGTCGTTCTCGAACGTCAAACCGTTCGAGGAACTCATCCTCTTCACTCTCGGCGAACACAGCGAGTTCGAGTCCGTCTCGGAGCTGGCCCAGGAGCTCGCCCGCGAACTCGGCGAGGAGTACACCGACAGTTTTCGATCCAAGGTCATCTACAACGTCGACCGCCTGGGCCCGGGCGGGAAGGGCTACATCGAGCAGGAGGAACAGGGCAAGTCCTACCGGACGCGCCTGTCGCGGATCGGCGAGCTGTGGGTCCGGGCGCACTCCGACGACTGAGCCGGGGTCAAAGCGGGTTCGGCCGGCGCGACAAGCGTAAAGACCGCCCGGGTCGGAGACGGACCCATGACGAGGATCGGACTGATCGGCGCCGGCGGCATCTCGGAGTTGCACCTGCCGGCCTACGAGGACCACCCCGACGAGGCGACGCTCGCGGGCGTCTGTGACGTGGACGCCGAGAAAGCGGAGTCGGTAGCCGACGACTTCGGCGTCGACTGCTGGACCGACCACGAGACCTTCCTGGCGGAGGCCAACATCGACGCGGTGGACATCGCGCTGCCGCACCACGTCCACTACCCGGTGGCGAAGGCCGCGCTGGCGGCCGGGAAACACGTCCTGATCGAGAAGCCGCTGGCACCTTCACTGAGCGACTGCGTCGAACTCGTCGACCTGGCCGACGAGCGCGACCTGACCCTGCTGGTCGGGCAGATGCAGCGGTACCACCCGCCCTACCGGGCGCTGAAGGAGCGCGTCGCCGCGGGCGATCTGGGGGAGGTCCGCCACGCCCGCTGCGACGCGCTGGTCAATCAGGCCGACCTGTTCCCGGAGGGCCACTGGCTCTACGACGGCGAGAAGGCGGGCGGCGGGGGCGTCATCGGCTACAGCGTCCACAAGCTCGACCTGTTGCGGTACTACCTCGGCGACGTGGCCCGGGCGGCGGCCTGGACCCGGACGATCGACGAGGCCTTCGACGGCGCCGAGGACTACGCGACGGGGATGCTGGAGTTCGAATCCGGTGCCATCGCCGACTTCTCGGTGGCGCTGTCGGCGCCCGCGATGCCCTACACGGAGTCGTTCTGGCTGCTGGGCGACGACGGCGTCGTGCACACGCTCCCGGAAGGGCGACAGCAGGAGGGCTACGTCGGGTCGCCGACGCCGCGGATCAACACCCGGGACGACCCCGATTCGCGGAAGGAGTTCGCCCCGGTGGAGCCGGAGGGGACGGACCTGCCCACCTCCGACGCGTTCGTCAACGAGATCCTGCACTTCGTCGACTGCGTCGACTCCGGGGCGGAGCCGCTCACGAGCGGCCGCGACAACCTCGGGACGATGGCCGCCGTCCGGGCGATCTACCGGAGCGCGGCCCGCGACGGCGAGCGCGTGACGACCGACGAGGTACTCGCGGACGCCCGGGAGGCCGCGCGATGACCCTGGAGACCGCCGTCGCGGACGGCGCGGTGTCGGTGTCCGTCGACGGGACGCGAGTCGCTCGGTACGACGCGGAGCCGGCGGGCAGCAAGCCCGGCTTCGACACGCTCGCGCTCCCGCCGGGCGTCGACACCAAGCCCGGCGAGAACCTCGTGGTGTCGTCGCCCCACGACCACCCCTGGCACCTCGGCCTGTTCTTCTGTCAGAAGCTCGTCGACGGGGTCAACTGCTGGGAGTCCGAGCCCAACGCCGCCGCGGGGAACCCCCACGGCTACGCGGAGGCCGGCGCGTACGACGTTCGGACGGCGGACGACGGTGACGGAGCGAGCGCCGTGATCGAACAGGAGGCGACCTGGCGGACGGATTCCGGAGAGGAACTGCTCAACGACGAGCGGGTCATCCGGGTCGGCGAGCCCGACGACGAAGGGTACCTGCTGACGTGGGAGCAGGAACTGACCGCGCTGGAGCAGTGCCGGCACCTCTCAAGCGAGACGCTGCACGGCCACTACAGCGGGCTGAGCCTGCGGTTCGCACGCAGCCTCCGCGAGGGGCGCGTGCTGTTGCCCGACGGCCAGGATCCGGGCGAGACATCTCCGCCGCGGGCCGCGAGCGGTCCCGCCGCTCGGTGGTGCGATTACTCGGGACCGCTGGACGGGCGGCCCGGCGCGGCCGCGGTCGGCGATCCCTGGTCGGCAGGGGTCGCCATGTTCGACCACCCCGACAACGGCGACGAGGCCGTCAACTGGTTCGTCATGGACGAGCCGTTCGGCTTCCTGGCGGCGAACCCGACATGGGGCACCGTCGAGACGCTGGCGGAAGGGGAGTCGCGGTCGTGGACCTGGGGGCTGTGGGTCCACTCCGGGACGCCCGACGAGAAGCGGGTGGAGCGGGCCTACGAGTCGTTCGTCGACGCCGTGTAGATGAACCGCCCGGTAGCGTACTGGCGATCTCGACACGAGTCCAACGGAAGTATCCGTACGCTTTTGATAGTCGACCGAATGCAACCCGCACGTGACCGGCAGGTTCGCACTAGACATCGAGACGATCAGCCCGTCGCTCGACTACTACGAGCGACCGCCCGATTTTCAGGACCCGGAACACTTCGAACTGCTCGCGGTCGTCATCGGGTACGAGAGCCCGGACGGCGAGCGGGAAACCGAGATGCTGTATCGGGAGGCGGACGGACCCGGCGGGGAACTCGACCTCGTCGACCGGACCTGGGAGTGGATCGCTGACCGTCCGGGAGAGGTGTGCCTCACCTACGGCGGGGAGGGGTTTGACCTCGTGCATCTCGTCGGTCGTTCCGAGGCCGCGATGGAGGAGTGCCCCGACCGAACCGCCCCGTACCAGCGAATCAGGTCGCTGTTCGAGGAGGAACTGACTCACGACGACATCCAACCGGCTGCGTGGGACGCGTTCGGGGAGTACACTCGTCTCGAAGAGGTATGTGCCGAGGTCGGTATCGAAACCGCCGATACTCGGTGGGCCGACTACGACCACGGTATCGACCTCGACGAACTGCGACCGCCGAAGTACGAGGGATTCGAGAAAGTGATCAACAAGGACGTTCCAGTGTTCGGCGAACGGTACTTGGCGCTCGCCGACGCCGGGGCGACCGAGACGCTCACCTTCCGCTCGCTCCGCGACCTGCTCGACCACTACGGCCGCGAGGACATCGTCCACCTGTTCGATCTCGCCGACGAGCGCCCCTTCGGTGGCTGATCGAAGGGAGGGCGAGACGCGCGCGTATCATTCGTCATGTCGTGACGACGAACCGCTAGTCGACGCTACGGCGTGATGACGGCGCGGCCGTCGATCTCGCCGTGTTCGAGCCGTTCGGCGACGGTGTTGATCTCGCCGAGGTCGTAGCGGCTGGTGTGGAGGTCGACCTCGTCGCGCTCGACCAGCGCGACCAGCTCCTGCAGTTCGGTGAACCGGCCGACGATGTTGCCCTGGTAGGCGAACTCGCCGTTGACGAGCGCCTGCGAGGGCTCGTGGATGTGGCCGCCGTAGCCGACGATCTGGTGGTCGCCGCCGGCGGCGACGATGTCGGGCGCGAGCGCGGTCGTCTCGTCGGCGCCGACGAAGTCGAGCACCTGCTCGGCGCCCGCGCCGTCGGTGAAGTCGTCGACGACCGCGGGCACGTCCTCGCTCGTCGGGTCGACGGTCAGGCGGGCGCCCAGGTCCTCGGCGAGGTCGCGGGCCGACTCCTTGAGGTCGACGGCGACGATGTCGGCGGCGGACATCGCGTCGAGACACTGGAGGCCGATGTGGCCGAGACCGCCGACGCCGACCACGACCGCTGTGTCACCGGGGTTCAGGTCGGCGACGGCCCGCTTGGCGGCGTGGTAGGCGGTGATCCCGGCGTCGGCGTGGGGCGCGATGTCCGCGGGGTCGACCCCGTCGGGTAGCGGGACGACCGATCGCTCGCCGGTCTGGAGGTACTCGGCGAACCCGCCGTCGACCGTGAGGCCGTTGAACGCCTGGTTCTCGCAGTACATCGTCTCGCCCTCGCGGCAGGCCCGGCAGACCCCGCAGGTCTGGACGGGGTGGCAGACCACCCGGTCGCCGGGTTCGACCGTCCGCACGTCGTCGCCGACCTCTACGACGGTCCCGGCGTTCTCGTGGCCGAGCGTCAGCGGGAGCTCTTGGTCGACGTAATCGGTCCACATCCCCTCGATGATGTGGTTGTCCGTCTGGCACCAGCCCGCGCCCTCGACCTCGACGACCACGTCGTCGCCCGCCGACACCTCGGGACGGTCGATCTCCTCGACGGTCAGCCCGTTCGCCATGTCCTCGGTGTACTCGTGGAGTCTGGCAGCGCGCATGGACGACGGTACGGACGAGAGCCGGTTAAATCCGGGCGCCGCCCCAAACTATATTGGTTTTTCATTATAATTGCCGCCATGCCCACGCTCCAGTGCGGCGACCGGTCGCTCGACTGTGACCGCGGCGAACTGCTCCGCGACGAGTTCATCGACGAGCGGACCGACCGGGAGTTCGGTCCCGGTCGCGAAGTCGGCGGGGGATACGGCGTGTCGGCAGTCGCGTTCGGGCGCCGGGGGAGCAGTCGCCCGTGGGAAGACGGCAGCGGGGCGGTCGCGCCGTCGGACGGCGGGGAGCGCGACGACCGGGGCCACGACGGTCCCCAGCGGTGGACGCCCAGCCCGTCGGAGGGCGACGGCTGAGACGGCCGGAACCGCGGGCGGAGCGCCCGTGGCGATGACGTAAGAGTTATTTTCGAGCCTCGTCCACTCTCTACCGATGACAGGGCCGTTCGACGGAGCCGCCGCTCGCGCCGCGAACGAGCCCCGGCTGTCCGTAGCCGCCGTACGTGTAGGGGCTCCCTAGCCCCACACCACCCCCATTCTGACCTCCGCGTTCGCACCGTTCGACGACCGGCCGACAGACAGACCGATGTACGACACCACGATACCGACCGACAGCACGCACCGCCCGACAGCCGCCGCGCTCGGACCCCGAGCGCGCCCGACCGCCGGGAGTGAGCAGCGATGAGCACCGACAGCGACGCCGGGGACGCCGACGGCCCCGACGCTCGCGAGGACGACGGCGCGCTCCCCGGCGAGTACGAGCCCGACGAGGTCGAGTCGAAGTGGCAGCGCCGCTGGGTCGAGGAGGACACCTACGCCTACGACCGCGAGGCCGCCCTCGACGCCGACACGGCCTTCAGCATCGACACGCCGCCGCCGACCGTCTCGGGCGACCTCCACATGGGTCACCTCTACCAGTTCACGCTGCAGGACTTCGTCGCCCGCTACCACCGGATGGCCGACCCGGCCGTCTACTTCCCGTTCGGCTACGACGACAACGGCATCGCCTCCGAGCGGCTCACCGAGCGCGAACTGGGCATCCGCCACCAGGACTTCACCCGCCGGGAGTTCCAGGAGAAGTGCCGCGAGGTCTGTACCGACTACGAGGCCGCCTTCACCGACGACGTTCAGTCGCTCGCCGTCTCCGTCGACTGGGACAACACCTACAAGACCATCGAGCCGCGGGTCCAGCGCATCTCCCAGCTCTCCTTCATCGATCTGTACGAGCAGGGCCGGGAGTACCGCCAGCGCGCGCCGACCATCTGGTGCCCCGACTGCGAGACCGCCATCTCGCAGGTCGAACAGGAGGACGAGGACAAGCACACGAAGTTCAACGACATCCACTTCGACCTCGTCGAGACCGGCGAGGGGCCGGCCGACGAGGACGCGACGTTCACCATCTCGACGACCCGGCCGGAGCTGCTGCCGGCCTGCGTCTCCGTCTTCGTCCATCCCGACGACGAGGACAACCAGCACCTCGTCGGCGGCACCGCGCGGGTCCCCATCTTCGGCCAGGAGGTCCCCATCATCGAGGACGAGCGCGTCGACATGGAGACCGGCAGCGGCATCGTCATGTGCTGTACGTTCGGCGACCAGACCGACATCGAGTGGTACCAGGCCCACGACCTCCCCCTCAGGATCGCCATCGACGAGTCGGGCACGATGACCGACCTCGCCGGCGACTACGAGGGCATGTCCACCGAGGAGGCCCGCGAGGCGATCATCGACGACCTCGACGACGCGGGCGCGCTCGTCGAGAGCCGCAACCACGAGCACACCGTCCAGGTCCACGAGCGCTGCGAGACCGAGGTCGAGTACCTCGTCACCGAGCAGTGGTACGTCGAGATGCTCGACAAGACCGACGAGTACCTGGCGGCCGGCGAGGAGATGGACTGGTACCCCGAGAAGATGTTCACCAGGTACCAGCACTGGATCGAGGGCCTGGAGTGGGACTGGTGTATCTCCCGCCAGCGCGACTCCGGGATCCCGATCCCCGTCTGGTACTGCGACGACTGCGGCGAGACGGTCATGGCCCGCAAGGAGGACCTCCCCGTCGACCCCCTCTCGGACGACCCGCCGGTCGATAGCTGTCCGGAGTGCGGCGGCAGCGACTTCCGCCCCGAGGAGGACGTCTTCGACACCTGGGCCACCTCGTCGCTGACCCCGCTGGTCAACGCCGGCTGGGACTGGGACGCCGACGCCGAGGAGTTCACGATGGAGCGGCCGGAGCTCTACCAGTTCGACCTGCGGCCGCAGGGCCACGACATTATCTCCTTCTGGCTGTTCCACACCGTCGTCAAGTGCTACGAGCACACCGGCGAGGTCCCCTTCGAGAGCGTCATGATCAACGGGATGGTCTTGGACGAGAACCGCGAGGCCATGTCCAAGTCGAAGGGCAACGTGATCCCCCCGGAGGAGGTCACGGCGAACTTCCCGGTCGACGCCGCCCGCTACTGGGCCGCCGGCACCTCCATCGGCGACGACTTCCCCTACAAGGAGGGCGACCTGGAGGCCGGCGAGCGCCTGCTCCAGAAGCTCTGGAACGCCTCGCGGCTCATCGACCAGCTGACGGGCGAGCCCGGGAGCATCGAGCGGCCGGCCGACGAGGACCTGGCGGCCGTCGACCGCTGGATGCTCGCCGAGCTGGACGACGCCGTCGCCTCCCTGACCGAGCAGTTCGAGGCCTACGAGTTCTCGAAGGCCCGCAACGAGCTGCGGTCGTTCTTCTGGAACAGCTTCTGCGACGACTACCTGGAGATCGCGAAACAGCGACTGGACGACGCCGACGGCGGCGCGGACGCCCGCTCGACGGAGTACGCGCTGCTGACGGCCCACCAAACCTTCCTGAAGCTGTTCGCTCCCTTCCTCCCGCACGTCACGGAGGAACTGTGGCAGCGCCTCTACGCGGACGACGGCGACGGGCTGGACTCCATCCACACGACGGACTGGCCGGAGACGCGGGGCTACGAGGCCGACCTGGCGGCCGGCGAGACGGCGATGGAGGTCATCGCCGCGCTGCGCCGCTACAAGACCGACAACGGGCTGGCGCTCAACGCCGACCTCGACCGCGTCCAGGTCTACGGCACGATTGCGGGCTTCGAGGACGCCGTCGCCGAGGCGATGCACGTCGCCGAGCTTGAGACGCTCGACGAGGCGCCCGAGGTCACCACCGAGGTCACCGGCGTCGATCTGGACTACTCGCTTGTCGGCCCCGAGTACGGCAGCGAGGTCGGCGACATCGACGCCGCCATCGAGAGTGGTGAGTTCGAGGAAGTCGACGGGAAACTCCACGTCGCCGGCGTCGAACTCGACAGCGAGATGTACGAGATCGAGGAAGAGCGGACGTATTCGGGCGAGGGCGAGATGATCGAGACCGAGTCGGCGGTCCTCATCGTCGGCTGAGTCCGGGTTTCAGATTTCCCGGAGGAAGGTCCGCCCGCCGACTGGAACGAGATTTCGGCGGCCGAGAACGTATCACTCCGCGTTCGTTGTCAGCTCCTCCGTCTCGGCTTCGGGCCGGTCCTTCCAGACGACGGTGCGCTGGCTATCGGTGAAGTACTTGTACGCGGCGTACAGCAGGTTCGGGACCCCTGCTGCCCACCAGATCGTGAAGATGGCGATGAGGATGTGGATACCCACGTCGCCGAACTCCCGTCGCACGAGCGTCACTCGATCCCGTGTCTCCTCCTCGATCCGCCACCCGGATTCGACCTTCGCGGTGACCTCACGCCGATAGGAGTCGGAGTATTCCATGGGCACCGTACGGCGCCGCACCGAAAAGGGGTATGTCCCTGTTAGATGGCAGTTACACCGAACCTGCTTTGCGCTTCATCCCCTGTATTTCAGTACCTGCAGCGATCACGCGAGATCGGTATCCTGTAGGACGCGGGCTCTCACATCGGCCTGATTTCGAATCGCTTCAGTCGATTTTCACCGGCAGATCCGTCTCCCGGAGCCGGTACCGCGGCGGTTGGAACGCGGTGGTCAGCGCCCGCACGTCGACGCCCGACTCCACTACATCCCCAAGCAAATCCGCGAACTCGGGGTCGACCTCGCGGAACGGCTCCCACCGACGCACGTCGGGCCGCTGGACGACGAAGACCAGATGCGCCTCGGTCCCGTCCTCGACAAGCGACCGTAGGCTCTCCAGATGCCGACGGCCCCGCTCCGTGGGCCGGTCGGGGAACTTCGCCACCCCCTCGTCCACGTGCGTCGTCGACTTCACCTCGACGTAGGCGACGCGCTCGCCGTCCGCCGACTCAAGCCGGAAGTCACCCCGGCCGTGGTCCGGCAGTTCGGGCTCGCGGACGACGGTCTCGGCCCAGTCGAACGCCGGGAGGTGGCCGCCGTGCAGCGCCGCGGCGAACAGGTCGTTGGCCAGCGCCGCGCGGAGGCTGACCCAGGTGTCGCCGACGCGGGCCGCGACGGCGTCGTAGTCGGTCGCCCGCTCGGGGTCGTCGACGGGCTCGCACATGATCTCGTGGCCGGGGACGAGGATGTTCCGGAGCTTTCCGGGGTCGCCGAGGTACGCGTCGCCGACGCCGGTGACTCTCCCCTCGTCGCCGAAGTCGACGCGGACCACGAAGCGGTTGACCCGATCGACGAACTCCCCGATCACTGGATCGCCGTCGCGCGTCAGGAGCGGCTCGGTCATCGCGGGCCGGTAGCCGGGCGACCGCCGTATGGGTTCCGTTCCGGTCCTTCGGCCGGCGGCGGTCGGCGGCTCCGTCGAACTCGGCATTCACTCCGGGACGACCGGCTCGCCGCCGTCGACGAACGGGACGCCGGCCATCGCGGGCCAGTACTCGAAGAGATTCGCGGCGGCCTCCCGACGAACGTCCTCGACGTCCTCGCGGGCGAACCGCTCGATGCCGGCTATCCGGACGCGCTCGCCGGTGTTGATCCCGGCCGCGTGGGTCAGCAATCCGTGCCAGAGGACGACCGTGCCGGCCGAGCCCGCGACCTCGTAGGGGTCCCACTGGTCGTGGAGGCGACGGTCGTAGTCCCACTCGCCGGACTCCTCGCCCGTCGCGGGGAGCTGCGCGTTGTTCGGCTTCCCGCCGACCGTTTCGAGCGCATGGTCCTCGAAGTACGCCGCGGCGGCGCGATGGGAGCCCGGCCAGACGGTGAACCCGCCGCCGCGGGTCCCCACGTCGTCGAAGTAGACCGCCGCGCCGAGCTGGAAGGTCGTCACCTCGGGGTTCTCGTCGAACGCCGCGTAGCCGTCGAGGTGGCCGTCGACGGTCTTGGCGCCGGGGACCGGGTCGGCGGCGTCGCCGTCCGGGAACTCCAGCGCGACCTGCATCCCCGAACTCGGGGGTTCGAGGACGCCCTCGCCGACGAGCGCCTCGGCGGCCGGGTGGAGCCGCTCGGCGATCTCGGTCAGCGGGGCCTGGTCGACCCCCTCCAGGGCCACCTCGTACCCGCGGCCGAGCACCGCGTCGGGGTCGACCGGGTCCGCGTCCATCGCGTCGACGACCGCCGCGCGAGCGTCGTCGACCAGCCCGGCCGGCAGCAGGTCGTCGCGCACGAGGAAGCCGTCGCGCGCGAACGCCCGCCGCTCCGGGTCGGTGAACGATACCATACCCCAGAGATGGCCGACCCGGGGGTATAGCTTCGGACCGCGGAAGCACCTTCCCGGAGTTCCCGGCGCGCTCACGGCGGGCGGGGACGGTGAGCGGATACCCCGAGAAACGTCACCACAGCGCGTCAGCGCGCAATACTTGGCCGGTTCGAAACCCATAGCCGTCCACGTTCGAAGGGCTAGCCGACCGATGTCACTCGCGACCGCGGCCGGTGTCTGCCTGTCACTCGCCGCCGTCTCGACGCTCGTGGCCGTCGCACGTCACGGGCGACCGGAACCGAAGCGGACGCACCTCTTCGAGGGCGACGACGGCGAGCGGGCGAACCCGTTCGCCGACCTCTCGGCCGGCGCCGAGGCGGCCGCCGCGACCTGTCGGGACTGCGGCGCGCCGCTGGCGTCGGAGACGTTTCGGTACTGCGGCGGGTGCGAGACCGGCGCGCGTCCGATCGCGGACGACTGAGAGGACGGGAAGCGGCTGGGGGGAGCGGAAGGCTGTCCCCGCCTCGGGACTCAGGCCGCGCCTCGCTTGACCTTCTCGACGCGGGTCGCCAGCGCGAGGAAGGTCGCGACCAGCGTGAGGACGACCGCCCAGGCCGCCGCGAGGTCGTGTGCGAGGACTGTGTGGTCGGGGACGCCGGGCGCGACGAACGGTTCGGCGCGCAGCCACGTGTGGTGGGGCCCCTCCAGGACCGGCCAGAAGTAGTCGACCACGTCGTTGAACCCGTACCACGCGAGCGCGACGGCGACCGACCCGACCGTGAATCGGGCGTACCGGTGGATCAGGAACGCCTCGACGGCCATCGCGAGGTGGCTGAGGACGAGGAACCAGTAGAGCCAGGCGGCGATGCCGCCTGGGCCGTTGAGGACGAGCTGGACGAACGGCGTCCAGAGGCCGAGCTTGATACAGCCGAAGAAGGCCAGCGCGTGCAGCGGCCCGGCGTCGATATCGAGCCGCCAGGCGACCAGCGAGAGGCCGATGAACATGGTCGCGACCGGCGAGTCGGGGACGAGCGGGTAGGCGAGCAGCGGCGCGGCGCCGAGCTGTCCCTCGACGAGCGGCGGCGCGAGGTCGAGCGGTCGGCCGGCGTAGTACCAGAAGCCGAAGAGGGTGCCGACGAGGTTGACCAGCGCGATCGGCCACGCCAGCCGCAGTCCCAGGTCCTCCAGCCAGTCGGGCAGCGGCGCCACGTGGGCGGGGAGGCCCTCGCCGTCGGGCAGCGGAGCGTCGAAGTACCGGGCGACGGCCCGTTCGATGCGACGACCCGCTCGGTTCACGGCCGACATGCCCGACCCTGTGGACGCCGCGCGCAAAACGATAGCGGTCGGGCGGTCGACGGCGGATCAGTCGACGCGAACTCGCGCCACCGCCGACGGCGCGAGCCCGACCGTCACGGTCCCGTCCTCGCTCACGGGCTCGGTCGAACGGTCGATCCGGTAGGCGTCGGGTTCCGACCGGGACTCCTGTCGGTCGTGCGGACTCCCGGTCGGTTCCAGCACGTCGACGGCGACGGAGCGACCGGCGGCGTCGGAACCGAGGTCGACCGTCACCGTCCCTGCCCGGCGGAGGTCGCGATTGGCGAGGAACACCGCCAGTTCCTCGCCCGCGTCGTCGACGACGGCCGTCGCGTCGACGTACGGGACGCCGTCCATCCGCTCGATCCGGGTGCCCAGTTCCGGGAGTGTCCGCGTCGGACCGTCCACGTCGACGCCGACGGCGTGCCACGACCGGCCGTCGGCGAGCACCTCGGCGTAGAGTCGCTGGACCCGCGCGACGGGGTCCAGCGGCGAGGCGTTCGACCCGCCGGTGTCGGGGAACTGCTTGACCGGCATGTGGGTGTGGGAGGCCCGGCGGACGGCCTCGCCCTGCCGGACGAACGCGCCGAACATCCCCGCCGTGTAGGCGGCGCTGGCCGTCGTCCCCATCCCGATCTCGGGCCAGTCCTCCCCCAGATGCGGGTAGAGCCCCCACTCGCCGACGTTGATGGTGAACGAGTCCAGGCCGTGCTCCTCGGCGTCGGCGGCGAGATCCGCCAGTTCCCGCTCGTACTGGGTCGGGTACGCCACGAGCGTCTCCATGTAGTCGACGGGCTCGGCGTCGTGGGCCTCGACCCACGCCTCGGGGCTGTCCTCGTCGCCGCGGCGGATCCCGAAGTTGTAGTGGTGGGTGTCGACGCCGTCGATGCGGTCGCCGACCTCGGTGAACAGCGCCTCGGCCCACTCGTCGGCGTCGGCCTCGAAGCGGGTGTATCCCGGGTCGAGCAGGTCCGCGAACACCGTGATAGAGGGGTCGGCGGCGGTCATCGCGTCGTAGTACGCGTCGACGCCCTCGCGGTCGTCGGACCCGCCGGCGAACTCCCACGGGTCCGCGGTGTGGCCGAACTGCCAGTCCCCCCAGACCTCGTTGCCGATCTCCCAGTAGCGCACGTCGAACGGCTCCTCGTAGCCGTGTTCGGCGCGGAGCGCCCCCATCTCCGTCTCCTCGGGGTCGCCGTTGCAGTACTCCACCCAGTCGGCGGCCTCCCCGGGACCGATCTCCGCCCACCAGCCGACCGTGATCATCGGTTCGACGCCGATCTCCCGGCAGAGTTCGACGTACTCGGCGGTCCCGAGGAAGTTCGGTTCGAGCCCGCTCCACCCGGGGGCCTCGCTGACGGGCCGGTCTTCGAGCGGACCGACGCCGTCGCGCCAGCGGTAGTGGCTGGCGAAGTTGCCGCCCGGCCACTTGATCGACTGAACCGCCAGCTCGTCCATCCGCTCCAGCATCTCGGGGTTGAACTTGCCGTCGACGGCGTCGCCCGACACGAGCATCACCCAGTCGAAGTCGACGTGACCCTCGCCCTCGGCGACGAACTGGAGGCGGTACTCGCCGTGTGGGGCGGAGATGTCGCGGAAGCGCCCCTCGCTCCCCTCGGCGGGGTAGCGGGTGTCGCTCCCCCCGGCGAGTTCGAGCCGTCGGTCCTCGTGGCGGACCCACTCGTTGGCGACGGGGAGGGTCACGGCGGCCAGCGTCTCGCCGTCGAGGTCGGTCAGTCGCGCCTCGACCGCGTCGACGCCCCCGCCGCGGACGGAGACGGACAGGTCGTACTCGCGGGTGCGGTAGTCCGGCAGCGGGACCCGCTGGGAGACGCCGCCCGTGCCGCCCTCGACGGCGACGCGCTGGAACTGGCGGTCGTCGCCGCCGTGGACGCCGCCGGAGGGCGTCTCGTAGTCGGCGTCGCCGACCGGCTGCCAGGGGAAGGCGATCCCGTCGTGTTCCGGGAGGGCGTCTTCCTCGTAGGCGAGGCGGCTCCGCTCGGCGGTCTTCCGGTCGAAACACCACGACTCGAAGGAGTTGTTCGTCGCGTGCTCCGCGTAGACGCCCGGGTAGATCTCGCGACCGTAGTGTTCGACGTACGCCCCGAAGATCCGCGGCGAGACCGACCAGTCGCTCCGGTCGTCGGCGTCGACCGTCACCGCGGCCGCGAACGACTCGTCCGCCGACTGCGTGTCCGTCATGCTCGCCGGGACGGGCGAACCCCCCAAGAGTGTTCTGACGGCGGAGACACGCTCCGGACCCGGACGGGACGGCGGCTCCCTCCGGGTCGGCCGGGCCGGCGGTGACCGACGCCGGCTCGCGCCGGACGGCGGCGAACGATACTCGTTAAGTGATTCCGACGCCAAGTCGCGGTTATGACCGACGAAACGGACCTGGAGGAACTCCGCCGCGGGACCGACCTGGTCAAGCGCGGGTTCGCGAAGATGCAGAAGGGCGGCGTCATCATGGACGTCGTCGACCGCGAGCAGGCCCGCATCGCCGAGGACGTGGGCGCCGTCGCGGTGATGAACCTCGAAGCCGTCCCCGCCGACATCCGCAAGCGCGGCGGCGTCGCCCGCATGGCCGACCCCGCATCCCTGGAGGAGATCATCGACGAGGTCTCCATCCCCGTGATGGGCAAGGCCCGCATCGGCCACACCAAGGAGGCCCAGATCCTCGAGGCGACGGGCGCGGACATGATCGACGAGAGCGAGGTCCTCACCCCGGCCGACGACCGCTACCACATCGACAAGCGCGAGTTCACCGCCCCGTTCGTCTGCGGCGCGCGCAACCTCGGCGAGGCCCTGCGCCGCATCGACGAGGGCGCGGCGATGATCCGGACCAAGGGCGAGGCCGGCACCGGCGACGTGAACCAGGCCGTCCACCACCAGCGCAACATCAAGTCCGCCATCCGCGAGCTGGAGGGCGCGACCCACGAGGAGCGCGAGAAGTGGGCCCGCGAGAACGAGGCGCCCGCGGAACTCGTCCACGAGACCGCCGAGATGGGCCGGCTTCCGGTCGTCAACTTCGCCGCCGGCGGCATCGCGACGCCGGCCGACGCCGCCTTGATGATGCACCACGGCTGCGACGGCATCTTCGTCGGCTCGGGCATCTTCGGCGCCGAGGACCCCGAGGCGATGGGTCGCGCCATCGTCGAGGCCGTCAACAACTGGGACGACCCCGAGACGCTCGCCGAGATCGCCTCGAACACCGGGGCGGGCATGAAAGGCGACGCCAACGTCGACCTGCCCGAGGAAGAGAAGATGCAGGGCCGCGGCGTCTGAGCGCGGCCGGCCGAGTTCTCGCTTCGCCTTCGAACCGACGGCCACGGCGTCACTCAGCCGCCGGACCCGTCCGCCGGGACGCCGGCCGCGGCACTCGACCGGCGGCGGAGGTGACCGAGCGCGACGCCGACTGCGCCCGTGACGAGTATCGGCGACCCGAGCGTCGCGAGGAGGGCGATCAGCGTCCCGAAGAGGCCGTAGCCGACGATGGTGACGAGATAGCCGGCGACCAGCAGGGGCGTGATCGGCGAGACGTTCGTCACCGGGCCGGCGTACGTCGGGACCGTCATCCCGAGCAGCGCCAGCGGCGGCGCGACGATCAGGGTCAACCAGCCGACGAACATCCCCGAGAACGCGTCCGTCCGGGCCCGCGACCGCGGGTCGACGGCGGATTCGAGCCGGCGGACCGCCACGCCGGAGACAAACGCGGCGACGGTCGCCGAGGCGACGAGCGTCCCCGCCGAGATCAGAAACAGACCGTACGGACTCACGAACGTCACGTACGCGGCCGTGTAGGCCGTCGCCGTCAGCCCGTAGACGGCCCCGACCACGAGCGGCCTGTCCCACCACGCCCTCGACGCGGCCCAGAGACCCATACCGCCCCGGACGGCGCCCGCTCATTTGTAGGTTCGTTGTCCGGACGGCGACGTAGCACGGGGTGGCGACGACCGGTGGGGACCGCGACACGGCGGTCCTCGGGCGACGCAGCGACGGGACGCGGGGCTTCGGTTGCGTCGAGCCGGACAGTAGCGTCCCGCTCGGGCCGCCCGCCGGGCCCCACAAGCGCAACGCCCAATACCGTCGACTCACGATGGGCGGTGTATGCTACAGGCGACGCCGGTCGACGCCGCACGCTCGTTCCTCACGGGGTTCGAGACGCTGGGCGCCCGGCTCGGCGTCACCGTGCTGGTGCTCGTCGTCGTCGCGGGCTTCGGCTGGCTGCTGTTCCCGCGGCTCGTGGAGGGCGTCCAGGACTCCGCGCTCCAGTGGGCCGTCAGCGGCGCGGTGTTGCGCGCCGCCCAGCTGTGTCTGCTCGTCGGGGGCGGCCTCTCGCTCGTCTACCTCTGGGGGTACGGTCCCGCGCTCTCGACGCTGGCCGACGAGGCGACCAACGACCAGGAGCTGCGCGTCCTCGGGCGGGCGATCGGCTCCGTGGCCGTGTTCTTCGCCGCCTACGCGGTCGCCCGGTACCTCTCGAACGCGGTCGCCAACCTCGGCAAACACGCGGAGTGGCTGACCGACCACCAGGAGGAGATCCTGCTGCGGACCGCCCAGCTGTTCCTGTTCGGCTTCGCCGGGATCGTCATCCTCGGGATCTGGGACACCAACCTCGGCGGCCTCCTCGTCGGGGCCGGCTTCCTCGGCATCGTCGTCGGCTTCGCCGCCCGCCAGACGCTCGGATCGCTCATCGCCGGGTTCGTCCTCATGTTCTCGCGCCCGTTCACCATCGGCGACTGGGTGGAGATCGGCGACCAGGAGGGCATCGTCACCGACATCACCATCTTCCACACCAGGCTGGAGAACTTCGACGGCGAGTTCGTCATCATCCCCAACGACCGCGTCTCCGACCGCCCGGTGACCAACCGCAGTCAGAAGGGCCTGCTACGCATCCGCGTCGACGTAGGCATCGACTACGAGGCCGACCCCGAGCGCGCCCGGACCGTCGCCGTCGAGGCCATCTCCGAGTGCAACGAGGTCGTCGACGCCCCGCCGCCGCAGGTGTTCCCCAAGGCGTTCGGCGACTCGGCGGTCGTCCTCGAGACCCGCTTCTGGATCGACCACCCCACGCCGCCGCGCAAGTGGAAGGCCGTCTCCGCCGTCGTGACCTCCGTGAAGTCCGCCTTCGAGGACGAGGGGATCAAGATCCCCTTCCCCCAGCGGGAACTGACCGGCCGCGCCGAGAACGGGGGCTTCCACGTCCGCGGCGAGGCCGGCCCCGCCGCCGACTCGGGGGAAGCCCAGCCCGAGCCGCGCAGCAACGACTGACCGGTCGGTCGTCGGCGAATCTGCGGGCGACTTCCGGAAGACGGCGCTGCGGAGCCCTATTCGACGCCGAAGTACCCCTCGACGACGAGCGCGAAGCCGACGATCCACACCCCGGCGAGTCCGGTGACCGCGGCGACGTGGAACGCCCAGGCGAGGCCGGTCGCGCCGACCAGCGGCGTCGCCATCGCCTCGCCCACCCAGGCGACCGGACCGGCCGTCCCCGGACGGGTCAGCGCCACCAGAAACGCCGTCACGACCGCCGGTCCCGCCGCACCCATGAGCGCGAGCCCCAGCCGACGGCTCGCCCGCGCGACGCTGCGCGGCCGCGTCCCGTGCGTCACGAACGCGTCGGCGTCCGACCCGGAGTGTGCCATGATAGATGATGTCACACGCCTCCCGTACTTAAGCGTACCGTCACGCGGGGGCAAGTGGCACACGGTCGGGAACCGAACTGTCGGGTCGAGAGGCGCCCGGAAGAGCGGCCGTCAGTCGGCGGTGCGTTCGAACTCGGCGTCGGTCTCCGCCTCGAGTGCCTCGCGTTCGGCGCTCGGGAGGGCGTCCTTGAACCGCCGGAGGACGCGGCGAGCGTCGTTGACCTCGGCGCCGCCCAGCGCGCGGACCAGCGCCAGCGCCCGCCGGGCGCGGGTCTTCCGCCAGGACTCCTCGCGGTGTTCGTAGGTCCGGATCGCCCGCAGGAAGTCGACCTTCCGGAACTCCGGCCAGTAGGGCGTACAGAAGTAGACGGCCGCCTCGTTGCCGTTGGCGTGCCACGGCAGGAAGTTCGACGTGCGCTCGTCACCGCCGGTCCGCACGATCAGGTCCACGTCCCGCGTCGGTCCCTCGTAGAGCCGCCGTTCGACCGTCTCGACGTCGATCTCGTCGGACCCGAGGGCGCCGTCCTCGACCTCGCGGGTCACGTCCCGAGCGGCCGAGAGCAGTTCGGCGCGGCCGCCGTAGGCCAGCGCGATGTTCAGCTGGAGGTTGTCGTACCCCGCGGTGCGGCGCTCGGCGTAGTCGACCGCGTCGCGCACCCGCTCGGGCAGTTTCCCCGTCTCGCCGATCGCCCGGATGCGGACCCCCGAGTCGTGGACCCGGTCCGCGTCCGCGAACTCCCGGAGCTTCTCGCAGAGGAGGTCGAACAGCGCCTCGGTCTCCTCCTCCGGGCGCTCGAAGTTCTCCGTCGAGAAGGCGTACAGCGTCAGCTCGTCGACGCCGACCTCCCGACACCACTCCAGGACCTGCTCGGTCGTCTGCGCGCCGGCGCGGTGGCCCTCGGAGGCGTCGTCGCCCCGCTGGCGCGCGTACCGCCGGTTGCCGTCCTGGATGACCGCGACGTGGCTCGGCGTCCCCGACAGCTCCAGTTCGAGCAGCCGCTCGTACGCGCCGCGCGCCCACTGCCGCACTCTGTCCATCTGGTTACGTTCTTTCAGCCCCGCGATATGAGTTTTGTGTTTGCCTGGCCGCGGCCCGCTTCCCTCCGAAGCCGTTTTGACACCCTGCGGTGTATCCCGCAGTTGACAGACGAATCCCTCGCCGCCATGCTCGATCTCACTCCCGACTCCGACGGCTCGATGCCCCGCGGCGCCCGCGACGGCGTCGGCGCGCTCGACGCGTCCAGCCCGCGTATCGTCAGCATCAGCGACATCCACGGCTACCTCGACGCCGCCCGCTCCGCACTGGCGGCCGTCGGCGACCACCCCGACTTCGACCCGCTCGTCGAGGCCGACGGCGACGGCCGGCTCCACTGGGCCGGCGGCGACGAGTCGGTGCTGGTGTTCAACGGCGACCTGGTCGACCGCGGCCCCGACAACGCCGCCGTCGTCGACCTCGTCGAGCGCCTCGCCCGCGAGGCCCCGCCCGGCCACGTCCGCGTCACGCTCGGCAACCACGAGTGGGGCGTCCTCTTCCAGGACCTGGTCGGCTGGGACAGCTGGTTCTCCGGCCGCCGGTCGGACGAGGACCGCCGCCGGCTCTGCGAGGCCATCGCCGACGGCCGCGTCGTCGCCGCCTACGACGGCTACGCGTTCACCTACGCCCACGCCGGCCGCGTCAGCGACTACGACGCCGCCCGGCTCAACGACCGTCTCGTCGAGGCCGCGACGGAACTCCGCGAGGCAGTCGGGACCGACGACGACGCGGCGACACAGAAACGGCTCGTCGACGAGTACCGCGAGGTGCTCGGGATCGGCCGCGGCGGGGGCCGTGCCTTCGGCGCCGGCATCGCCTGGCTCGACTTCCAGTTCCTCAACGAGTCCGCCCCGCCGCAGATCGTGGGGCACACCCGCCAGCAGCAGGCCGTCCAGAAGGGCAACGTCGTCTGCGAGAACGTGATCCGCGCGAACCTGGAGGACTCGGGCGGCGAAGGCGTGCTGGTCGAGACCGACGAGGAGGTGGTCGCGCTGGAGCGACGAGGTAACGGGAGCGTGCGGAAGCGCAAGCTGGAGATTCCGGACGGGGAGTGACTGCGAGTTCGAATTTCTGTCTGGTGTCGCGGTGCTGTCCGAGCGAGAGGAAAGGTTGTAGCGGGTAGCGTCTCACCCGGGTCGACGTTATCCGTGGACGAGCTACCGCTCTACGGGGTGCTCTCGAACGGTTTCGAGGGTGTCGACAGAGACGTGACTACCCGGTCGTCGATAAAAACGAAAAGTGCGGCGTGGATTAGGCGTCGGGGCCTTCCTGCTCGTTCAGCGTCGAGGAGGAGTCACCCTCCTGAGCCTGCCAGACGACGCTGATCTCGTAGTCCGAGTCGACGGGAACGTTCGTCTCGTCGCCGGAGACGATGGTCGATTCATCGCCGCCGGTCGTTCCGTTCCAGGTACCGGCAGATCGCTGCTGGACTGCTCCAACATTGCCGATTTCCTTCACGTCAAGGATGTTTGAGTCACCACTTCCTGCGTCGTCGTAACTGTCCTTCGTCGCGTTGATCCCGCTACCGCGGATATAGATCTCCTGAGCGCTCACAGAATCCCCGCCATCGTGCGTAACTTCCAGCACGCCAAGGTTCGGGGAATCAGAGTTCTCCCACACCTGTTCGTAGTCCATACCGATCGTCGAGGTCGGTGCGCCCTGCTGTGCCTGGTTCCCCAGCCCGAGCACGAACGACGCGATGACGGCCGCGAGGATGACCGTGATCGCCACCATCAGGATGACGCCGATGACCGGCGACACCGCGTCGTCGTCGTTGAGTAGCTGCTTTAGCTGCATGTGTGCAACTCGCAACTATCCGGATACCATATTAAAGACACCCTGTCGTTTCTGTGGATTGTGTATTCAGTCGCGAGTTTCGGGCTATTACACAGCAAGACAATCGCATCAAGACGCCGTTGAACTGCCGCGAGAAAGTTTATACTGCGAAAAACCGATTTCGGGCCGGAGAGAACAGCGTAACACTCAACTACATAACCAGAAACAGAGACACGTTATCCGTCCGTTAATCCCATCCGGCAACCGCCGGCAATCGCGGGCACTTCGGCACTGCTCCAGATACCATCAGCCAATTATCATTCTGAGAGCCGTATGGGATCGGGAGCGAAGCAAGTAGCAGTGATGTCGTCTCCTGTGGGGCCTGCCGGAGAGTCACGACCGGACGGTACTGCTGCCGTCCGTAGCCGGATCTGGACCTGGTAGTACGGGTACGGACTGTCGGAAATCCCGAAGAGGGAAAGTTGGAGTGGGACCGCCGAGATTCGAACTCAGGTCCGACGCACCCCATGCGCCGAGGATACCGCTACCCCACGGTCCCGCGTATCGGCAGACGAGCCTACCCGGATTAAGCCCTTCGCTTTCGGTCGGTCAGACCAGCACGCGTTCGAGGTCGAGCACCACACCGCTGTCGGCCTCGGGGTCGCCCGCGAGCGTCCCGAGACACACCGCCCCACCGTCGGGGGTGTAGCAGGCGACCAGGTCGCCGCGGAACACGTCGTCGATATCGAGCAAGCCCGGTGCATAGACGGGCGCGCCCTCGGCGACCTCCCGGGCAGCCGACTCGGCGATGGTCGCGCTCGGGAGGTCGGTCAGCGCCCGCTCGGCCGGCTGGACGACCTCGCGGAGCGGATCGGTGTCGCCCTCCTCGGCCCACGCGATCGCGTCGGCGAGGTCGTACAGCGAGACCAGCTTCCGGTCGTCGAACGAGCCGGTGGTCGTCCGGCGGAGGTGACCCATGTGCGCGCCGGTCCCGAGCGCGAGCCCCAGGTCGTGACACAGCTTCCGGACGTAGGTCCCGCTCTCGCAGCGGATCCGGAGCAGCGCCCGCCGGTCCTCGACTTCCAGCGCGTCGAGGGCGTGGATCTCCCGCGAGCGGAGCCGGCGGACGACGGCGCTCTTCTTGGGCGGTTTCTGGTAGACCTCGCCCTCGAACTCGGCGAGGACGGACTCGAAGTCGGCGGGCGCGGGGCCGTGGAGTTCGAGGACGGCGACGTACTCCTTGACGCTGTCGTCGAACACCTGGGCCATCCGCGTCGCGTCGCCGAGCAGCATCGGGAGACAGCCGGTGACCTTCGGGTCGAGGGTCCCGGCGTGGGCGGCGCGCTCGACGCCGGCCATGTCCCGGACCCACGCGGCGACCTGGTGGGCCGAGGGGCCGGGGGGCTTGTCGAGGTTGACGACGCCGAACTCGAGGAGGTCGTCGACGGACCGGTCGTCGGGCGGGCCGCGAAGGGTCATCAGAAGTCGTAGTCGACGCCGGTGACCGGCGGCTTGCCCTCGTCCTCGGCGGGGTCGTAGGACTCGACGGCCGCGAGGACGATCTCCAGTTCCGCGGCCGGCGTCCACCGCGAGGTGTTGAGGACGAGATCGTAGATAGAGCGGTCCTCGATGTCGATGTCGTAGTACTCGGCGTAGCGTCTGGCCTCGCTCTCGGCGCGGGCGGTCGTCTCCTCGCGCGCGGTCTCGACGGACTTGTCCTCGCGGTCGGCGATGCGCTCGGCGCGCACGTCCAGCGGGGCGTCGAGCCAGACCCGCAGATCGGCGTGGTCGCCGGCCATCCAGCCGGCGAGCCGCGACTCCAGGACGAGGTCCTCGTTCTCGGCGGCGATCTCCCGGAGCCGCCGGTCCAGGTCGCGGTCGACCTGGTCGTCCTCCTCGGCGAGCTCGTTGAACGCGACCAGCGACATGTCACGCTCGTCGGCCATCTCGCGGAAGATGTCGCCGCCGCTGACGTGGTCAACCTCCAGCGCGTTCGCCAGCGCCGCGGCGAACGTGCTCTTGCCACTCCCGGCCGGGCCGGAAACGGTTATCAACATACCCGGTTTCCGTCCGGTCCGTAAATAGAGGTTGCGGAACGGCCCGTTTCGTCGCCGGCGGCGCGGGCGTCGCCTATCGGTTTCGCCGACCGATCACGTTCCGGCGGGGACACACACCCGATTCCGAGTTAGTCGGGGGCGAGCGGGGCGAGGCCGCGGCTGCGAGCCGTGAACTAACTCGGAACGAGGTGTGTCTAGACTAGTTACTAGGTTCTAGAACGAAGAAAGAAAGAGAAAGAGCACGAACAGGAACCACGAAGAGAGAGCGCTCGCGGGGAGCGGGCCCGACCGCAGTGAATCCCGTCCCCGCACCACCTGCCCAGCCGCGATCCGTCGACTAACTCGGAATCAGGTGTGTGTGCCGCTGTGGCTCGACTCCCGACTAACTCGGAATCAGGTGTCCCCCCGGTGTGTCGTCCGTCGACCGGCTCACGTCGCCGGGAACTAACTCGGAATCAGGTGTCCCGGCGGCGCGCCCGCCCAGTGGACCCCACAGGCGAGCTCGAAAACACACCGACTGGTCCGGGATCGCCCCCGTGCACCGCGGAAGTCGAACGACCGACCCGACAGACACTCGGGGCGGATGCCGAAAGCACGGGTGTAGAGGCGCTGAAAGGTGAAAACTAACTCGGAATCCGGTGTGTGGGACTGTGCTGCACTCCCCGGCACCAGGGCGGTCCGGTCCCCGACCTCCATGTCCGCACACGTTGCGACGGGAGCGGGCGGGTGACACGCCGGGTAACTCGGAATCGAGTGGGCTCGACGCCGTTCGGAGTTACGGCGAGTCGCCCCAGGGTCGGTCGCTGGCCGCTGGTGGGCGGCAACTAACTCGGAGTGCAGTGGAAACGCTTTTCCACGGGGCCGCGAACGGACAAGCCATGCAGGAGCACGGTGAGGAGTCGGCCGACGCGGGCGACGAGCTGTTCCAGGCCGTCGAGGAGGGCGGCGGCGACACTATCTTCGCGAACCGCGAACTGCTCAACATCGACCACGTCCCCGACGAGACGCGGATCGTCGGCCGCGACGAGCACATCCGGGACCTGGCGAACGAGGTCGGGCCCGCGGTGACGGGCTCGCCGCCCAACTCGGTGATCCTCTACGGCAAGACCGGGTCGGGCAAGTCCCTCGTCGCCAACCACGTCATGGAGCGGGCCCGGAGCGAGGCCCGGCGCCGCTCCAACCGGCTGGCGACCGTCACGGTCGACTGCGCCCAGGCGAAGGGCGAGGCCGACGCCGTCCAGACGATCGCGACCGGGATCAACTCGCCCGGCTCGGGCGTCGACATCCCGACGCGGGGCATCTCGACCAACGAGTACTACAACCGCCTCTGGGAGATCCTCGACCGCGAGTACGACGCGGCGCTGGTCACCCTCGACGAGGTCGACCGCCTCGACGACGACAACGTCCTGATGTTGCTCTCGCGGGCGCGCGAGGCCGGGAAGGTCGACGTGCCGATCGGCATCATCTCCATCTCGAACAAGGTGAACTTCCGCGAGCAGATGACCGAGCGGGTCAAGTCCAGCCTCGGCCACAACGAGTTCATCTTCGACCCCTACGACGGCGAACAGCTCCGTCAGATCCTCGAGAACCGGCGCGACGCCTTCTGCGACGGCGTGCTGGAGGCCGGCGTCATCCCGAAGACCGCCGCCCTGGCCGCCCAGCGCCACGGCGACGCGCGCAAGGCCATCCGCCTGCTGCGCCACGCCGGCGACTACGCCAAGAACAAGGGCCTCGACGAGGTGACCGAGGACCACCTCGAACGCGCCCAGGAACAGGCCGAGGTCGAGCGGCTCAAGGAGCTCATCGCCGGCCTGCCGCCCCACAGCAAGTACGTCCTCTACGCGCTGGCGAACCTCACCGCCAACACCGGCCCCGAGGAGGACTGGTTCCGGACGACCGTCATCTACGATGTCTACCAGAAGGTCTGCGCGGCCGAGGGCGCCGACGACCTGACGACCGACTCGATCCGCGGGCTGCTCAGCGAACTCGCCTTCCTCGAGGTCACCGAGTCCAACCAGGAACACGGCGGCATGGGCAAGGGCACCTACAAGGAACACCGCCTGCTGTGGGAACCGAGCGTCGTCTTCAAGATGGACCCCGACCCCGCGCAGGTCGACGTCGAGCGCTGAGGTCACCTCGTCGGCGACGACGGCGAAGTCGACGGCCGACACGCAGCCGCGACCGGGAGAAGGGGGGCGGACGGCGTTACGACGTCGAGGGCGTCGTCTGCACGTCGAGCGCCTTGCGGACGATCTGGGTGAAGCTCATCGAGCAGACGAAGTACCAGACGATCCACGCCCACATCGGGCCGATGCGCTGGTTCCAGGTGGCGATCTCGCCGATGAGCGGGAGGACCATGGCCGGGCCGGTGCCGGCGACCATCTCCGGCGTCTGGACCATGAAGTAGATCCAGAGGAACACGGGGATGTTGACGAGCATGATCCACACCATCGGCCGGAACTGCTCTTTGAACATGCCGAGCTGGTCGCCCATCGCCTCCATCTGCTCCTCCTGGATCTCCTCCAGGGCCTCGTCGTCGCCGCGCTCCTTGGCCTCCTTGCGGCGCTCCTGGATCTCCTGCATGCGCTCCTGGTACTCGCCCATCTTCTCCATGTTCATCAGCTTGCCCTGCAGCACCGTCGAGCTGAAGCCGGTGAACGTGGCGAGCACGAGGATCATGATGTAGAAGGGCATCACGTCCGCCAGCGGCCCGAGCGCGAGGTCGATCACGCCGCCGACGCCGTTGCGGATCGGCGCCTGCGAGTAGCCGAGAAAGAGGGCGACCGTCGCGACGGCCGCCAGCTTGTCCCAGCGGGACCAGCCCTCGTCTTCGTCGTCGGTGGAGCCGCTCGACGCGGTCGAGGTGCCGCTCGACGCCGACGACCCCGAGCTGCCCGACGACCCGTCGGTCGAGCCGGCCTCGGCGGGCGCGTCGTCGCCGAGCGCGTCGCGGACGCCCTCGGGGTCGTCGACGACGAACCCCTCGCCGTCGACGTCGACGAGGATGCCCTGCTCGATGAGCCGGCCCCACTCGCCGCTGGTGATGTCGCCGCTGACGTCGCTCCACTCCACGGTGCCCTGCTCGTCGGCCACCCGGAGCACGCGCGCCATGGCGTCGGCCATCGACTGGCTCTCCTCGGCCAGCGACTCCGCCTTTTCTGCCGTCCGTGCCATTGCTATCTATCTCCGTCCTCGGTCGTTATCAACCTTTAATTCTCCCGGTCGCTCCCGCAGGGGAGTCACGCCTCGGCCTCGACGGCCGCCTTCACGTCCGCCCAGACCTCGTCGGGCGTCTGGTCGCCGTCGATCTCGACGTAGCCGTCGTGGTCCTCGTACAGCTCCAGCACGGGCTCGGTGTTCTCGTGGTAGACCGACAGCCGGTTGCGCACGGACTCCTCGTTGTCGTCCTCCCGCTGGTAGAGCTCGCCGCCGCACTTGTCGCAGACGCCCTCCTCCTCGGGCTGGTTGAACTCGACGTGGTAGTTGGCGCCGCAGTCCTCGCAGACCCGGCGGCCGGTGAGGCGGTCGACCAGTTCCTCCTCGGGCACGTCGAGGACGAGCACCACGTCGAGGTCGGTCATGTCCTTCAGCGCCTCGGCCTGGTCGCCGTTGCGCGGGTAGCCGTCGAGGACGAACCCGTCCGTGTCCGACAGCGCCTCGCCGACCATGGCGTCGACGACCACGTCCGGGACCAGGTCGCCCCGGTCCATGTACTCGCCGGGCGTGTCGTACTCGGTGTCCATGTCGCTGATGTCCATCTCCTTGTTCGCCCGCAGGGCGTCGCCCGTCGTGACGTGTTCGACGCCGAATTCGTCGGCGAGACGCTCGCTCTGGGTGCCCTTGCCGGCGCCCGGCGGACCGAGAATCAGGATCTTCGGGTTCATGTCGCCCGCTTCGACGCACCGCCGCTTTATAGTGTCGTTCTCGTCGCCGACCGCGGGGCGCCGGGAGCGGCGGCGACCGGCGGCCGGGGCCCCGGGCGGCGCTCCCGTCGGTGGACTTACCACCTCGCCGCGCGGACGCCGACCCGTATGGACGAACGCGTCCGGCGGACGGTCGAGACCTACGAACGGGTCGCCGACACCTACGAGGAGATCCACGGCGACCGCTCGGTCGTCGCCGACATCGTCGAGCAGTTCGTGACCGCGGTCGGCCGGGCCGACACGTGGACCCGCGCCGACGGGAGCGACTCCACGGGTCCGCCGCGGGTCCTCGACGTGGGGTGTGGCCCGGGCTGGGAGTCGGCGGCCTTCGCCGAGGCCGGCTTCGAGGTCGTCCCGTTCGACCTCACGCGGTCGTTCCTCGGGCAGGCGCGCGAGCGCGTCCCGGAGGCGACGCCCGTCCGCGGGGACATGCGAGCGCTCCCGTTCGCCGACGGCGGCTTCGACGGGCTGTGGGCCTGCGCGTCGCTGTTGCACGTCCCCGAGCGCGAGGTCCCCGGGACCCTCGCCGAGTTCGAACGGGCGCTCGCCGACGGCGGCGTCACAGTGGTCTCGCTGAAGGCCGCCGGCACCGACGACGAGGCGGCCGCCGGCACGGCGGGCGGGGGCGACCGCGCGGGCGTCGACCGCAGTCCCTACGACGACGACCGCCGCCACTTCGAGCGCTACGGCCCCGATCGCGTCCGCGAACTGTTCGCGAACGCGGGCTTCGAGGTGGTCTCGGTCGAGACGGACGACGGGGACGGCACCGGCTCCGAGGACGCGTGGGTGGCCGTGACCGCGCGGGCCGGGGACTGAGGTCACAGCCGGCCGACCGGCGACCGGCGAGTCACAGCCAGCCGACCAGCGGCGCGACCAGCAGGGTCACCCACAGCAGGGTCCCGGCGGCGACGAGCGGGTTGACCGTCTCGGTCGACGACCGGCGGCTGACCGCCCCCGCGGCGAGCAGGCCGATCGCGACGACGACGCCGACCCGGTGGAGCACCACGTCGAGCGACAGCACCGTGACGCCGAGCGCCCGGTAGTCGACGACGATCGCCGCCCCGACGCCGAGGGCCGCGACCGAGAAACTCCTGACCGGGTCCAGGTCCCGGCCGAACACGTGGGCGACGGCGGGGAGCCCCAGCGCCAGGACCGGGTACAGCCCGGCGGCGATGACCTTCGGCGAGATGTCGGCGAAGCGGTTCTCGAGCGCGATCCCGCCGAACCGGACCGACAGGTAACAGCCGAACAGCGCCGCGAACAGCAGGGCGTACGAGAGCCCGCGGACGACGAGCAGGGCGTCCTCGCGGTCGAGCCACCCGCGCGCGAGCAGCCCGGAGACGACCGCCCGCTTCGCCGCCCCGACGGGGCCCGCGCTCGCCCGCAGCGACCGGTCGAACTCGCGGGGGGACGGCCGGTTCCCGGCCGTCGCGGTGCGCCGCCGGACGAGCGCCGTCGCGTCGCGGCCGGCGACCAGCCCCACCGCTGCGAGGCCGGACCCGATACCCCCGGCGCCGAGCAGGCCGACGAAGTCGACGACCGTCGCCCAGCCGTCCGAGCCCAGCGCCCGGCGGTTCCCGAGGTACATCCGCCAGACGGTCTCGACCGAGGGCTCGCCCATGAACTCCCGTTCCAGCCGGTCGCGCGTCGCGTCGGTCGCGTGGACGGTGTGGCGCAGGCGGAACCAGTCCCAGTGGTCGCTGTGGGCCTGGACGGCGACCCACTCGTCGGACTCGAACGGCGACTCGTAGATCCGGAGGTGGTCGCGGGCGCCGAAGTAGTTCCCGTCGTGTAGCTGGTAGGTCTCGTCGATCCACCGCCCGCCGACGTTGCGCTCGCCGTGGCCGGTGTACGGCGCCGCGCGGTAGGGCCGGCGCGTCTCGTTTGGCCCCGGCTCGGTCAGGACGTAGTTGTGGACGTAGAGATAGCGCGTCGCGCCGCGCGCGGCGGCCCACTCGACGACCGTGCCGTTCGCCCCGGCCGCGGCCGCGGACTCCCCCGCGGTCGTCGGCCCCACGTCCTGCCACTCGGCGGTCGTCTCGTTCCAGGTGGCGCCGCCCCGCTCGGTCAGGAAGTACCGGACGGTCTCGGCGTCGGCGTAGACCACGAGGTTGATCGCGAGGGTCCGCCCGCTCGCGGACCGGCGGGTGCTCGTGTACGGCCAGAAGACGTTCTCGCCCGGCCGGGGCTCGACCAGCTTCGCCGGCGTCGTCCCCACCCGGGGGTCGTCCGGCCCCGCCGCCGAGAGAGCGAGCGACCCCGCGCCCGCGACCAGCACGACGGCGACGAGCAGGCCGAGCGCGACCGAGGTCGACGGTGGCCACGGCTGCTCCACGCGCGCCGTATGCGGTCGACGCTAATACGCGTTCCGGGGGT
The DNA here is from genome assembly GCF_004698125.1 of Halosimplex halophilum. Taxonomy (NCBI): domain Archaea; kingdom Methanobacteriati; phylum Methanobacteriota; class Halobacteria; order Halobacteriales; family Haloarculaceae; genus Halosimplex; species Halosimplex halophilum. The sequence goes on from NZ_ML214297.1 coordinate 1,180,612, forward strand.
CGTGCGGGCGACCGCCCGCTCGCCGACGCCCGTCGGTCCGCCGACGCGACGGCCGCCGGTCCACCGAGGTCACGACCGCCAGAACGCCGGCGTCAGCAGGACGAGCACCGGGATGATCTCGATGCGTCCGACCCACATCAGCACGATGAAGGCGACCTTCGTCGTCGCCGGGAACCACGCGTAGTCCCCGTACGGTCCGGCCGCCCCGAAGGCGGGACCGATGTTGAGGAACGTCGCCGCCGACGCCCCCATCGCCTCGAACTCGCCGATCTGCTTCCCGGCCCGCGCGGCGTCGGTGACGACGAACACCGTCAGGAGCACGAAGACGATGCCACTCAGGAGGACGTAGGCGTACACGTCGCGGACGACCTCCTCGTCGACGACCTGCCCGGACAGCCGCACCGGCCGTATCGCGTCGGGGTGGATCTCGCGAAACAGGTCCCGGCGGAACGACTTGACGACGACCAGCCAGCGCAGCGTCTTGATCGAACACGTCGTGCTGCCGGCCATCCCGCCGGAGAACATCGCGAGGAAGAGCATGTGCTTGGCCGCCGCCGACCACCCGTTGAAGTCGACCGTCGCGTAGCCCGTCGTCGTCAGGATGGACACGACCTGGAACAGCGAGTGGCGGGCCACCCGCTCGACCCGGGTGAACTCCCCGGAGGCGACCAGAAAGGCCGCGGTCAGCCCCGTCAGCCCGAGCACCACCGCGAGGTAGAAGCGGAACTCGTCGCTGTCGACCAGCCGCGAGGGGTCGCCCCGCGTCAGGTGGTACAGCAACACGAAGTTCGTCGCGCCGAGGAACATGAACGGGATCGTCGCCCACTGGACCGCCGGCGAGAACGCGCCCAGGCTCCCGGCCCGCGGCGAGAACCCGGCCGTCGAGACAGCGGTGAACGCGTGGGCCACCGCGTCGTAGAGCGTCACCTCCGGCCCGAGGCCGACCGCGCCGATGGCCAGCCACGTCGCGACCATCAGCCCGGTCAGCCCGGCGTAGAGCCAGCCGAGCAGGCGGGCCGTCTCCTCGATCGAGGGTGTGAGCTTGTTCACGTCCCGGGTCTGGGACTCGGTCTCCATGAGCTGGGCGCCACCGATCGACAGCTGCGAGAGGACGGCCACGGCGATGACGAGGATGCCGAGCCCGCCCATCCACTGCAGGAGCGCCCGCCAGAGGTGGATCGCCCGGCTGTGGGTGTCGAAGTCTGCGACGACGGTCGCGCCCGTGGTCGTGACGCCGCTGGTCGACTCGAACAGCGCGTTGACGGGGCTCGCGAGGTTCCCCTCGCCGGCGATCAGGAACGGGACCGCGCCGACGACGGCGATGGCCAGCCACGTCAGCGCGACCATCAGGAACCCCTCGCGGATGCCCAGATCGTCTCTGCCGAGCCGTTCGAGCGCGATCCCGGCGCCCAGCGTCAGGACCGCGGTCGCCAGGAAGGGGACGAGCGGCTCGCGGTACCACAGCGCGACGAGCGCCGTCCCGACCAGCGGCGCCGTCAGCGCCTTCAGGACGGTCCCGACGAGGCTCAGGCTGGTCGCCCAGTCGACCCTGAGTTCGCCGACGACCCTCATCACGCGCTCACAGCTTCTCGGTCACTTCGTCGAGTACCTCGGTGTCGACGAAGACGATCACGTGGTCGCCCTCCCGGACGACCGTGTCACCGCGCGGCGTGATGTGCTCGTCGCCGCGGGTGATCGCGCCGATGACGACGCCCTCGGGGATGTCGGCGGCCGACTCGCGGATCGACCGGTCGACGAGGACGCTCTCGGCGTCGATCTCCAGTTCGAGCACCTCGGCCCTGTCCCCCTCGATGATCGAGACGTTCTCCGCGCGGCGGGCGCGGGTGAACCGGGTGATCTCCTCGGCGGTCGCCTTCCGCGGGCTGACGGCCACGTCGACGCCGACGGCCTCGAACAGCTCCGCGAAATCGCCCGTGTTGACGACGGTGATCGCCCGCTTGGTGCCCTTTCGCTTGGCGAGCAGCGTCGCGAGCAGGTTCTGCTGGTCGTTGGTCAGCGCGGCGACGATCACGTCGGCCTTCCCGACGTTCTCCCGTTCGAGCAGTTCCTGGTCGGTCGCGTCGCTGTTCAGGACGGTGGTGTTGGGCAGCTTCTCGGCGAGCCAGCGGGCCCGGTCCTCGTCCTGTTCGATCAGCCGCGGGGAGAAGCCACGCTCTTCGAGCAACCGGGCGGTCTGGTAGCCGATCTCCCCGCCGCCGACGATGACGATGTCCTCCGGCCCCCGCTCCCTGGGGGCGATCTCGGAGCTGAAATCGCGGATGCTCTCGGGGCTGCCGATGGCGACGACCTCGTCGCCGGCCCGTAGCCGGGTGTCACCGCGGGGGATCACCACCTCGTCCTCGCGGATGATGGCGGCGAAGGTCAGCGAGTCGAAGCGGTCGGCCTCGGCGACGGTCTGGTCGGCGACCGGGCTCTCCGCGGGGATCTCGAACTCCGTCATCTGGACGAGCCCGTCGGCGAACGTGTCCACGTCCTGGGCGGTCGGCAGGCCCGCCAGCCCGACGATGGCCTCCGCGGTCAGCAGGTCCGAACAGACCATGAAGTCGACCCCGAAGGCGCCGCGGGCGCGCTGCCAGGCGGTGAGGTACTTCGGGCTCTTGACGCGAGCGATGGTGAACGCGTCGCTGACGACGTTGGCCGCGCCGCAGGTCACGATGTTCGTCTCGTCGTCGTCGGTGCTGGCGATCACCATGTCGGCGTCGGCCACGCCGGCCTCCTCGAGCGTCTCGACGTCGCTCCCGTCGCCCTCGATCGGCAGCACGTCCAGCGAGTAGGTGAGCGACTCGACGCGGTCGCTGTCGATGTCGACGACGACCACGTCGTGGGACTCGGCGAGGCTCTCGGCGATCGTCGACCCCACCTCGCCGGCGCCGACGATCACCACGCGCATGTGCGGCCCTCCGCGTGCATGCACCGGGCTTTACGCGGCGGGCCTAAGTGGATTTCCCTCGGTGGCGGAGCGTGACACGGCCGCCGGCAGCGCCGCGAACACGGGCGCCAGCCGGGGCGAGTCGCCGCCGACGAACGCTCCGGCCGGTCCTCTCACCGGGAGGCCGGGACGTACGGCGACAGCCGCCCGGTCAACCGGTCGGAGTGCTGGATGAGGACCGTCCCGACGACGCTCATCACGAGGACGTACCCGACGGCGAACGGCGGTATCACCGTCGAGACGGGTTCGGGCGCGCCGACGGCGAGCGTCGCGATGACCAGCGAGAACTCCCCGCGGGGGACCAGCCCGATCCCCGTCCGCAGCGAGCGCACCGGCGAGAGGTCGTAGAACCGACCCGACACCGTGCCGCTGACGAGTTTGGTCACCGTCGAGGCGAGGACCGCCGCGCCGAGCAGCCCGGCGACGGTCGTGACGACGGTCACGTCGATCGTCAGCCCGATCGAGAAGAAGAAAAACGCCGCGAACAGGTCCCTGACGGGCGCGATCTGGTGTTCGATCCGGTCGACGTGGTCGGTCTGGCTGAACGCCGCGCCGACGAAGAAGGCCGCGACCGCCTCGCTGAGACCGAGCGTCAGGGCGGCGCCGGCGACGAGCGTCGTCGCCGCCAGCACGCCGATCATGAACAGCTCGTCCGGGCCGAGGTCGAAGGCCCGATCGATGACGGCGGTACCCCCCCAGGCCGCGACGCCGAGGACGCCCAGGAAGGCGAAGGCGACGCCCACGTCCGCCGCGACCGCCGCGACGTCGCCGCTCCCGCCGACCAGCGCCGCCATCACGGCCAGGTAGACGGCGATGAAGAGGTCCTCGTAGACGAGCGTCCCGAGGATCGGCCCGCTCTCGGCGTTGGCGATCCACCCCTCCTCGATGAGCGACTTCGTCACGATGGCCGACGAGGAGATGTAGACGACGCCCGCGACGAACAGCGTCGTGACCGGATCCAGCCCGAACGCCAGCCCGATCGCGATCCCGACGCCGAAGTTGAGCGCGAGGTCGACGGTCCCCGCGGCCAGGATCCGCCGCCGGTCGGCGAGGAGCTTGTCGACGCTGAACTCCAGCCCGAGGAAGAAGAGCAGGAGGACGACCCCCAGTTCCGCGAGCACGTCGATGTACTCCGTCTCCGGGACGAGCGTAAGCGAGACGCCCAGGACTGACGTGGGTTCGTGCGGGCCGACGACGATGGCGGCGACGATGTACGCCGGGATCACCGACAGCGAAATCCTATGGGCGACGTATCCGACCGCCGCGAGCGCGGCGAGCGCGATCCCGACCTCGACCAGCGCCTCGCTCATCCGTCCCCGCCGATCAGCGCCTCGAACCCCGACTGCTCCTCGCGCGTGCCGAGCGTGACGAGCGTGTCGCCGGCCCGAATCCGCGTGTCGGGCGTCGGGTTCGGGATCGTCTCCTCGCCGCGCTGGATCGCGATGATGGACGCGCCGGTCCGCTGTCTGATCGACGCCGTCTCGAGTGAGACGCCCGCCAGTTCCGCCTCGTCGTCGACCTCGTGCCACTCGATGATCGCCTCGCCGAGCGGCACCGCCACCTCGTCGAGTTCGACCGGCTGGAAGTACGCCCCCTCCAGGATCGACCCGAACTTGCGCGCCTGGTCGCCCGACAGCGTGAACAGCTGCTCGCTGTCGGCGTCCTCGTCTGGCCGCAGGTACACGTCCCGCTTCCCGTCGTGGTGGAGCACGACGACCAGTCGCTGTCCGCCGTCGATCTCCATCTCGAACTTCCGCCCGACCCCGGGCACCTCCGTCTCGTAGATGGTCATGGCCCGACGTTGGGTCGGGTGGCAAGTAAGTAGTACCGGCGGCCGCCGCGTCGCGCCCGCCCCGCGCCGGTCAGCGCACCGCCGTCACGTCCGCCAGTACGCCGGCGTCAGGATGACGAGCACCGAGAGGATCTCCAGCCGACCGATCCACATCAGGAAGACCATGTACAGCTTCGCCGGGGCGGAGAACAGCTCGAAGTTGTTCATCGGCCCGACCGCGCCGAAGCCCGGGCCGATGTTGCCCAGCGTCGCGATGGCGACGCTCATCGCCTCCAGCCCGGTCAGGTTCATCTCGTCGACGAACAGGCTGTCGACGTACAGCAGCACCGTCGAGACGGCGAACAGCGAGAGGAAGATCATGATGAAGACGAACACGTCCCGGAGCGTCCCCTCGTCGACGGCCTCGTCGCCGACCCGGACCGGCTTGACGGCCTCCGGGTGGATCGACGTGAACAGCGACCGCGCCATCGCCTTCCGGACGAGCACCCAGCGGACGATCTTGATCGACCCGGCCGCGGACCCCGCGGACCCGCCCAGGAAGAAGGCGAAGAGCAGGACCGTCTGGGCGGCGGGGTGCCAGTAGTTGAAGTCCATGCTCGCGTACCCCGTCGTCGTCACGATGGCGGCGACCTGAAAGGTCGCCTGCCGAAGCGAGTTCTCCAGGTTCCCCGGGATGGGGGCGATGTTCGGCGCGGCCGAGGCGACGCCCAGGCCGGTGAACAGGAGGGCCGCGATGACGGCGGTGACGCCGGCCATCAGCCCGAGGTACGACCGGAACTCGGCGTTGTCGGTCAGCCGGTCGACCTGCCCGTCGAGCGCGTACCAGAACAGCGCGAAGTTGGTCCCGGCGACGACCATGAACGGGACGACCGCCCACTGGACCGCCGGCGTGAACGCCTCGATGCTGCGCCCCTCGGGCGAGAACCCGCCGGTCGGCATCGTCGTCAGCGCGTGGGCGACGGCGTTGTACACCCCCATGTTCGGCGCGAGCCCGACGACGTTGAGCGCGTAGTAGACCAGCGCCGCCAGGACGGTGAACCCGGCGTAGATCTTCCACAGCGCCCGCGCGGTCTCCTGGATGCGCGGCGTGAGCTTCTCGATGGAGATGCCGGGGGCCTCCTCGTTCATGATCTGGGCGCCGCCGACCGACAGCTCCGGGAGGATCGCGACCATCAACACGAGGATCCCCATCCCGCCGAGCCACTGGGAGAGCTGGCGCCACATCAGCAGCGCGTGGGAGTGGGTCTCGAAGGAGATGCTGTTCATGACCGTCGATCCCGTGGTCGTGAACCCGCTCATGCTCTCGAAGAGGGCGTTGACGACCCCGTCGATGGTGTGCGCCCCGACGCTGCCGTTGCCGGCGACGAGGTACGGGACCGTCCCGAGGACCGGGATCACGAGCCACGAGAGGCTCACCAGCAGGAACGCCTCGCGGTGGCCGAGTTCGCTGTCCCTCGGGGAGAGCTGTTCGAGGCCGAACCCGACCGCGACCATGACCGCGCTGGCCGCGACGAACGGGAGCACGCTCTCGCCGTAGTAGATAGCGACGAGCACCGGGAACAGCGGCGCGGCCGCCAGGTACTTGACGACCGTCCCGACCAGCGAGAGGCTGAGACGATAGTCGACGTACCGATCGGTGACGACCGCCATGAGACAACTGTCACGGACCGGGCGGTGGAAGATGTACGTTTCGGAACCGGCGCGCGGCCGCGGCCACCGGGCACGGATCCCGGAGCGGACGCGGGCCGGCCGCTGGACGCCGATTTCGAACCGTCCCGCTCGCGGCCGTCGGACAAAGTGGTTAAGTTGGGTCGCTCGTAGGGAACGACCATGGAACGGTTCGTCTCCCCCGGGACACGTCAGTCGACGGCAGGACCGGAACCGAGCTGCGACCGCGGGCGGGGACGGCAACGATGAGCGCCCTCCTCGACCGGGTCGTCCTCCCGGTCGCGAACGAGGACGACGCCGCGGCGACCGCCCGCGCGCTCGACGGCCACGAGTTCGGGTCGATACTGGCCGTCCACGTCGTCGAGAAGGCCGGCGGTGCCCCCGACAAGGCCGGCGTCGAACAGCGGGAGGAGGCCGCCGAGGAGGCGTTCGCGGTCCTCGAAGCCTACTTCGGCGACGACGCCGACGTCGAGACGGAGATCCGCTACGATACCGACGTGGCCGACGCCGTCTTCGCGGCCGCAGACGACTACGGCGCGTCGTCGATCGTCATCACCCCCCGCGGCGGGAGTCGGTGGATCCAGCTGCTCACCGGCGACGTGGCCCTGTCGCTGGTGACCGAGACCGACCGACCCGTCGTCGTGTTGCCCGACATCGAACGAGCGGACGGTGGCGAGGAGGGACGAGAGTGAGTGACGAGGAACTGGCCAAGGACCTGGGCCCGCTGGCGGCGCTGACGATCGGCGTCGGGACGATGATCGGCGCCGGGATCTTCGTCCTCCCGGGCGTCGCCATCGAGGAGGCCGGCAGCCTCGCCGTGGCGGCGTTCGTCCTCGGCGGAGTCATCGCGCTGTTCACCGCGATGTCGGCGAGCGAACTCGGAACGGCGATGCCGAAATCCGGCGGCGCGTACTTCTACGTCAACCACGCGCTGGGCCCGCTGTTCGGCTCGGTCGCCGGCTGGGCCAACTGGCTCGGCCTCGCCTTCGCCTCGGCGTTCTACATGTACGGGTTCGGCGACTACATGACCCAGATCATCGGGATCGAGGGAACCTACGGCGCCGGCCCCCTGCAGATCACGGCGGTCAAACTCATCGCGCTGGCCGGCGCCGCCTTCTTCACGCTGGTCAACTACGTCGGCGCCAAGGAGACCGGCAGGCTCCAGAACGTCATCGTCGTCGTCCTCGTCGCCATCCTCACCGTCTTCACCATCTTCGGGTCGCTCCGGGCCGACCCGGCGAACCTCCCCGACCCCGCGGGCTACGGCCCCATGATGGCCACTACGGGCCTGATATTCGTCTCCTACCTCGGGTTCGTCCAGATCACCAGCGTCGCCGAGGAGATCAAGAACCCGGGCAAGAACCTCCCGCGCGCGGTCATCGGGAGCGTCCTCATCGTGACGACCATCTACGCGCTCGTCCTGCTGATCATGAGCGCCGCCGTCCCCCAGGGATTCGTCGCGGAGGTGTCCGCCGCGGGCGACACCGCCGTCGTCGAGGTCGGCCGCCAGATCCAGGGGACGGTCATGGCCGGTGCGCTCCTGTTCGGCGGGCTGCTCGCGACCGCGTCGTCGGCCAACGCGAGCATCCTCGCCTCCTCGCGGATCAACTTCGCGATGGGGCGGGACAACATCGTCACGCCGAAGCTCAACGAGATCCACGACCGCTTCGCGACGCCGTACCGCTCGATCGGGATCACGGGGCTGCTCATCCTCGTCTTTATCGTCTCAGCGGACCTGGAGCTGCTCTCCTCGATCGGCTCGGCGCTGCACCTCATCATCTACGGTCTCCTGAACATCGCGCTGATCGTCATGCGGACCGCCGACCCCGAGGAGTACCGGCCCGACTACACCGTCCCGCTGTACCCGGTCGTCCCGATCCTCGGGACCCTCTCGTCGTTCGCGCTCCTGTATTTCATCATCGATCCCGCGAAGGTCGTCAGCGCCGTCCTCGTGGTCGGCGCGATGGCGTGGTACGTCTTCTACGCCCGGACCCGCACCGAGAAACAGGGGATCCTCTCGCAGTACATCCTCGAACGCTCCGAGGAGATGCCCGAGCCCGCCGTCTCCGCGGCCGCGGGCGTCGCCCCCGACGGCGGCGACTACCGCGTGATGGTCCCGCTGGCCAACCCCGAACACGAGGAGGACCTGATCACCCTCGCCAGCGCGCTGGCGAAAGCGAAGGGCGGGACGGTCGTCGCCACGCACATCGTCACGGTGCCCGACCAGACCTCGCTGGCCAGCGCCCGCGAGAACGCCGACGACATCGACGCCACCTCCGAGGCCCTGCTCGACCGCGCCCGGGCGAACGCCGAGACGTTCGGCGTCCCCGTCGAGACCCACACCATCCTCTCCCACCGCGGGTTCGAACAGATATTCGACGCCGCCCGCACTCACGACGCCGACCAGGTCGTCATGGGCTGGGGGCCCGACGCCCACGGCTCCCCCGGCCGCGCCGAGTCGGCCTTCGACGAGATGGCCGGTGACCTCCCCGCGGACTTCCTCGTCCTCCGGGACCGCGGGCTGGACACCCAGCGCGTGCTCGTCCCCACGGCGGGCGGCCCGGACTCCGACCTCTCCGCGGAGATCGCCACGGTCCTCCGCCGGGAGTTCGGCGCCGAGGTGACCCTCCTGTACGTCGCCGACGAGGGCGAGAGCGCCGCGGGCGCGGACTTCCTCGCCGGCTGGGCCGGCGACCACGATCTGGGCGACGCGAACATGCGCGTCGAGACCGGCGACGTGGAGACCGCCATCGAGGCCGCCGCCGAAGACGCGACGCTGGTGATCCTCGGCGCCAGCGAGCGGGGCCTGCTCCAGCGCCTCGTCGGCGGGTCGGTCGTCATGGACGTGGTCGAGGACGTGGACTGTTCGGTCCTCCTCGCCGAGAAGCGCACCGAGCGGTCGCTCCGGGAGCGGCTGTTCGGCTGACCGCGCGGTCGCGCCCACCGGGGTTTCGGTCCCCGCCGACCGGCCGCTACCGCCCCGTGAACACGCGGAGGGTCTCCTCGGCGAGGCCCGTCCTGGAGAACAGCGTCACCGTCTCCCCGCCGGAGATGGCGGTCGTCCCGTCGGGCGTCACGCCCTCCTCGTCCTCGTCGCTGTCGAGCGACACGACGAGCACGTCCCTGTCGAGCAGGCCCTCGTCCGCCGCGTTCTCCAGGGTCTTCCCGACGATGGGCGCGTCGTCGCCGACCTGCAGTTCGACCACGTCGGCGTCGTCGCTGATGTCGGCGATGCCCGTCACCGGTTTCGCCGGGTCGTCGCCGTCGGCGCCGAACGGCTCGTAGGGCTGGAAGTGCTCGCGGTGCAGCAGGTCCTCGTCGTCGATGTGGACCCCGATCGCCGCGATCTCCCGCGAGATGCGTCTGATATCGGCCATGTCCCTGCCGACGACGGTCACGTGGAGGTCCTCGTCGCCGGTCATGAGCTCCCGGACGTTGACCACCCCCGGGATATCGAGCACCCGCTGGGCGAAGCGCTTGCGGTCGGTCGCCGACGCCGTGCAGAGGAACAGGTTGGTGAGCCGACCGCCGAGTTTCTCGTAATCGACCTGGGCGTGGTACCCCTCGATCACGCCCTCCGCTTCGAGACGGCGGATCCGGTTCCGTATCGTCGCCGGCGACACGTCGACCTCGGCGGCGATGTCCGGCGCCGACGTGTGTCGCGCGTCCTCCGCGAGCATATAGACGATCCGCCTGTCGATCTCGTCGAACCGATCGCTCATACTTATACGTACGATCGGATCGAAAATAAGCACCCCTGTTTCGTCGGCTTCCGTTCCGCGAGCGACCGTTTCTCGCCCACATCACTCGTCGTGGAGACCGACAGGACCGGAAACGAGCGGATAGCGGTCGTCTCACGGTCTGGAAACGATCGCTGAAAATTCAGCGCAAGATACGAACGATAGCCCAGCTATCGGAACGTATTTTACGGATTCGATGTATCTAGCGGAGTATGTCCGAGCCCAGAGACGGAGAACGGGACGTGATGACGCACGCGCTCGTCCCGGTGGCCGACGAGTCGGACGCGAGGGCGACGGCCAGGGCTCTCGCGCCGCACGACCCCGACCGGGTGACCGTCACGTACGTCGTCGAGAAGGGCGGCGGCGTGCCGGACAAGACCCCGGTCGAACAGAGCGAGGCGGTCGCGAACGAGGCGTTCGAGGCCTTCCGCGAGGAGTTCCCGTCGGCGGACGACCGTATGCTGTACGACTCCGACGTGGTCGACGCGATCGTCCGGACGGCCGACGAGGTCGACGCGTCGGCGATCGCGTTCCGCCCGCGAGGTGGCAACCGGCTGGTCCAGTTCCTGGCCGGCGACAAGACGCTCCGGCTCGTCACCGAGTCCGACCGACCGGTCGTGACGCTCCCCGACCCCGAGACGGACGCCGAGGTCGAGGAGGTCACGCCGGAGGACCCGACCGAGACGGGGGACGAGCCGGAATGAGCGGCGACGAGGAACTCGCGAAGGACCTGGGCCTGCTGTCGGCGATGACGATCGGGATCGGGACGATGATCGGCGCCGGGATCTTCGTCCTCCCGGGGGTCGCCGCCCAGGAGGCCGGACCGGTCGTCGTCGCCTCCTTCCTCGTCGGCGGCGTCGTCGCGATGATCAACGCCTTCTCGGTCTCCGAACTCGGGACGGCGATGCCCAAGGCCGGGGGCGGCTACTACTACATCAACCGCTCGCTCGGTCCGCTGTTCGGCTCGATCGCCGGCATGGGCGACTGGATGGGGCTCGCCTTCGCCTCCGCCTTTTACTGCATCGGGTTCGGCCAGTACCTCACCACGCTGGTCCCGATCCCCGGCTTCCTGTTCCTCGCGGACATCCAGGTCGGCGCGCTGATCGCGGGCCTGATCTTCGTCGCCGTCAACTACGTCGGCGCGAAGGAGACCGGCGGCGTCCAGACGGTGATCGTCCTCACCCTCCTGTCGATCCTGAGCGTCTTCGCCGTGGTCGGCTGGCTATCCTTCGACTACGCCGTCCTCGTCGGCGAGGGCGGGCTCTCCCCGATGGGCTACGGCGCCATCCTCCCCGGGACCGCGGTCGTGTTCGTCTCGTTCCTCGGCTACGCCAAGATCGCGACCGTCGCGGAGGAACTGAAGAACCCGGGGCGGAACCTCCCGATCGCCGTCATCGGGAGCGTCGCCCTCGTGACCGTCGTCTACGGGATCCTCGTGACGATCATGCTCGGGGTCGTCCCGTGGCCGGACCTGAGCCGGGACGCCCCCGTCGCCCAGGTGACCGAGATCGCGTTCCCCGGCGGACTGACCGGCGTGGCGGTGACGGTCGTGACGCTCGCGGCGCTGCTGGCGACCGCGTCGTCGGCCAACGCGAGCATCCTCGCCTCGGCGCGGATCAACTTCGCGATGGGGCGGGACGGCATCGTCACCGACTGGCTCAACGACATCCACCCCTCCTTCGCCACGCCCTACCGGTCGATCCTCGTCACCGGGGCCGTGATCCTCGTGTTCATCGCGGCGCTGGGCAAGCAACTCGAAGTGCTCGCGAAGGCCGCCAGCGTCCTCCACCTCATCGTCTACGCGCTGATCAACGTCGGCCTCGTCGTCTTCCGGGAGGCCGACGTCGAGGAGTACGACCCCGACTTCACGGTGCCGTTCTACCCCGTGACGCCGATCCTCGGCGCGGTGGCCTCCCTGGCACTCGTGACGTTCATGGACCCGATCGAGATCGGCCTCTCGATGGCGTTCGTCGCGACCGCCGTGGTCTGGTATCTCGTCTACGCCCGCCGGCACACGGTCTACGAGGGCGCGCTCGGCGAGTTCGTGACCGAACGCTCCGAGGAGATGCCCGACATCGCGGTCTCCGCGGCGGAGACGGTCGCGCCGGACGGCGGCGACTACCGCGTGATGGTCCCGCTGGCCAACCCCGAACACGAGAAGCACCTCATCACGCTGGCGAGCGCGGTCGCCAAACAGCGCGGCGGGTCGGTCCTCGCGACGCACATCGTCACGGTGCCCGACCAGACGCCCCTGGACCGCGCCCGCGACCGGGCCGACGACATCGACGCCACCTCGCAGGGCCTGCTCGACCGCGCCCGCGAGGACGCCGAGACCTTCGGCGTCCCCGTCGAGACGACCACCATCGTCTCCCACCAGGGCTACGAGGCCGTCTTCGACGCGGCCCGCACACACGAGGCGGACCTCGTGGTGATGGGCTGGGGACCGGACTCGCACTGGTCGCCCGGCCGGGCCGAGTCGGCCATCGACGACGTGACCGGCGACCAGCCCTGCGACTTCCTCGTCCTCCGGGACCGCGGGCTGGACACCTCGCGGATCCTCGTCCCGACGGCCGGCGGCCCGGACTCGGACCTGAGCGCGGCGGTGGCGACCGACCTGCGCCGGGAGTTCGACGCCGACGTGACGCTGCTGTACGTCGCCGACGAGGGCGAGAGCGCCGCGGGCGCGGACTTCCTCGCCGACTGGGCCAACGACCACGACCTCGGGAACGCGAAGCTCACCGTGGAGACCGGCGACGTGGAGACGGCGATCGAGACCGCCGCCGAAGACGCCACGCTGGTCGTCCTCGGGGCGAGCGAGCGCGGCCTGCTCCAGCGACTCGTCGGCGGGTCTGTCGTCATGGACGTGGTCGAGGACGTGGACTGCTCGGTCCTGCTCGCCGAGAAGCGCACCGAGCGGTCGCTCCGGGAGCGACTGTTCGGCAGTCAGTAGTCGTCGAGCGCTCGCTGGTCCGGCCCGCGCCGCTCGCTCTCCGGGACGTTCGTCGCCACGATCTCGTCGACCTCGCCCCGGGAACTCGCGTCGCTGTTTATCGCCCGCGTGGCGCCCTCCCGTTCGACGAAAAAGCCCGCCTCGGCGTAGCGGTCGTACGTGACGCCGCTGTTCGAGAGGACCACGGAGACGCCCCGTTCGTCCAGTTCGACGGCCACCTCCAGCAGCCGCTCCTGGTCGGCGCGGTCGAAGCCCGCGGCGCTGTACTCCGCGAAGTCCGCGGTCGGGCTCATCGGCTCGTAGGGCGGGTCGAAGTACACCAGGTCGCCCGGCTCGGCCGCCTCCAGCACGTACGAGAAGTCGCCGTTGCGCAGCTCGGCCCCGTCGAGCGCCGCGGCGGCCGCGCGGACCCGGTCGGCCTGCACCCAGTCGGGGTCGGCGTAGCGGCCGATCGGGACGTTGAACCCGCCGTCGGCGTTCTCGCGGTAGAGCCCGTTGTAGCAGGTCCGATTCAGGTACAGCAACAGCGCTGCCTCCTCCAGGCGGTCGTCGTCGCGCTCGGGCCACCCGTCGCCGTAGGCGCGCTCGTTGAAGCGCGCCCGTTGCTGGTAGTAGTACTGCTCGACCTCGGCCCCGCGGCGCGTCTCCTCGGCGAACGGCAGGTCTGGATCGGGGTCGGCCTCGGGGTCACGGAACTCGCGCAGGCGGTCGATCAGCGCCTCGGGGCGGTCGCGCACCTGCTCGTAGAAGTTCACCAGCCGGGGGTTGGTGTCGTTGACCGTCGCTTCGGCCGGCTCGAGGTCGAAGAAGACCGCGCCGCCGCCGAAGAACGGTTCGTGGTAGCGGTCGAACGACTCGGGGAAGCGGGCGTACAGCTCGTCGAGCAGCTGCCGCTTGCCCCCGGCCCACTTCAGTACCGGCTTGGCCATCCACCGGACGGTGGGCGGACACCCTCTTAAGCGCCCGGCATCGCCGGCGGACTCCGACCGGTCGGCCTCCGATCGACCGGCCACTCGGAGCCGCTCGACCGCTCGCTCCGCCGCCCGATCAGTCCCCGTCGGCGGGGAAGAACAGTTCCGGCTCCTCGTGGCTGAACGTGACGTACTCCTCGGCGAGGTTCCGGACGTGGGTGTAGACGCGGCCCTCGCCGGCGGCGACCTCGCCCAGCCCCTCGACCGCGGCGTCGTCGTAGTAGAGCGGACAGCAGACCGCCCGCTCGCCGCCTTCGTCCTTGAGCACGACGAGCGCGAAGTGGATACCGCTCTCGACGCGGTAGACGTCGTGTTCGTCGAAGTCACCGGCGTCGACCCACTCGCGCAGCCGCTCGAACTCGTCGTCGGGGACGAGCACGTCGAACCCCCAGCGGTCGCCGGTGACGGCGGTCACGTCGCCCGGGTGCAACTGGAGCGTCTCCCAGCCCGCGTCCTCGAACTCCGCGGCCGTGGCCTCCATGTCGCCGATCAGGTCCTCCCAGTGCTCGCGGACCGCGCTCGCCGCGCCCGTCCCCGCGAACGCCGGCCCGCCCGCGGCGTCCTCGTCGTCGGTCATGCCCGGGAGTCCGGGCGGCCCCGCGGAAAAGGTGTCGGCTCTCACCGGCCCTGTCCGGTGTCTTCTGGTTCGTCTCGAACCGGGTGGACCGCTACGCCCACCCGTCGGGGACGGTTTCGACGATCTCGCTGGCGTTCTCGTAGACAGCGTCGATACGCTCGACCGCCTCGACGACAGTCCCAGGGGACGGATCCTCGATCTGGCTGTAGAAGAGCAGTCCGTGGTCCCCGCCATCGACGTAGAAATCGTCGTCGTTAGTGAAGACGACCCAGCCGTTGGTTTCGGCATAGGCCGCGATCTCCGCGTCCGTCGCGTCGTGTTCCAGAACGTCTTCGACGGTCGTCACGGTCGCGTTCCCGTCGGCCAGCGCACGCAGATACTTCTCCGGGACGTTCTGGTCGCAGAGTATCCGCATCTATTCCGCGCGACTCTCGGCCCGGATCGACTGGCGACGAGCTCGCTTCTGTTTCCGCAGGGTGTCCATCAGTTCAGGATGCTCGTCGTAGTACTCGACGGCTGCCCGGACCTGAGCGGCGTCAAGCCCCAACTGCTCGGCGGCGTCCCCCTCCGACCAGTCCCCCCGCCGGACCGCCTCGCCGACCTGGAAAACGCCCACACGCGTCCCCTCGATGCGGGGCTTCCCGTGCAGTACGTCGGCCGTCTTCACGATCCGAACAGCAGTACTCATGGTAGCTACTACTACCGGCCAACGCGAAATAAGCGTTCGGACGATAGGCGTCGCAACTCGCACGCCTCCCAGACTCAATCGTCACCGGCCGCTTCGTCACCGACCGTCTCGCCCCCGGACCGCTCCGCGGCCGCGTCGATGGGGTCGGAGTCCCAGTAGGGGTGGTCGTCGACCAGCCGGAAACACGCCGCCCGCTGGCCCGGCGCGTCGCCGTCGTAGTCGTCGGGCGCCTCCGCGCGGCAGGCCTCCCGGGCGTGCGGACACCGGGTGTGGAACCGGCAGCCCGCCGGCGGGTCCCGCGGCGAGGGCACGTCGCCTTTCAGCGGGTCGACCCGGCGGCCCTGCTCGCTGGTGTCGGCGCGGGGGACGCTCTCCAGCAGCGCCCGCGTGTAGGGGTGCTGGGGGTCCTCGAAGATGGCGTCGACCGGGCCCCGTTCGACGATCTCGCCGAGGTACATCACCGCGACGCGGTCGGAGATGTGCCGGACCACACTGAGGTCGTGGGCGATGAACAGGTAGGTCAGCCCCATCTCCGCCTGCAGGTCGTCGAGGAGGTTGAGGATCTGCGCCTGGACGCTCACGTCCAGCGCGCTCACGGGCTCGTCGAGCACGAGGAAGTCCGGTTCGAGCGCCAGCGCCCGGGCGATGCCGAGCCGCTGGCGCTGGCCGCCGGAGAACTCGTGGGGGTAGCGGTCGACCTGGTCGGCCGACAGCCCGACCCGCTCCAGCAGTTCCTTCGCCTGGTCGCGCCGTATCTCGTCGATCGACCGGTCGACCCGCACTTCCACGACCACTTGGTCGTCGCCGCTCCCGCCGCCATTACCGCCATTACCACCATCTGACGCCGCCGATCCGCCGCCCCGGACCACCTCGGCGGCCAGGTCCTCGGCGACGGTCGCGGACAGCTCCCCGCCGCGGCGCCGGACCGTCACGTGGACGGTGGCGACGCCGTCGACGGCGTCGACCACGCGGTCGGCGTCGTCGGCCACGCGGACCTCGACCCGGTCGGCGTCGATGCCGTCGACGTTCACCTCGGCCTCGGTCCGCACGTCGGGGTCGGTCTCGGGCAGCCCGTGGATCACGAGCGGTTCGGTGACGATGGCCCCGGCGGTCTGGCGCGGGTCGAGGCTGGAAAAGGGGTCCTGGAACACCACGCCCGCGCGGCGGCGGAACGCCGCCACGTCGTCGCGGTCGAACACCGACTCGCCGTCGAAGCGCACGTCCCCGGCGGTCGGGTCCTGCAGCGCGAGCAGCGTCTCGCCGGTCGTCGACTTGCCACAGCCCGACTCGCCGACCAGCCCGAGCGTCTCGCCCTCGGCGACCTCGAAGCTCACGCCGTCGACCGCCCTGACGCTCCGGCTCTCGGCGCCGAGCAACCGGTCCAGTAGCGAGTCGTCGTCCGCGAAGTGCTTCTTCAGCCCCTCGACTTCCACCAGCGGGCGGTCCTCACTCACGGCGACCACCTCCGTTCGACCCGCCGTCGAGCTCCCCGCTCCCGTCGAAGAAGCCGTCGGGGAGCGCGGCGGCCTCGCTGTACTCGCGCTCGGCGAGGACGCACCTGGCGCCGTGCTCGCCGCCGAGGTCGAACTCCGGCGGCTTCTCCAGGCAGTGCTCCATCGCCTTCGGGCAGCGGTCGGCGAAGTAACACCGGTCGTCCATCTCCTCGTCGCGCAGGCTCGGGACCGACCCCTCGATGGGTTGTAATCGCGCCGCCGGGTCCGCCAGATCGGGGATCGACCCGACGAGCCCCTCGGTGTAGGGGTGGACCGACTCCTCGAAGATGTCTTCGAGCGTCCCGCGCTCGACGATCTCGCCGGCGTACATGACGCAGACCCGGTCGCTCATCCGCGCGATGACGCCCAGGTCGTGGGTGATGAGCAGGACGCTCATGTCCCGCTCGGCCTGGATCTCCCGGAGGAGTTCGAGGATCTGCGCCTGGATGGTCACGTCCAGCGCGGTCGTCGGCTCGTCGGCGACCAAGAGGTCGGGCTCGCCGGCCAGCGCCTGGGCGATCATCGCCCGCTGGAGCATCCCGCCGGAGAACTCGTGGGGGTACTGCTCGGCCCGCTCAGCGGGGTCGGGGATGCCGACCTGCTCCAGCAGTTCGACCGCCCGGTCGTGGCTCTCCGGGTCCGTGTAGTCGCGGCCGGGGACGACCCCGTCCAGCAGGTACGACCCCAGGCCGTACCCCTGCGTGCGCGAGCGGGTCGAGCGGGGGCGGGCGCTCGCGCGGCGCTGGACCTCGACGGCCTCGGCGATCTGCTCGCCGACCGTCAGCGACGGGTTGAAACTGCTCATCGGGTCCTGGAAGATCATGCTGAACGACGGCCCCCGCAGCGACCGCCGCACCCGCTCGGGCAACTCCAGCAGGTCGACCATCTCCCCGTCGGCGGCGTCCGGGAACTCCTCGGCCAGCTCGGGGTCGCGGTAGCGGATCTCCCCCTCGGTCACCCGGCCCGGCGACTCGACGAGGTCGACCAGCGAGAGGGCCGTGACCGATTTCCCGGAGCCCGACTCGCCGACGATCCCCAGCACCTCCCCCTCGCGCACGTCGAAGTCGACCGACTCGACGGCGTTGACCTGCCCCCGCTCGGTGAAGAAGCGGGTCGACAGATCGCGGACCTGGAGGAGGTCGCGGGCGTCGCTGTCGACATCGGTGTCAGTATCCGCGTCGCTCATCAGACGCCACCCCCTTCACCCTCGATGCCGGGGTCCAGCGCGTCGCGGAACCAGTCGCCGATGAGGTTGATGCCGATGACCGTGAGGACGATGGCCAGCCCCGGCATCGCGGCGATCCACCACGCGGTCGTCTGGTACTCCCGGCCCTGGGAGATGTCGAAGCCCCACGAGAGGGTCGTCCCGGAGAACCCGAGGAAGGATAGGGCGCTCTCCAGCAGGATGATCGCCGCCACCTGGATCGTCGCCAGCACCAGAATGGGCGTGAGGCTGTTGGGCAGGACGTGCTTGCGGATGACGAACCGGTCGGAGGCGCCCAGCGACTCCGCGGCGGTGACGTACTCCTCCTCGCGGACGGACAGCGCCTCCCCGCGGGCGACGCGGGCGAACCACACCCAGTTGACCAGCCCGACCACGACGATAACGGTCCCGGGGAGCGTGAACGTCTCCGGCATCCCGGTCGGGTAGGTCAGCCCGCCGGGCAGCGATATCGCCCCGCGTATCACCGGTGCGATCCCGGTCACCACGAACGGGTCCGGGACCGCGACGCTCGCCTCGCCCCACAGCCCCACCAGCGCGATCGCCAGCACGAGCGACGGGAACGCGAGGCTCACGTCCGCGATCCGCATCAGCAGGTCGTCGACCCGGCCGCTGTAGTACCCCGAGACCAGCCCCGTCGGCACGCCCAGCAACATCGCAAGAGTCGTCCCCAGCAGGCCGACCAGCAGCGACGTGCGCGCCCCGTAGATCACCCGCGAGAGCATATCGCGGCCGAGCCCGTCGGTCCCCAGCGGGTGGGCGGTCGTCGCGTTTACCATGACGGTCTCGTTGGTGATCTGCAGGCTCCCGTTGACCATCTCCTGGCCGGTCTGTGTCTCGGTGCGGCTGAACCCCAGCGGCGGCTGTTGCTCGTTCTCGAGGTTCTGGTTCGTCGGGTTCCACGGCGCGACCAGCGGCGCGAACACCGCCAGCGCGACCATCAGCGTGATCAGGGCGATCCCGAGTTTCGCCAGGAAGCTGCGGTCGAACTCCCGGCGGAGGTTGCGCCGCGTCCGCGGCGACACCGACGAGCGCAGCGCCGATGCGAGTCGGACGGGGTTCAGATACCGGAGCAGCGTGTCGAGTCGTCCCATCAGTCCATCACCTGTGGATCCAGCGTCGCGTACAGCGCGTCGACGACGATGTTCACGACCACGAAACCGATGCCGATGACCACCAGACAGCCCTGGATGAGCGGCCAGTCGCGGTTGCCGATGGCGTCGATGACCAGCGTCCCCAGCCCCGGCCAGTCGAAGACCGCCTCGGTGATCACCGCGCCGCCGACGAGCGTCCCCATCTGGAGGCCGACGACCGTGATCACGGGGATGAGCGTGTTCC